>NZ_JAUYUW010000001.1:0-1842500 GCF_030644465.1 Acetobacter tropicalis | reverse complement strand
GAGCACTGAATGTGCTTATGCGTGCTGAGGCACTTTACCCGATTCAGGATAGGTTATTTCCCATCCTCCACCCAGAGCATTGTAGAGCCGCACCAGATTGTTGGAGATGAGCGATGCGCTGTCCGCCAGCTGGGTCTGGGAGGCAAGCACCCTGCGTTCAGCATCCAGAACCTGAAGGAAGCTGGTCAACCCATGCCGATACTGATCCTGCGCCAGATGAAGAGAGCGTTCATCAGCCGCGACCTGTGTTTTGAGCGACTGGTTACGCTTTTGCTCAGCTTCATACGCTGTGAGGGCGTTATCAACCTCACTCCATGCCTTCAGCACTGTCTTGCGGTATCTCAGCGCTGCTGTCTTCTGGGAAGCCTTTTTCATGTTGAGTTGCCCAGTCAGACGCCCTCCCTGGAAAATTGGGAGACTGATGGAGGGGCCGACGTTCCATGTTCTGGCGCTCCAGAACCCAAGGTCTCGGAACGAGAAGGACTGGAAGCCGAATCCGGCATCAATAGTAACCTTGGGATAGAAGTCCGCTTCCGCCTGCCCTACTTCGGCTGTGGCGGCATGCAACTCGGCTTCCGCTTGCCGGATATCCGGACGACGATGCGCCAATTCTGACGGCAGCCCTACAGGCACTTCTGCCGGAACAGGAGGAATAGCGGGTGTCTGTTCCAGTTCTGCATTCAATGCTCCTGGTGGCGCACCCATCAGCAGGTTGATGGCGTTGATCTGCTGGGCAATCCGCTGCTCAAATTGGGGAATACGGGCATTGGTGTCTTCCACCTGCGCGCGGGCGCTATCCACATCCAGTTCACTGACGAGGCCGCTTTTATAGCGCGCCCCGCTAAGGGAAAGCATCTGACTGGCTGCATCTCTATTGGCCTTGGTAATACGCAACTGCTCCTGCAAGCCACGCAACGCCATATAGTCCTGTGCCAGTTCCGCCTGGCGAGCAATGAGAATACCGCGCCGTTCTTCCATAGTCGCAGTCAGATACGCTTTTGCGGCTTCATACTGTCGGCGCACCCGCCCCCAGAGATCCACCTCCCAACTGGCCTGCAATCCGTCCTGCCACTGGTTCAGAAGAGGAATGGAGATGTCAGAAGACTGGGAGGATAAAAGGGCTCCCGCGCCTTCCGGCGCATTCTGGCCGATTCGTTCTACAATACGTTGCAACTGTTTGCTGCTGTACTGAGCCCGCTTGTAGGACCCCGTTGCCGCCAGATCAGGCAGGCGCTCGGCCCCTGCAATCAGCAACTGGCCACGACTAACGGCCAGTTGTTCTGTGGCCTGCTGCACATCAAGGTTCTGCGCTGCCAGACGTTTTTCAAGAGATGTCAGTTCCGGATCATGGAAGGCAGACCACCATTCTGGATCAGGAGCCTGATTGCTTGGCACACTAAGATTACGGGACGCCCCTTCCAGTTTGGCATGCTGCCATTGTTCAGGCGTCCATGCAGCGGGCTTTTTGAAGTCCGGGCCAACCATGCACCCACCCAGCAGAAATGCCAGAACCATGGTGCTTGCGCCCCGCGCATACCGTTTAGCCACCCGTCTGCTCCCAATGTAAAGTCTGTCTATACCTAGAACCAATCTTGCGCTGACCGATCGGTTCGGTCAGCATGCTAACCTATCGTTTTTCAATGTTGCGTCAATCGTCATACTTGGGAATAACCATCTACCATGTCTGTTTCACTCCCCCCTTCCGCCATGCCGCCCAGCCAGTGCTCGGGGGAGTCTGAGGCCAAACGCCAGCAAATTCTGGATGGCGCGTTGGTCATTTTTGCCGCCCATGGATTTGAGGGAGCAAGCATGTCTGCCATTGCCCGCGAATCTGGCGTGTCAAAAGGCACTCTTTACAATTATTTTACCAACAAGGCGGATCTGTTCGCTGCATTTGTTGAGCATAATTGCCGCGAGAAGCTGCCGCTGGCACTGGCTCCTATTCAGCTTAATGAACCCGTGAAGGAAACCCTGACCGTGGTTGCGCGCGCCATGGTGCATCTGATTACCCTGCCAGAGAGCATCATGCTCTATCGGATCATCGTCTCCGAAGCGCCACATTTCCCGCACCTTGCCACCAGCTTCTGGCAACACGGCCCCAAAATTGCGATCGAAACCCTGGCAGGTTGGATTCAGCAGCAGGTTGAAAACGGCACGCTGGCGGTGGAGGACCCCACCTTTGCCGCTGAACAGTTTTTCACGCTATGCCAGACACGCCTTGCGCACCGAAAACGCTTCAACATGCCATTTGAAAATGAGCCGGCGGACAAGGAAAAAGTGATCCATGCCGCTGTCCATATGTTTCTGGCAACATACGGCACCAATAAGTCCCACTGACTACTGCGCACTGAGCGCGTCAGACAGAGGATATAAAAAAACCTGCATGGTCAGTGTCAACCATGCAGGTTTTTTAACGTCTTTCGCCCTTAAGCGAAAAACTTACTTCAGTTCTTCTGTAAGCTGAGGAACGATCTCGAAGAGATCTCCCACAATGCCATAATCCGCCACCTGGAAGATGGGGGCTTCAGGATCCTTGTTCACCGCCACAATCACGCGGCTGTCTTTCATGCCGGCCAGATGCTGGATAGCGCCCGAAATCCCGAATGCCAGATACAGATCAGGAGCCACGATCTTGCCGGTCTGACCAACCTGATAATCGTTGGGCACAAAACCGGAATCCACAGCCGCACGGGAGGCCCCAATGGCAGCACCCAGCTTGTCAGCCAGCGGGTCCAGAATGTGGAACTTCTCTTCGCTCTGAAGTCCACGGCCACCAGACACCACAACCCGGGCGGATTCCAGTTCAGGGCGCTCAGATTCAGACAGATGCACCGCCTCAAACGTGGAAACAGCCGGGCTGTCCACCGGAGCAACCGTTTCAACCGGAGCAGAGCCGCCTTCCGCAGCAGCCGCATCAAAGGCGGAACTGCGAACCGTCAGCACTTTCTTCGTATCGGACGATTTGACGGTTGCCAGAGCATTGCCTGCGTAGATGGGGCGCACGAATGTATCGCCATCCACAATGCTGATCACATCAGGGATAGGCTGCACATCCAGCAGCGCAGCCGCACGTGGCAGCACGTTCTTGCCCACCGCACCGGCTGCCGCAACAATGTGGTCATACCCACCAGCAAGAGAGACAATCAGCGCGGCCAGAGGTTCGGCCAGTTCATGCGCATAACGGGCATCGGCCGCATGCAGCACCTTGGAGACACCGGCAATCTTGGCAGCTTCCTGCGCTACGGCGTCATCACCGGCAATCAGTACGTGCACATCACCAAGCTTGGCAGCAGCCGTCACGGCGGAAAGAGCGGCCTGTCTGATCCGGCCGTCTTCATGATCGAGAAGAACAAGAGCGGTCATGATCAGATTACCTTTGCTTCGTTACGCAGTTTCTCAACCAGCTCACTCACAGAGCCAACCTTCACACCCGCCTGACGCTGCGGCGGTTCCGCCACGGAGACGACGGTGAGGCGACGCGTCATATCCACACCCAGATCAGCCGCATTCAGCGTTTCAAGCGGCTTCTTGCGGGCTTTCATGATGTTGGGCAGTGAGGCATAGCGCGGTTCGTTCAGGCGCAGATCGGCAGTGATGATGGCGGGCAGCGTGAGAGAAACCTCTTCCGTCCCCCCGTCAATTTCACGGCTTACACGCACGGAGCCATCCGCAACATCCACCTTGCCGGCAAACGTGCCCTGCCCCCAGCCCAGAAGACCGGCCAGCATCTGGCCTGTGGCGTTCATGTCATCATCAATGGCCTGTTTGCCCAGAATCACCAGACCCGGTTCTTCCTTGGCCACAATGGCCTTGAGCACCTTGGCCACCGCCAGAGGTTCCGGGCTTTCTTCAGACAGAACCAGAATGGCGCGGTCAGCCCCCATGGCCATGGCCGTGCGCAGCGTATCCTGCGCCTGCTGCACACCAATGGACACAACGACAACTTCCGTCGCGACACCCTTCTCCTTCAGACGAATGGCTTCTTCAACCGCAATCTCGTCAAAAGGATTCATGGACATCTTCACGCCAGCAGTTTCAACACCGCTACCATCCGCCTTAACACGCGGCTTGATGTTGTAATCAACAACCCGTTTGACAGGTACTACAATCTTCATGGCTTCTTTCGCTTGCAGATGCAGGATCTTTCAGACGCTGCCATACAGTATTTTGACCAAAAATCACATACCGGCAGGATAATTAGGTCCGCCACCACCTTCCGGCACGGCCCAATCTATGTTCTGGGCGGGGTCCTTGATATCGCAGGTTTTGCAATGCACGCAGTTCTGCGCGTTGATTTGCAGACGTGGGTCCGTCGCTTCATCCACCACTTCATACACACCTGCGGGGCAGTAGCGGCTTTCTGGTGCGCGGAACACATCCCAGTTAACCGTTTTCCACAGAGACAGATTCTTCACCCGCAGATGAACGGGCTGGTCTTCTTCATGGTTGGTGGCAGAGAGAAAAACGGACGAGAGCCGATCAAACGTCAACTGACCATCCGGCTTGGGGTAGGCAGGTTTTTCACACAGAGACGCCGGTTTGAGCACTTCGTTATCCTGATGCTTGAAATGCAGCGTCCAGGGAGCGCGGCCTTTCAGCAACATGGCATCAATACCGGCATAGATGGCCCCTTTCTTCATGCCGAAACGGGCAAAGGCCGGACGGATATTCCGCGCCGTGCGCAGTTCTTCCCACAACCAGGAGTCTTTCACCCGCTGCGTGAAGGAAGCTGGTTCGGGCCGGTTGCTTGCCAGTGCTTCCACCACCGCTTCTGCCGCCAGCATACCGGACTTCATGGCCGTATGCGTGCCCTTGATTTTAGGCACGTTCAGGAACCCGGCGGAATCCCCGATCAGAGCACCGCCGGGGAAAGTTAGACGGGGGACAGCCTGCAAACCGCCCTCTGAAAGTGCGCGCGCGCCATAGCTAACGCGGCGTCCCCCTTCCAGATGTTTGCGGAATGCTGGATGCAGCTTGAGGCGCTGCATTTCCTCAAACGGGGAAAGCCATGTGTTAGGATAATCCAGCCCGACCACAAAGCCGTAAGACACCAGATTTTCGCCAAAATGGTAGAGCCATGCGCCACCATAGGTCTGATCATCCAGAGGCCAGCCAAAGCTATGCTGCACCAGACCGGGACGATGCTTCTCGGCCGGGATTTCCCACACTTCCTTGATGCCCAGACCATAGGTTTGTGGGTCTACCCCTTTGCGCAGGTCATAATGAGCCATGACCTGTTTGGTCAGAGACCCACGGCATCCCTCGGCAAACAGGGTATAACGGCCACGCAGTTCCATACCGGGCTGGTAGTTGGGGCCGTGTTCCCCTTCGCGCGTGATGCCCATGTCGCCCGTTGCCACACCGGCCACACGATTGTTTTCAATCAGAACTTCCGCACCCGCAAAACCGGGGTAGATTTCCACGCCCAGTTCTTCCGCCTGCGTTGCCAGCCAGCGGCACACTTCCCCCAGACTGACAATGTAATTGCCGTGATTGGCCATGTGCGGCATCAGCTTGTCCAGAAAAGGCACGCGCACGCTGCCGGTTTCTGTCAGATACAGCATTTCCTCGGCGGTAACGGCTGTGTTCAGCGGTGCGCCGCGCTCTTTCCAGTCTGGCAGCAGTTCAGCGAGCGCACGGGGTTCGATCACCGCGCCAGAGACAATATGGGCCCCAATCTCGCTGCCTTTTTCAATCAGGCAAACGCTGGTTTCAGGCGAGAGCTGACGCAAACGAATGGCCGCAGCCAACCCTGCCGGACCACCGCCAACAATGACGACATCAAACTCCATCGACTCACGCACTGTTTCGCTCATTCTTGTCCTCTCCCCGGAACGCTTGCGCGGGGCCTCCTAAAGCCGATCTAGGCCGGAATTGCAAAAAACAGCCCACCAGTCATGGTGGGCCAGCTTGAAAAAGGGATGACTGTCAAACGTCAGACGTGCGCAGCAACCGGGCCAAATGCCAGTTCATGCACCGCACGCCAACTCTGATCGACAAAATTGACAATAAGGGTGCGGCGGGTGCCGCTGATGGGCCGTTTTACAAAGCCGTGCCACGTTTTATCTGACGGAATAAACAACACGCCGGAATTGAACGTACCGGATGCCCGGGCAACGGACTGACCTTCCGGTGTCATGAGGTCCGTGCCCCAGTCCTCCGCATTGTCATCCTGAGAAAGTGAGATCAGGAGGGTCAGTTTTTTGGCCCCGATATCCGTATGCGGCTCCAGCCAGAACCCATCCGTATCCAGGCACAGTTCCAAGCGCAGGGCCGCACCATCCAGTTGGGCCCCACAATAATCCGCAAAGGCCTGACGCACTTCCGCGCTGTTCAGCACATGAGCCATACGATCAAGACGCCCATCCTGCGCACGCTTGGCTTTGTCTACAAACACCCGCGCCTTGTTCCGCGTTTCACGACGCCCTCCAACATCCCCAGCACGCGCCTGTGCGCCGGGGTCCCACTCAACAAGCGCATCACACGCCTCTGGCGTCAGGACAGAATCCATCATCCAGTGCGGGTAGGGATATGGCGCGGGACGGGTTCCCGCCAGCATTTTTACAAACGCGGAAGCGGTGCCGGCCCCTAAAACCTGGGCGTCAGAATGCATCTGCCCTGTCCTTCAGTTACGGTACGGATGCCACTCCCTGATAGCAAATCTGCTTTGCATGTGGGGTGGACAGCCTCTTTCCATGCGCCAAAACAGCGACACGATCAACTCATGCTTATACGCAGAGCAGTGAATGAGGTTCAGAGCGCGCCCGCAAAACGCGGCTGGGGCGCTCCGCCAGAAGGCGCCTGAGACAAGGTTTTCCGGTGGGTATCAAACACGGCCGCCACATGACGCAAAAAAGGCCGTCCTTTTTCTGTCACTGTGATTTTGGGGCCTTCTACCGTTACCAGTCCATCCTGAATCAACGGTTCAAGCGCACCCAGCTCCGGCGAGAAGACATCAAGCTGGGCTTCCATCTGTTCCAGATCAACACCCATATCGCACATCAGCCGTTCTATCAGGCAGCCTCGCAGCCGATCATCTGCCGTGCGCTCCACACCCCGCGCGACGGGCAGACCATCATGATCCGCCATGGCCCGTGCATAAGGCGCGACCGCGGTAATATTCTGCACGTACCCATCGGGCAGCATGGAAATGGCGGAGGCCCCCATGCCCAGCAGAACATCGCACGAATCGGTCGTATAGCCCTGAAAATTACGACGAAGCGTGCCTGTTGATGCGGCCTGCACCAGCGCATCCTGAGGGAGAGCGTAATGATCCAGACCGACGGGCAGATAGCCCTCTGCCCGTAACACGGTATCCATACGGGCCCGCTGAGCAAGCCGTTCGGATGGCTTGGGAAGAGACTCTTCAGGGATCAGCCGCTGACGTTTCTGTTTCCAGGGCACATGGGCGTATCCGAACACAGCCAGACGATCCGGACGCAAAGACGCAATCCTGCGTGCAGTTTCTGCGACACTGTCTTCTGTCTGGTATGGCAGGCCATAGATCAGATCAATATTGACACCAGACACCCCTGCATTCCGTACAGCGGTAACGCAGGCTTCTGTCTGTTCAAAAGACTGATGGCGGCCACAGGCATCCTGCACCTGAGGGTTCAGATCCTGCACACCGAGGCTGATCCGCGTGAAACCCAGATCACCCAGAAGAGCCGGATAACCTACGGGCACATGGCGTGGATCAAGCTCCATGGATAGTTCGGCATCCGGCTCAATCTGGAACATGGACCGAACAGACCGCATGATCTGCCGCAAAGCCGATGCCGGGAGTGTGGAAGGGGTGCCGCCGCCAAACTGCACATGTTTTACACTACGCCGCGTTCCAACCAGCGCAACAACACGGCGTAATTCTTCCCGCAGAAGATCACCGTAGGCCAGACGCCCGTCTTCATGCCGCATGACGGATGTGTTGCACCCACAAAAACGGCACAGCTCATCACAGAAAGGAACGTGAAAATAGAGAGAAACCGGCTGCTGAGCCGGAAGGGCGCGCAGCCAGCTTTCAGCTTGCGCGGGGCCGACTGCCTCAGAAAAACTGGCGGCAGTCGGGTAGCTGGTATAGCGCGGCAGGTTCCCGCCGTAACGGTGAACCAGATCTGAAGAAGATGCCGCGCTCATGCCATTAGAACCGGTAAGCGATACCAGCGGAAACGACGGTCGGGTCCAGAGATTCGTGGGCACGGACACGCAGCGTTTCTGCGGGGTTCTGAACCCAAGCATGCATACGGACAAACATCTGTTTGACGTCTGCATTGAAGAACCAGTTGCCAACCAGCTGATAGTCAAACCCGGCGTTGACGGACGGACCACCAGTGAAGCCTGCGTTCAGCTTGGTCAGACCCAGCGGGCTGCCAGCGTTGCCCTTCATGTTGTGGAACCACATGGCCGTGGCACCCACACCCACATACGGGTTGAAACGCTTGTGCGGACGGAAATGCCAAGCGAAGGTCAGCGTCGGCGGCAGCACCCAGGCGCTCCCGACATCCAGCTTGCGCGGCCCACCCAGAGACGGAACATCGCTACCCAGTGCAGCCACTTCGTGACGGGTGCTGGTGGCGATCAGGTCAACAGACACGTTGTCCGTCAGGAAGTATTCCAGCGTCAGTTCAGGCATTGCCTGATTGGTGGTGGACAGGTGGGTGTTGCGCAGGGGAATGGTTGCGCCACCAGCATGCAGACTTACGTTGCTGTCACGATCCTGCGGCAGAACGCCCACGCCGGAAAGGCGGATCATGAAATCGCCCTTGCCCAGACCGATTTTGGTGCTGGCGCAGGTTTCAAAAATGCCGCAATGGCCGCTGTAAGGACGCGGGGCTGACGGGATGTGGCTCAGCACCGGAGCGTTAACATAAGCAGCATTGGACGTAGCGGGGGCCGGAGCCACCTGGGTGGTCTGCGCCTTGGCTGTGCCAGAAAGAGCGGCCACCCCGGCCACCATGGCGGTCAATAAGGAACGAAGCTTCACCATCGTTTGATACTCTTCTAACTGCGCTGTGATATCTGAAGCGGAGAAATCACGCACAGCAGTGTGCAGCCTTGATTTAGATCAAGCATTCAACAGAATGCGGCAGGGGGTGTGTTCTGAAAACCACAGCATTTTACACAACCCAGATATACAACCGGGGCAGGTGTGAACGAGAGACTCGGTTAATGCTTGTCTTTGATTTATATCAAAAATCACATAGTATTAATAACATAGCTTTTTTAATGAAGTTTTCCGGTAACTTAGCGTTCTGGAAGGCTGATTCTACCGGATAGTGCGTGATGTCTTCTGCCCCACAACCTCGGACTTCGCCCGCCTCGATGCGCCGAAGGCTAGTCATTAACGGCGGAGAAGACATGCACAGATGTCTGGTATGCGAAATTCGCGATCAGAGCGTCTGCCGGGCGATTGATGATGAAGATCTGGTTGTTCTCGCCAAATCCTCCAAACAGCTTTCTCTCCCCCCCAACACGACGTTGATAGAAGAAGGCTCTGCTGCCACAGCCTTTTTCAACGTGACGGCTGGCACCGTAAAGCTGTTCAAATCCCTGCCTGATGGGCGGAGACAGATTACAGGCTTTGCCGATGTCGGCCATTTTCTGGGGCTGACCAATGCAGGCACCTACTCCTTTGGTGCGGAAACGGTGGATACTGTGCAGGTCTGCCGTTTTATGCGCCCGCAACTGGAAACATTGCTGGCCGATTACCCCCAGTTTGAACGGCGCCTACTGGCGGAAGTGACAGACGAGTTGGCTGAAGCGCAGGAACAGATGCTGCTGCTGGGCCGCAAGACAGCGCGGGAACGGGTAGCCAGCTTTCTGCTCGCCCGCATGATCCACCGCCCCTGCCAGACAACGGGGGAAGAAAACCGCGTCTCTCTTCCCATGACGCGGGTGGATATTGCCGATTATCTGGGCCTGACCATTGAAACGGTCAGCCGTACCATCAGCGCTCTTCGGCGTGATCATATTATTACAGGCACGGACCACCACGGAATCCGGGTGTTATCCCCTTCCAGATTACAAGGCCTCGCCTCAGGGCAGGAGAACGCTTAGCCCCTTGTCCGGATGCCAGGAGGGGTGATGCGGCGCATCTGACTCAGTGCTGTTCCACCATCCGCCCCCCAGAGACTGAAACAGCGCCACTGTATCGGAAAGCCGATCTGCCCGCGCCTGAGCCAGCGCCAGTTCGGTTTGCAGGTGGGCCTGCTGGGTTGTCAGCATAACCACCTGACTGATGGCGCCATACCGATACTGCGCCAAAGCGATACGCAGGCTGTCCCCAGCCGCCGTTGCGGCTTCCGCATTGTCCGCCAGGGCCGTGGCGTCTGTCCGGATAGCGGTGAGCGAATCCGCTACATCCTGCAACGCCGTAATCAATGTGGTGCGATAATCAGCCGCAGCCTGATCATACGCCGCACGCGCGGCATGTTCCTGATGCCGGAGCAAACCGCCATCAAACAAAGGTTGCGTCACCATGGCCATGACTTCCCACTGACCATAACCGGGTGCAGCCATCTGCGCGATGGAAGCCGCAGCAAAACCGGGTGTTGCCCCAAGCTGAATGTTGGGCAGCCGGTTGGCTACCGCCACGCCCACCTGAGCACAGGCGGCATGCCAGTTGGCCTGTGCCGTGCGGATATCGGGCCGCTGCTCCACCAGCCTTGCTGGCAGACTGACCGGCAGATCAGCCGGAAGGGTCAGATCATTGAGCGAAAATTCGGGCTGAGGCGCATCCGGAGAATCGCCAACAAGAGAAGCGATCAGATGCTTCTGCTGTTCCAACTGCTTTTGCAGGGGGGCCAGAGTCGCTTCATTCTGGGCCAGCGCCGTGCGCTGCAACGCCACATCATTCTGCGAGAACTCGCCAGCTTTTTCCTGCTTGCGAGCCGACTCCAGCAGGTTCCGCTGTAATGCGACAAGGGACTGAGTTGTCTCCAGTTGCGTTTTCAGGGTGGCGTAATCAATGGCCGCCTGCACCACCGAGGACGTAAGAGTCAGATACACCGCGCGTAACTGGTCACGCTGGGCATCACGCAGGGCCTTGGCGGCTTCCACCCCACGCCGCACGCCACCCCACAGATCCGGCACATAGGAAATATTCAACTGGGCCGTATGCACCGTGTAGAGCCACTGGTTGCTGTTGGGCACTGGTGAGTACGTGCGGGATGTCTTGTTGCGGGTCGGGTTGAAACTGCCAGAAATGGAGGGGTAAAGCGCACTCTGTTGCGCCAGCCTGTTTTCCTGCGCAGCGGCCAGTGCATCCCGTGCGGCCTCCAGCGAGGGATTGTTGTCAATCGCCTTGCGCACCAGTTGATCCAGCGCCGGAGAATGGAACAGCATCCACCATTGGGCCGGAATATCCTGCCCCGGATGAAGCGCCTGTGCTCCACCTTGCAGGCCAGCCGCCGCCTGCTCCGCCTTGCCGGTAACCGCCTGTGTTCTGTCAGGCTGACCTGCCTGCCCGTAACGGCTGGCGGCAGGAGCTGCCGGTTTTTTGAAATCTGGCCCCACGGCGCAACCACCCAGCCCCAAGCCGGTAAGAATGCAGCTTGTCAGAAGTATCCGTTTCACGATTCTACCGGTCCCCGTGCCGCGGCTCGCCGCTCGCACCATGCTTCCATCTCGTAATAGAAGGTTGGCAGGATAAAGAGGGTCAGAATGGTGGCAATGCCAAGCCCCCCGACCACCACCGTGGCCAATCCACGCTGCACGTCCGTGCCAATGCCCGTGGCAAGAGCGGCTGGCAGCATGCCCATGCTGGCGACTGTTGCCGTCATCAACACAGGGCGAAAACGCTCCCCTGCACCTTCCAGCACAGCATCCCGCAACGGCACCCCATCTGCCCGGTGCCGATTAATGTTGGAGACCATGATGATGCCGTTCTGCACCGCCACCCCGAACAAGGCGATAAAACCAACTGCCGTCGCCACGTTCAGCGTTTCACCGCGCACCTGTAGCGCAACAAGGCCACCCAGCAGGGCCAGAGGCACCACCGCCAGCACCAGAACAGCCTGACGGAGTTTACGGAATTCACCAAACAGCAGCACCAGCATAATGGCGAGCATGATGGCCAACGCCACGCTCAGCCGGGCCTGCGCGCGCTGTTGTTGCTCAAACTCGCCTGCCCATTCCAGCCGATAAAGCGCCGGATTGAAATGGACCTCGCTGGCAATGCGCTTCTGTGCATCCGCCAGATACTCAGACAACGGGCGTTTGCCGTTATCCACGCGCAGGGTGATCTGGCGCTCCGTCATCTCATGCGAGATGGTGCCTTCGCCTGTTTTCAGGCTGATATCCGCCACCATTTCCAGTGGGATCTGCGCCCCGTTGGCAGCGGTGAGCGGAAGATGACCAAGCTGGCGCAGATTGCTGACGCTGGCAGGCGGCACACGAATGGTCATGTTATAGGTGCGGTCTGCAATATAGATCTGGCTGATGGGTGCATCCCCCACAGCATTGCCCACCACAGCCATGATATCCGCAACGGAGATACCGTAGCGCGCTGCGGCCCGACGATTGGCCACAATATTGAGCTGCGGAATTTCCGGTTCCTGAAAAATGGAGGCTTCAGTTGTGCCGGGCACGCTCTTCAGCACGGATACAATCTGACTGCCAATATGCCGCAGTTCCCGCGCATCGTTCCCGTAAACACGCAGCACTAGAGCAGAATGGGCACCACCTACCTGATCATTCATACCATCGGCAATGGGCTGACTGATGCCGAAGGTAATGCCGGGAATCTGGTTCAGCCGATTGCGTAACTTGACGATAAACTGCGCCTTGTTCTCTCCATGTGGCCATGTGTCATAAGGCTTCAGGCCAACGGGCACTTCAATGTGAGAGGGAGTCCATGGATCTGTGCCGGAATCATTCCGGCCAAGCTGCGTGACGGCGTAGGATGTTTCCGGGAACGAACGGATAGCCTTGCGCACTTCATCCGCCATGGCGCCTGCTTTTTCCAGAGAAAGGCCGGAGGGCAACTGCACCTGAAGCCACAAAGCGCCTTCATCCATATCGGGCAGGAACTCCCGTCCGGTATGGGCGCCGAGCACCAGCACCAGAATAAACGCGACAACCGCACCCAGATAGGCCAGTCGCGGGCGACGCATGGCGTGGTCCAGTCCCTGATGATAGAGCGTGTGGAGCTTTTCAAGCGGCTTGTTATGAAAGATCTTGTGGGGCTTGCGCATGGCCAGAAACGCCAGAGACGGCGTGAGCACAATAGCGCTGAGCAATGCCCCCAGCAGAGCAAAGCTGACCGTATAGGCCATGGGCCGGAACAACCGTCCCTCCGCCCCCACAAAGGCGAACAATGGACTGTACGCCACAATGATCACCAGCGTGGAAAACACGATGGCGCGGCCCACGTGCCGGGTCATGCCCTCCACGTCATCCAGCGTCATGGTATGGTCAGGCCGGGCTTCACGCATACGCAGAATGGATTCCGTCACCACAATCGCGCCATCCACAATCACGCCGAAATCAATCGCCCCCAGTGAGAACAGATTGGCCGGCATGCCCAGCAGACTCATGATGACAAACACCGTGGCCAAGGCCAGCGGAATGGTGATGGCCGCCACAATGGCGCTGCGCGGGCTACCCAGAAACAGAATGAGAATAACAAAGACCAGCCCCACACCTTCCATGACGGTATGGGTCACTTTTTCCGTGGTGGCGTGAACCAGATTATCGCGGTCCAGATAGGGGACAATCCGCACGCCCTGTGGCTCAAGCTGCTTTTGCAGGGCCGCAACACGCGCATGAAGAAGTTGAAGAACGTGGGAGGCATTCTCGCCTGTCACCATGGTGACAATGCCTTCAATGGTGTCGGGGTTGGAATCCTTGCCCAGAATCCCTTCCCGCACCTGATGCCCCAGTTGCATACGGCCCAGTTCACGCAGGAAAACCGGTACGCCATCATGTTGGGAAACCGGAATATCGCCCATATCCTCCAGCGTGTGGATCATGCCCACACCGCGCACAATATAGGACTGCTCCCCACGCGCCACGCGGCCGCCGCCCGCATTCACGCTACTGTTGCGAATGGCATCCAGAACGTCATTCACCCCGATGGCGTAGCGACTCAGCGCCGACGGATCGAGCTGAAGCTGGTATTCCCGCGTAAAGCCGCCAAAATTGTTGATGGCCGCCACACCCTGAACCTTGGTCAGCGCCGGAACCACAATCCAGCGCTGAATCTCGGAAAGCTGCATCAGGTTCTGCCGGTCTGATTCCAGCGTGTAGCGGAAAATTTCACCCGATGGACTGCTAACAGGGCCGAGACTGGCCGTGACCCCTGGCGGCAGAGTGACCTGCGCCAGTTGCTCCGTCACCCGCTGGCGGGCGGCATACACATTCACCCCATCCCGAAAAATCAGGTTGATGAGGGATAATCCGAATGTGCTGCTGGACCGGCTGCTGGCAAGGCCCGGTGTGGCAGCCAGTTGGCGTTCAAGGGGGATGGTGATCTGCTGTTCCACCTCTTCCGCCGCCAAGCCGGAGCTCTGCGTGGTCACCTGAACCGAGACCGCGCCCAAATCAGGATAAGCCTCTACAGGCAGGTCTTTCCACGCCCAGCCACCCCACAGGGCGAGAATGGCCATGGCCACAAAAACAATCCGTCTCTCCCGCAGGCAGGCTGCGATAATCCGCTCAATCATCGTTCAGCAGGACCCCGCCGCGGGTCACAATTCGTTCCCCTACTTTCAGGCCGGAGAGCACCTCCGTATCTTCACCTTCATCATAGGAGATCGTCACAACACGCCGCTGAAACGTCCATGGCGCGACCTCCACAAACACGGTCACCCGGTCATTGTTCATCAGCAGGGCGGATTGCGGCACCATCAGGCCGGGAGGCTGCCTTAACTGAATGGCCACCGTGGCGAACATGTTGGGCCTGAGATCTTCATCCGGGTTGGGCACCGGGATCATGGCGCGCAGGCGGCGCGTTTCAGGGTGCAGATCCGGCTCCACAGTCGCAATCTGGCCCGGCAGCACTACGCCTTCCCGCCCCGGAAGCGTGATGGAGACGGATTGGCCCACATGCATGTCATCCACATCCGCCTCGGCAACATCCGCCACCGCCCAGACTTCAGAGAGATCTTCCACCCGCAGCAGGGGCGTTGTGATATCCGTGACATTCATACCCGGAGCCGCCGCAACGGATGCAACCACGCCATCCATAGGCGCACGCATGACCAGCTTGCCGTCTTCATCCACCTGATCGGTCAGGGAAGCGACACGGGCCTGCGCCCGCCGTTCTTCAGCCTCAGCTTCCTGCAAAAGGGCGCGGGCGGCCTCTACATCCTTTGTGGCCGCCCCCCCCGCCTGCCTGACTTCCTGCGCGCGTGTCAGCCCCGCCCGCGCTTGCACCAGTCCGGCCCGCGCCTTGACTTCATCCGTGGTGGCCTGCGCCATGTCCCCTGACAAAAGAGTCAACAGATCCTGGCCCCGCCGCACATGCTGCCCCGGCACAACAGAAACGGAAACAACGCGGCCCGTGACGGGCGCCAGAACAGGCACCACACGCCAAGGTTCAGCTACAATGGACCCGGGCACGGAAAGAGTATCGCGCGGAGCGGACATCTGCACCGCTGTCACTTCCAGCCGCTTCCGTAAAGGAGACGATTCCGGAACGCTCAGCGTCCCATCCGCCCCGACAACAACACTGGCGGCGCCTGTAGCATATACCGCCCCTTGCGGCGCGCAGAGGACCGCTGCCACCGCCCCCACCATGAATGACCTGTGAAAATAACGCAGCGAGAAGGGGAAGCTAAAATTCATGACAACAATCCGTTCCGACGGCAGAAAACCCGGAAAGCACGCATCAGCCCGCACACTTTTGCGTAAGAAAGAAAAACGCCACTTTGCGGAGACTTGAAGCCAAGGGGGTCTCTGCGGCGTATGTAAAGAACCCGCCGGACCTTTGCCAGAGCCCTCGCCGGGAAGCAGATCTTATTCAGAAAACCAGCCCAATACGCACCACCCAGTGGCGTAAGGATCGACATAAAGGCACACTCAAAACCTATCCCAACGTCATTGCACACCACGCATTAAGCCGAACGTGCAGAAAAATTCACCCTACCGGAGTGTTTTTAATCAAAATTTTACAGTGGATTTCTTTGCTGTTCTTGTACAGATGCCCATCAGACCTTCCAGAACACCCATGACCCTACAGCCATAAAAAAAGCGCCAACCCCGAAGGGCCGACGCTTTTTCCGGTATCCTTACTGGAAGGATTTATCAGTCGTCATCACCATCATTATCGGAAGTGTCTCCCCCGGAGCTTCCATCCGGAGAGATAGCGATAAAGAGAGACTGCCCATCACGCAGAATGCGCAGAAGCACCGGCTTTTTGGCAGCCAGCGCCCCTCTTACGGCCGTAACGGCAGCACGTGGCGCATCCACAGCCTGCCCGCCTACAGACTGAATGACGTCTCCGGGGCGAATGCCGGCCTGATCTGCCGGTGAGCCGGGCTGAATATCATTCACCACCACGCCATGCACGTCATTACCCAGCCCAAGCTGGCGGCGCACATCAGCATTCAGCGGAGCCAGAGAGACCCCCAGATGCGGACCCGCAGCCGAAGCGCCACTGACACCGCCATCATTGCCAGCAGTGGCCAGATTGCCAATCTTGATGGTGACTGTCTGCGGTTTGCCAGCACGGATGTAACCCATCTTGGCATCCGCACCCGGTGCAATAGAGGCAACGCGCACCGCCAGATCATGCGGGGACGTTACTTTCTGGCCGTTGAAATCAGTAATGACATCTTCCGCTTTCAAGCCAGCTTTTTCAGCCGGGCTATCAGGCGTTACGCTGGCAACCAGTGCTCCGGCAGGAGCGGCACCCGCGCTGGAAGAAGGCAGATTGAGCGCCTTGGCCATGGCGGGGGAGATCACCTGCGCGTTCACGCCCAGATAGCCGCGCACTACATGGCCAGTTTTCCGCAACTGGTCTGTCACGCTCCGCACCGTATCGGACGGAATGGCAAATCCGATCCCGATGGACCCGCCCCCTGAAGGAGAGAGAATAGCCGTATTGACGCCGACAACCTTACCATCCTGCGTGAACAGCGGGCCACCGGAGTTCCCACGATTGATGGGCGCATCAATCTGGATGAAGTTGTCATACGGGCCTTCATTGATGTCACGACCACGGGCCGAGACAATCCCGGCGGTAACAGTGCCACCCAGACCATACGGATTGCCGACCGCTACAACCCATTCACCGGGCTGCACATCATCCGATTCACCCAGTTCAATAAAAGGCAGCTTTTGGGAGGATGTCACTTTCAAGAGTGCCAGATCGGTCTTTCCGTCCCGCCCGATAATCTTGGCCGGAAGGGTGGTGCCGTCATCAAGCGTGACAGTAACCTTGGTGGCCCCTTTCACCACATGGTTGTTGGTCACCACATAGCCATCAGCAGAAATGACAAAGCCTGACCCGCGCGCTTCTACCAGTTGGCGGGAATGCTGAGGCGCCATCTGGAACGGGAAAGGAAAAGGAAAGGGCATGCCGCCCATACCGCCACCCATGCCACCGTTTTCATCTTCCACCGAATCCGCCTTGAGCATGGATGTAATGGAAACCACGGCAGGTTTGACCTGCTTCACCAGATTAACGAAATCTGGAATTTTCTGGCCCTGAGCGCTAGGTTTGATGGCCCCGGCATCCTGTGCGTGGGCAGCATTATACCCCATTACCGCCAGAGGCCCTGCGCCCACATCCACCATCAGGCTTGCTCCGGCCAGCAGGGCCAGAAGTGTCTTGCGGCGAGACCGCCCGAAAAATTTTGACACAGATTTTTCCGACATCACGTTTCCGACTGTTCCTTGCATTGTCAGGCAGGGCGCTGCCCCACCCGGGCGCGGCATTGGGCCACCCTGTTCCCGCATCTTAACCGGCCTTTTTTGCCTAATACCAGACGCTTGTAAGGATAAGATGGTTCCTTGCCCCCAAAAACAAAAGAGCCCCGGGTCAGGAATCCGCCGGCACGGTGGTGGCGCGTAGTATCTGGAAAAATGTTTTAAGCAGCGCACCTGCTTCCCGTTCCCGCACCCCCCCAATCACCTCCGGCTTGTGCAGGCTTTCCGGGCGATAAGGCACCCGGGGGCCATGTTCCACGCCTCCCCCTTTGGGGTCATAAGCACCGAACAGCACCCGCCCTACGCGAAAATGCGTAATGGCCGCCGCACACATGGGGCACGGCTCAAGGGTAACCACCAGCGTACAATCCGCCAGCCTCTTACCCTGCCGCAGCCTTACCGCTTCGCGCATGACCAGCATTTCCGCATGGGCGGAGGGATCACACCATTCCTCCACCCGGTTGCCATTCTGCGCCAGTACGGCGCCATCCGGGCCGAGCAGCACGGCGCCCACGGGCACCTCTCCGCGTAGCCCTGCCTCCCGGGCCTGCTGGAGGGCAACCTCCATCCCGTTTTCCATGTGCCTCCCCCCTGTTGCCCGCCGTGTGGGCGTGTCCTTACGGTGTGTTTCACACCGGCCTCACAAAATGTGTCAATCCTCACACACTGTTCTGACCCAAAGCCTATCTGGCCCAAATTAAGGCACGGTTTTTTCTTGCATCTCTGCAACCTTTGCTGTCATCATGCCTTATAGATGCCATGATCTGTTCTGTAACAGATCGCGGGTTGCTTTGTTTTTTATCAGGCCTTCACCAGCCTGATTTTGCGGGAAAGGATTAGTACAATGCATAGCCTGTCTCTCATCCTGGCCGCTGCGGCTATCGGCCTTGGTCTCTCCGTTGTGGACCGTACGGTTAATGAGCCCTCTCCGGCCCCGGCCCGCACTATTCATCATACGTCTTTCCTACCGGGCTAACGCCGCTTTTGCACTTACATGCAAAGCCGTTCCGGTAACGGGCAGATATAGCGCGTGCAAAACTGCTGCCACTATGGCAGTGAAGACACTTGACCATTGCGCTTTCTGCTTAAGAACCCGGATAAATGACCGCACGCCGTCCTGTTATTGGCATTACGCTTGATCATGAAGCAGGCGGCACAGACCGTTATTCCAGATTTCCGTGGTATGCCCTGCGGGAGAATTACATGTCCGCTGTCTCCACAGCGGGCGGGTTACCCGTGGCCTTGCCACTTTTCCCGCAACTGGCGGGGGAGTATCTTCCCCATATTGACGGACTGCTGATTACAGGCGGGGCGTTTGACATTGACCCCACCCTGTATGGTGACACCACCTGCCATGAGACCATCACCCTGCGCCCCCGCCGTACGCAGGCGGAAACGGCTTATCTGGCAGCAGCACTGCATCAGAACACCCCCGTTCTGGGCATTTGCGGGGGCATGCAGCTTATGGCCGTGGCCCTTGGGGGCACGCTGATCCAGCATATCCCAGCCTCCTTCCCGGATGCTCTGCCGCATGAGCAACCCAACCCCCGTGATGAAGCCAGCCATGCCGTAAACATTACGCCCCACACGCTGCTGGCGCAGATTGCCACCACCAGCCATATGGCGGTCAATTCCTCCCATCATCAGGCCGTCCGCACACCCGGCCGCGCCGTTGTAAACGCTGTGGCGGATGATGGGCTGATTGAAGGCATAGAAGACCCCACCCAACGATTTTGCCTTGGGGTGCAATGGCACCCCGAATTTGGCATAGACCCGGGCGACCGGAAGATTTTTAACGCCTTTATTCAGGCGGCAGGAGAAACAGAGTGACGCAGGAACCGCGTGGAGAACGCATTGCCAAATGGCTGGGCCGCACAGGTGTAGCCAGCAGGCGCGATGCGGAACGGATGATTGAGGAAGGACGGGTGCGCCTGAATGGCCAACCCGTGACCCATCCCGCCACGTTTGTGACCGAGCAGGATCTGGTGCAGGTAGATGGCAAGGCTGTTTCCTCCCCTGACCGCACCCGGCTATGGCGCTACCACAAGCCCGACGGGCTGGTGACCACGCATAAAGACCCGGAAGGCCGCCCCACGGTTTTTGCCTCTCTGCCGGAAGGGATGCCCCGCGTTATCAGCGTCGGCCGACTGGATCTGAACAGTGAAGGCCTGCTGCTGCTGACCAATGATGGTGAACTGGCACGTCGGCTGGAACTGCCTTCCAATGGGTGGATTCGCCGCTACCGTGTGCGGGTGTTTGGCGTGGTGGATGAAGCACGTCTTGCGGCGTTAGCGGAAGGCAGCGTGTTTGAAGGTGTGCGCTACGGCCCCATTGATGCAGGGCTGGATTCCCGCAAGGGCGACAATGCGTGGCTTACGGTTTCCCTCCGCGAAGGCAAGAATCGTGAAATCCGTAAAGTGATGGCGGGCCTTAACCTGCATGTCAGCCGCCTGATCCGCACCAGCTACGGCCCCTTCCAGCTTGGCACGCTCAAACGCGGAGAACTGGAAGAAGTGCCAGGCAAGATTCTGCGTGAACAAATGCCCAAAGGGCCAGAGAAAAGCGGTTCCCGCACCTCTGCCTCCAAGCCCCGCCCAACGCGCTAGACATGCGCATTATTGCTGGAGCCCGCAAAGGCCGCGTGCTGGCCGCCCCACAGGGCACAACCACCCGCCCCACAGCGGACCGCGTGCGGCAGGCGTTGTTTGACATGCTGCTCCATGCGCCGTGGGGGGGCTCGCGCCTTCTGGACAATGCCCATGTGCTTGATGCATTTGCAGGCACTGGGGCGCTGGCACTGGAAGCGCTCTCTCGCGGGGCGGCACAGGCCACTTTTTTTGAAACTGATCGGGCCGCTTTAGCAGCGCTGCGTGCCAATATTGCCGGGTGCGGCTGGCAGGACCGATGCAAGGTTTTTGCAAAGGATGTCACCTCCCCTCCACGTGCGGCGATACCGTGCTCCCTGCTGTTTCTGGACCCTCCTTACCGCCAAAACCTCCCGGCCCGCACGCTTGCAGCGCTAAAGGCACAGGGATGGATTGCCCCACACGCCATTGCCGTTATTGAAACCTCCGCACAGGAACCGTTGCCCCTGCTGGATATTGAACAACAGGGTGTCTCCGTGCCTGAGACGGATGATCCTCTTCCTGTTTTTTCTGGCGCCCTGTTGGCCGAACGCAAGCATGGCGCAGCGCGGATATCGGTGTGGCGGATAGAGGGGTAAGGCCGTCATTCTCCTTCCTTTTTCGGTTCTGATCTCATCTTCGTCATTTCTTATCGTGCCTGTCCGCAGGAAACCCGTGTGGGCATCCGAAACGGATTTATAAGGCGCGATACAGAAAATCTGACGGAGAATACCCAAAACGAAAAAGGGGGATGTAGCAGGCGGCATACGGTCTTCTGACCGCAAGAAGCCTCTCACATTCATGGGTAGAAAGAGCAGCCAAACGGCTTCACGGACTTTATAGCCGTAGCGGAGTGCGCTACACGGGCGAGACATTCTTTTAAATGGTACAGCGAAACGGGGTCTCTGATGGCTGGCAGTGTCAATAAGGTTATTCTGGTCGGCAATCTGGGTAAGGACCCGGAAGTGCGCACCAGCCAGAGCGGCATGAAAATTGTTTCCCTGACACTGGCCACCAGTGACACGTGGAACGATCGTCAGTCTGGCGAGCGCCGTGAACGCACGGAATGGCACCGTGTGGTGATCTTCAATGAACGGCTGGCTGATGTGGCGGAACGCTTTCTGCGCAAAGGCCGCAAGGTTTACCTGGAGGGTGCGTTGCAAACCCGGAAATGGACAGATCAGTCCGGGCAGGAACGCTACACGACCGAAGTGATTGTGGAACGGTTCCGTGGGGAACTGGTTCTGCTGGATAGCCGTTCCAGCAATGATAGTGATGATGCCGGTGGCGGCTTTGGCGGCGGCGGTAGCAGCTACGGTGGCAGCAGCGGCGGATATGGCGGCGGTGGTGATTTTGGCGGCGGCTCTTCCGCTCCGCGCCAGAATACGCCTTCTCGTGGCGGTAGCTCCTCTGGCGGTTGGGATGCCCCCAGCAGCAATAACGATCTGGATGACGAAATTCCGTTCTAAGTCCGGACACCCGGAGGCCCGCCCGTATGAGACGAGCGGGCTTCTGATGTGACTCGTTTTGACCTGATGGACGCCCCCCTCCCCCGCTGGCAGACAGTGCTGGCAAAAAGCCTGACACTCACCGGCACGGCCTGCACCCTGCTGCTGCCCCTGCTGATGTTTTACAGTCGGGCGCTCAGCGATATTGCAGCAACGCTTATTGGCGTTTTCTTTCTGATTTATTCTGGCCTGACCCGGGACTGGCAATGGCTTCGCAAGCCATGGATCATTCCCGCCGCCCTGTTCTGTGGGCTGTGCCTGCTCTCTTCCATACATGTTGGACTCAAGGGAGCCTGGACACAGGCCCTGTGTCTGCCGCGCCTGTTTTTGCTGACCGCTGCCACCCAGAACTGGATTCTCGCCCGCCAGACTCGGCGCATGGCCTTGGGGGGCGTGTTTTTTCTGCTGGCCCTATGGCTTATGAGCCAGTGCTGGGAACAATATCTGACGGGCACCAACCTGATGGGAGCCCCCCGATGGGGAGACGGCTCCCTGACCGGCCCGTTTGTTAAACCCCGTGCGGGCTTTACCTTCCTGATGTTGTTCTTCCCCGGCATCATGCCCGTGGTGCTGCATGCCCTGCACAGTAAAAACCGTGGCGCATGGGTTGGTAGCTGCGTGCTGCTGCTGTTTTCGGCCCTGACCATGGTGCTGATTGGCCAGCGCATGAGCAATGTGCTGCTGCTGTTTGGCCTGTTTCTGACTGCCCTGCTGGTGCGGCAGTTCCGGTGGCCGTTTGTCGCGCTGCTGGCGTGCGTTGCTGCGGCCCTTGCCAGCCTGCCGGTTATCTCCCCGCCCACCTATGCCAAACTGGTGCTGAAATTTTCCAATCAGCTCCAGCATTTTGCCACCAGTGATTACGGGCAGCTCTTTACCAAGGCCAGCATCATGGTGCTCAACCACCCATGGCTCGGGCTGGGCGTGGATGGATTTCGTAATTTCTGTCAGTTGGGCATGCATAGCGCTGGTATTTCCGCGCTCGGGCTCCCGCCGCTTGATAGCCCGGCAGGAACTGGATGCAATATTCACCCCCACAACTACTATCTTCAGGTTGCCACAACGGCGGGCCTTCTGGGTCTTGCCGCTTTTGCCGCTACGGTTGTGTGCTGGCTGAAGGCTGGCACACGGCATCTTTCCCCCACCCACGCCCCCCAACAGGCCATGCTGTTTGTGATGTGCTGCACCGTTCTGTGGCCCATAGCCTCCACCAGCGCCCTGTTCTCCTTCCCTACTGCGGGGTGGGTCTTTCTGTTTGCCGGATGGCTGATGGCAGCAGCGCAGAATGCGGCACCCCTGCGCAAAAACGTGACCGTGCCCAATGATCCGCACGTACGGACCAAATAATCCGTTCCCATAACTGGTAAGCATTGGCCGAATTCTTGAACTATGGCGCATAGTTACCGGGCAGCCCTCCGCTTTTCTTGGCTCTTGCCTCCATTATCTTCTTGGCGTTCCGGGCAGCCCCCGTTATAAGCCGCGTCATTCTTTCAAGGCAGGATTCCTGTCATTGCAAAGGCTGACACTGACTATGATCACTCTACCGCCGGACTACCGCCCGTCAGACGACGAGGAGTTCATGAACCCTCTTCAGACGGAGTATTTCAGGCAGAAGCTTCTCAAGTGGCGTGCCGAACTCCTCAAAGAGGCAGGAGATACTCTTGCCAGCCTTTCCGAAGGCGGGATTCATGAAGCAGACATCACAGACCGCGCCAGCGTGGAAACAGACCGCGCGCTGGAACTGCGTACCCGTGACCGTGCCCGCAAGCTGATTGGCAAGATCAACCTTGCTCTGCAGCGTGTTGAAAACGGCAGTTACGGCTACTGTGAAGAAACAGGGGAACCCATTGCCCTGCGCCGTCTGGAAGCTCGCCCGATTGCGACCCTCTCCATTGAGGCGCAGGAACAGCATGAACGGATGGAAAAAACCCACCGTGATGATTAATTCCGCTTTTTAAGCGGAAACAGACTTGCGGCGTTGCGCGTGAAACGCTAGAACGCCGCCAACGTCGCTGCTGTAGCTCAGTGGTAGAGCACTCCCTTGGTAAGGGAGAGGTCGACAGTTCAATCCTGTCCAGCAGCACCAGTTCTCTCCACAAAAAACAATATTTGCGTTCTCTCCGCCCGTGTAAGGCAGAGGCGCATCTCTCCCCCTCCATTTTTCCTGAAAAACTGTTTGAAAATTCAGCAGGAAAAAACGGTAGCGAGACTGTTTCTGGCTGAAAAATTGAACGGGGAATATCTGCGCGACCATACCGCAGCAAATTCATGTCCAGCAGACAAAAAAGAGAGAAAGCGTGATGGCTTCCTCTCTTTTGATTTCTTTAAAAACGGTAAGCGGGCGCCTTTTAACGAGGGCCGCGTGGACCGCCGGAACTATGGCCTCCGCCGCCGCCTCTTGAGGGACCGCGCTGGCCACCTCCGCCACCCGGACCTCCGCCAGGACGCCCACCCGGACCACCATGAGCTCCGCCTCCCGGGCGACCACCGCCTCCGGGTCTACCTCCGGGCCGTCCACCACCACCCGGCCTTCCGCCAGGGCGAGGCGGCGGCGGCATGGGCCTTATCCGACGGGCCGCATAGCCCCACCGTGGGCCGGGACCATAGCCGTAATACCCATCATATTGTGGGCCGTAACCATAGCCTGAATAGCCATATGTTCCGTATCCCACGTCCGGGCCCACACAGCCTGAAAGAGAGCAGGTTACAGCCAGACAGACCACGAGTAGAGGAATGCGCTTCATTTTTTCTCTCCGCCAGTCATCTCTGACAGGCCAGTCCCTTTACCCGGCCTTGATCAGCACATGATGCTTTTTACCTGAAGAAAGCCGAACAGCCCCTTCCACCGCGTCTGCCTGAGTCACCAGCCTGTTTTCATCAGCAACAGGCTGGTTATTCACGCGTGCTCCCCCACCGCGAATCAAACGCCGGGCTTCACCATTGGTTTTGGCAAGCCCTGCCTCCACCAGCAGACGGAACACCGGCACCCCTTCCGTCAGCACAGAGAGTGGAACTTCGTGCACTGGCAGGTCTGCTGCGGCCACCTTGCCTTCTTCAAAGGTCTGACGGGCCGCTTCTGCCGCAGCCAGAGCGGCTTTGCGCCCATGGCAGAGAGCCGTGGCTTCAGTCGCCAGAACTTTCTTGGCCTCGTTGATCTCCGCGCCTTCAAGCGCTTCAAGACGGGCGCATTCTTCCAAAGGTAGATCCGTAAACAGGCGCAGGAAGCGGCCGACATCGGCATCTTCCGTATTCCGCCAAAACTGCCAGTAATCAAACACCGGCAGACGGGCTTCGGAAAGCCACACCGCGCCGTTGGCCGTCTTGCCCATCTTGGCGCCTGATGCGGTGGTCAGCAGCGGCGTGGTCAGCCCCATTACGCTTTTCTGGTCTGTGCGACGCACCAGATCCACACCCGAGACAATATTGCCCCACTGGTCTGATCCACCCAACTGCAGCGTGACGCCATGCCTGCGGTTCAGTTCACGGAAGTCATAGGACTGGAGAATGGAGTAATTGAACTCCAGAAAGGTCAGGCCCTGCTCACGGTCCAGGCGGCTTTTGACGGAATCAAACGCCAGCATGCGGTTAATGGAAAAATGCACCCCCACATCCCGCAGCAGGTCAATATAGGCCAGCTTGTCCAGCCAGTCCGCATTGTTGACCAGCCTGGCCTCAGAAGCACCCTCACCAAATGTCAGAAACTGGCGGAGGCAGCCTTCAATGCCTGCCAGATTGGTGGTGATGGTCTCTTCCGTCATCAACCTGCGGGCTTCCTCACGGAAAGACGGGTCACCGATCCGCGCCGTGCCTCCGCCCATAAGGGCTACAGGCCGGTGGCCATGCTTTTGCAGCAGACGCAGCATCATGATCTGGATCAGGCTCCCCACGTGCAGACTGTCTGCCGTGGGATCAAACCCGATATACGCGGCGACAGACCCCTTCGCCATGGCATCATCCAGCGCCTGTGCATCCGTGCACTGGAAAATGAAACCGCGGGCGGCGGCTTCCTGCATGAAAGGACTCTGATACCCGTTTTCGACCATTCTCTTACCCTTGTCTGTCACGCGTCAGCACGCCGCGTGGTCTTTCCGCACCACGCTCTACCACGAGAGGTCAAACAGCAGAAACCTCTCGATTCGCCCACGCAGGCTCCTTCTGCCGCCTTTTTCGGTTCAATAAAATCCGCGCGTCAGCCCGCACACGCTGCCACGCGTATCCCCTTTTTATGCTCAGGCCGTGCCGCCCACGGTCAGGCCTGCCATTTTCAGGGTGGGCTGCCCCACACCCACAGGCACGCCCTGCCCGGCCTTGCCACAGGTACCAATGCCCGGATCAAGTTCCATATCTTTCCCGATCATGGAAACCTGCGTCATGGCTTCCGCACCGCTGCCAATCAGCGTGGCCCCTTTAACGGGAGCCGTGATTTTTCCATCTTCCACCAGATAGGCTTCAGATGCTGAGAACACGAACTTGCCGGAGGTAATATCCACCTGACCGCCACCAAAATGCACCGCATACAGACCGCGCTTCATGGAGCGGATCATATCTTCCGTGGATGCCTGACCCGGCAGCATGAGGGTGTTGGTCATGCGGGGCAGCGGCACATGCGCATAGGACTGACGCCGACCATTGCCGGTAGGAGCCATGTGCATCAGCCGGGCATTGAGGCGATCCTGCAAGTAACCCGTTAGAATACCGTCTTCAATCAGCACGGTGCGGCCTGTGGGGGTGCCTTCATCATCCACGGTCAGGCTGCCGCGCCGATCAGGCAAAGACCCATCATCAATCACCGTGACACCGGGAGCCGCCACCCGCTTGCCCATAAGGCCAGCAAAAGCGGATGTGCCCTTGCGGTTGAAGTCTCCTTCAAGCCCATGCCCAACCGCTTCATGCAACAGAATACCGGGCCAGCCAGCGCCGAGCACCACTTCCATCTCACCCGCCGGAGCAGGACGGGCTTCAAGAGCGACCAATGCCTGCCGCAGGGCTTCATCCACAGCGCCCTGCCAGGTCGGTTCTTCAAGCAAACGGTTGATTTCATAGCGACCGCCCAGCCCATGGCTGCCACTTTCCCGTTTGCCACCCTGTTCCACCACCACGGACACATTCAAGCGCACCAGAGGCCGCAGATCGGCCACGCGCACCCCGTCCGCACGGATAATCTGCACGGCCTGCCACTCACCAGAAAGAGACGCCATAACCTGCACCACACGGCTGTCCTTGCCCCGGGCATAGGCATCAATGCGGGACAGCAACCCGGAGCGGGCAGCAAAATCCGTATCCCCCAGAGGGTTTGCATCCGTATAAAGGCGCGTGTTGGTGGAGCGCGGCGCATCCGCCATGGTGCCGGACCGACCATTGCGCACAGCACTGACCGCATCAGCAGCCCGCTTCAGGGCTGAACGGCTCAGATCATCAGAATGGGCAAAGCCGGTTTCCTCACCCAGCACTGACCGCAAACCAAACCCGCAACTGGTATCAAAAGAGGCGGAGCGGATCACACCATCATCCAGCGCAATGCTCTCGCTTTCCCTGTATTCCAGAAAAAGTTCACCATCATCCATGCCTGTCAGCGCATCGCGGGCCAGCCCTTCGGCTTCGTCCCGTTGCAGCAAGGCGTTGGGCCGCTTGAAAAACAGGTCATCCGTAACGGCCAGAGCCCCGGGGCTTGAAAGAGGGGACGACATGAACAAAACTCCTGACAGGACTAAAAGTGCGCGGGCCACAATCGCCCAGCATGGCTGAAAAGCATAGACAGTTCCGGTGTTACGCAAAACCCGATCCCGGTTGCACCGTTCTTTACCTACCAGCCGGAGGTTTCCATTCCTCCGCCTTGGCAAGAGAGGCTGACAGGTTTTGCGTTGGCCAGAAAGACTTCGACTGAAAGAAAGACATGAGCGCGCATACGGACAGAACAAGCCCTACAGCCCATATTTCCAGCATATTCCCTTCTTCCGTGCTGACTCCGCGCTCGTTGCCTGCTGCCACTCTCTCTTGCTCACGCCTGCGCTCTGTAGCCCTGTTCCTTTTTCTGGCCAGCACACCACTCAGCGGGTGGGCGCAGTCTGCTGCGCCGCTTCCCTCCCCAACGTCCTCCTCCATGCAGGCAGACGCTCCAATAGGCGCACGAGCCCTCCCCTCAGTGGAGACTTCTAAGGTGGAAGGAGAAAAGCCAACTCCGGCCCTCGCGGCACCGTCCTCCGTGGTCAGGCTCACCTCCACCGCAACGCAGGCTCCTGCTCCTGCTCCTGCTCCTGCTCCTGCTCCTGCTCCTGCTCCTGCTCCTGCTCCTGCTCCTGCTCCTGCTCCTGCTCCTGCTCCTGCTCCTGCTCCTGCTCCTGCTCCTGCTCCTGAAAGCAACGCTGGCGTGGCGCAGTCCGCAAGCCCTCGTGATGCCTCTCCCGCGCTGGACCAGCAGGATGATGCAACGCCACCCGTGCAGGCCAAACTGTTCAATCGGCTTCCTGCTCCCCATGCGGGAGATCACCCTCTCTCCATTCCGCAGGATCTGCGTCCGCCGTCCATTGCGCTAGGAGAACTGTTCGCCGCCATTCATGCAGCCAAAATCTTCACGGATGCAAAAGCGGTGGCCGATGCCATTCCCGATCAGGCTCCTGTTGATCTGGTTGCCATGTGGAAGCAGCAGAAAGACCTGCCCGATTTCAACCTGAAGCTGTTTGTATCAGAACATTTCACCATTCCTGTTCTGCGGTCTGCTGCCTATTCACGCAAACCTGATGAAAACGTGCGCGATTACATTACCGGCATGTGGGATGTCCTGACACGTGACGCCGATACTGCCGTGCCGTGGTCTTCTCTGCTCGCACTGCCACAGAAATACATTGTTCCCGGCGGACGTTTTTCAGAAATATATTACTGGGACAGCTATTTTACCATGATTGGCCTCTATGAGGACGAGCACATCGATCTGATGCGCAACATGGTGCAGGATATTGCCTCCCTGATCGCACGGTATGGGCATATGCCCAACGGAAACCGCACCTATTATCTCAGCCGGTCTCAGCCTCCGTTTTTCTCCGTGATGCTGGATCTGCTCGCCAGCCATGATGGGCAGGTGGTTTACACGTCCTTCCTGCCAGAACTGCAGCGCGAATATGATTACTGGACGGATGGAGCCGCCACACTCAAACCCGGAAACGCGTGGCGACACGCCGTAAAACTCCCCGACGGAACACTCATGTTTCGCCCATGGGATGACATGAACACGCCTCGCGATGAAAGCTACCCGCAGGATCTGGCCACTGCCCGCCAAACACAACGCAACGCCAATGATCTCTGGCGTGATCTGCGCGCGGGCGCTGAAACCGGATGGGATTATTCCTCACGCTGGCTGGCGGACGGAAAAACCCTTTCAACCATCCAGACAACATCGCTCCTGACAATAGAATATAATTGTCTGATGGTGCATCTGATGCAGACCCTCTCCCACGCCTACGCGCTGAGTGGAGATAAAGGGAAATCCGCGTCATACATGCAGCAGGCCAAACAGCTTCAGGACGCCATCAACCATTATCTGTGGGATGAAAAAGAAGGCGCCTATTTCGATTACAACTGGAAAACCAGCAAACCCACCGGCATTCTGTCCACTGCCACGGCTGTTCCGCTTTTCCTTCATCTGGCCCCACAGGACAAGGCCGATGCCGTGGCGCATACCATCCAGAAACGGTTGCTGCATGTGGGCGGGCTGACCGTAACGGATCAGGTGACCGGCCAGCAATGGGATGCCCCGAACGGGTGGGCTCCTGAAGAATGGATGGCCATAAAGGGGCTGGAACAGTACGGGCACCATGATCTGGCAGCCGATATTGGCCGCAGATGGATGGCACGCGTTATTGGCACCTTTGAAAAAAGTGGTGTTCTATTGGAAAAATATGATGTTGTGGCAAACGACATAAGCCCCACCGGCGGCAAGGGCGGTGGAGAATACCCCATGCAGGTCGGCTTTGGCTGGACAAACGGCACCCTGCTGGGATTGATGAACCGCTACCCGCAAAGCACCCGAAAAGTTCTGGACAAAAACCCATTGGCTGATCAGCCATCCCAGCAGCCGCTTCCCCCTGTTGACGCGTGGGATGCCAAGGGACCGGATATTCCTGTGACCGAAAAATCTCCGCTTAAGGGCGTACCGCTTTCTGCTTTGCATACAGAAGAGGACGCACAGGATGATCAGACCCGAAAAGACGCCCCTGCGGGAGCTAACGTGCAGCAAAACCCGCCAGCGGCGTCACAACCCATACCACCGGCAGAAAACGGAAAACCGCCGGTGGTCACGCCCCCGCTGTCACCCGCACCGCCTTCGCCACAACAGCAACAGCAACAGCAACAGCAAAAATCTGGCACTCCCTGAGAAGGGATAAAGCCTGATTTCTGCTGCCGATTGCTTAAAAAATCAGATGCCCGGCAATTCGTTGACGGTTACAACCCGCCATCCCTCTTCCAGCCGTTCCAGGATGGTGAGAGATAGATTCTGGATGGAAAAATGCAAAGCCGTTTCAGCATGAATACGCAGAGCATGGGCCAGGGCCGCACGAATGGCACCGCCATGGCTGACAGCAATCATATCCTGTCCGGCATAGGTTTCTGCCAGACGATCCAGCCCGCGCCCCACACGGGCGCAGACATCAATCATGCTTTCCCCTTTTGGGGGGCATTCAGAGGCCGCAACGGACCAGAACGGATGCGGCGCAAGATGCAGGTGATCCGGCAGTTCCTGATGCGCCATTCCCTGCCATTCCCCCAGATTCTGTTCAATCAGGGCTGGCTCAACCTTTAGTTCGGCAGGCCCATATCCGGCATCCTGAATGGCTTCCGCCGTGCACCGCGTCCGCGAGAGGGGACTGATCAGCCAGCGGGCCTTGCGGGGCAGGCGTGCCGCCAGCGCTTCATACATCGGGCGCTGGGCAATCAGGCTATCCGGGCAAAGGGGTACGTCCAGAGTGCCATACAGGCTCATTCTGGCATTTTGTTCCACCAGCGCGTGGCGAATAAGCCAGAAACGGGTCACACCCGTGGCCAGTTGAGGCGTATCCAGAAAGTTGCCCTGATTGGATTGTACGATTTTGGGAGACGTTACAGATGCACTCATGCTGCTGTTGTGCGATCAGGAACGGCCCAAGGCAAGAGAAGAAATTGTAATGCCTGCCTGCTGCGAACCTCCACCATTTCCATGATGACATGATGAGCCATCTGCACCCAAAGCGGGAAATCCCATACTGAATTTAGGAGCATAGGAAGGCAGCGGATCTGCCGTGGCAATAGCAGACCAATGTGCAAGAATCAGGCTGATTTTTTCCAGAACCTTACGGGCATCCGCTATTTCGCGTGCCATTCTGGCCTTGGTACCCAATCCATCATGCGAAGGTTCACCCGATATCAGTCGGGCTCCGGCTGATAGGCGCAAGGCTGCCGCTTTTCCTCCACGCGCATGAGGGTGAGGTAGCGCAACTGGCTGCCCGATATGGCATAGAAGCGCGCCCAGCTTGCGGTCCACCAACGGCACGTAATCGGATACATCCGCATTTAGCCACTGATACAGTTTTCGACATCGATCAAAATCAAGCGGCGTATCAATATCCGGAGCCTCGGGAGCCCGGACCATGAAAGAAAGAATAGTCTGCCGTCTGTCCCAATCGTCCGGCAGAATGGGGCGTTGAGGCACGTAAGGGGTCAATAATTGCAGATCAGGCTGAGTCAGAATAGCCTGTGTCACGGCATGCAGAAAACTGTGGAGACGCTCTGACACCACATCCGCCGGGATCGCGGCAAACGCTTCCATCTCAGCCCGAGCCGCGGACCACCGGAGCAACAAACCATGATTAGCACCTGAAGCCAGCACCTGACACGCAGGGCTGGAAGGCCATTCACACTGGTTGGCGTAAGCCGCAAGCCCCGCAGGCAGCCCTCCGTGTGCGAGGCGTTTTTTCCAGGAGTCCGGCAGAAGCAACGCCCCACAGAATGGGGGGCCTGTATAGAACTTTGAACCTGTGACCATTACCGCCCACTCACGGTCCAGATAGGTTTTTACCCGCTGGGGCATAAGACGGGTCTGGCAAGCATCCACCACCACATCCAGACACCCCGGATAGGCAGCACACAAAGCGGCAATCGCTTCCATATCTGGCGCCAGCAGGCCAGTTTTCGACAAATCAAGAACATGAAGGAGAACCCGCCGTCCTGCCGCAACCTCTTCGGCCACCATAACCTGACAGGAATGAACAACGTCATCGGATAGACGTAAGCCCCCTTCCACATTGCGTAAGGGAAGCGTCAAACACCGTGTGTCCGCTGGAAAACCGTCTACAAGGCTGCCTTTTTCCACCAAGACGCCACGAGCTGTTTCCTGCGCAAAATGGCAGCCTTGCGCAGCAAAAGGGACACCGCTTCCCGTTTCATCCGGCGCTGTCAGTACTGTTGTAACGGGCTTGTTGCAGGCCGCCGAGAATGCAAGCACAGCCAATGCGCTATCCGTGCCGGAAGGAGAGAGAATAACCGCATCAGAATCCACAAGCCCAAAAAAACCGGCCAGATAGCCCCGTATATCTCGCGCCTTCTGCTTTAAAAACGTATGAGCATTCCCTTGTAGCACGGCCCGCATCAAAGCCAGTCGAGCAAGCTCCCCCCCTGTAAAACCGCGTTCAGATAGGGAAGAGGCCGTGGAGGAGGCGAACGTCACAGCCCATGGGCGCGGGCGGTGGGAACATCCGTAGTGATTCAGCCCTGTGCGCACGCCCACACTCAGCCGCGCATCTCCTCCTTCTGCCATCAGCGCTTCAACCGGACCAATCAGAGACCAAGCTTTCACTAGCCAGTCGAAAATCTCATCCCACTCCCCAGAGGAAAGCGGTCTTTGTTCATGGCCCCCAGCCTCCGCTACAAGAGGCTGAAAAACTGGATAAACAGCCTTCAAGGCCGCTTTTGTGGGTACATCGGCTGCTGAAAAGACACGAACCCACGCTTCAGGTGGAGGCTGGTCGGCACAACTGTCCAGCAACCAGAATCTGGCAGTTGTACGGGCGGCAGCCAAAATGATTCGGGTGGTTTCACGTTGCGATTCGGAGGTTTTTTTCAACAGAACGGCGAGCTCAAGCGCATGCCGCAGGTGAAACGCTACAACTGTCTCTTCCCCCAGGCAGGGTGCGCCAAGAGTGATGTCTCCCTGCCGATTAACCTGAAAAGGATGTCCGATCGAAGGGTTAAGCGTAATGCAACAGAATTGTGCAAGAACTTTCAGTTCCGGTCTTTCCAACACCCTCAACAGCGTTTCCGTCAGGTTTTCGGCAAACATTCTCTTCGTCCTTACCAGCCAGCCACGCTGCGTCACTTCGTCTTTTTCATACTGCGCACCGGCCTAATTGCGCAAATTGTGCATGATTACTGGCGAATGGGAATTTTCTGCGTTATGCCTGTTACGTAAGAATTTAAAAGTTTTCTTTGGTCCACAAAAGCGGAAACTCTATGCGTATCTTATTAACGGGCGGATGCGGATTTATCGGGTCTGCGGTAATCCGACACATTATTCGGTCAACCGATCACTCTGTTCTCAATGTTGACTGCATGACCTATGCAGCTTCTGAAGAAACAGTGGAAAATGCCCCCTCCAGCGGACGCTATGAGTTTGCACGGGCCAATATTGTCAATGGTAGCGAGATGAGCCGTCTGTTCGAGACGTTCCGCCCGCACGCCGTGATGCATCTGGCCGCGGAAAGCCATGTAGACCGCTCCATTGATGGCCCTGGTGTCTTTATCCAGACCAACGTGGTCGGCACCTATTCCTTGCTTGAAGCAGCACGGAAATACTGGCTCACGCTGGACAAGGCCGACCGTGAAACCTTCCGGTTCCATCATATTTCAACCGACGAAGTATTCGGTGCACTGGAACCCAATGATCCACCGTTCACGGAAACTACGCCTTACGATCCGCGCAGCCCCTATTCCGCCAGCAAAGCCTCTTCAGACCATCTGGTGCGAGCATGGTACCATACCTATGGTCTGCCCACTTTTGTGACCAACACAACCAACAATTACGGCATCTGGCATTTCCCGGAAAAACTGATCCCGTTGATCACCATCAACGCCATTGAAGGCAAGGAACTGCCTGTTTACGGCGATGGCGCCAACGTGCGGGACTGGCTGTTTGTGGAAGACCACGCAGAAGCACTCGTCAAGGCCGTGGAAAAAGGTGTGCCGGGCGAAACATACGCCATTGGCGCCCGCCAGCCACGCAGCAATCTGGAAGTGGTCAAGACCATCTGCGCCGTTCTGGACGAACTGGCCCCGGATACCGCAGGGCCGCGCGAGCGTCTGATCCGTTTTGTATCCGATCGCCCTGGCCATGATTTCCGGTATGAAATTGATCCGTCCCATGCCGAACAGGCGCTGGACTGGAAAGCCAAGCATGATTTTGAAACCGGAATCCGCCGTACCGTGCAGTGGTATCTGGATAATCGTGACTGGTGGGAAGCTATCCGCGCCCGCCGCTATACCGGAAACCGCCTGGGAACCGCCGCAGAATGACACAGAAACCCGCAGTCGCCACGCCCATGAAGGGCATCCTGCTGGCCGGTGGTTCCGGCACGCGCCTGTACCCCATGACTCTGGCTGCCAGCAAACAGTTGCTGCCGGTTTATGATAAACCGATGGTCTATTATCCGCTCTCCACGCTCATGCTGGCGGGCATCAAGGATATCATGATCATCAGCACACCTGCTGACCTGCCGCAGTTCAAACGCCTTCTGGGAGATGGGTCCCAGTTCGGCGTACGGTTTGAATACCGGGTACAGGCTTCTCCCGATGGTATTCCGCAGGCGTTCCTGATTGCGGAAGACTGGTTGGGGAACGCCCCCTGTGCACTGGCTTTGGGCGATAACCTTATTTTTGCTGACCACCTGAGCGCCGCCCTGCAAACTGCGGCCCTCCGCCCGACGGGCGCTACGGTCTTTGCTTATCAGGTACGTGATCCAGAACGCTACGGCGTGGTCACCTTTGACAGCACAGGCCGGGCCCTGAGCATTGTGGAAAAACCGAAGGAAGCCCCCTCCAACTGGGCGGTGACCGGACTCTATTTCTACGATAACCGGGTGCTGGACTTTGCAAAACGAGTGAAGCCCTCTGCCCGTGGTGAACTGGAAATTACGGATCTCAACCGCTTCTATCTGGAAGAAGGATCCCTGCATGTTGACCGCCTTGGCCGTGGCTGCGCTTGGCTGGATGCCGGCATTCCCGACAGCCTGATGGAAGCCGGTCAGTTTGTGCATACCATTCAGGCACGTCAGGGCATGCTGGTCGGTTCTCCGGCTGAAGTCGCCTATCGCATGGGCTTTATTGATGCAGACCAGTTGCGGGCTCATGCACAGCGCATGATCAAAACCGAACTGGGCCGCCTGCTGATGCAGGTTGCCGATTCTGCTCCCGTGGGCTGCTGATCAGGCAGCCCTTTTTTCTATGCCCGCCTTAATTTTATGCCAGTCTTAATTTCTGGAGATCTGCCTTCATGAAAGTTGATCGTCTCGCCATTCCGGACGTCATCCTTGTTACGCCGCCGCGCTTTGGAGACAATCGGGGGTTCTTCTCCGAAACCTACAATATCGACCGCATGCGTGACGCAGGCATTACCCAGCCATTCGTTCAGGATAACCAGAGCCTTTCCCGCCAGAAAGGTGTTGTTCGTGGCCTGCATTGCCAGCTTGAACCATATGCTCAGGGAAAACTGGTACGCTGCACCAAAGGGGCCATCTGGGATGTCGCAATTGATGCCCGCACTGGCTCCCCGACCTATGGCAAATGGGTTGCGGCTGAACTGTCAGAAGAAAACTGGTCCCAGCTCTGGATTCCGCCGGGCTTCCTGCACGGTTTCTGCACCCTGACTGAAAACGCGGAAGTTCAGTACAAATGCACCGGCCTTTACAACAAGGCTTCTGAACGGGCGGTAATCTGGAACAGTGCGGAACTGGCCATTGACTGGCCTGTCAAACCTGAAGACGCCATTTTGTCAGAAAAAGATCTGGAAGCACCGGAATTTTCTGCCGCCAAAAGCTGGTTTCAATTTTAAGAACGGGAGCACGTCATGAGCATTCTGGCATCTGAAGGTGGTCCCATTCTGGTCACCGGTGGCACCGGGCAGCTTGCAACATCTCTGATCACGCTTGGCGGTCCGCGCATTCATTGCGTTGGACGTCCCGGTTTTGATTTTGACAAACCTGAAACATTGGCTGCCACGCTGGAAGCCGTCAAACCGGTTGCCGTAGTCAATGCCGCAGCCTGGACTGCTGTTGATCTGGCGGAAAAGGAACCTGAAGCGGCTGCCCGCGCCAACACGAGTGGTCCGGCAGAACTGGCCCGCCTGTGCGCCCAGCAGAATATTCCGCTGATCCATGTTTCCACAGATTACGTCTTTTCCGGAGACAAAGGCACACCGTATGTGGAAACAGATGCGGTCTCCCCTGACACGGTTTATGGCAGCACAAAGGCTGAAGGCGAAAAACAGGCACTGGCTGCCAATCCCAAGACCCTGATTTTCCGGACATCCTGGGTGTATTCGGCTCATGGCAAGAACTTTGTTCGCACCATGCTGAACGCAGGAGCCAAAAATCCGGCTCTGAAAGTGGTCGGGGACCAGAAAGGCAATCCCACCAGTTCCGATGATCTGGCGCGCGCCATTCTTTCCGTTCTTGCCATTCTCGAAAAAGACGGCTGGAAAGATGATTTTGCCGGGATCTACCATGTGTGCGGAACAGGTGAAACCACATGGCACGGTCTGGCGGTAGAAGCACTGAAAGATGCGGCTGACCATGGGCAACCCATGCCCACAGTTACAGCCATTCGGACAGAAGATTGGCCTACTCCCGCCAAACGGCCTGCTGATTCACGGATGGACAATTCCAAGCTCACCCGTGTATTTGGCGTAACCATGCCCGCGTGGGAAGAAAGCGTGAGGCAGGTTGTAAACCAGATTTTTGCCCAGACCCCGGCAGCCTGAGTAAAAAAAGGCACCCACTGCTTCTGACTACGTTACGGAAGCAGTCTTTTCATCCCCCTGTCAGAGGACCCCGAGTGCAGGATAACAGTCAGAGCAGCATGCCCGGACGCCTTTTTCCTGCACAATCGGGGCTTTCAGAGGGCCCGGTTGCTATTCTGCTTTCGCTTTATAATGGAGCAACCTATTTAAGCGAACAGCTTGCCTCCCTTGAGGGCCAAACCCACACTAACTGGGTACTTTACTGGCGGGATGATGGCTCTACGGATACGACCCTCACCCTGATGCAGCGTTTCAGCCAGAAACTGGGAACACGCTGCATTCTGGTCACCCCTCACAATGGGCGGCATCTGGGGGTAACAGCGTCTTATTCAAAACTTCTGGCAGCCGTTCCACCGCATGTTCCTGTGGCATTCTGTGATCAGGATGATGTCTGGCTTCCGGACAAACTAGCGCGTGGCCTGAAAGCGCTGGCGGCCCTCCCGGCGACCCACGCCGCACTTTATTGCGCCAGACAAACCCTGACGGACAAAAACCTCACCCCCTTGGGGCTGTCTCCACGCCTGCCAGCCTCCACCTCTTTTCTGGCGGCTCTCACACAGAATATTGCAACCGGCTGCACGATCATGCTTTCTCCTGCCGCTTGTGATCTCCTGAAAAAAGCCATGCCCGCGTCCCCCCATATTCTGCATGACTGGTGGGCCTATCTGCTGGTGGCCGGCGCAGGCGGAAACATCCTGACAGATAATCACCCTGTTCTGCTTTACCGGCAGCATGGACAGAATGCTGTGGGTGCCCCAGCCCGCTTTCTGCAACGTGCCATGGGGGCCCTGCGGCGCGGCCCCAGCCTGTTTATGGATATCTTTCGGGCCAATACGCTTTATCTGCTCAGCCGCCAGACATTGCTGACTCCGGAAAATCAGGAAAGCCTGCACACCATTCATAAAGGGCTCCGCCATGGGTGGCATGGTGTTGCTGCCCGATTCTCTCTCCTGCGGGAGATGGAACAGCTCCGGCGACATGAAAAACTGGAGCAACTGGTGTTCCGGTTGTGGTTTCTGCTCGGGTAAAGCGCAAAAAACGGGCATTTTGCCAAAACTCTGCCTTACAAACCTTCTTTACAGCAGAAGTTCACGGTAGGTTGGGCCACCGTTTCCGAACGCTGTTTTTGTGATAACTGCCCTGAAAGAAACAGGCTGCCCTTTGGGCTGCAAGATCTTCAGGGCCTTTTGGAGTCAGGATCCAGACCCTTGGCGCGAGCGAGCCACACACGATCTGCAGACTATGTCCTTCCCACTTACAAGAGCACGCTTCGGCTGCGGCTGGAAGAAGGAGGCGGTCTCCTTCTCTGTGTGCTTGCCTGCGCGCTGCTGGTTGCTCTGGCCACGTACAACCCGAAAGACCCCTCTTTCAATACGGCAACAGGCCAGCCCCCCACCAACCTGCTTGGCATGGTGGGCGCTGTGCTGTCAGACACGTTGCTGCAAGGTATTGGCATGGCAGCCGTGCTGCCTGCCTTTATTCTGATGGCATGGGGCTGGCGCTTCATGAGCCACAGGTTGCTGGGCCATGAATCCCTTGTGGTGTTTGGCTTGCGCTTTCTGGCTATCCTCTGCCTTCTGCCGGTAAGCGGGGCCCTGCTGGCCGCCATCCCCCTTCTGTTTACTGCCCTCCCCCCCATGCATTGGCCCACAGAAGCTGGCATTGGCGGTGGTATCGGGTTTTCCATCGCCCAGACTTCTCTTTCCGCCGGAACAGCCGCCATTGGTCCCGCTGGTGGCATGCTGGTGTGGATTCTCGGTCTGCTTCTGTCATGCCTGCTTCTGGCGCTGGGCACCGGGCTGCGCCGTCAGGAATGGGCAACGCTATGGCACGGGGTGATGGTTGTGCTCCGTCTGCCGGGCCAGCTCGGTATGCGCTTTGTACGCTATTATGCCAGCCGCAAACCGCGTGAGGAGGAAGCTCCCATTGGTACGGCAGGCCGTTTTGCCACCGCGGAGGAGACCTCCTACGCGGCAAGCAGAACCTCTGCCCACTCCCTTTTTTCGCAGGAAGAAGAGGAAGATGATCTCTCACTTCCTGACCATATTCCCCCTGGCACTGCTCTGGCCCTGCGGGAAGAAGACGCACCGGCAGTCTCACCTAGTGCAGGTTCTACCGCTCCAGCCCTGCGTGAGCCACCAGCACCAGCACCAGCCCCCACTCCTGCTGTTGCACCGCACCCTGTAACGGCCGCAGCCCCAGCCCCCAAAAGCGGCCTGTTGGGTCGCCTGTTTACAGGTAAGGAAAACGCAACCGGACCCAGCACGCCCAAGGCTCCCGCCGTATCTGCCAAGAAAGGCGGCTGGGAACTGCCACCCCTTGATCTGCTGAAACCAGCCCCCGCCCACACGCAATATGGCCCCTCCGCCGAAGCACTGAACGCCACGGCGCGCCTGCTGGAACAGGTGCTCTCTGATTACGGTGTGCAGGGAACCATTGTGGGCATGAGCGCTGGCCCTGTGGTCACGCTTTATGAACTGGAACCCGCTGCCGGTATCCGTTCCGCCCGTGTGATCGGGCTGGCGGATGACGTTGCGCGCTCGCTCTCGGTTCTGAGTGTTCGTATCGCCACCGTGCCCGGGCGGAATGTGATTGGTATTGAAGTACCAAACCAGACACGCGAGACAGTTTATCTTTCTGAACTGCTCAGCCAGCCGGATTGGCAGAATGATCCCGCCCACCTCTCCCTTGCTCTGGGGAAAGACATTGCGGGCGAGCCCGTGTTCAGTGATCTGGCCCGCATGCCGCATCTGCTTGTTGCGGGCACCACGGGTTCAGGGAAATCGGTTGGCGTAAACGCCATGATCCTCTCGCTGCTTTATCGGCTTTCCCCCGATGAATGCCGCCTGATCATGATTGACCCCAAGGTGCTGGAACTTTCCATTTACGATGGCATTCCGCACCTGCTCACCCCGGTTGTGACAGAACCCCCAAAAGCCGTGAACGCCCTGAAATGGGTGGTGCGTGAAATGGACCGCCGCTACCGCACCATGGCGCATATGCAGGTGCGAAACATTGCCGGCTATAATGCCCGCGCGGCCGAAGCCCGTGCTGATGGTGAAGTGGTGGTACGCCGTGTGCAGACGGGCTTTGACCCTGAAACCGGCAACCCCGTGTTTGAGGAACAATCCGTCACGCTGGACCCGATGCCCTATATCGTCGTGATTATTGACGAAATGGCGGATCTGATGATGACCGCCGGCAAGGAAATTGACGCGTGTGTGCAGCGTCTGGCCCAGAAAGCGCGTGCGGCTGGCATCCATGTGATCATGGCCACGCAGCGCCCCTCCGTGGATGTGATTACCGGCACCATCAAGGCCAACTTCCCCACCCGTATCTCCTTTCAGGTGATCAGCAAGTTTGATAGCCGCACCATTCTGGGTGAACAGGGTGCGGAACAATTGCTGGGCCAGGGTGACATGCTGTTCATGCAGGGGGGCGGCCGCATTACCCGCGTGCACGGTCCGTTTGTGGCCGATAGCGAAGTGGAGCAGGTTGTCAGCTTCCTGAAAGAACAGGGCGAACCCATTTACGATGATGACGTGCTGGCCGAACCCGTGGAAGAAGCGCCCGCTGGCGGCGGCAAGTCGGGCGGCGGAGATAGCGGCGAATCAGACATGTATGATGAAGCCGTAGCCATTGTAACGCGGGAAGGGAAAGCCTCGACCTCCTTCGTGCAGCGGCACCTCTCCATTGGCTACAACCGCGCCGCCAAGCTGATTGAACAGATGGAAAAGGAAGGCATTATCAGCCGGGCCGACCATGTAGGCCGCCGCAAGGTGCTGGTGGGGTCCGCCCGCGAGGAATGAGCACCCTTTCAGCTCCGCCCTTTCCTCTCTCCGTGCTGTATCAGGATCAGCATGTGGTGATTCTGGACAAACCGGCGGGTATCCCTGTGCATGCAGGGCCGAAAGGAGGCCCCTGTGTGGAAGACTGCTTTCCACTTCTGTCGCGGCGTAAGGATGGACCATGGCTGGCCCACAGGCTGGATACGGAAACATCCGGCTGTCTGGCCATTGCGCTGCGCAAGCAACCCTTGCTGGCCATGCAACAGGCTTTTGCCAGCAGGACAGCGCAGAAAACCTACTGGGCCGTTGTTCAAGGCGGCCCCAAGGACGATACTGGCGAAATTGATCTGCCTCTTCTCAAACAGACAGATCGCAGCGGTTGGCGGATGATCACCAGCGAAAAAGGCACTCCTGCCCGAACGTCCTGGCGCGTGTTGGGTCGATCAGACTCACTCTGCTGGCTGGAACTTCATCTGCACACGGGCCGGACCCATCAGGCCCGAGTCCATTGCGCCGCCATGGGCTGGCACATTGTAGGCGATACACTTTACGGGGCGCCCCATCCGGAGGGGCTTCACCTGCTGGCACGTAGCCTGACGTTGCCTTTTACGCCACCAGTGAAGGCCGTCGCCCCACCTCGCAAGGGTATGCAAGCGGCGTTACAAGCCTGTGGATGGAACTGTGGGTAGAATCGGGGCGACTCCTTTGAAACCCCTCTTATCCTGCGAAAAAAGACCTATTCGCCGAGTCTGAGTAAATTTTCAAAATTATCTTTCAGGCGTGGAAGGTGCCTTTCCAGCGCCATTCCCGCACAATGTCCTGATGCAGAAGACGCCGCTTTTCACGCACGATGGTTGTATCAAACAACCACGCCCGCTGACGGGCATCCTGCCCCAAGGTCTGGCGCAGCGGTTCATCCAGCATCAAGCGCTCAATAACCTGAACCAGTTTGGGAAGATCATCCGGGTCTGCATACAGGCCTGTATCGCCCACAACATCGGGCAGGCTGCCTTTGCGTGATGCGACAAGGGCGGCCCCGCATCCCATGGCTTCCAGCGCGGACATGCCAAAAGGCTCCGGCCAACGGCTGGGCACAACCACAATGGCGTCATGCGCCATGGCGTTCAACACGACCTCATGCGGTTGGTAGCCATGCAATACTACCCCTGCTTCAATCGCCTTGGGGCGGAGTGCTGCCAGAAAGGGGGTCTCTGGCGAATCCGGGCCAAAACGGTCTGCACCGATCATATCCGCCCGCCATTCCGGGTACCGGGGCAGAAGCTGGGCACAGGCCGCAACAAACGCATCGGCCCCTTTGTCCGCCACAACCCGGCCTGCAAACAGCAGGCGTTTTTCCCGCTGGTCCGGTTGGGCGGGGAGAGAGGCCATAGTCAAACTATTGGGCAGAACCCGTACACAGGCTTTGACATTCTGGCTGACAAAGCGCGAACGCACCCATTCTGACACAGCCACAATGGCGACCGCCTGCCCCAGCTTGTCGCGCTCCCCCGATGTTCGCGCGCGCCGCATGCCACAGGGATCATTATGCAGCACCAGTACAACCGGCACGGTAGGGCACAGTTTGCGCAAGGCAAGCGCCACATCCGGACGATTATGCACTTCCAGCAGATCAGGCTGCACCTGCCGTGCCAGACGCGCCACCCCACCAGCATAACGGTGAATACGGCTGAAAGGCCGAAAAACGCGCTGCACGGGCAGAAAAAAAATACCAGCAAAGGGTGCGCTGTCCGGCGGCAACCCCACCACAATTTCTCCCGGCGCAGCCATGCGCTGCACCAGCAGAGAAATTGCACCAGCCTCCCCCACCGCAAAGCGCTCTCTCGGTGGCAGGACAGTCATCACCTTCAACGGCATTGCGTCCTCATCCTGTGGTCTTGAGGCAGAAGCCTGCATCGACATCATAAGTCTGATGCCTCCCGTCAGGGATCACGCAATGGATTCGTACATGTCCAGATGCCACGCTTCCGGCTCACGCGCCGCAGCCTCGTACCATTCCTGCATCAGGGGATGATGACGCACTGCCTGCATATAGGCCAGAGACGTCTCGGAAAGCGCTGGCACGGAATAGGACAAAAAGCGCGAGACAACCGGCGCGAACATGGCATCCACATTGCCGAACTGCGCCCCGAACAGGAAGGGCCCACCCTGACCATAACGCTTACGTGCATCGGTCCAGATGGCATCAATACGCGCAATATCTTTCAGAACATCCGCATCAAGGGGTGTTGCCAGAGGACGAGCATCCCGCCCCAGATTCATGGGGAATGTGGAGCGTACGCCACGAAACCCCGAATGCATTTCCGCCGAGAGAGACCTGGCAACAGCACGCTCGCACCGGTCCGCAGGCCACAGGGTCGGGGCATGCTCCGCACAATATTCAGCAATGGAAAGCGAATCCCACACCTGCGCCCCGTTGTGCTCCAGATAGGGAACGCACCCGTTGGGAGAAAGGGTTTTAAGCGCCTTGGTCTGGCCAGCCCCTTCAAGCGGAACAACCTGTGTGGCGACGTTCAGCCCTGCCAGCTTCACCATAAGCCACCCACGCAGAGACCATGATGAATAACGCTGCGTGCCGATAACAAGACGACCATCTGCCATGCTGTCTCTCCCTCAGGCTGCCGAGGCGGCTGCTTCCCGGCGGATAAAACCACCGCCCAGAATACGGCTGCCATCATAAAACACACAGGCCTGACCGGGCGCAGGCATTGCCGGTTCGGTCAGTTGCACCAGCGCCCCGTCTGCCGTGGGAATAACCCGGGCCGGACGCGGCACTTCCCGCGCGCGCATTTGCACATGGCAGACAAGGCCCTCCGGCGGCGCATCCACCAGCCAGTTGACATCCCGCACGGAAAGAGAACTGACAAAAGAGTGCTCACGCGGGCCGATAATCACACGGCGGCGGCCCGGTTCCACGCCCACCACCATCTGACGCTCACCATTCAGGCGCGCCGCATTGCCCAGCCGTTTGCTCTGCCCCACGGTAAAGCGCATCACGCCCTCATGGTGGCCCACAACCTGCCCGGCGCTGTCCACAATTTCGCCAGGCCCGGCCATTTCCGGATGCATGCGCTCAACCAGATCCACATAGGATCCGTCACTGACAAAGCAGAGATCCTGGCTGTCGGGCTTGCCTGCAACAATCAGACCAAACTTTTCCGCTTCCGCCCTTACGGCACCCTTGTCTGGCATATCGCCTAGGGGGAAGCGCAGAAACGCAAGCTGTTCGCGCGTGGTGGCAAACAGAAACCAGGACTGATCCCGCGCGCTGTCCACCGGGCGGTGCAATTCCACGCCATCGGGGCCTTCCACGCGCCGCACGTAATGGCCTGTGGCCATGGCATCCGCGCCGATTTCCTTGGCCAACCCCAGAAGATCAGTAAATTTCACGCCCTGATTGCAGGCCACGCAGGGCACAGGTGTTTCACCCGCCGCATAGGCATCGGCAAAACGCTCTATCACGCTGTCCTGAAAGCGTCGCTCAGCATCAATCACATAATGCGGGAAACCAAGACGATCAGCCACAGCCCGAGCATCACGGATATCCTGCCCCGCGCAGCAGGCCCCCTTTTTGGCGGCTCCGCGCGAATCATAAAGCTGGAGGGTGGCGCCTATCACCTCGTGCCCCTCTGCCTGAAGGCGGGCGGCAACCACGGAACTGTCCACCCCCCCGGACATGGCCACAAGAATGCGCATGGGCGCTCCCTTTCTTACGTTAAACGGTGTGTGGTCAGGCCGTGCGCGGCAGACGCACCACCAGCCCGTTCAAATCTTCGGTCATGACGATCTGGCACCCAAGGCGAGAAGTTTTTTCAAGCCCGAACGCCAGATCAAGCATATCTTCTTCGTCATCCGTCGGCGTATTGAGCTTCGGCGCCCAGGACGGATCAACAATCACGTGACAGGTGGCGCAAGCCAGAGAGCCCTCGCAGGCACCTTCAAGATCAATACCGTGCTTATGGGCAATTTCCAGTACGGAAAGGCCAAGCGGCGCATCAACCGTACGCTCTGTTCCGTCCTGCTCAACAAACGTCATCTGGGGCATTCGTCTTTATATCCTGCCAGGCTGTCTCAACTGCGGTGAGGGTCACACGCATGCGGTCTCTTCGGGCATGCGTTGGCCGCGTACCCGCAGGGCGGCCTGCGCCAGCACATCCGCCGCACGCTCCGCCTCGGCGGGTGAGGTAAAACGTCCGGGGGAGAGACGCAAGCTTCTTCCCGCTTCTTCCCGCGTTAAACCCATGGCTTCCAGTACATAGGACGGTGCCAGTTCAGCCGAGGAACAGGCCGAACCAAGCGAGGCGGCAATGCCTGTTGCGGCCTCCAGCACATCAAGCGCGCGTAGCCCGGCTGGTAGACGCACACTGAACAGGCCGGGCAAATGGGGCGCATTTTCCGCGTTGATGCCAACACCCGGCAGGCGCTCCGTCAACCGTTGCATGAAGAGACTCCGCAGAGTCGCCAGATGGGTGGCATCCTTCGCCATCTCTTCCCGCGCAATACGACAGGCCTCCCCAAATCCGGCCAGCAAAAAGCCGGGCAATGTGCCGGAGCGCAAGCCGCGCTCCTGCCCGCCACCGGAAAACAGCGGTTCCAACCGCACACGGGGCCGCCGCCGCACATACAACGCCCCGGCACCTTTCGGGCCATACAGTTTATGGGAAGAGACCGAGGCCAGAGCCAGCCCCATGGCTGAGACATCTATCGGTATCTTGCCTGCTGCCTGTGCCAGATCCGCATGCAGAAGTGCCCCTGCCTTCTGCACAAGAGGCGCCAGAGTCGTGAAATCCTGTAGCACGCCGGTTTCATTATTGGCCGCCATGAGGGAGACTAGCGCCGTCGGAATTTCCAGTGCGCACGCCAGCACATCGGGCGCAAGTTGGCCGTCAGGCTGCACCGGCAGAATAACGGGGTCGAATCCTTCTGCGGCGAGATCACGCACGCTTTCCAGCACGCATTTATGCTCGGTCGCCACTGTAATGATGCGTTTGCGCGGGCTACCCTGTGCGGCAAGATGCCGGGCTGCGCCCTTGATGGCCAGATTATTGGCCTCTGTCGCTCCGGACGTAAAAATAATCTCACGGCTGTCGGCTGCCAGAAGATCGGCCACCTGCTGCCGCGCTGCCTCCACCAGTGCAGCCGCTCTCCGGCCCGAGTCGTGTGTCGCGCTGTGGGGGTTGCCGTTTTCCTGCTCAAGGGCCGCCATCATCACAGCCTGTACCCGCGGGTCACAAGGGGTGGTCGCAGCGTGATCGAAATAGAGTTCTTCCATTTGGTCCCCCATCAGACGTCTGCGGAAAGACTTTTTGAACAGCCAGCAGCCGGTATCTTATAGCCCCAGAACCGGGGAGGCACTTTGCGCCATACCAACATAAGCCTGAATAAACCTATCTATGTCCTGTTCCTGCACATTCCAGGGCAGAGACACACGAATCGCCTCTCCAGCCAGAGTGTCCAGCCCCATGGCCTGCAAGACATGGGAAAACGCCACCTTGCCCGAGGAGCACGCGGAGCCTGCCGATACGCAGATATTGGCCAGATCAAGCCGCATCAACTGCCCTTGGGCCCGCCGTCCGGGCAGCGCCAGTGAGGTTGTGTTGCCCAGACGCGGCGCTTCCGCCCCACACACCACAGCGCCTGCCGCTACTGCCGCCTGCTCCAGCCGGTTGCGCAAAGGACTGAGGTCACGCGGAGTTTCAACCGCAGCTTTCAAAGCGGCAGCAAGCCCGGCAATGGCTGGCAATGGCTGTGTGCCGCCCCGCCGCCCCTGTTCCTGCCCTCCGCCTTCAAACAAGGGGGCTACCCGTGCCGGAGCAGGGCCAGCCAGCAGCAGGGCCCCCGCGCCTTTTGGGCCCCCAATCTTGTGGCCGGAAATCGCAACACTCTGCGCACCAATGGTTGCGACGGAAAACGCCATTCGTCCGGCTGCCTGCACGGCATCCACATGCAGGTGCGCCCCATAACGCTGGCAAAGTGCTGCCACTTCCGCCAACGGGTGCAGCACACCTGTCTCATTATTGGCCAGCATCAGGCACACAAAGGCAGGCGACTCGTCCGCCGCCAAGGCCGCCTCCAATGCGTCCAGTTCTACCTGCCCATTGGGGTTAACCGGCAGCCAGTTAACCAGTGCTCCCTCCAGAACACCTTTGCGCACGGCATCATGTTCCGTCGCGCCCACTAGAAAACGACGTCCCTGCCCCAGACCGTGCATGGCCAACACATTGGCTTCCGTGCCGCCTGAGGTAAAAATACAGTTCAGCGGTTCAACCTCGAACATCTGGGCCACGGTATCCCGCGCGCTTTCCAGCACGGCCCGCGCCATACGGCCCGTCCTGTGCACGGATGAGGGGTTTCCCGTCATGTCCGCCGCTTCAAGCAGTGCGTCCCTTGCCTGTGGACGCAATGGTTCTGTGGCGTTGGCATCCAGATACACAACACGGCTCTGGCCATCCCTGCTGTGTGTATGTGCGGTCATGATCCCGTTCCTGCCTGTTTCTGGGGTGCAATGGTGTCCTCTGCAAAGGGCACAAAACAGCCATTATAACGATTTATGTGGAAATTTCGGCTCCGCACCCGTTATAGAGGGGCTTATGGTCGATACCATACAGCGCAGCAAGGCCGTCTTTTGTGGAAACACTGTTTCCATAACAGAAGGCCGCGAGACAGAACGAGGGGATTATGCCCTCATTTCCGACGCCGTCAATGCCGGAAAAACTGCCTCCCCCTTTTCCTGCGTCTTGCATGATACCATGTCCATACTGTATGCCCGCCGCCCTCTGCCTTCCCTCCATGGTAGCGGATGAACAGTTCTTGACCTTTTTGCGGGCCTGATAACCCGCCTGTTCCGGCACGGTGCGCGGCATCGTTCCATGCTGGGACCTTCGCCAAACCTGGATGCGTCATGCCCAAGGGCGCATTCAAAGATTATGCGGAATACAAATGCCTGAGGTTATGTTTGCCGGCCCTGACGGTCGCCTTGAAGGGCGTTACCATCACTCAAACGAGCCCAATGCGCCGCTTGCCCTCGTGCTGCACCCCCACCCGCTGCACGGCGGCACCATGAACAACCGTATTACGTATGCGATGTACCGGTCCTTTGAAAAAATGGGCTTTTCGGTCATGCGCTACAACTCACGCGGCGTCGGCCGGTCTCAGGGCCGGTATGATGGCGGAATTGGCGAAATTTCAGATGCCGCCGCAGCACTGGACTGGATGCAGATGGTTAACCCCAATGCTTCCGGCCTGTGGATTGCTGGCTATTCCTTCGGGGCATTTGTGGGCATGCAGCTTCTGATGCGCCGTCCGGAAATTACCGGGTGGATCAGTGTTGCGCCGCCTGCCACCTACTATGATTTCGGCTTTCTGGCTCCCTGCCCCTGCGGTGGACTGATGATTGCTGGTGGCAAGGATGACATGGCTCCTGAACCTGCCATCCATAAACTGGTAGACAAACTGAACACCCAGAAGGGTGTGACGGTTGATTATCGCGTCTTTCCGGAAGCGGACCATATCTTTGCCAAGCAGGCCGACAAGATTACGGCTGCACTAGAAGACCATGTGACCACCGCCATGGCTCAGCGCAACATGCCGCTGGCTGCCGACTGAGGATTTTTTATCTGTCAGGTGTGTCCTCATGCCTGACAGATAAACTCTCAACAGGGACCATAACCGGCCTCCCTGTTTCTCTCGCAAAAACACGAACCCGGCCTTGGATGCTGCCTGAAAAGTCAGCACTTACGGGGCACGAGGGTTTTTAAGGCTGATAAAGCCGGATCTGAAAGCTCCATGCCGGACGATCTGAACGAAAATCCTGCACACTCAGCCACCAAAAGAGAACCGGACCGACCTGAGCAACTTTTTCAAACAGTTGTCTTGGATTTCCGATGAAGGCCGCAGCCTTCTGCGTAAGAGTGGTCTATCAATCACACACGCCGTTCAGGGAAACCGTAACCCCACCAAACCGTGTACCAAACTGATCCGCCCTTGCCGGTCGCTTTTTTGAGGGGCTCCTTTATTTCAAACCGTCCCCAACAGATCAGAGACAGTTTGAAAAACCAGTCAGACTTTTGCGCGCCTCTTGTTGGCCAGTTCACGCACCACCCCATGCATGGTGCGCAGTTCCTGCTCAGTCACTTCCCCCCGCGTAAAGAAATGACGCAAGTTCCGCACCATGCCGGGGCGTTTTTGCTCATTATGCAGAAAACCGCACTCATCCAGTTCCCGCACCAGATGCCCCATGAAATTTTCAAGCTCACCCTTGGTGGCAACATGGGTTTCATTGGTCATGAGTTCACGCGGCGGGGTCTGATCCGCAGCAAGCCACCATTCATACGCCATGATCATGACGGCCTGCGCCAGATTGAGGGACATGAAGGCCGGATTCAGCGGATAGCGAATCAACCCATCCGCCCGCGCCATATCCTCATTATCCAGACCAGCCCGCTCCGGCCCGAACATAAGGCCCACACGCAGCCCCCGGTTGGTTGCAGCACGGAGTTCGGCAGCGCCTCCACGGGCGGTCATGACCTGCTTTACAATGTGGCGCGGGCGCGGACAGGTGGCGAACACATGGTGTAAGTCCGCCACTGCATCATCCACCGTTTCGTGCACCGTTGCAGCATCCAGAATCCGGTCTGCGCCAGAGGCGGCACGCCATGCACGCTCCTGCGGCCAGCCATCACGCGGCGCCACAATGCGCATGTGAAACAGGCCGCCGTTAGCCATGGCCCGCGCAGTCGTGCCAATATTTTCAGCAAGCTGAGGCCGCACCAGAATAACAACCGGCGTATTGCCTATCGGCTCCAGCGGCGCGCCGCCGTCACGCCCGGTCATGCACGCCTCCAGGTGGTGCCGTCCTTGCTGTCTTCCAGCACAATCCCCTGCGCCTGAAGCTGATCGCGCAGCGCATCGGCCTTTGCAAAATCCCGTACTTTCTTTGCTGCCAGACGGTCGGCAATCAGGGCTTCAATGGCTGCGTCATCTTCTGAAGCATCCCCTTTGAACCATTTTTCCGGGTCTTCCTGCAAAAGCCCCAGCATGCCTGCTCCGGCTTTCAGAGCCCCCGCCGCTGCGCGGTCTCCCGCCAGTGCCAGCCCTGCCAATGCATGCAGTTCGGCAATAGCCATGGGTGTATTGAGATCATCCGTCAGGGCTTTCAGCACACCTTCCGGCACATCCGCTTCAGGCACAGGGCCTGCGGCCAGCGCGCGGTAGAACCGGTCCAGCGTTTTGCGCGCTTCCTGCAACCCTGCCTGCGTATAATTCAGCGTGGAACGATAATGCGCCCCCAGCAGCAACAGGCGAAGCGCCTCTGCCGGAGCCTGAGCCAGCACATCACGAATGGTCAGGAAGTTGCCGAGCGATTTCGACATCTTCTCCCCTTCCACCAGCAGCATGGCATTATGCACCCAGTAATTGGCGAACTTGCCCTGAGGGAAACAGCACAGACTCTGGGCCCGTTCATTTTCATGATGCGGGAACAGCAGATCAGACCCACCACCATGAATATCAAAGCTCTCGCCCAGATAGCGGTGCGACATGGCCGAACATTCAATATGCCACCCCGGACGCCCGCGGCCCCACGGGCTTTCCCACCCTGGCTGGTCTGCATCGGAGGGCTTCCAGAGCACAAAGTCACCAGGATCTTTTTTATAGGTGGCCACTTCCACTCGCGCGCCTGCCACCAATTCTTCAGGGTCACGCCCGGAAAGCGCACCGTACGATGGGAAAGAGGCGACAGAAAACAGCACGTGGCCATCGGCCTCATACGCATGACCGTTTTCAATCAGGCGGGCGATCAGGGCCTGCATCTCGCCAATATTATGGGTAGCACGGGGTTCAATATCAGGCGGCAGCACGTTCATGGCAGCCAGATCGGCATGAAACTCTTCCGTGGTCCGCTGCGTCAGGGAACCAATATCCTCCCCGTTTGCGCGGGCACGGGCGGTGATCTTGTCATCCACATCCGTGATGTTGCGCACAAACGTGACACGCGGGAACAGATGCCGCAGAAGCCGCACCAGCACATCCGCCGTCAACATGGCGCGCAGATTACCGATATGGGCCAGATCATACACCGTAGGCCCACAGTAATAGACCTTCACATGGCCCGGATCGAGCGGTGTGAAAGGCACTGTTGCGCGGCGTTGGCTGTCGTGCAGAGAAAGAAGGGGCATTGGTGCAGGCTCTGAGTACGGCATGATCGCCTAGATGCGCCAGCGCCTTGCGGGATGCAATATCATAACAGCCAAAAATCTGTACCAGGAGTGAAAACCAGCCCTTGACGTGCGTCAAAAATTGCCGTTTTAATCCTGCCCCTGCACCAAGTTGTGCTGTGCCCTTATAGCTCAGTGGTAGAGCAACCGCCTTGTAAGCGGTAGGTCGTGGGTTCAAATCCTACTGGGGGCACCATTTTTCTCCCCTTGTTTTATTAAAGTCTCTTCCGCTTGGCGGACTGGTAACAGCTATGTCTGGCAGGCGCTTTTATGCGCCCGGTTGCCAGCCATCCTGCGTTAACGCCACACCCGCCAGATACAGGCTGCCACAAATCAGCACCCGCGCCGGTTTTCCTTCAGACTGCGCCTTGAGGCCATCAAGCGCCTGCGCCAGTGTTGGCCCAACCTGCGCCTTACCGCCGGATGCTGCCACAATGGCCTCTACCGGCAATGCCAGATGCTGCTTGGGTTCACTGATAGCCCAGACCGTCGTGGCATACGGCAGCACAGGGTCAAGAAAGCCGGATGCATCCTTAGTCTGCTTCATGCCCACCAGCAGGTGGAGCGGACGATCATCCCAGTTCTGAAGTTCCTTGCCCAGCGCATGGCCAGCACCGGGGTTATGGCCACCATCCAGCCAAACGTCCCATCCCTCCGGCACGCGCGCAGCCAGAGCGCCATGAAGGCGTTGCATGCGGGCTGGCCAGAAAACGTTCCCAATCCCCTGCCACGCCGTGGCAGGAACAGACAAACCGGAAACCCGCAAAGCCTCCACGGCCAGACCGGCATTTTCAATCTGCCACGGGCCAGACAACGCCGGCGCAGGCAGATGCAGGGTGCCTTGCTCATCCGTAAAGATGAGCGCGGAAGACGGTTTTGCGGTCTCGGCAGAACGTTTTGGCGTAATCTGCCACTCGTGCCCACGCCGATGCAAAGGCGCCCCGACCTTCTGGGCTTCCGCTTCTAAAACCTGCATCACGGCTTCCGGTTGTGCGCCTGTGATCGCCGGAACGCCGGGTTTAAAAATTCCGGCCTTTTCTGCCGCTATGGCCTGAAGCGTGTTGCCCAGAAAGGCCTCATGATCCATGGAAACAGAGGTGACAATGCATGCGGCCGGGTGTTTGAGCACGTTGGTAGCATCGCACCGGCCACCCAGCCCGACCTCGATAATCGCCAGTTCTGCCGGATGGCGGGCAAACAGCAGAAAACCAGCGGCAGTCAGCACCTCAAAAACCGTAATGGGCGCGCCTGCGTTCACCCGCTCGATTTCTTCCAGCGTGGAGACCAGTTCAGCCTCGCTGACCAGCTTTCCCGCAATACGGAAGCGTTCAGTAACATCCACCAGATGCGGGGATGTCATGACATGCACACGCCAGCCTGCGGCCTCACCCATAGCGCGCAGCGTTGCGCAGGTGCTGCCTTTGCCATTGGTGCCCGCCACATGGATTACAGGAGGCAGTTTTTCTTCGGGGTTACCCAGCTTGGTCAGCAGGGCTTCAAGCCGCCCCAGCGAAAGATCAATCAGCGCGGGGTACAGATGGTTGAGGCGCTCCAGCACCTCACCAGTGCGACCAGAAAATTCGGTTGTCGGCGCTGCGCCGGCGGCAGAAGCGGGCACGCTCGCCAAACTCAGACAGACGGAGCCGCGGTGGGTGCTTCCTCTACCGGCGCAGGCCGATCAGGTGCTGATTTTTCAGCACCAACCGGCGCACGCGTCAGCAGCCCGATCACGCGGCCCAGCGTGGCACGCATGTCCTTACGCACCACCACCATGTCCAACATGCCGTGATCCAGCAGATATTCGGACCGCTGGAAGCCTTCGGGCAGTTTTTCACGCACGGTATCCTGAATAACGCGCGGGCCTGCAAACCCGATCAGGGCATTGGGTTCTGCAATCTGCACATCACCCAGCATGGCGAAAGAGGCCGTAACCCCGCCCGTTGTCGGGTTGGTCAGCACCACAATGTAAGGCAGACCGGCTTCTTTCAGCATCTGCACGGCAATGGTGGTGCGGGGCATCTGCATCAGGCTGATGGCGCCTTCCTGCATCCGCGCCCCACCAGACGCAGTGAAAACAACCAGCGGAGATTTCTGCAAAACAGCCAGACGTGCGGCGGCCACAAAGCGTTCGCCAAAAGCCGCGCCCATGGTGCCTGCCATGAATTCAAACGCCATGACGGCCACAACGGCAGGATGCCCGCCAATGCTACCGTGCGCCACCACAAGGGATTCATCCACATGGCTTTTGGCGCGGGCGTCCTTCAGACGGTCCGTATATTTTTTCTGATCCCGGAACCCTAGCGGATCAACGGGAGCGGAGGGCAGTTCAATACGGGTGAACTCGCCGTTATCAAATGTCCATTCAAGGCGTTCCGTCACAGGAGCCTTCATGTGGTGGCCACAGTGCGGGCACACATTCAGGTTCTTGTGCAGTTCCTTGGTCAGAATCATCTGACTGCAGGACTCGCAGTTGGTCCACAGATTATCCGGCACTTCACGGCGGAGAAGGCCGCGAATTTTGGGACGGACATATTCGGTGATCCAGCTCATTTTGAACCTTGCAACTGCGAGACATGAAAATGGGCATGCAGCCCCAATGAGGCGTGCATTACGCTGCTTGGGCCTTCCTGCCAAGCATTATGCGCCGGAACGTACCCCGCACACAGCCTGCCAGAAAAGCCCAACCCTGAGTGTTTCAGGCGTTACAGAGCGCCTTCAACCCAGGCTTTAAGCTGGCTCTTGGGCAGAGCGCCTACCTTGGTTTCCACCACCTTGCCATCACGCACCAGCATGAGGGTCGGAATGGAGCGCACGCCATAAGCGGTCGGCGTTGCGGGGTTTTCATCAATGTTGACTTTGGCAACCGTGACCTTGCCAGCAAAATCCTTGCCGATTTCTTCCAGCGCCGGGCCGATCATCTTGCACGGGCCACACCATTCGGCCCAGAAATCCACCAGAACCAGACCGGATGCCTTCAGCACATCGGCTTCAAAGGTGGAATCGCTGACAGCAAGCGTATGTTCACTCATTAACCTGTTCCTTTTTCTGGGCGGGACATTTCAGCCCCTGCCTCCTTGGCTGCCATAAACCGGATGCCGAAAAACGGTTCCGCATCATCTGATAGCCCTACACTTAAGGCGGCAACGCAGGCGGTCAAGATGCAGGGTTGCCCGGAGCATGTGTATCCAATAGCGAATCAGGCAACACGTCCGCCCGCGGGCCTTCCGTCCACACCAGCACACAGCGCACAGGCTTATCGGGATAAAGGCCCTGCAACAGAGCCCGATAGGCCGCCATCTGCCGCAGATACAGAACCGGCGTGCCCGCCACGGTACGGGGCGTGTGCCGACCAGTTTTGAAGTCACACACCACAATGCGGTCTGGCAGAACGCGCATACGGTCCACCTGCCCCACAATCACCTGCCCGCCGGCCACGCCCGCCAAACGCTGCTCCGCACGCGCCTCGGGCGTGAACAAGGTCGCAAGATCCGGCAGAGCCAGAACCCCCAGCACCTGATCCGCCAGCACTTTGGCCTCCTGCGGTTTCAGGCCGCTGGCAGGGCGCGCCAGCCATCCGTGCGCAAGATCGGCCCATCGCTCACGTGGGAGCCCTGGCAGATATTGCAACAAGGCATGCACCAGTGTGCCGCGCCGGAACGCAGCCTCACGCGCTGCGGCAGGAGTCACGGCGGCAACATCCAATGGAGAACGCACAGGTGGCAACGGCCCCAGCATGGCGTCATCCGGTCGGCTGGGGGCCAGAGGCCGGGCCAGTCTGGCATCAGGCACAGGTGGCACAGGCCGCCAGTCTGGGGCTCGCCCCATCCATGTGGGCAGAGAAGCGACTGTCGGTTTACCGATTTCGGGTAGTGCATCCACCCCCGCCTTTGGGGACTGCTCCTTGACCTCTGCCCGTTCTTCCAGAACCAGTATGGTGTCTGCCCAATCACCTTCCGTCCACGGTTGGGGCTGGGCACCGGCAACCTCAAACCCCTGACGACAGCGCTCGTACCAGCTTTCAGCAGGTACATGGCGGCCCGGCATCCAGCCGCACACAATCAGCCTTTCCGCCGCACGCGTCAGCGCCACGTAGAGCAGGCGATTGTACTCCTCTATGGCGCTGGCCTGCATGGAAGCCCGCAAGGCCTGCGTCAGCCCTACGGCAAGCGCCCCACGCGGCACATATACCGGCACGTCCAGCCCTGTATGGTTGTCCTTTGCCCAGAACAGCCGATCCTCATACCGGGGCCTGCTGACCGTGTCTGGCAGAATGACCAGCCGTGCCTGCAAACCTTTGGACCCATGGGCTGTCATCACCCGCACGGAATCTCCCCCGGCTTCGGCCTCACGCTTCACGCTTTCTTCCGAATTACGCAGCCAGTGCAGAAAGCCTTGCAGGGAAGGAGGATGCATGTCCTGATAGCGCAGGGCAGCGGAGAGAAGCTCATCTATGGATTCCGCCGCTTCCGGGCCAAGCCGTGCTAGCAGACGCGCGCGCCCTCCGGCCCGCCCTAGGGCTTCAGACAACAATTCATGTGGGGTCAGGTAATCCACCCGCCGGAACAGGCTATCCAGCAATGCCCATGCCTGCGCCCAGTCTGGCCGCTCGGCATGACGATCCCTCAGGGCGGACCACAGAGGTTCGGCGGGTTTGCGTCCTGTCGCCAGCACCATCAGGCTGTCATCTGCCACCCCGCCCAGCGGGGAGGTCAAGACACAGGCCAGAGTCAGATCATCCTGCGGCAACAGCAAAGCCGCACACAGCGCCATCAAATCCTGCACGGCGAGTTGATCCGCCAAGCCTGTGCGCACCAGAGTCGTGACTGGCACGTTCTCTGTTTTCAATGCCCGGATCAGCGCTGTAACAAACGGAGAGCGACGCGGCACCAGAATGAGGACATCTCCCGGCGTAAGCGGTTTCTCTCCCGGCGCAGGTGGCGCGGCAAGCAGGCGCGCAATATGGCGGCCCAACGTATCCGCCAGCTTCTGGCGCGGGTTCTGCCGTGTGGTATTGGCCTGCGGAGGCTCCCACGGGCTGGCCAAATCCGCATCCTCTTCTGTGGCTTCCGCCAGAGGCCAGAGCTCAACCCGGCCGCCCTGCCCCGGTCTGGCCGTGATATGGTGCATGGGCCGACCATCTTCTTCCGCCACCCCTTTCGCTGCCTCCGGAAGGGAGAAGACAGAATCAACCAGTTTCAGAACAGGTTCTGTAGAACGGAAGGAAACGGTCAGTTCCGGCTCCCGCCACGGTAAGCCGGCTGACACCGCACGTTCCTGAAACACACGCCGCCATGTGCGGAATGCTTCCGGGTCTGCGCCCTGAAAACCGTAAATGGATTGTTTATAGTCCCCAACAGCAAAAACAGTGCGTGGTCCTGCCTCTGGCGCATGAGTACCCTCACCCGCAAAAAACTCTTCTGTCAGGTCTCCAGCAATGCGCCACTGCTCACCGGAAGTATCCTGCACCTCATCCAGCAGAAGATGATCTATCCCGCCATCCAGTTTATATAACACCCAGGCTGCACCGGGTTCTTTCAGAAGCCCTAATGTGCGATAAATCAGATCATCATACTCAACAAGCCCACGTTGGGTTTTTCTGTCCTCATAAAGAGCAGCGACAGGCGCAGCATTTTTTAGAAGAGAAACACCCAGCCGCGCCAACTCCCTGGCTCGCAAAGCGTCCTCAATCCCCTGAATACGGTCTGCTTCTCGCGCAAGACACTCCGCCTGATCGGTATATTTCTCCGTCAGCTTTTTGGTAATAAGGCCTGTTTTGCGTAGATTTCCGTCTTTGGTCAGAAACCCGTTGCGCCATACATCCCACTGCGCAGCCCGCTGGGCAGATTCAAGACTCAGCCAATCCAGTAACGCCAGCGCATTCCGTTTGACCGCCTCTGTGCCTTCATCCGCCAGCAACCGCAAGAAATGACGCAGCTTTTCTTCACCAGAAAATGCCATACAAGCGCGCTGCACATAATCCTGATCTGTTCCCTTCAGCGCTCCGGTCTCAAGCCCCAGAACACGACAGAAAATTGCAGGCAATTCTCCTGGTTTTCTTGAAGTCCACTCCCGAATACGTTCAGCGCGCGAATCATGCCGTAACGCTCCCGCCAGACTAACAAAATCTCCCAGCCCAATCTGCCCCGCTACCGGTGCCAGCGTTGCGGAGGAGCGGCTGCCCAGAACCGTTTCCACACAACTCTGCAAGGCCAAAGAGGCATCCGTTTCTTCCATGACCGTAAAGTGCGGGTTCATGGCCGCTTCCAACGGAAAACGACGCAGCAGAGACTGGCAAAACGCATGGATGGTGCCAATACGCATACCGCCTGGCAGATCCAGAACTTCTGCAAATAATGCCCGTGCGCGTCGGCGTGTTTCTGGTGTGCACGGCACAAAAAGGGCTGTCAGGTCTTTCTCCAGATCCGCATCAGATAACGTTACCCACCGCCCCAGCCGAGTTTGCAAGCGGATGGCCATTTCCGCCGCGGCCGCCTTTGTAAACGTGAGGCACAGAATGCGGGCCGGATGGCTACCGGGTATAATCTCTCCGTCTGACGTACGGCGCGGCAGCATCAAGCGAAGCAGGCGGTCAATCAGCAGTTTGGTTTTACCGCTTCCTGCCGAAGCGGATACAAATACGGAGGCCAGAGGATCAGACGCCAGAGCCTGCTGCTGATTTGCCTGCTCAACAGCATCAGAAAAGACGTGGTTATTTCTCATATTTCATCATCCACGCGTGCAGTGTTCCATTCCGGCACACGGGCCAGACGGGCGTAATCTGCAAAGCGAGGCTCCTGCCCCGGATGAGGATGGGACAGGTAGGGTTGTGCCTGATTGTCATACGCCACCACACGCTCCCGCAAGCGTACCCATGTCTGCTCTGCCAAATCTGTCAGTGATATATCTTTCCCTGCGGAAATCGCCACCTCTGCGCCAGGCTCTGCACCCCCGGTCAGCCGCCAATATACCAGACCACCAATCTCCGCTGTTTTTTCCGTATCGATTTTCGGTAATTCCTTGAAACCGCCACGCAAGATCATGGCAGCTTCAAGCGGAAGCTGAGGGTTCCAGCCAAACTGGACGTCCCGCGCGGTTGGCAGCGTCCCTGTTTTGTAATCCCGTACAATCACACGGTTTTCTGCATCAAAATCAATACGGTCTGCTCGCCCCACCAGCCGGAAAGGACCATGCGATGCGTCTGGCATATCCACCTGCCCGCGCAATTCTGTTTTAATACTGCGCGGCGTTCCTGCTGTTTCACGCCATGCTTCTTCCGCTTGAACAACCCAGGAAGCAATGCGCATCAGGCGTGGCTCCCACCACGCACGCAAAGCCGGGCGCAACGTTTGTGCGGCCAGCACATCCTGAAACATCTTTTGCAAGCCAGCCTCGGCATTAGCTGGCCAGGTTGTGCCATGCGTGCTGAACCACCGCTCAAGCGCTTCATGCACGATCATCCCGTAATCAGATGCATCGGCAGGCTCCTCCAGTTCCGGCAAAGGTTGAAGCCGCAGTACATGGCGTGCGTAAATAGCGTAAGGGTCACGCATCCATGTTTCAATTTCCGTCACACTCAGGCGACGAGGCCGGAGAGCCACGGGCGGCGTGGGACGTGGAGGGGCAACAGGCCGCGCAGCCCCACCAGGCCGATCCACCTCATGCAGCCATTCCATAACCGGATGCGCCGGTACAGACAGGCCACGCCCGGCTAAAAACGCATCCAGCCGGGATAACCAACGCGCCGGTACCACGGGCGCACCCTCACGCCTTTTCGGGCAGGACAGCACAACGTTATCCGCCGCAGTTGCACAGGCAAAAAAATCATGCGCTGCCTGCCCCACTCCCTGTTCGGGTGAAGGCAGCCCCACACGTTGACGCATGGGGCGACTCATCCACGGACCGGCTTCTGCCACGGGCGGCCACACACCTTCTGCTAAACCACCCAGAATAACCGTATCCGCCGTTTGCAGGCGAGCTTCAAACAGCCCCCAGATCAACACGCGCGGATGCAGGGCGGCCGGGTCCCCCCCACGGCGGCTGGCCACGCGCTCTTCCGCCAGAACGGCGCTCAACAAGCCATCCAGAACAGCGGGCGGCTGGGGTGGCAAAATATCTGATGCCATCATCAAATCTGTCAGACGGCTGGCCAGCAGGTTTCCTTCTTCCCCACGCCACAACCGTTCGGCCGGTTCTTCCGTATCCGTACGAACCAGCCGCTCAACCGTCCTGATCAAGGTTTCAAGCAGTTCCGGTACAGGCGCCCGATAGGTTTCTGTCACATCTTGCAAATGGTCGGGCATATCTTCCGCTGCGCTATCAGCCTGCGGCCATGCCAGAACAGGTGCAAAACACTCCGCCACTCTGTCCATGAACACAAGAAGAGGTTCCGGGCCAAAAGGGCGATCCGCCTCCGCACCGGCCTCAACCTGTTCTATTTTTTTCTCATTCCGCGTGTGTTCATCCAAGGCGCGTTCAACAGCCGCCCGTAAGGCCGCAAAACCCGGTGGGGGCGCAGGCCCTCGCAGAACCACACGCTCCAGAAGCCGGGCAGACGCACGGCACACGCCTGCAGAAAGCCCACATGCTACCAAAGGATGTTTTAGAACTGAAAGAAGTGAAACCGGGGCAAACCGATTATCCACCAGTTGCGCCACCAGCCGCAATAGTACTCCGCCCGGCGTACCGATAAGAGAGGCCCCACCACTGTCATCCGCCAGAACACCCCAGCGCGAAAGTTCTGTCACCACGCGCGCCGCCAACCCCCGATCCGGGGTGATCAAAGCTGCCCGTTTGTGCGGCTGCTCAATCACATCCCGCATCAACATGGCGATGGCGACGGCTTCCTCCTGCTGGTCCGCCGGGTCTAACCGGGTAACATGAGGCAGGACAACGGGATCGGACCGCGCCCAGTCTTCCAGAGCAGAGGCGGGTAGCAATGCGCGGCACAGCGCCTGTGTGCGGGCTGGATAACCACCTTCTCCATCCCAGGCGTGAACATCCGCCCTGACAGCATCCAAGGCCGCAAGCAGATGGCTCAGACCAGCCTGGGGGTGACAGTCTGGCAAATGGGCAAAGGTTTCTTCCGCCATGCCTGTATCCAGACCGGGAACCACCACCAGCCCCCCCGGGCAAGCCATAACGGCACGCAGGGCTTCTGCCGTAGCAGGCATCACATTAGTAAAACCGGCTGCCCACAAACGGGTTTTGTCCCCCTTCTCCGCCTGTTCATGCCATAACTTTGCCTGCGCCCGCAGCAGAGCAACCTGCCGGGCAACGGGGTTCATAAGCCCTTGCGCCCTCAACCATTCCGGCCACGCACGTGTGACAATATCCAGAAACTGCAAAATGGTTTGCCAGTGCTGAGCAAAATCATCCTGCACAGCGTCCGGTAGGCGGGCAGCAAGATCCACATCCGCCCATTCTGCTTCATCCATAAGGTCTGCCAGCGCCTTGGCCAGAGGCCATGCCTGATCAAGCGTGGGCCGTGTGCCAAACGCCCCTTCGGCCTGCAGAACCAGACGGGTCAACACAGCCAGACGCATCATGCTGGCAACGGGGGGAGGCAGGTCGATCCCTTCGGCTCCCCCCAGATCAGATGCAAGCCCCAGTTCTGCCTCATCCAGCGCACTGATTGGAATAATGCGAGGCAGCAACATGGGGCTGCCATCCATATGGCGCAGAAACGCCTCTGTCAGCGCGCGTGCTGCACGTCGGCCAGGAAGAACAATAACCCCCTCCCCGATTGCCTGAGCGTCTCCTCCTGCTGCTTCAATCCACCGCTGCGCCAGATGATCCAGAAAAGGCAGATGGGCTGGAATTGTCGCCAAACTCATATTGTCTTGACCTTACTGCGCGGAAACGAACCTGACATAAGAAAAGCCCCATCAGCTAACCAGATAGACGCTTCACAAAAGCATTTACACATTGGTTTCTGGGCCCAAAGACAAACCAGCAGCGTCAAGCCGCTGGGACCAACCTTTAATCGAAACCTGTCGGTCGCCACCGGCCAGCACCGAAACGCCCAGATGCAAAGCGTCATCGGGTGTCAGATCTTCCAGTCGCTCAGGCCATTCCACCAGCACAATACCGTCCCGAGCTTCTTCCCAGCCCAGTTCTTCCAGTTCATCTGGGCCACCAAGACGCCACAGATCAAAATGGGAGACGGCGCAAAGGGGGGCATCATAGGTTTGCACCAGAGTATAAGTCGGACTCGGCACATCCAGAGCAGGGTTCTCACAGAGTGCCCGCAAAAAAGCACGTGCAAACACGCTTTTTCCTGCCCCTAACGGACCAGAGAGCAGAATGGTGTCTCCGGGTCGAACCACAGCGGCTACCTGCATAGCAAAGTGTTGTGTTGCTGCCTCATCTTTTAAAATCACGCTCGCACCCATAGACAGCCCCACCGCCTCTTACCTTGCATTGTCATACCTTCTCTAGGGCTTTTTATCAGATCAGCACAGCATGTCAGAAGTCCACATGGCAAAAACCATCATAAAAAAGAGAATTTCTTTAGTATTTCAAAAAATAAAGCAAAGATTCAAAAAGTTATTATTTATTTTCTTATTTATTACATTAACTTAATAAATATAAGATCAAGTGTGCCATGATTTCTATTTATCAACACCAGATTGTGAGAAATTCTCAATCATAAGTTGCAACATTCAGATTCAAAACGCGTTATGCGTTAATTGCATACCCTTAAAAAGATACAACCAATGGTGGTAAAAAATTTGTTTACGTTATATGAAAGGGTATGAATTGATATTATAACACCTCGAACACAACCATTGGGTGTGTTTGTACTCTCTTCCGGGAGAAGGGACTAACGCCATGCGAATTTTATTGGCCGAAGACAACAATGCTGCAACTCAAACGATTCTTCCCGTTCTTATACACGCCGGACTTCACGTAGATGTGACCGAGACAGGGCGCGGCGCAATTGAAATGCTCCGCAATTATACGTACGGTTTGGTAATTGTAGAGCTATTTCTGCCCGATATGGATGGCTACGACTTTATTGCCTCTCTCCGGGCGCGAAAAATTCAGACTCCTATCGTCATCTTATCTTCAATTGATAAACCTCATTCAAAAATAAAGGCTTTTTCAATTGGTGCAGATGATTATCTGACCAAACCTTTTGACCCGGAAGAACTTGTTGCACGGGTTCAGGCTATTTTAAGACGGTCTAACGGTTATTGTCAGCCTATCACGGAAGTTGGCAATCTAGCTCTTGATCTCAACCAACATACCGTTACCGTGGCCGGCTTGCCCGTTCATCTAACAGGAAAAGAGTTTGCTATTCTCGAACTTCTTGTTCTGAGAAAAGGCGTTTCTTTATCCAAAGAAGCTCTCCTCAACCACCTTTACGGTGGGCATGATGAACCAGACATCAAGATTATTGATGTCTTTGTGTGCAAATTACGCAAAAAACTTCAGGCTGCTGGAGCGGGAAACCTCATCTCCACCATTTGGGGACGCGGGTATGTTCTCAATGACCCTCCGCCGAAAAAGCCCGCAGCGCACCAGATCAATGCCGCCAGGCATTATCAGGAAAGCCGGGCTCCTCAACTCCAGGCAGCCGGAGAATAAGGAATTACTTAAAAACCATTATGAAATAATTCTATTTCCGAAATGGATGTGCGTGCCATAGGGGGCCTGCCCCATGGCCCAATCCTGGCGCTGTAAGAATAGCGTTCCGCACATACTGACGGCTTAAGGAAATGGCATCTGCCATGGCATGATTTTGAGCAAGCAGCGTGGCCAACGCACTTGCCAGAGTACATCCTGTTCCATGTGTATGGCGGGTAGGAATTCGTTTATCTGCAAATTCCGTAAAACCGGTATCATCCAGCAGAACATCTACCAGATCGTCACCTGATAAATGACCGCCTTTCAGCAGGACCGCTGCACCTGTTTCCTCTCGCAAATGGCGCGCCGCCACCCTCATATCCTGTATCGTCTCCACAGAACGACCCGTGAGACGTTCTGCTTCGGGCAGATTGGGGGTCAGCACTGTCGCGAGCGGAAAGAGGTACGCCTTCAGCGTGCTAATGGCGTCCTCTGCCAGCAAGGCTGCGCCCCCCTTAGCTACCATAACGGGATCAAGCACGAAAAGCGTCTGGACGTTCTGCTGGCGATAGGCCGTAATTTCCTGCGCCACCACACGGATTTCAGCCGGACCACCCACCATACCGGTTTTGAACGCATCTGTGCCCAGATCATTCAGAACGCTCCGAATCTGGAGGCGCAGAAAGTCCGGATCTACAGGGTAAATTCCCTGCACACCTAAAGTATTCTGGGCGGTCAAAGCCGTAATGGCTGTCATGGCGTAACCACCCAAAGCCGTAATAGCTTTGATATCCGCCTGAATACCGGCTCCGCCGCCCGAATCACTTCCCGCAATGGACAGTACCCGCGCCGGAGCGCGTTGCTGCGATCCGGTGATCAAGGGTTCTGGTACCGTCATCGTACTCAGGCGGGTTCGCTCACAGCCTGAAGCGCGTCACACATCTGGGTGACAACCTCATCCACCAGCGCTGCATCCTCAGCTTCCGCCATCACGCGCACCAACGGTTCCGTGCCGCTCTTGCGCAGAACCAACCGTCCACGGCCTGAGAGTTTCTGCTCTACTTCCTTCTGTTTGGCCAGAACGCTGTCCGCTTCAAGCGGGCTGCCGCCCGTAAAACGCACATTCTGCAACTTCTGAGGGAATGGGTTGAACATCCGGCAGACTTCGCTGGCGGAGCGTCCATCTTGCACCAGCACGGCCAGAATTTGCAGAGCAGCAATCAGGCCGTCTCCAGTGGTTGCAAAATCTGTCAGCACCATATGGCCAGATTGTTCACCGCCAATATTGCTGCCCAGTTCCCGCATACGTTCCACAACGTAGCGATCTCCAACCGCCGTACGCTCCAGACCTACATTCAGCGTGTTCAGAAAACGCTCCAAGCCCATGTTGGACATGACTGTGGCCACAACCGACTCGCCAATCAGTCGCCCTTCCCGTGCCCAGGACTGCGCAATCAAGGCTAGAATCTGGTCACCATCAATCAGACGGCCCGTTTCATCCGCAATCAGAACGCGGTCTGCATCGCCATCCAGCGCGATGCCCAGATTCGCCTTATGCTGGACCACGGCTTTACACAGCGCCTCCGGATGCGTGGAGCCACATCCTTCATTAATGTTCACCCCATCAGGCGTACACCCGATCCGGATGACTTCCGCTCCCAGTTCCCACAAGGCCGTCGGAGCCACCCGGTAGGCCGAGCCATTGGCGCAATCAATCACAATTTTCATGCCATCCAGCCGCAGTTTACGCGGAAAGGAAGCTTTCGCACTCTCCACGTACCGTCCGGCAGCGTCATTCAGACGGGAGGCACGGCCAATCTTCTCCGGCGTTGCCAGGCGCCCAGTCAGATCAGCCTCCATCAGGTCTTCAATATCCGTTTCATCATGATCGGACAGTTTAAAACCATCTGGGCCAAACAACTTGATACCATTGTCTCCAAACGGATTGTGAGACGCCGAGATCATGACACCCAGATCAGCACGGAGCGAACGGGTCAGCATGGCAATGGCCGGTGTGGGGAGCGGACCAACGAGCGTTACATCCATTCCGGCAGACAGAAAACCAGCAACCAGTGCGCTTTCAATCATGTAGCCGGACAGACGCGTATCCTTACCAAGAAGAACGCTGTGCCGATGATCACCGCGTGTAAAGCGCAGTCCGGCAGCCTGCCCCAGCCTTTGAGCAGTTTCCACGGTCATGGGAGCAATGTTCGCAGTCCCCCGGATGCCATCTGTTCCGAAAAGACGTCTTGTCCTGCTCATGTCATCTCTCTCCATGCCGTCGGGCCATTTTGCAGACGATGTGACGCCCAAAAATGGCTTTTTTCCTTCTTCTCTTCTCCCTAAAACGATTCAGGGTCTGAAGAAACCGCGAAGACCTGCACCGACCTTCTTTTTTCAAGCGACATGCACAGCCCGCCACACCGTGACGGCCTGCACCATGCCCTCCACCTCATGCACACGCAAAATACTATTCCCCAAAGGCAAGGCCTCCAGCGTAGCCGTTTGAGTGGCAGGGTCTCGCCGTGCCGGGTCTGATACCCCCGTCAATTCCCCGATCATACGTTTGCGGGAAAGACCTAGCAGCACCCTGCACCCCAGATTAGCCAGCAGGGGAAGACGTGCCAGCATTTCCCGGTTCTGCTCGGTCGTTTTGGCAAACCCCAGACCGGGGTCAATCACCAGACGTTCGCGTGCAATGCCCGCATCCAAGGCAGCCTGCACTCTCTGGCCCAACTCCCGCACCACCTCGTAACCTACATCCTCATACACCGCATGCTGCGCCATGGTTTCTGGAACACCACGCATATGCATCAGCACCACACCACACTCGTGCTCGGCTAGAAGCGGCAAAGCATCTGGATCGTACGCCAGAGCTGAAACATCGTTGATCACATCGGCCCCAACGGCCAGAGCCTGCTCCATCACAAAGCTATTACGGGTATCCACAGAGAGAACCACATCTGGAGACTGCTTCCTTAGTGCGCGGAGGGCGGGGCCTATCCGGTTCCATTCCTGCTGCGGAGTGACAGGCAAGGACCCCGGACGTGTGCTTTCTCCCCCCAGATCAAGCACATCGGCCCCGGCGCGAACCATTGCCTGCCCCGCCTCTACAGCCTTGCTGGTTTCAAGGTGGGTTCCACCATCACTGAAACTGTCCGGTGTGAGGTTAAGGATACCCATGACCAAAGGCCTCTCGGGTAATTTTCCACTGACGGGCCTTTGGGCAACCCACACCAGTTCTTTCTCCCACCCGGCAGGGACGGCAGCAACAGGCATAAAGCCGCTGCGGGTATTATCTTCTATCAGATCCACACAGGTAAACGCTGCGGGACCACCCGCAAGTGGTAAGGCATCTCCTCGTTCCACCGCTTCCTGCGCGGCAACACCATAGAGCAGCCCTGCGGGCTCCACCAACCGCCTGAAATCCATGACTCTCCCCCCGAAACGCAAAGAAGGCGGCATTGCTGCCGCCTTCCCTTAACCATAGCTCATCCTGCTCTTAGCCCGGCTGAGGCACGGGTGTCATGCCACCCTCATCCCCTTCCGGCTTGGAACCGGGCGGTGTGATGTCCGGCCCAGAAACCTGAGGCACGGAAGACCGACGGTTCACGGGAGCAGAGTCATCAATCTCCACCCGTTCAATCGGCTGTCCACGCATGATCTGGCGAATTTCCTCGCCTGTCAGCGTTTCAAACTCCAGCAGGGCTTCGGCCAGACGGTGCAGTTCATCCACGTGATCGTGCATGTAGTTGCGGGCCTGATCATAAGCCTCATCAATCAGGCGCTTGATTTCAGCATCAATTTCCTTGGCCGTATGTTCAGAGAAATTCTTGGCAGCCCCACCAAAGAAGCCCATGCCACCACCCTGATCATCATTGGCAAAGGCGATCATGCCAACCTTTTCGCTCATGCCCCATTCGGTCACCATGCTGCGGGCAACACGGGTCGCCATCTGGATATCACCCATCGCGCCGTTGCAGATGTTGTCCTTGCCGTAAACAACTTCCTCTGCCACGCGGCCACCCATGGCCACCACCAGATGAGCAATACAGTTCTTTTTGCTCATGGACAGGCGATCACCTTCAGGCAGACGCATCACCATACCCAGTGCCCGCCCACGCGGAATAATGGTCGCCTTGTGAATGGGTTCACTTTCCGGCACCAGCACAGCCGTAATGGCATGGCCAGCTTCATGATACGCCGTGCGCTTCTTTTCCTCATCACTCATGACAAGGGAACGACGCTCAGCACCCATCAGCACCTTGTCCTTGGCGTCTTCAAACTCACGCATGGCAACCGTGCGCTTGCCCAGACGGGCAGCAGCCAAAGCGGCCTCGTTCACCAGATTGGCAAGATCAGCCCCGGAGAAACCGGGCGTGCCACGGGCAATAATGCGAGGGTCCACATCAGATGCCAGCGGAACCTTGCGCATGTGAACACGCAGGATTTTTTCACGGCCAGACACATCCGGGTTCGGCACCACAACCTGACGATCAAACCGGCCGGGACGCAGCAGAGCCGGGTCCAACACGTCAGGACGGTTGGTGGCCGCAATCAGAATAACGCCTTCGTTACTTTCAAAGCCGTCCATTTCAACCAGCATCTGGTTGAGTGTCTGTTCGCGTTCATCGTTACCGCCGCCCATGCCAGCCCCACGGTGGCGGCCTACGGCGTCAATTTCGTCAATGAAGATAATGCACGGTGCAGCTTTCTTGCCCTGCTCGAACATGTCACGCACGCGGGAAGCACCCACACCTACGAACATTTCCACAAAGTCAGAGCCGGAAATGGTGAAGAACGGCACATTGGCTTCACCCGCAATAGCGCGCGCCAGCAGCGTCTTACCTGTGCCCGGAGGACCACACAGCAGAACCCCTTTAGGGATTTTACCGCCCAGACGGGTGAATTTCTGCGGGTCTTTAAGGAAATCGACAATTTCCTGCAACTCGCTCTTGGCTTCATCAATGCCGGCCACATCCTCAAACGTGACGCGACCATGCTTTTCCGTCAGCATCTTGGCGCGGGATTTGCCAAAGCCCATGGCCCGACCGCCGCCGCCCTGCATCTGGCGCATCATGAACAGCCATGCCCCCACCAGCAGGATAATGGGCAGAGAGTTCAGGAAGTAGCGCAGCAGCGGGCTGCCTTCCTGATCAAGCGGCTTGGCCACAACCTCAACTCCCTTGCCGACCATACGGCTGACAAGTGAAGGATCCTGCGGCGCAAACGTCTCAAAGGCGGTCCCGTCGGTCAGAGTGCCGGAGATATTGTGATTCTGCATCACAACGGAGCGGACATGGCCTGAATCCACGTCTGCCACGAAATCTGAATAGGCAAGCTGCTGGGCCGCATGCTGTGTGCTCCCCGGCTGGAAAACATCCACCAGCAAAAGCAGCAGCACGATGATGCTGACCCAGAGAGCCAAATTGCGGCCTAAATTGTTCATCTTGGCTGTGTTTCCATACTTATCGTGCGAGAGCGCCGGAGAGCCCCCAATCTGAGCGGCAGATGCCGGAAAATGCAACCTCTGCTGTTATAAATGGGACGCTGTACGGATATTCCTACCCCGCAAACAGTTTTTTCTGCCTGTTTGGGGACCTGCGCAGCGCTTTTTTCTCCTGCCCTACTCTGGCAACTCTCCATACACACCGCTGCCGGAAACCGGAACAGGTGGCCGGAACGTAAACCGTGCTCCACACAGGGCCGGATCTTCCCATATATTTAAATGAGGCACAGCAACACGCTGCCCCTCGCGCCACAGGGCTGGCAGGGTTGCACATAAGCGCGCGGGCCACCCGGCGCGGCTGGCGCGGGGCACGCCTATCCCTGCCGCACCCACCCGTAATCCTTCCGCCTCAAGCTCTGAAGGCAGGTGCAACACAAAACGGTTATCCCATAGGCTTCCATTCTGTGCGATCACACGACCCTGCATGGCTGCTGCCTCACGCAGTAAAATCCATTGCCCTTTATGCCGAAGCATCTGTACCCCCGCCAGCGTAGCTGGTTGCGCTTCCTCACACAGGCGCGCGGCGGCAGAGGGAGATGGAGGATAAGGCAATCCGCCCACGCTCCGGATAAGGGGAGAAAGCAGCGCTGGCTTCGGCAAGGTAGACCCCAGACACACCCACCCTTCCGGTAGAAACGCTGCGTTCTGCGCCAGATACTGCGTGTAATCCGCTTCCTGCTGCATGCGCGCCCGACCATAGCGGATGGCTTCTTGCCACAAGGTGTCTCGCCTATCTCCGGTGAGCAAAGCCTGCCGGACACGGACCCGTTCCGCTTTGGTATCCTCGTTGGAGGGATCATCCACCCACGCTACACCGGCCTGCCGCAATGTGTTGCGCAACGCCGCGCGAGAAAACCCCAGCAGAGGACGCACCAGCCGCATATCGGGCAGCACCGTGCTCCACCCCATCCCCGCCAGCCCTGTTGGACCGCTGCCTGCACGTTGCCGCATGGCAACAGTTTCGGCCTGATCATCCGCCTGATGCCCCAAGAGGAGATCAAGGCAGCCCATCTCCCGGCATGCGTGTGCCAGCGCCGCATAGCGCGCCTGCCGGGCACGCTCTGCCATGCGCGGGCCTTTTGCCAGATCTGTCAGGGTCAGGATACGTCCGCGCACGCCCAGATTCGCCAGACGACTTACCGTTAAACGGGCTTCTTCTGCGGATTCGGGGCGCAATCCATGGTCAACCACAAACGCAATAAGTCGCTTGCGCCAGCGCGATGCCAGCCACGCCAGACAAAGACTATCCCCCCCGCCAGATACCGCAAGTGCGATGGGTGGAAAGGAGGGATCATCCGGCATCCATGGCCCAAGGCGTGTGATAATGGCCTGAAACTGCGCGGGCAAAACAGGAGTGTCAGAAAAAGGAGAAGGAGGAGCCAGAGCACCATCGGCTTGCCGGAGTCCCTCCCCTTCAAAGGCGGTCAGTCCAGAAATTACTGGCAGCCGCCCCGACCGGCATAAATTTCAGCAGCATGAGAAACGCGCTGTGTTGGTGAGGGAAACTCTGACTTCAGTTTTCCCAGCGCCTGACACGCCGCCTTTTTGTCCCCCAACGCCAGCAGGGAAGCCGTAACACCCAGCAGGGCATCCGGCGCACGTGCACTTTTGGGAGCCTGACGGTACGCGTCATAATACGCTACCGCAGACTGGCGGTATTGCTTTTCCCCGGCCAGAGACTGTGCCAGCAGGAACTGGGCATCGACCTTGAAGCTGCCTTTGGCGTTTTTCAAAGCGCCCTCGGCGTTCTCGTGAGCGGTTGCGTAATCACGCTTCTGCAAGGCAGCTTTCCCAGCGGCCAGCATGGCGTCAGGCGTTGTCGGCTTGGCCGCAGCATCCGCTCCACTTCCGCTTGCTGCGGACGCGGTCGCAGCAGTTGCCGCCCCCGCTGCGGCACCAGCAGCAGCCCCGCCGCCGCCGTTCTGCGCGGCAAACTGTGCATCCGCTACCTGTTTGGAAAGCGCGGCTGTCTGCTTTTGCAGATCATTGGTAAGCTGATCGATCTCACCCCGCATTTCACGCTGCTGCTGTTCCAGCGTGTTCACACGTTCCAGAAGCTGGGCTGTGAGATCCCCACCGCCACCGGATGACGGCGCGGGGGTAGCGGATGGCGCAGGCAGTGCGCCACTTCCCCCTGAAGACTGGATCTGGCTCAACTGCTGCTGAAGCGCCATGATCTGGTTTTGCAGAGCAAGCCCTTCACGGCTGGAAACCTCCTGCGCATGCGCAAGCGGTGTGCTGGCGGCCAGCACGGCAGCCAACGGAAGACCCAGCACGGCCATGCGCCCGCAGGCGGAAACTGATGTCATCACCAGGCGTTTCATAAAGACCTCACCCTTTTAAAAAAGCGGGCAAGGATTTCATCATTCCAGCCCGGAAAACAAGAGCCTGAACGCAAAAACAGGCTGGGCGAAAACCACCCAGCCTGCTTTTTCAGACCAAATATGAACGAACTCGAAACTTATTTGACAGAAGTAATCGCGTTACGGTTCTGGGCCCATGCGCTTTCATCATCACCAACTGCGGTCGGGCGGTCCTTACCGTAGGAGATGGTGGAAATGCGGGAAGATGCAACACCTTTGGCAACCAGGAAGTCACGTGCCGCATTGGCACGACGCTGACCCAGAGCAATGTTGTATTCTTCCGTGCCACGGTCATCGCAGTTGCCAGCAACTTCAACGTTGACCTGCGGGTACTGAGCCAGCCAGGAGGCCTGCTTCTGCAGGGTGGTCTGGGCGTCAGAGGTCAGGCCGCTCTTGTTCAGATCAAAGAACACGCGGTCCCCAACGTTGGCGACCAGATCGGCTTCACTACCGGGAACAGGGCCGCTCGGCTGTGCCGTTGCTGCACCCGTGGACGCACCGGTATCGGCCTTTTCATGCGCACAGGCAGAAAGAAGGGCAACCATACCAAGTGCAGCGATAAACTTCAGTCTCATGTGTCGGATCCTGAGATTAGTTCAATATGAGAACTATTCGGAGAGAAAAAACAAACTTAAGTGCTTGCATCCCCGCGTATTCTTCTGCTCCTCTCCGAAGCCTTCGAAGAGCCGACGAATTTTGGAGACCACCTTGCCCTAAGCCATAGCTTATTCTTCCGGTCAAGCGACATCTCAGATTTAGATGACAGCCATTCGCAAACCGATGCCAAATAGCCACATAATGGCATCAAAGGCAGCAGTTTACTAAGCATGCGAAGTAATCGAATCGCAAATCTGGATTTTTATTTAGAAAGACGCTCCCTTCTCTTTGGGGAGTCGGAACCGTCACTTTCCTATTATCCGCCTCAATACGGCATAAAAAAGGCGGAGCGGGGTTTTTTCCCGTCCGCCTTCATTGGCTTTGGCTCGTGCCTTAATGGCGCAAACCCGAACCGTTACCCGTTAAGGGGTGACCATGCTGGATCAGACGCCTGACCGGGTGTTGGCAGGACGCGATCATTGAAGCCCGTAATGTCCACCATACCGATGGTTGAATTAAAACCTGCGCCCCCGGCACCCGCACGGGTCTGGCGGCAATAGGCGAGAACACGACCGTTGGGGCAGAAACTCGGGCTTTCCACTGTAAAGCCTTCAGTCATGATCCGTTCACCCGTGCCATCCGGGTTCATGACCCCCAGAGAGAAGCTGCCATTGGCAATGCGGGTAAAGGCAATCAGATCCCCACGCGGAGACCATACCGGAGACCCATACGTGCCATTGCCGTAAGAAATACGGCGTGCCCCGCCGCCAGACGCACTCATGATGTACAACTGCGGGCTGCCGCCACGGTCAGAGTTGAAAACAATCTGTGAGCCATCGGGGCTGTAGCTGGGGCTGGTGTCAATGGCGCCGGATGCCGTGATCTGGCGACGCGAGCCAGAGGCCAGATCAACCACAAACAGGTCTGACCCACCATTACGGGTAACGGACAGAACAACGGAGCGACCATCTGGAGAGAAACGGGGCGCGAAGGAAATCCCCGCAAACTCACCCAGAATCTGCTGGCGGCCACTGCCGAGGTCAAACAGATACACCCGCGGACGATTATTGGCGTAGGACATGAAGGCCACCTGATCCTTCACCGGGCTGAAGCGCGGTGTCAGGGTCAGCCAGTTGCCTGCCGTCAACATGCGGGCGTTCGCACCGTCCTGATCCATGATGGCAAGGCGTGTACGCTGATGGGCCCGCGCGCCAGAGCGGGAAATGAAGGCGATACGGGTATCAAAGTACCCTTTTTCACCCAGCATGCGCTCATAGATCACATCCCCCACAATGTGGGCGATCCGCCGCCAGTTGGCGGAAGAGGTTGTGTAGGCCGTGCCCTGAATCTGCTGCTGTGTCAGTACATCCCACAGACGCATTTCCACCCGGACGGACCCGCTGCCGGAAACTGTACCTGTTACCAGCGCCCGTGCACCGGTTGCTTTTGCGGTAGAGAAATCTGGCGCGCCCGTGGAGGCCCCACCCGGCAGAACCTTGAACAGGCCTGTATTGGTCAGATCATTGCTCAGCACTTCTGCAATCTGAGCACCCAATCCACCGCCAAAATTGGGCAGGATAATGGGGATCGGTGCCGTGCGGGCCTGATCAACGGTAATTTCCGCTTCTGGTGCCGCGGCAGCGGCAGCCATGGCGGAAAGCGGGGTTGCCAGCAGCCCCCCGGCTGCCAGCCCGGCTCCCATCACGGTACGGCGGCCCAGAAAAGACTTCAGGTTGTCGGCATCCTGGTCAGAAATAATCGGCCGGGTATTCGTCAGCATACGTTTTTTCTCCCTGTGGCCTGAATCAAGGCCTGAATATAAATTTCAACTGCCGGGTCTGACCCAGAAGGTTTTTGGGAATTGGCAGCTTGGAACAGGTAGGGCTCAAAACCGCCGCCCGCGCCCGTTCCGCCAGAGCACGATAGGAAGGATCAGCGTTCATCTGTGCCTGTGTCTGCGGAGCAAACTGCACAATACGCGCCTCCCCTGTGGCATCCACCGTCACAATCAGGTGCGCCACAAAGGTCGCGTAATTCTTTGCGGCCGTATCTTCCGTATAGCAGCGCCGCACTGCTCCCCCGATGGCCTTCTGCTCACCCACACTCAGGCTGCGCGTAATATCCCCGGTGGGTGACCCACCCCCATTGGGCGCACCACCCTGCACGGGGTTGGCCTTTGCCGTGGGCGCATGCGTCTGCTTCTGGTCCGACCGGAATGAATCCAGTGTCTCCAGCAGAGAATGGCTGTCCGTCTGGGTTTTCTTCGCCTTGTTCGGCTGCGTGATATGCGACGGAATAGGCGTATCAGGCAGCGTATCCGTGGGTTCAGTCACAGGAGAAGGCGGCGCCACGTTCGGCGTCGCTTTTGGGGGCGACGGCGGAGACGGCGGCGTTTTCACCACATCCGGAGAAGGCTCATCCGCTTTGGGCGGAATGGGCGTATCAGGCAGCTTTTCCGCTTCTGGCACAGGCGGTGGCGGAATAGGCTGCGGTGGGGGTGGCGGAGGTGGCGATTCCTCGTTCGGAACAGGCTTGGGCGGTTCCGGCGTAGGGGGCGCATCATTCGGCACAGGGGCCGGAGCGGGCGCAGGTGTCGGGGAAGGCTTGTCAGCCTTGGCCGTGGAGCCGCCACTGTCAGCGCTTTCAAACTGCATTTCCACAACCGGAGGAGGTTCCTCCGGCGGCTTGGGGGCAGGCAGGGAAAGAAGAAGCGCCAACAGAAGCGCAATGTGCGCTCCGCCTGACAGATAGAGAGACCGCCGAAGCAGAATCTGTTCGGAACGGCGTGGCCGCACCATGAGTTTGTCCTCTCCGCGTGGGAGAATTTAGTGCCCGCTGCTGGCGGGTTGCTGCGCCAGCAGGGCCACGTGGGTGAAGCCGCCTTCGGTGATCTGCCCCATCACCTGCATGACACGCCCATAATCAATATGAGCATCACCACGGACAAAAATACGGTGTTCCGCATCGTTATTGGCAGCAGCCTTGAGCTGCGTCACCAACTGATCCGGCGAGACTTCGGAATCTCCCAGATAAAGCGTTCCGTCAGACTTGATGGACACCGTTATGGGTTTGGTATCTGAATTAACGGGCCGGGCATCGGTCTTGGGCAGGTCCACGTTCACGCCGCTTGTCAACATGGGGGATGTGACCATGAAGATGATAAGCAGAACCAGCATGACGTCCACCATAGGCGTCACGTTGATTTCGGCCATCGGACGCCGCCTGCGGCGCCCTCCTCCTCCCGACGGCATCGCCATGGCTCAGGCCCTTTCTTCGGACTGGCGGGAAAGAATGGCCGCAAATTCCGTGCCAAACCCTTCCAGACGGTCCTGGAACAGATCAAGGCTGTTGCTGATCACGTTATAGGCCACATAAGCAGGTACAGCCGTAAGCAGGCCAATGGCCGTTGCAAACAGGGCTTCTGAAATACCGGGGGCCACAACGCTCAGATTGGTGTTGTGCATGGCGGCAATGGACGCAAAGGAATGCATGATCCCCCACACCGTGCCAAACAGGCCGACAAACGGTGCAACGGGCGCCACTGTTGCCAGAAAAATCACCCAACGGCGCAGGCGATCCATTTCACGCGTCACCGTAATGCCAATGGCACGGTCAACACGTTCCTTCACGCCGCCGCGCACCAGATCCACACCGGGGATACGGGCAGAACGCCGCCATTCCCCCATAGCGGCACCAAATACGGCAGCCAGCGGGTGCACCGGCTTGGCGCCATCACTTTCATACAGATCATCAAGGCTGCCGCCAGACCAGAACCGGTCTTCAAAGGCTGAGGCCTGTTTGTTGATCCGCCGCAGTGTAACAATCTTGTCGAAAATAATGGCCCAAACCATCACGCTACACAGCACAAGCCCCAGCATGACCAGTTTGACCATAAAGGAGGCATTCATAAACATGCCCCATACCGACAGATCTCCCGCCGCTGCTACGCCGAGATTTGCCGCGTCAACCGCACGATCCAAAAACGCCTCCTGCCTCTGCACCCATAGTGGGCAACCAGTCACCGACTCGGGCTTTTACCTATGCTGCCCAACTGCACCGTTTTTACTGTCTTCCGTGCGAAAGCAGAAGAGGGCCTCTACTCTTCCGCTTCAAGTCGGCGTAAAAGATCACGCCATAACGGCGGAAATCGGGCAGGACGACCATCTTTTGCTTTGACGCAGGCCAGAACCACGTCAACGCGCGCGCAAAATTCATTACCGCGGGTAAAAACCTGCTCAAGCCTGCAACTTGCCGCCTTCTGCTCAAGCAGGCGCGTGGTGACAGTTGCAATATCATCAAGCGTGAGCGGCACCCGGTAATTGATCGTGGCATCCCGCACCACAAACACCAGCCCGAACTCTGACAAAAGGCTGGCCGCCGGCATGCCCAGGCTGCGAATGGCCTCCGTGCGCGCCCGCTCGGCAAACGCCAGATACCGGGCGTGATACACAATGCCCCCTGCATCTGTATCTTCATAATAAATGCGAAAATCGATGCTATGCGTGGTCATTCGCCCTCCTCATCTTCCGGCAGAAGATCCATCTGGGCTGAACGCGGCTCATCCGGTCTGGCCGGTGGGGTCAGACCCAGATGCCGCCAGCCCCGCTCCCCAAGCATGCGCCCCCGACTGGTACGCATAATCAGCCCTTCCTGAATCAGATAAGGCTCAATCACGTCTTCCAGTGTGTCCCGCGCTTCAGCCAAGGCGGCAGCAAGTGTCTCTACGCCAACCGGGCCGCCATGGTGATATTCCGCAATGCGGCGCAGGTAACGGCGGTCCATGGCATCCAGCCCCAGTGCATCCACTTCCAGACGACTGAGAGCCGCATCCGCAACCTCACGACTGACGGGAGCCGTGCCTTTGCCGCTTACCAGCGCAAAATCCCGCACCCGGCGCAGCAGACGCCCCGCAATACGGGGTGTGCCACGGGAACGGCGGGCAATTTCCTCCGCCCCCTCGCTGCTAAGCGCAAAGCCGAGCTTTTCCGCCCCGCGCGCCACAATCAGCCGGAGTTCATCCGGCGTATAGAACACCAGCCGAAGCGGAATACCAAAACGGTCCCGCAAGGGGGTGGCCAAAAGGCCCGCACGGGTTGTTGCCGCCACCAAGGTAAAGGGGGGCAGATCAATCCGCACAGACCGTGCGGCCGGGCCTTCCCCAATAATCAGATCAAGCTGGAAATCTTCCATTGCGGGATAGAGAATTTCCTCGATCGCGGGCTGCAGGCGATGAATTTCATCAATAAACAGCACATCCCGCGGTTGAAGGTTGGTCAGGATGGCCGCCAGGTCACCAGCCCGTTGAATAACCGGGCCAGATGTTGCCCGAAACCCGACCCCGAGTTCACGAGAGACAATCTGCGCCAGTGTGGTTTTGCCCAACCCCGGTGGCCCATGCAGAAGAACATGGTCCAGTGCCTCTCCCCGCTGGCGGGCAGCGGCAATAAACACGGCCAGATTTTCCCGACTCGCACGTTGCCCGGTAAAATCCGCCAGAGTTTGCGGGCGAAGCGACCCTTCTCCCGCATCATCCTCGTGGCGGCCGGCGTCGATTTCCCGTTCAGGCGTGAAGTCAGCACCGCTCATCGGGCCAGCTCCTTCAGGCTATCCCGCAGCACTGTATCCAGGGTGGCGGCTGCGCCGCGTTCGTCCAGCAAGCGCCGCACAACCGGCACAGCCTCCGAACGGCGGAACCCCAGACCGGCCAGCGCCATCAAGGCATCTGCCTCAATCCCGCCGCCAGGTGTGGCCGCAGCAGGGAACACAATCCCACCGCCACCACCGGGCATTTTACCCGCTTTATCACGCAGTTCCGTCAGGATTCGGTCGGCCAGACGCCCCCCTACACCCGGTGCACGGGTCAGGCTGGCTTTGTCCGCTGTGGAAAGCGCAGCCACCAGTTCACCCGGAGAAAGTGTGGACAGAATCCCCAAGGCCACTTTGGCCCCAACGCCCTGCACGCTGGTCAGCAGCCGGAACCATTCACGTTCCGCGCTTTCCATGAAGCCGTACAGAAGAATGGCATCTTCCCGCACCACTGTTTCAATCAGCACGCGGGCTTTTTCCGGCGGATTGGGCAGCGCCGCCAAGGTGCGTGTGGACGCCGAGACCAGATATCCCACGCCGTTCACATCAATAACGCACGATCCTGTTTCAACCTGAATGACCAACCCGCACAGAAACGCAATCATGCCATTCTTACCCCGGCCGCAATGTGGCGGGCGCTGGCCCGATGATGCGCATGGCAAATGGCCACCGCCAATGCGTCAGACGCATCTGCCCGCAAAACCTTAACCCCAGGCAGCAGACGGCGTACCATCATTTCCACCTGATCCTTATCGGCAGAGCCTGTGCCCACAACAGATTTTTTAACAGACAACGCGCCGTATTCCGCCACTTCCAGCCCGGCCAAAGCCGGAGCCAGAAGGGCCACGCCACGCGCGTATCCCAATTTGAGCGTGGCTGTGCCGTTACGGTTGACGTAAGTTTCTTCAACCGCCGCTTCAGACGGAGCCAGACGGTCTATCAGCAATGTCAGGTTTTCGTGCAGCACCTTTAGCCGGTCTGGCACGCTATCCGCGCTGTTGGTTGCAATCACGCCGTTTTCAACGTGCCGCAACCGGTTACCCTCGACATCAATCACACCCCAACCGGTAAACCGTAGGCCGGGATCAATGCCGAGCAGGCGCACCACTGTCAGGAAGACAGTTTTTCGGCCAGATCATCCGGCAGATCAAAATTGGCGTAAACGTTCTGCACGTCGTCATTGTCTTCCAGAACGTCCAGCAGCTTGAACACACTGGTGGCTTTTTCTTCATCCAGCGTCACGCTGTTTTCCGGCCGCCAGTCCAGCTTGGCGCTTTCTGGCTCACCAAACTTGGCTTCCAGCGAATCCCGCACGGTAAAAAAAGATTCCACTTCACAGGTGATCTCGTGCGTTGTGTCGGAAGACACAACATTTTCAGCCCCTGCTTCAATGGCGGCTTCCAGCATGTCATCTTCCGATGCCACAGAAAGCGGATAGGTGATCACACCAAGGCGACGGAACATGAAGGAGACCGAATTGGTTTCCCCCAGAGACCCACCATATTTGGAGAACGCCGCGCGCACATCAGATGCCGTGCGATTACGGTTATCGGTCAGGGCTTCCACAATAACAGCAACGCCAGCCGGGCCGTAACCTTCGTAGCGCACTTCCACATAATCTTCACCGCCCGCAGCGCCCGTCGCCTTTTTGATGGCGCGGTCAATATTGTCCTTGGGCATGTTCACATCACGCGCGGCGGCAATAGCCGCCCGCAGGCGCGGGTTGGACGCAGGGTCAGGCAGGCCGGAACGGGCAGCAACCGTCAGTTCACGAATAACCTTGGCAAACTGTTTGGCCCGCTTGGCATCCTGCGCACCTTTACGGTGCATGATGTTCTTAAATTGGGAATGACCCGCCATAGTTCCTTACCTAACTGTCCCGTCCACACTCCCGCCTGCTCAGATCAGGCGGCCATGACAATGTTTATATTTTTTGCCTGAACCACAGGGGCATGGCGCGTTACGCGGTGTTTCGCCCCAGCTTGACGGATCATCCGGCATGATGGCGCTGGCCCCGATGGGTACTGCCATTTCAGGCGCAGCACCCGGAGACAATCCCGGCCCAGGTTCGGACTCAAAGCCCGGAATTTCCGGGTTTGCGTGAACTTCTGCTGTATCCGCAAACGGATCAACCGTGCCAGCCGGAGCCACTTCCACACGCGCCACCAGAGACACAACGCGTTCACGCATTTCTTCAAGCATGATGGTGAAGAGCTGGAAGGCCTCATGCTTGTATTCGTTCAGCGGATCTTTCTGGCCGTATGCCCGCAGCCCGATGCCCTGACGCATCTGATCAAGCGCATGCAGATGCTCTTTCCAAACGGCATCATAGGTGGTCAGCAAGACCTGTTTTTCAATGAACCGCATCAGATCCGGGCCAAGATTGGCAGCCCGGGCGGCATGTGCCTGCGTAGCAGCCTGACTGATGCGCTCAGCAACCTGCTCCGCATCCATGCCGTCTTCCTTCGCCCATTCGGCAATCGGCAGATCAAGTGCGAATGTCTTGTTTGCAGCCGCATGCAGGCCGTCCACATCCCATTGTTCCGCAAAGGATTTTTCAGGAATATGGCGCGCCACCATGGCGTCAATCACATCTTCCTGCGCTTCCGCAATGATGGAGGACACATCCTCGGTAGACATGTATTCCCGGCGCTGGGCGTACACTTCCTTGCGCTGGTCATTCATCACGTCATCATATTTGAGCGTGTTCTTGCGCATGTCGAAGTTGCGGGCTTCAACTTTTTTCTGCGCCCGTTCCAGCGCCTTGCTCAGCCAGGGGTGAACAATGGCCTCGCCTTCTTTCATGCCCATTTTCTGGAACATGCCGCCCATACGGTCAGACCCGAAAATGCGCATCAGGTCATCTTGCAGGGAGATAAAGAACCGCGAATTACCCGGATCACCCTGACGGCCGGCGCGACCCCGCAACTGGTTATCAATCCGGCGGCTTTCATGCCGCTCGGTGCCGATAACAAACAGGCCACCGGCCTGCTTCACAATCTCATGGTCACGGCTCACACGGTCCCGAATGGCCTGCTCGGCCGCATCCCGTTCCGGTGACGGCTCCATGCCTTCAAGCTGCTGCTCTATCAGCATGTCAACATTGCCGCCCAGCTTGATGTCCGTCCCACGTCCGGCCATGTTGGTAGCAATGGTGATAGCACCCGGAGACCCCGCCTGCGCCACAATCTTGGCTTCCATTTCATGGAAACGGGCATTGAGCACATTATGGGGAATGTTTTCCTGCTTCAGCAGGGCGGAAAGCGCTTCACTTTTCTCAATGGAGGTCGTGCCCACCAGAATAGGCTGGTTGCGCTCATGCACCTCACGGATAAGACGCGTGACAGCCGCGAATTTCTCCGCTTCCGTCAGATAGATCTCATCATCTTCATCTTTACGGGCAACTGGCCGGTTGGTGGGAATTTCCACCACATCCAGCTTGTAGATTTCCGCAAATTCGTCGGCCTCGGTCATGGCCGTGCCGGTCATGCCAGACAGTTTGGGATAAAGACGGAAGAAGTTCTGGAAGGTGATGGAGGCCAGCGTCTGGTTTTCCTGCTGGACCTCAACATGTTCCTTGGCTTCCAGCGCCTGATGCAGGCCATCCGAATACCGGCGGCCTTCCATCATGCGGCCGGTGAATTCATCAATAATCACCACCTTGCCGCCCCGCACGATGTAATCCACATCACGCGAGAACAGGGTGTGGGCGCGCAGAGACTGCTGCACGTGATGAACCACAGCCACATGATGCAGGTCATACAACCCGCCTTCATCCAGCACGCCTGCCTCCCGCAGCAGGTCTTCCACCTTGTCAGACCCGGCATCCGTCAGCACAACGCTGCGGAATTTTTCGTCCTTATCGTAAGTGGAGGGGTCCTGCACCAGCCGGACCACCACTTCATCAACCGCCCGATACAATTCGGAACTATCTTCCGCCGGGCCGGAAATAATGAGCGGTGTACGGGCTTCATCAATCAGGATGGAGTCCACTTCGTCCACAATGGCGTGGTAGAAGGGGCGTTGCACCATCTCTTCCAGGCGATATTTCATATTATCGCGCAGGTAATCGAAGCCGAATTCGTTATTGGTGCCGTAGGTAATATCTGCCGCATAGGCCGCGCGGCGGGCTTCATCAGGCATATTGGGCACGATGGTGCCCGTGGTCAGCCCAAGAAAACCGTAGAGCTTGCTCATCTCGGCAGCATCACGCGAGGCGAGGTAATCATTCACCGTCACCACATGCACGCCTTTGCCGGCCAGAGCGCTGAGATACACTGCCAGCGTTGCCACCAACGTCTTGCCTTCGCCGGTGCGCATTTCGGCAATACGGCCAGCCTGCAGCACCATGCCGCCAATAAGCTGCACGTCAAAATGCCGCATACCCAGCACGCGGCGGGATGCCTCACGCGCTACGGCAAACGCTTCGGGCAGGAGGCTGTCTAGCGTGGCCCCTTGGGCCAGCCGTTCACGAAACTCTCCCGTCTTGGCTGCAAGCGCGGCGTCATCCAGCGCCTGCATCTGGGGTTCCAGGGCGTTGATTTCCGGCACGCGGCGCTGGAACATCTTGAGCGTCCGATCATTGGCAGTGCCGAACAGGGCGCGGACGAAGCTTGCGAGCATGAAAACCTTTCCGGAACAATGCGCGACCCCTTCCCCCTTCCATCCGGAACCAGACCGGCGGAGACAGAACAAGGCATCAGCATGGAGTGGCTCGGGGGCAAAATAGGGCCGAGGCCGCCTGCGGTCAACCAATCACCCCGGTTTCTTGCCTTGCACCCGGCAAGAGGGCTTGCAGGGCTGGGGAGCCTCCTTCATAGAGGTAACACTGTTTAGTCCTTAGTTTAGGGTTTGTCCTCATGCGGTTTACCAAACAGGCCTTCGCTCTTGCAGCTACGGCCCTGCTTGCCTCCACTGCCTTTTCTGCTTCTTCTTTTGCGGCTCCTGCCGCACCGGCAGCAGCTCCTGCCACACCAGCAGCTCCTCCAGCAAAGCCGGTAGACCCGAATGCCGTGGTCGCAACCGTGAATGGTGAAAAAATCACGGTGTCTGATGTGCAGGACGCCCTGTCCAACATGCCGCCGCAGATGCGTCAGTTGCCGCCAAACCTGATCTTCCCGATGCTGGTCAATCAGCTGGCTGATCAGAAAGCCATCCAGATTGTTGCCCGCAAGGAAGGTCTGGACAAGACGCCAGACGTCAAGAAAATGATGGATGCTGCTTCCATCAATGCGCTGCAGAATGCATGGCTGTCCAAACAGGTTACGCCGCAACTGACGGATGCCGCCATTGAGCAGTATTACCAGCAGAATTACGCAGGCAAGCCGCCGGAACAGGAAGTGCATGCCCGCCACATCCTGCTCAAGACCGAAGCTGAAGCTACTGATGTTATCAAGAAGCTGAAAGCTGGCGCAGACTTTGGCAAGCTGGCTGCAGAAGTTTCAACCGATACCGGCAGCGCCAAGCAGAACGGTGGTGATCTGGGCTGGTTCAAGAAGGAAGACATGATTCCGGCCTTCTCAACCGCCGCTTTCGCCATGAAAAAAGGCGAAATCAGCAGCACGCCGGTCAAGAGCCAGTATGGCTACCATGTCATTCAGGTGCTTGATACCCGCACCGATCCCGTGCCGTCCCTGGACAGCGTGAAAGACAAGATCCGTCAGGCTCTGATCCAGAAATACGTGCGTGAAGCCGTTGGCAAAGCCACCAGTAATGTCAAGATTGTCCGGTTTGATCCCTCAACCGGCAAGCAGCTTCCTGATGCACCTCCTCCCGGCACACCGGGTGCGGCACCGGCTGCTCCTGCCAAAAAATAATCTAACCTGCCCACCCTCTTCCAGCCGCCATGCCTCCTGCATGGCGGTTCTGCCGTTTCAAGGACATAAAGCGTTATGGCACACGCCCTCCCCGTTTCTCCTCTCGCCCGGCCTCTTCCTGAGCTTGGTGTTATTCGCGGGGTGCGCCTTGGCGCGGCGGAAGCAGGTATCCGTTACAAAGGCCGGACAGATCTGGTTTTGGCCGAATTTACCCCCGGCACCACAGTGGCGGGTGTCTTTACCCAGACAAAATGTGCTGGCGCACCGGTTGACTGGTGCCGCTCCGTGCTACCGCACGGACAGGCAGGGGCGCTGGTGGTCAATGCCGGGAACGCCAACGTCTTTACAGGTCGCGCAGGCCGCGAAACCTGTGAAGCCACGGCGGAAACCGCAGCCAAACTGGCAGGATGTTCGCTGGATGCCGTTTATCTGGCCTCCACTGGTGTGATCGGGGCGATTCTTCCGCATGAGCGCATTACAAATGCGCTGCCCGCGCTGCACACTGCACTCAGCGAAACCGGGTGGGAAGCCGCAGCACGCGGCATCATGACCACTGACACGTTTCCGAAAGCCGCTGTGCGCACTGCCACGCTGAACGGGACCACTGTGACCATTCAGGGCATTGCCAAGGGCAGCGGCATGATTGCGCCAGACATGGCCACCATGCTGGCGTTCGTAGCGACCGATGCCGCTCTTCCGGCACCTGTGTTGCAAAGCCTGCTTTCAGCAGATGTCAAAACCACCTTCAACTGCATCACGGTCGATTCTGATACCTCCACCTCAGACATGGTTCTGCTGTTCGCCACAGGTGCGGCGCAGAATCCGCCTGTTGCAGCAGAAATTGACGCCCTGAATGACGCCGCACTGGCAGATTTCCGCGCAGCCCTGAAAGCGGTGCTGCATGACCTTGCACTTCTCGTCATTCGGGACGGAGAAGGGGCCACCAAGCTCATGAACATTCGGGTGACGGGTGCAGTCTCTGATGCGTCCGCATGGCGTGTTGGCATGGCCATTGGCAATTCCCCGCTGGTGAAAACCGCTGTTGCGGGAGAAGACGCAAACTGGGGCCGCGTTGTCATGGCCGTAGGCAAATGCGGCGAACCGGCAGACCGTGACACACTTTCCGTTTCCATAGGCGGTGTTTGCATTGCCCGTGATGGCACGGTTGTGGCGGACTATGATGAAACCCCCGTGGTTGCCCATATGAAGGGGCAGGAAATTGATATCGCCGTTGACCTTGGCCTTGGCACAGGATCAGCTCAGGTCTGGAGCTGTGATCTGACCCACGGCTATATTGATATCAACGGCTCCTACCGCAGCTAGCCCTGCCGCCCACACGGACGGTTCATGTTCGCTGCTTCGCCAGCAACAGTTTTTAAGGAACAGGCCTGATGTCCGCTTCTGATCTGCCGCCCGGCTGGGGAGGCCCGTCGCAACATTCGGATAACGGTTTCTATACGCCGCAGGAGGGCATTGGCCGCCCGATGTGGATTTACGCTGGCTTCTGGTGGCGTGTGTGGGCTTTTATAATTGATAGCGTCATTCTGAGCGTGGTGGATGGCGTGCTGGGCTTCTTCATGCTGCCTGACCTGAAAGTGGAATGGGAGGAAACCCCAATTCCCGACGCATCCGGCCAGACCATGGATGTTCTGGATATCGCCTCCTTCGTGCAGCCGGAAGCGGCTTCCGTCCTTATTCCGCATATTCATGCAGGCAACTGGCATCTGCCCAGCCTGTTTTTGGCACTGCTTCCGGCCCTGTATTTCATTTTCTTTGAATCGTCCTCCTTCCGCGCCACACCGGGCAAACGGCTATGCCGTCTGGAAGTCACCACCACCCGCGGCAGACAGATTTCCATTGGTCGGGCGACGGTGCGTTTTCTGGTAAAGGCCTTCATCTCGTTCCCGTTTTTTTACATCGGGGTGCTGATGGTGGCTTTCACCCGCCACAAACAGGCGCTGCATGACCTGATTGCGGATACGCTGGTTATCCGGTCTGAAACTGCACAGGTTGTGACTTTCGAACCCCGTTCCTGAAACGCCGGCCATCCCTGCCCTCCGGCGGTCTTGATACTGCCGGAATTGCCCCCTACCCTTGAGCGCACTTATCGGGCATTCACCGCCCATTCTCTCATCGCGCTGAATACAAGGAGACGGCACGCCATGGCGGCAACAAGCCTGGAGCGGGGCTCGACCAGAACTCAATCTGCTTTTTCTTCGTCTTCATCTTTATGGAGCAGATCTTTCTTTACGCTCTGCTGCCTCTGCCTGCTTCTGGCAGGTCTGGCACCCGGTTTCGCCCCTCTGGCGCACGCGGCTGATACGACCCCGGCCTCAGCCTCCAGCGCAACAGGCTCGCTCAGCAAGGATGATGCCCAACAGCTTCTGAACGTGCTGAATGACCCGAAAAAGCGCGAGGATTTCACTCACACACTCTCCCTGATGGCAAAAGGCCTGCCTGCCGCAGCGCCAGCAGCCAAACCCGCCTCCTCCGCACCAGCCGTTGTAGATAGCGATGTCAATTCAGAGCTGGATAATCTGACATCATCCATGCAGGGATATGTTCAGAACTTTGCCGGTTTGTTCAAGGATTTGGGGTTTGTCGGCTCATGGTTCCGCAGCCAGATCAGCAATCCGGAAACCCGGAAAACCCTGCTGGACGCCTTCAGCCGCGCCGCAATCATTCTGCTGGCAGCTCTGGCTCTGGAACGCGGCACCAGCCTGATGCTGAAAAAGCCGCTTACCGCTGTCACCTCTCATGCGGAAGCCCGCGAACGCAAACAGGAAGCTTCGGCCGCAGTCGAATCTGTTCAGGCAGCCACTTCCACACCAGATGGAGACAACACCCAAACCCGCGCGGATGATCAGAGACGGCGGAATGAGGTCATGCGCTATCTGGTGCGTGTGCCTTACAATTTCCTGCACTTCCTGCTCAAACTGCTGCCTGTGGTTGTCGCTCTGGCCATTGGTTATCTGGGTGCAGAATTTCTGACCACCACATCGCAGGCACGCACCGTCACCATCACGCTGACAAACGCCTATGTTGTGGCACGCGGCCTCTACCTGCTTCTGGAAACAGGGCTCGCCCCCCGTTCTCCGGCCATCCGACTTATCCCTGCGCAAGACAACACGGCCCGGATGCTGACCCGGTGGTGGAACGTACTAGTTGCTGCTCCCTCTCTGGTCATCTGTCTTTCCACACTGGGCAGCGAATTCAATCTGGCCCCCCGCGGCACGGAAGCCATGCTCCGTGCTGTGGTGCTGGTGCAGCATCTGATCATTGCCGCCTTTATCTGGCGGGTGCGCCATATTGTGGCCAATTCGCTCCAGCCGTCCCCTGAACTCCGTAAGAATGCCTTCTGGGCCTTTGTCGGGGCCATGGCGCGTTTCTGGTGGATTCCCGTCCTGTTCCTGGATATTGCTCTGTGGTTTGTGTGGGCCGCACACCTGAAGGGCGGCTATCAGTGGATCCTGCGTGGCACCCTGCTCACGCTTGTCTGCTTGGTACTCGCGCGTCTGATCGCTGTGCTGGCTTACGGGTTGCAGGATCGTCTGTTCCGTATCAGCGATGCCGTGGAGGCCGAATATCCCGGTCTGCAAAAACGGGCGGATTATTACTATCCCTTCGTGCGGCGCATGCTGACGGTCTTTATCGTCTTTGTCGCCGCCATCAGCATTGCGCAAAGCTGGAACATCCCCAGCTTCCATTTCTTCTTTGAAAATCCGCTTGGCTCGCGTCTGGTCAGCGCCGCCGTGATCCTGACACTGGGTCTGGTCATCGCCTCCGTGGCGTGGGAAGTTATCAACGGTCTGCTGAACAAGCAGATTGACCGTTACACAACATCCTCCCAATCAGCTCGGGCCACGCGGCTACGCACCATTCTGCCCATTATCCGTACCGTGCTGCTGGTGTTTATTGTGGTGATTGTCACCGTCACAACGCTCTCCCAAATCGGGATCAATGTCACACCCCTGCTGACAGGTGCCGGAATTCTGGGTGTGGGCCTGTCCTTCGGGTCCCAGAGCTTGTGGAAAGACGTGATCACGGGCTTCTTCATGCTGGCGGAAGACGCCATTCAGGTGGGGGACTGGGTCACAACCAGCGGTGTTGCAGGCACAGTGGAACAGCTTTCGATCCGAACACTTCGTGTCAGATCTTTTGATGGAGATCTACACATCATCCCGTTCTCATCCGTTACCTCCATCGCCAATACCGGCAAAGGTTTTAATCAGATCATTGTCCGACAGACACTTGACCTGACGGAAGATTCTCAAAAAGTGGCTTATATTATGAGCACTGTGATCAAGGAAATGCGATCAGAAGAAGCGTTCCGTCATATTATTTTCTCTGATTATAATGACCTCGGCGTAGACAGCAGCGACGGCAACGGTGCTGTGCTAATCGGCACCATCCGCACCGCTCCCATGATGAAGTGGAAGGTCCAGCGCGAATTCTATCGCCGTCTGGCAAATCGGATGGCCAAAGCCGGGGTCAAATTCTACACGCCAACGTCCTACTATACCACGCCGCCGGGCAACGCCATGCATCTGGCAATGGACGCCATGCCGGAATGGGTACCACCCCAGCCACAAGGCACAGGATCAACTGCCGCACACTCAGCACCAGCCGCCTCCCTGGCGGATGCGCAGCCCACTCAGGCCGTCTCGCCTTCTGACGAAAAGCCTCAGGGCAAACCCTCACCTCAAGGTCCAGCTCATGCCTGATGATACAGACTGTCCTTCTGGTCAGACCATCCTGCAAATGGTCAAAACTCTGGAAGACCCGCTGGCTGAGACGGGGTTCACTTACCAGCAGGAGGCCTTCATGCGCCCCCTGCTGGAACAGTTTGGCCTGAAGCAATGGAATGACTTTGCCGAAAGCTGGAACCATCTGGGAGTAGATCGGTATATGGCGGATGGCGGGCGTTACCGCCGCCGCCGTTACGCTACATATTCCCTCACGCAGGACGAGATTCTGCGTAAGCCCCACCAGCCCCATTACCAGAGCCGAGACTACAATACCCTGAATGGAGGAATTGAACGCTGGTTCAAGCCAGTCACCGCCGCAACGGGCCACCACCCGGCACTGCTGGCAATTCTGAAACTGACACATCGCATTGCCTCAGACCTCACCCCCGCAGAACAGCGGCCACATGCATGGCATGCGGAAGTGCACCAGTTCCGCATTGAGGCAAGCCCGGACTCCGCCGGTCAGCCAACGCCAGAAGGACTTCACCGGGACGGTGTGGACTGGGTGTGTGTTCTGATGGTGAGCCGTGAAAACATTGCGAGCGGGGAGACCACCATTCATGATCTCAATCGCAAGACGGTGGGCAGCTTTACCCTGACCCATCCGCTGGATACCGCTTTTGTTAATGATAGCCGGGTTTATCACGGGGTAACGCCCGTGAAACCCGTTGACGCATCCCGCCCGGCGCATCGAGATGTTCTGGTTGTCACTCTACGGCACCAATAAGGTGCCGTTTAAGGCAGCCGCCTACTGTTTATGGGATGTAAGAAGCAACTTGAAACGTCACACAGAGAGCACTGACGTAAAATCCAGATTCTATTTCTTCAGAACAGGATCAATATCCTACATAAGAAATAGCGTGTAGGCCAAGGGCGGCAAAACCAAACACAAACGCCATTGCGCCCACCATCTGAACAATTTCTTTCATACTAACGTCATGATCCTTCACTGGGGCCGCCTGAACGGGGGCAGGTGTTACAGGAATAACGGGGTCCGCCATCTCGGCGGAGGTTTCTGCCGTTACCGTGTTCCGTGTTTCTTCCACCGCTGCGTCATGTGCACTCGGTTCCTGCTGCGGCGTGAAGGGCTGCATGGGGACGGATGCATCATAAGATGACTCTGTTCCTGTCATGGCAAAACCCTTTCATTTTTTGCAATACAGACTTGTAATACACACTGATCTGGTGATCAATCATCCCTCCGTCAAGGGCGCTTGCCAAATAGTGAGCGCCCGCCTCCCACCCTCAGGGTATGGACGAACCGCGTCCAGGCAGGCACATGAAAGGAAGCCATCTTTTTGGAGAGCCTGCCATGAAACGCCTGTTTGCTCTGTCTTTTGCCTGCGTAGCTGCATTGGGCACCAGTGCCGCCCTGCCCTCCACTGGGCATGCCGCAGATGCTCCTCCGCCGCTGGCGGATGCCCATACGCAATACCCCACCAGCCTGTTTGAAGGGCAATGGGCCATCATGGCCATGAGCCCTGTGACCGTAGCGGCCAACAAGGCGTTTGGACCGGCGGCCCGGTTGTTGGTGACACTGCCGGATTCCCTCAAGAAAATTGTTGGGCAGGATCGCTTTTCGCTCGCCCGTCAGTCCGGCACATCCTGGAAAGGCACGACAGCGGACGCAACGCTCACATTTTCCCTGATTTCAGAAAATAGCGCACAGATCCATATTACCGGGAAGGACAACCACAAGATGGATCTCCCTCTCTACCGCGATGACTGAAGCCAGCAGAACCGAGCCCCCTCAAAAAAACGGCTCCCCTACTTTTAAGACGGGAGCCGTTTTTGGTTAGACGGAGCAGATTTCAAAACAGCTTGGGGTCTCAGGATGCCGTTTCCGGTGTCCAGTTTTTCAAAAACTCTTCCAATGCCGCATCTGCCTTGCCGATCTTGATCTGCAACGTGACATACAGATTGCCTGCTGCACGGGAGCCATGAGCCTGCACCCCTTTGCCGCGCAAACGCAGCTTGCTGCCACTGTCAGACCCGGCAGGGACGTTCATTTTCACATCCCCTGTTGGGGTTGGCACGGTAATGGAGCCGCCCAATACTGCTGTTTTCAAGTCCACCGGCAATGTTTCGTGCAGGTCAAATCCATCACGCGTGTAGCGGGCATCTGGCAGCACCGTTACGGTAATCAGGGCATCCCCATGCGGCGCACCTTGCGCTCCGGGCTCCCCTTTGCCACGTAGACGCAGCATTTGTCCGTCTTCTATGCCGGGCGGGATTTTAACATCCAGCGTGGCACCTTCTGGCAACGTAATGCGGGACGTGCCGCCATTCACTGCTTCCAGAAAGCTGACCTTGAGGGAATAGGACCGATCGGCACCCTTACGCGGGCCAGCACGGCGGCCCCGTGCGCCCCCGCCAAACATCCCCCCGAACAGATCGCTCAGATCTTCTTCCGAGAAACCACCAGCACCCGGCCCACCGGGACCGCCAGGGCCACCATAACGGAAGCCCCCCATGCCTTCCCCAAAATCACGATAACCTGCGCCACCGCCATAACCGGGATGCATACGCTCCTGCCCGGAGGCATCAATTTCACCCCGGTCAAATCTGGCACGTTTTTCAGGGTCAGATAAAAGCTCGTTCGCCTGACCAATGGCCTTGAACTGCTCTTCCGCCTTTTTATCCCCGGGGTTCAGATCGGGGTGATATTTTTTGGCCAGATTCCGATACGCCTTGCGGATATCATCCTGACTGGCCGTTTTTGAGACGCCAAGCACCTCATACGGATCACGCGCACTCATGCCTTGTCTCCCTGTGCTGTATCAGAAGCCGGTGCGAAGTTGTCCGTATCAAGCAGACTGATCAGAAGAGCGATGGTCACATCCTGAGCAAACCCGGCTTTCTCTGCCTCCGCAACAAGAGCTTCTAGCCGAGGTTTCAAAAAAGCCTCCGCCGATAGCGTGTTCATATAGTCACGTTCTCCACATCTTCTTTGAAAGTGCGCCCTGTTTTTTTGCGTACCTTCAATGGTTTCAATATCTTGATAATAATAATGGGAACGGGCTCCCCCATGGTCAATGGACAAGGACGATCACCAGCCCCTCATCCCGCGTTGGCAAATACTCTCACCTTGCCTGCCAGAAATGCTCCACCTTTTCTGCCCATGCACAAGCCTGATGCGAAGGGAAACTGCTTTCGCCACCACGCAGGAATTGTCGGGCAATGCCGTATTTGAACAACAGACCATTCAGACATTTCCAAAGAACCAATAGCCTCAGGCCATCATACTCACTATAAGCCTAAGGAGACTGAACAGCTTTGACAGAAAAACCAACCTGCCAAAGCGACTTTTTGAGTGGAGAACCGGTGATGACTGACAAACCGCGCTTTTTTGATGATCTGGCCGGCGTAGCCGGTGGCGCTTTTTCAGCCCTGACCGGTGTGCGGGAAGAAATCAACGCCATTGTGCGCAGCCGCGTGGATGAAGTGCTGAGCAGCCTTCAGGTTGTACGCCGTGAAGAATTTGAAGTTGCGCGCGAACTCGCAGCGCAGGCCCGCATCGGGCAGGAAGAAGCCGAACGCCGCATTGCAGCCCTTGAAGCACGTGTGGAAGCACTGGAGCACAAGGCTCACGGTACCCACACTCACCATCAGGCCTGAACCGTTCCGCTTTTTCCGGGAATGGCGAAAGCACGCTTTTGCCATTCGGCCAGAACATCTGCCCGCATCACCCCCCGCAGCTGAGAGTGAGCCATGCCCGCGTTAAGCACTGATACCACCTTGTCCCCCGCCAACCCGCTTGATCTGATGGAACAGGTTATTGGCGGCCTGGGTTGGAACTTTGAACGCTGCAACCTGACAGAAATGGCCGTGGAAGCACCCGGAAAATGGTGTGACTACGGGCTGTTCTTCTCATGGTCGGCCGAACTGGGTGCCATTCATTTTACGTGTGCGTTTGATCTGAAGGCCCCGGCCCCGCAGCAACGCACCCTGTATGAACTGATCGGCATGGCCAATGAACGCATCTGGATCGGGCATTTCAGTCTGGATCAGGAAGACGGCGTCCTGCTGTTCCGCCACGCCCTGCTTCTGCGCGGCGCACACCTTTCCGTAGAGATGTTTGAAGACCTGATCGACATCGCCCTGACAGAGTGTGAGCGTTTTTATCCCGCATTCCAGTTTTTCCTCTGGGGTGGGCAGAACCCGGCAGACGCACTGGCAGCCGCCATGCTGGATTGCGTGGGAGAAGCCTGATGAACACCAGTTCTCTTCTGCCATCCGTACTGCTGGTTGGATGCGGCAAAATGGGCGGAGCCATGCTGGAAGGCTGGATTCGCCATGGGCTTGCTCCCTCTGTGGTCATGGATCGTCATGACCACACGCTACCCGCGCCGCACCAGCATGCCCGCACACTGGCCGATATTCCGGCAGACTTCACGCCAGACATTATTATTCTGGCTGTAAAGCCACAGAAGGCCGATGAGGTTCTGGGGGAACTTGGGCAACGCTTCCCCACAACGCCCCTGCTATCCGTGATGGCGGGACGTACGGTTGAAAATCTGGCGCAACGCTTCAGCGAGGCCAACAGTGCAGCCAAGCCAACCATTATCCGCGCCATGCCCAATACACCCTGCGCCATTGGGGCAGGCATAAGCGGGCTCTACGCCGCTCCCACCGTAACAGATCAGCAAAAGCAGTATTGTGACCAGCTTTTGCAGGCTGTGGGAGAAACCGTATGGGTGGAGCAGGAAGATCTGATCGATTCCGTAACCGCCGTCTCTGGCAGTGGGCCGGCCTATGTTTTCCTGCTGGCTGAACTGATGGAGAAGGCAGGCGTGGAACAGGGGCTTCCTATTGAAACGGCTCGAAAACTGGCACGCCGAACAATATTTGGAGCCGGCGCGCTGCTGGATCACTCCCCACTGGATGCGGCAGAACTCCGTACACGTGTCACCAGCCCCGGAGGCACCACGGCTGCAGCTTTGGCTGTTCTGATGGCCCCGGATGCCTGGCCTACCACGGTTTCCAAAGCCATACAGGCTGCGGCACGCCGCGCCAAAGAACTTTCTTCCTGACTTTTCTGACCGCTGGCCTTTTCTGCCCGCATACCACCATGGTGTCCGGACAGAATGGGCCGCTCTCTGATTGATTTTCTCCGCTAACAGGCCTTTCACAATGGATACTGACGATTTTGATACAACCCTTCTGGCCGCTGCCATGGCGCAGGCAGAACAGGGTGGATGGTCTTCCGTTTCGCTTCTTGATGCTGCGCGCACCGCTGGGCTGCCCCTGCCGGAAACACGGGAGCGCTTTCCGTTTCGGGCGTCTGTGCTTCTGCGTCTGGGCCGCATAGCCGATGATTCCGCACTGGCGGATGATACGGCCACCGGCAGTTCTCGGGAGCGCCTGTTTGATCTGCTGATGCGCCGTCTGGATGTGTTTCAGCAATACCGCAACGGAATCAAGGCTGTGCTCCGCACCCTGCCGTTTGATCCCCCTCTTGCGCTTCTGCTGGGTGGCGCCACGCTGGAAAGCATGCGCTGGATGGCCGATGCTGCGGGAATCAGCACCACAGGGCTGGGCGGCCTTGTGCGCGTGAACATGGTGGTGGGTGTCTGGACCCACACCCTCCGCACGTGGGAAAAAGATGACAGTGAAGATATGGGCACCACCATGGCCGCACTGGATCAGGCACTGGACAAGGCCGCCCGCTTCCGTCTGTTCCCGGCTGATACCGGACTGAGTGAGGGCGGCCTGCCCGATCTGGAGTTTGCTGAACCCGAGCCTCCCCAGCCCCCGCATGCTGAAAATACGCTGTAAGAGCAAAAACAGCGCATCCAGCATCTTTACGAACCGTGCTGGTTGGTCTTAATAGAGGCCAACCGCATTTCTGGTGGGGCGTAGCCAAGCGGTAAGGCAGCGGATTTTGATTCCGCCATGCGGAGGTTCGAATCCTCCCGCCCCAGCCATCTTTTCCTATATTTCCATAATTACCATTTACGTGCGCGCTGCACGGTAAGGCACCACGCCGCGTTCCTCGCTGCCAGCATCTATACCTCGGCCAGAAACCGGCAGTGAACGATGGCGGCAATCATCCCGTGCGCAGGCCCGGCAACCAGGGCCAATAGGCACGGCGTTGCGCTGGTCGGCCACATCCAGCCCGGCAGCGTAAATCATCCGCCCAGCATGCCGAATATCGCACCCCAGCACCACGGCAACCTGCCGGGGACGGTCAAAGTAGGACATGCTGCTATGCCGCACGGTGCGCGCGACGTTCAGGTAGACAACATCATCCGTCATGCGGGAAAGCTGTACCTGCACCTGCCCCGGTGTGGTGAAGGCCCGAAAGATGTTCCACAAAGGACAAGGACCACCAAAACGTGATTGCATGAAATGGTTTGCTGAAAAACTTTTCAGAATATTTCCTGCAATATCCAGTTTCATGAAGTAAAACGGGATACCCTCCGCCCCGGGGCGCTGAAACGTGCTTAGCCTGTGGCAGGCCTGCTCAAAGCTGACACCAAACCGACGGTGCAGCCGGTCTATATCATGCTGCATTTCCACTGCCGCCGTTCTGTATAATTCATAAGGCAGCAGAAGGGCTCCTGCAAAGTAATTGCCCAGATACAGCCGGGCCAGAGCGCGGGCGTTCTCCCCTTTAGGGCCGGACCGCCGCAGAATACGGTCCATCACGGCCCCCTGCTCCAGTTGCCCTACCACCTGCGCCAGACAGAACAGACTATCTTCTGCTAAAACATCCTGAGACAGAAACAGAGTATTGGTTTTCTGCTCCAGACGCCACCGCACGCCGCGCTGCTCCAGGGCGTGATCTGTTACAATCTGAAGGCGGTGCTCATCCTGCAGATACTGTATCAGTGCGGGGTGCAACCATCCTTCCTTCGGGGCCAGCTTGCCGTAAAGGGCTTCAGCCGCACTATCCAGTGCATGAAAATAATTGTGATTGGCCTGCACCCAGTCCCCCACAGCTTCATACGGCTCGATCACGGGCTGCGGCGGTGCATCCGCCAGAGATGCAGCCTGCTCCTGTGCATTTCTGTAGGCACTGTAAAGCTGCATAACTGCATGCCCCAGTGCGGGTGCTTTCTGCGCGGCTGTGAGCATTTCTGAAAAATTCGGTCGGGCTGCGTCAAACAGGGGGTCTGCCAGAACTTCCCGCAAAGCCTGAACCAGACGCACTTCTTCCATATCGCTGAAATATGCAGGGCTTACGCCAAACACCCGACATACATCTTCCAGATGCCGCTCCGGCAATGGACGCTGATCCCGTTCTATCTGGTTCAGATAGCTGGCTGAAATACCCAGCTTCTGCGCCAGAACGGCCTGAGTCAGTCCGGCCTGCTGCCGCAGGGTGTTCAAACGGCTTCCTACAAACAGCTTTGTGGCTGGTTTTTTCATGTTCGCAATCTTTGCAATGCGGGCGTTTTTCTTCGCCTCTTTCCGCTTTTATCCAGCTTCTTTCTTGGGGGGCTACTCTGCAACACTCAGGCCAAGGATACAAATCAAAGGGTCTGACCATGCAGTCTCATCATGTCACCGTTCACCCCGAAACCGACCGCCTGCCCCGCACAGAACAACTGGCATGGAAAATTGCCGAAGTTGCTGCTGACCCTGTGCCGGTGGAACCCGAGGTGGCGGAAATGGTCATCAACCGCGTGATTGATAACGCCTCCGTCGCTCTGGCGTCTCTCAACCGGCATCCGGTCATGAGTGCGCGGGCTCAGGCTGTCGCACACGCTCACCCCGGCGGGGCCACCCTGTTCGGACTGGGGCCGGATATCCGCGTGCACGCAGAATGGGCCGCGTGGGCCAACGGAACTGCCGTGCGCGAACTGGATTATCACGATACCTTTCTGGCAGCGGACTACTCCCACCCGGGAGACAACATCCCTCCCCTGCTGGCGGTAGCCCAACAATGCGCCTCCTCCGGTGCGGATTTGATCCGAGCCGTTGCCACCGGCTACGAAATCCAGATTGATCTCACCCGCGCCATCTGCCTGCATAAGCACAAGATTGACCACGTGGCGCATCTTGGTCCCTCCGTAGCGTCTGGCCTTGGCACACTGCTCAAACTGCCGCCCGCCGTTATTTATCAGGCCATTGGGCAGGCTCTGCACGTTACCACCGCAACCCGCCAGAGCCGCAAGGGCGAGATTTCCTCCTGGAAAGCCTTTGCCCCGGCCCATGCCGGAAAAATGGCCGTGGAAGCCACGGACCGCGCCATGCGGGGGGAAGGCGCACCAAGCCCGATCTATGAAGGGGAAGACAGCGTGATTGCCTGGATGCTGGACGGGAAGGACGCGCACTACACCGTACCCCTCCCCGCACCCGGCGAGCCCAAACGGGCCATCCTCTCCTCCTTCACCAAGGAACATTCTGCTGAGTATCAGAGTCAGGCCCTGATTGATCTGGCCTTCCGTCTAGGCAAGCAGATTGAAAACTTTGAGGATGTGGCAGACATTCTGATCGAAACCAGCCACCACACCCATTATGTGATCGGTACCGGTTCAAACGACCCACAGAAATTTGACCCCACGGCATCGCGTGAAACGCTCGACCATTCCATCATGTATATTGTGGCAGTGGCCCTGCAGGATGGTCGCTGGCACCACGTCCATTCCTACGAGCCCGGACGCGCTCAACGCCCGGATACCGTGCGCCTGTGGCGCAAGATCCGCACCGTGGAAACACCGGAATGGACGGCGCGTTACCATGCAGAAGACCCGGCCGTAAAAGCGTTTGGCGGCAAGATCATCATCCGCATGAAAGACGGACGCGTTCTGGAAGAAGAGCAGGCTGTGGCCAATGCCCATCCGCTGGGTAGAACGCCCTGGCAGCGAGCAGACTACATCCGCAAGTTCAAGACTTTGACGGAAGATCTGATCTCGCCTTCCGAATCCGAACGTTTTCTGGAACTGGTGCAAAGGCTGCCTGATCTGAAACCGGCCGATCTGCTCGCGCTGGACCTTGTGGTGCCGCCCAACCGTATCTCGCGGAATCTCAACCCCGGCATTTTTGACTTCAGCCAAAGTGCAACGCGCCAGAACCCATCGGACGCACCTGCACGAGAAACCCCGGCTCTGGCCACTTCGGTCTGACCCTTATCAGCCTGACCACATCGCCACCAACAAGATCAAAAGTGCCGTCAAGGCACCCGCAATTTGGGAGACCCGTGATATGGACAACACCACGACGCTCCATCCCCGCCAGAAAAAATCCGTGGCTCTTTCTGGCGTTTCAGCAGGCAACACCGCTCTGTGCTCCGTCGGCCAGAGCGGGAATGATCTGCACTACCGGGGATATGACATTCAGGATCTGGCCGAAGCCTGTTCCTTTGAAGAAGTCGCCCATCTACTGATTCATGGGCATCTGCCCAATAGTGCTGAGCTACAGCTTTATAAAGAACGCCTCCGCAGCCTGCGGGGCCTGCCCGATGCCGTAATGCGCGTTCTGGAATCCCTGCCAGCCGCAACACACCCCATGGATGTTCTGCGCACGGGCGTTTCCACCTTGGGCTGTGTTCTGCCCGAACGGCCGGATACCCCAAGTGCTGGAGCCCGCACCATAGCGGACAAGCTGATCGCCTGTCTGGGGTCCATGCTGCTGTATTGGTACCATTTCTCCAACCATGGCCGCCGGATTGCCGTGGAAACGGAGGATGACAGCATTGGCGGGCACTTCCTGCACCTGCTGCACGGACGCACGCCGCCCAAACACTGGGTGAACGCCATGCACAGCTCGCTCATTCTCTATGCGGAGCATGAGTTCAACGCTTCCACCTTTACCTGCCGTGTGGTGGCGGGCACAGGATCGGACATTTATTCCGCCATTACGGCGGGAATCGGTGCGCTTCGTGGCCCCAAACATGGTGGGGCGAACGAGGTCGCGCTTGAAATCCAGCAGCGCTACACCAGCCCAGAAGACGCCGAAACCGACATTCTCCGCAGGCTGGACGCCAAGGAAGTAATCATCGGTTTCGGGCACCCAGTTTACACCATCTCGGACCCCCGGAACGAGATCATCAAGCGGGCCGCCCTGAAGCTGGCGCAGAAAAGCGGGTCACGCCGCCTCTATAATGTAGCCGAACGGATTGAGGGGGTGATGGCGCACAAGCGCAAGATGTTCCCCAATCTCGATTGGTTCAGTGCCGTGGCCTACAGCCACATGGGCATTCCCACCGCCATGTTCACGCCCCTGTTTGTCATCGCCCGCACAGCAGGATGGAGCGCGCATGTTCTGGAACAACGGCAGGACGGAAAGATCATCCGCCCCTCCGCCACCTATACCGGCCCCGAAAACCGCCGATTCCCTTCCCTGCATGAACGGGATGGACTGGAGAACGCAGCATGACGTACCTGACAGGCAAAACGCAGCCCACCATTCCTGCTGGCCAACGGTTCCGGCAACTGCTGGCGCAGCCAGGCATTCTGCAACTGCCCGGTGCGCATAACGGGCAAGCGGCCTTGCAGGCAAAGGATGCCGGGTTCAATGCCCTCTACCTCTCCGGCGCCGCCATGACAGCCAGCATGGGCCTGCCAGATCTGGGCATTATCACGGTTGACGAGGTCTGTTTCTTCATCCGCCAGATTGTCCGCGCCTCGGAACTGCCGCTGCTGGTGGATGGAGACACGGGCTATGGGGAAATTCTGAATGTGATGAACATGGTGCGGGCTTTTGAAGAAGCGGGAGCCGCCGCCGTGCATGTGGAAGATCAGATTCTGCCCAAGAAATGCGGCCATCTGAACGATAAAAAGCTCAGCACACCGCATGATATGGCGCTGAAAGTGGCCGCCGCCGCCAAAGCCCGGCGGGACATGGTGGTCATTGCCCGCACGGATGCCGCCGCACAGGAAGGCATGGACGGGGCCGTTGCCCGCGCCCGCCTGTATTATGAAGCCGGGGCAGATGCCATTTTCCCCGAAGCGCTGACAACGGCGGAGATGTTCCGCGAATTCGCCCGCCGCCTGCCGGATGTACCCCTTCTGGCGAACATGACGGAATTTGGACGCACGCCCTTTTTCACAGCGTCGGAGTTCCAGGAGATGGGCTACCGCATGGTCATCTGGCCTGTCAGTTCATTACGAGTCGCAAACAAGGCGCAGGCGGACCTGTACGCCACACTGGCCCAGAACGGCAGCACGGAAGCCATGCTGAGCCGCATGCAGACTCGGGAAGAACTCTACAAAACCCTGCGCTATCACGAGTACGAAGCGCTGGATGCCAGCATCATCACCACCGTCCTGCCAGAAACACGGGCAGGCACTCCTAAAGCGGCCTGATCACACAGCCGTTTTTACGCCAGAGGCTGTTCCGGCACTGTTATCCTGCTATGAACAGCCTCATCATGACAGATCATCCGGCGGCTTCTACGCCTCTTCTCGCTTTACCCGGCCTGAAAGCCGTTCTGACAGCGCGCACGTTGTCTGCTTTTTCCTCTCAGGTGCAGGCCGTGGCCGTGGGCTGGCAAATTTATGCCCTCACTCACAGCGCCGCTGCGCTCGGGTTTGTGGGGCTGGCACAGTTCCTTCCCATGGTTGCGTTCATTTTTCCCGCAGGCCACGCGGCGGACCAGCATGACAGACGCCGGATTGTCATCACCTGCCAGACCATCGAAGCCATAGCAGCCGCTTTTATGGCAGTGGCCTCCTTCACCCATCATCTTGCTCCAGGCATGATTTATGGGCTGGTCGCCCTGTTTGGCATGTGCCGCGCCTTTGAAATGCCCGCACAGCAGACCTTTTTGCCCTCCATGGTCTCTGCGGCGGTTTTCCCCAAGGCGGCAGCACTTTCTTCCTCCCTTTTTCAGGTGGCATCCATCGCGGGGCCATCTTTAGGCGGGCTGCTTTATGGGCTGGGAGCCGACGTCTGCTACGCCCTCTGCGCCATTGGATTTGCCGTCTCGGCCTTCGCCACCTTTTCCATGACACTCCGCTTTCCCGCCCGTGCCAGACAACCAGCGAGCCTGGCGGCGGTTTTTGGGGGTATCGCCTTCCTGCGCCGCCGTCCCACCATGCTGGGTGCACTCTCGCTTGATCTATTTGCTGTGCTGTTAGGGGGAGCCACCGCCATGCTGCCTCTCTACGCCACGGACATCCTGCACGCTGGGCCATGGGGGCTGGGTCTTCTGCGGGCAGCCCCTGCCATTGGGGCGTTAGGCGTAGCCGCTGTGCTGGCCCGCTACCCCTTGGGGCGGCACGCTGGGCAGTGGATGTTTGTTTCCGTCGCCATCTTCGGCGTTGCCACCATTCTGTTTGGCCTTTCCAGCTCCATTCCGCTCTCCGTTCTGGCGCTGGCGGTTCTGGGCGGGGCGGACGTTATCAGCGTGATGGTCCGCAGTTCTCTTGTTCAGTTAGGCACACCAGATGAAATGCGTGGGCGCGTTTCCGCCGTGAACATGCTGTTTATTGGCTCATCCAACCAGCTTGGCGAATTCGAAAGCGGCATGCTGGCCAGCCTGATCGGCGCCGTCCCTGCCGTTGTGATTGGAGGCTTGGGGACATTGGCCATTACGGGCCTGTGGATGATCATGTTCCCCGGTCTCAGGCAACTTGATCGGCTGGAAGACATCAAACCGGACTAGCCGTGATCCACACATCGAACGCGATCAAGATCACCCATACAAAAACAGCCTGAAAGGTTTCCCCTCCAGGCTGTTTCGCTCAAGAAACATTGTACTAAAACTAAACTGTTTCCTAATTACCGGCGGATAAAGCTCAGACCGCCTTTTTCAGGTTGGGGCTGGCTTTGAAACGAACGGTCTTGCCGGCTTTCACCTTGACAGGCTCACCCGTGCGCGGATTCAGCGCCTTGCGAGCCTTGGTTTTGCGCACAGTAAACGTTCCGAAAGAAGGTAGGGTAAACCCACCTTCCCGCTTCAGTTCTTCTATGATCGCGTCCATCAGATCGTTCGCTGCCTGATTGGCGGCCACGCCGGTGCAGTTGATCGAATCCTGGATCACCGCAGCAATAAAGGCCTTGCTCATTGAGACCGTATCTCCCTTTCAGACAGAACTATGTGAGTAACAATTATTCGGTTAGGATAACCAACAACACTCGCGGCTTGTAGTCATATTTTTACGAAAAAACCAACTTAAAAATGCATTCAGTTTCGATTTCTCCCGCAGCCATCAGCGAAAACCAGGTCGAAAGGGCTCTCTCAGCCCCTCTTCCAGCAGGTTCAGTGTGCCTGTTTGCCGCCTATGCGCCAAATGGTAATTTGCCGCCATATACCTGTTTTTACCTGAAAAATCTCAAACTATGCGGTCTGAATGTGCATGTTGTACTCTCGGGTTGCTCAGTTATAACAGAAAAAACACGTCAGTTTTGTTACAGACACACTTTTACCGTGTGGCACCGCCCGAATGGGGGGCTTGATTTTGGTGCATGGCGTTTTCTAATTGATAAAGGCATTACACGGGCAGCACCCTATATTCTATTTGCCAATGATAGTGTTTTTGGGCCCCTCGCCCCTCTTCCCCCACTCCTCCGAACCTTGCAGGCCGATACACAGCCTGCATGGGGGCTTGTTGCCTCCCGTGCCGTTACACCTCACTTACAATCCTGGTTTGTCGGTCTTTCCCGCACGACGTTTGAACAGGATGCCGTACAAAGGGTATTCTCTCTCCCCTATGAGAGCATGACACGGGAAGAAATTATCTGGCATGGGGAACTTGGGTTATCCGTTGCCCTGCGCTCCGCAGGCTTGTCTCATCACGCCTTATGGACGGATGAAAACAATGCATTCGCACGCCTCTTTCCCACCAACCCCATGCATTCTCACTGGCGGTCCTTTGTTCGGTCCGGTCGTGTTCCGTTTCTCAAACAGGAATTACTGCGCGATAATCCCTTTGCTCTGCCGGAAATAAAAAACTGGCGTTCCCTCATCCCTGCCAAAAGCGGTTTTGACCCAGACTGGATTGAATCATACCTTGCCCAGCATCCCCCCCGCTCCCTCCAGAAAAGCTCAACATGGAAAGGGCGGGCACTTTATAAAATGATGAACATGCTCGATAATTTCAGGTAATTATTTCTTTTTAGAATAAAAATTTTCTTATTTTTATTTGTAAACTATTTGAAAATCATCAAACTTTTTCTTTTTTGAAAAAATACAAAACGTTCTTCTATAATACTAAAACTTTCTATTTTCAGGAAATACTCACAAAAAAACCGGGCTGTTAAGCCCGGTTTCTACAACGTTCAAAACCTCAACTGAGATTTTATTTAACGTTGTTAGCAATATTGAACTGGCTGGTGTTGAGGCTATCAACGCCAACAAACGTAATCTGGCTCTGGTCAGACAGCGTGACGGTGGTGTTACCATCTTTGTGTGAGGCGCTATCCAGAACCTTCTGCAGATCTGCGTCTGTATAACCATAGTTAACCAGCAGCACAGAGTTGCCTGCAGCGCTACCAAAGTCAGAAATGGTGTAGTCAGCGCCGGCAATACCGTCACGGAAGCCGAACACGTTTGCTGCGCCGGAACCACCCTGCAGGGTTGCATTGCCAACACCGCCAACCAGCGTATCGCTAGCAGAACCACCGATGAAAAGCTGGTTGCCCGTGCCGGTGGTGGTGCCGAATGCATGAATACCGAATGCAGAAGAAGCGCCATCCAGCGTTTCGTTGCCTTCGTTTGCAACAAACAGGGACGTGCCAGCCGTAGAGTTGACAACCGCGTCCAGACCATTTGCACCGAAGATGGTGGTCTGGCCAGCCGTGATGGTGGTAACGCCCGTGCCACGGATAAAGGTCAGAGAACCACTGACATCTACATTGGCCGCATTGGTGTTGGAGACTTCAAAGTCACCATAAGCAGCAGAAATGGTGTTCAGCTGGCCGCCAATAACCGTTCCGGTGGAACCGGCAAGGTTGATGGAAGTGTGCTGAACCGTCGGATCATTGCCGTTGGAACCACCGATAACGGTGCTTCCGCCGCCAACAGTGATCTGCTCACCATCTGCGCTGTTATCAACAACCAGGGAGTTTGCACCCACCTGCACAACAGAGCTAGCACCATTCAGGGTGATGTTCTGCGTGCCTGCCGTTGCGGTGATGGTGTCCTGACCATCGGAATGGACGTAGTTAACACCCGTACCCAGTGTGATGGTGTTATCACCAGCGCCTGCTGCAACCGTGTTGCTGCCTGCACCCGTATCGATAACATCATTGCCGTCACCGGTCAGGATGTTCCAGTTACCGGCATTGTTGAGGTTGCTACCCTGGAAGCGGTTATCACCGGAACCAGCAAAGAACGTGCCGCTCTGGCTTCCTGCACGGAAGGAGATACCGGCTTCAGTGCCGCCCAGAACCGTTACGTTCTGTGCCGTGTCCTTGGTGAGATCAACATTCACCCATCCTGCCAGCGCCGAACCCGGCTGAGCAACAGAATCAGACCCGACGGACAGCCATTCGGTGTTGCCTGCAACATTGTAGGAACCAGCAGAGGTAATCACCCCATAGCCAGCCTGGTTGCTTCCTGCCTGGCCATTGTTCGTGCCTGGCGTCAGATGACGCACATCAAGCGTATCAACAACGCTGCTCAGCTTGGAAGAAAGAGCTTCGGCCTGCTTAACGAACGTCGAGTTCTGCGAACCATCAACGGTAACCTGTACCTGCCCGCCTGACGCACCGACAACGGTGATAATCGCCATTTATTTCGTCCTTCTCACTCTCCGCTGCGGCGCGAAAAACCCTTACCTTCACAGCGGCATACTTCTGTCATGTTTGGTTCTAGGCGAATCATCGGCGAGCTTGCAAGCATATTTTGAGTATTTGCCCTGTATATTCTCTTTTTTAACACTGGTGTCTCACAACAGATACAGCGGTGAGCACTTTTTTACCGTACGTTACAAAGCATCTGTGTACAATATTGGAACAAGATGCAGGGCTATTTTTTTTCACTGTACAAACAACAGATGCGAATACGCGAATAATAGTACCATCAACGTGCCTTCAGCATCCATTCATCACTGCGACATCAGGGCCTAAACACATTACAAACATTACAGAATGCTGTTTTTCCCCATCAGAACAGGCGCTTTGTCTCCGCTTTTTCCTCGGAGATAACCGCCTGATACAGACTGTGGAGTTGATCCGCCTGAGCCTCGTAAGTGGGAAGAGCGCTTTTGAGAGGGTTCTCATAATTTTCCAGCGTGGCTGCTTTCTCAAGCAACGTGCTGATGGCGTGTTTCAATCCTTCTGGCCGCCCATCAAGCTCTATGAAGGTGCCATTTACGCCATCCACCACATCTTCCGATTGACCGCCCGGAGAGGTTGTCACAACCCAGACATCGCGCGCCAATGCTTCACGCACGGTCAGGCCAAAACTTTCCTTCCACTGGGAGGGAAAGAGAAGGACATCGATTCTATCAAAAAAATCATCACTCTCGTCTGATGGGTAAGACGGGATAACATCCACTTTGCCGCCAATTCTCCATAAACTTGTATCAATCGATTTGAAGCCGAGCTTGAGCGTATTATCGACCAGCACGAGTTCCCAATCTGTTCTTTCAAGAGACTCGAACGCCTCCCGTATGAGCGGAAACCCTTTTACGGCTTCATTCCCCCCAACATACCCGAACCGAAGAGGAGCGCCCGGCTTACGCTTGAGATGCGGACGTTTAGGCCAGACGAATCCGTTTCTGTTCACAACAAGCCTATCAGGGGGCACGCCATTTGCCGCATACAACTCAAGATGAGACAGACTGGGGCTCAGCAAGCGGGCTGCATATTTCAGGCATTCCTGCATCATGAGCGCACGCTCCGTCAGATGCCTTACACCGGGCACACAGGCTTCACACACCCGAAGATCGATTGTTTTCTGGAAACAGTACCGTCCGTTTTTCTGCACCATGAACTGGCGCTCGCACAGCCACCAGGCATCATGCAACGTGACAACATACGGCACCCCCAGTTCCTGACAGACCCGCACCACGGAGGCTCCTAGCCCCTGAGTAGCATGAAAATGCACAATATCCGGCTGCCAGGCTTTGACCCAACTCCTGAAAACTTCAGCAATGGCCGGGTTATCCAGTCCGGAAATAGGGTCTTCCTCCACCGGAACGGAAAGCGCCTGCATGCCTTGCACCTGATAGCGCAGAGCAGAGTTGGGCAGCCCCGCCAGAGAAGGACGGGACGTCATAACCGCAACATCCATGCCACGCTGCTGCATGGCTTTTGCCATTTCTTCTGCAACCAGTGTCGCCCCCCCAAAGGAACGGGGAGCAAAGAACACATTGACCACCATAACCCGCGGCTTTGTGTAAACCGGTTGAACCGGGGAGCCGAATACAGGAAGAACCTGCTGCTGCGCCACGGCCTGAGGGCTGTATCGCGCCAAGATGTCCGTATGTGCTTTTTCGCCAATCGCCTGACGCTGCGCCGCATCATCCGCCAAAGCCAGCAAAGCCGTTTTCCAGTCTTCTGGCGAGGCTGCCAGATATCCATTTTCCCCCGTCTGAATAACATCCGTAAATGCCTGAGCGGGGGAACAAACGGAAGGAATGGCGAGCACTGCCGCTTCCAGATATTTTATGTTGCTTTTTGCATCATTAAAAAGCCCTGGCTCCAAGGGAGCTATAGCGATATCCGCCTGCGCAAGACGCTGCAAATAGGCAGGATAAGACCGTCCTTGCAGCTTTTCCACCCGGTCTCCCAGCGCCTCAAATTCAGATGGAAGGGTCAAATCACCAACAATCTGCAATCGCAGGCGCGGGTCTGTCTGCATTGCCGCCAAAATACCGGAAGCAGCAACCCGAAAATCCATATCATGTGTTTTGGTGCCAGACCCGTAGAAGACAAGAATACTACTCTGGGCCTCTGCCTTCTTCTGCCCAGCCTGTGCCTGAAGAGCCGTTGCTTCCGTAAGGGTTTCCCCATCCAGCGCATTCTCAATTACAGAAACATCGCTCACACCAGCCTGTCGCATGGCATCTGCCAAGCCCCGTGTGGACGCTATGGCCCGACCACATGCCAGAAGCGCTTTTCTGTAATAAACCACACCCTCCAGCACATTTCGCCGTTCAGAGGCAGAAAGTGTCTTCAGATTGGTGTTTTTTTCATAGGATTCAGGATCAAAAATCAGATCATCCACTTCCCACCATGGGGAAAGGGAAAGCCGATGCGCCTCTTCTATCAGAAGCAGGCCATCCTTGTTTCCGGGCACACGGTAAAAAACCACCCGGGTACAGACCTGCAACAGGGAAAGAGCCCGTGCGATATCGTACCATTCCACTACAACCACACGCCAACCGAGGCTCTCCAGCTCCTCCTGACGTTGCCACACGCGGTATTTGGCGCATTGTGGTATGGAAAGTTCGGCAATAATCAGAAATAGCGGCTGAAAATCATCCGTTACCCGGTCTGGAAGCGGGTGAAGATAAACCTCTTCCGCCCGCTTGCGGCTTTCTTTTTCAGTTATTTTAGAAAGAGAGCGCTCGGACCTCCGCCCGAAAAACCCCACACGAGGCATTTCCGGCAACCGGGCATGAAGACGCTCCGCAACACCGCGCCACCCTTCCGTACGCGCAATTTCACGCACACGCTGAACAACCTCCTTCACGGGACGTCCGGATGAGGGCATGCGCCCCGCCGCAAGAGACCTGACCGCCCGGAGGGGAATGGTTACTTTCCATGACAGAGATGTACGTTCCAGATTCCGGTAATGGCGCTCGGATGCCAGAGCGGAAAACATGCCATCTGACCGGAGGGAATGCAGTCGTGCACTCGCCCGATAGCCCACCACCAGATCTTCCGCCAACTGAAGCTGTTTCTGGAGCCGGGCGGTATCAATGGCAGAAGCCTCCCCCTCCGGAGACTTTTCTCTAACACCCTGCAAAGAAAGCGGATCGTGCGTTATGTCTGTCATGCCGGAATCATGCCGTTCTTCCTCAAAACTGTCCACACAAACACGATACGCCTGTAGCACCCCAGCCACACGGGCTGGGAGTGCGTATAAATATGTCAGACCACCCTGCCGAAACCCATACTTTGACGGACCTCTCTGACGATTTATATATATCTGAGATATTTGGTCTGTTTGATTTCAGATCCAGCTTGCCGTTTTTTCAAAGTGAAAAGAAGAGAATGCCTCAGCGTCCCTCTGCCTCTGTTTCTGCCGCCCTTCCGCCAGAGCAAACGGCGTCTCCTTTTCCTGCCCGTCCAGAGTCTGGTTCTCTCCCTCTTCGGGCGCAGGCTCCCGCCAATAGCCCCCAGACAAACAGCACGGTCGAAAACCGTGCACTCAGAATCGCCTTGGCAGATGCCTTGGCTGCACTCGCGGCCTCCCGCCACAAAAATGTGGAGCAGGAACGGCGTATTCAAAAACTTGAGCAGGCGCTGGGGGAACATGAACGCGCTTTTCAGCGCATCACCACCCAGTTGAACGAACACCAGAAGGCTCTCCTGGAAACAACCCGGACGCTTACCCCTCATCCATCCCGCCTGCGCCGCCTTTGGCGCACCCTGCGATATCCACCCGTTTCCCCTGCCTTACCTGAAGCACCTGCTCTGGAAGCCCTCCCCCCCCTCCCTCCGTCTCTACCGCAACCACCGTCGTCCCTGCCTCTTCCCGCAGCTCACACCGGACCACGCAAAATCCTGTTTGTGGCAGGAGAATTGGACACAACCGGCCGTATTTATCGGTGTGAACGTATGGCGGCAGCCTTTGCTGCGGCTGGCGTTGAGGTTCGCGTGCTTGAGTGTCCAGTTGTGGGACCGGATGATGTTCTTTGGGCTGATGCCCTTGTTATCTGGCGTGCGCGGATCAGCCCGCATGTCAGCACCATGCTGCGCCTGTTCCGGGAACAGGGAAAACCCACCATTTTTGACATTGATGATCTCGTCTTCCGGCCAGATCTCGCCAAAATAGAGATTATTGACGGCATTCGGCACGCTGCCACCGTTACGGAAGAAACAACCTGCCAGATTTTCACAGATCTTCATAAAACTGCTGAAGACTGCGACATGGCTTTCACCACAACCGTGGAACTGCTTGATCAGCTTTTTCGGACCGGGGTGAACCCCATTCTGGTGCTCCCCAACACCTTTGACCATGAAACCCAGCAGCGGGGCCGCCTTGCCGCCCGCCGCAAGCAGCTTATCGGGCCTGATGGCCTTATCCGTATTGGATACGCCGCAGGCTCACGCACGCATCAGCGTGATTTCAAGCTGGTCTCACAGGTAATGGCCGACCTGTTGCGCGCAGATAACCGACTGAGGCTTGTTCTGTTCACGCTGAATGACACTCTTCCTCTTCTCCTTACGGAGGAATTTCCGGAACTGAATGGACTGGAAGATCAGATTGAATGGCGCACCTTTGTTCCGCTTGTCGATCTTCCTGCTGAAATGGCGCGGTTTGATATCTCCATCATTCCACTTGAAGCCGGCAATGTGTTCTGTGAAGCCAAAAGCGAGATCAAGTTCTTTGAAGCAGCCCTTGGGAATGTCTGCTCCATAGCCTCCCCCACCGGCCCGTTCCGGCGGATTATCCAGCATGGCCAAAACGGGTTCCTTGCCAGCACGGCGGAGGAATGGCGCAACGTCCTGCTTATGCTCATTCAGGATCCGGCTTTGCGCCAGAAACTGGCCCGCAATGCGTTTCACTGTGCCTTGTGGTTTTTTGGCCCTGAACGTCTGAGCTTCCTGGCTCGTGACGCTGTGCTGTCCATGGGGCAAGGCACGGAGTCCGCTCAGGCCAATGCCCGATTGATTGCCCGCACCCAGGACACAACGCCCCTCATTCCTGTTGTGCCTGAAAGTGAAACACTTTTTCTGCACGACCATCTGGACCAGGCAGACGTGAGTGTAGTGATCACGTCCTACAACTATGAACATTTCATTCTGGAAGCGCTTGAAAGTGTGGCCGCTCAGACGCTGCATGTACTGGATCTTGTTGTCGTGGATGACGGCTCAACCGATGGGTCTCTGTCCCTGATTGTGGCGTGGGCGGAAAAGCATACCCATCGCTTCAACCGTCTGCTTGTCTTGCGCTCCGCTGCCAATGCGGGCTTAGGCGGCGCACGGAATATCGGCATGGCAGCAACGGAAACCCCTTACGCCATGCAATTGGATGCGGACAACAAGCTGTTACCCGCCGCGTGTGAACATCTTCTGCACGCCATGAAGGTAGAAAATGCAGCGTTTGCTTACCCAACAATTCAACAGTTTGGAACGCATATCCTGACTGATGTTCTGGGTGACCGTCCGTTTCAGCCCCTTGCCCTTATGCCCGGCAACTATATTGACGCCATGGCCATGGTTGCCAAATGGGCGTGGGCCGCAGCCGGTGGCTACTACGTGCAGCGAGACGCCATGGGTTGGGAAGATTTTGATCTGTGGTGCCTTTTTGCGGAACGCGGCTTCACAGGCGTGCATGTACCGGAAATTCTAGCTGAATATCGTCGCCACGGGTCCTCCATGACCAATGGGGTCACAGAAACACCCAGCCATAAACCGCGGGTGGTGACATTGCTGGAAGCACGTCACCCCTGGCTGCGCCTGACCACGCCGCATGCCGCCCCCAGAGACGATGCTCCCGCATAAAAACGCATTTACACGAGCAGCAACGGAATAAACGGACAGAAAATTCGGACAGGTGAGAAAAAAAGAAAAGCCGCCCGATGCAGAACCATCGGGCACAAACACGCAGGACGTATGGAACCACACAGCCTGCAGCACCTCTATATCTGGCACTTTAAACGTCCCTAAAACGCAAAAAAGGCCGCTTTCGCGACCTTGATGCTTACCGCCTAGATTTTTTGAAAATCTGGAGCGGGCGATGGGATTCGAACCCACGACCCCAACCTTGGCAAGGTTGTGCTCTACCCCTGAGCTACGCCCGCATCGGATGGCCACCTTCTACGAGGGAAAGAGAAAACGCGCAAGGGGGTATTTGATATTTTTTTATGCTTTTGTTTCAGCCCTCTCTGCCTCCCTTCCCTCATCACCATTTGGAGGGATGGTTCGCCTACATATTGGCGTTAAAAAGGCTTGTCTGTAATCATGACGCCCGTTTCAGGTTCAGGAGGGCAGTTCATGCCGGTTTCCCCATTTCACGTCCTGTATCATCAGGGCTTTGCCCGTGTGGCGGCCTGTACTGTTCCTGTTTCTCTGGCAGACCCGGCCACCAATGTGCAGCGTATTCTTGCCGCAGCCCAAACAGCATCTGAAGAAGGATGCGCTTTGTGCGTCTTCCCCGAACTTGGGCTGTCAGGATACGCCATTGATGATCTGCGCCAGCAGGAAGCTCTGCTCAACGCTGTGGAAAAAGCGCTGACAGACCTTGCCGCCGCGTCAGCATCTCTCCTGTCCGTTCTGGTTGTGGGTGCTCCCCTTCGCCACAACAACACCCTGTATAATTGTGCCGTCATTCTGCATCGCGGCACCATTCTGGGGATCGTGCCCAAAAGCTTCCTGCCCAATTACCGCGAATTTTATGAGGCCCGGCATTTTACCCCGGGTGCAGGAGTCCGTGGGCAAAGCATCCTTCTTGATGGCAGGGTTGTGCCCTTCGGCGCGGATCTGCTGTTTGATGCCACAGATCTACCCGGGTTCTGTCTGGGAGTGGAAATTTGCGAGGATATGTGGGTGCCCGTCCCGCCCGGCACGCTGGCAGCACTGGCGGGGGCTACGCTACTCGCCAATCCCTCCGCCAGTGACATCACAGTCGGCAAAGCGGAGACACGCACACTTCTGTGCCAGTCCCAATCTGCGCGGTGCGTTGCGGCCTATATTTACGCCGCCGCAGGCGCTGGCGAATCCACAACCGATGTGGCGTGGGATGGACAGATTTCCATCTTTGAAAATGGTGTCCTGCTTGCCGAGAGCGAACGCTTTCCCTCCACGGCTCAGACCGTCACGGCAGATATTGATCTCATGCTGTTACGGCAGGAACGCCTGCGCATGGGCTCCTTTGCGGCCAACGCGCAAGCCATGGCAGCCAACGCGCCAGACTGGCGGCGAATATCCTTCACTCTCGCCCCACCACAGGCAGATCTGGGACTACGCCGCCCACTTGCACGTTTTCCGTTTGTGCCAAGTGATCCCGCGCGGTTGGCGCAGGACTGTTTTGAAGCCTTTACCATTCAGGTAACCGCCCTCAAGCAACGCCTGCGCGCCAGTGGCGCCAAAACCATGGTCATCGGCATTTCCGGGGGGCTGGATTCCACGCAGGCGCTGTTGGTGGCCGTGCGTGCCGCAGATGAACTCGGCTGGCCGCGTTCCGCTGTGCTGGGCTACACTATGCCCGGTTTTGGCACGACGGAAAAAACCCTCGCCAGTGCGCAGGCCCTTATGGCGGCTCTTGGCACAGGCAACGAGCTTCTGGATATCCGCCCCGCAGCTACCCTTATGCTTAAGGAAATCAAACATCCCTTTGCCCAAGGCGAGCCCGTGCATGACATCACTTTTGAGAACGTGCAGGCAGGACTGCGCACGGATTTCCTGTTCCGGCTGGCCAATATGCATAATGGACTGGTGATTGGCACCGGCGATCTTTCGGAGCTTGCACTGGGTTGGTGCACCTATGGCGTAGGCGATCAGATGGCCCATTACAATGTGAATGCGGGCCTGCCAAAAACCCTTATCCAGCACATCATTCGCTGGGCCATCGTCTCGGGCCATTTCTCGGCTGATGTCACACCCCTGCTCTCCACCATTCTGGCCACGGAAATCTCCCCAGAACTGGTGCCTGCGGGCGCGGATGGAAGCATCCAGAGCACGGAAGACATTATTGGTCCCTACGCCCTGCATGATTTTACCCTGTTTTACGTGCTGCGCTACGGCTTCACCCCCTCCCGTATCGCCTACATGGCGCAACAGGCATGGCAGGACGCCGATGCAGGCGCGTGGCCACCCGGCTTTCCGCAGGCCGAACGGAAGACGTATGATCTGCCCACCATCAAACACTGGCTGCGCGTTTTCCTACGGCGCTTTTTCGCCACCAGCCAGTTCAAGCGCTCCGCCATGCCCAACGGGCCGAAGATCATGGCTGGCGGCAGCCTTTCTCCCCGTGGAGACTGGCGCGCTCCGTCTGATGGCAATGCCACACTCTGGCTGACGGAACTGGAACAGAACGTTCCCTGAGAGGTTCTGCCCCACCGCATGCATGATGGTATCTGCCGCACTCTTCGGCTATAGACTCCGCATCATGAGCACTCCGCGCCAAGCCACCCTTCATCGCGTTACCAGCGAGACAGATATTGCCGTCACTCTTGATCTGGATGGATCAGGACAGGCAGACATTGATACCGGCATCGGTTTTTTTGACCATATGCTGACAGCGCTGGCCAAACATGGCCTGCTGGATTTGACGGTAAAAGTGCGGGGAGACCTGCATATTGATGGTCATCACACCGTGGAAGACACCGGGATAGCACTGGGCCAGGCATTGCGGCAGGCGCTGGGCGACAAACGGGGTGTGCGCCGCTTTGGCCACGCGCTTGTGCCGCTGGATGAAGCGCTGTGTGAAGCTGTGGTTGACCTTTCCGGCCGTCCCTTTCTGGCATTTGACGCCACTTTTGACCGCGACCGCATTGGTGAACTGGATACCGAACTGGTGGAAGAATTTTTCCGCGCCTTTGCCATGTCCAGCATGATCACCCTGCATCTGACGGAAAAAGCAGGTAAAAATTGCCACCATATTGCAGAAGCCGCGTTCAAGGCTCTTGCCCGCGCCCTGCGCATGGCAGTTGAGATGGACCCTCGGGCGCAGGGGGCCATTCCCTCAACCAAGGGAGTGCTGTAAACAGGGCCGGGTCAGGCGCCACGCCGTGGCTGCCTGCTCAGCCTGTTTCAGAATGATCCAGCGGGCGCTGTCCCTCCGGGGTATGCCAGCCCGTTTTCCAAACAGGACCATAAGTGCGAGGTCCCATGACCCAGTCTCTCTCCATTGCCGTTATTGATTATGAAGGCGGCAATCTGGCTTCCGCAGCACGCGCAGCAGCACGCGCGGCCGAACTCTCTGGCATTGCGGCCACAGTTACCATTACCAATTCACCCTCCGCAGTGCTGGAGGCCGACCGTATCATCCTGCCCGGTCAGGGGGCCTTTGCGGATTGCGCGCAAGGTTTGGATACGCAGCCGGGCCTGAAGGATGCGCTGCTCACCGCCACACGCAACGGCACGCCTTTTCTAGGTATCTGCGTGGGCATGCAGCTTATGGCCGAGCGCGGGCTGGAACACGGCGTCACCCCCGGCTTTGGCTGGATAAAGGGAGACATTGCGCCCATGGAGGCCCCCGGCCTGCGGCTGCCACAGATGGGCTGGAATGAACTCAACCTCACCCAGCCCCACCCCTTGACGGAAGGACTGGGCACCGCTCCGCACGGTTATTTTGTGCATTCCTATGCCTTGCAGGGAGCCGTGCCGGAGACCTTGATCGCCACCACGGATTACGGAGGGGCCGTGCCCGCCTTTGTCTGCAACGGCAATGTGGCGGGCACGCAGTTCCATGTTGAAAAAAGCCAGACCGTCGGGCTGCGGATTCTGGCCAATTTTCTGGCTTGGCAGCCTGAAACACGCTGGGCGGTCTGATGTCTCGGAAAAAACCCGTTCAACGTATCCTTAAACTGGATGAAGATGATCTTCAGGCCCTGTGTGAAGCCGTAGATGCCGCCATTCTGGACGGTGGCGGTTTTGGCTGGATACAGCCGCAGGGACGGCAGGTTCTGGCGCGCTATTTCAAAGGGCTGCTTCTGGTGCCCGAACGCATGCTGTTTGCCGTGCGGCTGGATGGCGTGATTGTCGGCTGTGCGCAACTGGTCCGCGCCGCCCGCAATAACGAGGCTCAGGCCATGTGCGTCACGCTGATGCACCTGTTTGTTGCGCCTTATGCCCGGAAACAGGGGCTAGGCACCCTCCTGTTGCAGGAGGTGGAAAACGCCGCCCGCAGCATGGGCTACCGTGTGCTGAACGTGGATGTGCCAGAAACCCAGACCGCCGCCATTGATCTGTTCCGTAAGGCGGGTTTTGAACAGTGGGGTACCCATCCACACTATGCCCGCATTGGCGATCAGACCGTATCTGGCCTGTTCTTTACCAAACTTCTTGATAACGCCCGTCCCGCAACAGCAGAAGCACCCCGCATGACCCAGGCAGACGTTGCTCCCGCCGAATATACATCCTCCTATTCCCGCCCTTTGACGCTTTACCCCGCCATTGATCTGAAAGATGGCGCCTGCGTACGCCTGCGCCGGGGCGAGATGGAAGATGCCACCGTTTATTCAGATGATCCCGCAGCACAGGCTCGTGCCTGGTGTAATGCCGGGTTCAAATGGCTGCATGCCGTTGATCTGAACGGCGCTTTTGCAGGGCAGTCCGCCAACGTGCCTGCCGTACGGGCCATTCTGGAAGCATCAACCGTCCCCATGCAGCTTGGCGGGGGACTGCGTGACATGAAGGCCATTGCCTCCTGGCTGGAAGCTGGCGTCACGCGCGTTATTCTTGGTTCGGTCGCTGTGAAAAATCCGGCGCTGGTGCGCGAAGCATGCCGCGCCTTTCCGGGCCGCATTGTGGCGGGTATTGATGCCCGTTCCGGCCACGTCGCCACGGAAGGCTGGGCAGAAGTTTCAGACATGCAGGCCACGGAACTGGCGCTGCGCATGCAGGAAGCAGGCGTTGCCGCCATTATTTTCACGGAGATCAGCCGGGACGGCATGCTGGAAGGTCTTGATCTGGAACAGACGGTTGCTCTGGCCAATACGGTCACCATTCCCGTTATCGCCAGCGGCGGTGTTGGCTCGATCGACCATTTGGCAGCCCTGCGCAAAGCCGCCGATCAGGCTCCCGGTATTGAGGGCGTGATTGTAGGCCGTGCTCTGTATGATGGCCGTGTTTCTCCCGCAGAAGCGCTCAAGGTTCTGGCCTGATGCTCAAACTGCGCGTTATTCCCTGCCTGGATGTCAAAAACGGACGCGTTGTCAAAGGCGTCAATTTTGTCTCCCTGCGCGATGCGGGGGACCCGGTTGAACAGGCGGCACTGTATGATGCCGCTGGCGCTGACGAACTGACTTTTCTGGACATCACCGCCAGCCACGAAAACCGTGACACGATTCTGGACGTGGTCAGCCGCACTGCAGAGCGGATTTTCCTGCCGTTGACGGTAGGTGGCGGTGTGCGCGCCACAGAAGACATGCGCCGCCTGCTTCTGGCTGGTGCAGACAAATGCGCCATGAACTCCGCCGCAGTGTCCCGCCCCGAACTGATCAATGAAGCCGCCCGCAAGTTTGGCAGCCAATGCGTCGTTGTGGCCATTGACGCCCGGCAGTCCGCTCCCGGCAAATGGGAAGTTTATACCCATGGGGGCCGTACCCCCACCGGGCGTGACGCGATAGAGTGGTGCAAGGAAGTGGCTGAACGTGGGGCGGGAGAAATTCTGCTCACCTCCATGGACCGTGATGGCACACGCTCCGGGTTTGATCTTGACCTTCTGAAAGCCGCCACACAGGCCGTCCGCCTGCCAATTGTCGCTTCTGGCGGCGTTGGCGCGCTTGAACATTTTGTGGAAGGCGCTCAGGCTGGCGCCACAGGGCTTCTGGCTGCCAGCGTCTTCCATTTTGGCCAGTTTACGGTTTCCCAGGTTAAAACGGCGCTGGCTGAAGCCGGACTGCCGGTTCGTCCTTCTCCCTCCCCTTTTCAGGCAAACCTACGCGCATGATCAAGAAAGTCAGCACCAAACCCAGCGCCAAAACCGCTTCAAAGGCTACTGGCAAAGGTCAGTCCAAAAAGGCTGCTTCAGCAAAACAGGCGGAAACCAAAGCAGAGATCGTGCAGGATGATCTTCTGAACGAACCTGCTGACAAGACTGTTCTGGACCGACTGTATGATGTGGTTCTCAGCCGGAAAGACACAGATCCTTCCGTTAGCCACTCCGCACGTCTGCTCTCTCGTGGCACGTACAAGATTGCGCAGAAATTTGGTGAAGAGGCCGTTGAATGTCTGATTGAAGCCGTAGCAGGCCGCAAGGACCTTCTTGTTGGAGAAAGTGCTGATGTACTTTACCACCTTGTTGTTCTGTGGGTTGATGCAGGCGTTACCCCGGAGGAAGTCTGGGCTGAACTGCGCCGCCGTGAGGGTGTAAGCGGTATTGCTGAAAAAGCAGCTCGTCCTAAAGAAACTTTTGCAAAAAAGGATAAGTGATGGCTGTTAACGGAACAGGTCCCTACAATCCGGACAATATTTTCGCAAAAATTCTGCGTGGTGATATTCCATGCAAGAAGGTTTTTGAAAACGACTGGGTGCTGGCGTTTCATGATATTGCACCCAAAGCACCCGTGCATGTCATCATCATTCCCAAAAAACCGTACGTCTCTTTTATTGATTTCAGCAAAAATGCCAGCGCTGATGAAATTGCCGCTGTCATGCAGTCCACAGGGCAGATTGCCGCTGACCTGAAACTGGAAGAAAGCGGATATCGTGTTATCACCAATGCAGGACAGAATGCAGGGCAGGAAGTACCGCACTTCCATCTGCATCTGCTTGGGGGCAAAGCCCTTCCGCCTTTTCCTGTCTGATTAAAACCAAATATCCGTTCCCCAAGCTGGAGTTTCCGATCATGACCCCCATGGAAATGCTTCTCAGCCGAGCCTCCACAGACCATCTGGCGGAACCTGCGCCCTCAGCAGCACAGCTTTCTGACATTCTGGCGGCAGCCATGCGTGCGCCAGATCATGGTAAACTCCGGCCCTGGCGCTACGTTGTCATTGAAGGAGAGGCCAGACCGCTTATGGCGGAACGGATCATCGCCAGCATGCAACGCATTGATGCTGATGTTCCTGACGCAAAAATTACCAAGCGTCGGCAGCGGTTTTCAACCATGCCCATGATCCTTGCCTTGGGCATGCATCTCCGGCCGGAACACAAAATCCCGTTATGGGAGCAGGAAATGGCAGTTGCTGCCGCTACCATGAACGTGTTGAACGCCCTACACGCTACCGGCTTTGGGGGTGTGTGGGTTTCCGGCGATGTGGTGGATGATCCGGTTCTTGCCGCTGAACTCGGTTTCCCTGCGCCACATAAACTGGCTGGTTTCCTTTTTATCGGCACACCTTCTGGCAAACCGATTTCTCCCCGCAGGCCAGACCCAGCGGATTTTACAGCCTACTGGACCGGCACCCCTGTTACTTTTGCGGCAGATAAGGACTGATCACCATGCAGACTGCAGAGCAGACTGATGTTGCCATTATTGGTGGAGGCCCTGTTGGGCTTGCCACGGCACTTTCTCTTGAAAGCGTTGGGCTTTCCGTCACTGTTCTGGAACGTGCACCAGCAACCGTGTGGGAAGAACCGTCCTTCGATGGTCGGGAAATTGCCCTTACACATCATTCTGTCCGCATTTTGCAGGAAAACGGAGCGTGGAATCATATTCCCCACTCCGCAATCTGCCCGCTTCGGGAAGCGCGTGTAGAAACAGGAAAGTTTCGCCATCCCCTTACGTTTGATACGCATGGCCGAGGGGTGGATGCTCTAGGGTGGCTGGTTTCAAACAATCACATCCGTCGCGCGCTGTACGCTGCTGCGGCTACCCGCCCCGGAATTACATTGCTTGATGGCGTTACGGTTGAAACCGTCCGGCAAAATCCCGCGCAGGCCGTGGTGCATCATTCAAAAGGGCAACTGCAGGCGCAACTGGTTGTAGGGGCTGATGGACGCTTCTCCCCAACTCGTCGGCGTGCCGGAATTGGCGCCATTATTCATGATTTCAAGCGCACCATGCTGGTGTGTCGCATGGCGCATGATTCTCCTCATCACAACATTGCCACGCAGTGGTTTGATGAAGGCCAGACCGTCGCCCTCCTGCCGGTCAATGGCATGGCATCCTCTCTGGTGCTCACCCTGCCACCAGATGATATTAAACGCCTTCTGGAAGCCCCACGTGATGCTTTCAATGCAGAAATCATGAAGCGCATTGGCAACCGTCTGGGCACAATGCGGCTTGTCAGCACCCGCCATGCCTATCCCCTGAAAGGAGTCTATGCGCATCGCTTCACAGCACGCCGTCTCGCCCTTGTAGGAGATGCTGCTGTGGGAATGCACCCCATTACAGCCCACGGCTTCAATCTGGGTCTACGCGGACAGGAAATTCTCTCTCAGGAAGTCACTCGCAACGTCTCTACAAACGGGGATGCTGGTCTGGCACAGGGACTACGCCGTTTTGAACAGAAGCACCGTCTGGCAACCGCTCCGCTCTTTGCAGGTACCAACGGGATTGCGACACTTTACACGCATGATGGAGCCCCTTTCCGACATCTTCGGGAAACCGGGCTTCGGCTGGCAGATGCCTTCACACCCTTTAAAAATGCCGTCACCACTCTCCTGATGGATCGCCATACCACAGCCCCTTAAAAGGGCTACAGGGCTACAGGGCTACAGGGCTACAGGGCTACAGGGCTACAGGGCTACAGGGCTACAGGGCTACAGGGCTACAGGGCTACAGGGCTACAGGGCTACAGGGCTACAGGGCTACAGGTTGCGGCGGTATTTTCGCTTGTAAAGCCTGACGGGAGCATTTTCTTCCACACTTACGGGCATTTTTTCTTCCCGTTCCAGCCATGCCCCTATAACCGCCAGAATATAGATTTGCTGATCAAAGGTTAACGGTAGCCCTTTGGTAAAATGATGCCATTTTTCAAGGCAAGACCTGCAACATGTTCCCGTAGCATGTTGAGCCACAAAGACTGGGTGCCCCTTCCACGGTGTTTGCCGACCGTCTTTCTCTGGTTCAGCAGGAGCAAGCCGTTTCGCAATAAAATCGGCTCCATGCTCCAGAACAGCCGTCAGCCCCTTTTTTTCCAAATATGCCCGATCAGATGTATTTAAATGAAACTGCTGCCGAAACGCAGAGCGCGCCAGTTTCTGCCATAGCGTAGGGTCAACCTCCGGTAGATCAAGCGCAAGAGGAAACAGATCCCCTTGAGACACAGACGTCATTTTTTCTGAAAACCCAGACAAAACAGATCATGCTTCTCTTAAAAAAGAATACTCAATTTTTAGTCTGAAAAAGGATAGGCATACAAGACCTCGACTCAAGAGGGATAGAAAACCGTTGTGTAAACCCCTGATGGTCGGATTTTAGACTTAGCCGACCATGAGTGATGGTTCTGTCCTTTGTTACCCTATCTATTTTTTGAGCAGAGTGAGGTTTTTGCCTCATCCAGAAATTCGTTCCCACTCCGTATTCCACAAATATATCAGGGCGATTCTTTCCGCCTGTACGGTCATACTCATAGCATGAGAACACATGTCCCCTCATAACTCAGGATGAGGAGGTGCGGCCCTCACTGGCGTAAACATATGCCCCACCGCGCTGCAGAGCGCGCTGATAGGCTGGACGGCCATGAATACAGCGCAGGAATGCTCTGACATGCGGCCGATTATCCGTTGCCCCCGCACGTGCCGCCGCCGCTTCAAGAGGGAAGCTCATCTGAATATCTGCTGCGGTAAAATCACTCCCTGCAAACCATTCGCTTTCCGACAGCCTACGTTCCCAATAATCCATATGCAGTTTGACCTGTGGATTTATGAACCCCGTCTGTGCTCCTTTTGAAATCAGGAAAGCAAAAGGACGAAAAGGCAAAGGAGCCTGTTTTGGCAGCATCCCGAATATCAGTTTGAGCAATAGCGGAGGCATGGCTGATCCTTCTGCATAATGCAGCCAGTATATGAAGCGAACATATTCGGGAGTGTCGCGCGCTGGAGCCAGTCGGCCATTGCCGTATTTATTGATAAGATATTCCATAATCGCCCCGCTTTCTGCCAGCGTCACGTTCCCGTCCGTGTCAGTTATTACTGGAGACTTGCCCAGTGGGTGAATGGCCTGCAGAGATTTTGGGGCCATCATGGTTTTAGGGTCACGCTTGTAAAACTGGATGTCATAGGGAAGTTCCAGTTCTTCCAGCAGCCACAAAACCCGCTGTGAACGGGAATTATCCAGATGATGCACGGTAATCATAAGATGAGCTCCTTCCTCCAACAGGTATGAAGACCCCGCCCGACCTTACTTACCTGCCTTGGCAGACAGCCTATGCCGGAGACACTTTGGGCGGCGTTGATACCAGCTAAAGGACGTCACGCACTCTTTGGTTCCACATACCAAAACGGCACACCGGCCGACTACAGGCAGAACTCTCCCGTTATCCTGCGGGTATGATCTGCGTTTTCTGCCTGCTATCTTGGGTGAAAGCATAGAAAATTTAAGGTCTAAAAGCGCCAAGAGATCAACGAGCAGCTTTTGAATGTCCATCAACCCAAAACGAACCAGACGCTCAATTAGCCTCCCGCCGATGCAGGTTCTGGCTGGTCTATTTTTACGCTTTAGGGATGGTCTAAAGTCTCTAGCGACCATGCCACCCGGACCGCGCCAAAGGTAAATCATACCTGCGAAATTGCCGAGAAAAGCTATATCTACGCAAAATAAAGGATTGTGAGGAACGACTGGCCCCCAAGAGCCGGTATCGGTGTAGGTAGAAACTACCCTACGAACCTAAAAGCAGCGTTCAGATGACTCTAGAACGCCATAAGGATGAATGACCCTAAAGTCTTTAAACCACCTGATTTTTTGAAAAAATTGGTGGGCGCACAAGGGCTCGAACCTTGGACCCGCTGATTAAGAGACAGTGCAGCCAATGTACACTCAAGACGCACGGAAATGCATAGAGACGCAAAACCCCTTATATTTCCTAGTGACTAGAGGGTGGCTTCGCGCAGCGTGACGCATGAAGATGCACGGATTACTATTCCAAATGACTCCGGATTGACTCCGGAAAACTCGGTCAGGGGGTGATGATGGGAAAATGGCAGCGGGGGATACACCAAAACAGGGTGTATAAGGTGTATAGGTGTATAACACATAGATATATTACTGATTTTATTGGGTTTTTCGCCGCTCCAGACTATACACCTCACGGTTCTGTGAGGTGTATAAGGTGTATAGGAGCCGTGGCATGAAGTTTACCAAGCCGGGAATAGACGCCCTCACCTGCCCGCCGGGAAAGCGGGATGTCATGTTCACGGATAGCGAGGTAAAAGGCTTTGCCATTCGGGTGAACGCCACGGGCAGCAAAACTTTTCTGTTTAACTACCGCTTTGCCGGTAAGCCCCGGCGTCTGATATTTGGGCAGTATGGCGAATTAACCTTGGCTCAAGCCCGCAAACTGGCAGAAGCAGCACGCGGGAAGGTTCTGGCCGGGGGCGACCCTGCCGGGGACAAAAAAGCAGCCGCACACGCTTTCCAGCAACAGGCGATTGAGGAAGCCAAACAGGCCGCTGTTAATGCCCTCACTTTTCAGGTGCTCACGGAACGCTGGGCCAGCAACGCCCTCCGAGACAGCAGCGAAAGCCACAGCACGGAGGCTCCACGCCGCCTGCGCTTCAATTTTGCGGACATGCTGGACCGCCCTGCCCATGCCCTGACCGTGGCTGAGGTGCAGAACCGGCTGGATGAAGTCGCGGAAAAACACCCCACCACGGCCCGCCGCCTACAGGCATATGGCCGTGCCATGTACGGCTGGGCCGTTAAACGGCAGTTGGTTGAGGAAAACCCGTTTACCAATGTGGTAATAGAAGGCCGCGAAGTCTCCCGTGACCGGGTGCTGACCGATGCTGAATTGGGCGCGGTATGGCGAGCCGCCTGCCAGATGCCCTACGCTTTTGGCCCATTCTTCCGGCTGCTGGTTCTCACGCTCCAGCGCCGGAGTGAGGTTGCTGGCATGAGATGGGACGAAATCACGCCTGACCTGACCACATGGACCATTCCGGCCGGCCGCACCAAAAACGGCAAAGAGCATATTGTTCACCTGTCCGAGCCAGCCCGGCAGGTTCTGGCCTCCCTGCACCGGCAGACAGACAGCAAAACCGGGGCCATATCTCCGCTTGTGTTCACCAATACGGGCAGAACACCCATATCCGGCTTTTCGGATGGCAAGGAACGTCTTGTGGCCCTAATGGCGCAGGAGCAGTGGGCAGAAAACGGGGATAGAGAGCAAAAAAACGCGGGAAAGAAGCCCTCCGCCCTGCCCGTAAGCGGATGGCGGCTGCATGACCTGCGGCGCACTGGCGTAACCACAATGGCCCGCTTAGGCATTGGCCCCCATGTGGCTGATAAGGTGCTGAACCATACAGAGGGAGCCATAAGCGGCGTAGCCGCTGTGTATCAGCGGCATGAGTTCCTGAAGGAACGGGCTGCGGCTTTGGATGCTTGGGCCGGGCATGTGCTGAGTGTGACTTCCGCGGCGGGAATCGAACCCACGGCAGGAAATGTCGTGCTTCTGCGGAGGTAAAGAAAAAGGGCCTCTGCAAATTTACAGAGGCCCCTAGAGACGCTGATCTGCCAATCCGGCTAGAGAGCAGCAAACCTAATGAAAGCTTTGACTGAACTATTCGCCATCTTTTGTAGATTGCTTAATTGCTTTCTGAAGTCGACGGCCAATTTTTTTTACATCTTCTTCCGCAGGCAAAGTTTCCGGCATATCACCACCAATGTCTTTAATCGTCTGCCTGACCTTGGCGCCTACATCATAGTGGGCTTGGTTCGCTGCCCTCTTACCACGAACCCCTTCACGCCTTAATTTTTCTTCTGTTTGAGTCGCTCTAAACAAGTTAGCCGCCAGTTCTGTGCTTCCCATATGGTCAAGAATCGGCTGCCGGGAAGTCAGTCCTTTTTTACGCCGGATACCCGGAACGTCCAGACCTCCATATAAACCTTTGTAACCTTCCGTCTGGAAGATTGCATAGTCTAGTCCCTCTTTAACCCCTGCATTTTTAGCCGCACTCGCTAAGTGCTTATTATGAGTCTTGATCTCATTCCTAAGCAGAACGCGGCGCTCATCTTCAGATAGAGGCTGATACTCTTGCGCCTCTTGATCCTGCACTTCTTGTCGGCGTGTCTGGATAGCGAAATAAGTTTGAGCAAACGCTACCTGCTTTTTTCGGGGATCTGCATTTTGCGCAATTAGATAACAAGCATAGCGACTTAAAACGATATCCTCAATTTCCCGCTCTGCCCCTTTACCTAGCGGGATCATTTTCCCGACGCCGGGAAAATGATCTTCCCACCCGTGACCAGCTTGAGTGCATGCATCTTTCGCACGGGAAATAACTGTAACAAAATTATCCCATTTTGTATAACCAAGAACAACCTGAAGATCACGGGCAAACCAATATTCATTCCCCATATCATCTACTTGAGAAATGGCTTCAAATTCACCCATTAAATCTTCTATTGTATCGCCATCTTGTTTTTTTCTTTTCAAACCAACAACTTCACCTTCAAAAGCAATACTGGCTAACCGGCGTGATTTTTCCACTTCATCTGACATCTTTTCCCCCACTTACTTTAACATCAAAAATGATACAAATTATCGGCTATGATAGATTGGCAATGTCTTCAGATAAACTATCTAGAAGTCCCTGAGATATTCTATTGATAAACAAGAAAAACTGAATAGCTTTTTGAGGGATGCTTTCCGATTGATTGGCCCCCTCCTCACATCTGAGGAGGTCCATAAATTAAAATTTAGCTTTTAACTTTATGAACTTATCATAATATACGGAGTTATCATCAACATCTATTAATGTATCTCCTCTTGAATTTTTTGCGGGTGATGCATAATTCCAAGCATCTTTATCTATTTTATTTAATTCCAGATACAAACGATCAAAGTCTGCAATTGTTCTTGTTTCAAACTCAATGATTTTATTCATAGTTTTCTTCCTTGCTTCGCAGTCTAACACCCGCCCCACCACCATTTTCAGGAATAAACTGAACCCCAGCAGCTTCTAAGGCGGAACGAATGGCTTTTATCGTGCTGGCTTTCAGTTCCTCGCCTCTTTCAAGACGGGCGATAGTATCAGGTGAAACGCCAGCCTCTTTTGCTAGATCACGCACTCCCCAGCCGATAGCTGCACGGGCCATTTTACATTGAATAGCTAACAAAATCCGAACCCTGATACGATTTTTCCATTGCGGAATTATCGTAACTATGTTCGGATAATAGGGCAATGCAATTTGCGGCCAAATGGGGAGTTTGGACCCTCCCACATTTGGCCTAATCATAACCGCTCGCACTAAGAGACGGTAATGGCTGAGCGCGCCTATACCATGCCCGGCACATGCTGGGCAGTGCTCACTCTTGCTGGCCCTTCTCTGCTGGCTCTGGCTGGCATTAAGTCTCCTGAAGACCCTCATTGCCCTGCTTATTATGGCCCACTCGTGTTTTTAGTCTCCGGATTAGCCGGCTATTGTTGCCCTATATGATCTATTTGTCATTCGTCGGCCATTTACATACATAATGGTCCATCGGTTCAGACATTCTGGAAATTGAAGTTTGTGCGGAATGGTCCAGAAAATCTGCCATTGTCATGATAGCCATAGCGTTTACCAAGCCAGCACACACAACAAAAGCAATGGCTACACCATAGGATAGTTTACGAGACCGACTAACGGGGTCCGGCCTACTATCTGTAGGTGCAAATACAAACCCAATAGCTCCTAAAGCAGCCGCAGCTATGCCAATTTGGATTGCACGAGAAAGGTAGTGATGAGCAACAGATGATAAGATACAATTATATTGATTACTATCAAACTGGGCTAAATTGTAATTTGGATATATCTCTGCAACCATGACTAAAAGTGAGAAGGAAAATAATACGGAAATCCGTGCTATGTTTGAAACAATTTTTTCGTAATTCATTTTTTTTCTTTCTTTTTTTGTTCTGTTTAATCAGGCAATAACACATTAGCGCGATGGTAGGCTAGATATGCCTTCTGCTGCTCTGTAAACGGCCGTCCATCTACCTGTTGCCCTTCCTGGCACCCTAATAGTGCAAGTTGCGTGCGGTCTATTTGGGCTGCCACTAACACGGTTCCTTCATCGCTGAAGGAGATATAGCCCCGGTCAAATAGGTGGTCGATATTGGGGCACAGCAGGAAGCCATTGTGGCCGTCTATCCGTTCCGTGCCCGTCTCGCATACGCGCCAAGGCTTGATATGGCTGGCGGTTAGGTGTCGTGGGTCTGTGATCCCGCTTATCCGGCAACCTGTTTCTATTGCTTCTACGTTGGTCCTGAATTTCCCTTGCCCGCGTCGCGCCTGGACCTGGGCTTGGCGTTCCGTCTGGCTAAGCGCCACATCTTCCTGAATGGTCTGGCTGATGGCATCGTCTAAAATGCGTAGGGCCCCATCATCATCACCAGATCCCCGCGCCAATTTCAGGAAATCCTGCCCCCACGTGCCAGGTTGGCTGCCGAACACATACCGGCCAAGCCCCTCCGAGACACCAGCAAGATAAGCGCCTTGATTTCCGCGGCCAGTTTCGGCCGAAAAGGGGGAGTACTTTTCTGGAAGAAGTGGCGTTAACGCGGCCAGATTATCTTTGGGTACGAAAGGGGTAGGCAGAGTGTGCCAATCAACCGGCACCATCCATCCATTATCATCCCATTGCTGGCCTGTAGTGCCAAACTCGACCGGCCGCGGGCTGCTTGCTGCAGGGCGGGTGATAACGCCTACCTGGCGAATTTGGCCGGAGGCGTAGGAGAACACGATATCGCCCGGCAGCACCCTCCGCATGGTTTCATAAAAATGGTTCTTGCGACCGTTTGAAAGCGTTTTGGGAGACCAGATATACCCGTTTCCGACCTCCTGTTTATATGTCTGCTTATGGTTTACCCACCAGAACTGCATGAGGTGCTATTTCCCCTATGTTCACATAATCGTATCAGGCCGAGGCCTTACGCCATTATGGTCATAGCATCTGGCAGGGAAATTATACTCCTTCACGATCCAGGGCGCACGGGTACTACCGTCATGGCGCGGCTGGGCGTTGGGCACCATATAGCGGATAAGGTGCTGAACCATGTAGAGGGTGCCATCAAAGGCGTGGCCGCCATCTATCAGCGCCATGATTACCTAGCGGAACGCGCGGCGGCGTTGGATGGTTGGGCGGCTTACGTGCTCAAGGTGGCGGAAAAAGCAGGAATCGAACCTCCTGTCAGTAACGTGGTGCCATTGCGACGGTAAATTGCGTGCAATCTGGATTCGTTTTTCTTGCCAGGGCCAATCGGTCCATGATCTATACAAACCCATACCCACTGTTGGTTAGGCGGTTAGATAGGGCTTTTTGAGCTCCCCTGCGGCCTCCGCAAAGGATACCATGCCAGACGGAAGCAACATTTTAGGCCGAGGCGTTTATACCGTCCCTGAAGCAGCGCGGCTGCTGAAGGTACCTTCTGCACGTCTGCGTTCCTGGGTGTATGGGAACGGGTCTGAGCCGGTGCTCATACCGGAGCTTGCGGCCGAGGATGGGCAGGACGCGCTCAGCTTCATTAACCTGATTGAAGTCCTGTTCCTGTTATAGCTTCGGGGCCAAGGCGTGAGTCTGCAATCCATCCGGAGCATGCAAGATACGGCTCGCCGTGTTCTCAATACGGATCATCCTTTTGCGGTGCGGCGTTTCCATACGGACGGCAAGGCAATCTGGATGGAAACGGCGGAGGCAACCGGAGACCGACGGCTTGTGGATCTGACAGACGGTAACGGAGCGATGCTTCAGGTTCTTGAGCGGAGCTTCCGTAAATCTGTCACCTTTGATGGGGCGGAGGGCATTGCGAATCTGTGGCGGCCGAGTGCTGACCAGCCGCGTGTTGTTCTGGATCCTCAGCGCCGGTTTGGTCGGCCGATTGATGATGAGACCGGCGTGCCTACCGAGATCCTGGCGGATGCCCTCCGAGCTGAGGGCGGCAACGTGGAGCGTGTGGCTGCGCTGTGGGAAGTGCCGGCGGAAGCTGTGGAACAGGCAGCGGAGTTTGAGCTCCGGATGCACAAGCGACTGGCGGCTTGAAGTTTATCCTGGATGAAAACCACCCGCCTGTTCTGGCGCGGGTAGTGGAGCCACTTGCTGCCATGGATGGGCATGAGGCGGTTTCAGTGCGGCACCTTGGTCTGGCTGGCACAAAGGACGTGGATCTGCTCCATACTCTTGCCAATCCTATCAGCAAGGTAGTCCTGATAACTGCTGACAAGGCTATGTCCAGGCGACGTCATGAAGTGGCTGCCATACGGGATACAGGGGCGGTGGTGGTTATCGGCATGAAGGCATGGAACCAGCAGCCGGATATTCTAGAGCGGGCCCGTATGTTGGTCTGGTGGTGGCGGGCGTAATAGCCTCTCATATCAATTAAATTATATTCGGAAGTGATAAAATTCTCCTGCATTCATTTAGGTCGTTTATAAAATAATCGAACAGTGTTTTAAATTTCTCTTTATCCATATTGGTAAAAACTTCTTCCATGAAAATTCTAAATTCTTGTTTTGATTGTATGTTTTTAATGTCATCAATTACCTCATCTAAAATTTCATTATGATTTTTTTCATTTTCGTCATCTGTAGAGAACTTATCGACTAAAACCTTGAATAATGAATTTTTCATAAGAGAATTAATTATATTTTCTTTCTTAATTTTTTCATTTTCTTTTTGGATTATACTGTCTCCTTGTTCCATTTTTGATACTATTACTTCTAAGTAATTTTTTAAAGAGTCTGTTATAGTTCTTAAATTTTCAACCTCGTATTGCAGTTCAATCATTTCTGAGTTTTTAACTTTTTTCTGTAGTAGATCTCGAAAGATTCCGCTCCATTGATCGCGTAACCATGCATAAACTTCTTGTGGACCACTAAAGGGAAACACAGGATTATTTTTCTTGAGTTGAAATATTTCATCAATAAATTTAAAAACATTTATAGAATCAACATGAGCATAATTAATTTTTAACTCTTTATTCTTTCTGTAAGTTTGAAATTCTGAATAAACTCCATTTTCTATCAGTATAAAGCAAGGGATTCCTTTTGAATTTGCTGTTTCAAATTCTTTTTTTGTTATGCTTTTGTATGATTCGTAAATCTGGTTTTCTTTGGTGTCGCTTGTTTTTGAGCCATACCTTCCTCCAATAATGAGAACGAAGATGTCACAACTCAGTGCTTCATCGTAACATGATTCATCGAGCGGTATGAAAGGAGAATAAGGAATATCACCTTTTTCAGATAATACTGTTTCGAATCCTAAAGAATTAATAAATACATCTAGGGAGGATCGTAAAAATTTAAGATCGTAGTAAGTAGAACTCACAAAAACTCGTGGCTTTGCCATTTTTAAAGTCCTCTCTAAAATTCTTTTTTGGAATTCTGGGGAATAGTGAGCAGCCTTACCCCAGCTCCTCCGCCGTTTTCTGGGATGAACTGGACGCCTGCGGTTTCTAGGGCGGAGCGGATGGCTTCCACTGTACGCGGGTATAAAGTTTCTCCGCGCTCAAGGCGGGTAATGGTATTTGTGGATACTTCTGCCAGAGCAGCAAGTTCTCTCACACCTAGGCCTAGTCCAGCACGGGCCATTTTGCATTGTTCTGGCGTCATATAACTTCGCTACACTGTATCGACTTTTTGCTTGACGTTTCCGCCATTCATGGTGACAGTGTAGCGACCTTGGGGCATAAAGCCAAGGCGGCAAAACATAGAGCTACCACCCTCTATGTCCTGCCTAACCACAACCGCTCGCACTAGGAGACGGTAATGGCTGACCGCGCCTATACCATGCCCGGCACATGCTGGGCAGTGCTCACTCTTGTTCGCCTTCATGGCGATGCTCTGGCCGCCTTTGCTACGGCTGGCCTTTCTCTGCTGGCTCTGGCTGGCTTCCTGCACCCAGAACACCTACACAGCCCATCCGGAGGGATGGCAGGCCATATACGCCACCATAACAGCCCTCATGCAGTGCTGGTGGCTTCTGTGACCCATGGTGCGGAGGTTGCGCGATGAGCCACGCCCTATCACACAGCCCCGGCCTGTCACGCCGTGGTGCTCTCGCCTCCGTGCTGGCCGCTACAGCCGCCGCTCTGCCCGTCATGGCCTCTGCTGCTACCCCCTCCAGTGAGGATGCTACCCTGCTGGCGCTCTGTGCGGAGTTCTGGCAGTTGCAAAACCATATCAAAACTCTTGATGAGGCTCCGGCATATACCTTTGGCTCACCACACCAGAAGCGACATGAAGCCGCATTGGAAGAAGCATGCCGCCGTGAATGGGAGGCTATGGAGCAGCTAGTCGATACACCGGCTGCGTCACAACGTAGCCAGCAGGCAAAGGCTTCTATCCTGCTCGCTATTCTGCCTTCCGCCTTTGATGCTTTCGATCTGACATTTGAGAGTAACGAAATTCAGTTGGTCATGAGCCTCCTGCAAGATGTAGCTGGCGAGGCTAAGCTATGAACAAGCCCGCCGTTTCCCGCCGTGGCATATTGAGCGTATCTTTAGCCGCTACGGCTGCTGCCGTGCCTGTTGTCGCTTCGTCCAGCCCAGTCGGAGGGCAGGATACCGCCTTGCTGGATGTGCTGCGCCGCTATTGGCAGGCTGAACGCGCCATTCTGGCGATGGAGGCCAGGACGGAGCCACCCGTAACGGCCCCGGAGTATCCGGCATGGGAAGCGCAGTTTGACGCCCGGATAGCAGACCGTGATCGGGCCATCGTCCAGTTGTCCGGTATTCGCGCCGTAACTACGGAGGGCTGGCAAGCCAAGGCCACAATTCTTGAGCGTTGCCTGCCTCCTCGGCTGCACTTTTCTGATGCCGGACTGGATGACCCGGAAATCCGATTAGCACTCAGTCTGGCGCGTGATGTGGCCGGAGGTGCGGCATGATTACCATGCAACCGCCCTCCGCAGGTTCTCTATTGCCTATTCCTGTTTTGTTCTCAATTATGGGACCAAGCGCGGCTAGGTATGGCCACCGAACGCCTGAACCCCATGACAGGCCCGCCGCGCTCCCTTCCAAGGTTCATGGGGCTAACCGATATGGGGCGGTGGCTTTAGTGTCTTTTCTTCTCTCGCCATTTGTGGCTGACAGACTGAAATATGGTATCCAGCTTTCTGCTGCTATCGACGTTTTCGGACGATTTAACCGAACGTTATCCGGGTACGACGATACTTTTTCCGAAAAATTCCATTTGTGTTATGAAAAGCATGTGCCCAGTGACTGGATAGATAATCCAGAAAAATGGTGGCCTAAAATCTACAAGGCCATGAATACGCGATTTTCTAATATCTCGGACGAAAACGAAAAACTTTGTTATATTTTTAGAGAGTTTTGTGGACCGTGGCACTGGATGCGGAAGGAAATTCTAGACCTTCTTTCTTTAGGAGAACTTGAAGCTTGTGGGCGCAAAAAGACTGCGGATGGCCCCTTTTCTATAATCGAGCTCTCGTTATTCGGACCCGGCTCGGAAATTAAATTTCGTGAACGCCGCCTTACGATTGGTAAACTCCCTTTTTATGACGTCCGCATAGCAAGCCATTCTGGGCTACCCATACATTGTGCCATGCTCGCCTATGGGCAACAGCAGCAGGTAAGAAACTACCTCGGGTTATCGCGTATTTTTATGCGTGGGAAAGAAAAGGAAAAATACCAATTACGTTTTGATGAAGCCCTCCTCACCTTACAGCAGGATATCTTCGCCCTTCTTCATGAAGGTCATCTTCGGGCAATCACTGCACAAGGCCAGCATCCGATAGAAGCCGGAGCGTGGAAAAGCCCGCAAGTAAATATGGAGGCATCAGCCATCCGTGATGCGGATGGTACATGGCAGGAGTTTCGTGTGTTGTCTCCGCTGGCCGTTCGTAAGCACCCAGACCTTCTGGAATGGCGGCCCGTATCCGCACCATCACAAAAACCGGCTTTACCTGCCCCTGCCCTTGAACCATCTGGCAAGCCCGTTTTTCAGGCGTCGGATGACAGCCTTATTCAGTTCGCTGTGGATGAAGACAAAAGGCGCGCGGAAAACGGGGAAGATTTGCTTGATATGAGGGAACGCCTGCTTTTCCTACAGAAATACCGACCCAAGCTGTCTGAAAACCATTTGAGAACCAAACTCATGCCCCAAATAAGAGAGAGGGCGAAGCGGGAAAATGTCCATTTACGTGGGCAAGGCCATATAAAACAAAGGTTTATCAAATAATAGGGGGCCAACTTCATTCCTCCTATTTGCCCACTATTCCCCTCCTATTTGGGTCTTTGCTTCCATGCCCTCACGGCACTGAACCTGCACAAATATGCAGTCTGGTGCTTGTGAAACAGGGAGAATTTTACATGCCTTCTATGGCACCAACTCAGAATAACACGTCAGGTCTGATGGGCGGCATTGCTCATTTTCCGGCACCTGAACACAAGGAAACTATAGCACCTCTGGTTCTGTCAGAAGCCAAGGCCGCCGCACTGGTAAATCTTGCCCCGCGCACCTTGCAGGCAAAGCGGCTAGATGGCACGGGCCCAGCCTTTGTGCAGCTTACCCGGAGGCGCATTGGTTACAGCTTGGAAGCCCTCCGAGCATGGGTTGCAGCGCAGTCAGTCAAGAGCACGGCAGAAGCCTCTGTGAAAATGGAAGGTGCAGCATGAATACCGCTGTAATGCCTTTGGCCTTTGATTTTGAAGGCCATGCAGTCCGCACCATTAATCATGACGGGGCTACATGGTGGGTCATGACGGATGTGTGCAAGGTGCTCGGGATTGCCAATGCCCCGCAGGCTGCTACCCGACTTGATGAAGATGAAAAGGCCACTATCATTATTAATGATAGTGGAACTCTCAACGCAGAACGCACTATCATCAATGAATCCGGCCTGTATTCCCTGATCCTAACCAGCCGTAAGGCTGCTGCCAAACGGTTCAAGAAATGGATTACGGCGGAGGTGTTGCCAACTCTCCGGCGCACAGGCACATACAGCGTTGGTGCATCACCAGATTTTGGCCGTGTGTTAAGCGTAGCAGAGGCCGCTATCCATGCCAGCCAGAACGCGGTGAAGGTTCTCACCCCTAAAGCGCAAGCCTATCATCAGTTGTCCTGCATGGACGGCCTGCACACTCTGACAGATGCGGCAAAGTTGTGCGAGATGCCCCGTAATCGTTTTCTCAGCACGCTGGAAGCCGTTGGCTGGATATACCGCCCCGGTGGTTCTGGCCGCTGGCAAGGCAAAGCGGACAAGATAAAAGCTGGTTTCCTAACGCATAAGTATCATGAAACCAGAGACAGTGATGGACACCTGAAAGAACGCTCTCAGGTTGTTGTGACTGACCGCGGTATAGCCAAACTGAGGGTTGTGCTGACACGTTTTGAAAGCGCCATGCTTGAAGGGGGTGCAGCATGAATACGCATATGCCCTACATTACTGGCCTTTCCATGCTGTCTCCTGCTCAAATGAGAGCCGCCTCAGCCCGTTACGAGATGGCACCCTGTCAGTGGCTTTGGAACGACTACACGCACAAGGGCCCTAACCTGCTCAATCGTTTCATAACCCTCTGCTGCGGCATGGACGAATACTTGAAAGAAAGCCTCTTTCGCCCGGAAATGAATGAAGTCTTACGCCATTATGGACGGACGGACTTTGATCACGTCCCTTCTCAAGAAGCCATTGTTGGACTGGCTGTTATGTGGGGGAGCATTACAAACATCCTAGAAGCGGAAAGCTCTTTTTGTGCCTTGATGGATGATGAGAACAGGCCGCTTGATGCTGCTCTAAAGTTTCTGTCTATGCGGGCAACGCTGGAATTGTTGCGGCGGGCGATACACAAAGAACCGCGCGCCTTGGGGTTATGGTATTGGTTGGGTCGTATTGGCTGGGATGATTTACTTGCCCTTGCGGATCAGCGGGATCATGCAGCCCGTGAACTGATAGCAGGCCGTGCCTTTTGTGGGGCGGAGGGCGGCATTGCCGTGCTTCCATCAAATTGGTCCAGTCATGCGGCGGCATAGTGCCTCCGAACTGGCCCGGCTTCTGGCGGAGCACATCACGCGCCTTGCACCTGAACTGCTGCCACATGGCCAAAAGGACGGTGTAGAATGGCGTGTGGGTAGTCTGGCCGGGGAGCCGGGCCAGTCCCTTGCTGTGCGTCTATCTGGCGCACGGCGGGGCGTGTGGGCGGATTTCAGTTCCGGGGAGCGTGGCGATGCGCTGGACCTTGTGGCTGCCGTCCTGTTTGGTGGAAGCCGTAAGGACGCCATGCAATGGTCAGAAAACTGGCTTTGCCTAAGCAACACAGGCACCTCCGCCCCCTTGCAGCGACGCCCTATTCAAGAAAAACTGAATACTTCTCAGGAATTGGACAAAGAAGCCCAGCAACGGAGAGCCAAGGCCCGGCGTTTGTGGCATGACACGCCCGCAGGGATAGCAGGCACGCCAGTTGAGTCATATCTACAAGGGCGGGGCATAGACTTGCGAGCATTGGGTCGTGCTCCGGGTGCATTGCGCTTTGCGCCTGCGGTCTGGTGTCAGGAAGTCCGCCGTTCCCTACCTGCTATGCTGGCCGCTATCTGTTCGCCTAGTGGCAAGTTGGTGGCCGTGCATCGTACATGGCTGGCGCAATCTCCCTCCGGTATATGGTGTAAAGCTGACCTCAAAAATCCAAAGAAGGTGCTTGGTGGTTTTGCTGGCGGGTGCATCCGCCTTTGGCGTGGTGCCTCTGCGCTTGCCCTTGGTATAGCGCCGGAAGGTGACGTGGCGATTGTTGCGGAGGGCATAGAAACCGCCCTCTCCTGCGCTATTGCCTGCCCGGAATACCGTGTGCTGGCTGCTGTTAGCCTCAGCAACATGGCCGCCATGAAACTGCCTGACACCATCACAGAAATTATTGTCGCAGCAGATAATGATACCGGCAATGCTTCCGCACGGAAGGCGCTGGATGCTGCTCTCTCACAATTCGCACAGCAGGGCCGCACAGTTCGGCTCGCCATGCCAGAGATACAGGGGCAGGACTGGAATAACGTCCTGACAGAACATGACGGACTCAAAGGGCCAGAACGGTCGTAATACTGTGCGGGCCGGTCTGACCTCCGCCAAGGTGGTACCGATGCCTGGCACACAAAGTAAAAAGAAAAGCGTAAGCCAGCGCATAGAGTCTCCGTGCGGGCGGTTTTTCTGTGACGCACACGGGCTGTTCCGTAAGGCAGCAGACAGCAATAAGACAGATATGAAGCTCTCTGGCCCTATCTGGATAGTCGCAGAAACGCGCGGAGCAGATGGGAAAGGCTGGGGCATATTACTGGCTTGGACTGACCGAGACGGACAGCAACATGAACAGGCGTTTCCACGTGCGATGTTTGCCGGCGACTGTGCCGAACTGCGGAGCCAGTTGGCGGATGGTGGCCTTACTCTTCAATCTGGTCCAGCAGCCAAAGCGGCCTTTGCTGACTGGCTCTCTTCAATTTCCAGCACTGACAGGGCGCTTTCAGTCAACCGCATAGGCTGGCACACCCTCAGCGGAGGGATGGTGTATGTGCTGCCAGATACTACCTACGGCAACCTAAAAGAGCGGGTAGTGCTGCAAACAACCGAGCAAGAGCCAAACCTTTTTGGCGTCTCCGGCACGGTAGAAGACTGGAAGCAACATATAGGCCAGTTCTGCAAAGGTAACTCCCGCCTTGTCATGGCCGTTTGCACAGGCTTTGCAGCCCCTCTCTTGGGTGTCTTGGGCCTAGAAGGAGGCGGCGTTTCGTTTGTTGGTCCATCCCGCGCTGGTAAATCTACAGCCCTCCTGTTGGCATGTAGCGTATGCGGAGGCACACCGGAGTCCGGAGCCAAGGGTTATGCCCGGTCTTGGCGCTCAACCTCTAACGGCATGGAAAGCGTTGCTCTGAGTTCGTGTGACGCCCTTCTCCCAATGGATGAAGTAGGACAGCTAGACCCCAAAGAAATTGGTGACGTGGCCTACATGCTGGCAAACGGACAAGGCAAGGTAAGAGCCAGCCGAACAGGTGGCGCTCGTGCTACGGCTCGTTGGCGCTCTTTGTTTCTTAGTACGGGAGAAAACACTCTCGACGATATGAACAAATTGGCGGGGCGTCCCACCAAAGCAGGTCAGGAAGTGCGTTTCTGTGATGTGCCTGCCGATGCTGGGCACAACATGGGCATGTTTGAAAACATACACCATTGCGATAGCCCCGGAGAGTTTTCGGATTATCTGGGTAATGCCTGCGGGCAGTATTACGGCGCACCCCTCCGAGCCTTCTTGGACACCCTCACCCAGCGTATGGAGGCGGAAGGCATCAGAATATTCCGTGAGAGCCTGCTGGCACGAATGGAAGCAATCTCCACAGGCTACCTCTCGCACTGGCCTAATGCATCCGGACAAGTGCGCTCTGTCTCTCGGCGTTTTGCCATGATTGCTCTTGCTGGCGAACTGGCTACCGAGTTCGGCTTAACCGGCTGGGACCATGATACGCCTGACGTTCTGGTCGGCATGTGCTTTGGCGATTGGCTTCGTGCTCGTGGCACCTCAGGCCGCAGAGAAGATGAGCAGGCCATACAGCAGTTGCGGGATTTCATCACACAAAACCTTTCCGCCCGCTTGGAACCATGGATAGACAAGGATGCAGATGAAATGCCGGTAGAATGGGGAGAAGGTAAGCCGCCACCAGAACGCTACCGCACGCAGAAGCAGGCAGGTTGGCGGCGTTGGGCAAAAGGGCCAGATGGCCGCTACATATGGTGCCCTATCCTCAACCCTGCGGGGATGCGAGAAGCTCTTACGGGCCTGAACCAGATAGAAGCCAAGAAAATTCTGGTGGAACGTGGTCTGCTTATTCCGGGCAAAGGCGGGAAAAACTCGGATTTAATGGCACCACCGGGATACGCAAAGAATACCCGCGTTTACGTCATTTCTGCACATATCTTTTCTGTAGCTACGGGGGACAAGTGAGATAGGACACACCGGAGGGATATTACTTCTCTCTTCGGGTCCTATTTTCGTCGCTATGCGTTTTGTACATGGCTTGCCGTGTTCCAATAGACCATGCCCTATTGGAACAAATGGTATGGAACACTTTTGCCCCTGTTTTCTGTTCCAATAGGATTGTTTTTCGTATTTTGGGACGATATAGGTCTAGGGTCTAGACCTTTTGGAACAGTTTTGGGGACACCTTTCAGATGAAAATCGGATACGCACGAACCAGCACCACCGATCAGGTGGCAGGACTTGAAGCGCAAGCCCGTGACCTGTCAGCCAATGGGTGTGAACGTATCTTCCGTGAACAGGTGAGCGGTAGCAGCACAGACCGGCCTCAGTTGAGTGCGGCGTTCGATCACATGCGGGCCGGTGATGTGCTGGTAGTGACCAAGCCCGATCGGTTGGCGCGGTCAACGGCTGATCTGCTGCGGCTAGTGGAAGAGGTCAAGGCAAAAGGGTGCGGCCTTATTGTGCTCAGTATGAACGGCATGACGCTGGATACCACCAGCCCCACCAGCAAGATGATGCTGACCATGCTGGCTGCCGTCGCCGAGTTTGAGCGTGACATCATGAAAGAGCGTCAACGTGAGGGCATAGCCAAGGCCAAAGCAGAGGGCCGCTACAAAGGGCGTAAGCCTACAGCCCGTAGTCAGGCAGAGCAGGTGCAGGCTCTGGCTGCTGAGGGTGTGAGTGCCACGGAGATAGCCAAGCGTCTGGGCATGGGCCGCACCTCTGTTTATCGCTGCTTGGCGGATGCTGTGGCTCCCTGAGTCTGGTTTTGTCGTGGGCGGTGGTGTGCGCGGGCAGCGCGCGGGTTTCTTTCCCGCGATTTTTGGCTTTTCAGGGTAAAACGAAATAAAATTACTTTGAGTTATGCAGTCACTTCATGACTGAACAGGCCCCCAACGGCCCATTTTTCATGTCTAAAAACAAAGAAAAAACACCTTTAAAACGTGGAATAGGCTGAAAAAGAGCAGAAAACAGCCGTTTCGTTTTTGTAGCCTATACACCTCATACACCTTTTTGCAGAAGGTGTATCAACACGGGCGTTCATGATTTCTGTATATAAATCATATTGTTAATCGCCTCTATACACCCAATACACCTTATACACCTCGTTTTGGTAAGGGGCAGGGTAAGAGCCTAGAGGCCAATGCCCGCAGGCTCATGCGCTTTGCGCATAGCTTGGAAATGGATACCTAAGGGGGGCGGGTTCAATCTTTAGACCGGCATGGGCACTCCAACCGCGTCAGGCTCACGCGCAGATTTTCTTGGTGATTTTTGAAAACAATCAAGTTTTTCAAATTGGCGGGCCAGATTGAGCGGAGCAACAGGCAAAAAGGCCGAAAAACCACCGAAAACCGGCCAAAACACATGGATAGGGTGGGGGCGGCCTAAAATCTCTAGCGACCATGAGCGCCGGGACCGCGCCAAGGGCAAATTTTCATACCCGCGAAATTGAGGAGAAAAGTTACCGGAGTGGAGTGAGGGCGGAGGGCGAGCAGGCAAAACGGCTGCCTGTTCAGAATAAGCCGGGAAAAACCCCTGCCCTGCCAGCAAAACCGGCGTTTCAAATGACTCCGGATTGACTCCGGAAGACTGGCGGGGTGAAGCACCCCTAAGCCTAAAAACCACCTAAGTCTTTGGAAAGATTGGTGGGCGCACAAGGGCTCGAACCTTGGACCCGCTGATTAAGAGTCAGCTGCTCTACCAACTGAGCTATGCGCCCTTACAGTCTTGTGGACTGAAGTGAGGGCTTTGTATCACCCTCCCCTTCAAAGCACAAGTCTGAATTTCAAGATTTCAGACGAGAGAGAACGTCATCCAGTTGGTCCAGGCTGTTGTAATGAATTTCGAGAGAGCCACCTTTGCGGCCATCAAAATTCACCTTCACGCGCAAACCAAGACGCGTTGCAAGATCCCGTTCCAGCGCTGCAATCTCAGGATCACGTGCCTTTTTGGTCTGCTCTGGCTTCTGGGGTTTGGTCTTGTTTTCAATCGCCGCCTGCACCAAAGCTTCCGTCTGCCTGACAGAAAGACCTTTGGTCAGCACATCATGAGCAGCAGCAATGGGGTCTGGGTGCGCAAGCAGGGCTCTTGCATGTCCGGCGGATAATGCGCCGCTCCCTACCGCTTTCCGCACGGAATCAGGCAGACGTAAAAGGCGCAGGGTATTGGCAACATGCGGGCGGGATTTGCCAATGGCTTTGGCTAGTTCATCCTGCGTCAGGCTGTAATCTTCCATCAGCCTGCTGAACCCTTCAGCTTCTTCTATCGGGTTCAGATCCGCACGCTGGAGGTTTTCCACCAGGGCCGCCGCCATGGCGTCTACTTCATCCAGATCACGCACCAGAACCGGCACGGTATGACACTGCGCCAGTTGCGCCGCACGCCAGCGCCGCTCCCCGGCAATAATCTGATACTGGTCTTTTTTATCCGGGTCAGGCCGCACAAGAATGGGTTGCAGGATACCCCGCGCCCGAATGGAATCCGCCAGTTCCTGCAGTGCCGCAGGTTCCATGTCCTGCCGGGGCTGGAAAGGGCCAGGAACAAGAGCCTCAACAGGCAGCGTGCTTGCTGGCGCGACCGCCTGCTCCCCTTTACCTGATGAGGAAGAAGCCTTCTCTGCCGTTACGGGAGCCGTATCTCCCAGTAGCGCGGCAAGACCACGGCCCAGTTTGGGGCGAGCAGCAGGTTTACGAGCCATGCTTACGATGTTCTCCTCTTGATTTCCTCAGCCAGCGCTCGGTAGGACGCAGCACCACTGGCCTTGGGGTCATACACCATAACTGGCTGACCATGGCTCTGAGCCTCAGAAATACGGATATTGCGGGGTATCAGAGTTTCCAGAACATCATCACCAAAGAAACTGCGGGCATCTGCCGCAACCAGTTCTGAAAGATTGTTCCGCCGATCATACATGGTCAGCGCAATGCCCGTTATCTTCAGCCGCGGGTTCAGTTTCTTGCGAACACGCTCAATGGTCTTCACCAGATGGCCCAGCCCTTCAAGCGCAAAAAATTCGCACTGCAACGGCGCCAATACGCCATCCGCAGCAACCAGCGCATTCAGCGTAAGAAGGCTCAAACTGGGGGGGCAATCAATTATCACATAATCAACGGTTTTGGTCAGAGGAGCCAGAGCCGTGCGTAACCGATCTTCACGCCCCTCTTCATCAACCAGTTCTATTTCCGCCCCGACAAGCTCTGTGTTCGCCGCAATAACGGAAAGACCTTCAATCTCTGTGGGCTGGAGCAGTTCCTCGGCAGGTTTTTCCTGCATCAGCAAGGCATAAGCCCCACCCTGCCGCGCATCATACCCAACACCAAGCCCTGTTGAGGCGTTACCCTGAGGGTCCATATCCAGCAGAACTACGCGAGCACCATCTTCCGCCAGGGCTGAGGCAACATTAATGGCTGTAGTTGTTTTTCCTACGCCGCCCTTCTGGTTTGCTACCGCCAGAATGAAACATTTCTTTGCTTTTTTATCGGTCTTAGACACGTTCAAGATTGCTCACTTCAAGAATCACACCATCATGGCTTGTCACACTGGGGTGGATACACACATCCATGTGCCAGCTTCGTCTCGCCTCGGTCAACTCATCTTCGGCCTGCTGGCCTTTCAAAAACACGGCCTTTCCCCCTTTTGCCAGAAATGGGGCTGTCCACTCCAACAACCGGGGCAAGGCGGCTAACGCACGGGCCGTTACAACGGGCGCCGGCTCAGGTTCAGCCTGTTCAATCCGTTGAGCCAGCACCTTTATGGGTGCTAACGTAACACGCGCAGCCTCACGCAGGAATGCGGCTTTCCGCTGATCTGATTCAATCAGGGTTCCGGGCACGTTAGCCGCAATAGCAGTAATCACACCCGGAAACCCACCGCCTGACCCCAGATCAATAAAGCTGGAAGCCCCTTGCACCAGTGGGGCAATTTGCAGGCTATCACGGACATGACGTTCCCATACAAACGCCATATCCCGGCTGGAAACCAGATTGATGCGCGGGTTCCACTTTCCCAGCAGAGCCACAAAGGCATCCAGCCGCTCCTGCGTTTCACGTGAAACACTCATTCCGGGGACAACAAGGGTCATCAGGCCACCCTCTGCCGCACATGCGCAAGAATGGCCACCAGAGCAGAAGGCGTAATACCTGGAATTTTCTGTGCTGCGCTAAAGTTTTCTGGTCGGGAGCGTTCCAGCCTTTCCTTCATTTCAGCACTTAATCCGCCAATTTCGCTGAAATTGATACTGGCGGGAAACCGGATTTCACTTTCCGCTTCCAGTTGCTTGATCTCCCGCTTCTGCCGCACAAGGTAGCCTTTATAGCGGGCTTCCGTTGTTACAAAATGGCGAGCTCTTTCAGAGGCAGAAAGATACCACGGAGCCAGCGTGGCAATAGCCTCCTCTGTTATGCCATACCCTAGAATTTCCAACAGTGTTCTGCGCCGACCATCAAGGGCCACTTTAACACCGGCCTGAACCAGCGCGTTAGGAGCCCAACTTTCCTGCTCCGCTTTTTCTGAAACCTGCTTTATTTCTTTGCAATCTTTTTCAAAAACAGATTTTCGTTCCGCGCCGACACAGCCCCAGTCAATACCGAGTTGGGTAAGGCGCATATCCGCATTATCCGCCCGCAAGGTAAGGCGATACTCCGCACGGGATGTAAACATGCGATACGGCTCACTAACTCCCTGTGTTGTCAGATCATCCACCATAACGCCAATATAGGCCTTGCCTCTATCCAGGCTGACAGCCTCTTGCCCTCCTGCCCGTCGCGCTGCATTAACGCCTGCCAGCAACCCCTGGGCGCCAGCTTCTTCATACCCTGTCGTCCCGTTGATCTGGCCTGCCAAAAAAAGATTAGGACACTTTTTGAGTTCCAGAGAGGACGTCAGTTCTCGTGGGTCAACATAATCATATTCAACCGCATAACCTGGCTGCGCGATAACAGCGCGCTCCAGCCCCGGAATGGAGTGAATCATCTCTTCCTGCACCTCTGCCGGAAGGCTGGTTGAAATGCCGTTAGGATAGATAAGATGCCCCCCTTCATGCTCAGGGAGTGCTTCTGGCTCAAGAAAAATCTGGTGGCTGGCTTTCTCTGCAAACCGCACCACCTTGTCTTCTATCGAGGGACAGTAACGCGGTCCACGGCCTGAAATAGCGCCTCCGTAAACAGCAGATAGATGAATATACTTCTTTATAATATCATGTGTTTTCTGGTTTGTTGCCGTTATGCCGCAAACCAGTTGTGGGTTGGTAATAGTCTGGGTCAAGCGGCTGAAGGGTTCAGGCTGTGCATCCCCTTTATCTTCCGCCAAAGAAGACCAATCAATACTCTCCTTCATAAGTCGTGCTGGGGTGCCTGTTTTCAAACGCCCCATGGTCAAACCCAGATTTCTCAAGCGCTTGGCTAATGCAACCGCAGGTTGTTCTCCCACGCGCCCGGCTGGTTTTGATTTATGCCCAATGTGAATAATTCCATCCAGGAAAGTTCCTGTGGTCAAAACCACAGCACCTGCCCGATAGGTCGTCCCGTCCTCGCACACGACTCCCTGCACGCTGCCATCTTCCGAACAGAGAAGATCACCGGCAGCCCCCTCGGCACAGTCCAAAAGAGGCGTTTCAGCCAGCAGTTCCTGAACGGCCTGCCTGTAAAGCATCCGGTCAGCCTGCGCGCGCGGCCCCTGCACCGCTGGCCCTTTAGACCGATTAAGGAGTTTGAAGTGAATTCCAGCACGATCGGCAGCCCGGCCCATAATACCGTCCAGTGCGTCAATCTCACGCACCAGATGCCCTTTGCCAATCCCGCCGATAGCCGGATTGCAGGACATAGCCCCCACCGTATTTTTGTGATGCGTCAACAAGAGTGTTCGGGCACCGCAGCGCGCAGCGGCAGCAGCGGCTTCACACCCTGCATGCCCGCCTCCAACAACAATCACATCGTAAAAACGGTCCATTATTCCGCCGCCTTTTGCAAACCTATTTCCCAATACAGAACTGCCCGAACACAGCATCCAGCAGATCTTCCACGCCCACATGGCCTGTCAAACGGCCCAATGCCCGCATTGCCAGACGCAATTCCTCACCCCGCATTTCGGGCCATTCCTGTTCCAATGCCTGCTGCAGGCACGCACATGCTTCCTTTACACCCGCTTCATGCCGTGCGCGGGTCAATAACGGCGCGCCAGAAGCCGCTTGCGCCGTCAACGTTTCCACCTTCTGCTCCAGCACCGCGCGAAGCTCATTTAGCCCCTCACCCGTCTGCAAGCTGACAGGAAGTACAGGCACATCTAACACCTTCGCGGGCACAGGCCCAAGGTCTGTTTTGTTGCCTATCAGCAAAGCGCCAGGAAAGACGTTATCGGGCAACATATCACCCGCGAACATTTGCAGCACACAATCCGCCTGTTTCACGTGAAACAGTGCCCGTTTGACACCCTCGGCTTCAATGGCATCCTCAGTTTCCCGCATGCCTGCCGTATCAACAAACGTCACCCGAACCCCGGCCAGACTGCCATTAACTTCTATGGCATCTCGCGTGGTACCTGCCACAGGAGAAACGATGGCAGCGTCACGATCAGCAAGCCAGTTCAGCAGGCTCGATTTACCTGCATTAGGTGGCCCGGCAATGGCAAACACCACACCACGCCGAATTCGTTCCCCTCGCTTTCCGTCCTGAATGTGCTGCTGCATGGCGGCAATAAGCGCATGAATTTCGTTCAGCAGGCCCTGTTCAACCTCTTCCGGTAGATCTTCATCCGGAAAATCAATCAGGGCTTCCTGATGGGCCAGAATGCGTTTAAGGCGCTCCGCCCACTCTCCATACAATCGGCTGAGAGCGCCATCAGATTGAGCCAGCGCCAACTTCCTTTGGCTTTCTGTCTCTGCATCCACAAGGTCAGCAACCCCCTCTGCTTCCACCAGGTCCATACGGCCATTTGTGAAGGCTCTCCGGGTAAATTCACCCGGTTCCGCCGGGCGTGCACCACCGGCCACCAGCGCCTGCGCAACTGCTTTGATAACGGCCGGTCCAGCATGCAAATGCAGTTCAAAGCCGTCTTCACCGGTATAGCTGTTAGGACCGGGAAACCAGAGCACCAGCGCTTCGTCTAATAGATTATCCCGCAGGCTGGCATCATGCCATAGGCGCCGCAAAACGGCCTTACGCGACGGCGGGAGCGTGCCGCACAAGCGGCCTAGCAACCCCGCACTCTCTGGGCCACTTACACGCATAACCGCAATGGCTGCTCGCCCCAGACCAGTTGAGAGCGCAAAAATAGTCTCTTCATTCTGATAGCCCACGGCGGCCTGCTCCTTTTCTTGTTCCATACTCTCTGAAGCGTCTCTTTCCGGCTCATGATAGAAGGCAATGAGCCGACACCAAACAGAACGTCTCCTTTGTGCTCTAATGAAGAAAAAACGTGTATCTGTTTGTTGGTTGAGGCTTTCTAAAACAGTTTCCTGTTCCCGCGTAGCCCCAAATAGAAAACCACCCCTAAAACATGAGGCTCTCATATCCCAAAGAGAAGCCTCAAAAACCCATGTCCTGCAAAGACGCCCCAAAAACGGAAAAAGAATGGAGAAAACAGAAAAGCCCCTTTAGCAAATGCGCCCGATGCTCTCATATGAGAAAATCCTCCTTATTCAGGAGCTTCTTGGGTCATTCAAAGGGGTAGGTATCTAAGAAAATCTACCGGCATAAAGCCGCTTCAAGAGGATATGTACTTTTAAAGACCACACCGTCATGTGTCTGTATAATGAGTTCATTCTGTTCTGAAGCCCTACCCTATGAAGGTTCCTTTTATGCCTCAGCTTTCTCTGCACTCTCCGCTTGGTCCGCTTACTCTTTCAGAAGAAGACGGAAAAATTATCTCCCTGGACTGGGGCTGGGGTCGGGACCAAACAGAAACGCCTTTACTATGTGAAGCGCGAGACTGGCTGGACAAATGGTTTGATGAACCCAAAACCATGGGAACTTTCCCCTTCCCACTAGATCCTTTTGGTACCCCTTATCAAAAGAAAATATGGGCTGCCTTGTGCGCTATTCCCGTGGGTAAGGTCACTACTTATCAGGCTCTGGCTAAACAGGTGGGCGGTAGCCCGCGCTCCGTTGGTCAGGCTGTAGGGCGTAACCCTATTCCCATCCTGATCCCATGCCATCGTGTTGTCGCCCAACGGGGGCTGGGTGGTTATTCTGGAGATGGGGGACTGGATGACAAACGCTGGCTTCTAAACTTGGAAGAAGCCCTTTAACGCAGTCCCCAAACAAAAAAGGCCGGAGCGCCCGAAAACAGCGCTGCGGCCTTCTTTTACCGAAATACAAGCCTCAGTGCTGCACCTTAGGGTGATGTTATACGCGTAGTCGTATTGGATGCTGTATCTTTGTGAAAAACATCTGTTTTGACAACAAACGCATTATCACCCCGATCGAGATCGGGAATTTTATGGTCAGGGTCTAGCACGGCTGAACGGATTGCCTGCTTGCCGGGAATTTGCAGCGTAACATCGTTCTTCTGGTACCATGTTTCCGTTGGAATCAGCACTCGCGCTGAGCTTCCATCCATCCAGGTAACAGCAAGCACGACGGGCAGAGGTAGCCATCCCTTGTTTTTTACATGCACCAATGCCCCTTGAGAGGGGTTACCATTCACATAAGACACCGACCGCAGTGCATAATCAGGCCCCCAGTTTTTAAAATACCATCCGCGCCAGAACCAGGAGAGGTCTTCTCCTCCTTCACTTTCCATCATCCGGAAAAAATCTGACGGTGTGGGATGTCTGAACGCCCAGAGAGCAATGTAACGCCTGAAAGCGCGGTCAAAACGCTGGGGCCCTAATATTTCTTCTCTCAACAATTGCAGTCCGTAAGCACCCTTAAAATATGTTACCGGATGCCTATATTTTTCTGGCACAAGGTCTGCCGCAGTCATCAGTGCCGGCGCACCTTCATCTTTCAGCACTGGGACGATATCGTCCGCCGGCTGGCCAGTCTGTGGGGCAAATTCCACATCATGTTTGGGGGCAAACTCCCCATGATTAAAATGTTCTGACGCATACATATCAATAAACGTGTTGAATCCTTCATCCATAAAGGCGTGACGACGTTCATTGGAGCCCACAATCATGGGAAACCACCCATGCCCGAGTTCATGGGTGGTCACCCAGAACAGTTGTGCGCCTGCATCCTCTTTTCCATCAAAGACAATGCCGGGATATTCCATGGCCGCACCATGCCCACCCACATTCACAGCATTAGGCCATGGATAAGGGTACCACTTTCCTGAAAAATACTCGATCGCGTGTTTGACGTAGTCTGTGGACCGATCCCACTTCTTCTCTCCAGCGGCTTCTGCCGGATAGACGGACATTGCCAAACGTGGAAGCGAGTTCTTGGTATCAGCCCCTTCCAACGGTGGTAGATCCAGCTTTGCGGCATCCCATAAGAGGGCTGGAGAGGCCACAAACGCCACGTCCCGTGTGTTGCCCATGTGGAAGCGCCATGTTTGCGTCCCCTGCTGCACCTGCTCAACCAGTGCCTTTACATCCGCTTCCGTGCGGATCAACACACGTGTTTCACTTTTGGCGGCATCAGCCAGACGGCTGCGTTCCTGTGCTGTCAGTACATCCTCCGGATTTGTCAGGGCACCGCTGCCAACCACCAGAAACCCCTTGGGCACGGTAACACTGTAATCAATATCACCGTACTCCAGATAGAATTCCTGCCCCAGATAAGGGGCCGTATCCCAACCTCTGACATCATCATAAACAGCCATCCGGGGATAGAACTGGGCAATCTCGTAAACCTCCCCGTCCCGGTCCTGACTGTACGCCGTACGGCCACCCCATTCAGCAGGGATAGGATAATGCCACGAAATTTTAAGGGTGAGTTTCCCCCCATTTGCAGTGAGATCCCGTGCCAGAGGCACCTGCATACGGGTATCAGAGACAAGGGGTGAAACCGGAGTTTCCTGCCCATTATCCTGCACAACCACCGTATCAATCACCACCCCATCTGTATGCTGACGCAGCCACCGTGGCGTGGCAAAGGAGGCCCGTGCCCCCAGAGCATACAAATTCTGGTCAAGTTGCACCCACAGAGAGGACAACGCATCCGGACTGTTATTGGTATAGGTGAGTGTTTCACTGCCAGAGAGCACATGTGTGGCAGGATCAATCTGGACATGAATGTCGTAATCAGCGCGGTTTTTCCAGGCTTGAGGTCCTGGCGTACCGCTGCTGGAATGATAGACGTTTACGGGCTGTGGGTAGGCCAAAGGTGCGAAGATCTCACGAGCATCCGGTTCCGCTGCGTGAGCGGCCCCAATGGGAAGGGCGACAGCCAGAAGGCCGCTTGAAAGGCTGAGCCGCTGGTATCCAATACCGCCACAGGAGGCCAGATAATCCCGTAAAAACCTGAACACCGCCACACTTATCCCCTTTCTGAAAATCAGCTTTTTCTTATCAAGCCCTAACCCTAACCCAGTTTTTTACAGCCCATAAATACAGAAAGGAGAAAAGGGCTGCCCCTTTCCTCCTTCCTTGCTGCTGTAATATCTTGAAACCAGAAACCTGATGAAGAAGTCAGCGTTTATCGCAGCTTTCCGTCAGGGAATTAAAGAAACGCCCAGCACTACAACGCACGACATCAGAAGGCTGAGAGACAGTCTGGGGCGCAGCACCGGAATAAACAGGCTGCTGATAGGATGAATACGCTGGATCTCCCACCGGCTGAGAAGACGCGCCTCCATAGTAATAGCTTTGAGGGGCGTAGATATTCTGGTTTTCGTATCCATCATAAGAAGACGCTACGGCACTTCCTACAGCCAAGCCAAGAACGGAACCGAAGACGAACGGAGCGCCCCAACCCCATCCCCAGCCGCCATAGGGGCCAGCTCCCCAGCCCCAACCTGGATATCCACCCCACCCCCAACTGTAATAGGGATATCCCCATCCGCCGTAACCCCAGCCAGGACCTCTGCCCCAACCGCCGCCCCAGCCACCGCGGCCACCACGCCACCCCATACCACCCCGGTAGAATCCTCTTCCTCCGGGGCCTCCAAAACCCGGGCCTCCAGGCCTAAAGCCTCTCCCCCCCGGCCCGCCAAAGCCGGGACCACCGGGGCGAAAGCCGCCACCGCCAAACCCGCCGCCTCTAAAGCCACCGCCTGGCCCCATACCACCACCACGAAAGCCTCCCCCGCCGCCGCGGAATCCACCCCCGCCGGGGCCGCCACCATGAAAACCGCCGCCTCCCGGCCCACCACCCGGATGCGCCAGAGCCTGCGCCACAGGAGCCAGTCCGATTGCCAGAGAGAGGCAAACCGCCAAGCTATATTTGAATGATGCTTGTTTTTTCATGATCCTCCCCCCGCAGGGTCGATATCCAATTCCACCTGACGTCAGTTTGTCCAACCGAGCCAGTGGTTCCTTATAAAAAGATGGGGCTTTTGACGCTGCGTTTCCATCCCCATCCAGTCTTACAGCATGGAATAATAACGCTATCCGCAGTAAACGTTCATCTTACCTACGGCTATACGGCAATCTGATGGCGTATAAAGATAAGAACATGAAAGAAACAGCCCAAAACATGAGGTTTAAGCCACAAAGACAGGGGGAAAACCGATACAGAACCAGCATGACAAAGCTACCTTCAGCCAGCCGCCAAACCCTTCACCAGACTGATCTGGTAGCGTTTTGAATGCTCTTTCAAATGACTGGAAGCCGATGGAAGCCAAAAGATTTTAGGACTGAAAAAGCGGTCTTACCATCACGCTACAGTGTTCTGGGAGCACAAAGATCCTGCCTTTTAAACGCCGTTAAAACGTAAGAAGACAAAGGCGGCAAAGGCATTCGGGATTAAAAAGGACTATCAGTTCTCAATACCGCTGACACTCGAAACAGCCGCTGACAAAAAACCCACAGAACATCCAAATGCATTCTATGGACATGCAATATGTCGAAACTATTGCGGCCTATGCCCCTACAAATGACTGCACCGGCATTTATTATTTTTCAGGGAAAAAGTCTGGTCGGAGTGAGAGGATTCGAACCTCCGGCCCCTGCGTCCCGAACACAGTGCTCTACCAGGCTGAGCTACACTCCGATGACCTGCACGGGGCTATACCGCTCTCGTGCCACTTTAGCAAGAGCAGAAACGCAGGGAAACGCATTTCTGCTCCCTTTATCGCGTCTTACAGTTGCCCGGCGGGTACTTTCTGCTGTGCTGCTTGCGGCTGAGAAAAAGCCAGTGCGGTCTCAATATCCGGCACAGTCTGAATCATGGCACGGGAAACCGGCTCGGCAAATCCCTGCGCCACCGCAGCATCCAGCATGGCAATGACATGATCAGCCCAATGCGCCACATTCACCAGAATAATCGGCTTTGCATGCTGGCCAAGCTGCTTCCATGTCAGAATTTCCATCATCTCATCAAAGGTGCCAAATCCACCCGGCAGGATCCAGAAGGCATCCGCACGCGAGAACATGATCTGTTTGCGCGCATGCATGGAGTCCACCACAATCAGTTCTGCCACGCCCTCATGCATTTTTTCACGGGTTTCCAGAAAATCCGGAATAACACCTGTTACAGTGCCCCCGGCTGTCAGCGCTGCGTCTGCCACCACGCCCATCAGGCCATGTGCGCCACCGCCATATATCAGCCTGACGCCCTGCTCCGCCAACACCTGCCCGGCCTCCTGAGCTGCCTGCCGATAAAGCGGATTATTTCCAAACCGGGATCCACAAAACACGGCAACAGCACTCAGCATTACAGGCATCGGCTTTTTCTCCTCTTGCAAGATGATGCGTTACTGTCTCACGCCTGTTCAGGAAACGCCAGCCGTATGATGCTGCTGGCGGCCTTTCACCACCACACACAGCATCATTCCCAACAGGCAGCAAAGGGCAGTTATCTGAAACAGCACACCATACCCCCATAGCGGTATAATCAGCCCCAGAAGAGGGCCGGAAATGCCAATGGCAATATCCAGAAAAACAGAAAATGCACCAATGGCAGCCCCTCTGTTTTCAGGCCCGATCTGTTCGACCGCCCCAACTCCCAACGCAGGAAACAGAAGCGAGAACCCGGCCCCGGAAAGAGCCGCACCCACATTGGCCCAGAGGGGGGAATTGCCCCACGCCAGAACGGAAAGCCCCAGCGCCTCCACTAACAGAGAGACAAAAGCCACAGCCATGCCACCGCGCTTTGCAATCTGGGATGTAAAGACAAAACGGGTCAACACAAAAACTGAACCGAACAGAGAGAGGCCTATTGCCGCTCCGCTCCAGTTCTGATCTGCAAAATAAAGTGCCAGCAAGGCGGAGATCGCACCAAAGCCGATTGACCCAGATGCAAGCGCCAGACCATAGGGCATCACACGCGAGAGAATATGGAAAAAGGAATGCGGCTTGGTTGCTGGCAAAGGTGTGACGGCAGGCTGACGATGCGCCAACGGTAAGCCTATCCCCATCAATGCTGCTGAAAGCAGCCCTACCCCGCAAAATCCTCCAAAAACGGATAAGGAAGGAGCATGATAAAGAAGGGTCGCAACCGGTGCTCCTAACGCAATGCCGCCATAGGAGCAGATGCCGTTCCAGGAAATGACCTGAGCTGTGCGCGCCACACCCACGCGCCGAATATTCCAGACAATGGCCGCTGTAGCCACCCAGCTTTCCGCAAACCCCAGAATGATACGGCCTACAATTACAAGAAGCAGAGCCAGGGCCGGAAGAGAGGTCAAAACCCCTGATATGGCCAGCATCACCCCTGAGACTACGCCCGCCGCAAGCCCAACCTGCACCACTTTCTTGGGCCCAATGGTATCAATCCTGCGGCCAGCTCCTGCGCGTGTGGCAAACGTGGCCAGATACTGCACAGAAACAGCAAAACCCGCCATGGCAGAACTGAAACCCAGTTTCTCCCGCACAAACAACGGCACAACAGCCATTTGCAGGCCAATAACGGTGTAACAAAGCAGCGTAAAAAGCACGACCGCCAAAATAGTCATCAGGACGGAGGGCGAACGTACTGGCGTAACAGACATGATAAAACCCTTGAACAATCCGCTTTTGCTGTCTCTTCACACACTCCCCCGGCTTATGCCAGAACGCGGAGAAGTGCTTTTTGAGAAAGAATTCTGTTAAATATGATCTTCCCGATACCGGAAGATGGAACTACGCGTCATGACCACGTCATCCCCCGATGCAGGCGGATACCTCGTCCTCTCATCCCGCATTGCTTATGAAAACCCATGGACCCGCGTAAGGGAAGACATTATCCGCCGCCCCAATGGAAAAGACGGGCTATATGGCGTGGTTGAACGGGGTCAATTTGTTGTGATCCTGCCGTTGGGCCGCACAGACGATGGCAAACCAACAATTACGCTGGTTAACCAGTATCGTTACCCTATTGGCAAACGAATGTGGGAACTCCCCATGGGGATGTGGGAATCCCGCCCGGATGCCTCCCCCGCAGATGTTGCCGCAGGAGAACTACGCGAAGAAACAGGCCTGATTGCCCGCACCATGCATCACGCCGGAGAAGTGTATCAGGGCGCAGGATATTCCACACAGAAAGGGCACGTCTATCTAGCCACGGATCTGACACCCGGCCCAACAAACAGGGAGGATACGGAACAGGACATGACATGTCACACCCTTCTACTGGAAGAGGTTGAAGAAATGATCCGTAAAAACCAGATTACTTGCATGGTCAGCCTTGCCGCCTTCGGCATGCTTCGGGCTCAGAATCTTATTTGATCTTCAATTGATATAAGTGGTTTTTAAAAGACATCTTCCAGATCGGATAATGACCTGGAAGATACAAAATTTTTATTGAAAAAATATTATCATAAAACAGAGTTTCAGAACGGCCTGACGATAACCATGATTACGATAATCATCATGAGCACTGTCGGTACTTCATTGGCAATGCGATAATACCGTTCAGGATGCTGGTTCTGATCTTTTTCAAAATCCTTACGCCACCGCGCACAAAAACCGTGAAACGCAAACATTCCTAATAAAGCAGCCATTTTGCAATGCCACCAGCCAGCATGCCAATCGACAGCTCCGGGAGTCAGAACAAGAAGAACACCAAAAAACAGGCTTGAAATCATGGCAGGATTGATAATAGCCCGCAGAAGTCTACGTTCCATGATCTTGAACCGCGCACTTTCTTCCGATCCAATCTGCACCTGGCAATGATACACAAACAACCGAGGCAAATAGAACATCCCCGCCATCCACGCCATGACAGACATGACGTGAAACGCCAGAAACCAGCGTGTCCAGGGCAGGAAGGCTTCAATTGTCATGCCAGACGTCCCTGCGCCTTCAAGGCTTCTTTCAGAAGGGGTGCAAATTCACAAAGATGATGAATAACAACCAGATTTGGCCAGTCAGGCACCTCTTCACCTGCCTTGCGCAGTAGAACGCACATCATCCCGGCATCAATTGCCGCCCGTGCTCCTGTGTTACTGTCTTCCAGAACAACACAGTTTGCAGGAGCAACCTGTTCTTCCTTTGCCGCATGCAGGTAAACATCCGGCCGCGGTTTGGGTATTCCCATATCCCGTGCAGAATGAATGCGTCCTTCAAAATACGGTGTCAGATTGGTGGCAATGAACTTGGCATCCATTTCCTCAACAGAAGAATTGGAACCAACCCTGACAGACAGACCAAGTTTTGTAACATCTTCAAGCATGGCATAGACACCGTCTATCGGCTCCACGCCCTGCTTCATGGCGGCTACAAAACGAGCCTGCGTTCTGGCAGCCCAATCCTCACCAAGAGATTTTCCGGTTTTCTGCTCAATAACATCCTGAATACTGGGCAGCGCCATGCCGGAAAACGTATCAACGGCCAGATCATCTGGCACGTCCATACCTGCTGCTCGCGCTTCCTGAGCACTGATACGGCAGCATGTTTCCTCACTGTCCACCAGAACCCCGTCACAATCGAAAATGACAAGTTTCAGGCTGCCATCAGCGGAAAGAGCAAGAGGAGAAGCCATCATGCTGTCTCCCTGACTGTTTTAACCAGATCAGCAACATGTTCCACAGGCGTTTGCGGCAACACGCCATGACCAAGGTTGAACACATGAGCCCGGCCTTTACCCGCATTTCTGACTGCGAGCGCTTCCCGTCGCATGGCCTCTCCACCTGCCAGAACGGCAATCGGGTCCAGATTGCCCTGAAGACCAATGGACTCCGGCACCTGTGTACGCATCAGCGCCAGATCCGCACTGGTATCAAGTGCCACAACATCTACACCTGTTTCCCGTGCATATTCCGGCACCATCATGCCGCCCAGACGCGGGAAACCGATGATTTTCACAGAAGGATGTTTTGCTTTCACAGCCTGAACAATCTGCCGGGTAGGCGCAATAACGTGCTTACGGAATTCGGAGGGCGGAAGCAGACCAGCCCAGGAATCAAACAGCATGACGGCTTCCGCCCCAGCTTCAATCTGGGCACATAGGTAATCTGCCGTCGTTTCTGTCAGCAGAGCCATGATACGATCAAACAGCGCGGGTTCGGCAAACGCCATCTGCCGGGTAATGGCAAATTCACGCGAACCACCCCCTTCAACCATGTAACAGGCCACAGTAAAGGGAGCTCCAGTGAACCCCATCAGGGTTGTTGCTCCGCCCTTCGCCACACCAATATCGTCCGGACCATCAAGAACTTTGCGCAGGCGGCTTAATGTTTCAAGAACAGGTGCGGTAATCTCCGCAATGCGGTTACGGTCCAGTCTGGCAAAATCCTGTTCGCTGCGGATAGCGCCCAGAACAGGGCCTTTTCCTTCAACAAACTCTAAAGACTGACCCAATGCCCAAGGCAGGATCAGAATATCGGAAAACAGGATGGCACCATCCATTCCAAAACGGCGGATGGGCTGCAATGTCAGTTCCGTGGCGATATCTGGCGTCATGCATCGCGTCAGAAAATCAGCCTGCGCACGCATAGCCCTGAATTCAGGAAGAAAGCGTCCTGCCTGTCTCATCATCCAAAGCGGTGGTGGCCACATGGCCTCACCATTCAGGGTTTTGAGAAGGCGCTTGGAGGGGGGGATTTCTGTCTTGCTGCTCATGCTCAGAAGTCCTGCACGTCTTTTTCCAGCCTGTCCACGCCCTCTTAACTATAAAAAAAGAAGATAGAATTGATTGTAGGGGTTAAGAGGTACTGTGGATGACGGGGTACCCACTATTCCAAAAATGTACCCCATCTTCCCCACAGTGTGTACAGATTACAGAGTCTTGGAAAAACAGGGGTTTTTCGAGTTATCCAGAAAATACCCCAATGAGGCTGTGTACAACTCACCGGTTCATGACTCTTGCAGGTTGTGCACGGTACTCGGTACGGGCTTGTCATGATCGCCGTACAATCCACATGTACCCCGGTACTCAGGATAGTACTCATACCCCTATTTTTTGCTCAGTACCTGAAAGAGACTCGCTCACGTGACAGATTTAGTACTTAAGCCGACTCCATTACAGGACAAACGCCACGAACTAGTACTAGCCAGTACGTCTGCTATCAGACGAATAGTACTGGCCAATGCAGGATTGGCTTTTTCCATCAGACCCTCCTCTGTTGATGAAACGGAATTGAAGGAAGCAGGGCTGCGGGAGGGCTGGTCTCCCGCAACGGTGGCCCTCCGGCTGGCGGAAGCAAAAGCTCTGGCGGTGGATATGCCAGATGCCTTTATCATCGGGGCAGATCAGATGCTGTCTTGCCGGGGAGCTCTCTATGATAAACCAGAGGACAGACAGGTCGCCCAAGATCAGCTTCTGTCCCTGCGTGGGCAGACACATACGCTGCATACAGCAGTTGTGGTGTGCCGTAATGGCCGTGTGCTGTGGCAGCATGTGTCTGAACCGCACCTGACCATGCGGTTATTCTCTGATGCGTTTTTGCAAACCTATCTGGAAGAGGAAGGAGAGCGGTGTCTGGCCTCTGTCGGGGGGTATAGGGTTGAAGGACCTGGGTTGCATCTGTTTGATAGAATAGAGGGAGATCACACTGCTATTCTGGGTCTGCCTCTTTTGCCGCTTCTCTGTGCGCTGCGTGAGATGGGTGTCATAATTTCCTGAAAAAAGGGGCTTGCCACCCAGAAAAACGCCTTGTATTAGGCATGCACACACATACCACCCCCAAATGGTATGCTTGGAACAGTGTGGGGCCATAGCTCAGTTGGGAGAGCGCTTGAATGGCATTCAAGAGGTCGTCGGTTCGATCCCGATTGGCTCCACCAGTTCTCTCCCTCCCAATAAATTTTTTGTTGACTGTGATCTTAGGCAAAATTGTTTTGCTTGTTGGCCACAAAAATATGTGCGTCTGATAAATGAAGCTGCTCTTCTGCCGCCTGAGATGATCTTGCGCTGTTTTTGAAGCATCGCCTCAGACTTAGAACGCCTCTGTCCGTTAAAAATGTCTTCATAAAAGAAGCAAACGAGGCCTCCGGTCGTTCTTTAGAGAGGAACCGCACAGAAGTCTTGGCGGGCAGCGTATCTCTTCAGTCTAGGGGTGTTCAGCGGGAGGAGAGTGGTGTGTGCTAAGGGAACTGCTTTTTGCTGTTCTGGTCTGCGCCTCTCTTTGTTCTGATCTGGCTGGACAAAACAGGACTGAGAGACAAAAGAACAATTTCTTCCTTTTTTCGGGTCTGATTTCATACATGACACGCTTCTCTCCCCCAAAAACATTGCCTAGCGGTAGTTTTACCCCTTGGCTGATCGTGTTGTTGGGGTTGGTAACGGCCATTGGTCCGCTTGCAACAGATATGTATCTTCCGGCTTTTCCGGAAGTGGAGCGTGATCTGGGCGGTGGTCCGGGGTCCGCACAGTTTACACTGGGCGCGTGGTTCTTCGGGCTGGCGATAGGTCAGTTCTCCCAAGGGCCTCTTTCTGATCGCTTTGGCAGGCGCGCACCGCTGGTGATTGGTCTGGCAATTTTTGCCGTGGCGTCTGCGGGTTGCGCCATGGTGCAGAATTATCACCTCTTCTGTCTTTGTCGCTTTCTTGGGGCCGTGGGCGGTTCAGCCAGTGCTGTGATTCCCCGTGCCATTGTGCGGGATGTGGCAACAGGCAAAAAGGGCGCCCGCATCATGTCGCAATTGACGCTGGTGTTTGGCGTCATGCCGGTTCTTGCTCCCAGCCTTGGCAGTATTGTGCTCAAGTTTGGCAACTGGCGGTGGATATTCTGGGTTGGCGCGCTTTATGGGGTTGCTGGCATTGTTGGTATTTTGCTCTCCCTGCCCGATACGCTGGCCCCTGAACGGCGGATTGCGTTTTCGCCGGTCAGAATTGCAAGCCGCTATATTCTGATCCTCAAAGAGCCCGTTTTTTTCTCCAATGCGTTGCTGGCCACGTTTTCCACCTTTGTCATGTTTGCCTACCTGGGCAGTGCACCAGTGCTTTTTGAACAGGTGCTGCATTTCTCCGCTGGGCAATTCGGCCTGTTCTTTGGCGTCAATGCTGCTGCCTTTATTCTGGGGACACAGATAAATGGTCGGCTGGTGCATAAATTTGCCATGCCCTTCCTGCTGGAAGCAGCTCTTCTATGGGCGCTTGGGGTCGGTGTGCTGTTTGTTGTACTAGCACTTGCCGGTATTGCCGGGGAACATCATCCCATTCTTACGTGTGCGCTTATTACCAGTATTACAGGGGCTCTGGGCTTTATTGGACCCAATGCCACAGTAATGTCCTTTTATCATCATGGGCATCATGCGGGCAGTGCCTCGGCCATGCTTGGAACCATGCAGTTCAGTATCGGTTCACTGAGTAGTGTATTGGTGGGAATGCTGCCGGGCGGTAGCGCTATACCAACAGCAATTGGCATGATGACAGGAATCCTTGGTATGGCGGCGGCTGATCTTATGCGCCGTCGCGCTCCGGCCATCGGGACGGAGGATGACTAGGGTTTCCTGATTGTGTCTTGAAAAGGAAGAGGCATGAAACAGCAGGCGATCGAGCAGACACATTTGCCCAGCCAGAAGAAACAACGCAGGCTTTGCTCTTGTTTCTCAGCCCTGCTGCTTGCGGGGGCCAGCTCTTTTATGATGTCAGGTCTGCCAGCCGAGGCAGCTACTGCAACGACCCCCGTTTTGCTTGACCATGTCAGGCTGTTTGATGGCACAGATTCTCCTGAGCAGGAGGATATGGCTGTTCTGGTGAAAGGGCAGTCCATCGCGGCAGTCGGCCATAGTGGCACGGTCAAGGCGCCAAAAGGGACCAAGCGGATCGATCTGTCCGGTAAAACGCTTATTCCGGGGCTGATTACCAACCATAGTCATGTGGGGGTGGTCTCTGGAACAAAAGTGGGGGCGGAGAACTTTACAGTTCCTGTGATCAAGGCCGCACTTGATCAGTATGAGCGCTATGGCGTGACGACCGTAACAGCACTTGGCCTGACCAAATCGCCTCTGTTTGATGATCTTCGCAAAGCCCAGCATGCCAACACGGATGGCGCTGATCTGTTCGGGGTGGATCAGGGCATTGGTGTGCCGGGCGGCATGCCGCCGGAGGGGATGGTCAAGGTTGGAAAAGACCAGATTTTTCGCCCATCAACGGCGGAAGAAGCCCGCCAGGCTGTGGATACCATGGTCAGCGAAGGCACGGATCTGGTGAAGCTGTGGGTGGATGATTTCCGTAACGGTGTAAAATCAGCCAAGCCCCTGCCCGTCATGAAGCCGGAGGTCTGGCAGGCCGTGATGGCGGAAGCGCATGCCAAAAATGTGCGGGTGGCTGTCCATATTCATGATCTGGCTTATGCCAAAAAGCTGGTTTCTGCGGGCGCGGATATTATTGCCCATGGTGTGCGTGATGAACCCGTGGATGATGAACTCATCTCCCTGATGAAAAGCCATAACGTATGGTATGTGCCAACAATCAGCTTGGATGAAGCAACCTATCTGTTTGCCGAACAGCCGGCCCTGCTGAATGATCCCGTTCTGAAGGCGGGCTTGAGTGAAGACCTGACCCGCCAGTTCTCCGATGCAGCATGGCGGGACAAAATTGTGAAGTCACCGTTGGATGCGGCGTCTCATAAAGCTGTCGCCATGAATGAGCAGAACTTGCTGGCCCTGTATAAAGCGGGAGTCAAAATCGGGTTTGGCACGGATTCCGGAGCTGCGCCTGTCCGTATTCCGGGCTTTGCCGAACATCGGGAACTCAGGCTGCTGGTTGAGGCTGGACTGACACCGTTGCAGGCCCTCCGGCTGGCAACCAGTCAGGCTGCGGCTTTGCTCAATCTGTCTGACCGTGGGGTCATTGCCCCCGGCAAGCGGGCGGATTTTGTGGTGCTGGAAGCTGACCCTGTCCAGAATATCGCGGCGGTTGATCAGATCAGCGCCGTGTGGCGCGGCGGCGTGCGGGCGGATGGCCCACTTGTGCCGCGGTAACGCGCAGCGCATTAAAAACTGCAAACAGAACAGGCTTCCGTAACGCTGCGGAAGCCTGTTTTTTGTTTGTATGAAGCATGCTGCCCTGTTGGCAAAAGAGACACCGCTGAGAGTGCTTCAGGCTGGAAAAGGCTAAGTCGTTTTTCCGGCCTCTGACTGCCTTTAACGGGGTTGCTGCGTCTGCTGTGGCGGCTTGCCGTAGATCGCTTCTGTTTCCGGAATAACGGAATGGCCATCGCCCTGATCCAGCGGTCCGTTGGCCGCGTTGGAAGGGGTAAGGGCCTCATACCGGTCTTCAGGCTTCTGGGGCTTTTCTTCTGGCAACTGGCCGTTGGCGCGGGCTATGTCTTCGCGTTCTTCCTGTTCCTTGGCACGGCGTGCTTCCGCTGGGGCCGCTTCAGGCATGAAACGGCCGGGGCGCTCGTAAGGAAGATCAATATTGTCACCTTCAATTTCTCTGTGACAGCCCCCCAGAAACGGGAGGGAAAGGAGTGTAAGGCCTATCCCCACCAGAAAACCGGAAGAATGGGGCCGCATGCCGGTTGTCCGGTTGGGCCGAGCCAGAGAAAAACGATGTATCACGGAAGAATGGTGTCCTGCCGCAGGTTAGCCTTCCAGGTGACGCGCTTCCTCAGGCAGCATGACGGGAATGCCATCACGGATGGGAAAAGCCAGATGGGCTTTCTGACTGACCAGTTCGTTGGTTTCAGCGTTATAGGTCAGCGGCCCCTTGGTAACGGGGCAGACCAGCAGGGAAAGCAGGCGCGGATCAAGTGGGGCGTGGGTTTCAGCACCAGACATCAGGTATCATCCATACAAAATCATCATGAAGGCGGCCCCTCATCTTCCGGGCCAGCCAGATCAAGCAGCATCTGTAGCACACGCACACGGTCTGTCAGCGTGCCAGCATCAAGCAATGCCTGTTTTTCAGCCGGAGGGAAAGGACAGATCATGGGCAGGGTGACCAGCAGAACATCATCTCCCATCTGTTCAATGGCGGACCAGCGTGCGCCCAGCCCCCGTTGCTGGAAATACCGGCGCATGGAATCCAGCAGTTTCTGACGATCAAAAGGCGCGGAGGGAAGTTCGCTGAGGTCAGATGCAAAGGAAGACGCATCAATCCGGGCCTGCCGGTAACCGCGATGCAGCCCGGTCTCCCGCAGAAGCCGGAACCGGGCAATGCCACTCAGCGTGATGGCGTATGTGCCATCAGAGCGTTCCGTAAAGGAGGTTATCCGGCCAATGCTTCCAATATGGTAAAGCGGCGGAGCGTCATCTGTTTCTGCATCTTCTTCCTTCCAGACGGGTTGAATCAACCCAATCAGCCTGTGGGAGGCCAGCGCATCTTCCACCAGCGCAATATAGCGCGGCTCAAATACGTTCAGAGGCAGCTTTCCCCGTGGCAGCAGCAAGACACCGCTGAGCGGAAAAAGCCCGATCTCGGCCGGAATATCAGCCAGTGTCAGGTCAGACACCCGCGGAATGGCCCGCGCGATGTCCTCGTCATCAGGGAAATAAGAAGCCAACGGTCCGGATATCAGGAAAAAAGGAGGGAGGAGAGCTTGCGGCGGGCCGCAAGGGTGGCAGGGTCATCATGTCCCCAGGCTTCAAAGAAGCGCAGCAGTTGCAGGCGGGCAGCCCCTTCTTTCCAGTTCCGGTCAGCGCGGATCACGGCCAGAAGTTCATCTGCGGCTTCTTCCCGCTTGCCAGCGGCGTTCAGCCCGGTGGCCAGTTCACAGCGCGCATCATAATCGTTGGGGTTAGCGGCCAGACGTGCCCGCACTTCTTCCATTTCCTCGGCGGCCTTGCGGCCTTCCTTTTTCAGTTCAAGGGCCGCGCGGGCCCCTACAACTTCCGGGGCTTCCGCAATTTTGGCGGGCACATCCGCCAAGGCGGCTGCGGCTGCTTCTTCATCATCAAGCGCCAGCATGGCGCGGATCAGGCCACTCCATGCCTTGGGGTTTTCAGGCTCTTCCCCAATTACGGCGGAATAGAGCTCGGCAGCGTGCTCAGGGCGGCTGGTTTCCAGCGCCACATTGGCCTGCTCAAGCAGTTCGGTTGCGGGCATCGTGCCACCACCAGCGGCTTTCAGCACGTTTTCCACAAATTTCTTGATCTCGCTTTCCGGCAGGGCCCCCTGGAACAGATCCAGAATCTGCCCTTTCCAGAAGGTGGCAACCAGTGGGATGGACTGAAGCGGCAGACCAACCTGCGCCAGCTGGGCGGTCAGCGCCCGATTGGCTTCAATATCAATTTTGACCAGACGCAAACGGCCTTTGGCTGCCGTCACCACTTTTTCCAGCACAGGAGCAAGCTGTTTGCACGGGCCACACCAGTCTGCCCAGAAATCCACCAGCACAGGCACGGTGCGGCTTGCTTCAATCACATCCTGCATGAAGGTGGCCTGAGAGCCATCAGAAACAAGCGGGGCAGAAGCCTGAGCGCCCACGCCTTCATTCTGCGCGCCGGGACGGGACTGGCCGATAATATGGTCCATCTGGTGTTATCCTTGCTCAAAACTGCGGTGGAGGCATGCAAAAAGCGCTCCACATTTTGCGGCATGCGCCGCGCTTATCGTTCTAGATGGTCAATCAATCGTCCCGGTGCAATGGGAATTCAGGCAATCCATGCCCATATGGGCAGATTAAGTGTGTTGGGCAGCATTCCCATACAGCATGGGTAAGGGCTACAACAGCAACAGGACAAAACAGGAACGGCGGCGAACCCAAGATGGAAAATACCCCTCTGCCCGGTCATCAGGCCATTCGCGTTCGTGGCGCGCGGGTGCATAACCTCAAGAATGTGGATATTGATATCCCGCGGGACAGCCTGACCGTGATGACGGGCCTTTCTGGCTCCGGCAAATCTTCTCTGGCGTTTGACACCATCTATGCCGAGGGCCAGCGCCGGTATGTGGAAAGTCTCTCCGCCTATGCCCGCCAGTTTCTGGAACTGATGGGCAAGCCGGATGTAGATTCGATTGAAGGGCTTTCTCCGGCCATTTCCATCGAACAGAAAACCACCTCCAAGAACCCGCGCTCTACCGTAGGCACGGTGACAGAAATTTATGATTACATGCGTCTGCTGTGGGCGCGTGCCGGAGTACCGTATTCCCCAGCGACGGGTCTGCCCATTGAGGCGCAGACCGTCAGCCAGATGGTTGACCGGGTGATGGCTCTGCCGGAAGGCACGCGTCTGCTTCTGCTTTCGCCTGTTATTCGGGACCGTAAAGGAGAATACAGAAAGGAACTGGCCGAACTGCAACGCAAGGGTTTTACCCGCGTGAAGGTGGACGGCACGCTGTATGAAATTGGTGATGTTCCTTCCCTGAACCGCAAGTTGCGGCATACGGTGGAAGTGGTGATTGACCGTATTGTGGTCAAACCCGGTCTTGAAACGCGGCTGGCGGACAGTTTTGAAGCCGCGCTGGAACTGTCAGATGGCATTGCCTACACGGAAGAAGTGCTGCGTGACAGTGATGCCACGCCAGAACGGCTGGTATTTTCCTCCCGTTTTTCCTGCCCCGAAAGTGGGTTCACGCTGGAAGAAATTGAACCCCGGCTGTTTTCCTTCAACGCGCCGCAGGGGGCCTGTCCATCCTGTGATGGGATTGGCACGGAAACCTTTTTCAACCCTGCGCTGGTTGTGCCCAATCCGTCTCTTTCCCTGAAAAAAGGCGCCATTGCGCCTTGGAAAGATGCAAAATCGCCTCTGCTGGACCAGACATTGCAAAGCCTGGCCGAGCATTTTGGCGCCAGTATGGAAACCCCGTGGAAAGATCTGCCGGAAAGTGTGCAGAACAGTATTCTGGATGGTAGTCTGGAAGATGTGACGTTCACGTATAAGGACGGCAAGAAAAGCTATAGCGTAACCAAGCCGTTTGAAGGGGTGCTCGGCAGTCTTTCCAGGCGATTGGCCAATACGGATAGTATGTGGGTGCGTGAAGAACTTTCACGCTATCAGTCTGAAAAGCCCTGCCATGTCTGCAATGGCGCACGGTTGCGGCCGGAAGCGCTGTGCGTGAAGGTGGCCCAGAAAACCATTGCGGAAGCCAGTGATCTGCCAATTGGCAAGGCGTTGGACTGGTTTGATACGGTGCTCCCTACCCTGACACCACAAAGAGCAGAAATTGCTCGTCGTATCTTGCGTGAAATTCTGGAACGTTTGAAATTTCTCGATGATGTGGGGCTGGAATATCTGACTCTCTCCCGTAGTTCTGCCACCCTTTCTGGTGGAGAAAGCCAGCGTATCAGGCTCGCCAGCCAGATCGGGTCCGGGTTGACCGGAGTTCTGTATGTGCTGGATGAACCCTCCATTGGTTTGCACCAGCGTGATAATGAACGCCTGCTTGGTACATTGGACCGTTTGAAAAAACTGGGGAATACTCTGATTGTTGTTGAACATGATGAGGACGCCATTCGCAGTGCCGACTGGCTGATTGACATGGGGCCCGGTGCGGGCGTCAATGGCGGTACAGTTGTGGCTGCGGGTACGCCTGAACAGGTTGCAAAGTCACCGGAAAGCCTCACTGGTGCGTATCTGTCTGGCCGCAAGAAAATTCCTGTTCCGGAAACAAGGCGCCCGATTGATAAAAAACGGATTCTGACAGTTGAAGGTGCAAGCGGGCATAATCTTAAAAACGTAACTGCACGCTTTCCATTGGGAACATTTACCTGCGTGACTGGTGTATCTGGCAGCGGAAAATCCACGCTGGTGATTGATACTCTTTACAAAACCCTCTCACGGGAACTGATGGGGTCTTCAACTACACCGGAACCCTGCAAGGCGATAAAAGGGATAGAACTGCTCGATAAAATTATTGATATCGACCAGTCGCCCATCGGGCGTACACCGCGCTCCAACCCGGCAACCTATACGGATCTTTTCACCCCTATTCGTGACTGGTTTGCCGAACTGCCTGAAAGTAAGGCGCGGGGCTACAAGCCGGGCCGTTTCTCCTTCAACGTCAAGGGCGGTCGTTGTGAAGCCTGCCAGGGCGATGGTGTGCTCAAGATCGAGATGCACTTCCTGCCTGACGTGTTTGTCACATGCGATACCTGCAAGGGAAAGCGGTATAATCGGGAAACGCTGGATATTAAGTTCCGCGGAAAATCCATTGCGGATGTTCTGGCCATGAGTGTTGATGAAGCCGTACCCTACTTCTCCGCCCAGACCCGTATTCGGGACCGGTTAAGCATTCTGCAAAAAGTGGGGTTGGGGTATGTAGCCTTGGGTCAACAGGCCACAACTCTTTCGGGTGGTGAAGCCCAACGTGTTAAACTTTCCAAGGAACTAGCTCGTCGGGCGACAGGCCGCACGCTTTATATTCTGGATGAACCAACCACAGGACTGCATACGGAAGATGTGCGGAAACTGCTGGAAGTACTGCATGCGCTGGTTGACCAAGGCAACACGGTTGTCGTGATCGAACATAATCTGGAAGTGATCAAGACCGCAGACTGGATTGTGGATGTTGGCCCCGAAGGAGGGGATGGTGGTGGTCAGGTTGTGGCTGAAGGCACGCCTGAAGAGATAGCCGCCTGTCCTGAAAGCCATACAGGCCGGTTTCTGGCTCCTTTACTTCTTAAAAAACCTGCTAAAAAAACAACTAAGAAGAAAAAATGAGAATGCGGCGTTTATTTGGAAAAAACACGTGGCGGCACATGGCTGCGTGTTTGCTGTGCAGTGCGGGCATTATCGGGAGCACGCTCCCGGTCTGCGCGGCATCTTCTTCCGTTCTGTTTGAGCAGCAAACCTGGAAAGAAATTCAGGCTGATATTGCAGCAGGTACTACCACAATAATCATACCTGTAGGGGGCACGGAGCAAAGTGGCCCCTATATTGCGGTAGGTAAACATAATACGCGGGCGCTGTATCTTGCACAGCAGATAGCACAAAAATCGGGACATACTCTTGTAGCGCCGGTTGTGGCTTATGTTCCGGAAGGAAGCACCTCCCCCCGAACATCTCATATGCGTTTTCCGGGCACCATTACAGTTTCTCCTGATGTTTTTGAAAAACTTCTTATCTCCGCAGGAGAAAGTTTTCAGGTGCAGGGATTCAAACTGATCGTGTTTCTTGGAGATCATGGTGGCTACCAGAAAGATCTGCAAAAAGCAGCAGAAACACTCACGCGAAAATGGCAGGGAACAGGTGCAAAAGCAGTGTATGCTGCTGGCTATTACACCGTCGTGGCGCATCAATATTCAGATTGGCTGAAGCAGAAGGGATATGGCAAGGATGTTGGTATGCATGCAGACATCAGTGATACCTCGCTCATGCTGGCAGTTGATCCCTCGATGGTAAGAGAGCAGGCTCTGCGGGCTTCCGGAGTGCCCTCTACGGCTGAAGGTATATATGGTGGAGACCCACGCCGTGCATCGGCCGCATTGGGTCAGGCTGGACTTGCCATGCAAGTGAATGCAGCCGTGCAGGCTATTGAACAGGCCCGTGGGAGGTAGCGCACAGTAAAGGAGAGGCTGTTTGAAAAACCTGTTTGGTTGGTTTCGTTTTTAGGAGCCAGATGATGTGTTTTTTAGGTAGTTCTCTTTCGTGTGGTCATTGGTTTTTTTCAGATTCAAAAAAGGTTAACACGTCCTTGACGCACGATGTTTTAAATAGGCTTTAAGAAAGTTTTTACAGATTTAGGTGGAAATAGACGCAAAAAAAAGCATGTGCTAAATAGTACGTTGTTCACTAAAATAGTACAAAAAAGGTACGGTCTGTAATATTATGGTAGTAAAAAGACATCTGGCAGCCGCAACGGCTGTTCTTGTTGCTTTGGGCACGGGATACGGCGTTGCCATGGCGCAGGAAGCCGCTCAGTCCCCTGTGCAGACTCCCCCGTCTGCTACCATTCCGTCGCAGCCCGTTCCTGCGGCACCTCCTTCTGCACAACCGGTATCTGTTCCGGCTTCTTCTTCCTCTGCGGGTGAGCCTGTTATTTCAGGTGCTACAGCTCCGGCTGTGCAGACCATTCCCGGCATGCCCCCCGTTATCAACCCGAACAATCTGTATAGTGAAACAGGTGCAGGCCATATCGCTCCGCAAATTGCACAGGATCCGGCCCGGGTCTATGTGCCCAATCTGCGCTCCAATGATGTGTATGTGATTGACCCTGCCACATCCAAAGTGGTTGACCGCTTTCCCGTTGGTAAAAGCCCGCAGCATGTTGTGCCCTCATGGGATCTGCGCACCCTGTGGGTTACAAACAATGCAGAAGGCACCACCAATGGCAGCCTGACACCTATTGATGCGCATACGGGCAAACCCGGCCCCAATGTAGCGGTGGATGACCCTTACAACATGTATTTCACACCCGATGGCAAATCCGCCATTGTGGTGGCTGAGGCGCGTAAACGGCTGGATTTTCGTGATCCGCATACCATGGAGCTTCAGCAGTCTGTTGAAACGCCGGACTGTAAAGGCGTGAACCATGCAGATTTCTCTATTGATGGGCGCTATGCTATTTTCACCTGTGAATTTGGCGGTCATCTGGTGAAAGTTGATACCGTAAACAGGAAGGTTCTTGGATACCTGAAGCTTTCAAGCGGGGGGATGCCTCAGGATATTCTTGTCTCTCCTAATGGCAAGACATTCTATATTGCTGACATGATGGCAGATGGTGTGTTCTTGGTGGATGGCGACACTTTCCGTGAGATCGGGTTTATTCCAACTGGAATTGGAACGCACGGACTTTACCCAAGCCGGGATGGCACTAAAATGTATGTTGCTAACCGTGGGTCTCATAAAATCCATGGCAAACCGCGCAGTAAGGCGGGTGGCGTGACGGTGATTGATTTTGCAACCAACAAAATTGTTGCAAACTGGCCAATTCCCGGTGGTGGTAGCCCAGATATGGGGAATGTCAGCGCAGATGGAAAAACACTTTGGCTGTCAGGACGTTTTGATGATGTTGTTTATAAAATTAACACAGAAGATGGTTCCATGCAGAAAATTCCCGTGGGGGCTGAACCTCACGGTTTGACTGTATGGCCGCAGCCAGGTCGCTACTCTGTGGGGCATACTGGTATTCTTCGGTAATTAGGCAAGACGTTTCGCGAGAATGGGAAAAACCCTTCCTTATTCAGGAAGGGTTTTTTATGGATAATTCGGAGAAAGTCTTTTTAAAGCACCTTTCCCGTCTGTCTTGTCAGGCGTTCAGATAAATGGTCTTGGTCTGCACATAGGCTTCAAGGCCGTATTTTCCGTCTTCACCACCAAGGCCGCTATCCTTGTAACCATGATGGAAACCTTGTGGTGCTTCCCCGCCTTCTCGGTTCACATATACTTCCCCAAAGTGAAGATCAGAACTGATCCGCATGATACGTTTCAGGTCATTGGTGAATACATAAGCTGATAGGCCATAACGGCAATCATTTGCCTGGCGTAAAGCATCATCATAATCTGAAACTTTTGTCAGCAGCATGACCGGACCGAATACTTCATCTTTAACAATATCCATGTCTTCACGCACATCTGTCAGCAGCGTAGGAGCATAGAAGAAGCCTTGATCATACACCCCACCTTTCAGGCGCTGGCCACCGGTTTCCAGTTTCGCACCTTGTGATATGGCTTTTTCAACCATGGCATGGACTTTCTCCAGCTCCAGCAAGCTGACTTTCGGTCCCATGTCTGTGGATGGATCCAGCGGATTCCCGACTTTCAGAGAATCAATTTTCTTTCTTACCAATACGGAAAATTTATCATAAATGGCAGAATGGACGTAGGTGCGTTCATTACTGGTACAAACCTGCCCCGCATTGGTGAAACGGGCAAGAACAGCCGCTTCCGCTGCTTTTTCCAGATCAGCATCTTCCATGACGATAAAAGGTGCTTTGCCACCCAGTTCCAGTCGCACTTCTTTAAGAGTGTTGGCAGCAGCGGCCATGATCTTTTTGCCAGTGGCGGTGCTGCCGGTCATGGTAATCAGTTTAACCCCGGGATGTTCTACCAAGGGTGTACCAACATCTTTACCATCACCCGTTACCACATTCAGCACACCGGCAGGGATGCCTGCTTCCTCAGCTAACTGTGTTGCTTCCAGCGCTGCCAGCGGGGCCAGTTCATGAGGTTTGATCACAATGGTATTGCCTGCCGCCAGTGCAGGAGCAACCTTGCGGGTGAAAAGGGCCAAAGGGAAGTTCCATGCAGAAATTCCACCAACTACCCCATGTGGTATTTTTTCCAGAAGAATTTTCTCACCCGGGCGGCTGCCGGGAACAATATCACCTTCCAAGCGTCGGGTATTTTCGGCAGCAAAGCGCAAAAGGCCTGCGGCAAAACCGACTTCCACCTTTGCTTCTTTCAGCGGTTTGCCCATTTCACTGGAAATAATGCGAGCCAAACGGTCAGCATCCCGTTCAAGCAGGGCCTTGAATGCATAAAGTACATCCGCACGTTCTTCAGCCGTTTTACGGCTCCATGCAGAAAAAGCAGCGTTGGCAGCATTTACGGCCTGTTCAACGTCCTTCTTACTGCCATTAGAAACCTGTGCGAGCACATTTCCAGTGGCAGGACTTTTGATTTCCGTAAACTTATCACCAGATGCTTTTGTCCACTTGCCGTTAATGAACAAACCATAGTGCGTTTTGTGATCTGTGTTGGTCATTTAAATATCCTTCTTAAAAGATTTGAAAAGGATTAAGAAACGCTTAAAAAATTAGTCAGATAGAGCGCATGGTACTTTTTATTCGTGATGCTGGATATCTCACCATCGGCGCACGTGCCGCCTGTATGGCTGGAATAGGGCTTATGGTGTAAAGTGCTGCCTCAATCCAGAATAAAATACCGCTATCTATCTTTCTTGTTTTCAAACAGTTCCTTGATTTTCAAATCATTTTTCCTGACATGATTTTATGAGGACTCATGTCTCGCTTGAGTGACATGCTTTCACAGGGCATGTATAAAAGAAAGTGATTTAAAAAGAGCAAAAACATCATTTTAAGTGAGGATGAGAATGTACGTTCCCAAACTGTCTCAACTCCGTTTTTTTTGTGCTATTGTAGAAGGCGGCACTATTGCAGCTGCCGCTCGCAAGATGAACTGTGTTCCCTCTAATATTACGATGCGCCTGCAAGAATTGGAAATGGATATTGGGCAGGATCTTTTTGTAAGAGATCGTAAAAAATTGCTTATTACGCCAGCAGGCCGCCTTTTTTATCGGGAAGCGCGGGAAATTGTCAGTCGGGCTGAGCGGTTGCCATCTCTTTGGTCCAAGCCAAAATCACGCGGTATTCTGAAAGTCGGCGCGTTAGATGTTGCGTTTCTGACGTGTCTTCCCAAACATGTACCGCAGTTTATAATGGATCATCCTGATGTGGAACTGAACGTTTTACAGCATTCAAGCTTTGTTTTGGAAAGAATGCTGAGTGAGGAGGAAATTGACCTCGCGATTACGGATGGACCTGTTGAGAATACACTGCTGGAAGGATCCTTTGCGTTCCATCAATCTCTGTATTTGGTTATGCCGCAGCATATCAAGAAAATAACACCGGAGATTATGAGAAGTTCAGATATTTACCTATTTAATAGGGATTGTTTTTATAGACGGTGTGCAGAATTATGGATGGACCAGAAAGGATATCAACCCCGCTCGGTTCTGACCATGGAATCCTATGATCTGATTCTTTCCTGTCTGGATGTAGGCATTGGGTTGGCGTGCATGCCAGAGAGTGTTGTGGCTCAGTTTCGTACGCATGGCAGAAAACTGAATATTCTTAGAATGGACGGTATTGGGCCGACAGATGTTTACTTTGTCTGGAGAAAGCACGCTAAAAATAACATTATTCAGGCTTTTCTGGACTACATGAGAGAAAACTGAGACGCCTTCTCTACTATGAGGAAGATAAATGCCAGAAAGCCATCTAGAATCAGAATGATCAGCTTAAAAAAAGCGCACAATAATTAGAAATAATTAAATGTAAGTAAGGGATAACTCTCCTATATTTTCACATTTGGCGTCAAGTCTGTCTCCTTTCACAATACGGCTTACACCCGCTGGTGTGCCCGTCATGATCAGATCTCCAGATTCCAGCCGTACTGACCTTGAAAGGGCGGAAATTATTTCTGGAATAGACCATATCATATCGTCAATTTTTCCAGACTGTCTGATCTCACCATTCACTGTCAGGGTGATTGCGCTATGGGTCAGAGCGGGAGTGTGAGAGGCTGGTTTGATTGCAGAAACAGGACAGGATGCATCAAATCCTTTAGCAAGGCTCCAGGGTCTTCCTGTTTTCTTGGCTGTGGCTTGAAGATCACGCCGTGTCATGTCCAGCCCCACGGCATATCCGTAGATGTGACTGAGTGCGGTATCAGGAGAGATATCTGTCCCCCCGCTGCCGATAGCCACAACAAGCTCCACCTCAGGGTGCAGGTTATCGGTTTGAGGCGGGAACGGAAGGACAGAATTCTGTGTCACGGCATCAGCTGGTTTTGAGAAGAAAAAAGGAGGATCACGGTCCGGGTTGCTACCCATTTCTCGGCTGTGTTCCGCGTAGTTTTGCCCGACACACCAGATACGCCGAACGGGAAAACGGGCGTTTTCTCCTTGGATGGGGAGTGTGGGGACAGAAAGCGGAAAGAGTGTTGGTGTACTGGATGTTGGCATGAGAGAGTGTCCTGAAAGAGAGGGCTGGAACAGACGGTGTAAAACCAGATCAGAGCAAGAAACGCAGGCAGGTGAATAGCGTACCGGTTCAAGGAAAACTGCCAATGCACATTTTCTTGAAAGGGGTGTTTGTTTTGGCTCCGAGATATCTCGACAGATGACACTGTGAGTGCTTCAACACTCTTACGTTAAACATGCGGCCGTTTTGTTGTTGGGCCAACGCAAGAAGGCCGCATCAGAAGGAGACACGTTTTTCCATGTCTTTAAGATCTTATTTTCTTTCATCTGCCATACTCATGGGGGCAGCAGGGATAATCGGCGCTTCTGGGCCTCTACAAGCCAAAGCCCATGCGGCAGAGGTTTCGGGTCAGCCCCAACCTCTGCCCCTCCCTCCAGCCCTGCCGACAGCACGGGATGTGTCTTATGGTGGCACAATTACCCTGAATGTGAATGCAACGGACCTGCAACGTCATATTCTGACCATGCAGGAAACCATACCTCTTCCTCCTGATGTGTCGGAAAAAGGTGGTGATTTTATATTGCTTTATCCGATGTGGTTGCCCGGAGACCATTCTCCCACAGGTACGCTAGACCAGCTTGCAGGGTTGAAAATAAGTGCTGGAGGGAAGCAGATTCCGTGGGTGCGCGATACGGTAACCGTTAGCGCATTTCATGTTCAGGTTCCCAAGGGCACGCACCAGCTTGATGTCTCCTATCAGTTGTTGACGCCGGTTTCTCCCAAGGAGGGCCGCGTGGTGATGACGGACGCTATGGTGAATGTGCAATGGTCTGCGGTCTCTCTATACCCGGCAGGTTACTTCACGCGCCAGATCCAGTTCAAACCGCAAGTGGTGTTTCCGGCTGGCTGGTCTTATGGCACGGCGCTACGATCGGATGGTGCCCAAAGCGGACATACTGTTACGTTCAAAACAGTTTCCTTTAATACTCTTGTCGATTCTCCTATTTTTTCAGGTAAATATTTCAAGAAATTTGATCTGACACAGGATGATAAAGTGCCGGTGACATTAAATGTCATGGCAGATCGTCCGGAGGATCTGGCAGCAACGGATGACCAGATCAAGGCGCACAGGGAATTGGTGCATCAGGCCAATCTGCTGTTTGGCTCGCATCATTATGACCATTATGATTTCCTTCTGGCGCTGACAGACAAGTTGGGTGGTATTGGGTTGGAGCATCATCAATCCAGTGAAAATAGTGGTCCCAGAGGGTATTTTACCAAGTGGGATAAAACATTTGCCGCGCGTGATCTGCTAGCTCATGAATTTACTCATTCCTGGAACGGCAAATATCGCCGCCCGGCAGATTTATGGGCCGCCAATTTCAATACCCCTCAGCGGGGAAGCGGACTTTGGGTTTATGAAGGGCAAACCCAGTATTGGGGATATGTGCTGGCAGCGCGCGCCGGATTGATGACGGCCCCACAAGTGGAGGATGCTCTGGCCGAGGTTGCCGCCGTGTATGATGGCAGACAGGGCCGCATGTGGCGCCCGCTGATTGATACCACCAATGATCCGGTTATTGCCCAGCGTGCCCCGCAATCCTGGAGAAGCTGGTCACGCAGTGAAGATTATTATTCTGAAGGGCAGTTGATCTGGTTGGATGCAGATACGCTCATTCGCAAGTTGTCTGACAATAAAAAATCTTTGAATGATTTTGCGGATACTTTTTTTGCAACTAATAACGGAAGTTTCGTCACCAGCACCTATCAGTTTGATGATGTGGTGAAAGCCCTCAATGCCGTTCAACCGTATGACTGGGCAACGTTCCTGCATCAGCGTGTGCAGGATATTCGTGATCATGCGCCGCTCGATGGTTTTTCCCGCACGGGCGCACGTCTGACATTTACGGAAAAGCCGTCGGACTATATCGAATCTTATTCCACACTACGTCATGTAACGGATTTTCTGTTCTCTCTGGGCTTTGCTGTCGGTAAGAAAGGAGTCATCTCAGAGGTTCTGTGGGGTAGTCCTGCCTGGCAAGCCGGGATAACCCGGGATCAGGAACTTGTTGCCGTGAATGGTGAGGTCTATGATGCGGATGATCTGAAGGACGCGATCACAGCCGCCAAGGCCAAGAGTGCCGCACCCATTACTCTGCTGTTGCGGGATGGGGATAGCTTCCATACCGTTTCCATCACCTATCATGGTGGGTTGCGCTATCCGCATCTGGAGGGAAAAATGGATGGTCTTGGGGCTATTCTTTCCCCTTTGAGTGGAAAAATATCCGTAACAGACCATAAGGAATAAAAAAATAAGGGATAGTGGTATGTGTTATATCAGTATCCCTTCAGACACTGAAGGAGAGCACACCATGGAACAGGGATTTCACAGCGTGAAAAATGAGGCGATCGATAAGCTCTCCCCTACCAAGGTGCTCTCTCCCCAGCAGAATGACCTGAAACAGGCCATTCGAGCCTTCTGCCTCGCGCATCGGCAAGATGAGCATGCTATGTTTTTAATAGAAGGTGATGCAGGAACTGGGAAAAGTATTGTTTTGAATTCTATTTTTAATGAAATTCAGTTGCTATCCCGGCAGAAGGAAAAAAAGAGCCCTTTTTACGGAATGCAGAATTATCTTGTGGTCAATCATCCTGAAATGATGAAACTTTATAAGAATATATCTGAACAGTTTTCATATTTGAAGAAAAAAGATTTTGAGCGGCCAACAACTTTTATCAATAGAATGCGGAAGGCAGGAAAGACCGCGGATATCCTGTTTATTGATGAAGCTCATCTGCTGTTGACCCGGAGTGATAAATACAATCATTTTGAGCAGGATAACCATCTGGAAGAACTTATCCAGCTTTCCCGTATTACGGTTATTGTTTTTGATGAAAAACAGGTTCTGAAATTTAAAAGTTGTTGGAACCGTGAGCTACTGCAAAAACTGGTTGGTTCTTACCCTGTGCAGACTTACCACCTGACGCAGCAGTTCCGGGTGCAGGCACATGCGGACGTTCAGGACTGGATAAGCGCCTTCTGCCATAAAATCATTCAGCCTATGCCTGCGAAACAGACTTTCGATTTCAGGTTTTTTGATGATGCCCAGAGTCTGTACGATTTTCTGTGCAGCAGGAACGCGGAGTATGGGCTTTCTCGTATGCTCGCAACATATGATTACCCCTACCGGCTGGATGGGCAGGATCACTTTATTCAGGAAGGTCGGTTTTATCTTCGATGGGATCGTTCCAAACCGGATGAAAAACTTCCCTGGGCTGAACGGCCCGACACGATAGATGAAGTGGGGTCGGTTTATACGGTTCAGGGGTTTGATCTGAATTATGTCGGTCTCATTCTGGGTCCGTCCGTTCTGTATGATGCCGCCACAGATGGCATCCGTATTGACATCAGCAAGTATGAAGATGGGGCTGCTTTTGCGGGGCGGGACGGTCTGACTGATCCGGAGAGCGTGAAGGAACGGATCATGCTTAATGCCATGAATGTGCTTATGACGCGTGCCGTGCATGGGCTATATATTTATGCGCATGACCCCGCACTGCGGCGCAAACTGATGGAAATTCAGGCCGAACGGGACTACGCTTCCTCCCGTGCTACAAAAAGTTCGGTGCCTGAGGGGTGAGCCTTTGGTGAGGGTGCATGGCTGCGTCCAGTCTTTAGCGAAGGCTCTTCTGGTGCTTTTGGGGCATGTGAAGGCCCCGCAGTGTGACACGGTACGCCAGAACGCGGTTTTTTCTTTTATACAGGACTTGTCCTGTCCCCATTCTGGTGCCAACTGATGAGAAGAAACGGACTCAGCAGAGAAATCAGGACCCCTTCCCATGTTTATTGAAACTGAAGACACTCCTAATCCCGCGACGCTCAAATTTCTTCCAGGCCGCCCCGTGATGGGCGATGCAGGCACCATTGATTTCATTGATGCCGACTCTGTGGCCGGGCGCTCTCCTCTGGCGGATGCATTGTTCGCTATCCCCGGCGTCTCCCGTGTGTTTCTGGGCAATGATTTTGTGTCCATCACCAAGGCCGATAGTGAGGACTGGTCTGATGTGCGTGCCAAGGTGCTGGCAGCACTGGTGGACCATTTTGTAGCTGGTTTCCCTGTTGTGGCGGAAGGCGTGGGCATTACGGAAGAACCCATTGCCCCGGAAGACAAGGAAATTGTCGAACAGATCAAGGAACTGCTTGATACGCGCGTGCGCCCGGCTGTGGCGGGAGATGGTGGTGATATTGTCTTCCGTGGATACCGGGATGGCGTGGTGCGTCTGACCATGCAGGGGGCCTGTTCCGGGTGTCCGTCTTCTCGTGCAACATTGAAGCACGGCGTGGAAAACATGCTGCGCCATTATGTGCCGGAAGTTGTCGGCGTAGAGCAGGTGGAGGGCTGAAAAGCGCTTCCATCTTTCCGTCTGCACGCCTCTGACCTAAAAGAGAGCAGAAACTGAAACCCCTGCATCGGTAGGGATGTGGAGACGGAACAGAGATGCTGGATGAAAGCGGGCTGGATATTCTTTTCCAAAAGGCGCGTACGCCTCGGCGGTGGATGGCCCGGCCGGTCGAGACGGATGTTCTGCGCCGCCTTTATGATCTGGTCAGTCTGGGGCCAACATCCGGCAACTGTAGTCCGGCCCGCTTTGTGTTCATTACCGGGTCTGACGGACGGGAAAAGCTGCGGCCCGCGCTTTCCTCCGGGAATGTCAATCGCGTCATGGGTGCGCCCGTGATTACCATTGTGGCGCACGATCCCCTGTTTTTTGATCAACTTCCCCGTCTTTGTCCCAGCGAGGAACTGCGCTCCTGGTTTGCTGCGGATGTGGGGCTGGCGGAAGAAACAGCCTTCCGGAATGGCACCTTGCAAGGTGGCTACATGATTATGGCGGCTCGTGCGCTGGGGCTGGATGTACTGCCGGTTTCCGGTTTTGATGCCTCTTTGGTGGAGGACGCCTTTCTGGCGGATACCGGATGGCGCGCTAACTTCCTGTTGTGTCTTGGGTATGGGGACACGGAAAACCTGCCCCCCCGCGCGCCACGTCTGGCGTTTGAAGAAGCCTGTCGTCTGCTGTGAGCATGATTTCACGTATTCTGGTTCTGGATGGCAGTGCGGCGGGGGATGCTGCATGCGGTCTTGCAGCGTGTGTCTCGGTAGAGAGCGAGGGCGCGTATGCCCTGATTGCCCAGCAGAAAGCGGCAGGCAAACAGGCGGCGGAAGGTATCGGGCTACTGGCTGGGCAGGCTCTTGCACAGGCAGGCTGGCAGGCTGGCGCACCCTTGCAGCCACAACTGGTAGCGGTCGTGGTTGGTCCCGGGTCTTTTACGGGGTTGCGGGCTTCCTGTGCCACAGCGGCGGGATATGCGTTGGGGCTTGGCGTGCCTGTTGTTGGCGTTACGCGGGGCGAAGCTCTCCGGTCTGTTCTTGATACGGAAGTAAAGAAGGCTGACGGCCTGCAAGGCTGGCTACTGGTAACGGCTGCGCGTAAAGGCCGCGTGTTTGTGGAAACTGTGGCAGGCGTGCAGGCCGTGGTGTTGGCGGATTGGCAACCGCCTGAAGGCCGCTGGCTGGTGGCTGGTGATGCAGCGACGTCCCTCCCTATGCCAGCAGGCACGGTAATGTCCGAGAGTGCAACTCCCACAGCAGAGCAGATTGCCGCTGCCACGTTGGCTCGTCAGAAAGGGGAACTTGGCCCTCGGGAGGCGTTACCCCTCTATGTGGACCCTCCGGAGGCTAAATTGCCTGCTGCGGGTTTACGCTCGGCTCCGGTCTGATGCCCGGCGTCGGCGCGAGCGCGGCCAACGGAACCTCTTTGGAGATCCTGCCGGTTTCAGCACCCCATGGCGGGCTTTTGGCGGCCCTGCATGCCGCCAGTTTTCCTCCGGCTGATCAGTGGGATGAAGATGCCATGCAGAGCCTGCTGTCTTCGTCCAGCGTGGCTGCGGCAGTCGGGGTGAAGGATGGCACACCTGCTGGCTTCATCATGATCCGGTGTGTTGCGGGAGAAGCTGAAATTCTGACCCTGTGCGTGGTGCCTTTCTTCCGGCGGCAGGGCGTTGCACAGGCCTTGCTGGCGTGGGCTATGTTGACAGCGCAGACAGATCAGGTTGAGCAGATGTTTCTGGAAGTCTCGGTTCTGAATGCAGGCGCAAAAACATTGTACGAAAATGCGGGTTTTGCAAAAGCAGGGCTGCGCCGGTCTTATTATCCGGACGGATCGGATGCGCTGGTGCTGTCTAAACGCCTAGATGACTGAAGCACCGGGATAGATTCCGAGCAGATCGAAATCGTGTTTTGATGCGCATGCAAAGAAGCCTGCGCCGGGCAGGCTCTTTCGATCGTATGGTGACGACGGCATCGTGCCCGGTGTCATGATGATCAGAACTTCTGTTGTGTATGCGGCCTCTTCTCTTTTCAACAAAGAGGAGGACGCGTCTTGTCATCGTTATTGGTCTGTTGTCTCTTCTGAGCCGTTGTTCATGATTGCTTGCCGGTAAAGCGGCTCAAGTATGACCTCTGATCAGAAAGACGGATTCAGCTTTATGCATGCAGACACCAGTTATCCCGGTCTGGGAGCAACTGGGTCAGTTTTGTAAAACCCGGCGCAACTTTTGTGCGCCGGTCAAAAGGGGTCAGAGTGCGCGAGCGCCAATATCTGTGCGCCATTGTGCGCCGTCCCATGAAATGGCTTTGACACCTGCATAGGCTTTGTCTCGTGCTTCCTGCACCGTGTTGCCGACAGCACAGACGGACAAAACGCGCCCACCGGCAACAACCAGTTCTCCTGCCGCATTTTTTGCTGTGCCAGCCTGAAAAACCGTTACATCTTTCAGGGCATTGGCATCCGCGATGCCAGAGATAACGGCCCCGGTAAGGGCTTTGCCGGGATAGCCTTGCGCTGCCATTACAACGCTGATGGACGCCTGATCGGAAAAAGTGATGGGCGTGGCATCAAGCTGGCCATCTGCCAGAGCTTTCAGGGCAGGCAGAAGATCGGAGGTCAGGCGGAGCAACAGGGCCTGAGCTTCGGGGTCTCCAAAACGCACGTTATATTCGATCAGTTGCGGGCCTGCATCTGTCAGCATCAGCCCGGCAAAAATCACACCCCGGAAAGGGGTGCCCCGGCGTACCATTTCCTTCAGCATGGGGCGGACCATGACATCCAGCGCCTGTTCCTGCGCCGCCCGGTCAAACCCACGCGGAGGGGAAACGGCCCCCATGCCGCCCGTATTGGGGCCGGTATCTCCATCGCCAATACGCTTATGGTCCTGCGCCGCGCCAATGAGGGTTGCGGTTTCTCCCGAGCAGAACGCGAACAGCGAGACTTCTTCTCCCACCAGGCAGTCTTCAATCACCACGCTGCGTCCGGCATCGCCCATGCTGCCCTGTGTCATCATCTCGCGCACGGCGTCTTCCGCTTCGGCAAGTGTCTGGGCCACAACAACGCCCTTGCCTGCTGCCAGACCATCCGCTTTGACAACGATGGGCGCACCGCGCTCCTGTATGTAGGTCAGTGCGGCATCCACGCTGGTAAAGCGTTCGCCCTGTGCGGTGGGAATACCCGCAGCGTAGCAGATTTCCTTGGTGAAGCTTTTGCTGCCTTCCAGTCGGGCAGCGGCGCGGGTGGGACCGGCGCAGGCGATTTCGGCCTTGGCGCAGGCATCTGCCAGACCGGCCACAAGCGGGGCTTCCGGGCCAGGCACAATCAGGTCAATGGCCTGTTCCTTGGCAAAGGTGATCAGCGCCGGCACGTTTTCTGCCCCAATGGCAACATTCACGCCATGTTTGGCTGTGCCGGGATTACCGGGCGCAATGAACAGGGCTGTCAGGTGCGGTGAGCGGGCAAGTGTTGCGGCCAGTGCATGTTCCCGTCCGCCTGATCCAACCAGTAATACCCGCATTGTTTTCTCCCGCATGTAAGGTCTGCTCTTTCAGGGCGAGCGTCTGTAGCATAGATTGCGCTTATGGACGAAGGCTTTGCAGCAGGCGCACCCGCAGGGAATGTGCCGGAATATACCGTTTCAGAAATTTCGGGGGCCATCAGGCGCACGCTTGAGGGCACATTCGGCCGCGTGCGGGTACGTGGGGAGATAACGGAGTTCAAACGTTATCCCTCCGGCCATGTCTATTTCTCTCTCAAGGATGAACGCGGCAAGATTGCGGGTGTGGTCTGGCGAGGGTCTGTCTCCCGCCTTGGGCTGGTGCCGGAAAACGGGCTGGAAATTATCGCAACCGGCAAGATTTCCGCCTATGGCGAACGCTCAAGCTACCAGCTTGTTGTGGAACGCATGGAATATGCGGGTGAAGGCGCGTTGCTGGCCCGTATTGAACGCCTGCGCCTGAAACTGGCGGAAGAAGGGCTGTTTGATGCTGAGCGCAAACGTCGTTTTCCGCTTCTGCCGCAGGTGATCGGGGTTGTGACCTCCGCGCAGGGAGCGGTGCTGCATGATATCCGGACCACATTGGCCCGCCGTTTTCCGCGCCAGTTGCTGGTGTGGCCGGTGGCTGTGCAGGGTGAAGGTGCCGCTGCGCAGGTGACAGCCGCCATAAACGGTTTTTCTCAGTTGGATGGTACAGGTCCGGTGCCGCGCCCGGATGTGTTGATTGTGGCGCGTGGTGGTGGCTCGCTGGAAGACCTGATGGCCTTCAATGATGAAGGCGTGGTGCGCGCGGCAGCGGCCTGCACCATTCCACTTATCTCCGCCGTGGGGCATGAGACGGACACCACCCTGATTGATTTTGCGGCGGACCGGCGGGCCCCCACCCCCACTGCCGCTGCCGAAATGGCTGTGCCCGTTCGTACCGAACTACTGGCAGACCTTGAACACCGTGGTGCGCGTGCGTTGGGGGCTCTTTCTCGGCAAATGCAGACGGCGCGGTTGCGGTTGGACCGTGCGGCGGCAGCGCTGCCCGACCTCCCAGCCCTGCTGCAAACAGCCCGCATGCAGCTTGATGATCGGGGGCGCAGGCTGGATGTCGCGTTGCCGGGGTTTGTGCAGAAACAGCGGGCCGCGCTTGTAGCGATTGAGCGACATATGCCTTCGGTAGAGACATTGCTGTCTGCCCGGCGGACCCAATTGGCCCTGTTGGGAAATGGTCTTCTCAATGGGTTGCGGCACGGTCTGCAGGGTAAGGAAGCGCGGCTGGGCCGGGTGCGGCTTTCCCCTGCTCCGCTTGCCGCACTGGTGCGGGAGCGGCGGGTGGCGCTGGCAGGCTCAGGCGGGCAGTTGGAAGCAGTCTCCCCCAAGGCGGTTCTTGCGCGAGGCTATGCGCTGGTTACGGCGGAGGGGCAGCCCGTTACATCGGCTCGGGCCCTGAAAACAGGCGAGCAGGTGACACTTACTTTTGGGGATGGAAGCCAGGATGCCGTGATTGGCCGCAGGAAAGGCGGTGAACGCGCGCAGGGGCTTCTTGACCTGTAAGGCCACGTGCGGGCCTTGGAGTTTGAGGCGGTTTAAGAGTATCACGGCACAAAGAGAAACGGGGCTGCAAGGCCCGACCTGAGTGTAAGGGAAGAGCGCATGTCCATCCGTTTTATGACCCGTGCCACGGGCTGTCTGGTTCTGGCTTTGCTGGCAGGGTGTGCGGCCCAGCCGCAGCATACTGCTTCCCGCATACCGTCACAGAGTTTTGCGCCGGGTATGGTGTCAGATGCCCCCCACCCGGATGAAAGCAAACTGACGAATGATCCCTCCGCTCCGGCCAATACGCCCTTGTGTGGCGTGGCTGCGCGGGAGGCCATTGCCGCGGCAACGCAGAATTACCCGCAGCCGCTCGGGTCCGGAAACAGTTGCGTGCAGAATGCGTGCTTCAATCCACAAACCGGCACTTATATTGCCGCAGATGGCACACCCCGCGTCTGCCGCTGATGCAGCCGTAGGAGTTCGGGCTGCGCTGTGAGCGCTTTAATTGCGTGAAGCAGACTTTTCGACGCAGCGTTTTGCTGATAGGAAAGACCCAGCCGCGAGAGTGACGGAACGGTAGACGTAGTCGGCTCAAAATCGACCGCCGCAAGGCATAGGGGTTCGAGTCCCCTCTCTCGCACCAGAGCTTGTCTCACTTCCCAAGACCGGACAGGGCGATGACCGTTTTAGATTCCGTAGTTTCCTCTCGTCCGGCTACGCGCCCCGCTAATCCGTGCTTTTCCTCCGGCCCATGTGCAAAGCGGCCGGGGTGGAGCGTATCTGCTCTTTCTGGCGCGCTGACAGGCCGTTCTCATCGCTCGGCAGAAGGCCGTGCGCGGCTGGGGGATGTGATAGAACGCTCCCGCACCATACTGGGCGTACCAGAAGGCTGGCGGATCGGTATTGTTCCTGCTTCTGATACGGGCGCTGTAGAAATGGCGCTGTGGTCTCTGCTGGGGCCGCGTCCGGTTGATGTCCTGGCATTTGAGAGTTTCTCTTCCCTTTGGGCGCAGGATATTGTCTCCCAGTTGAAGCTGGAGAATGCGCGTGTGCTCAAGGCGGACTATGGCGCGCTGCCTGCGCTGTCGGACGTCAATTGGGCGCATGATGTTGTCCTGGCCTGGAATGGCACAACGTCAGGTGTCTGCTTGCCGTCTCCTGATGTGATTCCGGCGGAACATGACGGGCTTGTGATCTGTGATGCCACATCTGCCGCCTTCGCCATGGATTTGCCGTGGGACAGGCTGGATGTGGTGACGTGGTCCTGGCAGAAAGCGCTTGGCGGTGAGGCAGCCCATGGGATGCTCGCCCTCTCACCCCGTGCTGTGGAACGGCTGGAGCAGTTTCAGACATCACGGCCTCTGCCCAAGATTTTCCGCCTTATGGCCAAGGGCGCGCTGATTGAAGGGATCTTCAAGGGAGATACCATCAACACACCTTCCATGCTGTGTGTGGAAGATGCGCTGGATAGCCTGAAATGGGCAGCTTCTGTTGGCGGGCTTGAGGGACTGAAAGCGCGCAGCCGGGCTAATCTGGCGGAAGTGGCAGCATGGGAAGCCAGAACAGACTGGGTTTCCTTTCTGGCAGAAAATCCGGCCGAGCGTTCTTCAACCTCCATCTGTCTGCGCATTGTGGCCCCGTGGTTTCTGGCGCTGGAACGGGCCGATCAGATGAAGGTGGTCAAGAAAATGACCGCAGTGCTGGAAAAAGAAGGCGTGGCGTTTGACATTGCCAGCTATCGCGATGCACCGCCCGGCTTACGGATCTGGGGTGGCGCAACGGTGGAAGCCAGTGATGTGCGCGCTCTCCTGCCTTGGCTTGATTGGGCATTTGCAGAGGTGTCTCCGGCCTGAAAAACGCCTGAGAGAAAGACATACACTCTTGAAAAACCGGTCATTGTGGCCGGTTTTTTTTATGGCATACCGCAGAACTCCGATAATGGATGGCATCCTAGAGGCTCTGTAAGCCGGAACACATATGCGTTTTTGGTTTTGCCCCTGAAACAGGGTGGACGTGCGAAGAAAATCGACGCATCGTTTGGGAACCAGCTTGAAAAAGCATAGACCCAAAAACAAAGTGCAGACTCATGGTATCGTGTTCCTTGCCCCTGAAATCTGGAAAAACTGAACAGCGCACATCGTGGTGCGGACGTCTTGTGGCATCGGGCCTTCTGGCCGGGCTTCTCTCCGGCACAGCGTTTGCAGCACCGGCGCCAGCTTCTGTACCGCCATCTGATCCGCTCACGGTGCAGACAGGCACGGATATTCCAGCAAAAGTTGCCTTCCCTGTTGCCGAACAGCAGCGCGATTACATCAAGCGTGTTGCCATGGTGCCAATGCGAGATGGCGTGAAGCTTTATACGGTTATTGTTATTCCCAAGAATGTGCGGAATGCCCCCATTCTGCTGACCCGTACGCCTTATAACGCCAAAGAGCGGGCAAACCGTACGCCAGATGCACTGACCATGCGGGAACTGCTGCCGCAAGGGGATGATGTCTTTGTAGAAGGCGGCTATATCCGCGTGTTTCAGGATATTCGCGGGAAATATGGTTCGGAGGGCGATTATGTAATGACCCGCCCGCCACGTGGCCCGCTGAACCCCACAAAAACGGATGAAACCACGGATGCGTGGGACACCATAGACTGGCTGGTGCATAACGTTTCGGAAAGCAATAGCCGTGTGGGGATGACCGGATCATCCTACGAAGGGTTTACGGTTGTTATGGCGTTGCTGGCCCCACATCCCGCGCTGAAAGTCGCGGCACCTGAAAGCCCGATGGTGGACGGCTGGATGGGGGATGACTGGTTCCATTACGGTGCTTTCCGGCAGGGCACGTTTGATTACTTCACCTCGCAGATGACCGTCAGAGGAAGCGGGGATTCCATTCCGCGTAAAGATGCTGACGATTATACCAATTTTCTGAAGGCAGGCTCTGCCGGAAGCTTTGCAACACAGGCGGGGCTGGACCAGTATCCGTTCTGGCAGCGGATGCATGCTCACCCGGCTTATGATGCCTTCTGGCAGGGGCAGGCGCTGGATAAACTTCTGGCCCAGAAAAAAACCACCGTGCCCATGTTGTGGGAGCAAGGGCTGTGGGATCAGGAAGATATGTGGGGAGCCATTCATACATGGCAGGCTTTGAAGGATGCAGATGTCAAAGCCCCCAATACGCTGGTCATGGGGCCGTGGCGGCATAGTGGCGTCAATTACAATGGTTCAGAACTCGGCCCGCTGTCTTTTGAGGGGGATACCGCACACCAGTATCGGAAAGATGTGTTCCGTCCGTTCTTTGATGAATATCTTAAGCCGGGCAGCGCATCCGTGCATTTGCCCGATGCCATCATTTACAATACAGGTGACCAGAAATGGGATTATTATCGTTCCTGGCCATCAGTTTGTGAAACTGAATGCACGAATAAACTGACCCCTCTTTTTCTGGCCAGTGGGCATAGCCTGAGCTTTACGCATCCAGACAAGGATGACGCAGACAGCTATGTCTCTGACCCCGCACACCCTGTTCCCTTTCTGGCTCGGCCATTTGCATTTTCCATGGGGCCGCGCTGGAAAAGCTGGCTGGTGCAGGATCAGCGGGAAGCGGAATCCCGCCCTGATGTGCTGACTTATGAAACAGAAGAACTTGATGCGCCTGTGCGTGTCAGTGGCGTGCCGGTAGCAGACCTTTTTGCGGCAACAACGGGCACGGATTCAGATTGGGTGGTCAAGTTGATAGATGTTCAACCAGCCGCTACGCCGGATAATCCTAAAATGGGTGGGTATGAACTGCCTGTTTCGATGGATATTTTCCGTGGCCGGTATCGTGCCAGTTTTGAAAAACCGGAAGCCATACAGCCCAATACCACGCAGCATTATCATTTCACGTTGCCAGCAGTAAACCATGTGTTTGCCAAGGGCCACCGTATTATGGTGCAGATCCAGTCTTCCTGGTTCCCGTTGTATGACCGTAACCCTCAAAAGTTTGTGCCAAACATTTTTGATGCCAAAGCCGAGGATTATACGGTTGCTACTCAGAGCATTCACCATGGAGGAAATGCCTCAACGGCCATTCTGCTGCCTGTTGTGAAGGCTGATCAGAACCCGTAAAAAGAGTGCTAAATAAAATCATGTGATTTTCAAGAACCAGTTTTTCGGGGACAAGGCGCATCAGGCTCTGGTGCGCCTTGTGTTGTATCTGAGAGACGGTTCTGCACGGAGACGAAAAATGACCAAAGCGACAGTTCATATGGCCCGGCTGACAGGGGCAGAAATGCGGGAAGCCGTTGTCCGGAACCCTGTTATTCTTTTGCCGCTCGGCAGTTTTGAAGATCAGGGCCCGCATATGCCCATGGGCGACTATCTTCTGGCGGACGCGGTAGCCGAACGTATTGCCCTGGAAGCGACACAGGCAGGGCATGAAACTTATGTTGCTCCGGTTCTCCCCTTTGGTGGTGAAGATTTTTTTGGATACATGCCCGGTGGCATTGCTCTTTCTCAAACCACACTTCAGGCTGTCCTGTCAGATATGCTTGAAAGTCTGCTACGCCATGGCTTGACGCGTCTTGTTATTCTGAACGGGCATGGTGGAAATTGCACCATGATTCATGATGTGACGCATAGCATTATGAGGAAAAGTGGCGTGATTATTCCCAGCTTTTACCTCTGGCGTGTGGCTGCAACAATAATGCCGCATATCATGGGGAAGGAAAAAGCGGCCTTATCTGGCGGCCATGGCGCCAACCCTTTGACCAGTATCGGTATGCATCTGCTACCAGAGTGCATCAAACCAGAACGCCTGATTACGCCGGCTTCAGGAAAAACAGCGTGGGGTTTAAAAGTTGTTGATTTTGGAACGGTTGATCTGAACGGGGTTCCGGTTTCCATTCCCTTGGAAGGGGACAGCACAGCAACGCACGGTGTCGGGAAAGGGAATCCTCATTTGTGCTCGGCTGAAGATGGTGAAAGGTTGACCGCAAAATTGGTAGAATACGGTGTACAGCTTGTGGAGCATGTCATTAAGAAAGCTTCCTGAAAAAAACGATTTCAAGAACGATATTTTCAATATTTGAAGAATGTCAAAAGGCGGCAGATAACCTGCCGCCTTTGCGTTGATGGCCAGTTACAGCCAATCAGGCGGGTGCATCAATTGGCACGACGTTGATCAGCTTTTTGTTTACAAATTCTTCAATGCCCATCATGGCCAGTTCCCGCCCATAGCCTGAGCGTTTTATACCCCCAAACGGCAGGTCCGGTCGGGTCCATGTGGGGTGATTGACATACACCATGCCAGTGCTGATGCGTTTGGCAACATCCACTCCGCGTTCCGTATTTTGCGTGAAGACAGAACCACCCAATCCGTATGGGTTGTCATTTGCTAGGGCAATGGCTTCGTCTTCATCCTTCACCCGGAAGAACAGGGCAACGGGACCAAAAAATTCCTGATAAAATGCAGGATTATCTTTTGTGATGTCTGTCAGGATGGTGGTCTGAACAAACGCGCCCTTGTTTGGCGGAGCAGGGCCAACCCTGTGGGCAGTCGCACCGTGTTTAACAGCGTCTTCCACCTGCTCGTTCAACTGGTCCGCCGCACTCTGAGAGGACATGGGAGGCACGCCTGTGGCATCATCAGACGGATCACCAGGGGAAAGCTTGGCCAGTTCTTCGCTAAAGCGTTTGAAGAACGTATCAGCAATCTTATCAACCACAATAATGCGTTTTGCAGCCACACAGCATTGGCCGCCATTATTCATACGGCCCCACACCGCCCACTTGACCGATTTTTCAAGGTCAGCATCTTCCAGCACAATAAAGGCATCGCTGCCGCCGAGTTCCATGGTGGTTTTTTTCAGGTTCTTGCCGGCCTGCGCCGCAACTTTGGCTCCTGCACCTTCACTACCCGTCAGGGCAATGCCCTGCACGCGTGGGTCATCAATCAGGGCTTCAAGCTGCTCGCGTGTGGCAAACAGGTTGGTGTAAAGCCCTGCCGGAGCACCGGCATCATGGAACAGTTTTTCAAATGCGGCCGCTGCCTGAGGAACAATGGAGGCGTGTTTGACCACCACAACATTCCCGGCCATCAGATGCGGCCCCGCTACGCGGGCAAGCTGATAGTAAGGGAAGTTCCACGGTTCAATGGCCAGAATAATGCCTAAGGGCTGGCTGACCACCATGGCGTCATCACCGCGTTCTGCACCGCCGAGCACTTTTTGCGGGGCCAGGAATTTTTCTGAATTCTGGGCGTAGTAATCAAGAATATCGGCAGAAAGGTCCACTTCTGCTTCGGCCTCACGCTTGAGTTTTCCCATTTCAAGCGTAAGGAGTTTTGCATAATCCTCCTTCTGCTCACGCAGCAGGGACGCAGCCCGGGCAATAATTTTGGCCCGGTCTGCAAAGGAGGTCTGAGCCCAGCTTTTGTAAGTGGTCTCCGCCTGATCCAGAAGGGTCTGAAGTTCTCCGTCTTTCAGATCAGGAAAGGTAGCGATCGTCTCATTGGTGTATGGATTAACAGTCTTGTAAGCCATTTCCAGAGCCTTTCGGTTCCCCTTGACGGAGATCAGGCGCGAAAGTCGATCACGATACGGCCTTCGACCTTTCCCTCCTCAAGGTGTGTGAAAATATTGTTTATGTTCTCCAGCCTGTCGGTCTGGGTCACGGAAGTCACTTTGCCCTCTGCAAAGAAGGAGAGAGCTTCAATCATATCAAGCCGGGTTCCCACAATGGATCCGCGAATGGTGGTGCCTTTCATCACCATATCGAAGATCGAAATTGGGAAATCTCCCGGCGGCAGTCCGTTCAGAACCAGCGTGCCCCCTGCCCGCACATAACCCATTGCCTGTGAAAAGGCTTTTGTGGAAACAGCGGTAATCAGGCCGCCATGCACACCCCCAACCTCTTTCTGGATGAAGGCGGCGGGATCTGTCGTCCTGGCATTAACGGTCAGAGCTGCGCCAAGTTTCCGGGCGGTAGCCAGTTTTTGATCATCAATATCAACTGCAATCACATTCAGGCCCATGGCCACGCCATATTGCACGGCCATCTGGCCTAGGCCGCCCACACCAGAAATGGCAACCCAGTTGCCAGCTTTGGTGTCTGTCATTTTCAGACCTTTATACACCGTCAGCCCAGCGCACAGCACTGGTGCGACTTTCACGGGGTCTATTCCCTTGGGCAGGCGGGCAACATAGTTGGGGTCTGCCACCACATATTCGGCAAAGCAGCCGTTTACGGAATAGCCGGTTTCCTGCTGTTTGGCGCACAGGGTTTCCCATCCGCCCAGACAATGTTCGCAATGGCCGCAGGCGGAGTAAAGCCACGGCACGCCAACTTCATCCCCCTCCTTCACCCAGGTTACGTTGCTGCCAACCTTGGTGACAACGCCTACACCTTCATGGCCCGGAATAAAGGGAACGGTAGGCTTCTTGGGCCAGTCGCCGCTCGCGGCATGCAGGTCTGTATGGCAAACGCCGCAGGCCGTCATTTTTACCAGAATCTGGTCTGGCCGGATGTCGGGAATGTCCAGTTCTTCAATAGTCAGCGGTTTGCCGAATTCATGAACAACAGCGGCTTTCATTTTTCCTGACATGTTTCCTTAACTTTCATTCTTTATCTTATTCTTACAGGCCACCTGCGGGGCAGGCAGAGGCTCTCCCTGCCGGTTTTTGGCTGGAAGAACAAGAGGGGGCTTTCGGGCTAAGAGATTGAAAAGCATGAATTCTACAGCCCTTGTGGTTGAAAGATCGTGTTGGCCCGCCAACTGCCAGGAACGGTGTGGAAAGTCAGTTGGCGTGGTCGGTTCCGGGCTTCTGGCGCGTGAAGGTTCTCTGTGGTCGGGTGGATGCTTCAACGTCAGGCTTCCAACTGGTTTTTTACCCCCAAGAAACCACCATACATCTCTTATCCCGGCAGCGTTTTTTCGCAGTCATTCACTGTGAGCGATACAGATGCTTCTGCGGCTTCTGGTGTTTTTACGCTGTTTTTGGAGACCATGGCTCCTATTCAACTCTATCTCTTTCTAAATTACGCCGGCCCATGCAAAAAGCTGCATTGACCTGTGTCAAAAAAAGCCACGTTTCCTTTCTAGGGCAGACATGACTTATAGAAAGCCTTGTTTTGAAAAGGGATTTCCTGCCCTTGAAACAAAGGTTTCATGGTTGCCATGAAACGGCAGGAAGAGCAGAGGACAGCTTGATGGAACTGAGTGTAAAGACCTTGGGTAATCTGCCCGCAACGGTCGTGATGTCTGATTATGACCGTAGCACGGTGCGGCCGGGCATTGCGCATCTGAGCGTCGGCAATTTTCATCGTGCTCATCAGGCTGTGTATGTGGATCGTGTTCTCGCTTTGCCCGAACAGGGGGGCTGGGGAATTGTTGGTGTCGGTCTGCTGGATACACCCGCAGAAGCAGCGAAAGCTGCTGCATTGCAGGCGCAGGACGGTCTTTACACTCTTACGGAATGCCCGGCGGATAAACCGGATGTGGTGCGGGTGATCAAGTCCCTGGTGGAGTATGTTCACGGCCCGGCGGATCGGGCTGCGGCCATCCGTCGTCTGGCTGATCCGGCTATCCGGGTGGTCACCATGACCATTACGGAAGGCGGCTATTATATGGATGAAGCTGGACAGTTCATGCCCAGCCATCCCGATATGGTGGAGGATCTGGCACGGCAGGTTCCCCACTCTGCTTTTGGTGTCATGGCGGAAGCCCTGCGGTTGCGGCGAGAAGCTGGCGTTGTGCCGTTTACCGTATTGTCGTGCGATAATGTGCCCCATAACGGGCATGTGGCGCGCAAGGCTCTGGTAGGCTGGGCCGAACAGCGGGATAAAGATCTGGCTGGCTGGATCAGCCAGAACGTGGCGTTTCCTTCCTGCATGGTTGATCGTATCACGCCGGCTGTGCGGGAAGCTGATATTCTGCGTCTGGATGCCGCAAGCGGCATAGAAGACCGCGCTCCGGTTTATTGTGAAGATTTTATTCAGTGGGTGGTGGAAGATACGTTTCCCTCAGGCCGCCCTGACTGGGAGAAAGTGGGTGTTCTGTTTACACAGGATGTTGCGCCCTATGAGCAGGTGAAACTGCGTATGCTCAACGCCACCCATTCCATGATGGCGTTGCCCGGTGTGTTGATGGGATACCGGGTTGTGAGTGATGCCATGCAGGACGCCAGCCTCTACGCTCTGCTGCAACAGTTTCTGGGGTTTGATGCGGAGCCTCTTTTGCAGGCTCCTCCCGGTATGGCGTTACAGGAATACGGGGCACTGTTGCTCTCCCGTTTTCGCAACAAGGCCATAAGTGACCAGCTTGTGCGCATTGCGTCTGATAGCGCCTCCAAGCTTCCGGTTTTTATAAGGCCTACCGCGTCAGGTGTTGTTGCGCAGGGGCGTGACGCGCGCCGGATAGCCTTTTTGCTGGCCTGCTTTTGCGCCTATCTGGCAGGACGGGATGAAAAGGGTGCTGCGTATGATGTGCTGGAACCGCACCTGACAGATGAAGATAAAAAGCTGGCATTTGATGCTGACCCAGCCAGGGCATTGGAGATGAGTGTTTTCTCTGGCTGGGATCTGGAAAAATCAGATGCGTTTGTCACACAGTTTGTAGAAATGCGGCAGGCCCTTAAAGCACAGGGTGTTCGGAAAACCCTCGAAACCGGCGTTCTGGCCTGAGGGTTTCTTTTGGGCCCTATTCTTTTAATTGAGAGAACGGTGCCCAGCAGCGGCCATCCCGTGCCAGCAGGGCGGATGCTGAGGCTGGGCCGTCCGTGCCCGCCTTGTAAGGTTCGGGCGGCGTAGGGTCTTTGGCCCATGCCTTTAAAACCGGGTCCACTGCCCGCCAGGCGGCTTCTATATTATCGGCACGCTGAAACAGGGTGGCGTTGCCTTGCAGGCAGTCATACAGCAAAGTCTCATACCCGACATTGGGTATGCTGCCGAAGGCTTGTTCATACCGGAACTGGGAAACAACTTCCTTCACTATGGTTTCCGGGCCTGGCTGCTTGGTATTGAAGTGCAGATCTGCTCCTTTTTCTGGACGAATATTATAGACAAAGCGGTTAGGAGTCTGGGCTGCGCCCTCTGCCGTATGAAAAAGCGGATGAGCTGTCTGTTTGAACTGCACCACAATTTCCGTCACGCTGGAGTCCAGCGCTTTGCCCGTGCGCAGGTAAAACGGCACCCCTTTCCAACGCTTACTGTCAATTTCGATCTTCAGCGCAGTATAGGTCTCGGTCCGGCTGTCGGGGGAAACGCCCTTGCTGTCCCGATACGCGGGAAGGATGCGCCCCTTTATCAGACCCGCTTCATATTGGCCTCTCACGGCATTTTGGGGAGAAATGGGCCGGATAGCCTCAAAAACCTGCTGTTTGGCGTTTCGAATGGCTTCTGGTTCAAGCGATGCCGGAGGTTCCATGGCTACCAGCGCCAGAATCTGGAACAGATGGTTGGGCACCATATCCCGCAGGGCTCCCGTGGCGTCATAGAACACGCCGCGGCCTTCTACCCCCAGTATTTCTGCGGCGGTAATCTGGATATGATCAATATACTCGCACCGCCAAAGCGGATCGAACAGAAGGTTGCTGAAGCGGAGGGCAAGCAGATTCTGAACGGTTTCTTTCCCCAGAAAATGATCAACCCGGTAGATCTGTGATTCCTGAAGGAAGGAGAGCAGGTGCGCGTTCAGCGCCTGAGCGGACTGGAGATCCGTTCCAAACGGTTTTTCGATAACCAGCCTGCGGAATCGATTGTCTGTTTCCTTTAAAAGACCGGCCTTGGCGAGCGTTTCTGCCGCAGGTTCAAAAAAACGCGGTGGCGTGGCCAGATAGAAAACAGCATTCCGATCGCCAATATCCCGAGCAAGGGTGCTAACAGCGTCAACTGACGTAAAATCCAGTGCCTGATAGGTCATGCGCTCGGTAAGCCAGGACCAGGCGGTTTCATCTATTTTGGGTGTATAGAATTCCGCATGGCTGTCCTGAGTGAACGTCTCCATCTTGGCGCGCAGGGAGGCTTTCCATGAGGCGGATGTCAGGTCTTCCGCACTGACGCCAATAATCCGGAAGTCATCAGGCAGGAATTTGTTACAGGTGAGGTCATACAGGGCCGGAACCAGCAGCCTGTGGGTCAGATCTCCCCCCGCGCCGAGAATGACCAGCGTGCCCGCCGGTGCCGGTTGCGTGGCGGCCGGAGCAACAGGAGCCCCCGCCGGGATGCATGTGGGTGAAAGCTGAACCAAGACCGCTCTCCTTTATGCGTGGGCGACTCCACAAGGGGCGCCTTTTGAAAAACAGGGCTTTTTATGGTCCTGCCGGGAGAGGAACAATTCCATTTATGTCCAGTTTGGTCTAGGTTCGCGGCCCGGTCAGGCATTCAACAAGAATAGAAGATAGGGAACGTTATGGGGTATCGGGTTGCAGTTGTCGGAGCCACAGGTGCGGTTGGGCGTGAAATCTTAAAGACACTGGCGGAGCGGGAGTTCCCGGTTGACAAGATTGTGGCCCTGGCATCTCCCCGCTCTACCGGGCGTGAGGTTTCTTTTGGCGATAAGGTTCTGAAAGTACAGAACCTTGAAACCTTTGACTTTACGGGGTGGGACGTTGCCCTGTTCTCCCCAGGTGGGGCTGTTTCCGCCAAATATGCGCCGGTTGCCGCCAAGGCAGGGTGCGTGGTGATTGATAACACCTCCCACTTCCGTATGGAGCCGGACGTGCCGTTGGTGGTGCCGGAAGTGAACCCGGATGCCCTGAAGCGCATGAAGCGCAATATTATTGCCAACCCGAACTGTTCAACCATTCAGATGGTGGTGGCGCTTAAGCCCCTGCATGATCTGTTTACGCTCAAGCGTGTGGTTGTGGCCACGTATCAGGCCGTTGCGGGCGCGGGCAAGGACGGCATGGATGAACTGTTTGCCCAGACTCGGGGCAGTTTTGTGAACGATCCGCCCAAGATCGAACAGTTCCAGAAACAGATCGCCTTTAACTGCATTCCACAGATTGATCGCTTCATGGATGACGGCGCCACCAAGGAAGAGTGGAAAATGGCCGTGGAAACCAAGAAGATTCTTGATCCCGATATTTCCGTGATTGCAACCTGTGTGCGGGTTCCGGTGTTTATCGGTCATTCTGAAGCGGTGGTGGCCGAATTTGAAGAACCTGTGGATATCAAGCGTGCGCGTGAAGTGCTGCGTGAGGCAGATGGCGTGATTCTGCGCGATGAGCGTGAAGACGGCGGATATGTGACTCCAATTGAATGCGTTGGGGAAGACGCAACCTATGTTTCACGCCTTCGTGTCGATCCCACTGTTCCCAACGGTCTCGCTTTCTGGTGTGTGTCCGATAATCTGCGGAAAGGTGCGGCTTTGAACGCGGTTCAGATTGCCGAAACCATGATCGCTCTGGACCTCCTTCCCAAACACGGCTGAGTGAGGCGGCCCCGCCTCTCGGTGTCGTGTTGCCTGGTTGAATTGACCACTCTGCGGGTGGGGCGTAGGACGAAATCAATGCAGAAACGCTGGCACTAAGCCAGTGTAGGGATAGACGGACGGGATACGAGGCTGACAATGCAGGATATCCGGAAGGCCCTCTACGTAGGGAGCCGAAGTGACGGCAGACTCATTCAGCGGCCTATGTCGCCGCATCTGCAAATTTACCGCTATCGGCTCTCTATGGTTCTTTCCATTTCGAACCGATTGACCGGTGTTGCAGCAACAGCGGGAGCGGCCTTGGGCGTGTTCTGGCTTGCCGCAGCCGCCAAGGGGCCGAAATCTTTTGAAACGGCACGCAAGGTTACAGGTAATCCGGTTGGCCAGCTTCTGCTGGTGGGATGGCTGGCTTCTGTTGTGTACCACACGGTGGGCGGCATCCGCCATCTGATCTGGGATAGCGGTTACCGCTATGACAAGACGGAAATCAACAAGGATGGGCCGGTTGCTGTTGGTGTTACCGCTGGGGTGAGCACGGTTCTGGCCGGTGCCCTTCTGTGTGTGGCGGGTGGCCGGGCACGTTCCCGCGCCAAGGCAAGGAAGGCAGGCTGACATGAACGCTTCTGTTTCTCATATCGAGGTCATGCGCTCCCAGCTTGGCCGAGCACGTGGGCTGGGCGCAGGTGGATCAGGCGTAGGGCACTGGTGGGCGGAGCGTGTTTCCGCAGCGGCTCTTCTTCCTCTTTCAACGTGGTTTGTTGTTCAGATGTTCCGTCTTGGCGGGGCTGATCACGCGGAAGTGGTGAAATGGGGCGGCAAGCCGGTGAACGCCACAATGCTTACCGCACTGATCATCACCACATTCTACCATGCCCAGATGGGCCTGCAGGTGATTGTGGATGATTACGTGCATGGCAAGGCGCACCTGCCCACGCGAATTCTGGTGAAAATCGGAACGTCTCTGATCGGACTTCTGGGCGTGTTTGCGGTCATCAAGCTGGTGGCGGCGGGCAACAGCCAGAAATCCTGAAAAAACTCTGAGCCTTGTGCCGCCTGCCTGACAGGATCTGCGCGGCACGAACCTGAAGACATGACAGGCCGAACGCACATGGGAGCGCCGTCACGATGAATGCCAATACCTCTCCGTCACGGGGAGCCTACCGGATTATTGACCACGCTTATGATGTTGTGGTTGTGGGTGCAGGTGGATCCGGCCTGCGTGCTACGCTGGGCATGGGGGCTGCTGGCCTCAAAACTGCCTGCGTGACCAAAGTTTTTCCCACACGGAGCCATACCGTTGCCGCCCAGGGGGGTATCGGGGCCTCTTTGGGAAATATGGCGGAAGATAACTGGCGCTGGCACATGTATGACACCGTAAAGGGGTCTGACTGGCTGGGTGATCAGGACGCCATTGAATTCATGTGCCGTGAGGCCGTGCCCGCCGTGCAGGAACTGGAACATTTCGGTGTGCCGTTCTCCCGCACGGAAGAAGGCAAGATTTACCAGCGCCCGTTTGGCGGCCATATGAGCGATTACGGCAAGGCCCCTGTGCCACGTGCCTGCGCTGCTGCCGACCGAACCGGCCATGCCATTCTGCATACGCTGTACCAGCAATGCCTGAAACATAACGTTGAGTTCTTTGTCGAATACTTCGCCATTGATCTTATTATGGATGATGAAGGCGCCTGCCGTGGCGTTGTGGCGTGGTGTCAGGATGATGGCACGATCCATCGTTTCAATGCCAAGATGGTTGTTCTGGCAACCGGTGGATATGGTCGCGCCTATCAGTCCTGCACCTCAGCCCACACCTGCACGGGTGATGGCGGCGGCATGGCCATGCGTGCTGGCCTGCCTACGCAGGATATGGAATTTGTGCAGTTCCACCCGACTGGTATCTATCCTGCCGGCTGTCTGCTGACGGAAGGTTGCCGTGGTGAAGGTGGGTATCTGACAAACTCGGAAGGCGAGCGCTTCATGGAGCGTTATGCGCCAACGGCCAAGGATCTGGCATCGCGTGACGTTGTTTCTCGCGCCATGACCATCGAGATCAAGGAAGGCCGTGGTGTTGGTCCGAAGAAAGACCATATCATGATGCATCTGGAGCATCTGGGGTCTGATCTGCTGCACCAGCGTCTGCCGGGCATTATTGAAACCGCCCGTATCTTTGCTGGTGTGGACGTGACCAAGGAGCCTGTGCCGGTTCTGCCGACCGTGCATTACAACATGGGCGGTATTCCTACCAATATTCATGGTGAAGTTGTCCGTCCAACGGCTGATAATCCTGATGCCGTTGTGCCGGGCCTGATGGCGGTGGGTGAAGCTGCCTGTGTGTCCGTGCATGGGGCTAACCGTCTGGGCACGAACTCCCTGCTCGATCTGATCGTGTTCGGGCGTGCGGCGTCCAAGCGTGCAGCAGAAGTTGTGAAGCCCACGGACTTTGTAAAACCTTTGCCAGCAGGGGCAGGTGAAGCCGCACTCGATCGTCTGGACAAGCTGCGTTATGCCAAGGGTGGAACCAAAGTCTCCGCCATGCGTGATCGTCTCCAGCGTGACATGCAGACCCATGCTGCCGTGTTCCGTACGCAGGAAAGCCTGCAGGAAGGCGTGGACAAGATTCACGAAATCTGGGGCGGTTTGGGTGATATCTCCGTTTCTGACTCATCACTGATCTGGAACAGTGATCTGATGGAAGCTCTGGAGTTTGAAAACCTTCTGGCTAACGCGACAGTAACCCTTGAAAGCGGTCTGGCCCGACATGAAAGCCGTGGCGCCCACGCGCGGGATGACTTCCCCGACCGTGATGACAAGGAATGGCTGAAGCATTCCGTTTCCTGGCTGGATGACAAAGGCAGCGTATCGCTGACTTACCGTCCGGTTCATATGAAGACACTCACCAATGATGTTGAGGTCTTCCCACCCAAAAAGCGCGTTTACTGATCTGTCGGCACGAACGGGCGAATAAGGGAGGTAAAGATGGTCGAACTCAGACTGCCGCGCAACAGCGAGATCGGGAAAGGCAAAACCTTTCCCGCGCCAGCCGGGGCCAAAAACGTTAGAACATTCAAGGTGTACCGTTGGACACCGGATGATGACAAAAATCCGGTTGTTGATTCCTACGAACTGGATCTTGATACAATCGGACCGATGGTGCTGGACGCCATTATCCATATCAAGAACGAAGTGGACCCTACGCTGACATTCCGGCGTTCCTGCCGTGAAGGAATCTGCGGGTCCTGCGCCATGAACATTGATGGTGAAAACACGCTGGCGTGTCTGAAGCCTATCAAGGACATCAAGGGCGATGTGCGCATCTATCCGCTGCCGCATATGCCGATTGTCAAGGATCTGGTGTCCAACCTTGATGGTGCTTATGCTCAGTTGCGTTCCATTGAACCGTGGATGAAGTCTGACAGCGCGCCGCCGCCGGATTCAGAACGCCGCCAGAGCATTGAAGAACGGGAAAAGCTGGATGGGATGTGGGAGTGCATTCTGTGCTTCTGCTGCACAACCTCCTGCCCGTCCTATTGGTGGAACGGTGACCGTTATCTTGGTCCGGCCGTGCTTCTGGCAGCGTATCGCTGGATTGCGGACAGCCGTGATGAACATACGGGCGACCGCTTGGATTCTCTGGAAGATACGTTCAAGCTGTATGCCTGCCGTACCATCATGAACTGCACCCAGACCTGCCCCAAAGGCCTGAATCCGGCCAAGGCAATTGGGCGTATCAAGGAACTTCAGATTGAGCGGAAGCTCTGACATCAGTCAGAATGGTTTTCGTTGCAGTCTGTCAGAATGAGGGTCTGCTTTAGGGAGAGAAGGCCTCTATTTTGAAACGTAAAGCCCCCACGCTGTTTAGGTACAGCGTGGGGGTTTGTTTTTTTGCGTCTTCTGAAATGCATAAGGATGGGTGGGACACAGACTCTTGCGTGATATGGCAGGCGCAGTCAGGTCGCTGAGCGGCACTTATCATCATGAGGGAGTATTCAAGCAGAATGGCTTCTTTTGCCAAAATGAAGCAGAAAGGACTGGAGACTTTGGCCTGCGTGCCAGAGCTGGCACGAATGCCTTCGTTCCTGTTCTGGGTCCTCATGATCCTGACGGTCTGCTATTTTGTCAGCGACAGCATTCTGCCTTTTTCAAATGGAGATATCGCATATTATGTGGTGGTAGGGCGCGGTATGCTGCGCGACCATCTTCTACCTTACACCTATGCTTTTGATCATAAACCTTTGGGCGTCTATCTGGTTTATGCGGTGTGGGACTATATTGTTCCCCTTCCTTACGGAAAATTCGAACTGTTAGCCTGTGTGCTCATGGCGGCCTTTGTGCTGCTCTGCCGCATTTTTGGGTCGTTCAACAACTGGTTGGCCTGGCTGATATTAACAGTGGGTGGTTCTGTTTTTGGTGTTCTGGATGGGAATACCGAAACGGTTTTGGTGGTAGGGGAAGCCCTATTTCTCAGGCTGCTTTATAAAGGCAATACTCAGGGAGACCCCTTCCTTTTCTTTGTAGCAGGCCTGGTTTTTTCCGGTGTTGTGAACGTCAATTACCTTTCTGCCGTCTGTCTTTTCCTGCCGTCCTTATTGCTCTTTCTGGCACCTGGATGGTTTCGTCTCAAGCATATCATGCTGGCAGCCATGGGGCTGGTAGTGGGGCTGCTCGTTCTGTTTTCTCCTTATCTGGTGGAAGGACATGGGGCATTACAAACGTATTTTTCCATGCAAAGCGCATTTCTGCATCACTATGGCGCGTCTTTAAAAGCCCGTATGCGGAGTGTGCTGTGGTGCGGCATTTATACGGCGTTGCTCTTTCCGGTGCTTCAAGGCTGGTTCAAACGTTTTCCGCTTAGTCTACATGGGACAGCGAGAAAAACACTTCTGCTGCCGTTGTGGTTTTTGTCTTCTGTGCCTGCGGTTATCCTGTCGGGGCATCCGTTTGAGCACTATTTTATTCTGTGCTTTGCGCCGGCTGCCATCATGGCGGCGATTCTGTTCGAGAAAAGCTACGCCTTCCCAAAGTATAGCTTGTTACCCTTCGCATTGTTTTCCATAGGCTATATGGTTCAGGACACCCGGAAAATCCTGAATGAAAGACTGTATTACAATCGGGTGGACTACGCGTTTCTCTCAAAAGAAATAGGAACGCAAAAAGTTCTGAATATCCGGGCAGATCATACCGCATTCTATTCGGCGGATTTGCGACCGTTTGATGTGTATCTGTTTCCAACACACATCGATATTGTGTTCGGAAAAGAAAATGCGTGGAAACACTACATGCAGGATCTTGTTCGCGGGCCAGCGTATGTGCTCACGCCGTATGATGGGTGTGCCCGCAATCAGGTTGAACCAGTTGTGTGCAGGTGGCTGACAACACATTACAAACGGATATATTCTCTGAACACACGGGGGGTTCACACTGAAAAAGCCCAGCGTTTTTCGCTTGATCTCTATAAGCTGGTGTTATCTGAGAGGAGCGGTTACTTGAAGGGGGCCGCACCATTACTGAAACAAGACTGATTTTCTTAGAAAGGCAGCAGGGGTGTTCATGATGCAGTCAGAAGATATTGCAAACAGTCCTTTTCGTTTTCTGGAAAGTTGAAAAGGCAGATTATGTTGGTCAGGAATGCAACGGAACAGGACGCAGTAGCCATAGCGCGCATCTATAATCACAATGTTCAGTTCAGTACGGCGATCTGGAACGAGAGAGTGGTGGATGTTTCTGACCGCGTGAAATGGATCAGAGACCGGCAGGCCGCAGGCTATCCAGTGCTGGTTGCGCAAGGTGAGGCGCAGGAGGTGGTGGGGTATGCCAGTTTCGGCCCATGGCGGCCATTTGATGGATACCGGCACACGGTTGAGCATTCCGTGTATGTTCACCCGAACCATCAGCGCAAAGGAATTGGTCGTCTGCTTCTGGAAGCCCTGATCTCGCGTGCCAGAACAGATGGGCTGCATGTGATGGTTGCCGGGATAGAGGCTGGCAATACTGGTTCCATAGCGTTGCACAAGGTTTTGGGGTTTGAAGAAACCGGCGTGATGACGCAGGTGGGGGTCAAGTTTGGTCGCTGGCTTGACCTTGCGTTTCTGTGCTTGCGGCTGGATGACCGTGCCTGTCCCTGAAAGGCGTGTCGTGCGGAATAGATTGACGGCATGCCCTTGAGGGTGGGACACATCATCACCTCTTTTATGATCAGGAGCTTCGTGCAGTCGTGTTTGACGGCCAACTGACTTCTCTGGCGGGCCGTACACGGGCCTGGACTGATAGCCTGTTTGTAGACCATGCCGTGTTCCGGCTGGTGTGGACCAACTTTCATACCGTTGTGCCGGGCAAGGTGTATCGGTGTAATCATCCGACCCCTGCCCGCCTGAAACAGGCCATGAAGCGCTATCATCTACGTACGCTTGTCAATTTGCGGGGGCACCGGAAATGTGGCTCGGATGCTTTGTCCCGTTCAACGGCGCATAAGCTTGGTCTTGCCCATGTGGACATGGCTTTTGAAAGCCGTGGCGCACCACATCGAGACCGTATTTTGCGGTTCGCGGCGCTTTATCAGAACATTGCTTTCCCCATGCTGATGCATTGCAAATCCGGGGCGGACCGGGCAGGCCTCGCGTCAGGACTGGTGGTGTTGTTTGAGGGCGGAAGTGCAGCGCGTGCGCTCAAGGAACTTTCCTGGCGGTATGGGCATTTTCGTGGGTCGCGCACCGGCATTCTGGACGCCTTTTTCATGCGCTATCAGGCCGAAGCGGAAGGACGCCTGCCGTTTCTGGACTGGGTGCGGGATGAATATGATGAAGTGGCGCTCAAGCGGGATTTTGTCGCCGGCAAACTTGCCTCTTTCATGACGGATCAGGTGCTGCGTCGGGAATAACCGAAAGCAGGCCCCATCAAGGCTGGATGTATGGAGCATAATCCTGCAGTCACCCGAAAGAAGAATCCTTTCCGGCATGGAACAGCCCTTGCTGCGGCGCTGGCGCTTGTTTCCTGGGGGAGTGCGTATCCTGTTGTGCGTATGGCCTTACATAGCATGGCCCCCATTCCGCTGGCTGCTGCACGCTATGCGGTGGCGGCTGTTGTGGCGCTGGCATGGGTGGTCTGGACCCGGCCTCAGTTGCCCCGCATGCAGGATCTGCCGCGTTTTGTGCTGTGTGGCGCAGTCGGCATTACGCTTTATAACATTCTGTTCAATGTAGGTGAGCAGACGGTCTCTTCTGGTGCAGCAAGCCTGCTGATCAGTTTTTCACCCCTTATATCAGCCTTTATTGCGGTTGCGTTTCTGGGGGAACGCCTCTCTTTATGGGGCTGGGTGGGGTCTCTGGTCAGCTTTGCCGGTGTGGTGTTGATTGCACGCAGCCAACCGGGTGGCCTTGCGTTTGGTTCCGGCGCTGCGGATATTGTGGGGGCAGCGTTTTCTGCGGCCCTCTACAACACGCTCCAGAAAAAACTGGTGGCATCTTATGGTGCTTTGGCCACCACGGCATATATCCTGATAGTAGGTGCTGTATTGCTGGCACCTTGGTGGGCCGAGGCGTGGCACAGCCTGAGTATTGCGGGACTAGGCACATGGGGACTAGTGCTCCAGTTAGGTCTGTTTCCCGCAGTGTTGGGCTATGGGGCGTGGGCCTATGTGGTGGGGCATCTGGGCGTGGCGCGGTCTTCGGGGCTGCTCTATCTGCTTTCTCCCACCACGTTGGTGTTGGCGTTTCTTTTGGCCGGAGAAGTGCCCACATTCAGAATTCTGCTTGGCGGCGCCATCATCTTGAGCGGGGTGGCCTTAATGAATGCTAAAGGCCGGAAACCAAAAAGCGCGGAATAGGCAAAAGAGAGGCACGAAAGAAAAAACGCCGGAAGCAGACATGCTCCGGCGTTTTTTGAAGAACCCTTCCTGTTTTTGATCAAAATGAGAAACAGGAAGCGCTTTTCTTAAGGTTTTTAGATGGGAATGGTGCGTTCCAGCGTGGTGCTGATGGCGGTCAGACCCGGTAGAACCTTGCCTTCCAGCCATTCCAGAAACGCACCGCCAGCGGTGGAAACATAGGTCATGTCTTCCAGAACTCCAGCATGGCGCAGGGCGGAAACGGTATCTCCCCCACCGGCAATGGTTTTCAGGGCACCGGCTTTGGTCAGGCGTGCCGCTTCCTGCGCAACAGCGTTTGTGCCTTCATCAAACGGAGGCATTTCAAACACGCCCAGCGGACCGTTCCAGACCAGCGTTTTCAGGCCCGCCAGTTTTTCTTTCAGCAGTTTGACGGTTTCAGGCCCTACGTCCAGCGCCATCCAGCCATCGGGAATATCCGTAACCGGGGCAACAGCAGTGGGGGCTCCGGCCATGAAGTCTTCTGAAAGCACAACATCAACAGGCAGAATCAGCTCGCACTTCTTGGCTTCAGCCTGCGCCATGATCTGGCGGGCCGTGTCCAGCATGTCTTCTTCCTTCAAAGACTTGCCAACCTTGTAGCCTTTTGCTGCGAGGAATGTGTTGGCCATGGCACCGCCAACAGCCAGAACATCCACTTTTTCTAGCATGTTTTCCAAAAGTGCCAGTTTGGTGGAGACCTTGGCCCCCCCAACAATCGCACCAACCGGACGTTCCGGATTTTCCAGCGCAGCATCCAGCGCTGCAATTTCCGCTTCCATCAGGCGGCCTGCATAGGCAGGCAGATGCTCGGCCACGCCAGCGGTGGAGGCATGGGCCCGGTGCGCGGCAGAAAACGCATCGTTCACATACACATCGCCCAGATTAGCGAGGGCTGCGGAAAGATCGGGTGCGTTGGTTTCTTCACCCGGCTGGAACCGGGTGTTTTCAAGCAGAAGAACTTCGCCATCTTTCAAGGATGCAGCAGCAGCTTCCGCATCCGGGCCGATGCAGTCATGCGCAAAGCTGACAGGCTTGCCCAGAGCCGTGGCAAGCGCCGTGGCGATGGGCTGGAGCGACATGTCCGGCACCACTTTGCCTTTGGGGCGGTCAAAGTGGCTGAGCACAATCACCCGGCCTCCCTTGTCTGCCAGTTCCCGAATGGTGGGAACAATGCGCTCGATACGGGTGAAATCAGAAATAACCCCATCTTTCATGGGAACATTCAGATCGACACGCAGCAGGATACGCTTGCCGCGAGGGTCAAGCTTATCCAGCGTGTTGAAAGGGATCATGGCCATTAGAGAGTTCCAAACAGAGCGGCTGTATCAGCCATGCGGTTGGAGAAGCCCCATTCGTTATCATACCAGGAGCAGATACGAACCAGCTTGCCGCCATCCACCAGAGAAGTCTGGGTTGCATCAAACGTGGAGGATGCCAGAGCATGGTTGAAGTCGGAGCTGACCAGTGGCGCATCGGAATACGCCAGAATGCCCTTCAGCGGACCAGATGAGGCCGCCGCCTTGATGGCGTTGTTGACGTCTTCAACAGAGCCCGGGATGTTTTTCGGCACGAAATCAAGGGAGACCAGAGACACATTGGCCGTTGGTACACGAATGGCGGTGCCATCCAGCTTGCCCTTCAGGTGTGGCAGAACCAGCCCCACAGCACGGGCCGCGCCGGTGGAGGTGGGGATCATGTTCAGGCCAGCAGCGCGGGCGCGGCGCAGATCCTTGTGCAGGGTATCCACAGTGCGCTGGTCACCCGTGTAGGAGTGAATGGTCACCATGTAACCGCGTTCAATGCCGAACGTATCTTCCAGAACCTTGGCAACGGGGGCCAGACAGTTGGTGGTGCAGGAGGCGTTGGAGATCACCGTCATATCCGGCGTCAACACGTCCTGGTTCACGCCAAACACGATTGTGGCGTCCACATCTGTTGCGGGGGCGGAGATCAGCACCTTGCGGGCGCCAGCCTTCAGCAGCGGCTGTGCTTTTTCCTTGGAGGTGAACAGGCCTGTGCATTCCATGGCCACATCCACACCTTCAAACGGTACCTTGGATGGGTCACGCTCTGCGGAAACCGTGATCGGGTCCCAGGTGCGGCCCTGTGTCGTGATGATCAGCTTGTTGCCTTCAACGCGCACATCCGCGGGCAGGCGTCCATGCACACTGTCATAGCTGAGCAGATGCGCGTTGTCTTCCACACTCCCAAGATCGTTAATCGCTACAGGGACAACATCGGTCCGTCCGCTTTCAATCAGCCCGCGCAGGACGAGTCGGCCAATGCGACCGAAGCCGTTGATAGCGATTTTGACTGCCATTTGTCTGTTCTCCGTTTTTATCTTTTATGGTCTTGTCAGTAACGGTCCCCGAGCGCGTGCCCGAGGCTGGTCCGGCGCGAACGAGGAAGCTCCCCGTGCAGCGCCCGAGGCAAAAAGGTGATGCTCCACCTTTTCACAGATCGCTTCAGCAGTAATGCCGAAACGCTCATACAATGCGTTGGCCGGGGCAGACGTGCCGAAATCATCCATGCCAACAAAAATTCCTTCCGGGCCAAGCCAGCGTTCCCAGCCAAAGCCGGATGCGGCCTCAATCCCTATCCGTAATCCCGCTCCTCCCAGAACTGCACGGCGGTACGTGCCGGGCTGGGCGGCAAACAGTTCCCAACATGGGATGGATACCACCGCAGCGCGGATGTTCCGCTGCGCCAGATGGTGCGATGCTTCAAGCGCAATGGCAACCTCTGGGCCGGAGGCAATCAGCGTGACCTGCCGTTTTTCCGGACTGCGGATAACGTAACCGCCACGGGTTGCGCCCCCCAAGACTGCGGCCGGAAAACGGAGGGGTGTGTTCTGGTGGGGACACAGCACCAGAACAGCCGGGCCACCCTGCCAGTGGAGAGCGGCCTCCCAGCATTTGAAGGTTTCCTCTGCGCTGCCGGGGCGGAAAACGGCCAGATTAGGGGTGGCGCGCAGGCTGGCCAACTGTTCAACCGGCTGCCACGCGCCGCCGCCATCCCCAAGGGCCAGACCGTCTCCGGTAAGAAGATACAGCACTTTCTGGCGCATGAAGGCCGCCATGCGCAGCGCGGAACGCATGCGGTCCACGGTCATCATGCTGGCGGCGGCGCAAGCCAGCATACCACCATGCAAGGCAAGACCGTTGAGCATACCAGCCATGCCGTGTTCTTGAATGCCGCACTCCCGCCCTTTGGCCAATGCCACGGGCCTTTGCCATCCGGCAGTATTCTGGTCAGAGGGAGGCGCGTTCTTGGCGGAGGCTGCGGTAAGGCAGGTCAGTTCCGGCAGGATATCCGATAGAGCATCCAGCCCAGCCAGCCCGGATTCCTGAGTGGAGGTTTCCAAGGCGGTGCGCATCCGCCATTCCCATGCGCGCTGCCAGTCTTCATGGAACAGCGTGGGCGGGCGGGCTGTCTGTTCGCGTTCAAAGGCGGTGCGCTGGCGGTGCCGGGCAAAGCGGCGCAACCAGGAGCGACGGGTGGAAGCGCCGCGCCTTGCCGTGGGGCTCCACGGGCCAGTCAGTTCTTCTTCTGGCGGAAGATCTGGGCCAAGGGGAGAGAGTGGAGCGGCGGAGGGCAGGCAGGCAATCAGCGTTGGTTTGCGGGCCCGTAATGTTGCGGCCAGAGCGGAGGTGATGGCGGGAAGATTGTCGGCCTCCACCTTGCGCACCGTCCAGCCAGAGGCACTGAACCGTGTGAGCGAATCGACAAAATCAGCAGTATCCGGTTCTGAAGGCGGTGCGACCAGCACGGCCAGACGGTCCAGCCCGAAGCGGCCCGCCAGTTGGGCGGCTTCCATCGCAACACCTGTGGCAAGGTCCGTATCCTGCGCCAGAACCCACGTGCGATGATTGACCAGAGAGCGGCCAAACCGGCGGCAAAGAGCCTGTTCAGCCAGAGCCATGCCTGCGGCGGCAGCTACCCCCTGCCCTGCCGGGCCGGGAGCCACTTCCACCGCAGGATGACGACCATATTCAAGGGGAACAGCAGCGTGTTTTTTCTCGCCTGTCAGGCGCAACATGGCGCGGAGCAAGGGCTGCATGGTGGTGGAGGGCACCACAAAACGGTCCCGGTCCGGCCAGTCTGGTGCTGCGGGATCAAACCGGAGCACCCGGCACCACAGGGCTGTTACGGGCAGGCACATCAGTTCCAGCACCGCGCGGATATGGGCTGGCAGGGTTTCCGTGCGGAGTAACTGGCGCGCAGCGTGGCTCATCCGCACAACGCTGATCTGTTGAGCGGAGAGGCCTCCTTCCTCATTGGAAAGGAGATGGTCTGTCGAAAGGGCTGTTGCCATTCGCCTGCCTCAGGTGACGGGCCTGTCATGACGACCGGTCTTCTCATCACTGCATTTTGGTCAATAAAGGGGTGTGGAGATTTGAGCAAGGGCTCATCCACATAACCGAATGTACACAAGCAAAGGCCAGAAAAACGACAACAAAACGGCAGACGGGCGTGATTTTGGCCTGTCTTTATGAGGGTGTTGCCTTGCGTTGGGCGCAAAGGAGCGCGAAAGAGAGAGAAAGACCACTCTACTTTTTCAGCCTGCTCGGAGATCTGCCCCTCATGCCCTCTGTTTCCTGTTTTGCAGAAAGGCGGCCTGTTGTGCGGATCATGCTGCTGGCAGGCGTTGCGCTGTGCCTGAACGGGTGCAAACTGGTGGACCAGAAAACCTTTAATCCGCAGGCAGGCATACCGCCCAAACCCTATATTCCGCCGCCGCCGCCCGGCCCGCCCCCTGTGCCGCCGCTGGTGGAACTGGTGGGGGGCACACCTTCTGAAGAATGGGCAGCCCCAGTTGACCGGATGGTGCATGAGGCACTGGCACGGAAGCCAAACATTCTGTTTGTGGTAAAATGTCTGGTGCCGGCGTCTGGAAAAAGCGAACTTGATCAACTGACACTGGTGCAACTGGTGCAGGGTGATGGGCAGGCCGTGACAAAAGAAATTGTCAAGGCAGGAGCGGCTCCTGAACAAGTGGAAATAACCGCTATGCCAGATTCGACCGTGACGAAGCCGGTCATCAGGGTGTATGTGCAGTAAAGCTTACACCATTATGTGAAGTCATACTGTAAAAAGACACCGGCCAGACGGCCGACGGGCCATGCGCCGTGCCCCGACCGTTTCTGACGACGCGAGGAGAGTAGTAGCGTGGGATTGATCAAGAACGCCCGGCATCCGTTTTATGAACATTGCCATTCGGCGTTGAACGAGATCAGGCAGCAAGGACGGTACCGCACATTTACACCGCTGGCGCGACTGGCTGAGCGTTTTCCCCTGTATGAGGAAGAAGTTGCCGCCGTGCCGGAAGGGCGTGAAGTGGTGGTGTGGTCAACCAATGACTATCTGGGCATGGGCGTGGTGCCGGAAGTGCAGGAAGCGGCCATTGCGGCTATCCGTGAGCACGGCGCTGGCGCAGGTGGCACCCGCAACATAGCCGGAACCAGCCCGCTGCACACGCAGCTTGAGGCGGAACTGGCATCGCTGCATGGCAAGGAAGCGGGCCTGCTGTTTGTTTCCGGTTATGTGTCCAACCAGGCCAGCCTGCAAACCATCCTGACCTCCATGCCGGGCTGGATCTGCTTTTCAGACCGCATGAACCATGCGTCCATGATCGCCGGTATCAAAGGGGCCCGCGGTTCTCAGACCGTTATTTTTGAACATAATGATCTGGCTGATCTGGAAGCCAAGCTGGCGGAAGCCCCAGCGGAAGCCCCCAAGTTGATCGCGTTTGAAAGCGTGTATTCAATGGATGGGGATATGGCGGATATTGCCGGTATCTGTGCGCTGGCGCGCAAATACAATGCCATCACCTATCTGGATGAAGTACACGCCGTCGGCCTGTATGGCGAAGAAGGCGGTGGTGTTTCCCAGCGTGATGGCGTGGCGGATCAGGTTGATATTATTGAAGGCACGCTGGCCAAGGGATTTGGCGTGCATGGCGGGTACATCACGGCTTCAGCCGAGATTGTCGATTTCCTGCGCTCCACGGCATCTGGCTTCATTTTCACAACAGCACTCCCTCCGGCTGTTGTGGGTGCTGCACTGACCAGCGTGCGCAAGGTCCGTGCTGAAGGCTGGCGGCGTGAGAAGATGTTTGAGCGGGTGAATACCTTCCGCCAGCGTCTGCGTGCGGCGGGTATTCCCTTCACCATGACGCCCAGCCACATTGTGCCGGTGCCGATCGGGGATGCAGAAACCTGCAAGCGCATCAGCCGCCGCTTGCTGACGGAATATGGTCAGTATGCCACCCCCATCAATTATCCCACGGTTGCCAAAGGCACGGAACGTCTGCGGCTTACGCCGGGGCCATTCCACACTGATGAGATGATGGACGAGATGGTGCGGGCGCTTTCTGTCCTGCTGCGGGAAGAAGGGGTTATTCCCGGCCGTTCAGCAGCGGAACGTCAGACAGAAAAAGCAGCCTGAGTTTTACGTAAGAAAAAGCCGGAAAGTTGGTGGCAAAAGCCGGGTGGAGGAAACACCCCCGGCTCCGCTGAAGCGGACTTTTCAATCAGCTCATAAAAAAGGCCTCATCCCACACGGGACGAGGCCTTTTTTGCTATCAGCCAGCTTTACGCAGGCGTCCAAGAGCTGCTCTCAGTTCATCATAGGAGACAGCGCCGGGAATGATTTCCTTGTCTCCGATAATGAAGGTGGGGGTGCCTTCAAGATCTATGGAGCGGGCGAGTTCCAGATTATGGCTGGCTGCGGCAATGACCTTGGGGTTTTTCATGTCAGAAAGCAGGCGATCCGGGTCTAGCCCGACATGGAGCGCAATGCGGCGAATCCGGTCTGTGGAGGCGCTGGCGGGGTCTGCCATCAGAGCTTTCTGGAACGGCACATAGGCGTTCTGTAATCCGGCAGCCAGAATGGCCTGCGTATCCATCACGCTGTTGGGGCCCAGCACAGGGATGACCTTTTCAACCAGCTTCAGGTCAGGCTCGGCGGCCACCAGCTTGTCCAGATCGGCCAGAACCTTGCGGCAGTAAGGGCAGCGGGGGTCATAAAATTCCACCACCTTCAGTTTGCCGTGTGGGTTGCCCAGCACAACGTCCGTCGTGCTGTCTCCAAACTGGGCAGGATTCTTGTGCACGGCTTCAAGGGCTGACGTAGCTTTCTGCGCAGAAGCTTTGGCCTGTAATGCCGTGATAGCATCTGACAGGATAGAAGGGTCCGTCTTCAACGCATTGCGCATGATCTCAACAATTTCAGCGCGTTGCGTGGGAGTGAAGCCACTGTCAGCCGCGCGCGCTGGGGCTGCGGTGCTGCCAAGCAGAAGAAAACAGGCGGCCCCGGCAAGGGCGAGTGGCCTGAAAGAGGAGGAGATCAGCTTTTTCATGGTTTTTCACCTGTAAAGCAGAACTGGTGGGATGGGAATGCAGTGTGGGCATGCTAACAGAAGGCAGGAAATGACACGGACGTGTTGCTGCCTGTGCGGAACAGGGTTATCGGAAGAGAACCGTGCGCCCCTTTGCGGGCAGACCAGATGAAGTGGAGACATCAAGGCGTGCCCGAGCGTTTCAGAAAGACCCGTTCAGCCCGGCTTGCGCCGTTATTTTCAGGTCAGGCCCGCATGGCGGCGCTTATGATGACCTGTTCCCTATCGGCTTGTGGCCTTATTGGGGGGCACAAGGATCCAGGCGCCCCTGTGGTCACAGGCTTTGTGGGAGAAGTGGCGGCGGATGAACCCCAGGCCGCCCTTGTTGCCCGTGATGTGTTAGCCAAAGGGGGCAAGGCGGCAGATGCTGCGGCCGCCCTTGGCATGGCGTTGTCTGTCACCCTGCCCTCCCGTGCGTCTCTGGGTGCTGGCGGGGCATGTCTGGCCTGGAAGCCGGGGCAGGAACAGGGGCAGGCTTTTGTATTTCTGCCAAAAGCCGGACAGGCTGATGCCAAGGCTGATCGCCCGGCCGCAGTGCCCATGCTGGCGCGTGGCCTGTATCTGATGCAACTGCGGTACGGCAGTGCGGATTTTGCCGATATTCTGGTGCCGGCGCGCAATCTGGCCACGGATGGTGTGCCTGTCAGTGGGCTTCTGGCGTCTGATCTTGCGGCTGTGCAGTCTCCCTTGCTGGCGGATGAAAAGGCCCGCGCCATTTTCAGTAATGGCAACGGCAGTGTGCTGAAGGTGAGTGACCTGATGGTGCAGCCGCGCCTTGCCGGGGCGCTTGAGCGGATGCGGATTGCGGGTGTGGGCGATCTGTATGGAGGCTCACTGGGACAGACATTTGTGCAGGCCGCACAGGCTGCGGGTGGCGGTTTGACCTCGTCTGATCTGCGCGACAGTCTGGCAACGGCTGAACAGCCGCTCATGCTGAGCGCCGATGGCGTTCAGATCAGCTTCCTGCCGCCGCCGGCAGATGGTGGGTTAGGAACAGCCGCAGCCTTTGCCGGTGGTCAGGGTCATGCCACGGTACGGGGCGAAACTGTTGTATCCGGCTGGCGTGCACGGCAGGCCGGTAAGGGCGGCAGCGCGAGTGTTGCGGATGCGCAGGCTCTGCTTACTTCCGGCAGCTTGCCCAGTGGGTCCGCTCTGCCTCCTCTGCCTGCCTCAACCTCCTTTGTGGTGACGGACCGACAGGGAGAAACGGTAAGCTGTGCTCTGAGCATGAATAACCTGTTCGGTACCGGACGTGTGGCAGGCTCCACGGGTATTGTGCTGGGGGCCTCGCCGCAGCGGCGGCCGCAACCTTTGTTGACGGCTGCTATTGCTCATCGTGGATCGGTGCAATTCCGCGCTGCTGCAACGGCATCTGGGCAGAATGTGGCCGCTGATACCGCTGCGGTTGCCTTGCAAGCCGCATTGGCCGGAGGGCGGCCGGAAGTGACATCAGGGCCTGGGCGGGCCAATTTTGTATCTTGCCCTGCTGGTTTGCCGGGGGATTCCGGCAAATGCTTTGGCTGGACAGACCCGCGCGGTTCTGGTCTGGCCATATCGTCTGACCGGCAGAAATAATATTTTCTGGTTATGGCGAAACAGGCGGCTTCGGCCGCCTGTTTTTGGCTTGAATTGTTCTTATTTTGTTCTAAATAAAATGGAACAGAACCAGAGGTCTGACACTGTGGAGTCTTTCTCGCGTGATGCTCGTCATTGCGGGGGGCGGCGTTTTTATGGCAGGTCTTGAGAAAAGCGCGTTGGAATAAAAGCTTCAGTCTGAGGCTTCTTGTCCCCAGCGTGAGATGCGCCTTTGGCCGGAGCCGGAGGCAACAGGGAAAAGGTGAAGCATGGATAAGGCAAAAGCCCTTGAAGGTGCACTGGGGCAGATTGAACGCGCTTTTGGCAAAGGCTCCGTTATGCGTTTGGGCCAGCGCCCGCGTGAACAGGCGGATGTAATTCCTACCGGTTCTCTGGGGCTGGATATTGCTCTGGGTATTGGTGGCCTGCCGCGTGGCCGCGTGATTGAAATCTATGGGCCGGAAAGTTCCGGTAAAACCACGCTGGCGCTGCATGCCATTGCAGAAGCGCAGAAGCGCGGCGGCACCTGCGCCTTTATTGACGCCGAACACGCGCTGGACCCCGGTTACGCAAAAAAGCTGGGTGTGGATGTTGATAACCTGCTGATCAGCCAGCCAGATGCTGGTGAACAGGCGCTGGAAATTGCCGATACGCTGGTACGCTCCGGTGCCATTGATGTTCTGGTCGTGGACAGTGTGGCGGCTCTGGTCCCGCGTGCGGAACTTGAAGGCGATATGGGCGACAGCCACGTGGGCCTGCATGCCCGCCTGATGAGCCAGGCGCTGCGCAAGCTGACAGGCTCGGTTGCCCGCTCCAACACCATGATGATCTTCCTCAATCAGATCCGTCTGAAAATCGGGGTCATGTTTGGTAATCCGGAAACCACAACGGGCGGTAACGCGCTGAAATTCTACGCTTCTGTGCGCCTTGATATCCGCCGGGTCGGGTCCATCAAGGACAAGGACGAGGTTGTGGGTAATCAGACGCGTGTGAAAGTGGTCAAGAACAAGATGGCTCCGCCGTTCCGGCAGGTGGAATTTGACATCATGTACGGTGAAGGCATCAGCAAGGTCGGGGAACTGATCGATCTTGGGGTCAAGGCCGGTGTGGTGGAAAAATCCGGCGCATGGTTCTCTTATGACAGCCAGCGCATTGGGCAGGGGCGTGAGAACTCCAAGCAGTTCCTGCGTGATCACCCTGAAATGGCGGCGGATATTGAACGCAAGGTGCGTGAGCACGCTGGCGTTGTGGCAGAAGCCATGATGACCGCGCCGGAACAGGAAGAAGAGTAAAACCCGCCTGAAACCTCAACCCGAAACGTGTGAGAGGTTTTTGGAGGCTGGTAAGCCAGCCTCTCAGGGGGAAACCGGGCGGCTGAGAAGGCTGGCTTCTGCATCATAAGAGGCCAGTACTGCCCGTTCTGCTTCTGAAATTGCTTCTGGCGCAAAACCCTGTTTGCGCCAGAATGTCTGGGCATGCCGAGTAGATGTCAGGCTTAGCAGCGGTACACCGAGCCTACGGGCCGCGTCTTCTGCCAGCGCAATGGCCTTTTGGGCGGCTCCCTGCCCTCTGGCGCGTTCTGCCAGAACCAGATCATGAATATACCAGCGGTCTGCCGGAACAGGCAGGCTTCCCAGCAGCGTGTTGAGCGGTGGGCTTATGCTGCCCCGCCACGGATGGCTGAGCATATAGCCCATTACTCCCTCAGAACCGGAAAGCACCCAACATCCCTGGGGTGCAAGTGCCAGTCGCTCTGTGAAAATTTCGTTATCTTCCGGGTAATCCGTATGCACGGTAGCCGCCAGGGCGACTGTAGCCGCAAGATCGGCTGGCATCATGGGGCACCAGATGGTATTTGCGGAAAACAGTGTCATGACAGGTTTGCCACAGCTCCGGCCTGAGTAAGAGAGAACATGAGTCCTCACATTATCATGCAAAAAGCCTTCCAGCCAAAGCAGGCAGCCTGATGCCAGAGCGGATAAGACTAACTCTGCGTGTGGATGCAGATGGCAAGGCTGCTTTGGGGCACGGTAAAATCCGCCTGCTTGAGATGCTGGCGGAAACCGGGTCCATTTCTGCGGCAGGTCGTGCCATGGGGATGTCTTATCGTCGGACGTGGTTGCTGGTGGATAGCCTCAACCAGTTGTTCAAAGCGCCTCTTGTCGCTACGCGCCCCGGAGGCGGGGGCGGTGCTTTTCTGACAGAAGAGGGTGAGGCCGTTATCCGGTTTTATCGGGCGATAGAGCAGGAGGCGTCTCAGGCCTCAGCCCAGAATCTGGACAGATTAGCGCAGCTTCTTGCGCCGGAGAGGGCGGAATGCCCTTAAAAAGCCGTAACGAAGCAACAAACCTGTCAAAAAAGTAAAACGATTATGCCGTCCATTAACGGAATGCGGGAGATTGGTGTGTCATCATCCATTCAGCGACGTGACTTAATAAAGGTTGGGGCCGGGGCCACCCTTGCTTCTCTGGCCAGTGGTGTGGTGAGCAAGGCCAGAGCGGAAGGGCTGAACGGCGCAATCGGCGCGTTTGATGATGGCACGGTACGTCAGATTGCCAAGCAGCTTGCCAGTGCACCTTACAAGGCTCCGGATCAGTCTTTGCCCAAAGCCATTGATAATCTGAACTTTGATCAGTTCCGCAGCATTGCCTATCGGGAAGAAAAGGCACTGTGGCATGGCGAGAATCTTGCTTTTGACGCCGAGTTTTTCCCTCGCGGCTTTCTCTATCGGCCCCGCATTGAAATCTACGAAGTGAAAGACGGCCAATCCGCCGCTGTTCCCTACACACCAGACCTGTTCTCCTACGGAGATCCCTCGCTGGAGGTCACGGATGATCTGGGATTTGCTGGCCTGCGCCTGCGCACGGCCATCAATACGCCGGGCGTGATGGAAGAATTCTGCGTATTTCTGGGGGCATCCTACTTTCGGGCTGTCGGCAAGGGGCAGAATTACGGTCTTTCCGCCCGCGGTTTTGCAGATGGCACGGGTGACCCAAAAGGCGAGGAATTTGCGCTGTTCCGTGCCTTCTGGCTGGAAAAGCCGCAGCCCAATGTTCAGTCCATTGTCATTCATGCGTTGTTGGATAGTCCATCCGTTGCAGGGGCATTCCGCTTTACCATCCGGCCGGGTGACACCACGGTTTTTGATGTCCAGTCCACTCTGTTCCCGCGCACCAAGATCAGCCAGTCCGGCATCGCGCCGTTGACCGGCATGTTCTATTTTGACGCCAATGACCACAACCATGTGGATGACTGGCGGCCGGCTGCGCATGACAGTGAAGCCCTGCAAATGTGGACGGGCAGCGGCCAGCAGCTTTTCCGGCCCCTGCGCAACCCGCTGGACCTCCAGTTCTCTGCTTTCAATGATGTCTCGCCCCGTGGTTTTGGGCTGATGCAGCGGCGCCGGAACTTCCATGATTTTGAAGATCTGGCTCTGAATTACGAAAAACGCCCGTCTCTGTGGATTGAACCCATTGGAGATTGGGGAGAAGGCTGGGTAGATCTGGTGGAAATTCCGACGCCCAACGAAGTGAATGACAATATTGTTTCCTTCTGGCGGCCCAAGGTGCCGTTGGCGGCGGGCAAGGAATACAGTTTCACGTATCGCATGTACTGGGGGTGGGATAACCCCTTCCCCACCTCTCTGGCTCGGATTGGGGCAACGCGGGTTGGGTCTGTAACCGATGACAAGAACGCCCGCTTCTTTGCCATTGATTTCATGGGCTCTCCGTTTGACCATCTGCCCAAGGATGCGCACTTCCATCTGGTGCCGCAGGCATCGGTTGGCACCATCCGCAATGTGGTGGTGGAACCCAATCCCAACATCAATGGCTGGCGCACCACCTTCGAGTTTGTGCCGGGGGATGAAAAACTGGCGGAGCTGCGTTGTGTTCTGGCCTCTGATACAGGGCCGGTTTCAGAAGAATGGCTCTACCGGTGGACGCCCTGAGCATGCAGGCAACGCAGGGAACCACACCGTTTCAGGCTTTGCCGCCAGAAGCCCCTCTCACCATGCCCGTGCAGGATCTGCACGCAGCACCGGATTGTGAGGGGCGGCCCCGCATACCCGTAACATCGCCGCGCACTGTTGTGTTCCGGCGGTTGGCGGTGCTGGGGTCGGCTTTTGCCCTGACGGCATACGGCGCATGGCGTACACACAAGGTTCTGGACGCCAACGGTGTCTCTACCCTTGGGTTGATCATGTTGGTGCTGTTTGTGGCGCTGTTCATGTGGATTGCGCTGGCGTTTACCTCTGCGCTGGCAGGGTTTGTGTCTCTCATTACCCGCGGTGGTCTGGGTCTTGGCATTACGCGCTCCGGCCCGTTGCCGGAACTGCGCAGCCGTACGGCTCTGTTGTTGCCAACCTATAACGAACCGCCTCATCGCGTCATGGCCGGCCTGAAAGCGATTTATCAGAGCCTGCGGGAAACCGGGCAGATGGAGGCGTTTGATCTCTTCATCCTGTCCGACACCACAAACCCGGATGTATGGGTTGAAGAGGAAGCCGCCTTTCTGGCCCTGCGGGAGCAGACAGGCGGGCATGAGAACATTTTCTACCGTCGCCGCCATAACAATGCGGAACGCAAGGCTGGGAATGTGGGCGAATGGGTGCGCCGCTTTGGCGGAGCCTATGAGCAGATGGTCACGCTTGATGCGGATTCCGTCATGTCCGGAGAAACGCTGGTGCGTATGGCTGGCGCCATGGAGCGGCACCCTACGGTCGGCCTGATTCAGACTTTGCCGGTTATTGTAGGGGGCACCACCTTATTTGCGCGCATGCAGCAGTTTGCTGGCCGCGTGTATGGACCGATTATTGCGCATGGTATTGCGTGGTGGCATGGCTCGGAAGGGAATTACTGGGGCCATAATGCCATTATTCGTACTCGCGCTTTTGCGGGGCAGGCCGGTCTGCCGCATGTGCCGGGGCGGCCGCCTTTTGGCGGGCATATTCTCAGTCATGATTTTGTCGAAGCTGCGTTGATGCGGCGTGGGGGCTGGGCCATTCATATGGTGCCTGCTCTCGATGGATCTTACGAGGAAAGCCCGCCTTCTCTGACAGATGTGGCCATTCGTGACCGTCGTTGGTGTCAGGGGAACTTGCAGCATGTGAAGGTTCTGCCCACCAAAGGCCTGCACTGGATCAGCCGTATGCACATGATTGTGGGGATCGGGGCTTATGTTACCTCCCCCCTATGGCTGGTGTTTTTGCTGACAGGTATCCTGATTTCCTTGCAGGCACACTTTGAGCGGCCTGAATATTTTGGGGATACAAAAACCCTTTACCCTCATTGGCCACATGTTGACCCAGTGCAGGCGAAATATGTGTTTATCGGCACCATGGCCATTTTGCTGGCCCCTAAACTGCTGGCGTATGTTGCCCTGCTGTTTGACCGGGTGACCTGCAAAGGGTGTGGCGGCGCTATCAGAGCCGCGGGGTCAGTTCTGGTGGAAACGCTGATTGGTGGTCTGATCGCACCCATCGCCATGCTGATCCAGACATCCGGGGTGATGTCCATTCTTTCCGGGCATGATTCCGGCTGGAATACGCAGCGCCGCGATGATGGCGGTTTTCCGCTGATGGTGGTGGTGCAGCAATATGCCAAATTCACCCTGTTCGGGCTGGTTCTGGGTATTGGCGCGTGGGTGGTTTCTCCCTCCCTGTTTTTCTGGATGACGCCTGTTCTGTTGGGTCTGGTCTTTTCCATCCCGCTGGTGGCGCTGACCAGCAGCCGTGCAGTGGGGCAGAACTTCCGTAAGGCCGGGCTGCTGCTGGTGCCGGAAGAAACATATCCGCCGGATGTGCTGAAAAAACTGGAACATGCGCAGGAAAGCGATGAAGCGCCCCAACTGCCGGATGATGCCCTGCGTGCCCTGCGTGCAGATACGAGTCTGCTGGCTGCGCACCGTGCCATGTTGCCCCCAGCCCGCAAGGCGGGTGATCCCATCAATGCGGAAAGGCTGGTGGGATTGGTGAAGGTGGAAGAGGCTTCCACGTTGGCCGCGGCAGAGCGGGCACTCTCTCCCAAGGAAAAGGCGGCTGTTCTTGGGTGTAGTGAGGGCGTGGACGCTATTTTGCGTTTGCCAGAGTAAGAGGCCAGAGCAGCGTAACAAAACAGGTTACGTGACGTTGAAAAGGCGGGATGAGCGGATCAAGGCGGAAGCATTGGCATAACAGCCAATGCCGAGAGCCGCTTATCCCGCCTGCCATATTGGCTTGGCAAATTTTTTATACCGCACACACATTGCAGACACAGTAGACTGAGAAGTAGACCGCGCAGGTCAGGCTGCGACAGAACAGGACAGAAAAACCATGCGTCTGGATGATGAACGCCAAAGCAGCAATATCGAGGACAGGCGCGGTTCAGGCGGCGGAGGGCGTGCGCCCATCCGTATCGGCAGCATAGGCGGCCTTGTTCTGGTTCTGGGCGCGCTCTATTTTGGAGTCGATCCCCGATTGGTGCTTAATCTGCTGGAGGGCGGCGCGCCGTCTGCGGGGTCTGGGTCAATGGTGGCACAGCAGGGGCCTGCTCCCGGGAATGATGCACAAAAGCGGTTCATCTCCAGCGTTCTGGCCTCCACGGAAGATGTCTGGACCACCTATTTTCAGCAGATGGGCCGCACATATCACGAACCGCATCTGGTGCTGTTTAGCGGCGGAGAGCCATCAGGGTGTGGATATGCGCAGACCTCAGTCGGGCCGTTTTATTGCCCGGCGGATCATAAAGTATATCTCGACCTCGCCTTTTTTCAGGAATTGCAGGGCCGGCTTGGGGCTGGCGGAGATTTTGCCAAAGCCTATGTCGTTGCTCATGAAATCGGGCATCATGTTCAGAATGAACTTGGCATCATGCAGCAGGCACAGACCCAGAGAAGCAGTTTGTCTGAAACGGGTGAAGGCGGTGTGTCTGTCAGGATGGAATTGCAGGCGGATTGCTTTGCTGGCGTGTGGGCCAAGCGCGCGAATGATGCGAAACAAATCTTGCAGACGGGCGATGTTGAACAGGGTATGAACGCCGCCGCCGCCGTGGGTGATGACCGGTTGCAGAAAATGGCGCGGGGTTACGCCGTGCCGGATAGCTTTACTCATGGAACGTCCGCGCAGCGGGTGCAGTGGTTCCGCCGGGGGCTTAATTCGGGTGATATCCGCCAGTGTAATACTTTTGGCAGCCCCTCTCTATAACGGAGATGCCTTTTAAAAGTCCTTTCGGGCCATGCTCTTTTGCTGCCGGTGTCTTTTCAAACAGCTTTCAAAGGCTGAAAAGCCGTTTTCAGGCGCTGGCGGTATCAAGCTCCTTGATGTCGTCCGCGCTGAGTTCCAGTTGCGCGGCTTTTGCAAAACTGGCCACGTGTTCGCGGCGGGTGGCGCTGGCAATGGGGGCAGTCACCCCCTTACGGGCAATCAGCCATGCCAGCGCAATTTCTGCCTGCTTGGCATTATGGCGGGCTGCCACGGTATCAAGTGCCTGTAGAATGGCGGTGCCGCGCGGCGTGAGATATTTCTCAATGCCTTCTCCCCGTGTGCTTTGGGCAAGGTCAGCCTTGCTGCGGTATTTGCCACTCAGGAAGCCGGAAGCAAGGCTGTAGTACGTCACCACGCCAAGCTCTTCCTTGATGCACAGATCACGCAATGCGCCATCGTAAGAGGAGCGATCATACAGATTGTATTCCGGCTGCAGCACATCGTAGCGGGGGAGAGCGTGGGTTCTGGCTGCATCCAGAGAGGCCTGTAATTGCTCGGCGTTCAGGTTGGAGGCACCTATAGCACGGATTTTTCCGGCCTTCAGCAGTTTGTCATACGCGCCAAGTGTTTCTTCGTAAGGTGTTTCCGGATCTGGCCAATGAGAGAAATAGAGGTCAATCCGCTCAATTCCCAATCGTTTGAGAGATCTCTCTACTGCTTGCATGATCCAACGTTCTGAAAGCCCTTTTTCTTCGGGCTTGCCAAGGTCTGACCCAACCTTGGTGAAAATCAGCACCTGATCCCGCTTGCCGGGATTGGCCTTCAGCCAGTTGCCGATAACAGTTTCAGATTCTCCACCTTCATTGCCGGGGCTCCATCGGGAATAGACATCTGCCGTATCAATGGCGTTGAAGCCATAATCGACAAAGGCATCCAGAATGGAAAAACTGGTTCTCTCATCAATGGTCCAGTCAAATACATTTCCCCCAAACACGATGGGCGCAATGTTCAGATCCGTTTTGCCAAGAGGGCGAAATTCCATGATATATTCCTTTTTTCTAGCCGGTTTTTCCATCCGTTAAGGCATGACAGGACGGAATAAAATGCCTTTGGCATCCGTCTGCGCACGGCGGAGCCTCTCCTTAACGCTCAGTGTTCAGGAGAGAGGTTCTCGCTGAAGAAACCAGCCACAAACATGGCACCAAAACGCACGGCGTTCTGGCTTGTTCCCTTGAGAAATCAGGTCTGCATATTATGCCAGTTAACACGCAGACATGGCAAAAAGGGGAGCTATTTGAAAAATCTGTCCACTCGGTTTTTACGTGCCAGAACGGGGTGATGTTGGTGTGCGACACGCCTGAGGGATGTTTTTCATTTAGCTCAGTGGATACGCTGGCCACCAACCCACACTTCCTGCACCATGAAACTGCTATCTGTCACCACATAGTCTGCGCGTTTCCCGGCCTCCAGTGTACCTCGATCCGTAAGGCCGAGATAGCGTGCCGGATTACTGCTGAGGAGGGCAGCGGCTTTAACCAGTGGCGTGCCTGTCTGCAAGGCATTGCGCAAGGCAACATCCAGTGTCAGCACACTCCCCGCCAGACTTCCATCAGGCAGACGTACCGCGCCGTCTTTGACAATCACATCCTGCCCCCCCAACTGGCTGGGTCCTTCCGGTAAACCTGTTGCCCGCATGGCATCTGTTACAAAAAGCAGCCGGTCTTCCATTATCTTATGTGCCAGTTGGAACGTGGCGGGATGAACGTGATGCGTGTCAAAAATCATTTCAGCATAGGCGTCACTACACATCAGGGCTGTTACGGGGCCAGGTTTGCGGCTGGTAATGGGAGCCATGGCGTTGAACAGATGCGTGGCTCCCACAACGCCTCCGGCGGTACAGACATGGCAGATCGCTTTTGCGGTCTGTTCATAGGAGGCCACCGTATGGCCCATGCTAACGCGCACATCTGCGGCCACAAATTGCAGCATGGCCTCTTCCGCATAGGGAAGTTCTGGTGCCAGTGTAACCACTTTTACGCAGCCGGTGGCAAGGGCTTCCTGTACCCGGTCTGGTGTTGGAGGAATGGCGTAAGGCGGTTGCGCGCCCAGTTTGTGGGGGCTGACAAATGGCCCTTCCAGATGCGCGCCATACACCATGGGGCCACCGGGGCATTGAGTGCGTACAACATCTGCTACAGCCCGCAGGGTATCCATCACATCTCCCCATGGCCGGGTGATGGTGGTGGGCAGAATAGTGGTGGTGCCATGGGCGGCATGAAAACGTGCAAGAGTATGAATGGCCTCCACGCCGTCCATGGTATCTGCGCCATTCCCGCCATGAACGTGGCCATCAATAAACCCTGGCAGAATATAGCGGTCTGGTACGGACGTATTGTCTGAAATATCCAGTATGTTTTCTGAAAATGTGATGGTTCCAGGCAGGATCTGATCGGGAAGAACAAGGTGTCCGCTAAGGGTGTGCATGGCAGAACTCTTTGGCTGGCAAGATAAATGTGAAAAATCAGGTGGCGGAACGGCGCATATAAAGTGCAATCAGCGCATAGCCGCCTACCGTCAGGCTGGTAAAAACACCCTGAAAGCCAAACAGGGTTTTCAGCCACACAAAAAGCTGCGGCAGAATACCGCCCCCACAATAGGCCATCACCAGAAAAGCCGAAACAAGAGGAGCAGCCTTTCCCGTATTTTTAAGAACAGTTGGGAATAGTCCTGGAAAAATCATGGCATTTGCCACACCCAGAAGCGCGATACAGAGAACGGAGCCATACCCATGCCCCAGAAACGCCAGCAGGCTGAGTATGCTGCCCGCTATGCAGGAATACAGGGTATAACGTTCCTGCGAACAGAAACGGGGTGTGCAAACCATGCCCAGACAATACCCCACTAACATGCCCGTTAGAGTAAGTGCGGTAAAAAATCGTGTCTGGTTAAGGGGAAGACCAAACCCCTGCGCATATGTTCCAATGGCGTCTCCGGCCATGACCTCTACACCCACATAGAGAAGCATGGCGGCAATACCGCACAGAACATGAGAAGAAAGCAGAATACGGCTTGTTTCTGAAAAATGGGAAACAGTGCTCAAGGGAAGGGTTTTTTTAGGAGGCTGAAGATCTGGCAGGCTTGAAAGCGCAACCCCGCCCGCGGCAAGCAGCATCAGTAGCGCCATGCCGAGATATGGCCAGTAAATAGCCTGTACAAACTGGCTGAGAAGAGCGGCGCGCGCTGCGGGATCTGTCATGCCAGCAGCGCGTTGAGACACACCTTCAATATCGCCCATAACCAACGTTGCCAGCACAATAGGGGCCAGAATACCGGCAAATTTGTTGCATATTCCCATAATGGCAATGCGCTGGGCCGCTTTTTGGGTAGGCCCAAGAAAACTGACATAAGGATTTACAGCTACCTGCAACAGTGCGAGACCTCCTCCCAGAATCAGCAGTCCTGTCAAAGCAGCTTCATATATTCCCGCCGCAATAAACTGGCCCGTACAGGCCATGCCCATGGCCATGATTGTCAGCGCAAGGGACAGGCCACGTTTCAGGCCTGTGCGAGCAATAATCCATGAGGCCGGAATGGCAAAAAAGAAATACGAAAAATAAAAAATGAGAGGGATAAGAAAAGCGCTAATATCATCAAGAGAGAAAGATACTCTTACAAAAGAGATCAACGGTCCGTTCAGCCACGTGACAAACCCGATCAGGAAAAAGAGCATTGCTGTCAGACACAAAGGTGTCCAGCCATACGCACCTGCGGGGCATAATCTGTTTCCCGGGGAGGGGTGGGCCGGAGGAGAGTTGGCCATGGACATCAGGAACCGGCCTTTTCTGCTTGACGTGCCGGAAGAAGATGGGTGGTTGGCGAGGTGCTGGTGGCAGGAAGGGTCTGGAGATTTTCTGCCAGAGTAGAAATCCAGTCTGAATCAATGCGCCACCCGGCCTGCCGGGCCGCACGCAGAATGCCTCCACCCAGTGGCGGCAGGCGTGGGGGCTGGGGCGTGCCGCACAACGTGGCAAGCTCCGTGCGGATCAGCCTGCTGTTGAAAACACTACCAGCATAGCTCCACGGCAGAGGAGCCATGCCAACGGTGTCGGGCTCAAAATGGGCACGTGCCGTTTGTACGCAGCGTGCCAGTTCGACTGCCGCAGCCTTCAGGAGGGCAAGTGCCTGTGGGCAGCCTTCTTCTGCCAGCGTGTCCACAAGGCGTGCGCATTGTGCCACGGCTGAACGGGGGCGAGCCTGTGCGGCGTGCCACCCTAGCAGGGCATCCACGGCGGCGGGGTTCGTGTCCGCCCAACCCATGTGGGCACACAGGCGGCGCGCAAAAGGCACGGCGTCAGGCGCACGTCCATCAAACGCCTGACAGAGTAATTGCAGGGCTTTGCGACCAATCCAGTAGGCGCTTCCTTCGTCCCCAAAGGTGCTGCCCCAGCCGCCAACGCGGGTGGTCTGGCCAAGAGCATTGCGTGCCCATGCAATGGCCCCTGTGCCGGAAAGCAGCAGGACACCGGCTCCCTCCGCGAAAGCGCCATTGCAGGCCATGTCCACATCATTGCTCAGGGTAAAGACACCATTGGGGCACAAGCTGTGCAGATGGGTGCGGATGGTTTCACCAAAAGCACGGTTTTCTCCATACCCTGCCAGTCCGAAGGCAAACGCCAGTACGCCTTCGCTCATGGGCGTTACCAGATCCGTCAGCACCTCTTGCCATCCGGATTGGTCAAAAGGGTTGCTGCCCCCTGTAGTCTGGTAGGCCTGCACACGCGCGTCCTGCCCGATACGCACTGCGGCGGTTTTGGTGCCGCCACCATCAACGGCCAGAATGGCCGGAACAGAGGAAAACGGAGCAGAAAACGCAGGATCATGCATGGGCCGGAACTTCGGTTGCCTTGGAAAAACTTTTGCCGGATGGCGCAGCTTCGTTTCGGAAAGCCTATAACCTTTTCCGGCCAGCCACCAGTTGCCGTATGAATAAGAGCCCTTAACCCAAGGGTAAGAGGCTGCGCCAGGGAAGCCTGAGGATAGTCTTCATAACGCGGAAAACAGAGGTTTGGGGTGTCACGTTCTGGTGGCGGACTTTAAGCGCCGTTTTCCCGTTCTCTGATATGTTCTACAAGCCGCTCTGGAACGTATTTTTCAAGACATTGTGCATGCTCTTGAAACTCGTTTTCGCTGTTTCAGCGGGCTCACATGGTCGTATTTCTCTTTCTGTGGGTGGAAGCAGCCATTGAGGAGCGCTGTTGCAGAAACTTAAAGAGCGGCTCTTGGCTCAGTCTTCCTGCCCGGCGCTGTCTCCATCTGGCAGGCTTCCCAACTGCTCACAGGCCCGCGCCAGCCGTACATCCGGATTCTGTGTTTCACAGAGCTTGCGCACATCCGGAGAGCAGAGTTCTATGGAGTTCTCAAAATCTGATTCCAGCACGTCCTGCGCAATGGCCAGATCCTGATCATGCGTGCGCGTCTGTTCTTCTTCAAGCTGAGCCTGGGTTTTGTGCAGCTCTTTCAGGGAGCCGATGCAGGCTTCACTGGCAGCTTCCGGCTTGAACTGAAGCACGGCCAATTCCTTCTGCAACTGCATGTTGGGCACTTTGCTGCGGACTTCGCTGTTCTCCCCGTTTGGCTCGCTTTCTTCAGCGTGGCCCGTCAGCGGGGCTGAAAACGCAGCAAAAAGCAGGGCTGCAACAAGAAAGGGCTGGCTGAATCTGGGCACGCTCACACTCTCTGCACTTGAGGAAACGGGGCTGGATGCTCCCATGATTTCTGTCCTAGCGTGCTCATTGCCTCAAGGCCAAGAGGGAAACGCCCCAAAGTGGTTCCGAGATGTGCAGGGTTGGCATGTGCCAGCGTTTGGTGCTATCTACCGAGGTGGAAAGTCGGCGGTGGACGGGCACCTTGTTGACCAGGTCAGATCCGGAAGGAAGCAGCCACAGTAAGTTTCGCCCGGGTCATTGTCCGGCTTTCCACCGTTTTCCGCCCTTGGCCAGTTCTTGCGGGCGTGACTCTTACTCTTCGGAACTGTCATGACCGATAAGACCGATGCGCAGCTTTCTCAGGATGAGGGGCTTCCCGATCCTGTTATGGAAGGCCCCGGTCTGTTTGGAGATGCTCCTTCTCCAGCCCCCGTTCCTGCCCCGGTCGCGCCTTCTGGCTCACCCTATCGTGTTCTGGCCCGCAAATATCGCCCCACCACGTTTGATGACCTGATTGGTCAGGAAGCCATGGTGCGCACGCTGCGTAATGCGTTTGCGCTGGGGCGTGTGGCTCATGCTTTCATGCTGACCGGTGTGCGCGGTGTGGGTAAAACCACCACGGCCCGCATTATCGCCCGAGCGCTCAACTGTATCGGGCCGGATGGCAAGGGTGGTCCCACGCCAGATCCGTGTGGTGTGTGCGCCAATTGCGTCGCCATTCTGAATGACCGCCACCCCGATGTGCTGGAAATGGATGCTGCCTCCCGCACGGGGGTGGATGATGTGCGTGAGATTATAGAAGCCACGCGCTTCCGGCCCATGCAGGGGCGGATGAAGGTCTTCATTATTGACGAAGTGCACATGCTCTCCCGCAACGCGTTCAATGCGTTGCTGAAAACGCTGGAAGAGCCGCCTGCACAGGTCACGTTCATTTTTGCCACGACGGAACTGCGCAAGGTGCCGGTAACGGTGCTGTCCCGCTGCCAGCGGTTTGACCTGCGTCGTGTGCCGCAGGCAGATCTGGCCGCCCTGTTTGCCCGCATTGCGGAAAAAGAACAGGTGCGCCTCTCCCCCGAGGCTCTATCACTGATTGCCCGCGCGGCGGATGGCTCGGTGCGTGATGGTCTTTCCCTGCTTGATCAGGCCATTGCCCAAGGCACAGGGCCGGATGGGGCATCAGAGGAAATTGGTGCTGCTCTTGTCAGTGACATGCTGGGGCTGGCGGATCGGCAGGTGGTTTTTGATCTGCTGGAAGCCACGTTTACCGGCAAACCGGACAAGGCGCTGGCGCTGGCTGATGCAGCCCATGCGCGGGGTGCAGACCCCGGCCTGATGCTGGGGGACATGCTGGAACTGGTGCACACCATTTCCCGCCTGCGGGCTGTTCCTTCCCTGCGGGATTCGGCCGATCTGCCAGAGGCTGAGCGGGTACGCGGCACGGAAATGGCAGAAAAACTGCCCGTGCCGGTGCTGATGCGTGCCTGGCAGATGCTGGTGAAAGGCGTGCAGGAAGTTGAGTCCGCACCGGATAGACGCGCCGCTGCAGATATGGTGCTGATCCGCCTCTGTTACGTTGCCGACCTTCCCTCCCCGGCTGATCTGATCAAACGTCTGTCCGGGCAAGAAAATACTCCAGCCCCACCTTCGGCGGGCGGTGCACAGACTTCTTCTCCTTCTGGGATGAGTGGGCAGAATGGGTCACTTCCTTCTGCGCGCACCCAGACGTCAGACGTTCATCCCCCATGGGAGGATGCGCCTCGTCCAGCGCCACAGACAGGAACCGGGTTGGGTGGCGATGGCAGCCCCTCTGCCTCATCAGCGTCTTCAGCGCGGCCGGACACCTCCGCTCATCAACCGGAAGAACCTCCGCCTGCTTTGAGAATGGTCGGTGGCACCTCTGTCATGGCTGTGCAGCCCGATATTGCCCGAGAGCCTGCTCAGGGTGGAGATCCGGCGCCTCAGGTTGCGGCTGAGCCAGCGGTAGAACCTTCCGAACCTGCACAGCCAAGCATTGCTCCCATGCCCCGTACGTGGCGTGAGGCCGTGGCCTTGGTCAAGGATCGGAGGGAAGCCCTGCTGCATGGGCATTTGCGGAATGCAGTTCATCTGGTTTCCTTCGCGCCGGGTGACATTGTGGTGCGGCCGGAGGTTGGCATTCCGTCTGATCTGGGGCGGCAGCTTCAGCGTGTGCTTGAGCACGCCACTCATCAGCAATGGCGGGTCAAGATCTCGGATGAGGCCGGGGAGCCCACTTTGGATGAACAGGGTGCGGAGATCATCCAGTTCCAACGCCGCACTGCCAAGGCACATCCGCTGGTCAAAGCCATTCTGGCCACTTTTCCGGATGCGGAGCTGGGTGAAGTGCGTGACCACGGGCTGGATGATTACGGCCTGCCCCCTGAGGAGGTGCCAGACCTTGTCTTTGCACCGCTTGACGCCGAACTGCTGGACGAGGATGAACGACCATTCGATCCCGGTTCATCCATGGATTGAGCCGGATATCGGCCGGAACCTCCGGCTTTAACGACAGGGTGGAAGACCACCCCAGACCAGACCGCAGCACTGCGGTCAGACAGGGAGAGTAAACCATGAAAAATCTTGCCGGACTGATGAAGCAGGCGACCCAGATGCAGGCGAAGATGGAAGCCATGCAGGCCACGCTGGAAGCGATGAACATAGAAGGCGCTGCTGGTGCTGGCATGGTCAAGGTCGTGCTGAGCGGCAAGGGTGACATGCGCTCCATCACCATTGATCCCAAACTGGCAGACCCAGCAGAAATGGAAATGTTGCAGGACCTGATCGTGGCGGCCTGTGCCGATGCCCGCACCAAGCTGGATGCCAAGGCAGCGGAAGAAATGCAGAAAGTCACCGGTGGGCTGAACCTGCCCGCAGGTATGAAGCTGCCGTTCTGATCCATCACGCAATGCGTGCCCGCATGACATGGCGGGCGCGATGCAGAGCGGATGGAGAAGACAGGCGGAGTGCAGGATGCGCGGGCAGGAAATAGAGCAGCTTATCAAGCTTCTGGGGCGGTTGCCGGGTTTCGGCCCGCGTTCGGCCCGGCGCATTGCCCTGTTTCTGCTGCGTGATCCTCAGGCGCGCCTGGTGCCGCTGGCCCGCGCGCTGGAACATGCCGGTAATGCTGTCAAAACCTGTTCCACTTGCGGCAATCTGGACACGGTTGACCCCTGCCACATCTGCACGGACCCGGTAAGGGACCGCAGCGTGGTGTGTGTGGTGGAAACGGTGGGTGATCTGTGGGCGCTGGAGCGTGCTGGCGTGCATAGAGGGGTCTATCTGGTGCTGGGCGGAACGCTTTCTCCGCTGGCGGGAATAGGGCCGGAAGACCTGAATATAGCCCCCATGCTGGACAGACTGGAATGTGGCAGTGTGCGTGAAGTCATTCTGGCACTGGGGGCCACTGTTGAAGGGGCCACCACCATGCACTGGCTGATGGACAGGTTGGCGATTTATGAGGGCGTAGCTGTCAGCCGGGTTGCGCAGGGCGTGCCTGTGGGCGGCGCACTGGATGTGCTGGATGATGGCACATTGGCGGCGGCTCTGGGCGCCAGACGGCCTGCCTGAAGAGCAGCGTATACTAACCCGGAGACGGAGAATAACGTGGCGATAAATGCTTTTCCAATTTCTTCACGCATTCCGCGTCGGGCATTGGTAACGGGGGGCAAGGCGCGGCTGGGCAAGGCTATTGTTCTGGCGTTGGCTGAAGCCGGGTTTGATGTGGCCATTCATTACCGTGGAGACACGGACGCGGCGGAAGAAACGCGGAAAGAAGTTGTGGCGCTGGGCCGTAAGGCGTGTCTGCTCAAGGCGGATCTTGCACGGGAAGAATTTGTTTCGCCATTGGTGGAACAGGCAAGTGCAGCGTTGGGCGGCCCGCTTGGGGTGCTGGTCAACAATGCCTCAACCTTTGAGCGTGATGAATGGGATGACGCGACAAAGGACAGTTGGGTCGGGCATATGAAGCCCAACCTGCGTGCGCCATTTGTGCTGATGCAGGCTTTTGCCAAGGCGCTTCCCAAGGATGCGGAGGGGATGGTGCTGAACATGCTGGATCAGCGCGTGTGGTCCCTTACCCCTCATTTTATCAGTTACACGGTGTCCAAAAGTGCTTTGTGGACCCTGACACAGACCATGGCGCTTGCGCTTGCACCTCATGACATTCGGGTGAACGCCATAGGCCCCGGCCCTGCTCTGGCCAGTGTGCGGCAGAGTGAGGAACAATTTGCCCGGCAATGCGCTTCCGTACCGCTGGGTCATGGCACATCGCCAGAAGAAGTGGCGCGGGCTGCCCTGGCTCTTCTGGCGTTACCCTCAGTTACGGGGCAGATGCTGGCGCTGGATGGCGGGCAACATTTGCAGTGGTCTCCGGCTGCGGCAGCCGGTTCTGTTTTGGAAGAATAACCCTCGTATGACAGTTTTTGCTCCGTGGGCGGATGAACCGCCTTTGCGCTGCCTGTTCCTCAACAACATGGTGCTGGATGCGCATATTGGCGTTTTCCCGCATGAGCAGGGTGTCACCCAGCGTATCCGCGTTTCCGTGGCGTTTGGTGTGCTGGATCGGGATGATCTGGAAGTGGGCGCAGATGATCTGAGTCGCACGGTCTCTTACGAGCATGTGGTGCTTCTGGTGCGCCGTATTGTAAGTGAAGGGCATGTAAGGTTGGTGGAAACATTGGCGGAACGCATTGCCGCCGGTGTTCTGGCAGATGCCCGCGTGCGTGTTGTGCGCATAAAAATTGAAAAACTGGATGTTTTTGAAGAAATTGAATCCGTAGGCGTAGAAATAGAACGCCGTGCTATCCCGCAGGACTGAGGACAAAAGAGCGTTTATTTTCCAGCGTCGGTATGTTGAAAATAAACGCAATACTTCAGAAAAATAAGGTGTCTCTATGCTGTGTTATACGGACACATTGATTTTATGGTGACACATGCATCGGGCGCCAGGGAACGCGACAGCTTTTCAAATCTGCAAAATATGATTTGATTTTTCGAGATAAGGCTTGAGATCCGTCTGGCAGCGGTAGATCGAAGCCTTCCGTTTTGAAAGTCCTATCCGGAGGGCTGGTCTATGTCCGGCTTTGCAGTGTGTTTCCACGGTCCGCTAATGGTTACCATGCTTCTGTAAAGATAGAAGGGAGCAGTGTATTTTCTGGCTGTGCGGGAACCATAAAAAAAGCCCGCTGCGAGAGCGGGCTTTAATGTGATCAGCACACCGGGAAAAACCCGGTGCAGTGTGCCAGATCAGGAATCGTGTTCATCCGAATCCGTGCTGACATCAATGTCGGAACTGATGTCATCGTCGTCGTCATCCAGATCGGATGTATCTTCCATCACATCATCGGCATCGGTGTCGGCGTCGGTGTCGAGATCCAGATCATCATCGTCTTTGGGCTTGGCCGCCGGGGTATCAGCCGGGGTGGGGGTCAGGCTGTCCGTGCTGCGGCGCAGACGGGGAACCAGTTCGGGCTGTTCTGTCCCGCATTTGGGGCATACGGCCGGGTTACGGTTCAAATCATAGAAGCGGGCACCACAGGACACGCAGACGCGTTTGGTGCCGAGATCGGGCTGGGACATCTTGCTACCTGTCGATCCTGAGCAGACATGGGACGAGGGATCGCCCCGGAAACGGGCGATTCCCTGCTCAGATGGCCTGAGGCGGGAATCGACCACACTATTAAGGCGAGGCCAAATGCCATTGCACAGCACGCCTGTCAAACCCTGCGTGGAAAAAGAGGTAATAATTTTCCATGCAGAAGAGACAGATTCCAGCCTCTGGCGGATTGACTTACGGCGGGACAAGCCGGAATGAAATGGGCATGACACAGGCACCCTCTTCTTCCCGTCCTTTGCGCGTTACCCGCGCGCCTGCCCCTCTTGCCGGTACGGTGGTCGTGCCGGGAGATAAATCCATCAGCCACAGGGCGCTGATGTTTTCTGCGCTTGCTGAAGGCGAGACCCGCATTATCGGTCTGCTGGAAGGGGAGGACGTGCTGCGTACGGCAGACGCCATGCGGGCGCTGGGTGCGCATATCACCCGTGATGAAAATGGCCGCTGGCATGTGCGGGGCCGTGGCCTTGGGGCGCTGACAGAGCCCTCTGATGTGCTGGATATGGGTAATTCCGGCACGGCGGCCCGTCTGCTTTCCGGCATTCTGGCCAGCCACGGCATGATGTCCGTCATGACCGGTGATGCCAGCCTGCGCCGCCGCCCCATGAAACGGGTGACAGACCCGCTGGCGGGCACGGGGGCTACCTTCCTTGCGCGGGAAGGCGGGCGTCTGCCACTGGCCATTCAGGGCAATGCAACGCCTGCTCCGCTTGATTACCGCCTGCCTGTGGCGTCTGCTCAGGTCAAATCCGCCGTTCTGCTGGCGGGCCTGAATGCCGCTGGCGAAACACGGGTGGAAGAACCTGTGCCCACACGGGATCATACGGAAAACATGCTGCGTCACTTTGGGGCGCAGGTGGCAGTGGAAGAAACGCCGGAAGGCGGTCGGATTATCCGCCTGCAAGGCAAACCGCACCTGATCGCGCGGGATGTGACTGTGCCGGGGGACCCGTCATCTGCAGCCTTTGTGCTGGTGGCGGCTTTGCTGGTGGCGGGGTCTGATGTTGTGATTTCCAATGTGGGCCTTAACCCGCTGCGCACGGGATTGTTCACCACCCTGCGTGAAATGGGTGCCCGGCTGGATATTACCAACGAGCGGACGGAAGGTGGCGAACCGGTAGGGGATCTGCACGTACAGGCTTCCTCACTTCAGGCCGTGGATGTGCCTGCGGAGCGTGCGCCCTCTATGATTGATGAATACCCCATTCTGGCTGTGGCGGCGGCGTTTGCTACGGGCATTTCGCGTTTTCGCGGAGTGGAGGAATTGCGCGTCAAGGAGAGTGATCGTCTGGCGTCTACCGTGGCGTTGCTGGAAAAGAACGGCGTGCGCACCAAAGTGGATGGTGATGATCTGATTATTTATGGCACCCAGGGCGCTATTCCGGGCGGTGGCACCGTGGAAACCCATATGGATCATCGTCTGGCCATGAGCGCTTCCATTCTGGGGCTGGTGGCAGAGAACCCGGTGGAAATTGATGATACCGCGTTTATTGACACAAGTTTCCCGGGTTACTTCCCGCTTCTGAACAGCCTTGGCGCAGGGTTTGCGGCATGAAGCGTGGCGGTCCGGTTATAGCGGTTGATGGTCCTGCTGCTGCGGGAAAAGGGACTCTGGCCAAACGGTTGGCGCAGGCGCTCTCGCTTCCTTATCTGGATACGGGGTTGCTCTATCGGGCCGTAGGGCGGCTGGCGCTGGATGCCGGGCAGGACCCTGCTGCTCCGGCAGAGGCGTTTGCCCAGAAATTAAGCCCGGAAGATCTGGCCCGCAGGGACCTGCGTGCGCCAGAGGTAGCGCAGGCCGCCAGTAAGGTGGCTGCCCAGCCAGCCGTGCGGCAGGCTCTTGTCGAAACCCAGCGCCGTTTTGCGGGTGAGCGCGGGGCTGTGCTGGACGGGCGTGATATCGGCACCGTGATTTTTCCCGATGCGGACGTCAAACTGTTCATCACAGCTTCTCCCGCCACGCGAGCCCTGCGGCGTTTCCTGCAACTGGGAGGGGACCAGAGTGCTCCCAACGCGCAGGCGCAGGTGGCTGAAATGGAAGAGGCGCTGAAGGTGAGGGATGCTGCGGATTCTGGCCGCAAAACAGCCCCCTTGCAGGTGGCGGCAGATGCTCAGGTTATTGAAACGGATACCCTGAGCGCGGAAGACGTTCTGGCGCAGGCTCTCGCGTTCGCGCGCAGGCGACTCGGCCAGTAAAGGCAGGTTTGCGTGTCATGGATGGCACGCAACTGCTTATTTTCATTATATCTCACGTTATTTTCCACTCCTTTGTGTTGACAAAGCGCGGGTGGAAGGTGTCTCTGCGATACAGATGCCTGTTGTTTGCAGCGGGTTTTCAATTTTCTTTTCTCTGGGCTGCCGGAACATAGATCAGGTTTTCCTGATATCTCCGCCAGCAAGTCGTGCCGCACGATGTGGTGCGCAGGAATGGCCGGCTTCTTCATTGGCAAGTCGGCGCAGGATTTACAGTTACACATGGCTTCAGCCGCAACCCCGACCGCGGATCACTTCCGTGGTGAAGATTTTGCTACCCTTCTCGACGAGACCCTTGGCCGTGATACCGGCTTTGACGGGTCCGTTGTGCGCGGGCGTATTGTTCGCCTGACTGACGAATTTGCCATTGTTGATGTTGGCCTGAAGAGCGAAGGTCGCGTGTCCCTGCGTGAATTTGCTCCTCCGGGCGTGACACCGGATATCAAGCCGGGCGACGTGGTGGAACTGTATGTTGAACGGTACGAAGACCGTGACGGCAGCATTGTTCTCTCCCGCGAAAAAGCACGCCGTGAAGAAGCCTGGACGAACCTTGAAAAGGCGTTCGAAGCAAACCAGCGCGTCAATGGCACCATCTATGGCCGCGTCAAGGGTGGCTTCACGGTTGATCTGGGTGGCGCCATGGCGTTCCTGCCCGGCAGCCAGGTTGATATCCGCCCCGTGCGTGACGTTAGCCCGCTGATGGGTGTTCCTCAGCCGTTCCAGATTCTGAAGATGGACCGTGCGCGTGGCAACATTGTTGTCTCCCGTCGTGCCGTTCTGGAAGAAACCCGTGCAGAACAGCGTAGCGAACTGATCCAGGGCCTGACCGAAGGCATGATCCTGGACGGCGTTGTGAAGAACATCACCGATTACGGTGCGTTCGTTGATCTGGGCGGCGTTGACGGCCTGCTGCACGTGACCGACATTGCGTGGAAGCGTATCAACCACCCGTCTGAAGCTCTGCAGATCGGCCAGCCGGTGCGCGTGCAGGTTATCCGCTTCAACTCCGATACGCAGCGTATCTCCCTGGGTATGAAGCAGCTTGAAGCTGATCCGTGGGAAAATGTTGCCCTGAAGTACCCGCCGGGTGCGCGTTACACGGGCCGCGTGACCAACATCACCGATTACGGCGCATTTGTTGAGCTGGAACCGGGCGTTGAAGGTCTGGTGCACGTTTCTGAAATGTCCTGGACGAAGAAGAACGTCCATCCGGGCAAGATCGTCGCTACTTCTCAGGAAGTCGATGTGATGGTTCTGGATGTGGACAGCGCGAAGCGCCGCATCTCCCTGGGCCTGAAGCAGGTTCAGCGCAATCCTTGGGAACAGTTCGCGGAAGAGCACAAGATCGGCTCCACCGTGGAAGGCGAAATCCGCAACATCACCGAATTCGGTCTGTTTGTTGGTCTCTCCGCAGACATCGACGGCATGGTTCACATGTCCGACCTGTCCTGGGACGAAACTGGCGAAGAAGCCATGAAGCACTACGAAAAGGGCCAGGTTGTCAAAGCCAAGGTTCTGGACGTGGATGTGGAAAAAGAACGCATCTCTCTGGGCATCAAGCAGCTTCAGGAAGATCCGGCAGCTGATGTGCTGACCAGCGTTCAGAAGGGCGCCATTGTAACCTGCACCGTGACCGCAGTTCAGTCCAACGGGATTGAAGTGAAGGTTGACGATGTTCTGACCGGCTTCATCCGTCGTGCGGAACTGGCTCGTGACAAGGCGGAACAGCGTCCGGAACGCTTCGCTGTTGGCGAACGTGTGGATGCGAAAGTGGTCTCCGTTGATCGCGCCGCCCGCAAGCTGGCTCTGACCATCAAGGGCCGTGAAGTGGAAGAAGACAAGCAGGCTATCAACGAATACGGCTCATCCGACAGCGGTGCGTCTCTCGGTGATATTCTGGGTGCTGCCATCCGTCGTCGTAACACCGACGCCTGATCAGTTACTGGAATACCGGATGTGTGGGGTTCGCCTCACACCCCCGGAACGCCTCGGTAGTGATGCCGGAAAAAGCGGTGCTGGAAACAGCGCCGCTTTTTTTATGTCTCATATCCCGCTCATACTGGCTTGTGTGTGGGCATAAAAGGGCATTGCTCCCGCTTCCCGCTTCCCGCTTCCCGCTTCCCGCTTCCCGCTTCCCGCTTCCCGCTTCCCGCTTCCCGCTTCCCGCTTCCCGCTTCCCGCTTCCCGCTTCCCGCTTCCCGCGGTCTGTGGCGCATAGAATGTCTGTAGGGGTGGGGAGCATGCGCACCCTACCAACGTGTGATGGCCGTATAGACGGTTCGGGGGTTGTGAGATCACGGCCCGCGTGAAACCCTTGAGACGATAACCAACAGGAATGACAGGGCGTGGTCCGGGCAATACCCGGCCAGAACGGCCTGCAAGTCAGACTGGCACCGCGCTTTGAGGCATCGGGGTTTCTTCCCTGATGCCTAAAGTGGAGCAGGGAAGAGGGAGATGAGGATGACGGATCGCCATTTACCAGATTTGCTTAAGGGGTCTTCTTGCTGGCGACATGTTCAGGCGTGCATGTCACGCAGGCGGCTTGTTGCCGGGGCGGCTGTGGCCCCTCTGGCGGGGGGCATGGTGGCTCTCGGCGGGGCGTTGCCCGCGCGGGCGCAGGGCACACCCACAACTGGCGTAAATGGCGATCAGGGTTATGAACCTGCCGGGTCATTCGATATTGTCGCTGAGTTTTATGGGCCCGGTCCTTCCGGTATTGTTGTGGCGGAGAACGGACGGATTTTTGTCGGTTTTCCCCGGCACGCCATCAACCATAAAGGCGCGACACTAGGGGAACTGGTGAACGGGCGTGTGGTGCCTTGGCCCAGTGCAGCGCTTAGTCTGCCGTCTTCTGCCGCACCTGCGGACAGGCTGATGTCTATCCATGGTATGACGATGGATACTCAGGGCAGGCTGTGGGCTATTGATGACGGCAAGCTGGCGGGGCTGCCGCTTCAACCCGGTGCCACTAAAATTGTGTGTTTTGATATTGCGGCCAACAGGCTGCTGCACAGCATTATCCTCAAAAGCCCAACGCTGCTGCCTGACAGCCATATGAATGATCTGCGCGTGGATCTGACACACGGGCAGGCAGGCACTGTGTATGTCAGCGATAGTTCGTTTGGGCACAGTCCGGCGCTGGTCGTTGTGGACGTTGCCAGCGGGAAGCAGCGCCGCGTTCTGGCAACCCATCCTTCCACGCAGGCGGAGGCAGGCTTCATGGCCGTGGTGGAGGGGGTGCCACTGGTGTATGACCCCGCCCAGAAGCCCCGTTTTGTGGTGGGCGGCGTAGATGGTGTTACCCTGAGTGCATCAAGTGATCGGCTCTATTACGCGCCTCTGACCAGCCGCAGGTTGTACAGTCTGCCAACGGCGCTGCTGTCCGATTTTTCTGTTTCCGATGCGGATCTTGCAAAAGCGGTGCGGGATGAAGGAGAAAAAGGAACAGCAGACGGGCTGGCGACAGATGCTCAAGGCCGTATCTACACAACCAATTTCGAGCACGATTGTATTCTGCGGCGCAATACGGATGGATCATTTGATCTGATGGTGCATGATCCGCGCATTCTTTCGCCTGATGGCATTTTCTGCACGCGCACGCATGTCTATTGCACACTGGGGCAGTGGAACCGGCTGGCCAGCTTCAATAATGGACAGGATAAGCGGCGTCCGCCTTATCATCTTATCCGTTTTCCCATTGAGCCTGTGCCGACCTACAGCGCGGAGCCCACATAAGAAGCTAAAAGAAACCCTTTTGAAAACAGGAAGCCCTGCCAGGAGCATCTGGCAGGGCTGAGAGACCAAAAAAGCGGAACGACATTTAAATTTGAACGGCAAAATATGATTCTAAAATGTGTTTTGCGAAAACTCAGGCAACATTCAAGGTTTGTTCCTCCTTCCACACGGTGTTGATCAACATGTCCACGCTGTCTGCATCGCTCAGCATGGACAGATCCCCCAGCGTATCCAGCTCTCCGGATGCAATCTTGCGCAGCAGACGCCGCACAATCTTGCCAGAGCGCGTACGGGGCAGATCTGGCACAATGAAAACCTCATCTGGCGCAGCGTAGCGCCCGATGGCCAGACTGACCTGCCGGGTGATATCTTCGGGCGTTATGCTGGTCTGTTCATCCCGCGCAATGGCGAACACAACCAACGCCTGTCCCTTAACGGAATGTGGCACGCCAACGGCTGCACATTCTGTAATGCGTCTGTCTGCACCAACAGCTTCCTCAATTTCGGCGGTGCCAATCCGATGGCCAGAAATGTTGATGACATCATCCATACGGCCCGTAATCCAGTAATACCCGTCTGCATCGCGGCGTGCGCCATCCCCCGTGAAATACAGACCGGGGCTGAACGAGAAGTAGGTCTGCTGGAAACGGGCGTGGTCTTTCCACAGGGTGCGTGCCTGTCCGGGCCAGGAGCGGGTGACACACAGGCATCCTTCGCCTGCGCCTTCAATCACGTCTCCCTTGGTGTCGGTCAGAACCATGGAAACACCCGGAAGCGGCATGGTGGCTGATCCTGGCTTCAGTTTTTGTGCGCCGGGAATTGGGCCAAGCATGATGCCTGCGGTTTCCGTCTGCCACCATGTATCCACAACCGGGCAGCGGCCTTTGCCGACAACATCATGGTACCACATCCACGCATCCGGGCTGATGGGTTCTCCGGCAGTGCCCAGAAGCCGCAGGCTGCTCAGGTCGTACCGGTTTACCAGATCATCGCCTTCGCGCATCAGGGAGCGGATGGCGGTGGGGGCTGTAAACAGCATGGTCACCTTGTGGCGTTCTATCAGCTCCCACCAGCGGCCCGGTTGCGGGTAGGAAGGCAGGCCATCAAACATCATGGTGGTGCTGCCATTGGCCAGCGGCCCATAGACAACCGAGGTATGGCCGGTAATCCATGCCACATCCGCTGTGCACCACAGAACATCATTCGGGCGGTGGGTGTAGACCATGCCCATGGTGTAGGCCGCCCATACCATGTAGCCGCCCGTGGTGTGCACCACGGCCTTGGGCTTGCCAGTACTGCCAGAGGTGTAGAGCAGGAAAAGGGGATCTTCCGCATTCATGATCTCCGGGATGCAGTCTGGTTCAAACCAGTCCACAAAATCGTGAAAATCAAGGTCACGTTCGGGAAGCATGGCAATGGGCGCATCTGTTGTGCGGAGCACCAGAACGGTTTCAACCGCACTCTCTGCCCCCGCTTTTTTCAACGCCTCATCCATAATGTGCTTGAGTGGGATACGCTTTGCACCGCGTGCAATCTCGTTGGCGGTAATCACAACGCGTGCGCCACTATCTACCAGACGCTCGGCAATGGCTTCTGCTGAAAGACCGCCAAACAGCACCACATGCACAGCCCCAATACGGGCACATGCCAGCATGGCAATAGGGGCTTCGGATACCATGGGCAAGGAGATGGCAACACGATCCCCCCGCGAAACACCCAGATACTGCAACGCATTTGCCAGACGGCAGACGCGCTCGTGCAGCATACGGTATGTCAGCTTTTCTGCTTCATCCGTGCCGTCACGGTGGCTGATCAGGGCAACCTGGTCTGCCCTGTCCCCCAGATGGCTGTCTATGCAGGAGACGGAGGCGTTCAGCGTGCCATCATGATACCAGTTGATTTCAACATCATCCTGAAAGGAGCCACAAAAGGCACGGGTCGGGTTGCTGTGCCAGTGGATACGCTCCGCCTGATCCAGCCAGAACCCATCCGGATCACGCTCGGCACGGCGTGTCATCGCCTGCAGTTGTGACGGTGTCAGCAAGGAGTATTCTGCTGACTGAGGATGCACGGGAATAATGGTATGTTCAGACATCTTCTTTGTCCCCCGGTCTTTTTGTTTTTGTCGGTGTCTCAGAAGAAATACGGTGTCATGTTCTGCAAGGCATCTGCTGCAAGTTCAGTAATCAGATGCCGTGGGCCAAAAGCCCTATAGAAACGCTTCTGGTGGAAAGCGCTTCTGACAGAACAGGCAAACGGTTCAGTGCGTTGCCCTGATTAAGGGCTGCACTATTTAAGATCGTGAGACGACATGGCTTTGGCCTCTGTGTATGTCCATAAGCCGAAGTGTGCCTGAGGAGGTCTGCCGAGCGCTACCCGAATAAAAGTGAAAAGAAGCGAAGATTTTTTCGGGTTTTGCAAAGTTTGCAAAGCTGGGGCAGGGAAAGGGAAAATTGCGGCATCGCAGCAGCGCACTTTCCTGCGGTGACGCTAGCAGACAGAAAAATGACGCTAAAAGCAAGAGGCGTCTTGCATCTTCAGGTAAAAGAGCTGTTACAACACGATGCAGGTGCCACTTGGGATCGTGGGGGCACGCAGAGGGAACAGTGTCATCCTAAGAGGCCGGAAGAGAGGGCATTAGGGGAAAGGTCCACATCCAGCCCGGAGCAGGAGGCTAAGGGCTGCCCAGCCTATCAAAGTGCTGGGCAGTTCAGAGCACAGAGATCAGTCTGCGGAAAGCGAAGTAAGAAAATCAGAAATGTTTTTAAAAAGATGTTTCTGATCAAGACATTTTTTTGCGAACAGAAGAGCCTGTTTTTTACGGGCTTCCTGGGTTTCCGTATTGAGCAGAACAGAGAAATCGGCAACGTGTGCATAGCCGATAATGCGGCGGATGATTTCCGCACCACAGTATCCAACCATGTCCTGAAAAATACTTTCCAGAAAAAGAGTTTTTTCTCGTTCTGAAATGCCGCCTTGGGTGGGGGCGTAATACAGGGCGGCCGGGTCGGAAGGGGTAGGCTGTGTGTTCCACAAATGAAGGAAGTGCTCTGTAAAGCTGCCCCAGAACAAAGTGATCATCTGTTTATGAAGGTGTGTGGCCGCAGTATCCGGCGTGGCAAATAAACTGAGCACCAGATTTGCGACAAACAGTCCGGCATCAAAACCGATGGGACCGTAGATCGCAAATTCGCCGTCTATGACACGTGTATCGTCTTCCGTGGTCATGATGGAGCCCGTGTGGAGGTCTCCATGCAGAAGGGCCTGTGGGCAGGAAAGAAAGCGCAGACGCAGTGAATCGATCCGGGCCAGCACATTCTCGTCAGCACGAATGGCGTCCACCACAGGTGTCAGGCCCGGTTCTGCCCAGTGGTTACGGGGGTGATTATGGTACGGGTCTGTCAGCACCAGATCAACCGTAATACGGGTGAGTGTCTGGTTGCGGGCAAAACAGATGCGGCGGTCCATGACGGGTTCAAAAGGGGCTGCCAGCAGGGACGTGGCAAACGTGCTGTGGGCCACAAAGCGCCCAATCCGAGCAGCTATTTCCGGGTTAACCGGCCTGTTCATAAGCGCTGTGCGTAAAACGGTATGGCCAGAAAGGCTTTTGACAATCAGGATAAATTGTTCCGGGTCAAAATGCAGGCATTCTGTTGTAAGGTCTGGCACGTGGGGAAACACGTTGCGCAGATAGGCGGCTTCAAAAAAAGTGCGGTCCAGCGGCATTTTCCAGGATGGATCAACCCGAACGTGCGGAAGCGCCTGTTTCAGGCAAACCCCTCCGTTCGAGCCTTCAGCCAGAAACACCATATTCAGGTTGCCATCACTCACTTCCCGGATGGTCCATGTTTCCGGCGCGCTGCCAAGGCGCGCTGCAATGGTGGGAAGAGAGGCCACATAGGATCTTACACCCTCAGCATCCAGTGTGCGGTAAGCGGTGTTCTGTGTGGTCATGGAGTCCTTGTCCTGAACATCTGATAGAAAAACAGCCGGGGAATTCCCCGGCTGGCGCACCGTATCAGACAAAAACTCTGTTTTCCAATAGTGGTATCAATCAAGGCACGATTCACGGAAGGATTTAAAGGCGCGAGCACGGTGGCTGATGGCATTTTTCTCGGCGTCCGCCATTTCCGCAAAGGTGCGGGTTTCCCCTTCCGGCGTGAAAATGGGGTCATATCCGTGGCCTTTGTCTCCCCGTGGGGGCCACGTGATCTGCCCATTGATACGCCCTTCAAAACTGCGGGTGGTGCTATCCGGAAAAGCAAGGCACAGCACGCAGATAAACCACGCATCGCGTTCGTCTTCGCTAATTCCTTCCTGAATGCGGGCCATGGCTGCGGGAAAGTCTTTATCCGGCCCGGCCCAGCGTGCGGAATAAATGCCGGGTGCTCCCCCAAGGGCGGAAACACACAGGCCGGAATCATCGGCCAGCGCGGGCAGGCCCGTGGCTTTGGCTGCGGCGACAGCCTTGAGGGCGGCGTTGCCTGCAAATGTGGTTTCCGTCTCGTCCGGTTCAGGAAGGTCAAGATCTCCGGCAGAAAGCACGGTAATGCCGAAATCAGCGAGGAGAGAGGAAAATTCAGCCAGTTTGCCTTTGTTGTGGCTGGCCAGAACCAGTTTGTCGCCAGATTTCAAAATGGGGTTTGTCATGGGGTCAGTGGCCTTCTGCTGCGTTCACTGCGGCTGTCTGAGCATCAAACAGCACGGAAACACCCTGCCGGGCGAGGTCGAACATGGCGGTGAAAGAGTCTTCCATAAAGGGAGCGTCTTCGGCTGTGGCCTGAATTTCCACAATGCGCCGGTCTGCGGTCAGTACAAAATTGGTGTCGGCTGCGGCGGCGCTGTCTTCCGCATAGTCCAGATCCAGCACAGGGCCGGCTTCCGTCAACCCGCAGGAGACAGCCGCAACCTGTCCGCGCAGGGGCAACTGGCGCAGCACATGCGCGGCCACCAATTTGCCCAGAGCCAACCGTAGCGCCACCCATGCACCGGTAATGGAGGCGCAACGGGTGCCACCATCTGCATTCAGGACGTCGCAATCCAGCGTGATGCTGATCTCACCCAGCGCGGGCAGGTCCACCACAGAACGCAGGGAGCGGCCAATCAACCGCTGGATTTCCTGTGTCCGGCCGGATTGTTTGCCCTTGGCGGCCTCTCGCGGGCCGCGCGAATGGTGGCACGGGGCAGCATGCCATATTCGGCTGTCACCCATCCTGAACCCTTTCCGCGCAGAAAGGCCGGAACGCGGTTTTCCACACTGGCCGTACAGAGCACTTCCGTGCCGCCCACGCGGATAAGGGCGGAGCCTTCCGCATGGTGGGCAAAGCCGGTTTCAATTGTAACGGGGCGCATCTGGTCTGGCTGACGGCCGGAAGGGCGCATGAGGAAGGGCTCCTGACAAAAAACGAGGGGTCCCTGCACATAAAGGGATTTGCGCCAGAGCGGAACCGCGTGACGGTCTCCGGTTACACAGGTGCGTCGGTGCCGCGAGATGTGCGTTATGTCTGCCTGAAAGGGTCAGGAACTGCTCACTCTTGCGTTGAAGGGACTTGCTCTCTTGTCAGACGCACGCCAGATGCGCAGAAGATCAGGATATGTCTGTTTAGCCTGATTTACCGGCTGGATCATTTTGAAGGAGGAGGCCTGTCATCATGAAGCGTGGTCTGCTGCCCGTAAAATCGCCCCTGCCGCCGGAACTGGATGGCAGATCCGCCGCGATTTTGCGCGAAATTGTGGAAGAGTACGTGGCAAGCGGTGAACCCGTAGGTTCCCGTACGCTCTCACGCCGGTTGGGGTTGCCACTTTCTCCGGCGACCATTCGGAATGTCATGGCCTCATTGACGGAAGCGGGGTTGCTGTTTTCTCCCCACACCTCCGCCGGGCGTCTGCCTACGGAAAAAGGGCTGCGGCTGTTTGTGGATGGCCTGCTGCAATTTGGCAGCCTTTCAGAAGAGGAGCAGGCCGGTATTGGTCGGTCTCTGGAAGCGCGTGGGCGCTCCTTGCAGGAGACGTTGACGGAGGCTTCGGCTCTGCTCTCAGGCATGTCCGATGCGGCCGGGTTGGTGGTGGCTCCCAAGGGGGAGGGGGGCATCAAGCATATTGAGTTTGTCGCACTTGGCGGCAATCGGGCACTGGTTGTCCTTGTCGGCACTGATGGCCATGTGGAGAATCGGGTCATGGAAACCCCGGTTGGCATGCCTCCCTCGGCTCTGGTGGAAGCGGCCAATTACCTGAATGCCCGTGTTTTAGGCACAACCCTGCATGATCTGCGTGACAGGGTTGGCGCTGAAATGACGGAGAACCAGAACGCGCTGGACCAGTTGACGGCCGAGGTGGTGGAAAGTGGTCTGGCTGTGTGGGGCGGTGGCGCGGATGAACGCGGCGGCACCCTGATTATTCGCGGTCAAGGCAAGCTGCTGGCGGATGTGGATGGGCAGGAACGCCTGTTGGCCATTCAGACCCTGTTTGATCGGCTGGAAACGCAGGAAACCATGATGCGCCTGCTGGAACTGGCCGAAAACTCGGCAGGGGTGAGGATTTTTATCGGGGCGGAAAGTGGATTGTTCGGGGCCTCCGGCATGTCCATGGTCGTGGCCCCAGCCCGGAACGAGGCCAACCGGATTGTAGGGGCCATTGGCGTGATTGGCCCCACGCGCATCAATTACGGTCGCATTATTCCGGTAGTGGATTATACGGCCCGTTTTCTGGGTGAAATGCTGGGCTAGATGGGATGTTCCGGTAAAACGTAACAGTTACATTAAAGGCAAACTCCGTTGGAAAAGGCTGGTCCGGCGGGGAGAGGTGTCTTTTTGCCATCATGTGGTCAATATGGCGCATGAGAAGGAAGACGGCAGCGCATGGGAATGATAAAGGACCTGCATGACACGAACTCCGTCTTCTGGTGACTCTGGGTCTTCTTCTGACAAGAAAGAAGAAAACGCTTCTTCCCGGCAGGGTGTAACGCTGCGCAGGCCACGTTTCCGCCAATGGCGGGGGCTTCTGGGCACAGTGGCTGCCGTGGGGCTTGTCGGCGTAACGGGGGCGTCCCTGCTGGTCTGGCACCAGTATGAAGGTATTGTGGCGGATCTGCCGACGGTGGAAGGGCTACGGACCTACCAGCCGCCTGTAATGAGCCGCCTTTATGCATCAGATGACAAGGTGATTGCCGAACTGGCAGATGAACGCCGGGTGTTTGTGCCGTACAGCGCTATTCCAGACCGGGTGAAAAACGCCTTTATTGCAGCGGAAGACCAGAAATTCTGGACCCATAAAGGGGTGGACCCGGTCGCCATTATACGCGCAGGTCTGACCGATCTTACTCGCGGCAAGGGACGCAGGCCTATTGGTGCGTCCACCATCACGCAGCAGGTGGCGCGCGTCATGCTGCTGGGCAGTAATGCTGTTTCCATGAAGCGCAAGGCCAAGGAAGCGTTTCTGGCCATGCGTATTGAGCAGGTGCTGCCCAAGGAGAAGATTCTCGAAATCTATCTGAACGAAATTTACATGGGCAGCGGCGCATATGGCATTGCCGCCGCCGCGCAGACATATTTCAACAAGCCGCTTGATCAGCTTGATGATGCCGAGGCGGCTTTCCTTGGTGCGCTGCCCAAATCTCCGACCAATTACAACCCGATCCGGTTTCCGGATGCCGCGCGTGGGCGACGGAACTGGGTGCTGGAGCGGATGGCCGAAACAGGCGCCATTACGCATGAGGCTGCCCGGTCAGCAGAAGCAGAACCTCTGATCCCGCACGCCTTTGTGCGCCCCGGTCCGGCTCCGGGATCTGAATGGTTTGCTGAGGAAGTGCGGCGCGAACTGCTGGAACGGTACGGACAGGACACGACGCTCCAAGGCGGGCTGGAAGTACACACCAGTCTGGACCCCGCATTGCAGCTTACGGCACAGACCACTCTGCGGCAGGGCCTGATGGCGTATGACCGGGCACATGGTGGCTGGCGTGGCCCTATCAAACATCTGGCAGAGGTCACGTCCTCTTCTTCTCAGGAGGACTGGGTGGCGGCTCTTCAGGCCGTGCCGGTGCCGCTGGGAATGCTGGATCAATGGCGGTTGGCTGTGGTGCTTGACCCTTCTCGCGGCCGGGTGGGCTGGCTTGAAGGGGGCATCATGCGGCGGGGTGCTGCCACGCAGGGCGGAACACCACAAACCGCGCAGGTGCTGGAACGTGATCTGGCATGGACGCGCCGGTTCCGCCTGTTGAGAGCGGGCGATGTGGTGATGATTGAACCTCAGGCCCAAGGGGAGCGAGTGGCGCTGATGCAGGTGCCGCATGTTGAAGGCGCTGTGGTGACCCTCAATGTGCATACCGGGCGCGTGATGGCGCTGGTGGGGGGCTGGTCTTTCCAGACATCACAGTTTGACCGCGCAACGCAGGCGCTGCGTCAGCCGGGCTCATCCTTCAAGCCGTTTGTGTATCTACAGGCCATGGAGCAGGGCATTTCTCCCTCTCAGGCCTTTGACGATTCTCCGGTTTCTTACGGGGCGTGGCACCCCAACAATTATGAAAAGGATTTCTGGGGGCCAACGTCCCTGCATGACGCGTTGCGGGAATCCCGCAACCTCGTGACCATCCGGTTGGCTGCGCATATCGGCATCAAGAATGTGGCTGATCTGGCAACGCGAATCGGGCTTGTGGACTCCATGCCGCACGTGCTGCCCGCGGCTCTGGGGGCCGTGGAAACCACGGTGCTGAAAGAAGCGGGAGCCTACGCCACGTTGGCTGCCGGGGGCCGGAAAGTAACCCCGACCCTGATAGATGATGTGCAGGACCGGCAGGGTAAGGTGATCTGGCGGCCGGAAGGGCTTTCTCTGGTTTCTGTCGCTGCTCAGACTGCCGCAGAGCAACAGGCTGCGGGTCATGAGAATGAACCAGACGCCATCTTCCCTGATGGCAAGCCGGATGCCGCGCAGCCGCAGCCGCCAGCACCCGCGCCAGTAACCACTCCGGCACCGTCTGCCAGCGTGCAGAACAGCGCAGATCTGCCCGGTGTGGATGATCAGCCTGCCGTCAAGGATGATCGGCCGAGAGTGGCGTCAGAACAAAGCACGTTCCAGATCACCACCATGTTGCAGGATGTCATCCGTCGCGGCACCGGGGTGCAGGCTGGCAAAGGGATTGATCGGCCTGTAGCGGGCAAAACCGGCACCAGCCAGAATTTCAATGATGCGTGGTTTGCCGGTTACTCTCCCGATCTGGTGACGGTCGTTTGGATCGGGTTCGATTCGCCTCAATCTCTGGGCAAGAATGAGACCGGGGGGGCCATTGCTGGTCCTATCTGGAACAAGATCATGAAGACCGCCTTTGAGGGGTACCCCAAGCTTGATTTCCCCGTGCCGGAGGGTGTTACGCTGGTACGGTATGATACGGGCCGTGGCGTTGCGATTGATGCGTTCAAGCCTGATCAGATTCCGGGTGTAAGCGTCAGTCTGGCTGATAATGGCGCGTCTCAGGAACTGACGGCAGCCGATACTGGCGCTGAAAACATGCCCGATTCGGAAAGTGATATGGCCGCCGGTGGCGGGCAGCCCGGCGCGGGTGGGACTGCTGCGGGCAATAGCGCTACGCCAGCACCCGGTACACCACGCCCTGCGCAGGAGCCTTCCGGGGGTGACATTGGCATGGGCGGCCTTTATTGAGGCCGCTTACAAGAGGCTGTCTGAACAGTCTCTCTGCAATTCAAGCAAGTCCTAGAAGTGATGGAGAAACGGCCTGATGTCTGCCGAGACGGAAGCCCTTAATGACCAGATCAAGCAGTCAGTGGCGCTGCTGAGGAGGCATCTTTAACTGGGATGTCGCACAGGCCAGACTGGCCGAGCTGAACAACCAGGCAGAAGATCCTGATTTATGGAATGACCCGGAAGCCGCCCAGAAGCTGATGCGTGAACGCACGCTGCTGGCTGGACAGGTGGAAGGGGTTCTGGCGCTTGAAAACAGCGTGCAGGACACTTGTGAGCTTGTTGAGCTGGCCGAGGCCGAAGGGGACGCCGAAGTGGTTCAGGAAGCCATTTCAACCCTGAAGCAACTGGCGGAAGAAGCCAAGCGGCGTGAGACGGAAAGCCTGCTTTCTGGCGAGGCCGACAGCAATGACTGCTATCTGGAAGTCAATGCTGGTGCTGGCGGCACCGAGGCGCAGGACTGGGCGGAAATGATGCTGCGCATGTACACCCGCTGGGCAGAAGCCCATGGCTACAAGGTCACGCTGATGGAAAGCTCGGAAGGGGAACAGGCGGGGCTGAAATCGGCCACCATTCTGGTCTCTGGCCCCAATGCCTATGGTTGGCTGAAAACCGAAGCCGGCGTGCATCGGCTTGTGCGGATTTCTCCGTTTGATGCGGCAGCCCGACGGCAGACGTCCTTTGCCTCTGTCTGGGTCTATCCGGTTATTGATGATTCGATCGAGATTGAAGTCAATGATTCTGACCTGAAGGTGGATACGTTCCGGGCATCCGGTGCGGGCGGGCAGCACGTTAACAAAACGGATTCTGCCATCCGTATCACCCATATTCCCACCGGGATTGTGGTGGCCTGTCAGACAGACCGTTCACAGCATCGGAACCGTGCCACGGCCATGCAGATGCTGCGTGCGCGCCTGTATGAAGCCGAACTTCAGAAGCGTGAAGCCGCTGCGGCTGCCACGGAAGCTGCCAAGACCGATATTGGCTGGGGGCATCAGATTCGGTCCTACGTTCTAGCACCTTATCAGATGGTCAAGGATCTGCGTACAGGCGTGGAAACCGGGAATCCGGATGCGGTGCTGGATGGCGCGCTGGATGACTTTATGGCGGCCGCTCTGGCCGCGCGGGTTGGCGCAACTCGGTCTGAGGCCAGTGCGTCTGCGCAATAAACTGCGCGTTTAAATAAGAAGGTTTTGTGAAAAGCGGGTGGCCTCAGGCTGGCCCGCTTTTTTTATATTTCACGCCAGAGGGAAACTCTTTCTTCATGCTGCGCGTTTAGACGCTATTTTTTTCAAAATGATAATGAAATGAAAAGGGGCATTATTTCCAAAGGATTAAGGGTTTTTGGATGAAATATGGCTTTTTTCTGCGGTTTGCAGGGTGGTGCCTAAATTTTAATCAAAACGACTTGTGTGGGGCAGCATTATTTTCGATCAAGAACATTCTTGACAGAACTGTTCTCAAATTGCCCAATCAGGATCAGGAAGATGGCAGCTATGCAGCTCTGTCAGTCTATCCAGTGCTGAGGCACGAAATGTTGGTTTGTAACCGCCGCTCTCAGGGCCCGAATATCGGGGGCGGATGCAGGCCAGCGTTTTATGGCTGGCGTGGAAGAAGGAGGATGTAGAAATATGAAGGACCGCACGCAACAGCAACGGAGACCGATGCATTACGTCGTCGGGACAGGAGCTGTTGTCGGTGTTGTTGCTCTGCTGGTAGTCATTCTGCTGCATGTATTGGCGGTTTTCGGACTGGTGCTGGGGATGGGAACATCCACGAGCGTTCCGGTGCCAAAGCCCCCAATCAAGACCAGAATTCTACCACCACCACCACCACCGCCCCCCCCACCGCCGCCGCCGCCGCCGCCGCCGACCATGACGGTCCCGCCGCCGCCGTACATTCCGCCGCCGAAGATTCAGCTGCCGCCGCCGCCAAACCCGCCGATCAAGCATGTTTCGCGTACGCCGCCCAAGCATCCTTCGCCGCCGCAGACCACTACGTCGCCGGCACCGCCTGTGACTGAACCTGCCTCAAAGGCGGCTCCGTCTGACTCACCGGACACGACGGCAGGCACGTCTCCGCTGAACAACGCCCGTCCGGTCTATCCGCCGGATATGGAAGAAGAGAACATTGAAGGTCGTGTGACCGTTGCGTGTGACGTGGAAACCACGGGGATGACAAGCAACTGTTCCGTTCAGTCCGTGCAGGGAGGTCAGTCCTTTGCTCAGGCCGCTCTCGATTACGTGCACAAGGCGCGTTATCGCCCGGCTACAAAGAACGGGCAGCCCGTCAAGGAGCTTCACAAGGTGTATGTGATCAGGTTCAGACTGGATGACTGATCCCGGCATTTAGCCGAATTACTGGAGATAACTGCCTGGCGCCGGAAGGGTGCCGACGCCAGGCCGCATAAGATAAGGATTTTAAGGTACATGATCAGACTGTCTCGTCTTCCAGTGTCGGGTCTCGCGGTTCCGGCTCTTGCGGTCATGCTGGGCACGGCGACACCGGTTCTGGCGCTGGCTCAGGATGCTTCAGCTCCTGCGGCCTCTGCTCCTTCCGCCACAGATTCCTCCACAACCCCGGCAGCTCCGGCTCCCGAAGCCGCTTCTCCGGCTGCTCCTACCGATAGCGCAGCACCTGCAGCGCCCACGCCGGACGCCTCTGCGCCGGCTGCTGGCCCGGCCGCACCGGCTGCTGATGCACCTGCAGCCCCCGCAGCTGATACTCCCGCTGCACCACCTGCTCCCGCCAGCAAGGAAGAAGCAAATCCTTACGGTCTGGGCGCTCTGTGGTCCAACGGTGACATCATTGCCCGTGGCGTTCTGCTGATCATGCTGTGCATGTCTCTGGGCACCTGGTTCATCATGATCACCAAGTTCATTGAACAGGCCCGTCTGTTTGCTGCTGCGAAAGAAGCCACCAAAAACTTCTGGACCAAATCTTCCATTCAGGAAGGTGCCGCGGCCCTGAGCACGACATCTCCGTTCCGCTACATTGCTGACACCGGCATTGTTGCTGCTGAACACCACGAAGGCACGATGCAGGAATCCATCGACCTGAACAGCTGGACGTCTCTTTCCATCCAGCGTTCCGTGAACAACATCCAGAACAGCCTGCAGAAAGGTCTCGCCTTCCTGGGGACTGTTGGTTCCACCTCTCCGTTCGTGGGTCTGTTTGGTACGGTTTGGGGTATTTATCACGCTCTGACAGCTATCGGCATCGCCGGTCAGGCTTCTATTGACAAGGTTGCTGGCCCTGTTGGTGAATCCCTGATCATGACGGCTATTGGTCTGGCAACTGCTGTTCCGGCCGTTCTGGGGTACAACCTGCTGGTTCGCCGTAACAAGGGTGCCATGGACAGCGTGCGCGACTTTGCTGCTGACCTTCAGTCCATCCTGATCGGTGGTGTGCGTCATGGTGCGGGACCAGAAAGCATTGTTGTCCGCGCTGATAACTCCCCCACGACTTCCACCGTCTCTAACCGGGTAGGCTAATCATGGGTATGTCTGTCGGAGACAGCGGGGGCGAAGACGACGTCGTATCTGCGATCAACACGACGCCCCTCGTTGATGTCATGCTGGTGTTGCTGATCATCTTTCTGATCACAATTCCGGTTGCAACCCACACGGTAAAAGTCAATTTGCCGAAGGATCTTAACCAGCCGACACAGACCAAAAACGGGAATGTCGTGCTTGCAGTGACGGAGAACGGACAGGCATACTGGGACGAAACGCCACTTAAAGGACGGGCCGATCTTATGGCCCGTCTGGAAAAGATTGCCGTCATGCAGCCCCAGCCGCAGATCCAGATTCGTGGGGATACAAAGTCCCGTTACGAATCTGTCGGCAAGCTGGTAGCCGCCTGTCAGGAAGCCGGTATTGCGCATATCGACTTTATTACCGAGAAGCCGAAAGACGGCTGATCACATCAGAAAAATCCGTTACTTCTTTTAGGAGGGGTAACGGAGCATCTGCCCTTTTATTCTGCGTCCGTCTGGGTTCGGACCGTGTCGCGGAACCAGAGTTTGTAAGAGAGTGACAGCCCATGGGCATGAATGTCGGATCGGAAAGCACGACGGAAGACGAAGGCATTGTCGATATCAACACCACGCCGTTGATCGACGTGATGCTGGTTCTGCTGATCATGCTTATCATCACAATTCCGTTGCAGACCCAGGCCGTTTCCATTGATCTGCCGCAAGGTAACCCGCCGCCTTCAACGCAGGAAACGCCGGTGGTGACGCTTGCCGTTGATTTCGACAACACGATTACATGGAATGGCCAGCCCCTTTCCGGGGAAGATGATCTTCAGGCTCACCTGCGCGAAGCCGCGAGTGGTCCGGCTGATCAGCAGCCAGAAGTCCATCTGCAGCCAAACCGTCTGGCGGATTACAAAACGGTGGTGCATGTTATGGCTGATGCCCAGCGGCTTGGTGTGACCAAGCTTGGTATTGTCGGGCAAGAGCAGTTTGCAGAAGGACAGTAACTTAATGTCTTCCCATCTTTTACGCATCTCGCTGTTTGCCAGCGTGGCATTCGCGTTTGCCCAGCCCTTGGCTCATGCAGCCGATACTCTGGGAGCGGATGTAGGCAAGGCGCTCACGCAGGCGCAAAGTGCGCTTGCAGCCCATAACTACCCCAAAGCCATGGCGGCGGTAGATGCGGCGGATGCTGTAAAAAGCAAGAGTGATTACGAGTCCTACACCATTACCCAGATGCGTGCCGCAGTGGCCACGCAGGCTGGGAATTTGGATGCCGCTACGGCAGCGTATGACAAGCTGATAGCCTCCCCCCGCACGCCCAAGGACACCAAGCACCAGATGCTGATGTCTGAAGCCACCATGGCTTATACAGCCAAGGACTACCCCCGTGCGGTCAAGGCTATTGAACGCTACCAGAAGGAAGTCGGCCCCAACGCAACCATGGGTACGCTTCTGGCACAGTCCTATTACCTTCAGAAAGATTACCCGAATACCGTAAGGGTGCTGAAGGAGCAGATTGACGCGGAAGTCAAAGCCAAGAAGGCCCCGGCTGAATCCCAGTTGCAGATGCTTGCGGCCAGTGCCTCTGCCATGAAGGATTCTACCACCAGCACGCATGCTTATGTTCTGCTGGCCACGTATTACCCCAAAAAGGAATACTGGGATCTTCTGCTGCACGAACTGATTGTGAATGCAAAGATTCCACCGGCTCTTCAGCTTGATGTGTATCGCATCCGTTTGGCCGCAGGGAATGTGACCCAGTCCCGTGATTTCATGGAAATGACGGAAATTGCCATGCAGAATGGCATGCCGCAGTTGGCACTGGACCTGATGAACGATGGTTACAAAGCCAATGTGCTGGGGCAGGGAGCAGAAGCCCCGCGTCAGGCGCGTCTGAAAGCGCTGGTTGAAAAAACGGTAGCGGACAAGAAAGCCTCCGTTGCAGCGGATGAAGCTGCGGCCCTTAAGGCCAAAACAGGCGATGATCTGCTGAAGGTTGGCTATAACTACGTCACATTCGGGCAGGCTGATAAAGGCCTTGATTTGATGCAGCAGGCTATTACCAAAGGTGTGTCGGATGTAAATATCGCCCGCCTGCACCTTGGTCTGGCGCAGATGCAGGCAGGGAAGAAAGGCGCTGCTATCGCCACACTGAAGACAGTGGACGGGGATACGGGCGCTCATGATATTGCCCAGCTTTGGGTGCTGAAGCTCTCTCCGGCTCCGGTTGCTGCCAAAAAATAAAAGGCGTTCTGGCGAACATGCCGCAGGAAAAGGTCGTCTCAGACGGCCTTTTTTTGTATCAGTATTCTATCTGAATTTAGAGAAACCATGGGTAGTGCTTCTTTCTCCGTTCGGTTGGCTCGGCAGGAAGACGTGCCGAAATTGCCTGTTATTGAACGGTCTGCCGCGCAACTCTTCCGTCAGATTCCAGCTTTGGCTTTTCTGGCGGAAGACGGGGCAAGCCTTTCAGAGGCCCAGCACACGGCCTGCATTGTTCAAGGACTGTGCTGGGTGGGCGTGGAGAGTGCAGGAAAGCCCTGTGGTTTTTTAAGCGCGGAACAGCAGGGGTCTGACCTGCATATTCTCGAAGTCTCGGTAGAAATAAGGGCCCAGGGAGCCGGGCTTGGACGAGCTCTCATTCAGCACGCTTGTGCAGAAGCCAAAGCACGCGGTATGGCGCGGGTTACCTTGACAACCTTCCGCTCCGCACCATGGAACCGGCCTTTTTATGAGCGCCTTGGGTTTTGCGTCGTGTCGTCGGCTAAGAATGAAACCCGTTTGACAGAGAATGTGCGGCAGGAGGAAATCTCTGGACTGCCCCCTGGTTCTCGGTGCGCCATGGTCAAAATGGTTTAAACCCGGAAGGGTTGGAAAACATCCTCCGTCACGTCAGACCCATAATCCAGTGATACTGCTTGTGGCAGAAAGGGGCGGAGAGAGTTTTTTGAACCCTCCACCTGTCAGGAAAGATGTTCTGACACACCGACCTGATTGATCTGGGATGTTTTTGGTCAGGTGCAGGCTGTGTATCTGACGGCACTTAGCCGCTCACATAGCGCCGTAGCCGTTCCTCACCGCAGCCTTGATCAGGAATGCGGATATGAGGAACGGTTTTGGTGTAAGGCGTGTATCAGCCTGTCTGAGAGACAGGCTGGCGCGCAACGGGAACGGGGGATTTTGGAGGAAGGGTGTGCTCCTTCCATCCTCCACCCAACGCCCGGTAGATGGTAATCAGATTCTGGTAGTTGGAAACGGCAACCATGATCTGGATCTGCTGGGCCTGCAGGTAGGAACGCTGAGAGTCCAGTGTGGTGAGGTAGGAGTCCGTTCCGGCATCATACCGCATCTTGGCCAGCCGGAAGGCATCAGCAGAGGATGTGACCAGATCATCCACCTGTTTTTTCTCATCCAGATAGGCTTCTCGGGCAGCGAGCGCATCTGCCACTTCCCTGAAGGCAGACTGCACGGTTTTCTCATAGGAGGCGATTTTCCCATCCCGCCGTGCCTTGGACGCTTTCAGGTTTCCGCTGTTCATGCCCCATGTCCAGAGCGGGATCTGAAGTTGCGGATTAAGGCCCCATGTTGTGGCGGCGGATGTGAAAAGCTGATGGAACTGAAGGCTGGAAATGCCATCATTGGCGGTAAGCGTCAGGCGCGGGAAGAAGGCAGCCCGTGCCGCGCCAATATCCGCCTGCGCCGCCAGCAGATCGTGCTCTGCTCCCACAATATCCGGCCGGCGAGTCAGCAGATCAGATGGCACACCTGCGGGCAGATCGGCCAGAATGGTTTGCTGCCCCAAAGGTTGTGGAGGTGGCAGGTTAGCGGGAATAGGGGCGCCAATCAGCAGCGTGATCAGGTTTTCATCCTGCGCCACCTTGCGGCGGGAATCAGCGCGCAGGGCAGCGCTCTGCTGCACCTGTGTTTCCGCTTGCCGCACGGTCAGCAGGTTGGCTTCACCATGGTTGTATTTTTCGCGCGTCAGGTTGAGCGTTTCCTGCTGCGTGGTCAGCGTATTATCCGCCACGGCCAGCGTTTCCTTGTCCCCCAGCCAGGTGACATAGGCTGTTGCCACCTGCGAGACGATGCTGATCAGCATGCCCCGCAGGTTGGCCTGTTCGGACAATGCTTTTTCAGCAGATTCCCGCGTCAGGCTGCGGATACGGCCAAACAGGTCAATCTCGTAGGAAGAAAACCCGATTCCTCCCTGATAATAACGGAACGGATCACGCGCCAGGCTCATGCCGGATTTTTCAGAGCTTTCTGACCCCAGCCCCGGCGCAAAGCTCAGCCCTGCGGCATCGGATGGAGCCTGATACATTGGCCCGCCGGATGCGCTGATGGTGGGGAACAGGCCAGCGTGCTGAACGTCGTACTGGCCCTGTGCTTCGGCAATATTGGCCGCAGCGACACGCAGATCGCGGTTTTCACGAATGGCGATTGCAATGAGCGCCTTCAGGCGTGGGTCGGTGAAGAAATCATTCCAACCGATATCGTACGCGGCCTGTTGCAGCTTGGGATTGCCCGTATTCTGGTAGGCAGGCCAGGTGGTGGCCAGCGGGGGGGCTGGCCGTTTGTATTTGGGGATCATGGTGCACCCCGAAAGCACGCCTGTCGCCAAAGCGAGGGACAGGGCGCGGAAGCGGAGCGGACGCGGAGAGGAAGAAAATGCGGACATGCGTTTATTCGCTTCCGATAGCGTTGGAGGCGGGTGAGGGCTGTTCCTGCCGTTCGCTGATGCGTCTGACACGGAAGAGGCGCAGAACCCCGACAAAAAAGACCGGCACAAAATAGACAGCCAGCAGCGTTGCCGTGGCCATACCGCCTACTACGGCCGTGCCGATGGCAATACGGGAGGCTGAGCCAGCGCCAGAGGCAATGGCCAGCGGGAACACACCCACCACAAAGGCGATGGAGGTCATCAGAATAGGACGCAGGCGTTCGCGTGCGGCGGTCTGCACGGCATCTTCAAGAGATTGCCCTTGTTCAAAGCCCGCTTTTGCGAACTCCACAATCAGGATGGCGTTTTTCACCGCCAGCCCAACGGTGGTCAGCAGTCCAACCTGAAAATACACATCATTATCCATGCCGCGCAGGAGGGTCGCTGCAATGGCTCCCAGAACGCCCAGCGGCACCACCAGAATAACCGCCAGCGGAATGGCCCAGCTTTCATACAGGGCCGCAAGGCACAGCAGAATGACAACCGCCGCCAGCGCATAAAGCGGGCCGGTGGAGGAACCGGAGGCAATCTGTTCAAAAGAAAGGCCGGTCCATTCATAACCAATGCCAGAGGGTAGTTTTTTCAGAATATCCTGAATGGCGGTAATGGAATCGCCTGAACTGTAACCGGCTGCTGGCTGTCCGAGAATTTCAAAGGCGTTCAGGCCGTTGTAGTTCTCAACTTTCTGCGGACCGACAATCCAGTGTCCGCTGATAAAGGCGTTCAGAGGCGTAAGCGTGTTCAGCGCGTTGCGGATGTACCATTTATTCAGGTCGGCGGGCAGCATTCGGGCTTCTGGCACACCCTGAATATAGACCTGTTTAACACGGTCATCCCGCGTGAACTGGTTGACGTAGATGGAGCCTAGAGCCCCTTCAATGGTGCTGTTGATATCATCAATGGTAATGCCAAGTGCATTGGCTTTTTCCCGGTCGATATCAAGATGATACTGCGAGGCATCTTCCATGCCGTTGGGGCGCACGGCCATCAGGCGCTTGTCCTGAGCTGCCAGACCCAGCACCATGTTCCGGGCGTCCAGCAGTTTCTGGTGCCCCAGATGCCCGCGATCTTCCAGTTCAAGGTCAAAGCCGGTGGCGTTGCCCAGTTCCAGCACGGCAGGCGGGTTGATGGCAAAGATCTGCGCCTTCGGGTTGAACCAGAAGTGCATCATGATGCGGTTGGCAATGGCGGAAGATGTCTGCCCGGCACCCGTGCGCAGCTTCCAGTCTTTCAACCGGATGAAGAACGCACCAGAGTTCTGGCCCTGCCCGGCAAAGTTGAAGCCGTTCATGGAATAGACGGATTCTACCAGACTACCTTCTGTCTTGAGAATGTAATCAGCAATTTCACGGTTCATGGCCTCGGTCTGTTCCATGGGCGTATTGGGCGGCATGGTGACCTGACCAAAAATGAGCCCCTGATCTTCATCCGGCAGGAAGCCTGATGGCAGTTTCATGAACAGGAAAACAGCCAGACCGGTGATGAGCGCAAACCCGATGAGCGAGAGCGCCATCCGGCTGATCAGGAACTGCACCCCGTGCAGGTAACCATTGGTCAGCTTATGGAAAGTGCGGTTGAACCAGCCAGCCGGCCCGGTGGTTTTTTCGTGCGTGCCGGGTTTGAGCATGGTGGCGCACAGGGCAGGAGTCAGCACCATGGCCACCAGCACGGAGAGCCACATGGCTGCAACAATGGTGACAGAGAACTGCCGGTAGATCACACCCACGGAGCCGGAGAATGCTGCCATAGGCAGGAACACGGCGCTGAGTACCAGCACAATGCCCACCAGAGCACCGGAGATTTCATCCATGGAAACGCGGGAGGCTTCAACCGGAGAGAGTTTTTTCTCCGTCATTACGCGTTCCACATTTTCCACCACCACAATGGCGTCATCCACTAGCAGGCCCACGGCCAGCACCATGGCCAGCATGGTCAGGGTGTTTATGGAATACCCAAACAGTTCCAGCAGACCGAACGTACCCAGCAGCACAACAGGCACCGCAATTGTGGGAATAAGCGTGGCCCGGAAATTCTGCAGGAAAATCAGCATCACCAGGAACACAAGCCCAATGGCTTCCAGCAGCGTGATGACCACTTCTTCAATAGAAAGCGTAATAAAGGGCTGCGTATCCAGCGGGTAAACAGTTTTCAGACCCGGCGGGAAAAATTTTTCCAACTGGGTGATCTGCGCGCGCACTGCGGCTTCGGTTGAAATCTGGTTTGCGCCGGGGGCGAGTTTCAGCGCCATGCCGGAGGCCGGCATGTTGTTGTAGAAGGAGTTGGTGTTGTAGGTCTGTGGGCCCAGTTCAACCTTCGCAATATCACTGATACGCACCTGAGAACCGTCAGGCTGGACTTTCAGGATGATCTTGCGAAACTCTTCTGGTGAGGTCAGTCGCGTCGGGCCGATAATGGTGGCATCCAGCCGGATACCCTTGCTGGCCGGAAGACCGCCCAGTTCACCGGAAGAAATCTGGATGTTCTGGTTCTGAATGGCTGCCTGAACATCCTTCACCGTCAGCCCGTAGCTAAACAGTTTGCCGGGGTCCATCCAGATGCGCATGGCGTATTCGGACCCGAACAGCGTGTGATCACCCACGCCCGTTACACGGCTGAGGGGGTCAGAGATGTTGGAGGCCACATAATCGGCAATATCCGCGCCGCTCATGCTGCCATCAGTGGAAATGAAGGCCAGCACCATCATGAAGTTCTTGACGGCTTTGGTGATGCTGAGGCCCTGAGCCGTGACTTCCGTTGGCAGTTTGGGTTGGGCAAGCTGAAGCTTGTTCTGCACCTGCACCTGCGCAATGTCCGGGTTGGTACCCTGTGCGAAGGTGAGGTCAATTTCCATCTGGCCAGAGGCGTAAGACTGCGCGGAAATATATTCCAGATGGTCCAGCCCGAACATCTGCTGAAGGATGGGGCGTACAACCGTATCGTTCACCGTATTCGCTGACGCCCCTGGATAGGTGACGGAAATGGCGATCTGGGGTGGCGCGATGCTGGGATACTGGGCAATGGGCAACCGGAAGATGGACAGCCCGCCAACCAGCATGATGATGAGACTGATGACCCACGCAAAGATGGGCCTATCAATAAAAAAGCGCGACAGGGACATGAGTCTTACTGGCCCTTGTTCTGGCTGGCGGCATCAGGGGAGGACGCTGCCGGAGGCGTGGTGGCTTCTTCAGGCTTGACCTTGGCACCGGGCTTCACTTTCTGCACGCCAACGGTCACCACACGCTCGCCGTCTTTCAGGCCACCGGTTACCAGCCAGTTTTCTCCATAGGCCTGTCCAATCTGAATCTGGCGCAGTTCTGCCGTGTTATCTGGTTTGATAACCCAGACCTGTGCATCCCCATGAGTGTTGTGGCTGACGGCCTGCTGGGGCACCAGAAGACTGTTGGGGTCAGAGCCTTCCTCAAGTTGTGCATGTACATACATGCCCGGCAGGAGCAATTTGTCCGGGTTAGGCATGATAGCGCGGACCACGACGGAGGCCGTAGAGGTGTCCACGTTGACTTCCGAAAGCGCCATACGGCCCACATGTTCGTAGGTCGAGCCATCTTCCAGCGTGAGGGTCACTGGTACTTCGCCATTGGGCTGGCGCGTGATGCGGCCTTGCGCCAGTTCCCGCTTCAGGCGCAACAGCGTGATGGCGGGTAGATTGACGTCCACGTAAATGGGGTCCAGCCGGGTGACAATGGCTGTGTTGTCAGTCTGGTTGGCCGTGACAAGCGCACCCACCGTAACCAGTGTACGGCTGATTCGTCCGGAAATAGGGGCATACATCTTGGTGTAGCCAAGATTGACCTCGGCGCTTTCCACCTGCCCTTTGGCGCTGAGAATCTGACCCTGCGCCTGCTTTTCCGCCGCAAGAGCATCATCATATTCCTGGCTGCTGACCGCGTGGGCTTTCACCAGAGAACGGTAGCGTTCCAGCTTGGCCCGGGCCGTGACTTCGGCTGCTTGTGCTTCGGCCAACTGGCCGCGGGCGGTGTCATACGCAGCCTGATAACGAGAGGGATCAATCTGGTAGAGCTGTTGCCCCACCGTAACATCCGCGCCTTCCGTAAACAGACGTTTCTGGATAACGCCTGTGACCTGGGGGCGTACCTGAGCAATTTCAAATGCATCTGTGCGGCCCGGCAGGCTGGTATGGATGGTCACGGCCTGAGGGTGAAGGGTTATAACGCCAACAGTCTGGGGTGGGAGCTGCGGGGTGGCCTGTTTGCGATTACAGCCTGCCAGTGCCAGCAGAGCGACAGCCGATACCAGAAAACGGCGTAAGGGAATGGGGTGCATTGTCACGCTGGCGTATCCTGCCTTTGAAAAAACCAACAGAAGAAGCACGCCAACACCCATCTTTAAGCACCAGCGCAGGCGGGAGGGATTGTCCGCCTGTGGGGAAGAATCGGGAGAGTGTCAGCGCGCGGAACCGGGTAAGGGAAGAGAAGAGAGGAAAACAGTACTATTTGTTACCTTTTCTCGCGTAGGCTAAAAGCCACCCCAGATCTAGTCAAGAGAGCATGTGCGTCTCATGAGGGAGGTGGGGCGGCAAAATGCGCTTACTGCCCGATTTCCCTCAGTTTTTTTCCAGCCATCAGATTCTGTTCAATCACTTCCAGAGAAACGCCTTTGGTTTCGGGCACGAACAGTTTGGTCAGAAGCAGGAACAGGGCGTTTAGAAGAGCGATCAGGCCAAAGGTTTTTGCCCCGCCCAACCAGCCCAGCAGGCTAAGGAAAGACGCCCCTACAATCATGTTGGAAATCCAGTTGGTCAGGGTGGAGAGGGTAATACCCAGATCCCTTCCCTTGATGGGCTGAATTTCTGAACACAGAACCCACATCAGCGGCCCTGCGGACATGGCATGCGCCACAATAAAGATCATGATGAGGAAAACACACAGAATTTTTGCCCCATCGCTTTCCATGCCCACATGGTTGAGTACGGCCAGCGCCGCCATGGAGACAGTCATGATGGAGAACCCGCAGTACAGAATGGGTTTACGTCCCCAGCGGTCCACCAGCCCGATAGCGGCGAGAGTGGCCAGCACGTTTACAAAGCCGATCATGGCTGTGCACCACATCTGGGCGGTGCCCACAAACCCTGCCATGGCAAAGATTTTGGGGGCGTAATACATCACCACGTTAATACCGGCGAACTGCTGCATGGCCTGAAGCATGACGCCAAGCAGAATGGAGCGCCGGAAATTGGCGTTCTCCCATAACAGGCTAAACCCGCTTTGCCGCTGTTTGAGTTGTTCATCAATGGCGCGGATTTCGGCATGGGCTTCATGCGCTGTGGGGCGCAGGTCTTTCAGAACAGCCAGCGCTTCTTCCCGGCGGCCCTGCATCATCAGCCAGCGGGGGCTGTAGGGCAGGAACAGCACACCCACCACAAACAACACACCGGGGATGGCAATCATCCCGAACATCCAGCGCCACTGGGCGTGGTAGCTGAGAAGCGTATCGCTGATGAACGCCATGAAAATGCCAACGGTAATCATGAGCTGGTAGGTGGAGATCATGGCTCCACGGGTGTTCTCACTGGCAATTTCAGACAGGTAGAGAGGGGAGGTAAAGGCCGCAATGCCAATGGCCAGCCCCATCATGGCTCGTCCCCAGATCATGCTGGCCACAGACCATGCCAAAGCGCAGCCCAGCGAGCCGATAATGAAAATCACACCCCCCAGAACCAGCGCCCATTTGCGGCCTGTAATCTTGGCCAGCCATCCGGCAAGCACAGCCCCAACGGCGGCACCAGCCATCATGGCGCTGACAATCCATTCCTGCGCAAAGGTGGAGGCATGAAAGGCCTCGGATACAAAATCCAGAGCGCCGGAAATCACACCAATATCAAGCCCGGACATAAGGCCGGCCGTAGCGGCAAGTATTCCTATGATAATGGTGCGGAATTGGGAGGATGTATCAGTATTGTCTGAAGGGTTACTGATCTGTGGCATGATGTATGGAAAAGCCCTTTGGTATTTCTGATTTTTATTTGAAGAGGCTACGGAAAAAGAGGCCCGAAGGCGATTGGGAAATGGCGGTTTTCTGCTTCATTTCCGCTTTTATGTCACATCATCCACAGGAAATATATTACTTCCTGAACCGACAGCAGCAGAAAAAATCCGCTATTCAGGTCGTTTCCTCGTCTTCGCTTTCGCCAAAGCGGGAATCGCGGTGTACCCAGGTGGAAAGCAGCAGGCCAAACCCCAACATCACGTTCAGCATGGCGGACCCACCATAAGACACCAGTGGCAGAGGTACGCCCCCAACCGGAATGGCCCCCATCACCATGGAAAGGTTTACAAGGCAGTAGAGGAAGAAGTTCATGCTGATACCCAGCGCAACCAGCCGCCCGAAACGGTTGCGGCTGCGGATGGCCATCAGCATGCCCCCCAGAATGAGCACCAGCAGCAGACCAATGACCGTAATGGCCCCCACATACCCCCATTCTTCGGCAATCATGGTGAAAATGAAGTCGGTCTGTTTTTCGGGCAGGAAGTTGAGCTGCCCCTGTGATCCATGCAGATAGCCCTGGCCCCACATACCACCTGAACCAAGCGCAATCTTGGATTGGATGATGTTGTATCCGGCACCCAGAGGGTCGCTTTCCGGGTTCAGGAAGGTGGTTATGCGGGCGCGCTGATAATCATGTAGGTGCGCGTAGGCAAATTTGGCCATGTAGGGCACGGGCAGCAGTAGCAGCACAATCAGCCACAGGCGCATTCCGGCGGCAAAAAACATGGCCGCGCCAATGCCGCCAATAATGGTGGCTGTGCCCAGATTGGGCTCTTTCAGAACCAGCACAACTGGCAACAACACCATGAAGGCAGGCGGTAACAGCCACAGGGGGTTGCCCATGCGGGCGTAACTGATGCGGTAAAACCACGAGGCCAAAGCCAGCACCAACGCCACTTTGGCGTATTCAGAAGGCTGCACCTGCAAACCGCCGATCATCAGCCAGCGCTCGGCCCCTTTGCCCACATGGCCCATATGCAACACGGCCACCAGCAGCGTGATGGAGAGCAGGTAAAGCGGCCAGGATATGCGCACCAGTATTTTGGGCGGCAGCATGGCAACCGTAATCATGAGCACAAGCCCAACGGCAAAGCGGGCAGCCTGCGGGGCGGCGAAGGGGTAGGGTGTGCCACCGCCTGCCGAATACAAAGTAATATAACCCACACCGGCCAGAGTGCAGATCAGCAGCACATATAGCCAACTGATGCGCCATAGCTTGGAGAGGAGCCGAAAGCTCGGTTCTGCCCGCAAAAGGCGTTTGTGGAACTTCATGGCTTATTCGATATCGCCCGCATCTGCCACGCTTTCGGGCGGAGGGGTGACATGGTTGACCGGGTCACGCATCAGGGTGTCGGTCATGATGTCTCGCGCCAGAGGTGCTGCCGCATCAGCCCCGGCGTTTCCGTGCTCGATCACCACAGAAACTGCATATTGAGGGTTATCGTACGGCGCGAAGCAGATGAACAGCGCGTGCGGCCGATATTCCCACGGCAGGTTGGCGGAATTGAAGTGACCGCTTTCGCGCAGGGCGCGAGACACCCGCCGAACCTGCGCGGAACCCGTCTTGCCCGCCATGGTCACGCCGGGCAGGGAAAGCCGCGCCTTGGGGGCCGTGCCGTGCTGTTCATTCACAACAGCAAACATGCCACTGCGCAGTGCCGTGAGGTATTTCTCCGGCATGTTCAGCTCTGGCCAGTGGTCTGCCGTGGCTTGCGGCCCGACTTCACTGTTCAGGGCGCGCACCAGATGGGGCTGCACACTGCGCCCCGTTGCCAGTCGGGAGGTGTAGGTGGCCAGTTGCAGCGGTGTAACCTGCACAAACCCCTGCCCGATGCCACTGACAATGGTATCCCCGCCATTCCAGTGGTGGTGGTGTGCCTGCCGCCACGTTGGGGTGGGAATAAGGCCGGTGCGGGTGTGGGGCAGTTCAATGTCCAGCGTTGTGCCCAGCCCGAACTGGTGGGCTGTATCAGCAATCCGGTCCATGCCTATGCGGCGGGCCATTTCATAGAAATAGACGTCACAGGAATATTTCAGGGCCTGATGCAGGTCTATGGACCCATGCCCCCAGCGCGACCAGCAGTGAAAGCGGGTTCCGCCAACATCCAGATGACCGGGGCAGAATATCCGGTCGGATGGAGAAAACAGGCCGGACTGCAAACCAGCCATGGCGACGGCGGGCTTGAAGGTGGAGCCGGGAGGATACACGCCCGCCACGGTCTTGTTGATCAGGGGTGTGCGTTCGTTATTGGTCCATTCAATCCACTGCGCATGGCTGACGCCGCTATCAAACAGGGAAGGATCAAAGGAGGGTGTGCTGACCATGGCCAGAACCTCGCCATTGCGGCAGTCCATCACCACGGCAGAGGCCGTCTGTTCTCCAATGCGGCCCAGCACTTTCTGTTGCAGGCCACGGTCAATGGTCAGCCCAATCTCCGTGCCGGGTGCGCCTTCTATCCGGTTGAGTTCGGACATGACGCGGCCAACGGAGTTGACCTCCATTTCTACGGACCCTGCCGTGCCACGCAGCTTTTCGTCCTGACTTTGCTCAATGCCAGAGCGACCAACCCGCATACCGGGAAGGGCCAGCAGGGCAGAGTGAGCCACATCGCGCTCATTGGGGGGCGCCACATAACCGATGATGTGGGCCAGCAGTTCCCCTTCCGGATAAACGCGGCGGGTGCCCACATCAATCAGAACGCCGGGCAGAGAGGGCGCATTCAGCTCAATCCGCGCCATTTCATCCCAGGAGAGGAAGTCCCGCAGCATGACGGGCACAAACCGCCGCTGATGGCGCATTTCACGGGCTATGCGGGCGCGGTCCCGTTCATCCAGCGGAATGATGGTGGAAAACCGTTCTATGGTGCCGGCCACATCCGTGGTTTCTTCCGGCAGGATCAGGGCGCGCCAGTTTTCCTTGTTGTTGGCCAGCGCAATGCCATAACGGTCCACAATACGGCCACGCGGCGGTGCCAGATACCGCTTGCTGACCCGGTTGCTGGCGGCCATGCGGGCGTAGCGGTCTCCATCCTTGACCTGAAGCTGGTAGAGTTTGTGAGCCAGAACCCCCAGCGTGCCTGTCTGCACAGCCATGAACAGCAGCGCACGGCGTGTAAAAACGCCGCGTGCCGGGTCCTTCTGGTTCTTGATGGGCATCAGGCGCTGGTTTTCCCGCCTGCGACGCCTCAACCGCATGATGGTTCTCCTGCTGGCATCAGGCGTCTTCCTCATCATCAAGCATACGGAAAACCCAGGAGAACAGGGCGGAAAGCGGGGGATAAACCCCTATGCACAGGAAAGATTCAAACAAAGCGGGGGCCATGTCCAGCATATGAAGCCTGAACAGGCAGGCCAGCCCCCATTGCAGCATGCAGGCGGCCGTGGCCAGAAGGCTGAACACAGCCCACACCAGCAGAAAATGCAGCCGCATGAGACCAAAGCGCGCATAGAACGCGACTCCGTGCACCAGCAGCAGAATAAAGGCGCTGACCCCTAACGGCGCAAACCCCACCAGATCCATGAACAGGCCCAGCACAAACACCGCCAGACTCGGCATGCCGGAGGGCCGCCAGAAGGACCAGAAAAATACGGTGGCGATCACGATGGCGGGCAGCAGTTCAGCCGATCCCGGCAAGGGGATGGGGGCCGAGAAAACAATAATGGCCAGCGCAATGAACAGGGAGGGCAGCAGGTGCCGCAAGCCGCTATCAAGCCGCTGCCACAGGGTCTGCCGGGGCTGGATTTCCGGTTCCCATGAAGACATGGAAGGATCAGGCATCATGGCGTGCGCTGTCCTTAACCCTGACCCAGCAGGCTTTTGAGCGGCAGTTCCAGTGATTTTTTCTGTGGGGTCAGGGGAACGTGGCCCGGTGCTTCCGGGGGTTCAATCTGCGCACGCCCGAAGTTGAAGACCCGCAGCAGCGTGAGATGATCCAGTTGGGCAAAGGGAGCAACAACAGGCCTGCCGGGGCTGACGTAATGTACCGTGCCAATGGGCAACCCCGCAGGAAAGGCCCCGGCCTGATCGCTGGTGACAACACGTTCGCCTTCAATGGGTCGGGTGTCCTGCGCGTAATACATCAATCTCGGCATAGGTGAGTTATCACCTACCATTATAGCAGGAGCATGGCTGGCTTCCAGCATAACCGGCAGGCGGCTGGCAATATCTGTAATCAACAGAATTCGGGCGGAATGCGCCCCTGTTTCCGTTACGCGGCCCGCAAGCCCGTTGGCGGCCAGCGCCACATTGCCAACCTGCACGCCACTTTCGGTACCCGCCACCAGCAGCACGGCGCGGGCATAAATTCCTCCGCTATCCGCCACCACCCGGCCGGTCACAAAAGCGGGAGCAGGTTCGGGAATCCAGTGCAGGGCGGTCTTGAGGGAGTCATTTTCCCGCGTGAGGGAGACGGCCACATCATACCACCGGCGCAGATTTTCATTTTCTGTTTTCAGGCGGGCGTTTTCTCTGGCAAGGCGTCCGGCTTCGCGCAGGTTTTCCGTCATGGTCAGCACATACTCCTGTGTGCCGCTCATCAGGGACCACAGGGGGGCCAGCGCATCAGCCACATACATGCGTGCCCTGTCCGCCAGGGGTTTGTCTGCCTGTGCGCCAATAATCACGCCAATGGATAGCAGCAGCAGCAGCGGCAGCACCAGCTTGCCAAGAGCCTGCCGAACCTGAATGGAAACCGGGATCATGCGTGTACGGCCTCACGCAGGGGTTTCGCCCCGCCTTGTCCGTTCAGGGCGTGTGTGAACTGACCCCACATGAACCGTGATGCATCCTCTTCTGTCAGTCAGGCTGACGGGTGATCGCCATTCCTTTTCCGCGAGGATGGCGTGGTGGTCTGCGTGATGAAACCGGATACCATCAATACATGGTGGTCAGCACATTGCGCAGGCGTTTCATTTCCTCCAGCGCCCGGCCCGTGCCCAGCGCCACGCAGGAAAGAGGATCTTCCCCAACCGTGACCGGCAGGCCGGTGGAAAGACGCAGCACATCGCTCAGGCGGTAAAGCAGCGCACCGCCGCCTGTCAGCACAATGCCCTTGTCTACAATATCAGCCGCCAGTTCGGGCGGTGTGTTTTCCAGCGCTGTGGTGACAGCGTCCACAATCTGGCTGACAGGTTCAATCAGGCTTTCGGCAATCTGGGCCTGGGAAACCTGCACTTCACGCGGCACCCCATTGATCAGATCCCGGCCTTTCACATCCAGCCACGGGCCGGGGTCTTCCGGATCATCCGGCATCATGGCGGAGCCCAGCTTGATCTTGATACGTTCTGCCGAGCTTTCCCCAATCAGCAGATTATGGGCGCGACGAATGTAGGAGATGATGGCTTCATCCATCTTGTCCCCGCCAACACGCACGGAGCGGGCATAGACAATGCCACCCAGAGAGATCACGGCTACCTCGGTCGTGCCACCGCCAATATCCACAATCATGCTGCCAGAAGGCTCGGTTACCGGCAGACCCGCGCCAATGGCGGCGGCCATGGGCTCCTCAATCAGGAAGACCCGGCGAGCACCGGCACTTTCAGCGCTTTCCTGAATGGCGCGGCGTTCAACGGCGGTGGAGCCGGAGGGCACGCACACAATAATCTGCGGGCTGGTAAAGGCGCGGCGGTTATGAACCTTGCGAATGAAATGCTTGATCATTTCTTCCGCAACATCAAAATCTGCAATGACCCCGTCCCGCATGGGGCGGATGGCCGTAATGTTGCCGGGGGTTCGGCCAACCATCAGTTTGGCTTCCTCCCCTACCGCCAGAAGCTGTTTTTTGCCTCGTACCTCGGCAATGGCCACAACAGATGGCTCATTGAGAACAATCCCGCGTCCTTTGACATAGACAAGGGTGTTGGCAGTACCCAGGTCAATTGCCATGTCAGCAGACATGAGACCGAGCAGACGAGAAAACATCCAGGACTCCTGGCTTGAAGGCGGCGCCGAGCGATCTCTCTGAGTGTGAGCCGTTACAAATTACCCGGAAAGATCGCGTTGATATGTGGGGCAGGGATTACCCATGCGCAACCAGCGAGACAAGACCTTTGCGCGAGAAACTATGAGGAAAGAGTCTTCTGCTGGTCTGAGATGCCGTTTGAAAACTCTTTCACGTCAGGCTGATAGACCTCTTGGTCGCTGAATACGTTTGTTTCTGGTTCCGATTGACAGCACCGGATCTCCGTATCAATCGTTTCAGTTCCAAGAAAAACGGCCAGTCCATTCCAGTTGATCCCTTCTGGCTGGCCTTGCAAAGCTTCTCTCCGTGAAAAGCAATGCGGATAAAGCATCCCCTCTTTTCCGTTTCCTGAATCCGGGCGCGGAAAAGAGGGAGGCGAATATCAGGCCGTCAGCGCTTCGGGTTCAGCGCGTGTGCGCTTGACCAGCAGCTTGTTCAGCGCATGCACATAGGCGCGCACGGCAGAAACAACCGTATCGGCATCCGCGCCCTGACCATCCACCATCTTGCCATCTTCTTCCAGCCGTACGGTCGTGCGGGCCTGTGCGTCCGTGCCTTCCGTTACTGCACCGACGGAGAACAGGGCCAGTCGGGCTTCATGCGGGAAAGCGGTGCGCAGGGCGTTGAAGGCGGCATCCACCGGCCCGTTGCCAGAAGCCTGCGCGGCCACTGTCTTGCCATCCACATGCAGGGTCAGTTCCGCTTCAGAAGGCTTGCCAGACTGGGAAGCCAGGCTCAGCGCGCCAAAGCGGATGTGGTCGTGATCGCGCACTTCATCATCCACCAGCGCAACGATGTCTTCGTCGTACACAACCTTCTTGCGGTCAGCCAGATCCTTGAAGCGGGAGAAAGCATCGTTCAGCTTGCTGTCTTCCAGATCGCCATAACCCAGTGCTTTCAGCTTGTCGCGGAACGCGGCGCGGCCGGAGTGTTTGCCCATGACCAGAGAAGACCGACTCCAGCCCACGCTTTCGGGCGTCATGATTTCATAGGTGGCGGCGTTTTTCAGCACGCCATCCTGATGGATACCACTTTCATGCGCAAAGGCGTTGCGGCCGACAATGGCCTTGTTGGGCTGCACGTCAAAGCTGGTGATGGTGGCCAGCATGCGAGAGACCTTCAGCAGACCGGGCGTGTTAATGCCGGTGGTGAAGGGGTACTGGTCATGCCGGGTGCGCATGGCCATGACAATTTCTTCCAGCGCAGCGTTACCGGCACGTTCGCCAATACCGTTGATGGTGCATTCAATCTGGCGTGCTCCACCCCGGACAGAAGCCAGCGTGTTGGCGACGGCCAACCCCAGATCGTTATGGTTATGGGCGGAGAAAATCACGCGCTCAGCACCCGGCACCCGCTCCCGCAGCATGGAGAAAATGCGTTCCATGTCTTCCGGCGTGGCATAGCCTACGGTGTCTGGAATGTTGATGGTGGTGGCACCGGCCTTGATGGCGGATTCCACGCAGCGGCACAGGAAGTCTGGCTCGGTGCGGGAGCCATCTTCGGCTGACCATTCCACATCATCCGTCAGGTTGCGGGCAGCCGTGTTACCGGTGGTGATCAGGTCCAGAACTGTTTCAGGTTCCATCCGCAGCTTGTATTTCATGTGCAGCGGAGACGTGGAAATGAAGTTATGGATACGCTTGCGTTTCGCAGGGGCCAGCGCCTCACCTGCCGCGGCAATGTCCTTGGCGCCGCCTGTGCGGGCCAGAGCACAGATTACCGGGCCGTTGGTGTTTTTTGCAATCTGGTGAACGGATTCAAAATCCCCTTTGGACGCAACGGGAAAGCCCGCTTCAATCACGTCCACGCCCAGAGTGGCCAGAGCCTCGGCCATCCGCAGTTTTTCCGTCAAGTTCATGGAAAAACCTGGGGACTGCTCGCCATCGCGCAGGGTGGTATCAAAAATGATAACCCGGTCGGCGCTCATCTGGCCAAAGGAGGGATGGGTAATGGTGTGGCTGGCTGACATGGAGAATGTCCTTAAGATATCAGTCTGGTCTGGTTTCTGGCGCGGGTCAGCGCCGCTTGTGCCGCACTTATGCGGAAACTCGTTCACTCGCCCCCTAAGCGTGACGGCACGAAGCCGCCGGGATCGCTCAGGGGCTGATTAGTCGAAGGAGAAGGTCCAGACGCAGGGCCACGCCGCCCGCTCGCGCCATTTCGGCGCGCCGCAGAGACTCGGACGTGAACCAGACGGAATTCATGGCGCGCACCATACAGTTTCAGAGCCTAAAAGCAACCATTCTGTGCCGGGAAAATGGGAGAGAGCATCCGGTTTTCCCTCCGGCCTCAGCGGGTGCTGACACCCCGCAGGTTGTGCAGCACATACAGCATCACACCCAGCAGAACGGCAGCAAAGGTCTGGTGCACTGCCCCGGCCCAGACCGGCACAACCAGCAGCAGGGTGGTAACCCCCAGCGCGTACTGAATAAGCACGGCCCAGCCCAGCAGCATCAGTGCATTGTGGGCCTTGGCGCCAAGGCCGCGGGTGCGCAGGCCAACCAGCAGCACACATCCAATGGTCAGGGCTGTCAGGGTTGCCAGCAGGCGGTGGTCAAACTGAATGGCGGCCTTGTTGTCCACCCAGTTCAGCCAGAAGGGAGTCAGACGCGCATAATCCTGTGGAATAAGGTGGCCGTCCATCAGGGGGAAGGTGTTGAACACGAACCCCGCATGAGTGCCTGCCGTAAAGCCCCCCGCTATAATGGTGATGCAGATCAGGCACAGAGCCGCCCAGACCAGCCTTTTGGTGCGGTGTGCAGCCGGCGTGGCGGGCACGGTCTGCGGCTGGGGCCAGCGGATGGAAAACGCGGTCCATAGAACAGCCAGATAAAGGGCCAAAGCCGCGCTTAGGTGGAGCACCAGCCGGACAGGTTCCACGGCTGTGCTGTCTGGCCGGAAGCCGGAAGCGACCATGAACCAGCCAATGGCCCCCTGCAGCGCACCGAGAATAAAGAAAAGGAACAGCCGCAGCGCCAGTTTGCGGGTAATCATGCCGCGAATGGTGAACCATACCAGCGGCACAAAGAGCACCAGGCCCATCAGGCGGCCCCAGAAGCGGTGAATCCACTCAGCCCAGAAAATTTTCTGGAACCCTTCCAGCCCGAATCCTTCATGTTGAAGATGATATTGCGGAATGGTTTTATACAGCGCGAACAGCCGCTCCCATTCAGCGTGGGAGAGAGGGGGGATAATGCCGCTGACAGGCTGCCAGTCCATGATGGACAGACCAGAGCCTGTCAGGCGCGTGACACCGCCAATGGCGATCATGCCCAGCAGCATGAAGCACAGGACAAACAGCCAGTTGGAAATCAGACGACGGTGATGGGGCGCCATGTCGGCATGACGCGGAAGGGAAGAGGACATGGCGGCCTTTTGCGCGCTGTTGCATCAGATGCCAAGGATTTAGACTGTGCTTGCGGCCATGGGCAAGAAGATGGTACCGCCGCACGGATGGACCAGCCTGATCGCTCCACTTCCTCTTCGGCCTCCAGCTCTGCCGCGCGGTTTCTGCGACCCTTGCTGATGTTGGGGCTGTTGGTGGCGGGAGCGTTGCTTCTTCGCAACATACCTGCCCTGCGGCATATGCTGGATAGCACTGCCTTACTGCAGGACGGCGTGTGGGGGCGTATGGTGTTTGTGGGCGGAGCGTCCCTGTGGTGTGCCTTTGGCCTGCCCCGGCAGGTTGCGGGCTTTGCCGCCGGGCTTGCCTACGGCGTGGGAGAAGGCACGGTGATGATAACACTTGCTTCCACCCTTGGATGTGTGGCCGGATTCCTCTGGGCGCGCTGGGGCGGTCAGGCCTGGGCGCGCGCCAGACTGGGGGCGCGGTTTGCGCGGATGGACGCCATGCTCAGCCAGCAGCCATTTTTGAGCATTCTTACCTTACGGCTGCTTCCGGTTGGGTCTGCGTTACTGCTGAACCTTCTGGGGGGTGTTTCGGGCATGAAGCTTCTGCCTTTTGTGGCCGCTACGGTGCTGGGGGGGCTGCCGCAGAACCTTGTGGCAGTGCTGCTGGGGTCTGGCATCCGGGTTGACGCTGTGTGGCAAGGTGTGCTTGGCGGTGGGCTGTTTGGCGTTTCCGCCCTGTTTGGCATGTGGTTATGGCGCAAGGCCCGTATTGCACGGCTGATGCCTGATAAGCAGGACCCTTCGGAAGGGAACGCCTGAGGGCGTTTTTCCTGTCCGGTAAGGCGTCATCCAGCGTGACGCAGTTCTGTGTTTCGTTTTTCTGCCTGTTTCTTTTGGGCTGGTTCCTTTTCTTTCTTTCCATCCTTTTTGTTTGTTTTCTGGAGCGCCGCAGATGGCTTCTGCCTCCGTCTCGCGAGAATCTGTTTCCCAATCGGCTGTCTTTCCGCAGGGGGTGCCTGGCTGGGTGCCATTGCTGCTGGGGTTTCTGACAGCCGTCGGCCCGATCTCCACAGATATCTATCTGCCCGCTTTCCCGGCGATGGAGGATACCTTCCATACCGATGCCGGCAATGTGCAGATGACATTGTCCATCTGGTTTGTGGGGCTGGCCATCGGGCAGTTGAGTGTGGGACCTTTGTCTGACCGCTACGGCCGCCGTATGCCCATGCTGATTGGCAATCTGATCTATACGGTCGCATCTGCTGTGTGTGCCTTCGCGCCGGATATCCTGACATTCTCCATCGCGCGGTTTGTGGCCTCTCTTGGTGCGTCTGCCAGTCTGGTTATCCCCACGGCGTGCGTGCGGGATATGGTGCCAGACCGGAATGCAGGCGCCAAAATGCTCTCCCGGCTGGTGATGGTGATGGGTGTGGTGCCCATTCTTGCCCCCATGCTTGGGGGGCTGGTGGTTGCCGTGGCGTCCTGGCGGGTGATTTTCTGGGCCTCTGCTGCCTATGGGGCCATCTGCGTGCTGTGCGTTCTGTTCCTGCTGCCGGAAACGCTGCCGTTCCAGAAACGGGTTGCGCTCTCTCCCGTCACGCTGGTCACACGGTACCTCACGCTGTTGCGGGATCGGGGATTTACCTCCCATGCCATGGTGACGGGTTTTTCCACGTTCATGCAGTTCAGCTACCTGACGGCGGCGTCTTTCGTGTTCATCAAGATTTTCGGGTTCTCGCCGCTGCATTTTTCCATGCTGTTTGGCGTGTTTTCCGTGTTCATGATCGGCGCGTCCCAGGTGAACGGTATTCTGGTGGGGCGGATCGATTCGGCACGTCTGCTGCAAGGGGCCGTTATTGTTTCCCTGCTGGGGGGAGCCCTGCTGGTGGCGGTTGTGGCGTGGGGGAAATGGTATGCAGGCCCTGCATGGCGGCATGATCAGGTGTGGCTGATGATTGGGGCCATGCTGCTGACACTGGCCCCTACGGGCATTATTTTCCCTAACGCCATGATGGGCGCGTTGGCGGACCATCCCAGTCTTGCTGGTGCGGCTGCGGCGCTGGCGGGCACCATGCAGTATGTTATGGGCGCGTTGGCCGGGGCGCTGCTGGGTATGTTTCCAACCACATCCGCTCTTCCCATGGCGGGGTGCATGTTCTTTGGCACGGTCATGATGTTGTTTGTCTGTGCGCTGCGGCCCAAGGCTTCAGAGCCGCAATCACAGCAAAGCGGGGCAGGCTGACGCACTTTTTTCGCTTTGTGGACAGGCGTTATGCGGCTTAGGCGCTTGACGGATGGCGTCAGGCTTGCACAGTCCTGATTTTCCGCAGCGGAAGGGGAGCTTGTCGGTTCCATGGCACGGCATCCAGCAAGACGGGCCCATATTCTGGCACTTATCGGTGCTGGTCTGCTTATTGTAACGTTTGGTACAATGGGTATTGAACTGGGCAATGAAATGGCCCGCCATGGTGATCTGGACCGGCAGAGCACCGCCGCAGGCAGTTATCTGCGTAATTTACACCATACCACCAGTGAGGCGCGGATCTGTTATTATAGCTGGCTGGCCCGCAAGCAGGAGCAGGATGCGTCCTGTTACGCTCGCGCTATTACCCAGCTTGCAGCCGCCCGTAACGGGTATGAAGACTTCAAGGCTGTGCAGTTGAGGGAGGGTGCCGGCCGGGCAGACCCGTTGAATGCAGTGGCGCAGGAACTGCAACAGATTTCAGGCTGGAAGCCCGATGCGGCAGCCATGCCGCCCGAGGGCGAGCATGTTCTCACCACTCTGGATAATAACCTCTCTGTTCTCAGCCATGTCAGCACCATGGATCAGGCTGACCGCGTGGCGAATATGCTGCGGAATACAAGCTGGCAGCGCAGGCTCGGTCTGCTGGGTATTCTGACAGGGGTGCTCAGCCTGATTTCCGCAGGCTGGGTGCTGGACCGCTCATCCCTTGCGGCGGCCAGAGCGGAAGCGTCCTCACGTGATCTGGCGCTTCGGTTAAGAGCCACGCTGGATAGCCTTAGTCTGGGGGTGGCTGTTTTCGGCGCGGATGGTCGCTTGTGGCATTGGAATGAACAGCTTGGCACGGTGCTGGGGCTGGAGCCGGACCTCCTGAAATTCGGCCTGCCGTACGATACGCTGAGCGCTGCGCTGGTTGTGGGCGGTGCGCCCCTTCTGGAACCGTTTGATCACATTGAAGCCAGTTTATCCGTGGGTCAGCCGGTTCCACCTGTGATGGTGGAATGTAAGGGGATAAACGGGGCGGATCTGGAATTGTGCCGCACCCTGTTTTTTGCGCCGGATGGTGCGGCAGCCCGCCGTGGGTTTGTGCTGACAGCGGCGGATATCAGCATGCGCCTGCGCAGTGAGCGCGCCTTGGGGGAAGCCCAGAAATTGCGCGCGCTGGGGCAGCTTACGGCAGGCATCGCACATGACTTCAAAAATCTGCTGACGGTTATTCTGGGCAATCTTGAACTGGCGGCAGATCATGACCAACCAGACCATGTGGAGCAAAGGCAGGAATATCTTTCTGCCGCAACGCATGCCGGAAGACGGTCAGAGGCCCTGACGGGCCAGTTGCTGTCCTTCATGCGGCGGCAGAGCAGCACGCCCGATTCGCTCTCTCTGTCTGATCTCTTCTCCTTTCTTGGTGGGTTGCTTGGCCGCATCATCGGGCCGCGTATTGTGGTGGAATGCGGCAATGGGTCTGATATCTGGCCTGTCAGGGCAGATCCCGCCCAGCTTGAGAGCGCAGTGCTCAATCTGGCCATCAATGCGCGGGATGCCATGCCTACAGGTGGGCGGCTGCGGATTGTGGCCCGCAATGTGACGTTCTCTGTCAATGCCGATCTGATGAGCCTGCCCGTGGAAGACGGACGGAATCGTCGTGTTGTGTCAGACCCCACCCCTCTGCCTGCCGGAGATTGGGTGCGGCTGGACGTGATTGATAGTGGATGCGGCATGACGGACGAGGTGCTGCACCATCTGTTTGAGCCGTTCTTCACTACCAAGGAGGAAGGTGCTGGCACCGGCCTGGGGATGGCCATGGTTCTGGCCTTTTCCCAGCAGGTTAAAGGCCGGGTGGTTGTGGCAACAGGTGAGCGCCGCGGCACGGAGGTGTCTCTGTGGTTGCCGCGTGCCGTAGCGGTTGATGAGGTGACCGGGGTGCAGCAAACGCTTCTGCCGCGCGCCACGCCACCTGCGGTCAAACCACAGGTGCGGCCCATTCAGGTGCTTGTGGTGGAAGATGATGCCGCGATTCGGGATATTGTTGTCACCATTCTGGGCATGGCGGGCCACCGCGTGCTGGAGGCGGCGGATGGAGAACAGGCATTCGATGTTGCCGCCTCGGCCGAAGGTAAGCTGGACCTGCTGGTGACAGACCTGCAACTGCCCGGCCCACTGGATGGATTGACGCTCTCCCGCGTGCTGGCTGGCCGGTATGAGGATCTGGCCGTGGTTTATATGTCGGGCGACCTGACGCCAGACAGCCCAAGCCCTGCCGGGGCCGTGGAGGGCGCGCACCTTCTGGCCAAACCCTTCCGGCGGGACGGGCTGATGCGGGCTGTGACCTCCGCCCTGAGTGCGCGGGCCGGGGTCTGATTCGTCACGGTTCTCTCTTGCGGAAGGCGGGGGTGCGGGCTAGAGCGTGTGCCGGTTGCCATACAAGCCTTGATCAAAGGTGTGAGAGGCAGGATGAAACGGGCCGTCTGGCGGGCTGAGCAAGTAGCCCCGGCGTGCTGTACAAGCAGGAAGGAAGAGTACGGAACATGACGAAGCGCGAGGAGATTGATCTTAAGCGTTATATTCGGAATATTCCGGATTTTCCCAAACCCGGTATCCTGTTTTACGATATTTCCACCCTGATGCGGGAACCGGATGCATGGCAGATCGCCATGGGGCGTCTGGCGCGTCAGGTTGCTCCGTGGGAGCCGGATATGCTGGCTGCTGTGGAATCGCGCGGGTTTCTGACAGCCGCTCCGCTGGCGGATCGGCTTGGTTGCGGGCTTCTGATGCTGCGCAAACCGGGCAAGCTGCCGGGTGGCACCATTTCTCATACCTATGATCTGGAATATGGCAGCGATACGCTCCAGATTCAGGATGATGCCATCAAACCCGGCCAGCGCGTTGTGGTGATGGATGATCTGCTGGCAACCGGCGGCACACTGGCAGCCTCCATCACGCTGCTGCGCAAGGCTGGTGCGAATGTGGTCGGGGCTTCCCTGCTGGTGGAACTGACAGGTCTTGGTGGCCGCGACAAGCTGGACGTGCCGGTTAAAAGTCTGGTTACGTACGAAGAGTAATACTGCCTGCTTCGGTTTGTTCTTTCTGATCATGCAAGCAGAAAGAACATACGAGGTTTGAGTACTGTTTTTCCTTGCCATGATGTATGTGAAACTCATGGCAGGATTACAGACCTCTGATGGCTGGCGACTGGCTGCATGAGAAGTGCGGCGTTTTCACTCAGCCAGTTTTATCAGGCTCTTGCGGCAATGGTCCGGCAGACGCTTCTGGGCGGAGGGCCGCCCCGTAAGCTGGATCATCTGCGCTGGTTGATTGCGCCTGATCTTCTCTCCTTTGGATACGCCCTGCGTACCACCATTTCCGCACTTATAGCGTTGGGCATTGCCCTGTGGTGGGAACTGGGCAGCCCCCAATGGGCGGCGCTGACAGTCTGGATGGTGGCCCAGGGCACACGGGGCAAATCCATTGCCAAGGCCCGCTGGCACATGTTTGGCATGGTGGTGGGCACCATCTGCGCCGTGGTGCTGGTGGCCTGCATGCCGCAGGCGCCCCTGCTGTATATTCTGTGTCTGGCCGGTGGAATCGGCATTTTCTGTTTTATCGGAACCCTGCTGCCCGGCCCCGCCGCCATGACCAATTACCGTATTCATGGCATGCGGGCGTCCGGTTTTACCTACGCCATTATCGCGTTGGATGGGGTTCTGGCACCGGACCATATTTTTGAAATTGCCATGGCGCGTGCCACGTACATCACGCTTGGCATTGTGGTGGAAACCACCATCTCCTCCCTGTTCCAGTATCAGTTGGGCACGCGTGCCCGTAATCGGCTGGCGACCAATTTTGTTCAGGCCATGGGCGGAGCTTCGCGTGCCCTGGTGAACATGTTGCGCGGGGATCATAGCGCCATTACCCGCTCCCCCGATGTGCTGACCACCATTCTGACGCTGAGTGATCAGGTGGAATTTGCTGAGATTGAAATGGGCAAACATCAGCATGAGGGGGACCATGCCCGCGCTGCACTGGCGGCCATTACGGTGCTGATGTCTCGTGGCATGGAGCTTTCCGCTCTGCTGGCCGTGCCGGATAGTCAGGGCGTGCATTACAAACAGACAGCCGAGCAGGTCAGCCTCTTTCTGCAAGGGCTCCCCGGCAGGCTGGGGGACGATCAGCCCATAAAACCGGTGCTGGATGAACTGACCCTGCTGGATGCCACCTGCCGGGAGCTGGCGGCCACCAGTCTGCAAGAAGAAATGGTGGCTGCCACGCATCCCCCGGTTGATCTGCCGCAGGAACGCCGCCTCTCGCGGGAAGGGCAACTTTTACACAAGCTGGATGAACTGCTGGATGAACTGCGTCTCTCGCTGGAGCAGTTTGAAATGAGCCGCCACCCGCAGCCGCATGATCATTTCCGCTACGGTATGCGGACGTATCGTGACTGGCGTGTGGCGTTCACCAACAGCCTGCGGGCCTCAGTCACCATTTTCTGCTCGGGTTTGATCTGGATGACAACCGCGTGGCCGGATGGTCTGACCTTCATGATGTTTGTCTCCATTGTGTGCGCCCTGTTCTCCACGCTGGAGCAACCAGCCTTGGCCACGCAGGCGTTTCTGCACGGCACTGTGTGCGTGATTGGCATGTGCGGGCTGCTGGACCTTTGGGTCATGGCCCAACCCACCACATACGAGATGCTGGCCATGTGTCTGGCTATTCCCATGTTGGTGGGCGGGTTGGCGTTTGCCTATGCGCCACTGGTGCTGGCGGCTGTGGCATACAATCTGTTTCTGCCTATTCTGGTTGGTCCACTCAATCAGGGCCGCATGGACGAGGTCATGTATTTCAACACGGCTCTGCCGCTGTTGCTGGCCATGATGTTCGCCATGTGGATGTATCGTGTCTTCCTGCCGTTTGATCCTGATGGTCTGCGGTGGGATATGCGGCTGGATATTCTACGCTGGCTGCGCAGGCTTGCCGCATGGCGGTATCCGCCTTTGCCATCAGAGGTTGTGGGACGCGGCGTGGATAATTTTGTGCGCCTGTCATCCATGACGGGCGGCAAACGTTCCTACGTTCTGGAAAGCTACCTCAGCGGTGTGCTGTCCAGCATGACCATCGGGCTGAATGTGCTGCGCCTGCGCAGTATTCTGGCGCGTGGTGTGCTTCCCCCCGGCCCGCAGCGGGCGACGCAGGCCATGATGAACCGCATGCAGCGTTTTACAGGCCGTTATGGTGGCCAGTATGGTCGCACCTCCCGCGCTACCCATCTGGCGGTGCTCTATCTGGTGCAGCGTGAACAGGTGGAAACCAATCTGTCAGTGCGGGTGGAAATGCTACGGGCACTCGCCAGCCTGCGCGTGATTGAAACGGAACTGGCCCAGAACCGGGCATTCTTCGATGCTTCCTCCCCTTATCTGGACCCTGCCTTTCCGGAAAAAACAGTGCCTGCTTCTGCCTGATGCTCTGGCGCAATGGGCTTGGGCTTCACACATATGTGTCGCCCCCATGTGGGCTTGCCCCCTACAGGTCTTGGTGGAGAGGGGGTAGGGTCCGGCCTTTCAGCCTGCGGCTGTTTTCCTTATGGAAGCTGGCAGGGCTGGCTCTGAATGATTTGTTCCCGTAAAGACGTGCTTCGGCCTTCATCCCTACGGTTGGAAAAGACCATATGATCAGGTTCCCTGACTCCACGCTTTGGCAAGAACGGGCGGATGCCCTGTATGACCGCGTGCGCCACGTGGTTCCGGCAATGGAATGGCCTGCGTTTGCAGATGATATTGCGGCCATTCTGGAACTCAAGCAAAAACATAACGCCGTTATTCTGGCCCATAATTACCAGACCCCGGAAATCTTCCACTGTGTGGCGGATATCACGGGCGATTCCCTCGCTCTGGCGCGTAAGGCGCAGGAGGTTGAGGCGGATATCATGGTCATGGCCGGTGTGGCATTCATGGCGGAAACCTCCAAACTGCTGAACCCGTCCAAGACCGTTCTTCTTCCCTCGGCAGAGGCAGGATGTTCACTGGCGGAATCCATCACGGCGGCAGATGTGCGCCTGATGCGGCAGCGTTACCCCGGCGTGCCGGTTGTGACCTATGTGAACACGTCCGCTGCCGTGAAGGCGGAGAGTGATATCTGCTGCACGTCCGGCAACGCCCGACAGGTGATTGAAAGCCTGGGCGTGGACGAAGTGATCATGATCCCGGATGAGTTTCTGGCCCAGAATGTGGCGAACGAAACCGGCGTGAAGGTAATCACTTGGAAAGGCCATTGTGAGGTGCATGAGCGCTTCACACCCCAGGAAATTCGGGACTGGCGCAAAGCCTATCCGGATCTGGTGGTGCTGGCCCACCCGGAATGTCCGCCAGAAGTGGTGGCGGAGGCTGATTTTGCGGGCTCCACGGCGGGCATGTCAGACTTTGTGGCGTCCGGCAAAGCCGCGCGCGTGCTGCTGGTGACCGAGTGCTCCATGAGCGACAATCTGGCCGCTCTGCATCCGGATGTGGAACTGATCCGCCCCTGTAATCTCTGCCCGCACATGAAGCGTATTACGCTTGGCTCCATTCGTAAGGCGCTTAAAAATATGGAAGTAAAGGTGGAAGTGGAGGCTGATGTGGCCGACCGCGCCCGACTGGCGATTGAACGGATGCTGGCGGTATAAGAGACCTTTTTTACACGATGGATGACTGCCATATGCTGCCTTCCCTGCCCGATATCATGCTTGAACCGCTGGTGCGGGCGGGCCTTCTGGAAGATCTGGGGCGCGGGGGTGATCTGACCACCAATGCCGTAATCGGCCCGGAGGACAGGCTGCGCGTGGTAATGCGTAGCCGGGAAGACGGTGTGCTGGCCGGACTGGATCTGGCGCGGCTTTCCTTTCATCTCATTGATCCTTCCCTGAACTTCCAGCGCCTGAAGAAGGAAGGGGAAGCCTTGGCCGCCGGAGATGTTGTGGCGGTGGTGGAAGGCAGCGCCCGCGCCATCCTGACAGGCGAGCGTGTGGGGCTGAATTTTCTGTCTCACCTGAGCGGGATTGCCACCGCGACGGCCACTATTGTGCGCAGTATGGCTGGCACCAAAGCGCGTCTATGCTGCACGCGTAAAACGATGCCCGGCCTGCGGGCCATTCAGAAATATGCTGTGCGGGCCGGCGGTGGTGTCAGCCACCGTATGGGGCTGGATGATGCCATTCTGATCAAGGACAACCACATTGCACTGGTGGGCAGTGTGCAGGAGGCAGTCGCCCGTGCACGTGCGGCGGCAGGCCATATGGTGAAAATTGAGGTTGAGGTGGATACGCCAGAGCAGTTGCGTGCCCTGCTGGCAGGCGAGAAGGTGGATGCCGTTCTGCTGGATAATATGTCTCTGGCCGATCTGCGCACCTGTGTTGACATGATAGATGGCCGTCTGCTGGTGGAAGCGTCTGGCGGGATCACGCCCCAGACAGCACCAGCCATTGCCCAAACGGGGGTAGATCTGCTGTCTGTCGGGTGGTTGACTCACTCCGTCAAAGCCCTTGATTTCGGTCTGGATTTTGAAAAAATTCTTTAAGAGTCTCAGCGCCCTTTCTATTGCAGAAGAGTAAGGCCCTCTCTCCAGTGGTCACACAGCGCCTCACCGGGATGTGATGAGGGCACTCTGTAGCGCCTGACGCAATCCTGTTGTTTCCTGCGTTCACAAGACACCATGAAAAACACGGCGTTCGGCTGACCTGGGTTGGTCAGAGAAGAAAAACAACAAATGCCGGAAAAGGAGTGTTCCTGATGTGTCCTCAACCCACTTCATCTGTTTCGGCAAAGCCCGATTCATCATGGTCTGCGGCGCAGATCCGGGCTTTTTTGAGAGAGATGTTTGATGCGGCTGTCGCGAGTGCCAGTCCGTCTCGGGTATTGGCGCAGGCTCTGCCGGAAAAGCCAAAGGGGCGGTGCGTTGTGGTCGGGGCGGGCAAGGCTTCTGCCGCAATGGCAGCCGCGCTGGAAGAGGCATGGCCGGATGTTCCGCTGGGCGGCGTAGTAGTCACGCGTGATGAACATGCTGTGCCCACGCAGCATATTACCATTCTGGAAGCCTCTCATCCGGTGCCGGATGAGCGAAGTGAAGCGGCTGCCCGCGCTATCCTGAAAGCAGTGGAAGGGCTGAGCGCGGATGATCTGGTGATCGCCCTGATTTCAGGCGGAGGTTCTTCGCTGCTTGCCTTGCCAGCGGAAGGACTAAGTCTGGATGAAAAAAAGAAGATCGGGAAAGATCTGCTTCATTCAGGTGCGACCATTACGGAAATGAACACGGTGCGCCGCCACCTTTCCGGCATTAAGGGGGGGCGCTTGGCACAGGCGGCTTTTCCCGCACGGGTGGCGACTTTTGTGATCAGCGATGTGCCGGGTGATGATCCTGCCGTTATTGCCAGCGGCCCCACGGTGCCAGACAACACAACAGCGCTGGATGCCTTGCGGATTGTGCGCAAATACGATCTGGCCTTACCGGAAGCCGCACTTGCGCATCTCAAACATGAGGCCGACCGCACACACGGGCACACGCCTGATGTGGCGGAAGGCAACAGCGTGACGATGATCGCAACACCTTTTCTGGCGCTTCAGGCTGCGGCGGAGCGTGCCCGTCAGGCAGGCGTCACCCCGCTTGTTCTGGGGGATGCCTTGGAAGGGGAAAGCAGTGCGGCCGGTGTGGTGTTGGCAGGCATTGCGCGCTCCGTCAAAATGCATGGTGTGCCTGTGGCGGCTCCTGCTGTTCTGTTGAGCGGGGGAGAGATGACGGTCACCATCAGAAAAGGCGAAAAACCGGGCCGTGGTGGGCGCAATACGGAGTTTCTGCTGGCCTGCGCGCAGGCACTGGATGGCGAGCAGGGTATATGGGCTCTGGCAGGGGATAGTGACGGCATTGATGGCACAGAAGATGCCGCAGGTGCCATTGTGACACCCGATACGCTCTCACGCGGGAAAAAACGAGATCTTGATGCGCAGGATTTCCTTAAAAACCATGACAGCTACATCTATTTCAAGGAAATGGGAGATCTCGTCATAACCGGGCCAACGCTGACAAACGTGAATGACATTCGTATTCTGTTGGTGCTGCCAACGGAATAAAACACGGCTTTATCGGCCCAGTATCTTATCAACGCGGCGCCGGAGGGCAGGGATAACCCGATCCTGAAACTCCGGTGTTGCGCGTTCCCATGCCCCCGTGCGCCATGAGGGATGAGGAAGCGGAAAATAGTCAGGCAGATAATTCTCAAAATTCAGGGTGCGTTCGTAAACCTTTCCTTTTCCCAGTGTATAGTTTTGTGAATAGGAGCCTACCAGAAGGGTCATCTGGATATTGGGCAGGAAGGAAAGAATACGTTCTCGCCAGAGCGCCGCACATTCAGGCGGAGGCGGTCGGTCTCCTCCTTTGGGCAGAACGCCCGGATAGCATAATCCCATAGGGACAATGGCAATCTGGTCTTTATCGTAAAAAAGATCGCGGTCCATGTCCAGCCAGGACCGCAACCGCTCGCCTGAGGCATCATTGAACGGAATGCCCGTTTCATGCACGCGGGTGCCGGGGGCTTGTCCGGCAATCAGCAAACGGGCTTTTGGGGAAAAATTGATAACAGGTCTGGGCGCAAAGGGGAGTTTGCCAGCACAGGCCGTACAACTCCGCACGGTTTTGAGAAAACCCATGAGGTCTTCATCACTGATGGCAGAAGAGGAACAGGGGGGCGTAGTAAAGAGGGTTTTCATGGTGTGAGCAATCCACTCACGTAGCGCGGAACAACCTTGGTGGCCGGACCGTACAAGACTTCATCAAACTGGCCAGATGCGGCAGATGGCGCCAGATTCAGTTCAACAGTATGGGCGTGCGCGCCGGCCGCCTGCACAAAACCAGCGGCGGGCCATACCGTTGCAGACGTGCCGATGGCGATAAAAAGGGTGCAGCGAGCAAGCGCTTTTTCAATACGTTCCATGTGGTAAGGCATCTCGCCAAACCAGACCACATCCGGTCGTAAGGCTGCTGCGCTACAATGGGGGCAAGGCGTGGTTGGAAAACAGTCTGTTATCCACTGAAAACTCTGGTGGCATGCTGTACAGCGCACCCGTTCCAGCTCACCATGCATATGCACAAGGCTGCGACTGCCTGCGCGCTCATGCAAAGGGTCAATATTTTGCGTGATCAGCAGAAAGCGGTCATCTGCCTCATGCGGGATTTGGTTCCGTAACGCAGCTTCCAACATCGCCAGAGCCTTATGGGCTGCGTTGGGTTTAACAGTCTGCGCCTCCTTGCGTCGATGATTGTAAAAATCGTCCACAAGGGCAGGGTTTCTGGAAAATCCTTCAGGCGTGCAGACATCTTCAATGCTGTGTGACGCCCATAACCCGCCTTCATCCCGAAAGGTGGCAAGGCCGGATTCCTGACTGATGCCAGCGCCAGTCAGAATAACAATCCGTTCAGAAAGCAGGGAGGAGGGGAATGGAGCGGCCATATTTCAGCATATGTGATGCCGTGCTGCTTTGCACAAGGAGCGAAAAGTATGTGCTTGCTTGTGGTGCCAGAAGGGAGATGTGAAGCAGCTTTGTGGCGTGCTGAGGGGTAAGCATAAAAAACACCGCGCTGGTTGCCCAACGCGGTGTTTTTAGCAGGTCCTCGCTCTTTTAAAGGAGCGAGGAAGAAAAAGTCGCTCTTACTGAGCTTCGTCTTCACCCGTGTGGGTCTGCGGAGCAAAGGTCCAGCCTGCGCCGTAAGGCTGCGGATGGAAGACACCCCATGTAGCCGTGTCATTTCCACCGAAGCCCCATGAGTAGGTGGAGATCGGTGCATGATCAACGCGCAGCTTCTGAATGTCTGCTGCCGTAACGTTGGCCGGAGCCTTGTTACCCCAGGAGGTGCGGATGAAGTTGACCACGTCCGCAATCTGCTGGTCAGACAGAACATTCTTGTAGCCAGGCATGGCCACGGCAGAAGGGGCCCAGTTTGTGGGCGGCAGAACCGCACCGGCCACAATGATGTGGGCAACGGATGTCGGGTTTTCAGACACCACAACCGGGTTGCCAGCCAGCGGCGGGAACATACGGGCTACACCACCACCATCGTTACGGTGACAGATGGCGCACTGTTCAACATATTCCTTGGCACCCGGCATGCCGGAGGTGTTGTGGGAATCCAGAGCCTGAGCGGTGGAGGCATCATATTTGTAATCACCACGGGCCGGCGGTACCGGCGGCAGGGCTTTCAGATATTTTGCCATGGCGCGCAGATCACTGTCCGTAAAGTACTGCGTGCTCCAGCCCACCACGTCGGCCATGCCACCAAACACTGCGGAATGGTCAATACGGCCAGATTTCAGGAACTGGTAGATATCATCCTCAGACCAGCGGCCCAGACCCAGAACGGGATCATTGCGCAGGCTTGGGGCGATCCAGTTATCAATCGGGGCACCACCGCTCAGGAAGTCAGCACCGCCGGACGCATCAAGCGCTTTTTCCTGCATGCCAAAGCCGCGCGGGGTATGGCAGGCGCCGCAGTGACCGGGGCCTGTCACCAGATATTCGCCGCGAGCGATATCCGCATCCGTGCCCGGAGCCGGTGTGAAGTCCTTGGGTGCCGGTGCAAACACGGACCGCCAGATGGACAGCGGCCAGCGCATGGACAGCGGCCAGGAAATGCCAGCCGGTTTGTTGGGCTGGGCCACCGGCTTCACGCCGTGCATGAAGTAGGCATACAGCGCCTTCATGTCATCCTGCGTCATGCGGGCGAAGGACGGATACGGCATGGCCGGATACAGCGTGCTGCCGTCCTTGCGCACGCCATGGCGTACGGCTTCGTCAAATTCCTTGAACGTATAGGTCCCGATCCCGTGGGTGGGGTCAGGGGTGATGTTGGTGGAGTAGATGGTGCCAATGGGGGTCTGGATGGACAGACCGCCAGCATACACCTGACCGTGCAGCGCCGTATGACAGGCTACACAGTCCCCCAGGCGCGCAACATACGCGCCTTTTTTCACCAGTTCATCGTCAGCGCTTTGTGCATGCGCCAGAGAAGTGCCTGCCAGAAGCCCGACAGCGACCGCTCCCAGAGCGGCTTTTAGTCCTTTGATCATCGTTTTTACCACTGTGTCGCTTGTGTGCCGAATGACGTCATGACTGTGCCGGACCATTACGGCGTAATGCCGAGAGTCGGGTTTTCGGGAATGCCCTTGTCATTCTTGCGAGCATCCACTTCACGCTGATAGGTATCGTTCGCACGCTTGATGATGAACTGACGAATGTCTTCAATTTCATCAGGCTTCATGCTGGTGTCGAACCGATCCATCCCGTAAGCCGTCAGGGCACCGCGACCCACTACGTTGTAGAACGCATCCTGGTGGCGGATGGAACCAGACCAGCGCAGATCCGGCAGCACACCGGCACCTTCTGCGTTATCGCCATGGCAGGCGGCGCAATAGGTCTGGAACTGGAAGTAACCGTTATCGGTCACCTTGGTGTCATACTGCGCGGGCGGTTTGACGGGCAGAAAGCCTTTGTCATTCTGCGGAGGCAGTTCAGCTTTTCCATCCAGGGAGAAAGCAACAACGCGGGAGTGGTTGACTGTCCAGCCAGACGTACGGGCCAGACCGCCGAGGAAGAACGGATAGATACCGCCCCAGCCCACTTCTACAGCCACATACTGCTTGCCCTGCGCCTTGTAGGTGATGGGCGGAGCAATAATGCCGCTCTGTGCATCAAAGTGGAACAGGTCTGCGCCGTTGGTGGCGTCATAAGCGTGGAATTCGCCGTTTGCCAGACCCTGGAACAGCAGATCACCACCGGTAGCAAGGATACCGCCGTTCCACGGACCTTTGTGGTCAACAACCCAGGCAGCTTCCTGCTTCTTGGGGTCCCAGGCTACAATCCAGCCTTTCAGATCCTTCATGAATGCGGTGCGGGCTTCCGGGGTATCCGGCAGACCGGCCTTGTTCATGTCCAGACCGAGGTTCCAGGAATCAGGATGCGCTTTGAAGCCGCCAACCTGGTTTTTATACAGGAAGGGAACCTGCTGGGCCGGGATGTAAACCAGGCCTGTCTTGGGGCTGTAAGCCATGGCAGCAAAGTTATGGCCACCAAGGTCACCCGGAATGCCATACCATTCCTTGCCGTTGAGCGTGTACAGCGCATCCGGGTTATAGATCGGACGGCCCGTCTTGGGGTCCAGACCCTGTGCCCAGTTAACGTAAACGTAGTTCTTGCCGGACAGGAATTCACCCGTCTTGGCGTCCAGAATGTAGAAGAAGCCGTTCTTGGGCGCATGCACGATCACGTGGCGGTTTTCACCGTTGATCGGCATATCAAGTGTCATGATCTGCTGGACAGAGGTGTAATCCCACTGGTCCATCGGCGTTTCCTGGAAGTGCCAGACATATTCGCCGGTTTCAGGCTTGACCGCCACAATGCTGCCCAGGAACAGGTTATCACCAATTCCATCCGTGCGGTATTTGTAGTTCCACGGAGAACCGTTACCAACAGCCAGGTAAACCAGATCAGCCACCGGATCATACACGATGGAGTCCCAAACCGTGCCGCCGCCGCCCTGCTTCGTCCAGGCGCCGGTGGGGCTCCAGGTCTTGTAGGCTTTGTTCATCAGCACGTTGTCTGATGCAGCGTGGTCAGCTTCGTTTTTGTTGTTGGGAACGGTATAGAAGCGCCATTTCAGCTTGCCGGTTTCTGCATCAAAGGCAGACACAAAGCCACGGGCACCGAATTCAGAGCCACCATTGCCGATCAGCACCAGGCCTTTGGCAACGCGCACGGCACCGTCAACGGTGTAGGAGCGCTGCTGCCCGAGGGAGGCTTCCTTGGGAATGGTGTTGACTTCCCAGACCTTCTTGCCGGTCTTGGCGTCCAGAGCGACCAGGCGACCATCGAACGTGCCGAAGAACACCTTGCCGTTCCAGTAGCCTGCACCACGGTTAACCGTGTCACAGCAGCCTTTGTCAGCAATGTTGCCGGGAACGCGCGGATCATACTGCCACAGCAGCTTGCCGGTGGCTGCGTCCAGCGCTTTCATTTTGGACCAGTTGGTGGTGGCGTACATGACCCCATCCACAACCAGAGGAGTACCTTCCTGGCCGCGGTTGGTATCAAGATCAAAATACCAGGCCAGTTTCAGGTTACCCACGTTGGACTTGTTGATTTCGTCCAGCGGGCTGTAGCGCTGCTCGGTATAGGTCCGACCATAGCTCAGCCAGTTTTCAGGATGATCATCCGCGTGGATGATCGCTTCCCCGGTGTTGCCCAGGCTGTCAGCATGGGCGGGGAGAGCTGCCAGAGGCAGCGGTGCGGCGCAGATCGTTCCGGCCGCGAGAATTCCTAGCAGCGAACGTCTCTTGGCGGAGGCGGGGCGGGTCATGCGTTAGTGTCCTCGACTGGTATTAAGGTGAGGAAAAAAGACAATTAAAAGCCGGAAGACCGGTTTCCTACACTCAGCCAATGAGGCTCCGCGCTGTCAATCACGCCAGAGGAATAGCTGATGCCAGTCCATGCAATAATTTGCTGGCGTTACAGAGGGGTAGAGGCGGTACATCTTCTCACGGAAGAAGGTAATCATCGTGATCCGCACAATGTTATAACAAACATTATACAAATGATCCTGGTGGCGCGAAGAGATAATTTGCCTCTGGGGTGAACAGTGTTGTTTCTCTGTTTTTCCATGACCGGAAAAGGGTAATTTCCGAAATGGAAGACGTGGTGAAAACTGTCTGATGATGCAGTTGTATCCATGCGCTGACATCTTCTGGAGGGACGGCGGAGATGGTGGCCAGAGGAATGCTGAGAGGGGCACAAATGCGCGCATTTCTCACTCCCGCCCGTTTGGCGGCGGACAGGCTTTTCACGGAAAGGTGATCAAGAGACGGCGAACGAACTCTGAGTTCAAGCGTGATTCGGTCTCGCCGCGTAAAAACATCAAAGCCGTCGGGCACGAAGCTGGCGGGTTCCTTCAGGCGCAGCCCATGCAGGGCGTGGTCGAGTTCTTCCAGCGTGAGAGGCTGGGTCACCTCTCCAAGCGTGCACAGGGGAAGGAACAGGAAAGATGCGGGCTCCCAGCTCTTGTCCTGAAAATGGTTTTGCAAAGCCAGTAATGCGTCACGCAGATCGTCGGGAAGGGTGATGCCGATGGTCAGATACATGGAAAAACCTTGAGGTCTGCCTGGTAAAACAGGCGGAAAGGGAAGGCTGGAAAACTCGCTTGTGGAGCGTCCATTCAGGTGGATGCATCCTGAGAGAATATAAGGGCCTGACCCTTGACGCAGTGGCAGGGCAGCCACAAGTATAAAGCAAAGCCGGCTTGTCCGGACAAGGAGAGGAAAACAATGTCGTTCGGTCACGACTTTCGTTCACCTGCCGCAGCATCTGGGTGGAATGCTCAGGCTGGCGCACTGGATGCAGGCCTGCGGGCTTATATGCTGCGGGTCTATAACTGGATGGCATCCGGGCTGCTGCTGACGGCAATCGTCGCTTATGCAGTTGCCTTTACGGGCCTGCGTGGGCTGTTTTTCCAGTTAACCCCAACCCCCGGCGGTATGGCGCTGCACCCCACTCTGTTGGGTGGCGCGGCAATGATCGCTCCGTTGGGCTTTGTACTCGTGATGTCTTTTGGTGTGAACCGTCTGTCACGCCAGGGCGCGCAGGGACTGTTCTGGGCATTTTGCGCCACCATGGGGGCCAGTCTTTCCAGCATCTTCCTGGTTTACACGGGCGTTTCCGTTGTCCGTGTGTTTCTGGTGACAGCCTGCATGTTTGGCGCAACATCCCTATGGGGCTACACCACCAAGGCAAATCTGGCCAAATTCGGCTCTTTCTTGATGATGGGGCTGTTTGGACTGATTATCGCTGGTCTGGTAAATATCTTCCTTAAAAGCCCGGCAGTGTACTTTGTGTACAGTATTGTTGGCGTATTCATCTTCACCGCGTTCAGTGCGTTTGATGCACAGCGTATCCGGGTTACTTATCCGCAGTATGCTGCTTACGAAGGGCCGGATGAAGCTGCCAAGCGCAGTGTCTATGATGCCCTGAGCCTTTACCTGAACTTCATCAACCTGTTTCAGTTTCTGTTGCAGTTCATGGGTGTCAGAAACACCAACGACTAAGAAGTCGCTACCTCTCTTCTGTTCATCCCAGAAGAGAGGAGTCTGTGTCTTCCAGAAGAGCCCGGCCTAATAAGGCCGGGCTTTTTTGCTGAGTCAGCTATGCGATGAACGAAAAGGACCATAATAGTCCGAAATAAGTTCAAAATAAGACTTATACTAAGCACGATGAAGTGAGTAACGCGCGCGTGATAATTCAGAAGCGCAATTATACTATTGAAAAACATAAATAAATTTAGAGTCCGCAAAAATACTGAAACAATTTGAAATAAATTGTGATATCTTGTGACTCTTTAAAATCAGCGAAATAACACGGTGAGGAAACATTCCTTGGGCAATGGCCTCAGTGTGATGAAGGGCTGATGGAACTTTTCAGACATTGAGAATCTGGCCTTTAGGAATAAAGTAGCGCTCAGGGCGTTTCTGCTGCCTGTGGGAGTTCTGCGCTGCCCGGCATGAAGGCTGTTTCAACCGGTTGGTGAAACTGCCTGCATGTCGGCCTTGTGGTGTGTGAGTTCTGCGGGGCCGGAACGTAGTTTCTTGCTGTTGTCCGGCTTCTATGGCAGCAGGAGCAGAGAGTCTTTGTGAGGCTAAGTTGATGTCAGAACCAAGAGGCGTGCGATGAAAAACAAGTTACTGGCGAGAATGGCGCGATTAGGCGGCCTATCGTCAGCGTTGCTGCTTGCCGGGTGTGAATTGGATGTTCTAGACCCGAAAGGCCCGGTTGGTGAGGGTGTGAAATCACTCATCCTTACCTCAACAGTCGCGATGCTGATTGTGGTGGTCCCGACCATCATTCTGTCTCTGGTCTTTGCCTGGCAGTATCGCCAGTCCAACACCAGCGCGGAATATCTTCCCAAATGGTGTCACTCCAACAAGATCGAACTGGTTATCTGGGGCGTTCCCACGCTGATCATTATCTTTCTTGCCGTGATCACCTACCAGACCTGTCATTCCCTTGATCCGTACAAGCCGCTGGAAGCTGAAGCGACCACCAAGCCGCTGCACGTTGAGGTTGTGGCTCTGGACTGGAAATGGCTGTTCATCTACCCCGAACAGGGTATTGCCACCGTTAACCAGCTGGCCATTCCGGTTAACACGCCCATCGATTTCGTGATTACCTCTGATTCCGTGATGAACTCTTTCTTCATCCCGCGTCTTGGTTCCATGATTTACGCCATGGCGGGCATGCAGACCCAGCTTCACCTGCTGGCCAGCGAACCGGGTGATTACCTGGGTGAATCCGCCAACTACAGTGGCCGTGGTTTTTCTGACATGAAATTCCGTACGCTGGCTGTAAGCGGTGATGAATTCAACGCATGGGTTGATAAAGTTAAATCTTCGTCCGAGCAGCTTGATAGCCAGACCTATCCGAAGCTGGCTGCGCCGAGCGAAGCTAATCCTGTCGAATATTTCGCGCACGTTGAACCCGGAATGTTCAACACGATCGTAGCCAAGTACAATAACGGCATGGTCATGGACAAAAACACCGGACAGATGATCCAGGTGCAGTCCGCGATGTCCGACATGAATATGAAGGAATAGGATCTATGCTAGGGAGACTATCGTTATCGGCCATCCCGTTGGATGTTCCGATCCTTGTAGGCACGTTCTTGGGCGTTGCCATTGTCGGTCTCGCGGTTCTGGGGCTGATCACCTATTACGGGAAGTGGGGCTATCTCTGGAAAGAGTGGTTTACTTCTGTTGATCACAAGCGTCTGGCGGTGATGTACATCATCCTGGCGCTCGTTGCTCTGTTCCGCGGTTTTGCGGACGCTATCATGATGCGTACCCAGCTGGCCCTGGCCTATGCTGGTAACCCAGGCTACTTGCCGCCACACCATTACGATCAGATCTTCTCCGCTCACGGAACGATCATGATCTTCTTCCTGGCGATGGCGTTCATGACCGGTCTGTTCAACTTCGTTGTGCCGCTTCAGATCGGCGCTCGCGACGTTGCCTTTCCGTTCCTGAACAACCTGAGCTTCTGGATGACGGCCATTGCGTTTATTCTGGTGAACGTTTCCCTGTTCATCGGTGAATTCTCGCAGTGTGGCTGGCTAGCCTACCCGCCGCTGTCTGAAACTCAGTTCAGCCCTGGCGTCGGTGTAGACTATTATATCTGGGCCATTCAGCTTTCGGGTGTTGGCACCCTGCTGACAGGTGTGAACTTCTTCGTGACGATCGTGAAGATGCGCGCTCCTGGCATGACCTGGATGAAAATGCCGGTTTTCACCTGGACCGCTTTCTGTGCTTCCATCCTGATCATGGTTTCCTTCCCTGTGCTGACGGTTGCCGTTGCGCTGCTGGGTCTGGACCGTTACTTCGGCATGCACTTCTTCACCAATGATGGTGGTGGTAATCAGATGATGTACCTCAACCTGATCTGGGCATGGGGTCATCCGGAAGTTTATATTCTTGTTATTCCCGCCTTCGGCGTGTTCTCTGAAGTTGTTCCTGCATTCTCCCAGAAGCCGCTGTTCGGCTATGGCACCATGGTCTACGCAACCTGCGCGATCATGATCCTGTCCTTCTTGGTGTGGGTGCATCACTTCTTCACAATGGGCGCTGGTCCGGACGTGAACGCCTTCTTCGGCATTGCAACCATGGTGATTTCCATCCCCACGGGTGTGAAGCTGTTTAACTGGATGTTCACCATGTATAAGGGCCGCATCCAGTTCCATGCCTGCATGTACTGGGCCGTTGGCTTCATGGTGACCTTCACCATCGGTGGTATGACCGGTGTGATGATGGCCATTCCGGGCGCTGACTTCGTTCTGCATAACTCCCTGTTCCTGATTGCTCACTTCCATAACGTGATTATCGGTGGTGTGTATTTCGGTTACATCTGTGGCATGAACTTCTGGTTCCCGAAGGTTATGGGCTTCAAGCTGAACGAAAGCTGGGGCATCCGTGCTTTCTGGTTCTGGTTCGTTGGCTTCTACTTCGCGTTCGTTCCGCTGTATGTTGTTGGTTTCCAGGGCATGACCCGTCGTCTGAACCACTACGACAACCCGGCCTGGCACCCCTGGCTGCTGGTTGCTGAAGTGGGTGCGGTGCTGATCCTGTTCGGTATCGTCTGTCAGCTGACGCAGCTTTATGTTTCCATCCGTGACCGCAACCTGCCGCAGAACCGTGACGTAACGGGTGATCCGTGGAACGCACGTTCTCTCGAATGGTCCACGTCTTCTCCGCCGCCGGTGTACAACTTTGCTCTGGTTCCCCACGTGCATGAGCTCGACGCTTTCATGCATGACAAGGAAAACGGCATTGATACCCGTCGTGCAGGTGGCCCTTATGAAGCAATCCATATGCCGAAAAACACGGCAGCTGGTTTCCTCGTGGGTGCTTTCAGCCTGGTCCTTGGTTTTGCCGCTGTCTGGTACATCTGGTGGCTGGCTGCTATTGGTCTGATTGGTGTGATCGGGACGGTTATTGCCCGTAGTGCCAACAAGGATATCGATTTCTATATCCCTGCTGAAGAAGTTGCCCGGATCGAGAACGAGCATTCCCGTAAACTGATGGCACAGGCAGCTGAGTAATGGCGCACGATACAACTGTTCCGACCTCGGGCCACGACGAGCATCACCACGAATCTCCGGTGGTGTTCGGGTTCTGGGTCTACCTGATGACGGACTGCATTATCTTCGGCTCTCTGTTTGCCGCGTTTGCAGTCCTGCGTAACCAGTTCAATGGCGGTCCTAGCGGCCATGAACTTTTCGAACTGAGCGGACTTGGGCTGGAAACAGCCCTTCTGCTGGTCTCTTCCATCACTTATGGGTTTGGCATGATTGCCGCCCATAAGAATGAGATCAGCAAAGTCATCATGTGGCTGGGTGTGACCTTTCTGCTGGGCCTTGGCTTTGTCGGGCTGGAAGTGAACGAATTCGCTCACATGATTCATGAAGGTGCAGGGCCGGATCGCAGTGCGTTCCTGTCTGCCTTCTTCACGCTGGTGTCGACCCACGGTCTGCATGTGACCTGTGGTCTGATCTGGATTGTTACCCTGATCGTTCAGCTGATGGGTACAACCGAGATCCCGGAACGCATGATGAACAAGCTCACCTGTCTGAGCCTGTTCTGGCACTTTCTGGATATCGTCTGGATCTGCGTCTTCACCTATGTCTATCTGGCGAGCATGATCTGATGAGCGATCTTCACACAACCTCCTCTGGTGAGAGCCACGGTAGCGTATCGTCTTACATTATCGGGTTTGTTCTTGCCGTTATCCTGACGGTTCTGGCTTTTGCAGTTGTTGCAACGCATAGCCTGTCCCCGTCTGGTACTGTGCTGGCAATTTCTGCTCTGGCTCTGGTTCAGGTGCTGGTTCACCTGCACTACTTCCTCCACATGGGTGGTGGGTCCGAGCAGCGCTGGAACAACATCTGCTTTGTGTTCACGGTTGGATTTGTTGCCATCTTCATCATTGGCACCCTGTTCATCATGAACAACACAGCTCTGCACATGATGTCCCGCTAATACGGGGTTTGCTCCGGCCGGTTTCTGGTTGGAGCTCATGTGAAAAAGGCCGCGGGAGCAATTCCGCGGCCTTTTTTGTGTGTTGGGGAATGGGGCTTGGGGCTTGAAGTGATGTCTTATAAGGAACGGTTTTCGTGCCGGGCACTAGCCGGTCAGGCGGGCGTATTTATATCAACGGTTACAGTGTTTGGCCTATGAAGCTACCTGAAGCCGCGACCATGCTCTCATAGTTGGTGCAATCCAGGGTGGAAGTCGTATCGCTCAAATCTCATAATTATTGGTATTGTTTACTCCCCAGCGACCTCTCTTCTTTTCTATAAGACGGGGGTGCGTCCGCTAATACTTTTGCCCGCTGATGGCTCATGCAGAAAAGGAGAGGGGGAGCTTAGCTTGCAACGGGCAGCTTTGTTTCTCCCGCGTCGAACATCTATGGGTGCTGTTTGTGGGACAGAAGGCCAGTGGGCATAAAAAAACGGCGGGGACTGCCGGGAAAGGCAGCGCGCCACGCCGTTTTAGACTGTAGAAAATGAAAAGGCTTGAAGATCAGCCTTTCTGCGGTTCCGGAGAGAGCAGGTCGGCTTTACCGGGTTTGTCTTTCCACTCTTCCGCATCAGCAGGGGGAGTACCCTTGCGGGTGATGTTCGGCCATTGGGTGGCGTATTTTGCGTTGAGTTCCGCCCATGCTGTCGCACGATCATCGCTATCGGGGAAAATTGCTTCGGCGGGGCATTCAGGCTCGCACACGCCGCAGTCAATGCATTCGTCTGGGTTGATTACCAGAAAGTTTTCACCGGCGTAGAAGCAGTCAACAGGGCAGACTTCCACACAGTCCATGAATTTGCAGCGGATGCAGTTTTCAGTGACCACGTAGGTCATTGCCATCTCCGAAATTATCTGGGGGCCGGATCAAGTCGGGCCAAGGTAAGATGGCACGTACCATATCGGCCCATACCACCAACGATGGCGCATGATATGAGGGGCTTTTTCCCCTATGGCAACCCGCTTGCGTGCGGTATCGCCATTTCCACCAAAGCGGGACTGAGTTTAACGACGTTTTTGCAACACTGCCAGTACTGCAAAGGGACCAGACGGGGGCGGGGTGGTGATGGCGCGCTTCTTTTTCTGGCGCGCACTCCTGGGGTTGGACAGTACAGCCCGAACGGGCTGAAGCATGACTGGCACCGGAGGACCAAACTGCTGTTTTTCCAAGGGCATGGCGGGTTTGAGGCGAATGCCGAGCCCTTTCAGAACAGCGGGCAGATCAGCGGTGGATGCCCCAAGGCGTGAGGCCATGCCTGCTGGTAGAGGATAAGCTGTTCCTCTGGCCAGCAGTCCCAGATTTGTCCTGACATCTTCGGCAATATCGAGTCGGACCCAGAGCGGGCCTGCTTCAACCCAGCCCAGACGGGATAAAAAGAGCCTATCCTGCGCCGCAAATGTTGGTAGATGGTCGGTCTTGAAAGAAACGGCGCCTGCCCGAGGGAGAAGAAGCGGGGGGCGACCTTCTCGCACCGCTAGCAGTAGATTGCGCAGGCGCATGGGGGCGGGGCGCAACAGTGCGGGGCAGAAAAGAGCGGTCGGCCCGGTTGTTATGCCCGCTTTGCGAAGAGACGCTACATTCTGAGGGGAGAGGTATTCGCGTGCCGGAGCAGGCATCACGCCTCCCTGTTCCAGTAGGCCGTGTAAGACGCCGCGTAGCACGGGCTTGGTGGCCACGGCTTCCGCTGCACGGAAAAGCGGGGCGAGGGTCTGCTGAATGGTGTGGGTGATAAATGTGGTCAGCCGCAGGCGGATACGCTCTCTATGGGTGGCGTCCAGAAATTCAGCGTCCGTCACATGCACGGCGGGACGCAGAAGATCATCGCTTTTGATGAGCCGACCAATCGGATCTTCCTGCCAGAATATTGTGCCGGTTTCCCAATCCAGCCTCAGGTCGCTGTCTGAAGCTTGCAGAAAGTGGGTGACCCGGCGCGGGATTTCGCTGCGGGCGGCCCGACGGGCGGCGCGCAGGAGCAAGGGTTGGTCAGAGCGTGCTGCTTCCGGGTCAGGAATAAAGGCAAAGCCCCGCATATGGCCGACTGCGTGCCCTTCCACACTGACCTCGCCAGTGCGCGTAATGGCGGAAAGCAGGGGTTTGCTGTCTGCTTCTTCCAGCCTGCGGGCCAGGCTGGTGGCGCGTTTATCCACAAAGCGGGCAGCCAGTCTTTCATGCAGAATGTCGGAAAGCGTGTCTTCTATGGTCCGGGTCCGTACACGCCATAGGTCCGGGTCTTCCACCCAATCTGCCCGGTTGGCCACGTAGGCCCAGATCCGAATCCCCATAAGCCGGTGCATCAGGGACTCGATATCCCCTTCCGTGCGCTCAAGGTTCAGCAGTCGTGGCTCCAGCCAGGAGGAAGGCAATCTGCCTTGCTGCGCCAGTATGACAAAAATCTGGGCGCATTGGCGGATATGGCTGTCTTCTCCCAGTTTGCGGAAATCTGGAATCTGGCACACTTCCCATAACAGCCGGGTGCGGTCCGCCCCTTTGCTCAGGCTCTGAATGGTTGGGTCACGCATCAGCGCGTTCAGCACCAGAAGGTCAGAGGCTGGTTCGGCTCCCCACAGGCCGGGGGCGGGAACCCGTTGGCACAGGCTGGCATGCAGCGCGGTGGGGGAGGTGTAGTCCAGCGCGCTGTTACGCCAGTATAAATGGTGCAGGGGTTCAAACTGGTGAGTTTCTACCGCTTCCACCACATTTTCTGGCAATGGCGGGCAATCGCCAGTGGTGCCAAAGGTTCCATCCTGGGTGCCACGTCCGGCGCGGCCTGCAATCTGCGCAATTTCTGCTGCGGCCAGCATGCGTCTGCGGGAGCCATCAAACTTTGAAAGCCCCGCAAAGGCTACATGATGGATATCCATGTTCAGGCCCATGCCTATGGCATCGGTCGCGACCAGATAATCTACTTCCCGGTTCTGATAGAGCGCCACTTGCGCGTTGCGGGTGCGGGGGGAAAGCTGGCCCATCACCACCGCGCATCCGCCCCGGCGGCGGCGAATCAGTTCGGCAATGGCGTAAACATCCCCGGCGGAAAACGCCACAATGGCGGTGCGGGGCGGCAGACGGCTGAGCCGCGTGAAGCCGGTATGCACCAGGTTGGACAAACGGGGGCGTGTTTCAATCTCTATGCCGCGAATAAGGGTGCGCAGCACAGGGGCTATGGTTTCTGCGCCCAAAAACAGTGTTTCCGCTTCTCCTCGGGCGTTCAGCAGACGATCAGTGAAAACATGGCCACGTTCTGGATCAGCACAGAGCTGGATTTCATCAACCGCCACAAAATCCACACGCCGGTCCATGGGCATGGCTTCAACCGTGCAGGAGAACCAGCGTGCTCCCGGTGGAATAATTTTTTCTTCCCCGGTGATGAGCGCCACGGAGCGCACGCCTTTCAGCTTGACCATGCGCTCGTAATTTTCTCGCGCCAGAAGGCGGAGCGGAAACCCCATAACGCCAGAGGTGTGCGCCAGCATGCGTTCCAGCGCCAGATGGGTTTTGCCGGTATTGGTCGGCCCCAGTATGGCCCGCACGGGGGCATCCTCGGTAGTGGCGGATAAGTGCGCACGGGCAGCCGGACGGCGGCGGGGGATATCCATCATGCCGCCATGGTCCGTCGGTATGCACGGAAAAGCAACCCGTTCGTGTGTGGGAGCCATTGCATCGGGCCAATGGCAGGCGCAGTTTTGAAACAGGAGGAATGCCCATGTCTGTTCGAGAAGCTGATTGTCTCACTGTTTTGCGGCGTCGCCAGAAGGATGGGCCCACGGTGCACGGTGTGCGCGCCGCGGATGATGCGACGCTGGAAAGCACGCTGAAAACCCTGCTGGGGGCAGAAGCTGCTACCTTTGCGTTGGCCTGCGGTTTTACCGCCCGGCCCGGCCAGTTGGTATTGGTGCCCGATAGCCAGGGTCACCCCGTGGGGCTGTTTGGTGTGCCTGAAAAAGGCCGTAGGGACCCGTATGTGTTTGGTGCGCTGGCGCGAAACCTGCCGGAAGGAGACTGGCAGGTACGAGTGCCAGACGGAGTTTTGCGCGCGGATGTGCTGCTGGGGTTCTGCCTTGGGGCATATCAGTTTTCTCTCAAGGGAGAGGTTCCATCCGGCAAGAGTGTTCGGCTGGTTGTGACAGAGGCTGAGCGGAAAGGGCTGGCGGTTGAGATGGCGCGGTCCATCTGGCTTGCGCGTGATCTGATCAATACCCCCGCCAATCTGCTGGGGCCGTCTGATCTGGCACATGCGGCGCGTGAGGCCCTGAGCCCGTTTGGCGCAGATGTGGAGATCATCAAGGGCAAGACGCTGGACAAAGCCTATCCCCTGCTGGCGCATGTGGGCAATGGCTCGGAACGCGGCCCGCGCGTGGCGGTGGCACGCTGGCGCGGCAGCAAGGCAGGCAAGAACGCGCCGCTTCTGTCTCTGGTTGGGAAGGGCGTGTGTTTTGATTCCGGTGGCTACGATATCAAACCGTCCTCCGGCATGTTGCGCATGAAAAAGGATATGGGGGGCGCGGCATCCGTTCTGGCGCTGGCCCGCCTGATCATGACGCAGGATTTGCCCGTCCGTTTGGAAGTGCGGCTGGGATGTGTGGAAAACAGTGTTTCCGGCCATGCCATGCGTCCTCTGGATGTGGTGAAAAGCCGGGCTGGCCTGACAGTCGAAATTGGCAACACCGATGCTGAAGGACGGCTGGTGCTGTGTGATCTGCTGACCGAAGCCGGAGAGGCCAGCCCGGATCTGCTGCTGGACATGGCCACCCTGACCGGCGCGGCCCGTGTGGCGCTGGGGCCGGATCTGCCCGCGCTGTTCTGTAATGATGACAGCCTGGCAGAGATGCTTCTTGAAGTAAGTGAGCGTGAAGCAGACCCGCTATGGCGGTTACCACTATGGCAGGGCTATGCCGGATGGTTGCGGAGTCCTGTTGCGGACCTCAACAATATTTCCTCTAAACCTATGGCGGGCTCAATAACGGCCGGACTGTTTCTTGAACGTTTTGTAAAAGCAGGCCAGCGGTGGGCGCATATCGACACCTATGCCTGGAATGACAGCAGCCGTGCCGGACGGCCTGAAGGCGGGGATTCTCCTGGGGTTCGGGCTCTTTTTGCCGCTATCAGACTTGTTTTTGATGCGCCGGACGGAGCGGGAGCGTAAAGAAATAAAATCGTAATGGAACTATTTTGTCATTACATGATTTAAATATCTGTAGCGGTCCCTATATAAGGCCCCACGAGAAGACGACGGGTAACAAACGTTGAGTCCGATGCCGCGCCGAGAGGCTGACCATCGGCGTGATAAAAAGGATAAGAGTCTGATGGCACAGAATGCCGCCAAAGCAGAAGAACTGGTCAAAACCCTTCGGGACACCATTGTCTCGCTGGTGCGGAGCGACGGGCCAGACCTGTCTGCACGTCAGCTTGCTGTTTTCCTGACCTGCTATCTGGATGAAAGTGGCCACACCGTGCGCGGTCTGGCTTCCAGCCTGAATGTGTCCAAACCCGCCATTACGCGTGCGCTGGACCGTCTGGGTGAGCTGGATCTGGCACGCCGTAAGGTGGACCCGCTGGACCGTCGTTCCGTGCTGGTGCAGCGTACGCCCAAAGGCGCGGCCTACCTGAAGGAGATTCGCTCCATTATGGGTGAAGCCGCTACGGAAGAAGCCCGTAAGGGCCGGAGTGAAGAAAAAAAGGAACAGCCGGTACGTCGCACCCTGCGCCGTGTTGCTGCAGCCTGAGTGAGATAACCTCTCTTTCCGCCATACCAGTCGTGAACGGCTTGATGGCGGAAAGAGAAACTTTTTCCCGCATAGAACGTTCTTCTTAAAGACTTTCGAGAGCAGGGCTGACCCGGTGAGGCAGTTCTTTGCTCCCGCAAAGATTTAAGAAAAAAGGAATGTTTCCATGCGGTTTGCTTCTGTTGCCGCGGCAGCGGCACTGACTTTTGCGACAGCCTCTTTTGCTCCCACCGCGCATGCGGCTGATGCTCTGGGCACTCCCACAGGTAAAATCACGCTCTCTGCCAAATCGGCCGATGTGGGCGTAGGCTATACGTGGGGTGATGGCACCCTGACGGTTGGCGGGAAATCCTACAAATTCTCTGTAACTGGCGGCACGATCGCGGCCGTTGGCTACTCACAGATTGAGGGCACGGGGACGGTTTATAACCTGCACCGTGTTCAGGACTTTGCTGGAACCTACGGCGCTGCGCATGGTGAAGCCACCCTTGGCAGCGGTCTGGGTGGGGCCGTGCTTGAGAACAAGAACGGCGTGCGGATCAAGATTGAAACCATCTCCAAAGGTGCCCGTCTTGCCGGTTCGGCACAGGGTCTTACCTTTGTGCTGAAATAAACTCTACGGCGTTGAGCTGTTCAGAACGCGCAGCCTTACCATGGCCCTACGGGGTGGCTGCGCGTTCTGATAACAGCCAGAGCCACCCAGCCAAGCTGAGGCGCTACCAGGAGAGGAAGGGCCACGCAGGCTCCTTTCAGAGGGGGGAATGAGGCAACCAGTAACGCCACAATGCCTCCCCAACACACAAACCCCCATTCACATACCGCAATCAGCACGGCGCTCATGCCTGTGCGGTGCAACACCTGATAAATGTGGCCCCTGTGTGCTTGTACCAGAGAGTGTCCGGCCAGTTTGCGGCGCACCAGCGTAAACAGCACATCAAAAATCAGGGGGAACAGCAGCGCGGGGCCTAATAGCCAGCCAGATGGCTTGATGGAATGCTGGGTCATGTAGAGTGCTGCTGTTCCCGCTAGAAGCCCACAGCCCTGGCTCCCGACATCTCCCAGAAAAATACGCGCTTTGGGAAAGTTGAAGGGTAGAAAGCCACACAGACACCCTGCCAGCAGCAACGCAGGCCAGATCAGGTCTGGCACCCCAAAAAAGACACCCGTGGCCGCTACAATCAGATTGCCGACAATCAGACAGCCGGAAATCAGACCGTTGAGTCCGTCCATGAAGTTGATGGCGTTGGTGATAAAGATCAGCCACAGCACGGCCAGAAAGGCGCCGGGCAGTGGGGTGGGCCACCCCAGAATGGTACCTCCTGCCACCACCATGATGGCTGCGGCGCTCTGGGCACAGAATTTGATGGAGGGCCGCCACTGATACATGTCATCCAGCCAGGAGATAGTGGCCAGCAGAAGGGTGGCTAGCGCTGTGAGGATGACATCAGCCCGCAACACGCTGCGGCCAGTTATGTCCTGAACGAGTGGAAAAAAAAGAAAAAAAGAAGCCATAACCCCCACGCCGCCCCCTTTAGGGATAGGTCGCTGGTGGGCGCTCCGGTGACCGGGATGGTCTAAAATGGCCAGATTGATCATGACCCGCACAAGCCCGGCTGCAAAAAAAGCCGCGCAAAGCAGGCAGAAAACCGCCAGAACAGGGTCAGAAAGAAACATGGGCATCATATCGTGGGGTTGTGCTGCTTCTAGGATGGCAGGTGCTACGCTATAGGTGCAAGGTGATGGCACCGCAACGCTCTGAGTCTCTTCATCGCAGCCCCAGGCTGCGTCCGCTCAATAGAATTCTCGTCAATATCCTGTTGGACGGGATACTGGCGGCTGTTGCCGCGCCTATTGCCCGGTGGCTTGCCGCCCCGCAGGATGGCCTTCTGCACCCGCTATGGTTTCTGGCCGGGGGCGCCATTACGCTGGTTGTCAGTGGGTTGCCCTTCCGTATGCCCCAGCAATACTGGCGGTTTTCCGGCGTTTCAGATCTTCTGGGTATTGCCGGGGCTTCCGTTGCCAGTGCGCTGCTGTTTTCGGCTGGTCTGGTGCTTATGGGGTACCACCTGCCCAGTATCACGTTTCCCATCATTTATGCGCTTGTTCTGCTGATCATGCTGGGCGGGCTGCGGATTGGTTATCGGCTGGCGCATCGCATGGCCGTACGCAAGGCAGACCAGCGCCGGGTGGTTCTGGTGGGGGTGGATACGGTAGCAGACCTCTACCTACGCGCTATTGAACGTAACCCTCAGGCCGGTATCCGGGTGGTGGGGTTGGTGGCCCTGGGTACCCATCAGGCAGGACGCCGCATGCATAACGTGCCCATACTGGGGCATGTGGACCATATTGGCACCATTCTGGACAGACTGGCCCGCACCCAGACCCTTCCGGAGTCTCTGGTGGTGACGGAGCCGTCTTTTCGGGGCAAGGGCCTGACACAGGTGCTGGATGCCGCCGCCGCGCATGGCATTGCCGTGCTCCGCACCCCGGCTCTCACTGCGTTGACGCCGGCAGATCGGGTGGAACTGCGCCCTGTGCCGTTGGAAGATCTGCTTAATCGCCCCCAGGTGCCGCTGGATCGTGCCGGAATGGAGCGACTGATCGGGCAGCGCACCGTGCTTGTTACTGGCGCTGGGGGCAGCATCGGTTCAGAACTGGTGCGTCAGATTGCCATGCTGAAGCCGGACAAGCTGATTTTGCTGGATCACGGTGAATTTGAGCTGTGGCAGATTGATATGGAACTGGCGGACAGCGCGCCAAATGTTTCACGTGAAGCGATCGTTGCCGATGTGCGCGATGAAGCGCGGATAGAAGAGGTCATGGGTCGCTTCCGGCCTGATCTGGTGTTTCATGCCGCCGCCCTGAAGCATGTACCGATTGTGGAAGCCAACCCGGCCGAGGGGCTGCTGACCAATGTGCACGGCACCCGCGTTGTGGCAGATGCCGCGGCCCGGCACGGTGCGCGCGCCATGATTGTGATTTCAACCGACAAGGCGGTTAACCCTTCCAGCCTGATGGGGGCCGCCAAACGGGCGGCGGAAATGTATTGTCAGGCGCTGGATATCAGGGCGCGGACATCCGGCAACCCGGAGGCTATGCGGTGCATCACCGTGCGGTTTGGCAATGTTCTGGGCTCAACTGGGTCCGTGGTGCCTCTGTTCCGGCGGCAGCTTGAACGCGGAGGGCCGCTGACAGTTACGCACCCCGAAATGCGCCGCTATTTCATGACTGTCTCGGAAGCCGTGGGGTTGGTGTTGCAGGCCAGTGTGCGTGGCACCTGTGGGGGCGAAGGGTCCGGCACGGATGCGCTGCTGCGGGATGGCGGCATTTTTGTGCTGGATATGGGCGAACCCGTGAAAATTGTAGACCTCGCCAGGCAGATGATCCGCCTTGCGGGACTACGGCCTGATGAGGATGTCAGCATTCGCTTTACCGGCCTGCGGCCGGGGGAGAAGCTGTATGAAGAACTCTTCCACGGGCGCGAAGCCCCGGTGCCGACAGACAATCCCGGCCTGCTGATGGCCACCCCGCGAGTGGTGGATATGGCTGACGTAACGGAAGCTGTGGACCAGATTACCCGCTATGCCCGTGCCGCAGATGTGAAGGCTGCCCTGCGTATTCTGGCGTTGCTGGTGCCGGAATTCAATCATAACCCCAAAGGAGAGGTGCGATCTTCCACGCCAGAAGGTGTGGAGAATGGCGCGCCTTTGCCTTCCCCCCATACGGACGGTACAGAACAGGTGGCATGATGAACGAAAAGACAGAACGCCCGATCGCTTTCCTTGATCTGGCGGCGCAGCAGAAGCGCCTTGGCCCAGCCCTGCGTGAGCGGGTGGATGCCGTGTTTGCCCATTGCCGCTTTGTGATGGGGCCGGAAGTCACGGAGCTTGAGCAGCGCCTGGCTGACTGGTGCGGTGCCAAGGACTGTGTGGGCGTCTCCTCCGGCACGGATGCGTTGCAGATTGTCATGATGGCGGAAAATATCGGCCGGGGTGATGCCGTGTTTCTGCCCGCGTTCACCTATACCGCAACGGCTGAAGTGCCTTTGGTGCTCGGGGCTACGCCGGTTTTTGTGGATGTGGACCCCAACACGTTCCAGATTGACCCCGATCATCTGCGCGCCCGCATCCGCGCGGTGCGGGAAGCCGGAAAGCTGACCCCCCGCGCCATTGTCGGGGTGGATCTGTTCGGTCAGCCTGCGCCGTGGGAGCAACTGCGCCAGATCGCGCAGGAGGAAGACCTGTTTCTGCTGGCCGATTGTGCGCAGGCATTTGGAGCCGATCTGAACGGGAAACCTCTGGGGCGGGAAGCCACAGCGACCACACTCTCTTTTTTCCCGTCCAAACCTCTGGGGGGCTACGGTGATGGCGGGGCCATCCTGACGGATGCCCCGGAACGCGCGGACCTGTACCGTTCCCTGAGGACGCATGGCGAGGGCAAAACCCGTTATGAAGTTCTGCGCACGGGCATGAACGGGCGGCTGGATACCATTCAGGCCGCCGTGCTGTTGGCCAAGCTGGATGGCTTCAAGCAGGAACTGGCCCGTCGGGACGAGATTGCCCGCGCCTATGACACCGGATTGGCAGATGTGGTGCAGGTGCCAGCGCGGGTACCCAACAGCGCGAGCGCCTGGGCCATCTATGCCATTCTGGTCAAAGATCCGGCGGAGCGTGAGCCCCTGCAGGCTCGCTTGAAGGAGCATGGTGTTCCATCCGCCATTTATTATCCGTTGCCGCTGCACAAACAGCCCGCGTATCGGGATCATCATGATGGAAGCAGTCTGCCGGTATCAGAAGATCTGGCCACCCGGATTCTGGCATTGCCCATTCATCCGGAACTGACGGATGAAGAGGTTTCCCGTATTATCGCAGCGGTGCGCGGGTAAGGAGAAGAGGCGAATGAGGAAAGAAACGGCGTTTGTTATCGGGTTTCTGGTGCTGACTATTGGCACGGCGTCGTTGATCTGGATGTTCGCGCTGCCCAATTTCAAGCCGATCGTGATGCCGCAGGTGGCCAGCGGCAATATTGAGGTTGGTCCCATGCGGCACAAGCGAGAGCTATCATCAGAGGAAGCCAAGACCGTCAACGCCTGGTTGCAGGACCATAAAGGCGGGTGGGGGCCTCTCAGCCGCACGCCGCCTTCATCTGGTGATTCCCGTGTGATGCTGAAGGATGAAAACGGCAAGGAAGCGCTGGCCATGACACTCTGGACCGGTATCAGTGCTGCAGACTGGAATGACACCGTGTTTCTTGAAACCCCGGATGGTTCCAAAGTGTATATGGAAACCTTCTCGGACAAGGATTTCGCGCCTTTGCGTGCACTGGTTGACCGGTTCCAGTTCAAACGCTCAGCTTTTCCGTAAAGTGTTGTTTCGGGCGTGATCAAAAAAGGCCATCGGGTTCAACCCTGATGGCCTTTTTAGTGGCATCCTGTTTACGGATTAGGTGTGAAATCAGCCTTCCGTTTGATTTCGGGCTTTCGCCCTATATCAGCTATTCCATATCCTTCCTGCCACAATCAGGACATGTGTCGAGTGATGGGGGAGAACGTTCCGTCAGACTGATCCATCCATGGGAAAACTGTTGATTCAGTCCGGCAAAGACAATGCGTCCCTGTTTGCGTTCTATACGTTGCCTTCTGGCCCCCTCAAGGAATGCGTGTTGGGTGGTGGAATGCGGCATTCTGGAAAAGTCTATGGTGGTGAAGTCAGTTATGGGAGTGTGAACGTGCCACAATGCGCCGTTTTTAATGGCTCTTTGCAGTGTGATCTTTCCAATTTTTTCCCTCATTATGCGGGTGGACAGGCGCGGCCAGTGTGCGCAACCTCTTTAACAAAAATTACATTGGCAATTACCTGAGTTATGCCTTCTATGGTCAGGAATGATGCTACTTGAGGGTACGCCGAAACGCGCAGGGCACTATCGGCTTTATCTGGTAAATTTCGTTCCTGTAGAAAGAATTTTCTCAAAAATATTTTGCAGGTTCTTGCTGTGATTGGGGCTGGAGTGTCTGTTTCCAGCCCAGGTTGCACACCCTATCCCGACTGAAAAAGCGACACGTCCTTTATTGAAGGATGTCTTTACGTCCAAGCAAATAAATCGAGGTTAGCGTTTGTGGCGGAAGCGGACATGTGTATGGTTTATTTCGCCGCATGTTCTGGCACCCAGCATGGCCATATCACGGTCAATTTCCGCCATTAGAAGCCCTATGGCGTGGGTTACACCAACTTCTGCTCCCAGAGCGGCAGCGTAGTTGAACGGCCGACCAACAAACACAAAAGCCGCTCCAAGAGCGAGGGCTTTCAGAATATGGCTTCCACGCCGGAAGCCACTATCTATCATGACCGGCAAGGTTGTGGCGGCAACAATTTCGGGCAGAATACGTAAAGGGGTGATGGCGCCGTCCAACTGGCGGCCACCATGGTTAGAGACGATAATCGCATCCACACCACTTTCTTCTGCTGTGCGGGCATCATCAGGGTGGAGAATACCCTTGATGATCAACGGACCTTTCCAGCGCTGGCGGATATGGCGGATATGCTGCCAGTTGAAATGATCGCGCGCGGTAAAATCACGTAGAACATTTGCCGAAAGAATGGGAGCCCCCCGTTCTGCAAATGAATTTTCAAAATGCGGCATCCCGTGATGCAGGAGGGTGCGGCCAAAAGTGCCGACAAGCCAGCGGGGGTGCGTCAGGCCATCCATTGCCAGTCGGAGTGATGGCCGGAGAGGAGTGGAAAATCCGGTGCGGATGTTATTTTCCCTGTTGGCGCCTACGGGAATATCAACTGTCACAACAAGTTCGTGAAACCCGGCCTTGTGGACGCGGTCAAGTAATGCGTCAATCCGCACGGTCTCTCCCGGAAGGTAGGCCTGAAACCATGTGCCCGGTGCCGCAGCACCTACCTCTTCCATGGGAATGAGGGAGGAGCCACTGAGCACCATCGGAATTCCCGCTTCTTTGGCGGCAACGGCCTGGGCAATGTCTCCACGATAGGCTGAAAGGGCAGAAAGTCCCATGGGGGCAATACCAAAAGGCGCGGTATAAGTGCGGCCCAGAAGTGTGGTCTGTTGGGTTCTGTGTGAAACATCGCGCAGAACCTGCGGGACCAGATCAAGGTCAGAAAACGAGTCCACATTTGCTGTGAGAGAAATATTGTCTTCCGCCGCCCCGGAAACATACCCGAAAACAGGACGAGGGAGTTTTCTGCGTGCCGCCGCCTCAAAATCTTTCAGGGCGAGAAAGGAGGAGAGTTTCATGGAGGGCTTTCTGACATAAGACCTGCGGAAAGCAGGAGCTTATCACTCTTTATTTTCCCATCCATTGACGAGTGTGTGTAAGGGGCTAATCAGCGTCGGACAGATGGACGGTGCGAAGAACCCGTATCCATGCTTTTCTGCCTGTAACAAGATCAAGAGGTTATGATTCTGAGGTAAGCAAGAAGGAGGGTTTTTAGAACCTTCCCTATCTGTGGGGGGCAGCGTGTGTATGATACGGTTCGCTTCTCCTCTCCTCTCCTCTCCTCTCCTCTCCTCTCCTCTCCTCTCCGTGCCACGCCTCAGGTGGGTAACAAAAACTATCTGATAATCTCTGGAACGTGTTTCAGTGTTCACGTCGTGGGGGCCGGATTTTCCGGGATTGCAAAAGCCCCCTGCCGCGGTCAAGCCGCGCAGGCGGCCTTGCCACTCATCAGGGCCAAGCCTTCCGCAACGGAAACAAACTCGCCGCCTGTGTCCACGCGCTCCGTGCCAAAGCGGCGAATGAAGAGGTTCCGCACGGCAGGAACAAAGGATGTGCCTCCCGTTAGAAACACGCGGTCAACATCCGCAGCGGTAAGCCCCGCATGTGTCAAAGCCTGATCGACCGCGCTATCAAACTGGGCGAGGTCGGGCGCAATCCAGCTTTCAAATTCCGCACGGGTGATGGTCTGTTCCACCTTGAAGGAGCGGTGTTGAAACCGCAAGATTGTGCTGTCTGCTGAGGAAAGCGCGTTTTTGGCGGCCCCCACGGCACGGTAGAGAGCCTGCCCCTGCTGGTCCTGCACAAGATCAATCAGGGCCCGCAATTTTTGCGGCTCCGAGACTGTGCGGGCCACGTCTTCCATGGCGCGGAGGGTCTGGGGCGTACGCATCAGCGCCAGACGGTGCCACCGGCCAAGGCTTGCATACCATTCTATAGGAACCGGCAAAGGTTCTCCGCCCATCACACGGTATGTGCAGTCCCGCCCAAGCAGTGGGGCGATAACCGTGTTCAGAATACGGTAGTCAAACTGATCTCCGGCAATACCAACGCCGGAATGGCCCAGAGGCTCGGCATGGCCGGGACGGGCTGGGTCAAAGCTCAGCACCGAGAAGTCACTGGTGCCGCCGCCAAAGTCGCCAACCAGAATGGTGGTCGGGTTCTCCAGCCGTTGGGCAAAACGCCAGCCAGCGGCTTCTGGCTCCCACGCCAGTTCAACCGAGGGGAAGCCGGCTGCAGTAAAACTGTCGCGCAGGCGTTGGGCACCCAGTGCGTCATCCGGAAAATCTCCGGCAAACTCTACGGGGCGGCCCACCGTTACATCCACGCTGGCAGGGTCAATGGTCACGGCCTGCATCAGGTTGGACAGGAAGCGCGCAATCAGCATTTCCAGCGTCAGGCGGCGGCTGAACACCTGCGTTTCCCGGAAGGATTTTTGCGCCAGATAGGACTTCATGGACATGATCATGCGGGATTCCGCCGGATCTTCCAGATAGGCGTCAATCGCCGCCGCCCCTATGGCTTCCTGCTGAATGATGCGGGACCCGACTTCATCCTGCCAGAAACACAGCAGGGTGCGGCAGGTGTCAGATTCTGCATGTTCCGGAAAGCGAAAACGCAGGGTTTCAGTCTTTCCGTCAGGATGTGCCAGCACCACCACGCTGTTGGTGGTGCCAAAATCAATGCCCAGTTTCAGCCTGTTGGTGGCGGCACTGGCAGGGCGGGCATCGTAAGGTGCATCCGGGATCGTGTTGCCCGGATGAGGAGGGGCGGAAGGAGCGGTCATGGTGTGGTGTGCGGCGTGTTTCAGGCTGAGGGGCGGTCGGTCATATCAAATTTCAGGGGAGCACCTATGGCTTTGTCGGCCAGTGTGCCCTCCCACATCACCTGGTTACCCCGAATGATGGTGCCCACGGGGCGGCCCATCAGGGTTTCTCCCGTAAAAGGAGACCAGCCACATTTTGAGGCCAGCCAGCTTTGTTCGATTGTCCAGCGGGCCTTGAGGTCCACAATCGAGAAATCAGCATCATACCCTACGGCAATGCGGCCTTTGCGCACCAGCCCGAACAGCCGCTGCGGCCCGGCAGAGGTAAGGTCCACCAGACGGCGCAGGGTGAGCCGATTGTTGGCCACATGGTTCAGCATCAGCGGCAACAGGGTCTGCACCCCCGGCATGCCGGAGGGAGACGCCGGATAGGGTTTGCCTTTGGCTTCCAGCGAGTGGGGGGCGTGGTCAGAGCCGATCACATCCGGCATCCCTTGGCTCATCCAGTGCCAAAGGCCATCCCGGTGTGCGCCGGAGCGGATGGGCGGGTTCATCTGCGCCAGCGTGCCAAGGCGGGCATAGGCGTCTTCCCCGGCCAGTGTCAGGTGTTGGGGGGTGAGTTCACTGCTGGCAATGTCCCTATGCTGGGAAATTAGCGCCAGTTCCTGCGGTGTTGTAATGTGCAGGATATGCACGCGCCGCCCGGTTTTGCGGGCCAGCCGCAGGGCACGGGTGGTGGCGCGTAAGGCGGTTTCATCATCCCGCCAGACAGGGTGAGAGGAAGGATCTCCTTCCACACGTTCGTCCATGCGTTCTTTCAGGCGGGCTTCATCTTCCGCATGAATGGCAACGCGGCGCAGGCCGGAGCGCAGCACCCGTTCCAGCATATCGTCCTCGGATACCAGCAGATTGCCGGTGGAGGATCCCATGAACACCTTGATCCCTGCCGTGCCGGGCAGTTTTTCAAGTTCTCCGCACTGGTCAGCATTATCGACTGTCGCGCCGACGTAAAAGGCGTGATCACACCACATGCGGTTTCTGGCGCGGGCCAGCTTGTCCGCTACGGCTTCCGGCGTGGAGGTGGTGGGCTTGGTGTTGGGCATTTCAAATACGCCCGTCACACCCCCCAGCACTGCGGCGCGGCTGCCGGATTCCAGATCTTCATTTTCCGTGGCGCCGGGTTCCCGAAAATGCACCTGTGTGTCGATCACGCCCGGCAGAATGGTCAGGCCCGTGCAGTCCAGTTCCCGTGCGGCTTTGCCTTGGCCACCAATGGCGGCAATCAGCCCATCGCGCACATAAACATCTGTCACCACGGTTGCGTCTGGCAGCACAACGGAGCCGCCTTTCAGAACCAGATCAAATGAACCGTGCGCCGTTGCGGCGGCGCTGCCGGGCGTGCTGCTGGAGATGGGCATGAAGCTTTAATCCTGTATGCTGGACCTGAAAAAGCGGGGGAATTCGTCAAACCGGAGGCGTGATGGGCTCCGGGCTTCCGTTTTTTCTGGCGGTCGGAGCCCGGAGCGTCAACGCAAAATACGGCCGATGATGCGTGCTGCCACGAAATGCCGTGCTGGTGGAGATCAGCGGGTAGCTGGGGTTTCTCGCGTGCGGGTGCGCATGGTCACCAGTTCTTCGGCAGAGGTAGGGTGGATGCCAACAGTGCGGTCAAAATCCACCTTCCGCAGTTCGGCGGTCACAGCCACGGCTACGCCCTGCATCATCTCGGCGGCATCATCGCCCAGAATGTGGGCGCCCACCACTTTCTGACTGTCCTGATCCACCACCAGCTTCATGACTGTCTTGCGGTCCTTGCGGCCGCTGAGCGTGTGGCGCATGGGCGTAAAGCGGGTGAAATAGATATCCACAGTGCCATGCTGCGCGGCTTCAGCCTCGCTCAGCCCCACGGATGCCAGCGGTGGCGAAAAGAACACCGCCTTGGGTGTGGTGCGCAAGGACCAGGAACGGGGGCGCTCCTTGCCAAACAGCCGGTCGGCCAGATTGTGGCCTTCCGCAATGGCAACCGGGGTCAGGTTCAGGTGGTCTGTCACATCGCCAATGGCGTAAATGCCGGGCTGACTGGTCTCACGCTTGCTATCGACCTTGATGCGTCCGTTTTCCGCCGTTTTCACGCCCGTTGTTTCCAGCCCCAGCGAATCGATCTTGGGGCGACGGCCGGTGGCAAGAAACACGCAGTCTGTTTCAATGGTGTGGCCGTTATTCAGCGTGACAGTATAGGTGCTGCCATTTTTGCTGATCTGGGTGGGGCTGGCCGGAGCATGCTGGGTGATACCGCGAACATGAATGGCCTCCTTCATGGCGGCGCGCATGTCTTCATCAAAGCCGCGCAGGGGTAGTTCATGGCGGTAAACCAGATCTACCTTTGAGCCCAGCCCTGCAAAAATACCCGCAAATTCGATCCCGATATAGCCGCTACCCACAATCACCACCCGTTCCGGGCGGGCGGGCAGATGGAAGGCTTCATCAGACGTAATGGCGTGTTCGGCCCCCGGAATATCCGGCTTCATGGGCGTGGAGCCCGTGGCGATGACAATGTGTTTGGCTGTAACCGTGCGTGGCGCTTCAGTCGGGGCGAGCGGTGAGGGCTCAATGCGCACGGTATGGGCGTTTTCAAAACGGGCATGGCCAGTCAGCAGCGTGATGCCTGCTTTTTCCAGCATGGACACGTAAATGCCGTTCAGGCGCGTAATTTCCTGATCTTTGGCGGCAATCAGTTTTGCCCAGTCATGCGTTCCGCGGGTGCTGTTCCAGCCAAAGGCATGGCTGTCTTCCACCATGTCCCCATATTCGCTGGCTTGAACCATCAGCTTTTTGGGCACGCAGCCCAGATTGACGCATGTACCGCCCCAGTGGCGGCTTTCCACCACCGCCACACGGGCACCATGCCCAGCCGCGATTCGCGCACAGCGTACGCCGCCGGAGCCTGCGCCTATGACTAGAAGATCAAACTCATGCGTCATTGGCGCAGGCTCCTTGTGCCGGGAATGGAAAACGGGATTGCAGAGACCCCTTAGCGTCCTGCGAAGGCTTTTTCCACCACGTAGGAGCCAGGATTGGACATATTGCCTTCATCAAACCCGCGGGCCTGCAACAGGGCTTCCGTATCTGCCAGCATTTCCGGAGAACCGCAGATCATCACGCGGTCATGCTCGGGGTCCAGTTCTGGAATGTTCAGATCACTGAAGATCTTGCCGGTTTCAATCAGCTTGGTGATGCGGTCGGTCACGGCAAATTCTTCACGCGTCACGGCCGGGTAATACAGCAGCTTGCCAGAGATATCCTCACCCAGGAATTCGTGTTCCGGCAGTTCATGGCGAATGTGGTTGGCATAGGCCAGCTCGCCTGAAATACGCACCGTGTGGCTGAGGATGACGTGATCATAGCGTTCATAGCAGGCCGGATCCTTGATCAGGCTCATGAACGGTGCCAGCCCCGTGCCGGTGGACAGGAAATACAGGTTCCGGCCCGGACGCAGATTATCCAGAATCAGGGTGCCGGTCGGCTTGCGGCCAATCAGAACCGTATCGCCTACCTTCACATGGCGCAGGCGGGAGGTCAGCGGACCATCCGGCACGGCAATGGAGAGGAACTCCAGTTCATCTTCATAGTTAGGAGAAGCCAGGGAATAGGCGCGCAGCAGCGGTTTTTCGTTCAGTTCAATGCCGATCATGGCGAACTGGCCGTTTTCAAACCGCAGGCCGGGGTCACGGGTGGTCGTGAAGCTGAACAGACGGTCTGTCCAGTGATGGACTGTCAGCACCTTGGCGGGATACAGGTGCCCGTATTCCTTGGTGGGCGGCGCAAGATGCCACATACCGTCCTGTCCATCCACGGGCAGAAGGCCGGTGGGCACTTCCGAGGCGGACATTTTGGGCAGGATATCGGAAAAGGTTCCGGTCAGCTTTTCTGGCATGGTTTCAGACATGGGCCGCTTTATACTCCGCTTGCAGCAGATCGAGAGATAATGCCCCCTCATTGGCCCTTGGGTTCTGGTCTCACTCCTGAACGGCACAAAGGCGTATTTTCGGGGCGTGTTTTCTGGTCGTGGCGGCGTTTCTAAGGGCACAGAAGGCCAGATGCCAGCGTAAATTCATTTCCGGTCTTGTGTTGGGGGCATGCTTGTACGATCTATTTTGTTTTGAAACAAAGAGTTAGCATGAAAACAATGCACTCAGACCATACGTGAGATGCCATGGGCGAGACTCCGGGTTTCATCAGCATCATGACAAGGGGTAGCGTGAATCTTTCATTGTGCGCCCAAGCCGTGGTGTTTGTGGAGCCGCGGGATGTGACGGAGGGATGAAATAGGGCGGTCTTTGCGCCGTGGGGCATTGTTCCGGTGCGCAGGACGGGGCATGAGTAGAGGCATGACGTCAGAACCTTTTGCCTCCCCCGCGCGTGAGGCGTTTGTCCATGTTGCAGCCCGAACCGGGCTGGACGTTGAGCCCAAGGAAGAGCAGGAGGTTCTGCGCCGTGTTGCGCGCGCACTTGAACCCGGTGCACGGGATATTCCGGATGAGACATTCCGCACCATTCTGTGCACGGTGCGGCGCAAGAAGCGTATTTCCCGGCTGGTGGACCTTACCCGCCGCAGCGGGCGCATCTGGGTCACGCGGGACGAGATCGAACAGGCTGTTGCTACCATAACCGAGCCCGAAGCCGGAGATACGGAGCTGGAGCGTGCTCTGGCTCCGGTAGCGGAAGAACGACTGCGGTCCTACGCCAAAACACCCAAGGCTGTGTTTGAGGCCGTGCAGGCAGACCTGCTGGATACGGGGCGCGTGCTCTCTCCCGGCCAGACAGACCTTCTGCTTATGGCCATTGCCGTGGCCTTCGGCCTGCCGGAGGGCGATCCTTTTCTGGATACAGCCCGGCAGGAGGAAGCCCAGCGCCAGAAAGTGGCGCATACCATTGAACGCACGGCACAGGAAAAACGACAAAAGGAAGAGCAACGCCTTCAGGCGTGGGAAGAAAGCCTTGTTCCCTTCAAGGACGTTCCGCGGATTCTCCGCTGCTCGCACAAGGAAGCACTTCGCTGGATTGCCGAGAACCGGCTGCCCGTGGCCCGAAAGGTGCGCGAATCGGGCGGGTGGGAACGGTGGGAGTTTGATCCGGCTGAACTTGTGGCCCTGCGGGACAAGCTGGTCGAATGGCGTATTGGCACCGGTACGCCCGCGCCCGGCAGCCCCCGTGTGCAGGCCGATATGGGGCGGAAGGTGGCCAACTCGGTCATTGCACGGGTGGCGGCCCTTGATCGGTATGCCGCGCATTTTCGCACGGCCCGCGCGCTCAACCGTCGCATTACGTTGGTCACCGGCCCAACCAACAGCGGCAAATCCTACACCGCGTTGAATGCGCTGGCGCAGGCTGAAAGTGGTCTGGCGCTCGCGCCCCTCCGGTTGCTGGCGCATGAGTTCCGGGAGGCATTGGCTTCACGCGGCGTAGAAGCTTCTCTCGCCACCGGTGAGGAACGCATTATTGTGCCGGAAAGCCGTCATCTGGCGGCCACGGTGGAAATGTGTCCGTTCTACAATCCCGTTGATGTGGCGGTGATTGATGAAGCCCAGATGCTGTTTGATACAGATCGGGGTGCGGCATGGACTGCCGCTATCATGGGGGCTCCTGCCCGCCATCTTTATGTGCTGGGCGCGCCAGACTGTATCCCCATGGTGCGGCGCATTGCCGAACTATGTGGAGACCCGCTGGATGAAATCTCGCTGGAACGGAAAAGTCCGCTCCGGGCAGCAGCGCAGCCTGTCAAACTGACCGATCTTACAACAGGTGACGCGCTGATTGCGTTTTCTCGCCGGGAAGTGCTGGATCTGCGGGCCGCCCTGATGCAGCACGGGCGGCGTGTGGCAGTGGTGTATGGGGCGCTCAGCCCGGAAGTGCGCCGTGCAGAGGCCCAGCGGTTCAATTCCGGCGCGGCCGATATCCTGATAGCTACAGATGCCATTGGCATGGGGTTGAATCTGTCCATCAAGCGGGTGGTGTTTGCCGCCCTGAAAAAATTTGATGGTAAGCAGACGCGTGATCTTACGGTGCAGGAAGTCAAGCAGATTGGCGGGCGTGCGGGCCGGTATGGCAAGCATGAAGTTGGCACTGTGGCGGTCTTGGCTGGTGCGGGCAGCCCGTCCTTTATTCGCCGCCAATTGGAAGCGGATGCGGAACTGCCGGAAGATTTACGTCCCTTTGTGCAGCCGGACGCCGATATTGTGCGGGCGGTTGCGACCGAAATCGGGTCAGAAAGCCTGTATGGCGTGCTGTCCCGTATTCATAGGGCCGTGCTGCGCAAGGATGATCCCAATTACCGGCTGGCGGATATGGAACAGGCCTTTGCTATCGCTTCGGCGCTGGAAGGGGTGGACGGGCTGGATCTGACAACCCGCTGGTCTTACGCCATGTGCCCGGTGGATGATCGGGACAACGGGATTCGTCGTCTGGTGGGCTGGGCAGCCGACCATGCGGCGGGCCGACGTGTGCTGCCGCCGGGCACGGGCCGCCTTCCACCGAGTGAACGGGCCAGCCGCGAAGAACTGGAACGTGCGGAAAAACGGCATAAGCGGCTGGTGGCATGGCGTTGGCTGGCGCTGCGCTTTCCGGAGTTTTATCCGGACCGGGAAGAAGCCGAAGACACGACTCGTAAACTGAATGACTGGATTGAAAGCGTGCTCCGCCAGCAGAGCCGCACCCGCACCACGGCGGGCTCTCGCCGTGGGCACGGATAACAGGGCTTTTTCTGACCGGGCCTGTTGAGCTGCTTCCGGGGGAGGGCTTTACCAGCCCAGCCCGGTCAGCCGTTCAGACACATCCCACAGCCGTTCCGCTGTGCTGGCTTTCAGGGCTTCAGGTGGCACATGGGCCGGGCCGGGTAGTCCCCGGCGTTCTGCACGTCCCTGAGGGCCGTAATAGTCTCCATCCCGGGCAGCAGGGGAGAGTGCGGCGTAGAGCAGGGGTTCAGCCCCTCGCGCAGCGGACTGGCCCATTATCCGCAATACGACTCCGCCCAATGTTTCTTCTACCTTGCCAATGGGGCCCGGCAGGCCGGAGGCAGGACCATTGGCAACAATGGACGTGGAAGACCATCCCGGATGTGCAGCGCGGGAGTGGAGTTTCCATCCAGCGTTTCCTGCACGGCGGGCCAGTTCACGCGCAAAAAGCAGATTAGCCAGTTTGCTCTGCTGGTAGGCTCCAAACGGGCTGTAGCGGTGGCGGAACTGGAGATCATCAAAATGGATGGAGCCTTTGCAGGCTGCCAGACTGGCCACAGTCACCACAACACCACCGCCTGCCGCTGCTTCCAGCAAGGGGCGCAGATGATAGGTCAACGCAAAATGGCCAAGATGATTGGTGCCGAACTGGAGTTCAAACCCGTCCTGGGTTTCCTTCCGGCGGGCAGGCGCCATGACACCGGCATTATTGATAAGGAAATCCAGCCGGTTGGTATGGTGCGCAACAACTGCGGCGCAGGCGGCCACAGATTCAAGGGACGTAAGATCCAGCGTCAGCAGGTCTACCTCTGCGGTGGGGCAACGGGTCTTCAGGTTTTCCACTGCCACAAGCCCGCGTGCATTATTACGCACCGGCAGCAGCAGGCGTGCCCCCCGCATGGCCAGCCCGCAAGCCGTTTCAAACCCCAGCCCGCTGTTGGCGCCCGTTACCAGTGCAACTTTTCCCTGCAAGCTGGGCTGCTTGGCCGTTACGGCCCACTCGTGTCGTCCAATCATGAAGGGATAATCCGTAACCGTTCGTCATTTTCCGCGGCTTTCAAGGCTTCCTCCGTCAGGCGTTTCTCGTTGCGTTTCAGGAAAAGGAATGACGCGGTAATAATGATGATGGCGCAAACGCCGAACCCGATGCCGACCGGGCCAGACAGTTTGAGCACCTCATTCCCCAGCATATAGGTGCAAAAGGCGTATCCTCCTGCCCAGCATATGCCACCTAACGCATTGTGCCATAAAAACGTGTGCCACGGCATATGGTTCGCCCCGGCCAGCAGCGCTACAAACATGCGCAGAACCGCAATAAACCGGCCAAAAAACACCACTGATCCGCCATGCTTCAAAAACACATAGCGGCCCAGCAACAAACGCTCAGGTGTAAGCCCGATCTTGGGGCCGTATTTCTGCAACAGTTTCAGCCCCAGCGCACGGCCCAGCAGATACCCGAAATTGTCACCCATGATGGCACCAGTCACGGCGGCGATAATAACGCCCGTAATGTGCAGCTTGTGGGTTGTGGCGCAGAATAAAGCAGCGGTGATGATCAGGCTTTCCGCTGGCAGGGGCAGGCCCATGCTTTCCAGCATCACCACCACGCCAACCACGGCATAACCGTATTGGGAGAACAGGCCATCCAGATGCTGGAGCGAAAAGTAGGATTCAAGAGTGTGTAGCAGGACGGGTTATCCATTTCTGGCAGATCGGGTGTCACAGGCAGGAACAGTGTTGGGTGCGGGGTGTCAAGTCTGTCTGCGGGCGGAGGGTGGGCAATCATGCTGGGCTGCACCGCTGGAGATATGAGGGAAAAACCCTATCATGGTGAAAAGAGCATCTGCATGCGCCGGGTTGCGTTGGGCGCGTGCGTTATTGTTTTCTGGTCAAGGAGTCCCTGATGCCTGATGCGCCTATCTCTGCCGAAGTTTCCAGCGTTGCTAAAAAGGAGAGCAGCAAGCAGCCATTGCCCTGTGGCACCTGGCCCTCCCGTGTCACGGTAGATCTGGTGGCAGGGAAAACACGCACGCTTTCTGAAGTCAGTGTTGATGGGACCGTGGTGTACTGGCTGGAGCGGCGGCCCTCGGAAAAGGGGCGCACAGTCCTTATGCGGTGGTGTGAGGTCTCCGGAAGTCAGGAGGTTCTGCCGCCTGAGTGTGATGTCGCAACACGGGTGCATGAATATGGGGGCGGGGCATATGCCGTCCGGAACGGGCAGGTTGTCTTCTCTGATAAGCGAACAGGTGGCTTATGGGGCCTGCTTGCCGAAGATGCCACTCCTGTCTGTCTGGCACCGGGGGAGGGGCTACGTTATGCGGACCTCCGATTTGATCAGGCAGGCCATACGGTGCTGGCCGTGCGGGAAGATCATCGCATACAAGGGGAGCCAAAGGCGGCTCTTGTTGCTGTTCCCGTTGGTTCCGATCCTGTGGGGAAAGGGGCCGTGCTTTATACGGGGCCAGATTTTCTTTCTTCTCCGGCACTTTCTCCTGATGGCGCGTTTCTGGCGTGGATCGAGTGGGATCACCCCAATATGCCGTGGGATGCCACGCGCCTCTGTCTTGCCCGTGTTGTGCGCGATGCGCAGGGACAGATTCGGGCGCTTGAGGATCGGCGTGTTCTAGCCGGAGAAACACAGGCCGAATCGATTCTCGAACCACGCTGGGCAGACGATGGACGGTTGCTGGTTATTTCTGATCGGTCAGGCAGTTGGACCGTCTGGCAGGTAGAGCCGTCGGCTCAGTCATTGCACAATTCGGCGCAACAGGTGGATGCACCCCTTTCTGGATTGACGCTGCTCCCCATGCCGGAGGGCGAAATCGGTCAGCCGGCATGGGTATTCGGCCAGCGCAGCTATCAGCCTCTGCCGCAGGGGAGCACCCTGGTTCTGGCTGTGCGGGAAGGGGTTACACATTGTTTGTGCGTGAGCCGCGAGGGCACAGTGACACCCTTTGCCGCGCATCCTGAACAATGCCCTGTGCCTTTGACCAATGGCCACTTTGCATGGCTTGAAGCACCATCAGACGCCTTGCCAACGGTCGTTGTGGGCACGGGGCAGAACGGCGTGCAGCAGGTTCTTCAGCATTCTGCGGCTCTCACCCTTTCTTCGGATGATATTTCCCGGCCCGAAACAATTCGTTTCCCGGTTGAGGAAGGAGGCGAACCACTGGGCCATGCCTTTTTCTATCCACCAGCCAACAGTGCTGCCCGTGTACCAGAAGGGGAGCGCCCCCCCATGATTGTGCTGGTGCATGGTGGTCCTACCGCCCGCGCGCAGGAAGGACTGTCTTTCAAGGTGCAGTGGTGGACATCCCGTGGCTTTGCCGTGCTGGATGTGAACTATGGTGGCTCCACAGGGTTCGGCAGGCAGTGGCGCGAGCGCCTGAAAGGGGCCTGGGGCGTGGTGGATGTGGCGGACTGCATTGCCGCCTGCCAGCATATGGTCAAAACCGGACGGATTGATCCGGCCCGAATCGCGATCCGGGGTTCCAGTGCTGGTGGCATGACGGTGTTGGTGGCGCTGGCATCCTCGTCTCTCTTTGCCGCCGGGGTCAGCCTGTATGGCGTGACAGACCTGCGGGCACTGGCGCAGGAGACCCATAAATTTGAAGCACGCTATCTGGATGGACTGATTGGGCCGTGGCCAGAGGCCGAATCGGTCTATCTGGCGCGCTCTCCTCTTTCCGTGGCGGCGCGCATCCGGGCCCCCGTTCTGCTGTTGCAGGGTGCGGAAGATCAGGTGGTTCCCCCTGCTCAGGCATACGCCATGGCCGATGCCCTGAAGGCAGCAGGCACACCCTGCATTTTGCACGAATTTCCCTGCGAGGGGCACGGCTTTCGGCAGGAAAGCACCATTCGCAAGGCGTGGGAGGAAGAGCTGGCATTTTATGGCCAGGTGTTTGGTTTTCAGCCTCAGGGCTAAGCGGCGGGGTGACCTGTCTTAAATGTGATCACCGGCTGTCTCTTCATCTGGAGCCGGAGGGCGTGGTACCCGTTGAAGCAAGAAAAAGGCCGGTTCCCCTTTCAGGGAATCGGCCTTTCTTGTGTCTCAGGCAATGGAGGTGTGACGCCTGAAAGCCCTTAGAATTCCGCGTAACGCGGAGAATAGGTCAGGCTTTCAATCCATGCCCGGATATCTGTTGGGCGGTCCACCGTGGCGGCCCCTTTTTCAAAAATGAACTCCGCAATACGGGCTGCGGAGGTGATGGACACTTCCAGAATATCGCTCTGCGGTGGGAACAACCGTCCACGTTCCTGAGAAATGGGGCTGACCTGATCCGCCAGAGCGCGGGCAGCTTCAATGACCATTTCGTTGGTAATCACGTCCGGGCAGGTTGCGTAGACTGCCAGCGCCAGCGCGGGGAAAATATAAAAATTGTTGGCCTGACCGGGGTAGAACGTCTTGTCGTTCAGCGTGACTTCCGGGAACTGGATGCCAGCCGCAAAAAGCGCCCGTCCGTTGGACCATGTATAAGCCTGCTCGGCCGTGCATTCCGCGTTGGTGCCCGGCAGGGAAAGGGCAAAGATCACGGGGCGTTCATTCAGGGCAGACATGGCTTCCACCACGTCCTGCGTAAATGCGCCGCCTGCGGTTGAAACCCCAACCAGAACCGTTGGCTTCACGGTTTTTACCATCGCCAGCAGATCTTTCGATGCAGGCATGGTCTTGGCGTAGCGGGCCTGCTGCGGGGAAAGATCCGTGCGGGACGTTTCCAGCAGTCCGTTCACGTCCATCAGCGTAATGCGGGAAATGGCATCTTCTTCCGAGACACCTTCCAGCTTCATGGCGGAGACGAGCATGTCTGCCGTGCCCAGCCCTGAAGAGCCAGCACCAAGGAACAGGATGCGTTGGCCAGTCAGCGATTCGCCCTTGATCTTGAGGGCCGTGATCAGCCCGGCCAGCGTAACGGCTGCCGTGCCCTGAATGTCATCATTATAGCAGCGAATCCGATCCTGATATTTTTCCAGATACCGGATGGCGTCCGTGCCTTTCCAGTCTTCAAAATGGATCACGCAGCGCGGGAACACGGCGCGCACCGCCTGAATGAATTCTTCCACAAATTCATCCAGAACCTCTTCAGACGGCGGCTCACGCCGCAGGCCCAGATAAAGCGGATCAGCGCGAAGCGCCGTGTTGGTCGTGCCAATATCAAGCTGAATGGGCAGCAGCACATCAGGCGGCACGGCACCGCAGGCGGTGTACAGATGCAGCTTGCCAATGGGGATACCCATGCCGTTTACGCCGATATCGCCCAACCCCAGAATGCGGCCGCCGGTGGTCACGCAGATGGCGCGTACATCCGTGACCGGCCAGTTACGCAGCACCTCTTCAATCCGGCCCTTCATTTCCAGGCTGATATACATGCCACGTGGGCGCCGATAGATGTGGCTGAACTGCTTGCACACTGTTGCCAGCGTGGGGGCGTACACAATCGGCACAAACTTGGCCGGGTTGGACATCAACACGCGGAAGAACAGGGTTTCGTTCTGGTCACGCAGGCCGCTCAGATAAATATAGCGTTCCAGATCATTGGGCTTGGCATCCAGATGCCGCTGCACCCGCTCCACCTGCCTGTCCAGACTTTCCACATGCGTTGGCAGGAGACCTTCCAGACCATAAAGGCGGCGTTCTTCCGTTGTAAACGCCGTGCCTTTGTTAAGGCGTGCGTCATTGAGAAGGGACATTCCCCGGGCAGGAGGCGGTGTGGTGCTGGGCATGGAAGACCTTTGAAAAATGGAACACAAGGCCCGCTTTATAGCGCTCAAAAGCGCGTGACGGGCAGCGGCTTTGTCTCAGGAAACGTATCAAATATCTGAAAGCTGCCGGTTGAGTTTTTCAAGATAGAGCTATGCTTTTACAGGAACAGTAAAATCGGTTTTCAAAACGGGCACCGGCAGTAAAGTCTTGGCGGCTCAGATGGCCTGCTGGCAGAAAGGGAGAACCGAAAACAAAAAAAGTGGCCACAAGGGCCACTTTTTCAGGAAATCCAGAAACTGGAACAATACCAAATCAGAGCTTTTCAACCTGATTATATTCCAGATCCACCGGCGTAGACCGCCCGAAGATGGAGACGCTGACTTTCAGGCGACCCTTTTCTTCGTCAATTTCTTCAATCACGCCATTGAAGGAGGTAAACGGACCATCCGCCACGCGAATCTGTTCACCAACTTCAAACGTAACAGCCGAACGCGGATGCTGAATGCCTTCCTGCGTCTGCTTGATAATCCGTTCAGCTTCTGCTGCGGAAATGGGAGTCGGCCGGTTTCTGGTGCCCAGAAACCCCGTAACCTTGGGCGTATCCTTGACCAGATGCCAGGATTCGTCCGTCATTTCCATTTTCACCAGCACATAGCCGGGGAAAAACTTGCGTTCAGCGTTAACTTTCTGGCCGCGGCGCACTTCAATGACTTCTTCTGAAGGAACCAGAATCTCGTCAATGTGGTCTGCCAGACCCTTCTGCTCAGCCTGTTCGCGAATATGCTGCGCAATTTTCTTTTCGAAGCCCGAATAGACGTGGACCACGTACCAACGTTTGGCCATGTCGTTTCCTCAGCCTCCCAGTCCGAACAATTGACGCACGCCAAGACCAATCAACTGGTCAACGACGAAAAAGAACACCGATGCCATGCCTGCCATGGCAAGAACGGCACCTGTTGTAATGAGAGTGGCGCGGCGTGTGGGCCATGTAACCCGTTCGGCCTCGGCACGCACATCACGCAGAAACTTACCGGGACTGACCGACACGAACCATCCTCTCTCCGCTGACTGGCCCGACGCAATGCGGGCAGACAGTGCAGCCTGAAAAACTCTTCAATTCTGTCAGGAAACGCCGCATGCGCAGCAAACTTTTCCAGCCAGCATAAACTGGCAGGGGTGGAGGGTCTCGAACCCACAACCTCCGGTTTTGGAGACCGGCGCTCTAGCCAATTGAGCTACACCCCTGCAATGCGACTGCCGTCACTACAGGCCGAGCATAACGGAAACCCGTCAGCCTGACCAGCCGTGCGCGGCCCTTGCAGGAGGCGGAACAAAATATGTTGTGAGGATAAAGTCAAGAGGCAGAAGACGATAACCTGCAAGATGGTGCAGATCAGGCACAAAAAACCGCATGAACGGGGGCTTGCAGGACAGACGGATTTTAGCGTAAAAGCATCGCCACGGAGTGCGGGCATAGCATAGTGGTAATGCAGTAGCCTTCCAAGCTACCGAGGAGGGTTCGATTCCCTCTGTCCGCTCCAAGCTTTCCCCTACATGTTATAAAAACTGCCATTTCAGCCCTCTTAAAAGCGGCATGAGAATGGAACAGTTTTCTTGCGTCTCACCAGTGGGCGATATGGGGCAGAAATTTTTTTCAAAAATATGAAATTCTAACGTCACGCTGTTTTTGTGCTCCTTCCGGTGTGCCGTTTTTTGGATTCGGGGCGCGTCGTTTATTTTCTAGAAAGAGTGGGCCGGCTCTGACGCCAGGTGTGTGCGGTATTACGGATAGGGTCTCCGTGCCTCAAAACGTGAGCCATATTTCTTCATCGCTCAGTCCGCTTTTTTCTCGGGCTTTGAGATGAGAGGATTCGTTTTTCATCCCTTGGGAGCCAGAAAACGGCCCCGATCTTAAAATTAGAGTTAAGCTGCCAGTTGCGTGGTGTGTTTCAGCATGCTAGAGGCCGCGCCGACGCATGCTTGTGGTTCCTGACGGACCAGAGGCGGAGTCATGACGTGGAATGCCGGCGCGCACAGAAGGAAAGAGCCTAAAAAGTGGTGGCCTCGGGCGTAACGACAGCACAACCGGTTGCTTTTGCTGCCAACGGTCTTGAAGGCCGTTATGCAACTGCGCTTTATGAACTCGCAGCAGATCAGCAGCAGCTTGACGCAGTGCTTGATGAAGGGGCGGCTCTTGCCCGCCTGATTGATGAAAGCGCGCCGCTGCGCACTGTTCTGGCTGACACACGGCTGGATATCCTCGTATCGCGCAAAGCTGTTCTGGCAGCTCTTGAAGCGCAGGGATTCAGCCAGATCATCAGAAATTTTGTTGGCGTTGTGGCTGATAACCGCCGCCTGCCTGTGCTGCGGCGCATTCTGGCTTCGCTAGATGCGCTGGCGGCGTCGCGCCGTGGTGAAGTGGTGGCCGAGGTGGTAAGCGCCCAGCCCCTTTCCACACCGCAGCGCGCCCAGCTTCAGGTTCGCCTGGCAGAGGCTGGTTATTCCCGCGTTACAATCCGTGAGCGTGTCGACGCTTCCCTCCTCGGCGGTCTCGTCGTGCGTGTGGGGGCTAAACTTTATGACGCCAGTCTTCAGACCCGCCTGTTTCGTTTGCATTACGCCATGAAGGGAGCCGCGTGATGGAAATCCGTCCCGCAGAGATTTCGGATATCCTCAAGCAGCAGATTGCTTCGTTCGACAAGGAATCCGATGTTGTCGAAACCGGCACTGTCCTGTCCGTAGGGGATGGTATTGCCCGTGTGTTCGGCCTGCAGAATGTCATGGCGGGTGAGCTCGTTGAGTTCCCGTCCGCTGGCCAGAAAGGCATGGCGCTGAACCTCGAAAGCGATAACGTTGGTATCGTGATTTTCGGGGATGACACCAACATCCGTGAAGGCGACACCGTCAGCCGTTCCGGTGTGGTGGTCGAAGTGCCCACCGGCAAAGGCCTGCTGGGCCGCGTTGTGGACGGTCTGGGTAATCCGATCGACGGCAAGGGTCCGCTGTCCAACGTTGAAATGCGTCGCGCTGAAGTCAAGGCTCCCGGCATTATGCCGCGTCAGTCTGTTAGCGAACCGATGCAGACCGGCATTAAGGCCATTGACGCACTGGTGCCCGTTGGCCGTGGTCAGCGTGAACTGGTGATTGGTGACCGTCAGACTGGTAAAACAACCATTCTGACTGATACCATTCTGGCGCAGAAGACCGTCAATGATGAAGGCGACGACAAGAAGTCCCTTTACTGCATTTACGTAGCGGTTGGTCAGAAGCGTTCTACAGTGGCGCAACTTGTGCGTCTGCTGGAAGAAAAGGGTGCGCTGCAGTACTCCATCGTTGTGGCTGCCACGGCGTCTGATCCGGCTCCGCTTCAGTATCTGGCACCGTATTCTGCCTGCGCCATGGGCGAATATTTCCGTGACAACGGCATGCACGCCCTGATCTGCTACGATGATCTGTCCAAGCAGGCTGTGGCTTACCGTCAGATGTCTCTGCTGCTGCGTCGTCCGCCGGGCCGTGAAGCCTATCCGGGTGACGTGTTCTACCTGCACTCCCGTCTGCTGGAACGCGCTGCGAAGATGTCCGACGCCCACGGCGGCGGTTCTCTTACCGCTCTGCCGGTGATTGAAACTCAGGCCGGTGACGTTTCCGCTTACATCCCGACCAACGTGATTTCCATCACCGATGGTCAGATCTTCCTGGAAACCGATCTGTTCTACCGTGGTATCCGCCCGGCCGTAAACGTTGGTGGCTCTGTGTCCCGCGTTGGTTCCGCTGCGCAGATCAAGGCCATGAAGCAGGTTGCAGGCAAGATCAAACTGGAACTGGCCCAGTATCGTGAAATGGCAGCGTTCTCTCAGTTCGCGTCAGATCTTGATCCGGCTACCCAGAAGCAGCTGGCACGTGGTGCCCGTCTGGTGGAACTGCTGAAGCAGCCGCAGTCTTCTCCCCTTACGGTGGAAGAGCAGGTTGTGGTGCTGTATGCCGGAACCCGTGGCTTTATTGATGGTATCGCCGTTGATAAGGTTGTGGCGTGGGAACGCGCTCTGCTGGGTGACCTGCAGAATGCTGGCAAGGATGTTCTTGAAGCCATTGGCAAGGACCGCCAGTTGACCAAGGATACCGAAGCGCGTCTGACGGAATATCTGACCACCTTCAACCGTAATTTCGGCTGAGGGAGCAGGAGCATTCATGGCTTCCCTCAAGGAACTCCGCGCCCGGATCGGAAGTATCAAGTCGACACGGAAGATCACCAGCGCGATGAAAATGGTCGCGGCCGCAAAACTGCGCCGCGCTCAGGCTAGTGCTGAAGCTGCCCGTCCGTACGCAGCGGCTATGCGCCGTATGCTGGCCGAACTGGCAGGCGCTGCGAAGGGGGAAGAAGGCGGTCCACGCCTTCTGGCCGGAACAGGGCGTGATCAGATCCATCTGCTTATTCCGATCACCAGTGATCGCGGGCTGTGCGGTGGCTTCAACGCCAACGTGCACCGCCTGACACAGCAGACCATCCGTCGGCTCCAGTCCGAAGGCAAAACTGTCAAGCTGCTGCCTGTTGGCCGTCGCGCTCTGAACTATTTCTCGCGTGAATACAGTGATCTCATCATTGATAAGGTCAGTGGCGTCAGTGGGAAGGACGTGCCGTTCTCAGCCGCAACCGATCTTGGGAACAAGATTAATGCGCTGCTGGAAGCAGGCGAGATTGATGTCTGCACGCTTGTTTATAACAAGTTCCGCAATGCCATGACGCAGGTTCCAGCCTGCCAGCAGCTTGTGCCGCTGGTGATGGACGATGCCGCAACCGCAGCAACTGCTCCGGAAGCTGCAGGTGACGTGGCCCAGTACGAATTTGAACCGGATGAAGCAACGCTTCTGGCAATGCTGCTTCCGAAAAATCTGCAGGTTCAGATCTACGCATCGCTGCTGGAAACAGCGGCAGGCGAGAACGGAGCCCGTATGACGGCCATGGACAACGCCACGCGGAATGCAGGCCGGTCCATTGACAGTCTGAGCAAAGTCTATAACCGGACCCGCCAGACAAACATTACTAACGAACTGATCGAAATCATCTCGGGCGCACAGGCTGTCTGAGCCCGCTCGTTTGCCCCGCAGGAGCTGACCCATGTCGGATACCACAACCCAGACCCAGGCCCCTGCGGCCACGAAGACCAATGCTGTTGGCCGCATTACCGAGATCAAAGGGCCGGTTGTTGATGTGCAGTTCGAAGGTGAACTGCCGAAAATCCTCAACGCCCTTCACGTAAAGCTGGGTGATCAGACACTGGTGCTTGAAGTGGCCCAGGAAATTGGCGAGCACGAAGTGCGCTGCATTGCCATGGACACCACCGATGGCTTGGTGCGTGGTGCCGAAGTGCTGGACACCGGCTCTCAGATCTCCGTGCCGGTTGGCCCGGAAACGCTTGGTCGTATCCTGAACGTTACCGGTGACCCGATTGATGAAAAGGGCCCGATCAAAACGGCTCGGCGCGCGCCCATCCATCGTGACGCCCCGTCTTTTGAAGAACAGGCTGCTGCCTCTGAAATCCTGATGACCGGGATCAAGGTGGTTGATCTGCTCTGCCCGTATCTGAAGGGTGGTAAGGTTGGTCTGTTCGGCGGTGCCGGTGTAGGCAAGACCGTTATCATTCAGGAACTGATCAACAATATCGCCAAGGCGCACGGTGGTGTGTCCGTGTTTGCTGGTGTTGGTGAACGTACCCGTGAAGGGAACGACCTGTATTACGAAATGCAGGACGCTGGCGTTATCAAGCTGGGCGAAGACAACGCAACCGATGGCTCCAAAGTGGCGCTGGTGTTCGGTCAGATGAACGAACCGCCGGGTGCACGTGCTCGCGTGGCGCTGACTGGTCTGACGCTGGCTGAATATTTCCGTGACGAAGAAAACCAGGACGTTCTCTTCTTCGTGGATAACATCTTCCGCTTTACGCAGGCTGGTTCTGAAGTGTCCGCTCTGCTGGGCCGTATTCCGTCTGCTGTGGGTTATCAGCCCACGCTGGCAACGGAAATGGGTGCGCTGCAGGAACGTATTACGTCCACCAAAAAGGGCTCCATTACGTCCGTTCAGGCCGTGTATGTCCCTGCCGATGACTTGACCGATCCGGCTCCCGCAGCAACCTTTGCCCACTTGGATGCAACAACGGTGCTGAACCGTTCCATCGCTGAAATGGGCATCTACCCGGCTGTTGATCCGCTGGATTCCACGTCCCGTTCTCTGGACCCCGCCATTGTGGGTGAAGAGCACTATAACGTGGCGCGTGAAGTGCAGCGTATTCTGCAGACCTACAAGTCCTTGCAGGATATCATCGCCATCCTTGGTATGGATGAACTGTCTGAAGACGATAAGCTGATCGTGGCGCGTGCTCGCCGCATCCAGCGCTTCCTGTCTCAGCCGTTCCACGTGGCTGAAGTGTTCACAGGCGCACCGGGCAAGCTGGTTTCTGTGGCTGACACGGTTCGTTCCTTCAAAGCCATCTGTGCCGGTGAATATGATGACCTGCCGGAAGCTGCTTTCTACATGGTTGGCACCATTGAAGAAGCCGTTGCCAAGGCAGAAAAACTGAGAGAATCGGCCTGATAGCCGATTTCGGGAAGGAGCACATCCATGCCGATCCAGGTCGAGATTATCAGCCCTGAAAAGGTTCTGGTGTCGCGTGAAGTAGATATGGTGGTAATGCCGGGTGCGGAAGGCGATATTGCCGCCATGCCCGATCATGCCCCTATGATGCTTCTGCTCCGTGGTGGTGTTGTGTCACTGTATGAAAATGATACGGTGACAGACCGCTTTTTTGTAGGCGGTGGCTTTGCTGACATGACAGCAACCCGCTGCACCATTCTGGCAGACAAAGCTGAGCCGGTAAGCGCAATCTCTATTGATAACGCAACTGCCCAGTTGGAAGCTCTGACGGAAGCATGGGACAAAGCGGACAAGAGTGATATGTCCCGGCTGGACGTGCTTCAGGATAAAATCCTGGCGGTCCGTGCTGAAATTGAAGCAGGTTCTTCCCACTCTGCCTGATATGTTGGTCAATAGGGTCTGTTGAAGTCCAAACAAAAAGCCACTTGTTATCAGGTGGCTTTTTTTTATGGGCAGACTTTTTTGCCAGAGAGCAAAATGAGGGAGTAGTGCCTGCTGCTCCGCGCTGCCTCACAAAAAGATCTTCCGCGATATCCTTTTGTGAGCCTCTTTTAGAAGGGGTGGACAGAGGTTCAAAAGCAGGCAGGCCTGCTGGGCCTGCACCTGAAGGTGTTACATATCGCTGAGATACTACCGGTATCGAGCACACAAATGTGCCTTTCAGCGATAAAATTTCTCCACTGCCTTCCTTCTTTCAGGTCCTTCCTCTGCGGATATTTCAGATTGTCTTCTGTGGGCAGATTTAGCCGCGGCCGCGATATGTGGGAACATCCTGCGAGGGAATCCAGACATCTGCCGGGGGTGCGCCTGTCTGCCAGAAGACATCAATGGGAATACCACCACGGGGGTACCAATAGGCCCCGATGCGCAGCCAGACGGGCGAGAGCAGATCAACCAGTGTTGTTGCAATCTGCACAGAGCAGGCTTCGTGAAACGCGCCGTGGTTTCGGAAGCTGGTCAGGAACAGCTTGAGGGATTTGCTCTCCACAATCCACTGATCTGGCACATAATCAATGACCAGATGCGCAAAATCAGGCTGGCCCGTCACGGGGCAGAGGGACGTGAATTCCGGTGCGGTAAAGCGCACCAGGTAGCGTTTGTCAGGGTAAGGGGCAGGCACACGTTCTAATACAGCCTCTTCCGGGCTGGTGGGGGCGGGGGTGTGGCGTCCCAACTGGGTGAGGGCGGCGCTGCCGTCGTCTGGGCGGGTCATGATGAACTCTTCCTTGTGTCTCAGATAGCTCTGGATGTCGAAGCTGTAAGCCGTTTCGTCAAGCTTTTCAGGCATGGCAGCCGTGGGTCTGCTTCTTTTTCTTCTCAGGTTGTGTATGAAGGTCTTATGGCCAAATCTTCAGCTCCTTCCTTCCCACAGCCCCGCCTTGTTTCCACAACACAGGATCTGGCAGACTCACTCATCCGTTTACGGGAAGAGCGGTTTCTGACCATTGATACCGAGTTCATGCGGGAACGCACATATTGGCCGGAATTATGTCTGGTTCAGATTGGCGGCGCCAATGATGTTGTCCTGATTGATACGTTGGCGGAAGGGCTTGATCTCGCGCCGCTGGCTGATCTGCTGGCAGATGAAAGTGTGCTGAAGGTTTTCCACGCTGCACGGCAGGATCTGGAGATTTTCCTGTATCTGTTTGATGCCTTGCCAACGCCTGTGTTTGATACACAGGTGGCTGCCATGGTGGCAGGTTATGGAGATCAGGTGGGGTATGACAGCCTTGTAGGCTCCCTGACAGGCCACGCCATTGATAAAAGTCACCGGTTTACGGACTGGTCCGTCAGGCCCCTAACGCCCGCGCAACTGACGTACGCAGCCGGTGATGTCACGTGGCTGCGGCTTGTTTACGAGCGGCTGGTGAAAAAGCTGGAGCAGGAAAAGCGGCTGGAATGGGTTTCTGCCGAAATGGCAGAACTGGCTGACCCTGCGACATTTCGCGCTGACCCTGAAAAACAGTGGGAACGGCTGCGTGCCCGTACTGGTAACCGGCGGATGCTTGGTATTCTCCGGGCCGTGGCGGCGCTTCGTGAGCGGGAAGCCCAACGCGTAAACGTACCACGTCAGCGTTTGCTGAAAGATGAAAGCCTACTGGAAATTGCGGCAACCGCACCTGCTACGGTGGACGCTCTGGCGCGTGTCAGGGGTATTTCGCGTGGGTTGGCTGAAGGCCGAACCGGTCAGGGGCTATTGGAAGCGGTAAAGGCAGCGCAGGCATTGCCTGATTCAGAACTGCCCCGCCTGCCAAAAGGCCGAAGCAAGGATGCGCCGCGTCCGTCCGCTGCTCTTATGGCTTTGCTGAAAGTGCTGTTGACCACCTGCTGTGAAGATCATGATGTTGCGCCTAAACTCGTGGCATCCATGGATGATCTTGAAGCGCTGGCACTTGATCCGTCCGTGCCCAACCCTTTGCTGTCAGGCTGGCGGAAGCGCGTGTTTGGTGATGCTGCTTTGGCCCTGCGCAATGGAGATATTGCTCTGGCCGTGAAAAAGGGAAAAGTGGACCTTATTCCGTGCGAGTCTTCAGCGAAGTAAAGAACGCCTTAAACGGTCTTTCCGTGCTGTCAGGCCAGCTTGGTGAAGACCCAAAATTGGTTTTACAGTTGGCGTCCGTGGGCGGCTGGCCAGCTTACGTGCCACACGACAAATGGTGTGTAAGCAGTCGGACTAGTGCCCCCGTTTGTCACTGAATGTATTGGATTTTCGTTTCTCAGGGCAACGCAGCGCGCTGTGAGCCCCCCTGCTTGTCAGCGTCTGAAATTTTTCAGTAGCCGTCACCTGTCGATACGTTGAACAGGCTCTCTGATTTTTTCAAAAAGTCTCTTGGGGTGCTGGTTCTGGTGACGTGAAACCGTTCTCTGTTCTCAGAGACTGTCCACAAAAGCAGCCCCTGAGAACCAAAGGGAAAGGGTTTTAGAAACCCATTTCCTGCCAGATGTTGGAGAGCGGGCGCGCGCCGACGTGTGAAATGATTTCAGACGCGGCCACGGATGCCAATCGGCCACATTCGGGCAGTGTCCGCCCAGATGTCAGCCCGGCCAGAAAGCCTGCTGCATAGGCATCACCAGCGCCAGTTGTATCGACCACCTGGGTAGGGACAGGATCAACTTTGGTGCGCTGGCCGTCATGAATGATCACGCTGCCAAGGCCGGAGCGTGTCAGGGCGGCGAAGGTTGTGTCCTGCTCGGTGTGGCGGGCGGCTGTATCAAAATCTTCCGTTTCATACAGAGCGCAGATTTCATCTTCGTTGGCGAAGAGAATATCAATGTGCCCGCGCAGCAGATCCAGAAAAGCTTGACGGTGGCGGCCAACGCAGAACGGATCAGAAAGAGTGAGCGCAACCTGACGGCCATTCTGGTGGGCGAGGGTTGCGGCGCGGCGGAAGGCTTCCTGCGCATGGGGCGGATCAAATAGATACCCTTCAAGATACACAATGCTGGAGGCTGCAATGGCTTCCTGAATGACGTCATCGGGTGTGAAGTAAGTGCAGGCGCCAAGGTAGGTTGCCATGGTGCGCTGCCCATCAGGCGTTACCATCACAATGCAGCGTGCCGTCGGCAGGTTTTCGTAAGTATGGCCATCCAGCGGCGCGGAAGGAAATGTAATGCCGTTTTCACGCAGATCCTGCGCAAACGTATCTCCCGCCTGGTCCCGCGCCACTTTACCCAGATAGGCAACGCGTGCGCCAAACTGGGCGGCGACCACACAGGTATTGGCAGCCGAGCCTCCGCCCATAACACGTTCCGTTTTCAGCGTGGCTGTCAGAGCATTTGCACGGTCCACGTCAATCAGCGTCATGCTGCCCGGTGTCAGACCTTGCTGTTGCAGAAAGGAAGGTTCAACATTGGCAAGGATGTCCGTAATGGCATTGCCAATGCCCAGAATGTCGTATTTCGTTTCAGAAACGGTCATGAGCGTGTGTGTTTTCCTGAAAAAAATGAATGAGTCGGCTTTTTCGGTAGCCCGCTGCCATAAAAAGGGCAACAGGAAGCCTTAAGGGATGCTTGCCGCTCGGCCTGTCGGCTGTATAACAATTTGGAATGCCAGCTAGACGGATCGATGCGGGCAGTTACACGATCAGTAAAACCGCTGTCATAAAATGGCAGCCAGCATGGCGGGGGTGTTCTTGTTCAGAAGACGCAAACCTGAAGAAACCAAACCAGCAGCACCCGGCGCGGGTCAGAATGCCAGTTCGTCTGACAAGGCACGTCCGACCAGTGCGTTTGGTACCATTTTTCCTCCCACTTCTCCAGCCGGTTCACCCACACCTGCTTCCGGCAGCGGTGCGGCTCCGGCTTCCCGTCCTGATACAGCAAAGGAGACCCCTATGGGTCGTGCGCCACTTCCTCCCGGTTCCCCGCTTTCCCCCGGTTCTTCCGTGCCTCCCATTCCGGGTGCTGCCGCCCGCGGTCTGCCGCAGCAGGTACAGCCTAAAAAAGACGTGCCCGAACAGAGAACCCTTGTGGTTGGTCGCGGCATCAGCGTTCAGGGCACTGTGCAGGATGCTGAACGTCTGGTGGTTGAAGGCACCGTTGAATCCAGCATGATCACCGCCAAGGAACTGAGCGTCATGCCTGGTGGCCTGTTCCGCGGTGGTGTGGAAGTGGAAAACGCAGAGATCGCCGGTACGGTTGATGGGTCTCTGACAGCCCGCGGCAGCCTGACGCTGCGCGCAACTGGCCGCCTGCTGGGCAAAGCCGCCTGCCGCCGCCTGAAAGTGGAAGATGGTGGTCAGATTACTGGTCAGCTTGAAATGCTGAGCGATGATGCAGCATCCAAGCCTTCTGTCTCCGCGCCAGAAAAGAGCGCCAGCGCAGAAAGCTGAGAGGTCTGAAAAGACCACGCCCTCACCTGCCTGATTGCTGATCCGGTAGGTGAGGGGGCGCTATCCCATGTGTCATGCGGGAAGCGCCAGGGAGCATGAGGCTCTCGAAAGATCAGGCGACGTTATCGCGCCGGTCGCGTAGTTTAACGTATGCAATCTGTGCGTGTTCAGCACAGTAAGGTTTGCCCGGAAGCGGCACAGCCCCACAAAAATGGAAACCCGGTGTTCCCGGATCACCAATAGGCCAACAGCAGGACGGTCCACGCCGCTTTTGTGGATCAGGGTCTGAAATACGCTGCGGAACCGGCTTGGGTTTTGCTGGCGCACGCGGAGCCGGTTTTTCAACCTTGGCAACTTTGGGCTGAACAGCCGCCGCAGGGGCTGCCGCCACAGGTGTGGGAGCCGGTGTTGCTGCAGGTGCGGGTTTGGGTACAACCTGTGTAGATTCCGTAACCGTGTCCGGTGCCTCCACCTTGGTTGTGGGTGCGGGAGACGTAGCCGGGGCCGCAGCAGTTGCTCCGTCAGGTTTGGCAACGCTTTCAGCTTCCGGCTTCTTGACACCACGCCGGATGGGTGACGGGCGGGGGGGCAGCCCCAGCCGGTGTGCTTTGCCCACCACCGCGTTTTTAGTGATGGAGAGCCGACGGCCTATTTCTGCCGTTGAAAGACCTTCCGCCCAGAGCTCTTTGAGCCGGGAGATTGTTTCCTCGGTCCACTCCATTCACAGGCACCTTTTTTACATTGTCATCGTACAAGGAAGCAGCCTGCTTCCAATTCGGCGCATATTAGGGCGAGCGCAGGGGTATCTCAAGGACAAAGCCGTATAATCTTGCGCTTGCCTGCCGGAATCCGCTTGAAAAAGAAGGTTTTCTCCTGCCTGAGCCTCCTTTTACTGCTGGGTTGCCACAACGCGGCATGCTGCCAGATCCCATGCGGCACACCCGACTGATTTGAAAAAGATCGGTTGGCCTGCAGGAACCTCGCCTGTAAGCGCCGCAGCCAGAGGGCGGACATTCTGCCAGTTGATGCCAGCCTGAATCAGATCCCCAGCCTCGGTTGGGGCACCTACAGGGTCATCTACATAGAGCAGGCTGTTGTGTACAATCTGGGGGCCAACCTCAATCATCTCCGGTTTGTAAGCACCCACACCTATGACCAGACAGTGCGGCGCGGCTGGGGCGTCATAGAGAACAGTGGTGCTGGATGTCAGCGTCAGGACAACATCAAACGGTTCCTCATCAGCCTGTTCCGGGGCAAGCCTGAAAGAGGGCGTGCTGTGCTGCTGGCAGAATTTTTCAGCCCGTTCTACGGAACGGCCCCGCACGGTTACGCAGGCATGGGGGTAGAGCGCCGCCAATGCCTCAACATGGGCAATGGCCTGAGCGCCCGTACCAATCATCAACACCCGTTTGACCGGCCCACGTGCCAGCAGCTTGATGCCCAACAGACTGATGGCAGACGTCCGCCGCATGGTGACCGTAGGGCCGTCCAGTGCAAACAGAAACGTGCCGGTTGCGGCATCTGCACAGTTGACAACTCCCTGAATGGTGGGGCGGTCCGTGCCAGTGTTGTTCGGGCAGATGGTGAGTATTTTGGTAACCAGAAGATCCTTGCTGGCGGTAGGCATGGTCATTAACAACGCCGAGCCTTCGGGAGCGGGAACACTCAGCCGTTCAGGGCAGCGAATTGCCCCTTCGGCATAGTCCTGAACCGTGCGGGCCAGAGCGTCCACCAAGGCGGAGTAAGGCAGGAGGGCGCGCGTTTGGGCAGCGGAATAATGCTTCATGCGGAAATCTTTCTGTCAGAACCATGTGGCAAGGGACACAGCATGGTAGCCAGCTTCCTGTGGCATTCTCTGGTATTCTGTTCGTTTGTAAACTACTCGCTTCTGGTTCTGCCACCGTATGGAGCGCTGATAACGGCAGCGCGATATGACGCTTTGCCCTGTCTTTGGTAAAGGGGGGGAGATCAAAGGGAGGATGCAGCATGGATGTAAGAGCGGCGGTTGCGTTTGAGGCGGGTAAGCCTCTGGAAATTGAGACGGTTCAACTGGAAGGCCCGCAGGCGGGTGAAGTTCTGGTGGAAATCAAGGCAACAGGCCTGTGCCATACGGATAAATACACCCTATCCGGCGCAGACCCGGAAGGTCTGTTTCCCGCCATTCTGGGCCATGAAGGCGCTGGTATTGTGCGCGAGGTTGGGGCCGGGGTAAGGCACCTCAAGCCGGGTGATCATGTTATTCCGCTCTACACGCCCGAATGCCGGGAATGTAAATCCTGTCTGTCCCGTAAAACCAACCTGTGCACGGCCATTCGGTCCACACAGGGGAAGGGCCTGATGCCGGACGGCACATCCCGCTTTTCCTTCAAGGGACAGCCGATCCATCATTACATGGGCTGTTCCACCTTTGCGCATTACACCGTTCTGCCGGAAATCGCGCTGGCCAGGATCCGGCCAGACGCTCCGTTTGATAAGGTCTGCTATATCGGCTGTGGTGTCACCACTGGCATTGGGGCGGTGTTGTTTACCGCCAAGGTGGAACCGGGTTCAACCGTGGTGGTCTTCGGGCTTGGCGGTATTGGGCTGAATGTGATTCAGGGAGCCAAAATGGTGGGGGCGGACCGCATCATTGGTGTAGACATCAACCCGGACCGCGAAGCCATTGCCCGCAAGTTCGGCATGACAGACTTTGTAAACCCGAAAGATCTTGGCCCGAATGGTGATGTTGTGGGTCACCTGATTGAACTGACGGACGGCGGCGCGGACTACACGTTTGAATGCGTTGGCAACCCCACGCTGATGCGTCAGGCGTTGGAATGCGCCCATCGCGGCTGGGGTGTTTCCACCATTATTGGGGTAGCGGCGGCCGGACAGGAAATCAGCACGCGGCCTTTCCAGCTTGTTACTGGTCGGCGGTGGATCGGGTCTGCCTTTGGTGGAGCGCGTGGCCGCACGGATGTGCCCAAAATTGTAGATTGGTACATGGAGCACAAGATCAATATTGATGATCTAATCACCCACAAATTGCCTCTGGAACGGATTAACGAGGGCTTCGATATGATGGCGAAGGGCGAAAGTATTCGTACCGTGGTGGAATACTGAGTCGTCTTTAAGAAAAGGGTTTTTCAGGAAAGGGCAGAATCCGGGTGGGGATTCTGCCCTTTTTTGTGCCGCATTTTTTAAAGCCAAGCGGAAGGGGAGCTTATGTGCGGGCCGATTATACGCTCGCACCTCCTTTGAACCAGACCTGACAACCAGAAAGCTGCTCTGAACATTTTCTGGATAACCGTTTCTAGAAGACTCGTTCAGGCTGTGGGTAGGACTTCAAATACCAGTTCTTTCGGGCGGCACAGACGCGCCCCAAGTGGGGTGACAACAATCGGCCGGTTGATCAGTTCAGGGTGGGCTGTCATGGCATCCAGAATGGCGTCATCTGATACATCCTCACGCGCCAGCCCAAGGTCTTCATACAAAGCGCCTTTCTGGCGGAGCAGACCGCGTGGCGTCAGACCCGTCTGCTTGACCAATTCTTTCAGCTTGTCCCGGCTGGGGGGCGTTTTCAGATAAAGCACAATCTCCGGTGTTATCCCGGCGTCCTGTATCATGCCCAATACAGTGCGGGAGGTGCTACAGGCCGGGTTATGGTAGAGGGTCACTGTCATAAGATATATCCTGTTCTATCAAGGTAAGTTTAAAAAGAGAGAAACACTTACAGGGGGAGGGGGCGGTTATCGGCAATAGCTTCCATAGCCATGTAGGATGTCACGGTATCAATATCTATTTTTTCAATGATCTTGCGGTAAATGGCGTCAAACGCATTCATGTCCCGGGCTGCAATTTTCAGCATGTAATCATATTCCCCGGCAATTCTGTAAAAATCGATAATATTGGGAATGGAGAGAACAATTTTCTTAAAATCTTCCAGCCAGCTTTGGGCGTGGTGGCGCGTTTTGATCAGCACAAACACAGTCAGCCCCAGTTCCGTAGCGGCCCGGTTGATGCGCGCAGTCTCGCCTTGCAGAACGCCCGTTACGCGTAGGTGCTGCAACCGCCGCCAGCAGGCGTTTTGAGACATTCCCACCCGCTCCGCCAGATCCCGTTGGGAAAGCGAGGCATCCTGCTGGAGCAGGCGCAACAGGGCGCGATCAAGATGATCTAGTTTCTGGTCCATATGCGATCATATGATCGGTTCTGCGCGGCATCAAGCATGAGAAAGGTGAATTTTTCTGATCCAGCACATTCTATTCTGATGCTGCTGTATCCCCGAGCAAAAAGCAGAGAAAGCATTATGATGGCTGGCCCAGAATCTCTTTTTACCCGTTTTGCCGAAAACCTGCGTGGGCGAGATGTGATGGCCCGTTTGGAAGAGGATGTGATTGGGGATGGCCTGCCGATCGCCGGCCCGTTTGGCGTCAAGTCTCTGGTCTATGCCGATTATGTGGCATCAGGTCGGGCACTGGGGTGCATTGAAAAAACCATCGCGACAGATGTTTTGCCCTACTACGCTAACAGCCATACAGAGGCCTCTTTCTGCGGGCAGGTGATGAACCGTCTGCGTCTGGCGGCCCGCCAGACCATTGCGCGGTTGTGTGGGGCCGAGCACGGATATGCCACCATCTTTGCGGGGAATGGTGCTACGGCCGGGTTGAACCGTCTTGTGCATCTGCTGGGGGTGACACAGGCGGTAAAGGCAGGAGAGAAGCCGCTGGTTCTTCTGGGCCCATATGAACACCATTCCAATATTCTGCCATGGCGGGAAAGCGGTGCCGAACTGGTGGAAATTCAGGAAGCGCCCGAGGGCGGACCAGATTTACAACAGCTTGAGGCCTGTCTGGCCAAGGCAGACCCACAACGCCTGACAATAGGCGCGTTTTCAGCGGCATCCAATGTGACGGGTATTGTAACAGATGTTGACGCTGTTACGGAAATTCTGAAACGTTACGGTGCCAGAGCCGTATGGGATTATGCCGGGGCCGGCCCCTATATGCCCATAGAAATGAAGGCAGGCACGCCGTGCGAGAAAGACGCCGTTGTGGTCTCGTGCCACAAATTTATTGGCGGGCCGGGTGCGTCCGGCGTGCTGATCGTGCGCGAGGCTGTAGTGGAGGCATCATGCCCCTCATTGCCCGGTGGGGGAACTGTGCGGTTTGTCTCTCCTTGGGGGCACGCGTATTCAGGGAGCATTGTTGCGCGGGAAGAGGCGGGCACACCAGATAGTGTGGGGGATATTCGGGCCGCACTCTGCTTTTTGGTAAAAGAGGCCATTGGCGGCGAATATATGACGCACCGTAATGCGGCTTTGTATCAGCACGCCTATGAAAGCTGGCAGGCCAACCCGCATTTGCAACTATTGGGGAACCTGCACGCAAGAGAACATCTGCCTATTTTCTCATTTTGTGTGAAAGATGATGCAGGACGACGCGTGCACCACCAGTTGTTCACCCGCATGTTGTCTGATGTGTACGGTATTCAGGCGCGTGGTGGGTGTGCGTGTGCCGGCCCATACGCCCACAGGGTTTTGGGAATTGATCAGGAACAGTCCCGCCTTTTGCAGCAGGCCATTCAGGCTGGGCAGGAACTTGAAAAACCCGGCTGGGTGCGCCTGAACTTCAGTGTGCTGATGGATGATGCCAAGGTGGATTATATTATCAAAGCCGTAAATGAACTTTCCGTGCAGGCTGGGGCGTTGGCAAGCGCATATGGCTGTGAGGCTGCAACGGCTCGTTTTCGGTATCAGGGCGCAGCGGCTGCGGAATAGGCTTGTGGTGGCTGCCATGCAGTTTGATCTGTCTGGCCTGAAGGCCATTGTTACCGGCTCCACAGGGGAATTAGTTTTGCTACGGCACTCAGCCTTGCAGCGGCGGGGACAGGTTATTTTCATGTAAGAGATTTTCAGAATTATTCAGATAATGACACTATCTTCCGTATGTTACGGAAATTTTTTGAGCTGGATTGATAAAAAACGATGCAACAGATGTGGATGCCGGTCGTTGGAAACACTGAACCGCTATGAAACGGACCACCCGGCGGACATGCCGGGTTCTGCCCAAGCTCCTATCAGAGTGTCTGTTGGCAGACTGTCCGTCCACCTTTCAAGGAGGAACGATATGACCGCCTCAGCAACGGAACAATTGAACTCAGTTTTCACCAAAGCCGCAGATACCCTTACTGCGGCAACCACGGATACATCGGGCCTGTTTTCGGCACTGGTGCAGTATCTGGAGCATAACGGAAATAGTGGCGAGCACGAACTGCGCCAGAATGCGCAAATTCATGGTCTGAATGAGCAGCTTGCCCAGTGGGATCAGGAACGCCGCCCGGATGCAACTACGGAAGACGTGGTAACAAAGCTTCTGCCAGTTCACGTTATTGAAAAGCTGGCAGAGCAAAGTGGCCTATCGCGTGAGGCCGCAGTCAGAGCCCTCACTGGCGTGCTACCTGCCGCCTGCCATAAGGAACGCTCGGACAAATACACCACCCAAACCCGTTAAGTCGCTGATTTTAGAGAAAGGAGAAAGGGTTTTCTTTCTCCCTTCTGGTCGGAAACGGAGTTCTGAGGGGACGCATTCTATTTTAGAGGTGCTTTCCGTTGGGCTCCGTTTTTTTGTGAGTGTCCACGGGAATAAGGCCTGAGACCAAACAAGGCTGCCTAACACAAAGAGCATGATGAACCTCATGGAAGGTGACGAACGCGCGGAATAAAGGCACAAGCATTCTGAAGGCTATTTGGAAAGTCAGTTACGAAGAGAAGCATGAAAGCGATCTCTGGAAAAAGTGACAGATTTTTCAAACAGCCTTTCATGTAACAGAAAAGCATGAGGATGCTGTGAGATGTGGTGGCCCGCACTAAAGCAATGGCGCAGTCGGTTTAAAACAGCAGATGGCCTGCGTGGGTGGGTGCGTGATGGGGTTGCGGGTCTTTCTCTGGCTTCCATGAACATTCCGCAAGTACTGGGATATGCTCGTATTGCGGGTATGCCGGCTGTTACGGGGCTTTATACGCTGCTGCTGCCACTTGTGGCCTTTGCGGCATTTGGTTCATCCCGCCATCTGGTCGTGGCGGCAGATTCCGCAACGGCGGCTATTCTTTCAAGCGCACTTTCTCAAATGGCTGAGCCAGGTTCTGTGCATTACAGGGCGCTTGTCAGTATGGTTGCGTTGCTATGCGCAGGCTTTTTGTTAGTGGCGCGCTTATTCCGGCTTGGGTTTCTGGCTGATTTTCTGTCCCGCACTGTGCTGGTGGGGTTCATGGCTGGGGTTGGTATTCAGGTAGGGCTTGTCATGCTTTTTGATATGCTGGGCCTGAGCGCACATACGCATCAACCACTCTATCAGGTATGGGAATTTTTGCAGGCGCTTCCTCATGCAGTGCCACAGGCTTTCCTGCTCTCTGCCCTGGTTAGTATGAGCCTGTTTCTGGGTAACCGTTTTCTCCCTCATAAGCCTTGGGCTTTGCTGGTGGTAGGCAGCAGTATTTGTGCAAGCTGGTTTTACCGTTTTCAGGTACATGGGCTTTCTGTCGTGGGCCCGGTTGAGGGGGGGCTGCCTGTTTTGAATATCCCTTGGGTGGGGTGGGATGACATGCTGGCCCTCCTGCCCGTGGCTACATCCTGCGTGTTTGTGATGATTGCGCAAAGTGCTGCAACCTCACGTGCCATGGCTGATCAGTTTAATGAAACTGTTGATGAGAACGCAGATATTCTCGGCCTGAGTGCTGCCAACGCCGTTGCTGCCCTCAGTGGTGCTTTTGCCGTTAATGGTAGCCCGACACAAACCGCCATGGCTGTCAGGGTTGGTGCACGGAGCCAGAAGGCGCAGCTTGTGTTTGCCGCCATAACAGTGTGTGTCTTGCTGTTTCTTACAAAACCTTTGCAATTTCTGCCGCGCTGTGTTCTGGGTGCAATTGTCTTCAATGTTGCCATAAGCATGATACAGGTGCGTACGTTATGGCATATCCGCCGGGAAAGCCCCGGAGAGTTCGGTCTTGCCATGATCACGGCTTTAACGGTGGTCGGGTTGGGGGTGGAGCAGGGGATTTTCATCGCTATAGCGCTATCCCTTTTCCGGCATGTTCGGCACAGTTATCAGCCTCATACCATGATTCTGAAAGAAGATACGCAAACAGGCGCTATGGAGGCCCAGTCTGTTAAAGCTGGACTTCAGCCGGAGAGCGGAATTGTGGTCTATCGCTTCTGCGCAGATCTGTTTTATGCAAACTGTCATCGCTTTGTTGAAGATTTACGGCTTATTGCAGAAACATCTCATCCACCCGTCCATTGTATCGTGATTGATGCCAGCGCCATAACGGATGTTGATTATTCAGCGGCTGTTGCTGTACGAAATGTTTTGAGCCTGCTGCAACAGCAGCACATACGGGTGATATTCGGTCGGGTTTCGTCGTATCTCAGATCTGACATGAACCGGCATGCCCTTTCAGATGTTCTGGGAGCAGAAAACATTTTCCCCCAACTGCATACAGCGTTGGCAGAGGCCCGCCTGTACGCCCAGAAGCAGAGTAAATCCTAGAAGAGGTGCTTTGCTGTTTGGAGCGGAGTGCTCAGAAGCACACCTCATCAGAGTTACTTCATAGGACCTAGCACCTATGGAGCACTGCATAATCAGTAAACAAAAAAGGAGCAGAAAAATCTGCGTCACAGGTCCGGTGTAGTGCCAATGGTCCTTTTTGTCAGGAACGATACTTATAAACTATAAGACTTTATAACTAAAGAGAGCGAAGGCTCTGCCAGATCATGTAAATGGCGACACAGAAAATAACGCCTGCAAAAAAAGTTGTCAGGCTGCCGGTAGAGCGGGCCATGGAGCGGGCGGTGCGGGTACCTGCCACGCTACCCACGGCTCCACCCACAATAAACAGGGCTGCAAGTTGCCAGTCTATATAACCGGACATCATGTAGCTGGCGGCTGTACTCAGGCCAAACGCAGCTACTGCAACAAGAGATGTGCCAACGGCATTGAGAATAGGCATACCTGTTGAGGCGATTAGGCCCGGCACAATCAAAAATCCGCCGCCAATACCAAAAAATCCGGAAAGCACACCTGTGCCTAAACCAAAGCCCGCTACTTTTGCGGCATTATCACGATTACAGCTTGCGCCCGGGCAACCCTGATTGCGCCGTCCGCGGAGCATGAGAATACCTACCCCAATCATGAGAATGGCAAAGCATAGCAACAGGCGTTTGCCATCCACCGCTTTGCCAACGGCTGCCCCTACAAATGCGCCTGCTACGCCGCAGGAGGCAAAAATGGCGGCGCATCTCCATTTCACGGTATGGGCGCGGGCGTGTTGGGCTAGCCCCACCAGTGCATTGATAGCAACAGCCAATGCACTGGTGCCTATGGCAACATGCGGGTTGGAAACACCAACCAGATACACCATGAGCGGCACAGCCAGAATGGACCCGCCCCCGCCAATCAGGCCTAATGTAAACCCGACAAGCATGCCAGAGAAAATTTCCAGTCCGGTGTGGAGAAGCGGGTCTGACATACTGTAAAATTCTTACCTGAAAAAACCGTGTAAAAAACTGAGTATTTTTACATTTTATTGATAGGGATCTTGATATAGCTCACGCCGTTATCTTCTGGCTCAGGCATGTGGCCGCCCCGTATGTTCACCTGCACGGAAGGCATGATGAGGTTGGGAAGAGAGAGTTTGGCATCACGGGTGGTGCGCATCTGCACAAAATCGTCTTCTGTTACGCCATCATGCACATGCACGTTATGGGCGCGTTCAGCTCCCACCGTAGTTTCCCATGCAAAGGTATCACGGCCTGGTGCTTTGTAATCATGGCACAGGAAAAGGCGTGTCTGTTCGGGGAGCTTGAGAAGGCGATGAATGGAGTGGAACAGCATGCGGGCATCCCCGCCGGGAAAGTCTGCGCGGGCTGTGCCGTAATCCGGCATGAACAGGGTATCCCCAATAAAGGCGGCATCCCCGATAATGAAAGCCATGTCGGCCGGGGTGTGACCGGGTACGTGCAGCGCTATGGCGTCCAGCGTACCAATCTTGAAGAGCTCGCCGTCATGAAACAGCCTGTCAAACTGGGAGCCATCGCGGGCGAACTGACTTCCGGCATTGAAAATTTTGCCAAAGACTTTCTGCACCGTGACAATATCAGCCCCAATACCTAGTTTGCCGCCTACCTGTTCCTGTAGCCACGGCGCAGCAGAAAGGTGATCCGCGTGGGCGTGCGTTTCAAGCTGCCATTCTGCGTGCAGGCCTTCTGCATGGATATAGGCCACAATCTTTTCGGCAGATGCATAGGATGTGCGGCCGGAAGAGGCTTCATAATCCAGCACACTATCAATAATAGCCGCTGCCTTGGTATTGGGGTCATGCACCACGTGGCTGGCAGTAAAGGTGGCTTCATCAAAAAAGGTTCTGATAACCGGTTTGGGGCTAACACCACGCTCGGTCATCAGGATCTGGTGTGTTGCAGCGGCGAGGGGTGCGTCCGTCATCGGTAGCGTCCTTGGATTGTTTATAAGTTTATATAAACATGAATATTCATTTTCATTAAATGCGAAACCATCTTGCGTCAAGCAGAACAATCCGCTTAGAAACACATTATGAGTGACCAAACGTTGGACCCCTGCCCGAGCTCCCTTTCTCGGGCCATTCTTCAGATTGGTGATGCCGTGCCAGACTTTGTGGCGCGCACCACGCAGGGCGAATTGACCTTCAGTTCCTTGCGGGGGCACTGGGTCATGCTGTTTGCGCATCCGGCTGATTTCACGCCGGTTTGCACGAGCGAATTTATTGCCCTTGCGCGTGCTGCGCCGCAGTTTCAGGCATTGAACTGTGCGCTTGTCGGGCTCTCTGTTGATAGTCTTCCCTCTCATCTGGCATGGGTTGAGGCGATACGGGAGCGTTTTGGGGTGAGTATTCCTTTCCCCATTGTGGAAGATCCTTCCATGGCTATTGCTCGTGCCTATGGCATGCTGGACACAACGGCCCAGAGTAGTGTGACGGTGCGCGCTGTTTACGTGATTGATCCGGAAGGCATTGTGCAGGCCATAACGTGGTATCCGCCAACGGTAGGCCGCTCTGTAAAAGAATTGCTCCGGCTGCTTAAGGCGCTTCAGCAGGTAGCGGAAGATGATGTGCTGACACCGGAAGGCTGGCAGCCGGGTGAGCCAGTCATGTGCCCGGCAGTGCAGACACAGGATGCCGTGGCGGCAGCGGGCCCCGCGTGGTTCATGTCTCTCAAGCAGGAGGGAAGGGGATGACCGCTCTTTCTCTGGAGGAGGCAAAACTGCTGGTTGAGCGGCTGAAACTCTTTGCTCAGCCGCAGCGGCTGCTTATTCTGGATGCGTTGCTGGCTGGCCCTTTGGGTGTGAGCGAACTGGAGATTCAAACAGGCATTGGCCAGCCGACCTTGAGCCAGCAACTGGGGACATTGCGCCGGGCGGATATTATTGTCCCGCGTCGGGAATCACGCACCATTTATTATAGTCTTGCCAATGAAGATGAAGTGCTGAGAGCGCGCGCTCTGATTGGCTTGTTACGTGGAGATCAGTCCACGCTGCCGCTGTTACAGAATATTGCCGCTGGCAAGAAAGCTGCGCCCAAAAAAAGAGGGTATGTCGAAGGGGTGGCCCGCTTTGCGTTTGTTCGTCCGGCTTCTTCAAACGCCAGTTAAAACGATGCATGGTATTGGGCACGTTTCCACCTTTATAAAGTGGTCCCAGCAAACAGTATGGATGCCCGACTGATAAAAGGCCCCAGAAACCTTTATCCCGTTCAGATGTTTGACCTGTAACTCTTTTTTGAAGGAGATGCTGGATGCGTCGATTACTGGTTATGGTTCTTGCGTTGTCTGTTGTTGGCCTATCTGCCACGGCCTGCAAACCGCAGAAGCGGACATTTGGAGAAAAAGTGCAGGATACATTTGATCCTCCTAAAGGACCTGCCGAAAAAGCTGGTCGCACCCTTGATCGGGCCACAGACAGCAAATAGTTGATTGGTACAGCTTGAAAAAGTGGTCGTGCAAAGCTGAGGCTTACCACTGGCCTGCTGCATCCGTTAGAATATTGCTGCGTATTGAATCACTAAGAGACTTCGCCAGTCATGCAGCCATCCGGCACTGCCGGATGGCTGTTAGAACAGGCCTGGCTAGAAATCAGGCCTATCCGCCTCATAGCTATCTTTGAGAGCAAACAGCGTATTATTGAAATACATTGCGATAAAACGTTCATCAAATTCTTTAGGGATTTTCCTGTTTTTCTGATTTGGTGAGTCATTTTCTGGGTAAAGACAATGGAAGCTGCGCATGAATTCCACCGTAAAGGCTGAGGCTGCCTGGATCAGAGCAATCTCAATTTCTCGGGTAATTTTTTGCACCATGGTATCTGTCCCAAAAATATATTGATCTATCAAACCTTTTAAAAAGCAGGGTGACTTATCTTTCTTATAGTTACAATACATTTAACAGCAACGTTAAAATTTAGAACGTGAATGAAACTGGTTGTTCTTTCAATTTGCGGCTTGCTGATATCGGATGAAATTTTAGATGCTGTCGTGAGGAAAGGGCCAAAGCAACACGAGATTAACGCTGAGAAAGCGGACCTGTGGAGGAGCCATATTCCCGAACGGTGGAAAGACACACCGGAAAAGCTATTACATAAAGGAGCGACGCGTCCGCTTGACACGGAAATTTACGAAAGCAAAAGCATAGGCGGAGGGCTGTGTGTCTGTTACAGATTCCATATTTTCTATCGATTGGAAGTTTTGGCAGGTCGGTAATAGAAGAGGGTTGATGTCTGGATAGACCCCGTCTATAGGGCCCAAAGCCAATGAGGCGTTTATAGAAAAGCAGCGCTTTGTTTCAAAAATCCATCGCAAGCTTATGCATCGGCACATTTAAAGGGCCATTGCGGGAAAATCCTTCATCCGCCTTATCGGAATCATGCTGACTACCATGAGGGGCGGGTTGGCCAACGTCGTCTGTAATATTATACACCGCTTCCTGTTTCTAAACCCGACTTGCGTAACTGTGTATCAATATGGCATGCAATAATTTCCTTCTCGGCTGCAAAATAGGCCGAAAGGCACAGATCAGAATTACTAACCAGCGTTCATACAACTTCAAATTAGGTCAAGAGAACTAAAATCAGCGGTTCTTCTAACCCTCCTGGGTTTCCTATCTCTTCTTGATCGACAATGGGCTGATTCCCTTCAGCAAAGCTGTAACAGAGAAACATGGTGGTCACGTTCTATGCTTTTCGACATGATCTGCGAGGTCAAGCGGATCGCGTGGCCTGACAAAGCTCTTCCTCCTGTAGATCAAGGATCACACTGGGCGGATAACTGCATGGATAACCGTTATGCGCCTTCATTATGATAGCCATGATTATTTGAAGGTGCACCTCAAGGATTTGATAGCTGCCTATGAAGTTGAAGCGAAAGCTCAAGACGCTCAACGCTCCTCTCCCTTATGGATACATCTGCAAAATCTGGAATTCGACCTGGTAAGGGAGAGGCCTGACAGTATAACCGGCAGGGATGTAGGTGAATGATTTATGGCCCCGTAGCAGATCGAGATGGTGTTTTGGGTCGCTTTGTGTTTGGCTGGAATGAATGAGGAGACGATCTGTGAGAAAAATTGCCATTGTTTTTGGTGTTCTGTTCTCATCATCTGCTTTCGCACAGCCTAGCGGCATCCTTTGGCAGAATGGGCGTGTGTTGACCGCTCCCATGATGCAACGGTTTGACGCCGAAAAACTTAACTTGCAGAGTCTTGGGAAGCCTGGTTTTGCTGCTCGCTTGGACGCGCAAGGGAGAATTGATGCTCCTGTAGTGGGAGATGTTTCAGAAGCTAAAGCTAATAGTACAGGGCAAAAAGTCTCTGATATTGCTGCGTCTGCAGCAAACGCTATCCCGAAATCCGACAGGAACGCAGCCCAAGGTGTCGCTGGGTTGGATGAGAACGGTTATGTAACCAATCCAATCAACACAGAAGGGCAATTACTTTCTCGGAGTTCTCAGCAGTTTGGAGTGAGCCCCTCTATCCATGTCCTCCCGAATGACACGGGATCACAAGAAGCAACAAAAACATCAAAAGTCCCGCTTGTTTCACATGCATACCAGTGGAATGGGGATGGGTGGGAAAATCCGAATACCTTTATGCTTGGAGGAAAACAGCCATTTCAAAATAGCTCTCTAGCTATTTATGGAGCACCATATACATATGGTAACGTTGGGTCGCTTGTTGATATAGAAATGACCAATTCTATCTGGGCGTGGAATCGTGGAGGATCAGGCGCTTTTGATGCAATTGCCCAGTTTATAAACGCTGGAAACACGACGCCTTATTATAAGATAGGTGAGGAGTTTATAGACGATACAGGAGCAACACATACACTTTTATTTGATGCAAGAGGTGTCACTGTAAAGCCTGAGCTGCCACAGTCTTGGTTGGATATGTGGGAGAGGTTTGGTTCAACGTCTTCCGCCGGTATGCTGGTATTTACCAATCTTATGGCGGCTCAACCGAGTATTATTTCAGCACGACCGGGATTCCCGCAAGGCAAGATCCCGAATTTGTGGTCTGGATATGTAACCGGTGTTACTAACATACAAGGGGCAACACATCTTGATATGCCTGCGGGTTGGCATAGTTCCGACGCATGGGTGGGTGTATCTGGTAAAAACAAGGGTAGCATACCAAATTCATCTATTGGTTTTGACCATATATTTTATAGCGCCTATTCGAAACCTCTTTTAGTTATTGGTACATATAATCAAGCATTTGTACAAAATACTAAATGTGGGCTTACGTTTCCTTTCACCAATGATTATAAAACTAAAATATTGCGGAATGATGCCCCCGTAAGCTCATGTCAAGGCAATGAACTCGATGTTTATGTGCCTGGAACCAAGCCAGACGGCTTTATGCACGCGCAGGGATTTACTGCGGTAGTTGAAAACCCAACACCATTACTCTCACCAAACAGCATGGCTTTTGATGCGCAGGGAAATTGGCCCGTCGCGTATCAAACTGGCCTTGGTACGGATGGTTATGATTTTCAGGGTGGTGTTCTGGATGTTGGTAGCAGGCGTGGACCATCTGCAACAGTGGGTGCAACAACTGAAATGGCGGAGGTTATGCAAGGCAGTGACGCACCAACGGATGTACGCAGTAATATGTTCGGTATTCGTATTACACAACGTGTCGATACATTAGGTTACGGAGGAATAGCAGGCATCCATTATCCGGACGACAACTCCATTCATGTTGGGGCATGGATAGGAGGAAATCAGTTTGGTGTAAAAAATAACGCTTTGGGAAATTATGGAATTTTTCGTGGGGAGACTATTTACAATCCTGCATGGGATAAAGAAGGCGTTTCCCTCTGTGGTGCACTTAATGGGTATGTAAACACCGAAAATTCTTGTCTTTCTGTAGCTTCAGGAGGTCAGGTTAGAATTATGCCCAATCAGACGAGATCCAATGTTGGATTAAATGTTGACCCATCCGGTTTTAATGGTGGAGGTGGTGGTTCGGCAGCCATTGCTATCGGGCCAGTTCCCTCAAACGTCTCAACAGCATATGGCATCTTTTTGGGAGCGTCATTTGGAAATACCGTTGAGGATATTCACGTTGGATCAAGACAAATACGGAGACTGGACCCGGATGGTACTGAGACACTCTCGGGAGGCCTGAAAGTAACCGGGAAAACCATATTTAAGGGACCTGTCATACTGCCATTCGGCACTCCAGACAGTAGCTCTGCGAGCTGTGTACGAGGCCAAATAGAGATGGATTCTCACTATACTTACACGTGCGTCGCCACCAACTCATGGCACCGGGTGAGTAATGGTGCGGCGTGGTGACTATTATCTGTAATTTTCTTCATAAAATATAGTGTATTTTTAGAAGTAAGGGAATCTGCTCTGCCATCTACGTGGTTGGAAGACGGGCACGGAGGAAAATATTCCCTGTCTTAACCGTCGCATGCTCGGAAGCATTGAAGAGCCGTCTATCTAAGAGTATCTGGTTTTAATTTCATTCTTGAGAGGGGTGATTGATAGTACTATCTGAAAATTTACTACTCAGTGATTTTAGGTTGCGTAGGAACCATGCGGCTATATTGGACTGCTTTTTTCAAGAAAAGAGAACGCGGCACGAATGGCTAGCCTGTTCTGTCAGCGCGACGAAGATTCGGTCAAAGACACCTAGGCCGCTCCATCGGATGAACCAGTTGTATAAGGTTTGTATGTGGCCATACCCTGTCGCGGCATCTTTCCACTGAAGCCGTTGAGGATCACATAAACGATCCTTCTCAGAACCCGCCGGTCATTCACATGCGGCACTCAGAACGCCAGCGGAAAATACGGCGTAATTCTCTTTATCTGGCTTTCAGACAACAAAAACATATCGCTCACAGGTCTTTCCTTCCCGAAGGCGTGTGAATCATGGAACATCGTTCAATTTGATGAATTAATAGGTCCTATGTCTAGATGTTTAGCGGCAGGTTGGACAGACGCTGATTGGTGGTTCTGGACGATGCTTTTTGGTTTGCTTTTGCTGCCGAGTGGGGAGTTTCTGCACGTTGGAGTGCTACGTAGTTGCGCCAATTTCTATTTCTTAGAACGGGTCAGGGTGGCTGCATACATAGCTTGGAGATTATGAACTCAACTTTGTTGCAAGAAGTCTGCAAAAAGCATCCGATTCATGTTTAAGCAAAAAAGCTGGTGAATGGTGTCCGCGGCGGGATTCGAACCCACGGCCCCAGGATTCTTCCCACTTCGGTTTTCACCGCCATCCACCGGGCAGATGCCGTTGGCAGATGTTCGTGGTCTGGACTGTCCCTTTGCCTTAGGCCACCGAAATGGCCAGTAGGCACCGCCCGTCCAGTCTCTACACCTTCCGGCCCTGCGTGGCAGAGCTGGCTTGGCTCGGGATCGGCACGGTCCGAGTGGACCAGAGCGTTCCCCGACTTTGAGCGGATACACCATGATGTTTCCTGTCATGGCGCCCAATTGCATTAGGAATCCTGTGCTCTATCCTACTGAGCTACGCGGACACACTCTTTCATCTATACTGAAAGCCGGAACGGGGGCAAGAGGCGGCGGTGCCGGATACTGCCCTGCGGTTCAACGGCGTGCGGCGCGTGCTGCTTTGGCGGCCAGCGTAGCCACATAGCGTTTACATAAAAGCAGGTCGGGTGCGCCGGTCTGTTTGCAGGCCAGTTCCAGCGCCTGTGTGTCTTCCAGTGCCTGTGTCAGGGCCGCCAAAGGCCAAAGATCAAGAGACCGACCGAATCCATTTGTCCGTTTGAAAAACACTGGCGGCCTGAGGGCTTTCATGGCGTCTGACCGACTTTCCCCCGCGGCCATGGCCGCGCGCACCCGCCGCAGGCGGTTCAGGTGGCTTAGAAACGCACGGGCTATGGTAATGGGGCTGGTGCCCTCCGCCAGAGCCCGCTCAATAGCCAGATCAGCATCCGCGCGGCGACCTTCCGTGGCGGCAAAAGCGGCGTCCTCAATGGAAACGCTGCCAGCATCTCCAATGCAGGCACGGGCGTCATCCAGCGTGAGTGTGCCGGTGTCGCCCGCATACAGGGCCAGTTTTTCCACTTCGCTGCGGGCGGCCCCCCGGTCTGCACCCAGCCGGCCCATCAGCCAGTGCAGGGCGTCCGGTTCAATGCGCACCGTGTGGGCTGCCAGCATCTGGGTAATGGTGGCTTCCAGCGTGCGGCCTTCCTCCGGATAGCAGCCAACGCTGGCGCAGTCCGGTCGTTTTTCCAGCAAGGCACGCAGTTTGGAGCGCGAGGGCAGGCTGGGTGATTCCAGAATAACCACTGTATCGGTGGGCTGTTCCAGCACGTGGCTCACAGCTTTCAGCAGTGAGTCAGAGGCATCACGCACCCGCACCACGCGGCGGCCGCCCATCAGGGAAAGGGCAGTGGCTTCTTCTTCAAGCCGGTCATGGGTTTCCTTGTCCAGCACGGAAACCCGAAACGGATCATCGGTCGAGCCCGCAATCTTGCGTGTGGCATCCTGCGCGCGCTCACGGATCAGCCCGGTATCTTCTCCGTGCAACAGGATAACACGCCATGCGCCAGGGTTCTGGGTAACGCGGGGCAGGGAACGGGCATCAATCTTCATGGTTCGGCTTTCCTGCCGCGCCAGAAATTACAAAGAACCCGCGTTGGGGGCGTTGCGGCCTGTTGCCATATCGGGAATGGCGTCAGCCCCTTCCTGTTCCATGGGGGCCTGTTTTTCGGAATCCGGAATGGCGTTGGGTGTGGGGTAGTAGGCCGCGGGGCCTTGATCACGCCTGCGGGATGGTGCGGCGTGGGTCCGGAACCATGTGGCTACCTGCTGAGTCACCTGCTCGGCCAGAGTCTGTGCCACGCGCCCGGTTGCCGTTTCACTGTTCAGGGTCTGGGCAAAATACTGTTCGTACGTGCTGGTGTATCCATCCATTGTGGAGGCATCACCCTGCGCAAGCAGTTTGGGGTATTGTTCAACAGTCAGAAGCTGCCAGTGGGCATGGGCGTTCATGCGCACCCGGCCGGATGTGTTGTCCGAGTGGATATCAATGGATTCCTGCCCGAAGGAGGGCTGCACAATCAGCGTATAGCCATCCGGGTCTTCGGGGCCGTCGCCCGCCATGTTCTGCTGCAATGCCAGCCGTAACTGCTGGCCGGAGCGTTCAGGAATATTGGCAACATAAACCCGCTTCAATTCCACTTCCGGCGTGGTCTCACCCTTCTGCTCGCCATACAGGGGTTGGAATCCGCAGCCGCTGAGGGCTGCGGGCAACACCAGCAGGGGGAGAGCCGTCAGGGGAAGAGCGAGTGCCTTCCGGAGGGAGCGGGTTTTTTGCATCAGCCTGCCGTTACAAAGTTTACAATGCGGTTGGGCACATGCACGCGTTTGACAATACGCTTGCCTTCAAGCAGCCGGGCCACATTGGGTTCGGCTTCTGCACGGGCCACCACGGCATCCTTGTCTTCATCCGGAGCCGCTTCAATGGTGCCGCGCAGCTTGCCCATGATCTGCACTGCAATGGTCACCTGCGTTGCAGCCAGCAGACTGGGGTCTGCTTCCGGCCACGGCTGTTCCACCACCATGGATGTGCCGGGCTCAAGCTGGGAGTACATTTCCTCGGCCAGATGCGGCATCATGGGGGCGCACAGCAGGCAAAGGGTGCGGGCCGCTTCACGCCGGGCAAACGCCATGCCGGGCAGGTCTGCCGTTTTTTCGGCTTCGGCCAGAGCAGATGTCAGTTCATGAATACGTGCTACCGCCACGTTGATGGTAAAGCCTTCCAGCGCTTCGGTTACCGCCGCAATGGTGCGGTGGTTGGCACGGCGGAGCGCATCGGCCTGCGGGGCGATCTCGGCTGGGCAGCTTTCCTGCGCGGGCACTGTCTGGGCAACTGTGCGGACAACGCGGAACAGACGTTGTGCAAAACGGGCAGCGCCGGAAACCCCGGCTTCCGTCCATTCCATATCGCGTTCGGGCGGGCTGTCAGACAGAACGAACCAGCGGGCGGTGTCAGCCCCAAAGCGCTCGATAATGGCCACCGGGGCCACTGTGTTGCGCTTGGATTTGGACATTTTCTCCACACGGCCAACGGTTACGGGTTCTTCCGTTCCGCGTTTGACCGCGCCATCGCCCTTGCGCTCCACTTCTTCCGGATACAGCCAGTTGCCAGCGGAATCCTTGTAGCTTTCATGGCTGACCATGCCCTGTGTAAACAGCCCGGCAAAGGGTTCGCTTACGTCCAGATGGCCGGTTTTCTTCATCGCGCGGGTGAAGAAGCGGGCATAGAGCAGATGCAGAATGGCGTGTTCAATGCCGCCAATATACTGGTCAACCGCCAGCCAACCATCCGCCGCGGCGCGCACGGTAGGGGTATCAGCATGGGGTGCTGTAAAGCGGGCAAAATACCACGAGCTATCAACAAACGTATCAAACGTGTCTGTTTCACGGGTGGCGGGCTTGCCGCATTTGGGGCAGGCCACGTGCTTCCATGTGGGGTGGTGATCCAACGGGTTGCCCGGTTTGTCGAAGGTGACATCTTCCGGCAGCTTAACCGGAAGCTGGTCATCGGGAACCGGCACGGCCCCGCAGCTTTCACAGTGAATGACCGGAATGGGGCAGCCCCAGTACCGCTGGCGCGAAACGCCCCAGTCACGCAGGCGCCAGTTGACCACGCCATTGCCCACGCCCATGTCTTCCAGCCGCGCAATGGCTTCACGCCGGGCTTCTTCCGTTGAAAGACCGTCCAGAAAGCCGGAGTTGATCATGGTGCCATCACCGGTGAAGGCGGTTTTGGTGATGGCAAAGTCCGCCTGATCCTTGCCCGGTGGCAGAACAACAGGCGTTACCGGCAGGTTGTATTTATGCGCGAAATCAAGGTCGCGCTGGTCACCGGACGGGCAGCCGAACAGCGCGCCGGTCCCGTAATCCATCAGCACAAAATTGGCGATCCAGACCGGGAAGCTCTGGTCAAGGAACGGGTGATTGACGCGCAGGCCCGTATCAAACCCACGCTTTTCTGCCGTTTCCACTGCTTCCACGGATGTGCCAAGACGACGACATTCGGCAATGAACGCGGCAGCTTCAGGGTTCTGCTTGCCTGCCCATTCCGCCAGCGGATGATCCGGGGCAATGGCCAGAAAGGACATGCCAAACAGCGTATCCGGCCGGGTGGTGAACACTTCAACAGCGTTCAGGTTGGTGTCCAGCCCATGCGGCGGTGCGTGTAGGGAGAAACGGACGCGAGCCCCTTCCGAGCGGCCAATCCAGCGCTCCTGCATGGTGCGCACGCGGTCCGGCCAGCGATCCAGCGTTTTCAGGCCATCCAGCAGGTCTTCCGCAAAATCGGTGATCTTGAGGAACCACTGCGAAAGCTGCTTTTTCTCGATAGGCGCGCCGGAACGCCATCCCCGGCCGTCTACCACCTGCTCGTTGGCCAGAACGGTCTGGTCCACCGGGTCCCAGTTCACCCAGCTTTCCCGCCGTTCCACCAGTCCGGCCTGCAAAAAGTCCAGAAACAGTTTCTGCTGCTTGCCGTAATAATCAGGCAGACAGGTGGCAATTTCACGGTCCCAGTTCAGGGAGAAGCCAAGCCGCTGCAACGTGGTACGCATGGCGGCAATATTGTTCAGCGTCCATTCTTGCGGGTGCACACCGCGTTCACGCGCTGCGTTTTCTGCTGGCAGGCCAAAGGCGTCCCAGCCCATGGGGTGCAGCACCGCGTAGCCCCGTGCCCGTTTGTAGCGGGCAATCACGTCACCCAGCGCGTAGTTGCGCACGTGGCCCATGTGCAACTGGCCAGATGGGTAGGGGAACATCTCCAGCACGTAATATTTCGGGCGGTCTGCCGGGGGCACATCCGGTACCGTGAAGATGCTCGCTTCATCCCATGCTTTCTGCCAGCGCGGTTCAACAGACTGGAAATCGTAGGAAACGGCGGCAGGAGCCGGTGCGGCAGGCGTGTTGGCGGGCTGTGTCATGGAACTCGTGCGGGTCACTGGGGAGAGAAGGAAACGGCAGGAAAAGCCGGGACGTCAGTCGTCCCGGTTGCCGTTGTCCGCGCGCAGCTTGCGGGCGCGGGAGAGAATACGGGCGGCAATGTCAGATGCAGTGTTGGCGGCGGGCGGAGAATCCACCCATTCATCGCCTTCCTTAACCTGCCGGAACACGGACAGGCGTAGCGCGTCGGAACGCAGGCGGCGGTCAAGAATGAACGCGGTAATCTTGAAGCGTTCATTATGCGCGGCGGGTGGTGTGTACCAGTCCGTCAGGATAATGCCGCCTTCAGCATCTGCCGTGGCAACGGGCATGAAGGAAATGGTATCCAGCGTGGCGCGCCACAGATAGGCGTTTACGCCGCCTTTCAGCTTGTCCTCTCCGCCAGATGCACCGCGATCTTCAGCCAGCAGATGGTTGCGCGGGGCTGTCAGATCCGTGGAGGAGCGTGGACCACTGGAGCAGGCAGGCAGAAGCACCACCCCCAGCAGGGCTGCAACGGAAAGGCAGGAAACGCCCGGTATGCGGCGTGCGGAAGAACCGGGAGTGGGACGGCAGGGCATGAGACGACGTGGCATAATGTCGATACGGCTCCTTCGGCGCGCGGGCGTCGATGTTCCCAGTCCTGTCTGCTTGCGGCAGATCAGGTCCGGTTCATGGTCAATCAGGTCTATTGTGCCTTCATATCCTGTCGGGGCAATCCCGCCAAGCGTCTGCGTGCAATGGCGGCATGGTGTGTGGGAGTCTTTCCGACCTTAGGACAGCCGCAGCGATGGGCACGGTATCTCTCTACTGCACGAGGATACCGCCCGTTGCTTCAGTGTGGAGGCGGTTGGAGCACTCAGCCCTGTCGGTTCGGCAGGGCTTTTTGCGCCGGAATGCGCGGGATTTCCGGCTCAATGGCTCTGCATGAGGCTGTCAGATCCTTCATGATAGCCTCAAAAAACGGCTCATAGCCCCCAACACGGACGTTTCAAATTACGTCTTATTGGGTGATCACCAGCACGCAGGACATCCCCTGCTGGCGCAGGCTGGTGCAGATATTGTCTGTCTGATCGGCGGGCAGGCCTGCAAGCCGGGTGCGCCATATGGGACGGCCCGAGCTGCCTGTGTTGACAGGTTCAATCCGGCTGACGGCATTTGCCAGCGCGGTGGAGGATTGTCTGGCCAGTGCCGCAGCGCGCTGTGCCCGTTCCTGCGTGGAGAACGCACCAATCTGGATGATGGCGTTCCCCGTGCTGTAGGCGGCGTTCTGCCCCCACGCTGCCCGCACTGCCGCCGGGGAGGTTGGGGCGGCTGTATAAGAAACGGGACCAGCCGTTGCAGGCGTGGTTTGGGCTACCGTGGTGCTGGAGACAGGAATACCGTCATCTGCGCCACCCCCAGACTCTGCTGAGGCACCCATGGGGGCCGGGGGCGCAAGATCATCCTGCAAGGGTGGTGCCGTTCCCACAGTCTGCTGGCTGAGGGGCGCAGAAGCCGGAGCGGTAACTGCCGTGACGGTAACGGGCGGCGTAGGGGCCGGGGCGTAAGCAATCTGGGTGGGTTGCAACATGGCGGGGATGGGGTCGTTCAGATGCGGCTTGATGGCGGCCATGTAGGTTTTGGCATAACCGGGCAGCGCCGTGCCACGGGAGCGATGATTCTCCGCGCATTGGGGGCCACAATTATAGGCGGCCAGAAAATCCGGTGACCCGAAACGATCATACAGTTCACGAATATAGCCACTGCCCGCCATGATATTGTCATGCGGATTATAGGGATCAGAACCAAGATGATACCGGTGGGCCAGTTCCATATAGGTGCCCGGTTTAAGCTGCATCAGGCCCACTGCCCCATGCACAGACCGCACCAGATGCCCCCGGATATACTGGTGCCCTCCGGATTCCTGCTGCATGACCGCACGGATCCAGGATTGGGGAATGGAAAAACGGGTGGAGGCTTCCTGAATATATGGTCCCCACTGATCAACTGCAGGTCCCGGCGCGCGGTAGGACGTGGGGCGTGATGATGGCCCCGCACAGGCAGAAAGAACCGCCAGACCGCCAAGAAACAGGGTAGAAAGCGCCCGTTTGGGGGAAATGTCTGCTTTCTGAATGCCGTATGCCCTGTTCATGCCCGCATGGTGCCTTTGTTGCTCTGTGGATGCAATCCATAACGGAGGGCCAGAAAGGAGAGGCCGCTATACGGAATACGGGCGATGCGTGATCCGAGTATGGCGTCGGGTGATCCTGTTTCTTACCGAAGCGTCGTTCTGCGTGTTTTTCCGGGCATGGCAGTCGTGATGTCCTGCATCAGGTCCGGGTTGGTGCGTCTGATCTGCCCGGCGCGCAGAATGCTGGCGGCGTTGTTGTCCGGGCTGGTGGCCCATTGTTCCAGAAAATGCAGGTCAGACAGGCTAGTGCGGCCATGTCGGCGCAGGGCGCGGCGGGCGGCGGCAGTCAGAAAGGCGGGTTTAGGTGTCATGGTCTTCTTCAGAAGTTTGCGACTTTCGCAAGCGTAGATTTTCTGGCCGACGTAACGCGCCATGAATGTGTCAATTTCAAGAGGGGATCAGGACAGATCTGTGAAAGACATACGCCGTCGCGCGGATGTTATCGCTTCTGCTTTTCCCGCAGAATCTGTGCGCCTAACGCCTCCAGAGCCTCCTTTAACGGGCTCTCCTGCATGTCGGGCACGCTGCATTTGGGGGCGGGGCGGAGGGAGGGCGCCCGTCTGGCTACGGCAGGGCGCATGCCAGCCTTGGGGTCCTGCACAAAGCGCAGGCGTGCCACCAGTGCCTGCCCGCACCAGGTATTGATACGGGCAATCAGTGCATCGCTCAGATGTTGCAGTTCCATGGCAACCGGGCCGGCGCATGCAATGGTCAGGGTGCCTGCCGCCAGCTTGCTGGGGGTTGTCACGGCGGCATGAGCCGGGCCGACAATATCGCTCCAGTCCGTAAAAAGCTGCACGCTGGCCGGGTTGCGGCGGCGAAAGGCCGGAGCGGTCACGGCAGGCAGAAGGGCAGCCAGACTCCGCGCCGTCATGGCGCGGCGCGGTGGCTCGGCTGGTCCGGTTTTGCTTGCGGCATGGTCGGTCGTCTTGCCCGCAGTCTGGGCTGATTGCTCAACGGACGGCTTCCTCTCTCTCTGGGGTGCCGTGCCTGTTTTCGCACTGCTTCTGGCCGAAGGTGCGGAGCGGGTGGTTGCCCGTGTTTTCTTCTCTCCCGTCTTGCCGGAGAGACTCTCCTTCGTCATAACGTCCTCCGTGAAAACCCCGCCCGCCCGTTCCCTGCTTGACTGGTATGATCGTCATCGCCGTGTGCTGCCGTGGCGTTCTGGCCCCGGCCAGACGGCAGATCCTTACGCGGTCTGGTTGAGCGAGATCATGCTTCAGCAGACCACCGTCAAGGCGGTTGGGCCTTATTATCATCGTTTTCTGGAAAAATTTCCAACCGTGCAGGCTTTGGCCGCGGCGGATCGGGATGATGTCCTCTCCGCGTGGGCGGGCCTGGGTTATTATTCCCGCGCCCGAAACCTGCATGCCTGTGCGCAGAAGGTGGTGGAGCTTGGCGGCTTTCCCAACACGGTAGAAGGCTTGCTCACCCTGCCGGGAGTAGGGGCCTATACCGCTGCCGCTGTGGCCGCCATTGCCTTCGGCGTGCCCGTGGTGCCGGTGGATGGCAATGTGGAGCGCATTACCTCGCGCCTGTTCGCAATAGAAGAGCCTCTTCCGGCATCGCGCAAAAAGCTTGCGGTTCTCGCTTCTGGCCTGAACGCGGATAAAGAAGCGCGGAAACGTCCGTCCGATTTTGCGCAGGCGCTGTTTGATCTGGGCGCGTCCCTGTGTTCGCCGCGCTCCCCGGCTTGCGGGCTGTGCCCGTGGGTTACGGTCTGCGCGGCGCACAAGGCGGGCATAGCCGCAACCTTGCCGCGCCGCGCCCCCAAGGCGGTCAAACCGGTGCGATACGGTGCGCATTTTCTGGTGATTGATGCGGCCGGGCAGGTGCTTTTACGCAAGCGGCCAGAAAAAGGGCTACTTGCCGCCATGACAGAATTGCCCGGCACCCCATGGCGCACCGAGCCGTGGAGCACGGAGGAAGCCCTGATCCACGCCCCTGTGCAGACCGAATGGCAGGACTGCGGCATGGTCAAGCATGTGTTTACGCACTTCACGCTGCAGGTCACGGTCTATGCTGCACGTATAAGCCGTTTTTCCAATCAGGCCGTGCAGGAGGGGTTTCTGGCTCCCGCAACCGGGGTGGATGCGCTCTCGTTGCCCTCCCTTATGCTCAAGTGCATAAAACGGGGCTTGAAAACTCTGGCCACGTAAATCCGTTGGCATGGCAGGCTGGCAAAAGGCCGTTTGTTTTAAAAGACGTTCGGCCAAGGGCTGTTCGGGTTCAGGAAAGAGATCATGGTTTTTCACCATATTCCCCCACGTAAACGCCCAGATGGCACAGCCGCGTTTGAAGGCCGCCCCGGTATTCTGCTCCTGAATCTCGGCACGCCTGATGATACCGGATACCGCTCCGTGCGGCGCTACCTGTCCGAATTTCTGTCTGACCGGCGGGTGATAGAAGGCTCTCCTGTGCTCTGGCAGCCCATTCTGCAGGGTGTTGTCCTGACGGTACGCCCCGGTAAAAGCGGCAAGGCGTACGAGCGTATCTGGGACAAAACCCGTAATGAAAGCCCCCTGCGCGGCTATACCCGTGCACAGGCGGAAAGCCTGGCCCAGCGCTTTATTCAGGATGACGTGCCCGTGGCGTGGGGCATGCGCTATGGCAAGCCATCCGTTGCGGCGGGTGTGCGGGAACTGCTGGAACATGGATGTGACCGCATTCTGGCTATGCCGCTCTATCCACAATACAGCGCCACCACGACTGCTACGGCGAATGATCAGCTTTTTCGTGCGCTGATGCGTCTGCGGAATCAACCTGCTGTGCGCACGTTGCCTCCGTTTCCTGATCACCCGGCCTATATCAAGGCACTGGCTGATTCCGTGCGGGACGGGCTGGCACCCCTTGCTTCCCCGCCGCAGATGGTGGTGGCGTCCTTTCATGGCTTGCCGCAGGAGTATGTGGACAAGGGAGATTCCTATCTGGCGGACTGCATCCGCACGGTGGAAGCCCTCCGCGCCGCCTTGGGGATGACTGCGGAAACACTGCCGCTTACGTTCCAGTCCCGCTTTGGGCCCACCAAATGGCTGGAGCCCTATACCGCGCCCTTTATTGAAGCCCTTCCCGAAAAAGGGGTGAAGAATATTGCGGTCATTACGCCCGGTTTCATGGCGGACTGCATTGAAACGCTGGATGAAATTGGTAACGAAGTGCGTGATGAGTTCATGGCCAAAGGCGGAGAAACCTTCACGCTTTTGCCGTGCCTGAATGATAGCCCCGCCTGTGTGGATATGCTGGAACAGCTCGCCCGGCAGGACCTTTCCGGCTGGCTATAAGGGGCTGTTTCAAAGCGCTGTCAGGTGCGGGTCTGCGGTATTGCCCATGGGGCGTGGGGTTTTCTGGCGCATGGGTTTGCCTTGCGCCTTCATATCCGTCTTGCAGGTTCGAAAAACCTTGGATGGCTTCAATTGCGTGCTTTTGACGCACTTCCAAGAGGCTGTACCAGTAGAAAGGCTGGGGAGTAGTTTTATGGTGTGCCGGGTAAAAATCTGACCTGCTTTCGGCTTGCTTGCCCAAGCTTCGTCTATCGCCCGGAGAGCAAGGCAAGGAAGAAACTCCACCACACTGAGCCCGGGACTATGTGCTCTGACGCGGCGGTTTGCTGACGGGTCTGTCCGTCTTGGCAGGGAACAGGCACGGCGCACTGGCAGCGCAGCGCCAGCATTCCGGCTTACGCGCCTTACACACGTAACGGCCCTGCAAAATCATCCAATGGTGGGAATCACGGATCATTTCCGGTGGAATACGCTTCTCCAGTGCGGTTTCCACCGCCTCCACCGTTTTGCCCCGCCCCAGCCCGGTGCGGTTGGCCAACCGGAACACATGTGTATCCACCGGCACCGTGGGCTGATTGAACGCAACATTCAGGACCACATTGGCTGTTTTGCGGCCGACCCCTGCCAACGCTTCCAGTTGGTCCCGCGTGCCGGGAACCTGTCCATCATGCCGTTCCAGCAACTGGCGGGACAGTTCCACCACATTTTTGGCCTTGTTGCGCCATAGCCCGATAGTGCGAATGTGTTCGCCCACGCCTTCTTCCCCCAACTGCACCATGGCGGCTGGCGTAGGGGCATCCGCAAACAGGCCCGGCGTAACACGATTGACGGATGCATCCGTCGCCTGTGCAGAGAGCACTACCGCCACTAGCAGCGTGAAAGGCGTGGTGTAATGCAGTTCTGTCACTGCATTGGGCCACGCGTGGGAAAGATCGGTCAGGAAAAGACGAATTTCCTCTTTGGTCATGTCACGTGGGGCCTGCGTGACAGTCTTTGCGTCCTCAACAGGTGCTGCTTTGTCTTTTGCCGCAGCCTTCGGTTTTTTCGGGCTGGCAGCAACCTTCCGTTTGGAGGTTGCGGGCTGCGTGGTACGGCGGGATGAGGGCGGGGGCTGTTTGACCATGGGGGCAGTTTATCCCGCTCCGGGCTGGTGCGTCCATTGGCAGAGTGTGGCCTGAGCACGGTTCTGGTTTGCTAAAAAGAATGGGGCACGATACATAAGCGGACCAGATATGGCCTGTTTTCTCAGTTTTCCTGAGCTATTTTTCGGAATTTCCCTATGAATACCCCCTCTTCCGCTGCGCATTCCGCCGCACGGAGGCAAAATCTGTTTGTCGATGTCCTGAAATTTGTCATGCGCCGCTGGCTGGATTTTCCAGTTCCGTTGTGGGTGACCGTGGCCGGTGTAACGGTGGCTACCATACTGGATGTGCTTATGCCGGTTCTGGCTGGGCGGCTGGTGTCGGATGTTGCCCAGCCTGCAACTCAGTCCAATATGGTGCAGGATGCTCTCTGGATGCTAGGGGGCATGGCGGCGTGCGGCGTGGGGAATGTGCTGGGCAAGCGGGCCGCCTATCTGGGCATCACACATCTGACCACGCAGGTCATGCACAAGATTGGCGCGCAGGCTTTTGCGCGGGTACAGCGTCTCTCCACAGACTGGCATGCCAATACATTTGCAGGTTCTACCGTAAGAAGGCTGACACGCGGCATGTGGGCGGTGGACATGCTGGATGATACCCTGCTGCTTATGCTCATTCCTGAAGTCTGCCTGCTGGTGCTGACCACATTGGTTCTGGCATGGCACTGGCTTTTCATGGGGGTGCTGCTGGGCGTTCTGTCCGCGGTGTTCATCACCACCTCCTGCCTGCTGACCTTGCGTTATGTTGCGCCCACGGCACGGGAATCCAACCGGTGGGACAGCCGCATGGGGGCCGCGTTGGCGGATGCCATTACCTGCAATGCGGTGGTCAAAGCCTTTGGCGCGGAGAAGCGTGAAGAGCAGCGGCTGGAGGATGTTATTGGCCAGTGGCGCAAACACACCTGCCTGACATGGACACGCGGCACCAACAGCGCGGGCATTCAGAATCTGATGGTCACCTTCATGCGGCTGGCTCTTGCGGGGGCGGCAGTATGGTTGTGGCTGAAAGGGCTCGCCGGGCCGGGCGATGTCGCTTACGTGCTGACCATGACCTTTCTGGTGCAGGGCTATCTGCGGGATATCGGCCAGCAGGTGTCTGTTGTGCAGCGTTCCGTTAATGAGATGGAAGAGCTGCTTGAGCTGTGGCGTACGGAACCCACGGTGAAGGACGCGCTCAATGCTTTGCCTTTCAAGGCACGCGAGGGCGAAATCCGGTTCGAGCATGTCAGTTTTCAGTATCCGGGACAAAAAAAGCAGATTTTTTCTGATCTGAATATCACCATCACGGCAGGCAGTCGCGTGGGACTGGTTGGGCCGTCGGGTTCCGGTAAATCGACATTCACCAAGCTGTTGCAACGGCTTTATGAACTGGATGGTGGGCGTATCACCATTGACGGTGTGGATATTTCCACTGTCAGCCAATCTGCGTTGCGCGCGGAAATTGCCATTGTGCAGCAGGAACCCATCCTGTTTCATCGTAGTCTGGCGGACAATATTGCCTATGGCAGCCCGGATGCGACACAGGCAGATATTGAAGAAGCCGCCCGGCTGGCCAATGCGGCTGATTTCATTGACCGTCTGCCTGACGGCTATGACACGCTGGTGGGTGAGAGGGGCGTCAAACTTTCTGGCGGGGAACGTCAGCGTGTGGCCATTGCCCGCGCGTTTCTGGCCAATACCTCTATTCTGGTGATGGATGAGGCCACGGCGAGTTTGGATTCTCAGTCAGAAGTGCTGGTGCAGGAAGCCATGCAACGGCTGATGGAAGGGCGTACCGTAATCGTTATTGCGCATCGCCTTGCGACAGTAGTGGATCTGGACCGTATTCTGGTGTTTGAGCGCGGCCGTGTGGTGGAAGATGGCCCGCACGCAAAACTGGTTCAGAAACCCGACGGCCTTTACCATAAACTGTATGAATTGCAGTCTTTGGAACAGGAGTGACCTTCCTGCGTTGAGGAAGGCAGGCAGATGAGGCGGCGCTTTCCTCAGTGGTGCAAACTGTTGCGAAACCGTCACACAGTGTTGCCAATACAGCCTGTTTCCAGACTTTCCAGATGATACCACAAGAAAAGTTGTATAGATAATAACACGTTATTGTCTGTATTTTTGTGTGTCAGGAGCATGCCTCGTGCATCAGCGTTTTTTGTCAGAGGGTAAAAGCGGCATGTGGGCTGGCAGGGGTGCAGTTCTGCGCCAGCGGGGCAGTTTTACCTCCGCGCTGTTGGCTGCAACTCTTTTTTCCGGGCCGGTTGCCGCTTATGCGCAAACAGCTCTGTCTTCTGGGGGCAAAGACTCTGGCGCTGTGTCTGCGGGCACTGTCGTGCCACATACTTCAAGAGGTGCTCCTGTTGCCGCGCCACAGCAAAATGCGGCCAGCACAGTACGCTCTGTCAGCAAAACAGCCGCACGTATTCCTGTTGAAAGCGGTGCCGAGGAAAGCGTTATTGTAACTGGCACGCGCGAGACAGGGCGCAAGGCCCGGCAAAGTCTTTCCCCTATTGATGTAGTCTCCGCCAAGCAGTTGAGCCAGACGGGGCAGCCCAACCTGCGTGAAGCTTTGGCTCAGCTTTTGCCGTCTCTCACCATGCCGACTGGTGGGTTTGATACAGGAGCCCTTACAGATTCCATCAGTCTGCGTGGCCTGAATCCTAACGAAACGCTGGTGCTGGTAGATGGCAAGCGCCGCCATACAACAGCCAACATGTATGCAGATCCCGGCCCGCAGCAGGGCTCTACCCCCGTTGATATCGACATGATCCCCATGGCGGCCATTGACCATGTGGAAGTGCTGCGTGATGGCGCATCCGCCCAGTATGGGTCAGATGCCGTGGCTGGCGTGGTGAACATCATCCTGAAAAAGCAGGATCATGGTTTTCATGCCCAATCTATCTCTGGCATCACGGCGGCTAAAGATGGTTTCCAGCAGGGCGTTTATCTGGATGGGGGAGCCAAACTGGGGCAGCGTGGCTTTATTCACGTTAGCGGTGATTTCTTTCATACCGATCATACTTATCGCAGCGCGCCTGATGCCCGCACTGGCACCAAAATCAACAATGTGCTGGGGCAGCCGGAACAGACGCGTGAAAGCGTGGCCATCAAGGCCGGATACGATATTACCGACAATATCCAGCTTTACGGCACGGCAACTTATGCGCACCGTCATGCGGAATCGTACCAGAACTATCGCCTGCCGTCCTCTTTGGCCAATTATCCCGGTTATGCCGCCCTTTATCCTTACGGTTATTCTCCCCTGCAAACCATGGAGGAGAACGATTATGAACTCACGGCAGGTATCAAAGGTGTTTTCAAAGGATGGAACTGGGATCTTTCAACCGTTTACGGGCGTGATTACAATGATATCGGGCTGAAGAACTCTGCCAATACGGCCATTGAACGTGATACGGGCCGCACGCCCACCCGCTTTGATGTGCAGGGCTTCGATAATTCGCAGTGGAGCAACACGTTTGATCTTTCACGCAAGTTCCGGTTTTCGGGTTGGCCGCATGAAATTAACGTAGCCGGTGGTGCCTCCTATCGGTACGAAAGCTATTCCATTGGCACGGGCTCACCTGACTCTCTTTATGGCAGCGGGTCTGATGCTCTGGCAGGCACCAACCCCGGCAATGCTGGCAACTTCAATCGTGATGTTGTGGCGGGGTATGTGGATGTTTCCACACATCTTACCCGCCACTGGCAGCTTGATCTGGCAGGGCGCTATGAACACTACACAGATGTAGGAGATACAGAAACGGGCAAGGTTTCCACCCGGTATGATGTCTCTCCGCGTCTGGCGTTCCGGGCGACCATATCCAACGGGTTCCACGCTCCCACCCTGGCGCAGGAACATTATAGCGCTCTGGCTATTTCCCCTACAGCAGCACGTGGGCTGATTGCAGTGAATTCCGCTGGTGCGCTGGCAAACGGGGCGTCTGCCCTGAAGTCTGAACGCTCCACAAACGTTAGTGGCGGTATTGTCATGGAGCCGTTCAAGAAACTGCATGTTACCGTTGATGTGTATCAGATCAATTTGCGTGACCAGATCATGCCCGGTGGGCAGGTGTACGGGGCACAGGCAGCCTCTGCTCTGGTCATGAACGGCTTTACATTGCCGGATAGCTATCCAACATGGTCTGCTTCATCTCTGTCCACACACTGGTTCGCCAACGTGGCCAGTACGCGCACACAGGGACTTGACCTGACAGCAACTTATCCTACCAGGTTGGGTGACATTGGCCGGATTGACTGGGATGTTGCCATCAATCTCAACCGTACGCGCCTTTCCCATCAGGCTACGGACACCAATGGCAACCCGTTGCTGAACGCGCAGAGTATTGCCTATATCACCACGGCTTACCCACGTAGCAAAATGATTTTCGGTGGCCGCTTTACCAGTGGTAAATGGGCCGTTGCCGTGCATGAAATCCGGTACGGGCAGGTTACCTCCCAGTTGTCCTATTATGGCGGGGCCGGAAACACGAGCTCCCTGTCAAGCACCAACTACAGAGAGTTCCATAACACGCCAAAATTCATAACAAATCTGGAAGTAACCTATCGGGTCAATCCACATCTGGCGGTAACGCTGGGGGGCAACAATCTGTTTGATGCACGGCCCAGCCGTGTGCCGGATAACAACCGTTATCTGGGCGCGCCCCAATATTACATGAGCACCTCTCAGCTTGGTATGAACGGCGGGTTTTACTATCTGCGCGGAGATATTTCCTTCTAAGCCGCATATATACCCGATCAACCAACCTCTTTCTCAAAAAGATATGAAGAACAGTATCTTTGGGGAAAGAGGGTTTCCTCGCATATCTGTATTTTCGCACTGATAATGATACGAGAATATGTTCAGGGCATTTCTGGTTGTTCCCAAAACAGCGAGAACTTGGGTTTTTCGAACCCTCACCCTTGCCGTGTGAAGAATAAAGTCAGCCTCTCACAGCCGAAAAACCGCATAAAGACAGGCAGTTCGTGATCCGCATCTAATGTCTGCACGCCCTATCGCGGTTTAAGGGCTAAATCGTGAGAACTTTGACTATAAAAGCTGTTTTCTTACTTCCATCAAGACGCATCCGGCATAAAGCCTCAGAATGAGTTATCGCTCCCCAGCGATCTCAAAATCAGCAACGCGCACGGACCTTCCTTTGTTGGGAAAATTAAATAAATATTTATAAATTATCAAAAAACGGGTAGATGTTAGATGCAATCAGGAGGAATTAAGAGTTAATCAATAGCAGCATATCAGATATGTTTATTACAATTATTGCGAATGATTGTCATTTCCAGTGTATAGGCACGACTTCCTAAGTTCTGCTGAAAGTTTGGTGAATGACCAAAAAAGTGTATCGGACGTATCTTACGCCGATGTCCGTTGCCAGTGCTCTGTTTCTTTCAGCTCAGGCATTAGCATCGACACCGCAAGAATCTCATGATGAAAAAAAACACCCAAAGCGTGAGAGCAAACGGCTGCGGACGGATGCACAGGGCGTAACCAATGTTGCGAGCGTCAATTCAGAAGACGAAGAGCGCCTGACGGTAACGGGTCATGGCTTTAACACCATGCACCAGTCTGTCGGGCTTTCGCGTATGCCGCAGGACGTGATGCATACGCCGCAAAACATCAACGTTGTTCCACAAGCGTTGATGCGTCAGCAGAACGTCAAATCATTGGATGAAGCCCTGCGTAACGTGCCGGGTGTTACAGCCTCCATTGGTGAAGGCGCGGGGGGCATGAACGGGGATCAGTTCCTTATTCGTGGCTTTCAGGCGCAGAATGATATTTATGAAGATGGTTTGAGAGACTTCGGGGTTTATTCCCGTGATTCTTTCAATTTTGATTCTGTGTCCGTCATTAAAGGGCCTTCATCAGAAGTTTTTGGAAATGGCACAACGGGTGGCGCCATTAATATGGTGACAAAAACACCCGGCTTGCAGAATCACTACTCCGCAGATTTTACGGGTGGATCAGGCAGCTATTATCGCGGGACGCTGGATATCAACCAGAAACTTGATAACGCAACAGCCTTCCGTCTTACCGGCATGGGCGATGAGCATAACGTTGTCGGCCGTGATTACATCTATTCCCATCGCTGGGGTATTGCGCCCTCCATTGCTTTCGGGCTTGGAAAACGGGCAACGCTGGTGTTGCAATATATGCACCAACAGGAAAATTCTGTTCCGGATTTCGGGGTGCCGGTTGTTACAAAGCCGGGAGCCTCTTATGGCCAACCCATTACAGAATATGGCATTCGCCGCACAAACTGGTACGGAACAAATAACGATCAGAATTCAACCAATGATAATATGGAAACGGCACGCTTCACCTATAAGGTGAACGACCATATTACGGTGTATGATGATCTGCGGGGCGGACAGTACTACCGTAATTTTGCAGCATCCAAAGCCACATGTGACACAACATGCGTCAATAATTATTTTAACGGCGATCCTGCGGCTGCTCTCGTCGCGCGGTCTGGCCCCAAGGGTGCCGGAAATGGCACTGGAGCAGGCACGTATATGGCCCCTCTACCGTATGAGCAGAGAAGCTGGTCCGTGCAGAATGTTGCGTCAATGGTTGCCAATTTCAATACCGGCTTTCTCCGGCATCAATTGGTGGCGGGTTTCGATATCGAACGTGTGAATGACGTGCGGTCTCAGTCAACGTATTTAAAAGCAAAACCTTACGCCAGTCTTGTTAACCCAAACCCGTATGTTGGTAATCTTGACCTTGTGCCGGGGGATTCCAACCCAGCTGGTTTGGTGACACTGGGTTCCCTGGGGGCTAAACCGCATAGCAGTGGGTATGGGTTTGATACAGGCCTGTTCCTGTTTGATCAGATCTGGTTGACAAAATGGCTTTCCGTCAAAGGCGGTTTCCGTTGGGATCGGTGGCAGACCAGTTACAATCTGACAGGCGGAAATATTGCCACCAATCCGGATAAGCATTTTCATGATGTAAGTGGCGTTTTCAATCCGAATGTCAGTCTTGTAGCGACACCAGATGAGCATCAGACTTATTATTTCACGTGGGCAAGCTCAACAACCCCGATGGGGATGTATGTTACCAACGGGTCTGTGCCCATCCGTCCGGGAACAAATTCTTTTGCGAGCCCGGAAAAAGCACAGCTCTATGAATTAGGTGCAAAATACAGCCTGTTTCATGATCGTATAGGCGCAACGGCATCCTTGTTCCGCCTTGATAAAGGGAATGCCATTAACGCAGATCCTGTAACGGGCGAGGTTCAGGGGTCATCAGACCGCCAGCGTAACCAGGGGTTGGAATTGTCTGTAGGCGGCATCATCCTGCCGGGCTGGAATGTAACGGCAACGTACGCGCTGTATGATAGTGATACGACTTACTCCGCCACAAAGGCCAATCGTGGTAAAAACGTTCAGTACGTTCCGCACAATCAGGCAACGTTGTGGTCAGTCTATAATGCGTTTGCAAATACGCCTTATAACATCGCGTTTGGTGGGGGGGTGACATGGCGGCAGCATGTCTGGCTAAATGCTGCCAATACCTTCCGGGCACCTGCCAACCTTGATTTCAGTGCAGTTATTTCTCACCGCTTTGACAAGCACTGGAAAATCTCCATGAACGGATACAATCTGGCAAATCGCCTGAATTATCAAAGCCTGTTTTCTAACCGCTCTACACCTTCAGCAGGAAGAATGTTCCTTGGTGAAGTTAGCTTCACGTACTAGGGCGTGTCGTCAGTTAAGCGCGAGCATTGTGGCGAAGAACCGTTCAATGATGTTTCGTTGTTTATAAAGAGAGAACAGGACTCTACGGGGATTGCGTCTGTTTCTTCTTGAAGGAGGAAACGGGGAATCTGCCATTCCTCAAGCTTTTCAATAAGCAAACCGGCGTCATAAGATTTGTCGGAGATGAAAACCTTGGGACCGACTTCATTGAGCAGTAGTCCTGTTTCAGTGATGTCGGCCCTTTGTTCGGGCGTCAGGGAAAGTGCCTCAATCTTTCCCGCAGCATTGACAATGGCGTAGATCGTCGTGGTCAGCCCGCCACGGGATCGCCCAATGGCCTGATCCCTCTCCCCTTTTTGAGGCCTCCAGCGCTGTGCTGAGGTGCACAGATAATCATGCTGTCGGTCATCATGTATGCATTGTCGCGATCGGCAGCCACATGCCGGCAAATCCGTTCAATAATGCGGCTTTCGTACCAATCACGCAACAGTCGGTGGACGTTCTTTATGGCGCTAACCCGAACAAGACGGTTGCAGCGAGAGGAATGGCAGAGAAGAGGCCGGTCGGGCATCTGTCGTAAGGGATTGCAATTTTATTTGCTTCTTCTGTATCGGCTGACTTAGTCATCCAACCAAATATTTATTTCGATTCTATCGAATTATATTTGCATATTCATGTGAAATATCATTTAGTATTGACCTGTAAAATATGGGGTGTTCCATGCGACATGCGCGGATAGGTCTACTGAGTGCCATGATCGGTAATATCGTGGAATGGTATGACTTTGCCCTTTACACCGCAGCGACGCCACTGGTGTTTGCGTCGCTCTTCTTCTCCTCAAACATTTCCGCATTTCAGAACCAGATCGAGGCCATAGGTCTGTTTGCCTCAGGTTTCATCGCGCGGCCCTTGGGAGGAATTTTTTTTGGGGCGTTGGGAGATCGGCACGGGCACATGGTGGCCCTTCGCTGGACTCTCTTTCTCATCGGGGGTGCTACGACTTTAATTGGCCTCCTGCCAACCTATGCCATGGTGGGAAGTCTGGCACCGATGCTGCTGCTTTTGCTCAGGCTGGTGCAGGGGGCCGCGGCAGGCGGTGAATGGGCGGGTAGCATTCTGGTTGTCGGTGGAATGCTGCCTGATGGTCCTCGTAAAATGGTGGCCCTTGCCCTGAGCCAATCAGGGGTCGCGATCGGTATGGTCCTGGGGACGGCGGCGCTCTGGCTGGTCTCTCATCTTTCGCCAGAAGATTTTTTGGTGTGGGGCTGGCGTGTGCCGTTTCTGGCAACGTTACCGACTGTCATCCTGGGTGTATGGTTGCGTAGTGCAATGACCGATCTCAAGACAACATCTTCCGCTAAGCGCACGTCTCGCTTTCCTGTCTGGGCGATCATGCGGGATTATCCAATACCGCTGGTTCGAGGAATTGGCCTGCGATTAGCGGAGAACGGAGGCGTTTATCTCATTACTGTATTTGGCTTGGCCTACGGTCATGAGAAGCATGTGCCTGATACATTATTACTTCTGGCTTTAATGATAGGCTTGCTGGCAGACGGGGTCTCCATGCCTGCTGCTGCATGGCTGGCTGCCCGGTGGGGGGCTGGCAGGACATATCTCTCAGGCATTCTGGCTTTAGCCCTTTTGATAGGACCGTTTTTTAAACTCATTGAGGCAGGGAGTGCGATCGCTGTTATAAGTGCGTTTGTGCTGCTGCTTGCGCTCGGCCATGCCCCGACAATTGCGGTTGAACCCTTTCTTCTGGAAAGATTGTTCCCGCGTGAGGTGCAATACAGCGGTGTAGCCCTTGCTCATGAGGTGGGGGCTATCTTGGCAGGCGGTCTTTCCCCGCTTGTTGCAGTTTTCCTGTATCACGCGGTGGGGAGCGTGCAGGCGGTTACAGTGTACGCTTTCGGACTGGTAATCTGTTCTGCCGCTGCGCTGTTCTTCCCTTGTTCACTCAGTCAAAAGTCTCTTTCCGCTGCTAGCGAGATGGGCTAGTTCTTCTGGCATGAAACCCGAGGGGAGCCGGCTGGTACCTGAGAATATGAGGAGCGCTGTCAGGTGCTTGCAATGACGCACTTTCACTATAGTCGCGTGATTTCGAGCTAGGGTCCGTTCAAGAGAGCTGAGGATGTATTTTGAGACGAGGCAAGATCTGGCGTCAGGCAAACCCGACAAATCCGGCTTTCACGCCTGAGACATCTCCTTTTTTTCACCTTTCACGTCTTACCGGCTTGTATCATCTCCGCATGGACGCGCATCTGAAGCCGATTGGGATGGATGTGCCGCGGTGGCGCGTGCTGAATATTTTATATGAGCATGAATGCGCCCCGATAAGCACCATCGCTGATTTTGCTGTGATCCGGATGCCCACAATGACCAAGCTGATTTACCGCATGGAAGGTGAGGGGCTGGTTTCGACACGTGTGTCAGCCAAGGATGGGCGTGTTACAGAAGTCAGTCTTACCGAGAAGGGGCACGCAGGCGTGGATCAGGTTCGGGTCAAGGCTGGACTGATTTTTGAACGTGCGTTTCATGACATTGAGGACGGTGAGATTGAGGCGTTCATGAAGATCATGAAGAAAGTTTATGATAATATCTACTGAACGACCCCACGTGGCGTAAGAAAAATAAGTTGAAATATCCACTATTGCGTTATAGCATCGAATCGGTTCTCAGATAACCTGCGAACCCGAGAGGATAGCGCGGGGGTGGACGTGATCGTTTCGGTTGACGACTTCCGGACGGCAGCGCGGCGGAGGGTTCCGCGCTGGTTATTTGATTACGTTGACGGTGGCTCATATGCAGAAGCGACGTTGCTTCGCAACCGCTCCTGTTTCAACGAGCATCCATTTCTGCCTCGTGTCCTGCGTCAGATTGCGCAGCCAGATACAACCACCACAGTGCTGGGGGTAAAGCACGCCTTCCCTCTCATTCTTTCCCCCGTAGGGATGGGAGGGATGCTGAGTGCGGCTGGGGAGGGCGCTGCTGCCCGTGCTGCGGCAGATGCTACTCTCTCAATGTGTGTGTCGCATTTTTCCATTGCCTCTATTGAAAATCTAGCCCGAACCGTAGATCCGGCGCGCCTGATGTTTCAACTCTACATCTTCCGTGATCGTGCAATTACGGCAGACATGGTGCGACGCGCATGGGACGCAGGGGTAAGGACGCTTGTTCTGACTGTTGATACACCTGTGACGCCTTTGCGGGAGCGAGACGCCCGTAATGGGTTTCGGCGACTGTCGCGTCTTTCTGGTCGGCAGATCTGTCAAATGGCGTTCAGGCCACGTTGGACGCTCGGTGTCGCGCAGAGGTCTGAGCGAGTGATTGGTAATCTTGTCCCCTATTCCATGGGGCGGACGCTATTTGAGCAGGCTGCGACCATTTCCCGCAGTCTTGATCCGGCTATCGGGTGGGCGGATGTGGCGTGGCTCCGTCAGCTTTGGAAGGGGCAATTCGTATTGAAAGGGATATTACATCCAGAAGATACGGAGCGGGCTGCCGGTATCGGTGCGGATGCGGTCATTCTGTCTAATCATGGCGGTCGGCAATTGGACGGAGCTGTTGCCGCTCTGGAAACGCTCGAAGCGAACGTGGCCACAGCGGCCGGGCGCCTTGAAATTCTTGTCGATGGCGGATTTCGTTACGGTAACGACATTATGAGGGCGCTCACGTTGGGTGCGCGGGCCGTTATGGTTGGTCGTCCCTGGGCGTATGCGCTTGCGGCGGGCGGTGAAAAGGGAGTGCGCGATCTGCTCACGTATTTTCACGAGGGCCTTCAATCAGGAATGTCTCTTCTGGGCGCAGACAGAATTCAGAACCTGCAAGAGGAAAATTATCAGGTTCCGGTTTAGTTTTCTGGATTGCGTTCTCCATGTTCTTTGATCAGAAAAGGAGTTTACATGGCTCTTACTGTCATCTTGCCAAAGGTTCTGGCATTTCTTGAAAAGCAGCATGGTCTTTATATTCAAGGGCAGTGGAAGGAATCATCTGGTTCGGACCGACTAACGGTTTTTGATCCTGCAACAGGTAATTCAGTCAGTTCCGTGCCCGATGCTTCATTGTTGGATGTCAATCAAGCTGTCCAATCTGCAAAGCAAAGCTTTGATAATGGGATTTGGCGTGGCCTGACACCATGTGCGCGTGAGCGGGTGCTGCTGCGATTAGCTGATCTGGTAGAGCGGGACGCAGAGATTCTTGCGCAGCTTGAAACACTTGAACAGGGTAAGTCCATTACCCTTTCTCGTATTCTTGAAGCAGGAGGTGCACAGAACTGGATACGGTATGTTGCTGGATTGAGTACAAAACTTGCCGGTAAAAGCATGGATGTTTCCATACCGTTGCCACCTGGTGCCCGTTATACATCCTTTACACGTAAAGAGCCTGTTGGTGTTGTGGCTGGGATTGTGCCATGGAATTTTCCGCTCCTCATCTCTGTATGGAAAATATTGCCAGCACTTGCAGCAGGCTGTTCGGTTGTCGCCAAACCGTCTGAAACAACACCCCTGACGCTGCTTTATCTTGCTCAGCTTGCGACGGAAGCCGGTGTGCCGGATGGTGTTTTTAATGTTGTGACGGGGAGAGGAACGGGTGCTGGTGAAGCGTTAGTGCGTCATCCCGATATTGCAAAAGTCAGTTTTACCGGTTCCACACCTGTCGGTAAACGAATTGCCGAAATCTGCGGTGCACGTCTGGCGCGTGTGTCTTTGGAGCTGGGTGGAAAAAATCCGGCGTTGGTCTTGGCAGATGCTGATGTCGATCAGGTTGTTTCTGGGCTTGCGTTAGCGGGATTTCTGAATCAGGGGCAGGTTTGCGCGGCGTGTTCGCGTGTGTATATCGAGGCCCCGCTGTTCGATAAAGTAGCAGCCGGACTTGCTGCAGCAATTGGTAGCATGCGCATTGGACCAGGGCTGGATGAGACAACACAGATTAATCCTGTTGTTTCAGCCGCCCATCAAGCAAAAATAAACGCCTACCAGCAGACGGCCCTTGAAAAGGGAGCTGAAATTGTATGGGGCCAAGATGTGCCGGAGAACGGGGGGTATTATGTGCGTCCAGCGCTTGTCCTTAACCCGAATGATGCTCTGCCGTTGGCGCGTGAGGAGGTCTTCGGACCGGTAATGACATTGACGCGTGTCCGTAATGCAGAAGAAGGCTTGGCCTATGCGAATGACAGCCGTTTTGGTCTTGCCGCAAGCGTCTGGACGACCGGCCTGCAAGCGGCCATTGATCTGCCTGCTCGTCTTCAGGCTGGAACTGTCTGGGTCAACAGCCATGTCATGATTGATCCTAATCTTCCTTTTGGAGGACTAAAGGATTCTGGTCTTGGTCGTGATTTTGGCACTGACTGGCTTGATGCCTTTACAGAAACCAAATCTATTTGCATCCGGTATTGAAAAGGACAGGGTAATGAATCTTCAATTTCGTTCCCTCCTTTTATGTGCGGCGTGCTTTATCGCTACAGTGGGCAAGGGGAATGCCGATGATATTTCCCCAGCCGACTGGCCGCAGCATGGACGTACGGCGGCAGAACAACGCTATAGTCCGCTCTCGCAAATCAATACAGAGAACGTAAAGCGGTTGGGCCTTGCCTGGTATGAAGATTTTGACACTTTGCGAGGGCAGGAGGGAACGCCGCTCATTATTGATGGCGTTATGTATCTAACGACCAACTGGAGCAAGGTCGAGGCATTGAACGCGGCTACCGGCGAACTGTTGTGGCGTTATGATCCCCGCGTGCCGGGCAACGTTGCTGTCCGGGGGTGCTGCGATACCGTCAATCGTGGGGCGGCTTACTGGAAAGGCAAGGTTTTTGTCGGCACGTTTGATGGTCGTCTTATCGCCCTGAATGCGAAAAGTGGTCATCTTGAATGGAGTGTGGACACAATTCCACATGACGCGTCATTGGGAAAAATTCGTTCCTATACGGTAGATGGTGCGCCCCGCGTAGCAAAAGGAACGGTCATTATCGGTAATGGAGGCGCCGAATTTGGCGCTCGTGGTTTTGTCTCGGGTTTTGATGCCGAGACAGGAAAACTGAAATGGCGTTTTTTTACCGTGCCAGCGCCTGATAATCGTCCAGACGGGGCCGCATCGGATGAGGTTTTGCAGAAGAAGGCGTATCGAACCTGGAGCCCTACGGGGGGGTGGACGGAATCAGGGGGAGGCGGAACAGTATGGGATTCCATAGTCTATGATCCTGAAACGGACCTTTTGTTTCTGGGGGTAGGAAATGGATCTCCATGGAACTATCAGGTTCGCTCAAAGGGGATAGGTAGCAACCTGTTTCTCGGAAGCATTGTCGCTATCAGGCCTGAAACAGGTGAATATGTATGGCACTTTCAAGAAACCCCAATGGACCAATGGGATTTCACGGCGTCACAACCGATCATGGTGCTGGACCTGATGTTAAATGGTCGTAAGCGGCATGTTTTGGCTCAGGCCCCAAAAAATGGTTTTTTCTATCTTCTGGATGCCCAAACAGGTGAATTTATTTCGGGCCATCCCTATACAGATGTGAACTGGTGCTATGGATTGGACCCCAAAACGGGTCGTCCGCAGATGGTGCCCGAGGCCTTATGGTCTCTGACAGGTGAGACGTGGCTTGGCGTACCCGGTTCTCTGGGCGGTCACAACTGGGCCCCTATGGCTTACAGCCCTCAAACGGGATATGTTTATATTCCTGCACAGCAATTGCCCGAGCCATTCAAATCCGAAAAAGGGTTTAGAATGGGGCGGATGGGGGTTAATCTCGGTATAGACATGGCCGGTCTGCCTGATGATCCGAAGGTGCTTGAAGAAGTCGGTAAAGGGGTTAAAGGCTGGCTGGAAGCATGGGACCCTGTGGCGGGGAAAGTGGCATTTCGGGTGCCACATACCACTCCCTGGAACGGTGGTGTGCTGGCAACTGGTGGTTCGCTTGTTTTCCAGGGGCTCGCAACGGGTGGTTTTGAAGCCTACGATGCTCGGAACGGACAGGCGCTTTACAATTTTGACGCCCATACAGGTATTGTTGCACCCCCTGTTACTTACGAGGTGAACGGTCGACAATATGTGGCGGTGGAAGTCGGGTGGGGCGGGGTGTTTCCTCTTATGGGGGGCGCTCTGGCACGATTGCACAATACAACCACAAATCATTCTCGGATGCTCGTATTTGCGTTGGACGGTAAAGCTGCTTTACCTGCAGAAATTCGGGACCAGCAGATACCTTTGAAATCTCGACAGTCTTTTGATCCTGATAAGGCCCAGAAAGGCTATGCTGTTTATCAGCGCTACTGTCTTGCATGTCACGGTGATAATGCTGTTGGGGGCGGCGTTCTGCCCGATCTACGTTGGTCTGGAGCACTGGAAGATAGTACGGCTTTTTACAGCGTGGTTGGTAACGGTGCTTTGACAAACTACGGCATGGTCGGGTTCGGAAAAGAGATATCTCACAAAGGCATAGAGCAAATAAGACAGTTCCTGATCTCACGTTCAGTTTCCTCTTCCAGTCATGAAGCAGGTACTACTAAAGATAAATAATTCCGAATCGAAACGATTATACTGGACATATCACTTTCATATTCACATAATATTTTTGTTCAGGGGGAGGTGGCCAGCAGCGTCAGATAGATGCAGCTCAGAACGTGCCGCACTATAACGTTGCTATACCGAACTAAAAACCTGACTGGAAATGCGCAATGAGTCCGGGAAATCAGGGAAGATAGATATGCGGATGAATCAGGTACGCATGCAGGCCAAGAGAGGAGTGCAGAGCCGAATTATGGCTTTTGGCAATCTCACTCTGTGGTCAGGCTGCTCAGCACTAGCGCTATCGTTGGTTATGGACAGTACAGCTTTTGCCGCTACGTCTACGGAGCAGGCAAAAAAAACCAATGAGGCACGATCTGTCACCAAGCAGGCTCCCTCAAAATCAAAAGGGCGGTCGCGCAAACTGTCTCATAGTACGGGATTGGAAGAGGTGACAGTCAATGCGCGTCGTCGTTCCGAGCGTATTGAGCGCACACCAATCTCGATGACAACAATGTCAGGTAAGCAATTTACGGAACGTGGTATCACTTCGGTCGATAAAATTCAGAATTTTGCGCCTAATATCTCGTTTGGTAATGTTGCTTCCAACTCTGGCGTTGCGAATGCCGCCGCCGTCTTTATCCGCGGGATCGGTCAGACAGATTTCTCGTTTGGTGTCGATCCTGGCGTTGGCATGTATGTTGACGGTGTATATGTCGGCAGCCCGGTGGGTGCAGTGCTGAACATGGTCGATATTTCCAATGTTTCTGTGTTGCGTGGCCCCCAGGGCACCTTGTTTGGTCGGAATACCATTGGTGGCGCTGTATCGGTTTCTTCTCTGACACCGAATGAACGTCTGTCTGGTATGGCAGATGTGAAATATGGGACTGCAAACCGTATTAACGCCCGAGCCTTTATCAATACGCCAATCGCCAAAAACCTGTATGCAAATTTTTCGGTCGGCAGTTTCATGCAGGATGGGTATGTGCATGCTCCCTATCAGAAAAATCAGCGGGAGTTAGGGAATCAGGATACGCGCGTGTTCAAGGGGGCGCTCCGCTGGCATCCGGTGGAAAAACTTGACATTGTTCTTCGGGGTGACTGGACGCGCGACCGCAGTAACGGTGCTCCTTTTGTGACAACGGGTGTCAATCCCAGCTCCACCGGCAGTATGATCGCGTTGAATAACAGTCTTGCAGGAGGTACATTGACAAACTGTACAGCCGCATCCTGTTATAATTCTCGATATTACAGCAAGAACACCAATTACGGAACTGGAAATACTTTTTCTAATCTGACAAGTTGGTCGACCTCTGCTACCATTGATTACAAGCTTTCAGATTATCTCGATTTCAAGTCAATTACGGCTTATCGCAAGAGCCTTGGTAAGTTTGCTCAAGATCGAGATGCTTCGCCAATTGGTATCAACTATGTTTATGATGACTATGTTGGTAAGCAGTTTTCTGAAGAATTCCAGGTCAATGGGAAAGCGCTGAAAAATCGGTTGCATTATTCTGCTGGGTTTTATTATTTCAACCAGTCTGGCGCAGACGTTAACCCGACACAGTTCTATATTCTTCACTTGAATAGTGGTGGCTTTTTCAAAGATATCAACTACGCTGGTTATGCTCAGGCGACCTATGCAGTCACTAAAAAACTTCATGTGACGGCAGGCGTTCGTTATACCGAAGACAATAAGACGTTCTCGCCTGATCAGTATTATACCTGGACGATCGGTGCCCCTATTATTTCCATTCCTCCCGGCACGCGGATTGTTCCATATAAAAACTACCACAATAATAATGCCCGTTGGACACCAATGGTGAACGTGTCCTATCAGATCAATGAAGAACTGATGGCTTACGCTACTTTCTCTCAGGGCTTTAAAGGTGGTGGCTTTACGCAACGTTTGACTAATATCACGAATGCCCCTCCCTCATTTCGTCCTGAAACAGTGACGTCTTTTGAAGGGGGACTGAAATTCTATGGGCTAAACCACAAATTGCGTGTCAGTGCATCAGGGTTCTATACTTTCTATGATGACGTGCAGTTGCTTGTGGCGGATGAGACTAACATCGGTCCCTATTACACCAATGCTGGCACGGCTCATATTCCCGGCTTTGAACTGGAAGCCCAGTACGCGATCGGTAATGGATGGAGCATCTATGGCTCTCTGGGCATGACAGACGCACACTATACCAAGCTCAGGGCATCTGTGCAGGGATTGTCTTTGGATAGTCGCTTTGTGCTTGTGTCAAAATGGACCGCCAATCTGGGTATGGCGAAGAGAATAGACCTGGGTGAATACGGTTCATTGACACCGCGCGTTGATGCAACGTACCGCTCGAAATACAACGCAAATCTCAATGCAATCATGTATCCGACGCTTATCCAGCCAAAATACATCACCGTAGCCTTAAGCGCCCGGTGGATGAGCGCTAATGAGCGGTATAACTTTATGGTTGGATTGGATAACGCGACAAACGAGAAATTTATGGCGTGGGGTAGCTATTCAGGTAGCTTCGGCAACTACCAGAAATCGTTTGATCGTGGCCGGCAGTGGTACTTTCAGGGTGGGGTGTCTTTCTGAGGACTTTATCTGAAATAAAAAACCACCCCATAATAGTTGAAAAGGAAACCAATATGGGGTAGTTTTGATCTTGTCGAGCCAGCTGGGGAGTCCGCCTTGAACAGGCTTCGGAGTTGGTTGGGTGAGGGTGTTGATCGAAACGACGGGGACACATGCGTGCCCTCGCAAATCGGCGGGTAAAATGAACATGCTGAAAGAAAACCCTTCTACCGCAGATCTGTTTTCTTCGGAAGGGTTTCTGGAGGAACTTCTTGTCACGATTCGGAATCGTGCCTTGGAATTCAGATCGTTACGGCGTATTCCCGATGATATTATTGTCGGTTTTCAAAAGGCTGGAGTCTACAGAGCTCTGGTGTGTCGGCAGTTTGGGGGAATGGAAGTGTCCCCCATGATGTTTCTGGAGTTGATTGAAAAAATCGCTCATGCCGATGCTTCTGCCGGATGGGTGGCCAGTTTCGGTGTATCCGCCACTTACCTTGCGGCGCTCCCTATACCTACGCTGGAAAAAATCTATCGGGACGGACCCGACGTCGTATTCGCAGGTGCGATCTTTCCACCGCAAAAAGCCAAGGTAAGTGCCGATGGTTTTCTGGTAAGTGGTCGTTGGCCCTATGCTAGCGGATGCCCCGGAGCGTCTCTTATCGGTGTCGGTATCGCTGTGGACGGCGAGAGCGGTGGACTGCCTCGTACCGCAGTAATGCCGGCTTCAGCAGTGCATATTGATCCAACCTGGAATACAATTGGTCTTGCTGGTACCGGCAGCCATGATGTTGTTGTGGAAGATGTATTCGTGCCGGAAGACTGGACATTCATCCGGGGTGGCAAGCCGAATATCGAGGCACCGATTTATGATTATCCTTCACTTGGGTTAGCAGCTCAGGTTCTCACTGTGGTGGGGTTGGGTTGCGCCTCGCGCGCTTTGGATGAAGTGCGGGAAATGGCGGAGCGAAGACGCTCCATTACGGGAGCCCCGACCATGGCTGATAGGCCCTATGTGCAGGCTGTGGTGGGTGAGGTCGAAGCAAAACTGGCCTCTGCTCGCGCATTTTTTTACGACACAACAGTGCGTACATGGTCTCTTCTGACTCAAGGAGATGTCGTTTCTGAGGAAGATGCCAATCGGGTTCGTTTGGCTGCGACGCATGTTGCGCAGGAAGCCTTTGAGGTTGCCCGTATGTGCTTCACCCTTGGCGGTATTGCTGCGGTGCAGACGGACCACATTCTTGGGCGCTGTTTTCAGGATTGTGCCGTGGTGGCACAGCACGCCTTTATGGCGCGTGGAAATTATGAAGCTGCAGGCCGTGTATCCCTCGGCCGTGGGGGGCGCCCCGGTTACCCGTGAGAGCGCACATTCTTGAGGCTTACGCTCTGAATTGAATACTGGATTGAGGAGACGACATATGCAGGATCTTCCAGACCCTAGAAGTCTCGTGAATACGGACTATGCTGACGGGTCAATTTACAGCAACCCTGAGCTGTATGACATGGAAATGGACCGTATTTTCATGCATAACTGGATCTGGGTTGCACATCGTAGTGACTTGCCTGAGCCGGGGAACTTCATCACGACCTTTGTCGGGCCGCATCCCGTTATTGTTTCGCGGGACCGCAAAGGGGATGTGCATGTGATGCTCAACCGCTGCCGCCACCGGGGTGCAACAGTGTGCGAACGCAAAAGTGGCACTGGTGCAAGCTTTGTCTGCCCTTATCATGGGTGGGCGTACGGTCTTGATGGTGCGTTGCGGGGTGTGCCTTACCAGGAAGGATATTCCGGACAACTGGATAAGAAGAAATATCCGCTCGTATCATTGCGTGTCGAAGAATATAACGGGCTGATCTTCGCGGCATTTGATAAAAGCATCATGTCTTTGGATGCGTGGCTGGGACGCGCCAAGCCGTGGATCGATCTGTTTATGAAGCAGGGTGCTGGTTGGCCCGTCAAGACGATGGGTGAACACAAGTTCACCTTTCCGGGGAACTGGAAGATTCAGCTTGAAAATACGACAGATGCTTATCACTTCCCGATAGTTCATAAATCATTCCTGGATTCCGTGGACGAGGAAACACAGAATACGTTCGATTTTGTCGGTGGTAAGGGGTTTGTGGAAGATCTCGGTCATGGTCATTCTGTGATGGTGATGATCCCGGAACTTGTGGATCTTGACGAAAATCTTGATGCCGCTATTCCCGAAAGGTTCCTTGAACTGGCGGAAGAGTTGTCAAAGGATTACCCGCCAGAGAAAGTGCGTCAGATTGTTCGGGCTGTTGGTGGTACAGGCTTTAACCTCAACCTGTTTCCAAACCTGGCGTGCTCCATGGCTTTTTTCCGTGTGCTGCGCCCGTTGAGTGTGAACGAGACGGAAATCCGTCATATTGCGATTGGTATGGATGGCGGTCCGGAAAGTGCGAACGAAGCCCGTTTGCGTTTGCACGAGCATTTTCAGGGGCCGATGGGTTTTGGAACGCCTGACGATGCAGAGGCGTGGGACCGTGTGCAGCGTGGCTCTCTGGCCGGGCGTGACATTGCCATCCTTCTCAATCGTGGTCTGGGGCATGAAGCGAAACGTGAGGATGGCAATCTGTTCAGCGACGTGAGTGCGGAGACCGGCATGCGGGCTGCTTACCGGCAATGGCTTGCGGCAATGACGGATGAGATGGCTGCGGCGGAGACAGGCGTATGACAATCACGCTGAACGAAGCGATCGAACTGATTACGCTTGAAGCTGATATGCTCGATCACAGTGAATTCCGTGAGTGGTTAAAACTGTACACGGCAGATAGCCTCTACGCGGTGCCAATAGATCCCGACGCGAAAGTGGAAGACCTCGGGAAAATACTCAATTATGCCTATGATAATGCAGAAATGCGTGAGAAGCGCGTTGAACGTCTTCTTGGTGGCCGGTCCATTTCTGCTGCGCCACCTGCCCGAACAGTCCGGCTGTTGTCCCGTTATCGCATGCTGGAAACCGGAACGGAAAGCTGCACATTGCGCTGTGCCCAGCTTCTGACAGAATTGCGGCAGGGTAGAGAGCGCTATTATGCAGCGGATGTCACGTTTCGTTTAAAAAGAACGGAAGATGGGCTCCGGATTAACCAGAAAATTGTACGGTTGCTAACGTCGACTGAAGCTCTGACTGCTGTGAGTTATATCCTGTGAAACCGGTTGCACTCGTTACAGGTGGTGGCAAAGGGCTAGGGGCTGCCATTGCTGGACATCTCGTCACGGAAGGCTATCGCGTTGTGGTCGGTGACATTGATCTTGTAGCAGCCGAGGCGACAGCAGAGACACTTGGAGAGGCAGCTTTTGCCGTGCAGGTAGATGTGTCTAGCGAAGTCTCTGTTGAGGGCATGCTGGATGCTGCGGAACAGGTATTTGGGCTGCCCTGGCTGCTCGTCAACAATGCTGCCGTAATGAAGGCAGAGAAGGTTCTCGATATCGAGATTGAGACGTTCGACACTGTGCTGGCAGTGAATCTGCGTGGGACTTTTCTTGGGTGCCAGCGTTTTGCGCGACGTCTTAGGGCGAAGGAAGCCGGGGGGCGTATTGTCAATATCGGGTCCTTGGCAGGTGAAAACGGGGGCACGGCGACAGGAGCGCATTATGCGGCCTCCAAGGGCGGCGTGCATACGTTGACCAAGGTTTTCGCGCGGGATCTGGCGCCACATGACATTACGGTCAATGCCGTGGCACCAGGGCCGCTTGATCTGCCATCGGTCGCCGAGACGATTGGTGCAGAAAATGCGGCGCGCGTGATGGCCAATCTGCCTACCGGGCAGGCGGGAAATCCGCTGACGGTGGCCCGCATGGTTGCAGAACTGGCGCGTGCCGATGCGGGCTCCATTACCGGTTCCATCATCGACATTAACAGTGGGCTGTACATGCGATGAATGCAAACGCCGAAACTGCAGATACGATTGACGTCAGAGTGGCTGCTGCGGAGCGTCTTGGGGAGGTTCTGTCCTTTGATCTTGTGCCACTGCAGGGTGTTTTGCCGTCATGGGAAGCGGGCGCGCACGTGGACCTGTTTCTGGGTGATGGCTTGATCCGGCAGTATTCACTGTGCGGTGATCCCGGCGACTGCTCCTGCTATCGTCTGGCCGTTCTCCGTGATCCGGCATCCCGTGGGGGGTCTCAGGCGGTACATGATCTTGTCCGGGTGGGTGAGGTCATGAAAATTGGCGCACCGCGCAATCTTTTTCCGCTGGATAAGAAAGCAGAACATTCGGTTCTGATTGGCGGCGGCATTGGCGTTACCCCGCTGATTGCCATGGCCTACGAACTGTATGACAAGGGACAGTCTTTTACGCTGCACTACGTGGCGCGTGACCCGGTCTTTACGACGCTCCTGCAACAGGCTCCTTTTGCGCAGGCCGTGAAGGTGCATGATCGCGGGTGCCCAGACGCGCCACGTTTCGATCCGGCCAGTGTGCTGGCGGGGTGTTTGAAGCCGACGACGCGTGTTTATACCTGCGGTCCCCTCGGGTTGATGGAGGCTGTTTTTGAAGCCGGTCTTGCTGTTGGCTATACGGAAAATCAGCTTCATCGGGAGGCTTTTTCGGCCCAGCCTGTTGCTGGTGGAAGCGCGTTTGAAGTTCTGGCAGCGAAATCTGGCGTGCGGGTTCAAGTAGGGCCAGATGACACTATTGCCGGGGTGCTGGGGAAAGCGGGTGTGAAAGTCACATTGAGCTGCGAGCAGGGTATTTGCGGCACCTGCGTGGTTAATGTGCTGGAAGGCGAGCCGGACCATCGTGACGAGTATCTGACTGAAGACGAACAGACAGACCAGATTGCCCTCTGCTGTTCACGGTCCCATTCCCCTTTGCTGGTGGTTGATATCTGATGGTGGATGCCCCGAAAATCTGTGTTGCAGGGATTGGGGCGCTTGGTGGCACATTTACAGCCATGTTGGCTCATAGCGGTGCCAACGTATCTGTTGTGGCGCGCGGTGCTACATTGCAGGCTATTCGGGCGCGAGGGCTGGAGTTGCAGGGGCCTGCAAGCACGTTTTGCACTCCTGTTGCGGCGGCAGAGCGGGCACCGGACACCCGGCAGGATCTGCTGGTGCTGGCAGTCAAGGCGCATCAGCTTGCAACACTGGTGCCCCTTGTAAAGGCAACTGTGGACGCAGGCACACCTGTTCTTCCCATTGTTAATGGCATTCCATGGTGGATGACAGTGGATGGTCCCTTTGAGTCCGCTCATGAAACGGTCGATCCAGGAAGTGTGCTGACGGCTGCTTTTCCCACCGCGCAGGTGATTGGGTGTGTAGCCTATGCTTTCGCCTCAATGCCCTTGCCTGCTGTTGTCAGGTCAGACCGTCAGCCGAAGCTTGTGCTGGGGCGCGCTGCGCAGCAAGGTTGCGTGGATGCTGGTTTGGCACAAATTGAAAACATACTGTCCACAGCGGGTATTGCCGTGGAACTGAGTGCGGATATCCGGCAGCCCATATGGACGAAACTGGCCTTCAATCTGGCGACCAATCCACTATCCGTCCTGTGTGAGGCTACGCTGGAAAAAATGGGAACGGCGGAAGACAGTCGCGCCGTTATCTCTGATGTGCTCGCGGAAGTACGTGCCGTTGGCGCAGCTTGCGGCCTTACTGGTTTGCCGCCCACCTCTGCGCTTTTGGATGTCATTGCAAGTGCTGGCCCACACGAGACGTCCATGTTGCAGGATTTTCGTGCTGGCCGTCTGCTGGAACTGGATGCGATGGGGGAGGCGGTAACAAGCCTTGCTGGGGCGTATGGGGTGCCCACACCGACAATCAACACGCTTGTCAGGCTAACGCGGTTTAAGGGCGCGCAATGCCGATAGGGAGACATTCGTACATGACAACGGATACACAGAAAGAAGAGTGGCAGCTTCGGGTCCGGCTGGCCGAGTGCTATCACCTTATTAGTTATTTCGGCTGGACCGAGATGATTTTCAACCATATTTCTCTCCGCCTGTCGGGGGAGCCGCGTCGGTATCTCGTTAATGCGTTCGGCCTGAATTACGACGAGATCTCACCAGAGAACCTGCTGGTTGTGAATGCAGATGGCAAGCTCGTGGGCGACACGGAAGGCAAGCCCAACCCCGCGGGCTTCGCACTTCACGGTGCTATTCATTCCGCGCGGGATGACATTCATTGCATCATCCACACGCACACCAGCGAAGTCAGCGCGGTAGCCATGAAGCAGACAGGCTTCAGTTACGACAATTTTTACGGTGCACAGTTGTTTGGCAGGGTCGGGTACCACGCGTTTGAAGGTATCACCCTGTATGAAGAAGAGCGTCCACGCATGCTGGAAAGCCTTGGCGACAAGCATGTACTGGTTTTGCGCAACCATGGTGTGGCGGTTGGAGAAAGCGATGTTGCTCGTGCTTTCTTTCTCCTCTGGACCGTGCAGCGTGCAGCAGAAATACAGTGTCATGCCGGCATGCTTCCCGGGCCTGACGTCCCGCTTTCCGACACCATCCGCGCATCCTGTGCCAAAGATGCCGCCTGGGTTCTGTCCAGCACGTCTGCTGCCGACAAGATGTTCGATGCAGCCGTGCGGAAGATGCGCAAGGACGTGGGACCCTTATGGCATGGAGACAATGCATGACATCCTTGACGTCCGATCAGTTTCGACGCGCAATGTCTCATTTCGCTACCGGTGTGGCCGTCGTGACGGCGCGGGGAGAGGAAGGCGAGCAGGGCGCGACGATCAGTGCGCTGAGTTCTGTCTCTCTTGACCCGCTTATGCTTCTCATCTGCCTGAATCGTAGAAGTTCCACCTGCCGGGCTATTGAGCATAGTGGGCGCTTTGGTGTGAGTATTCTCCGGCAATCACAGGAAGCCGTTGCCATGCATTTTGCGGGTCCTGCCAAGGACAAGCAGTTTGATGATTATTGCATACGCCAAGAGGACGGATTGTTCTTCGTGTGTGATGCGCTCGTGCAGATCGGTGTCGAGGTGGTCGAAACCCTGCGTGGTGGCACACATGAGATCTTTCTCGCACGTCCTGTACATGTGGCAATGAATTCTGACAGCGAAGTAGGCCCCTTGCTGTATTACCGGGGTGCCTTTGATCTAGCATCCTGAAGTGCGCTGCATAGCCGAAAGGTAAAACAATGAGCGAGACACGGGCCGCCATGGCCTCGAAAATCCTGAATGGTATCGAAAAATATGAACCACAGGTAAAAGCTTTTACAAGTTATGATCCCGTACGCATACGGCAGGATGCTGATATGGCCTCTCCGGGGCCTCTTCTTGGAATGAGTGTCGGGGTCAAGGATATCATCGACACCGTTCACTATCCCACCAGTCATGGATCGCCGATCTATGCAGGCTATCACTCGCTGTCTGATGCGGCGTGTGTCACGCAACTCAAGACGGCGGGTGCAGTCTGTGTTGGCAAGACCGTGACGACGGAGTTTGCCTTCTTTTCGCCGGGACCAACGGTTAATCCTTACGATGTGGCACGTACGCCCGGAGGGTCCTCCAGCGGGTCTGCGGCGGCAGTGGCGGTTGGTATGGTTGACATCGGCCTGGCATCGCAGACGGCAGCCTCGCTCACACGGCCAGCTTCCTACTGTGGCATTGTGGGCTTCAAGCCCAGCTATGGCCGGTATGCTGCCGCGGGCATCAAGAGCCTCGCCCCATCCTTCGATACGCTCGGCACGATGACGCGCGATGTTGCTACGGCGGCTCTGGCAGATGGTGTTCTTAAGGGGCCGACGGCTGTACCAAGCACCTTCAAGCCCCGACGGCCTTCCAGTATTGGGATATGCCGAACCCCACATTGGGATGCGGCCGAAGAGGCCACACAAAAAGCTATTGAAAAGGCTGGCGTACTTTTTAGCGAAGAAGTTCAGGTCACCTATATTGATCTGGAGGATTTTGCCGAAGCAGCAGATTTGCATATCACGATCATGAGTTATGAAGCGGCGCAAGCGCTCGGTTGGGAATATGCGGACCGTCGGCCACTGCTAAGCTCCCAGATAGTCGGCTTGCTTGAAGCCGGAAAGCAGATTGACTACGCAACATATCGTGCCGCTCTTGCCAGGGCCGAGGAACTTCGTTGTCTTATGGCGGATATTTTCGCCAATTATGATGTACTTGTTGCACCGGCAGCACCGGGCGAAGCGCCTTTGGCGGAAAGTGGTACAGGTAGCCCGCTTTTTAGCCGGTTGTGGACGCTCTTGCGCCTGCCGACCGTAACGCTACCGGGATTAACCAGTTCAAGCGGCCTTCCGGTCGGTGTGCAGCTTCTGTCCGCATATGGGACGGATGAAGATTTGCTGAATTGGGCCGGTTGGGCAGAGACGATCCTTCCGCCGCGTCCTCTTCCTTCGATGTGTATATGATAATAGGCCAGCGTGCGCCAGGATATGCGGAGATTGGGACATCATGACAGACGAGATTATTGCCCGTCGCATTGATGCGTTGAGCCAACGTGTCGAGCAACTGGAGGCGGAAGCGGATATTCGCCGTATCCAGGCACGTTACATGTTCCTGTGTGATACGCCTTGCCCGGAAGCAGGGGTGACGAATGATGCGGAACGTATCGATTGTATTATGGATCTCTATACTGAAGATGCAATCTGGGAAGGTGTTGGCGAATACTATACCAACCAGTTCGGGCGTTGCATCGGTAAGGCCGCGATCCGGGCCCATTTCGAGGGATTCTGGAGCCAGAAACGGGACCCGGCTCTGCTGTTGAATGTCCATTACCTTACGTCCGAGCAGATTCATGTGAAGGGCGACACGGCGGACGGACAGTGGGTGCATTGTCAGCCCTGGATATTCAAGGATGGCTCTTCACTGTTGCGGTCTAGCCGCCTTAACAATCTTTTCCGTAAGGAAGACGGTGTGTGGAAAATTTCGCGCACGCGCACAGAAAATGTGTTTATCGCACCATTGACTGCGGGTTGGGCTGAAAGCGTGCCGACACGTTCGGTGCTTATGGAGCCCTGAGTTTAGGGTAAAAAAAAGGAAAAGATGACGTGGACAATATGATAAATACCGTCACGCACGAGATTATTGAGCTACATCGGTTGTTACAGGCGTGGTTTCGTGGCGAGAATGAAGAATCGCTCTCAGGCCTGCTTGCGCATTTTGCACCAGGCTACATGATGGTAGGCGCCGCTGGACGTGTGATAACGCTGGAAGGTTTTGAAAAGGTACTTCCTTCCCTCAAAGGATCACGTCCCGGTTTGATCATGGAAATTTTTGATGTGAAAATCTGTCAGACTTTTGATGGAGGGATTCTGGCGTTCTATCGCGAAGTGCAGACGCAGGGCGAGGCGCGGACGGAACGCTGGTCAACAGTGCTATTTGTCGAGAATGCTGCCAGGACACAGCTTCTTTGGAAGCATCTGCAGGAAACATTCCTGTCCTGATTATGACAGGTCATACTTGCTGGCAGGGAAAGAGACCGCTCTGTCAGCCATATCCCGCCTTATATGCGGCCCGAGCCAATTCTTTCCGTGTTGTGGCAATGAAGGCAGCGCCGACAAGGGCAGCTCCCGTGGTGACCACTGCCAGCGAGGAGGTGATACCGTTGGCAACGGTAAAGACATGATCGTCGAGATATCCGATCAGCATTGAGCCTCCCGATAGACCGATCAGGGCATTGCAAAACAGCAACACGGCTGAAAACTGGGCGCGCATGGTTTTGGGCACGGTTTGTTGCACCACAAGAGCCGACGGTGGCATGGGAAACGATGCGAAGAAAAACGCAAAAGCCAGCAATATTAAGCAAATAACGGTGTTACCCACATATAAAGACGGAAGAAAGAAAAGAGGCACGGCAAGAGCACCGCAAATCCCTACCCGAGCAGCCGCGTCTGTATTTCCCCGCATAAAAAGCGCGTCGATGAGGCGTCCGCTGGTGTAGGCGCCTCCACATCCGCAGAGAATTGCGATGATGCCCATGACAACGCCAACGGTTTCCCGAGAAAAATGCCGGTCACGCATCAGAAGGGCGGGTGTCCAACTCATGAGAGAGAACAGGATGATGGCGGTGGCGGAGTAGCCCAGAAAATGCAGTGTGAAAAATCGCCAGCGAGACAGGAAATACTGGCAACTTGCGGCTACTCCGCTCCGGGTTGTTGTGACGGGCCGGGGACCGGGTTCCTTTATGCAGCAGCTAATGAGCAACGCGAGCGGCAGGCCGGGCAGACCGACTATCATGAAGCAGAGCTTCCATGTGGTGACGCCATGCCATGCTCCGTTTTCGTGAAGAAGGGCGATCAACATGCCTCCACAAAGGAAAGCAAGCCCCGAACCAATGAATGACCCCAGAGAAAATAAAGCTAGTGTGCGACCAAGACGTTCGGAGGGTACAATATCGGCAAGAAAAGAATAGACGGCAGGAACCAGCGCGGCCTCTCCAATGCCCACGAACATACGGGAAAGGAAAAGCTGCCAGAAATTCTGAGAAAAACCACAGCCTATTGTTGCCATACTCCAAATGATGATGCCTGCTACAATGATGGGAGGACGCCGGACGCGGTCGCTCAGCGAGGCGATGGGAAGTCCAAGAATGGAATAGAGCAGCGCGAACGCCAGCCCGTTCAGGAGAGCGAACTGGAAATCTGACAAACCGAGATCGGCTTTAACCGGACCAATCAGGAGTGCCAGTATTTGCCTGTCCACAAAAGACAGGACATAGGCGAATGCGAACAACCCGGTAGTCCACCGCACAGAAGCCTGTTTCATGAGGAAGCCTTGTTAGTATCGAATTCGAAACAATATACTATTCAAATGAAAATTCTACAATAAAAAGAAACCGATGGGCTATGGTCCAGCACTCAGACGTTTGAATGGACGATAGATATGGCGACGTGCATCTGCGCAGCGTGTCATGGCCCGATCCGCTGGTAAAGTCCTCCTTCTGCAAAATAAGCTGACATCTTGCGCAGGAGTTCACTCATAACCGGGGTCATTGTGATAGTGTGTCAGGAGGAATATCCGTAAAAAGGAGGGATCAAAGAACCATTGATTGAATTGTATGCAGGCCAATTTTGGATTCAACGTGCTGCGTAATGATGGTTCTGGTGTCTGACTTTCGCGTTGCCTTTTCGGCAGAGTGAAGCATGCTCTGGATTGTTAGGCGGAGGTGCCCAGCCGTTTCAGGAAGAGGAAGCCACGCATATCGTAGGCGATATTGGCTAGCCCAATTTTTATGGTGGCTTGTGTGATACCGACGGTGCGTATGAACAGTCCCATCTGTGATTTCTGATCGGCAAAGACATGTTCAACGTGAGACCGGATAACGGACTTACCTGCATTCCGTTGGATATGATGGGGCATGGGCTTGAGATGCGACTTTTCCCTATGAAGCTTGGGGACAAAGCCGTGCTTTTCCATGGAGGCTTCATTGGCTTTTGACCGATACGCCGTGTCGGCCCAGACATCCGATGCTATATGGCTGCGGTCGAGCCGCCCTTCTTTCACTCTTGCTCCGTCGCTGGCTGCTGCAGCTGTCGTTTTCCATTTTTGGATCAACCTGAACTTCCGGTTGATGGAAACATGGGATTTATAAACAAAGAACGGGATGGTGATATCTGTTGATGAGATCGTTCCGTCATCCTGCCGTTTTGCCTTGGTAAATTTCAGCGTCCAGCGCGTATGGCGGTTCTTGTGGGGCAGCTTTGCAGTTTGTCCTTCCAGGCCAGAGCTTTCTCCAGATCAGGACGGAACGCCTCAAAATCCACAGTCCGGGAAAATGCTTCAAGCTGATTCCCGGCCCGCTGAACCGGGCAAGGCGCTCTTCAATATCAAAGCATCCCGGCTGCTTCATGACTCATCTCCCCAATCATCATAGGAGGCATGGAATCATAGATATGAACGCAAAACCACGGGGTTTTTAGAACCCTCCATTTGTCTCACACATAACACCGCAAATCATGTGCTTCGTGGGATAGCCTTTGGCAGAAAAGCCTGATTGTTCACCGGACTCGATCGGGGCGGAAAACGTGCTGCCGCCATGCATTCCCAGATCGTTGCTGCCTCTCTGAACGATGCCGATCCCAAAACATGGTGCGCAGACGTCCTCGCCCGTATCAATGATAGGCGAAATTCACGCTTCCATGGCACTGGAAAACACTTCACCAGAGCAATAATATCATCGAAGCATGATTACGCCCGCGGCTCTCTCCGGATACTTGCCAGCCCAAGATGATACCGTGCCTTATTGTGTAACCGCATGGCCTTCTGGAATATTTTGAGGGTTAGCGCGGGCTGCTACTTCTCGCGCGTAGGTCTCATTGGCCCGTTTGATCAGGAACTGGCGGATTTTTTCAATGTCCTGGCGTGAAAGGATGTCATCAAAGCGTGCCATGCCGTACGCGGTCAGGGCTCCCCGGCCGACGACATTCTGGAATCCCGCCATGTGATGAATGGCACCTGACCAGCGCAGGTCCGGCAGGACACCACCAGAGAGCGCGTTGTCACCGTGGCAGACCTGACAGAACGTTTCGTAAAGCTGGTACCCTGCGGCAGCCTGCTGTGCATCGAATTGTGCTGGCGGCTTGACCGGTATCATCCCCCTGTCATTTTGTGGTGGGAGTTCTGCTGTACCATCCAACGCGAAAACGAGCAGACGGGAATGATTGACCGTCCAGCCCGATGATAGCGCCGTTCGTCCCATCAGCAATGGATAGATGCCGCCCCAACCGGTTTCTACAGCAATATATTGCTTGCCATTCACTTCATAGGAGATCGGCGGTGCGATAATCCCGCTCTGTGCATTGAAATTGAAAAGATCAGCCCCATTCCTTGCGTTATAGGCATGGAACTCGCCGTTCGCTAGCCCCTGGAAGATCAGGTTGCCACCCGTGGAAAGGAGGCCTCCGTTCCATGGCCCCTTGTGATCGACCCGAAAGATTTCCTTCTGTTGTTTGGGGTCCCACGCAATCAGCCACCCTGTGAGCGTCTTGAGAAAACCGTCGCGGATAGCGGGATCATCGGGAAGGCCCTGCATGCTGATTCCGAGGTTCAAGCCTTTCTGCTTCAAAGGTTGGGCGTCGGGGGTAAACACCATCGGGATCTGTTGGGCAGGAATATAGACAAGGCCAGTCTGGGCGCTATAGCTCATGGCTGCAAAATTATGTCCGCCCAGATCCCCCGGAAGGCCTGCCCAAGGTTTGCCCGTAAGGGAATACAGTGCGTCAGGAACGATATTGGGGCGGCCCGTTACGGGATCAATCTCTTTGGCCCAGTTGACGGGCACATAGTTCCTTGCCGAGATGAATTCACCTGTTTGCGCGTCTATAATATAGAAGAAACCGTTTTTTGGTGCGTGAAGCAGGACATGACGCTTTTTACCGTTGATTTCGAGATCGGCGGTCATAATGTGCTGGGTCGAGGTATAATCCCACTGATCCTGAGGCGTTTCCTGGAAATGCCAGACATATTCCCCGGTTTCTGGTCGAATGGCCACAATTGACCCAAGGAAGAGATTGTCCCCAATTCCGTCAGAACGTTGTTTATAGTTCCACGGTGAGCCGTTGCCGACGCCAAGATAGACAAGATCGGTCTGCGGATCATAAACGATGGAATCCCATACTGTTCCGCCACCGCCGGAATGGATCCATGCACCATGCGGCCCCCAGGTACGATAGGCCATGGTCATCAGGGGGGCGTCAGATGCTGCGTGGTCGGGTTGATTTGAACGGTTGGGCGTGGTGTAGAAGCGCCATTTCAGCGCCCCGGTTTCAGCATCGAAGCCCGAGACGAAGCCGCGTACGCCGAACTCCGCGCCGCCATTGCCGATCATCACCACGCCCTTGGCTACGCGTGGCGCACCATCGGTAATGTAGGATCTGATATCACCCAGCCACGCGTCTTTGGGAATTGTGTCCACCTCCCATATTTTGTGGCCGGTTTTAGCATCCAGAGCGATCAGACGGTTATCGAATGTTCCTACAAAAATCTTACCGTTCCAGTATGCTGCGCCACGATTAACGGTATCACAACAGCCGCGTACGGCGGATGGTCCCGGCACTTGAGGATCATAACTCCAAAGCAACTTTCCGCTCGCTCCATCATAGGCGCGGACCTTGCTCCAGTTTGTCGTGGCGTAGAGGATGCCATTGATCACCAGCGGCGTGCCTTCCTGACCGCGATTGGTGTCAAAGTTGCTTGACCACGCCAGTTTGAGCCGGCCAATTGTTTCCGTGTTGATCTGGTTTAGCGGGCTATAACGGTGTTCGTTATAGGTGCGTCCATGGGTCGGCCAGTTCTGTGGTGATTCCTCCGCTTGTGTGACGACAGGATCATCCGTTGCAGCCTGGCTTTGCGATAAATAAGTAACAGACAAGGTAAGGATGCCGACCATATATAAGGTCGCCCTAAACAGGAAAAAGTGCTTCATGATGTTGCTCTCGACCGGTGCTGATTTGCGAAGAGTGCTCCGGTTATTGTTTTTAATATCGCATGATCACGGATTTGATTTCCGTGAAATGATCGATGAACGCACTTCCGAATTCACGACCGATTCCAGATCCTTTTGTGCCGCCAAATGGCATGGCGGGATCGATATAATTGTGCATGTTGACCCAGACTGTACCCGCTTCAACACGAGGAATGAGACGCAGGGCCTGCGATAGATTGTTGGTCCAGAGGCTGGCAGCCAGACCGTATGGTGAGTCGTTCATGAGTGTCAGCAGTTCGTCCACGCTGTCATACGCCAGAAGAGACGCGACTGGACCGAATACTTCCTGACGCATCAGTTCGTCATTCTCTGATCGCGCCAGTACTGCCGTTGGCTGTATGTAGCAACCTGGCAGGTCAAATGCGCCGCCACCATGGATGAATGTCAGATTCTGGTCACGCGCTCGCGTGAAATACCCGATCACTTTGTTAAAGTGGGACCGATTTGCCAGCGGGCCGAAACGGCTTTCATCATCCATCGGATTACCTGGCGTGAGAGTCGCCAGACGCTTGCCGAGTTGCTCTGCTACATCATTGATCAGGGAGCGATGGACATAATAGCGTTCTGCAGAAGCACAGACTTGACCCGAATTGAGAAAACCGGCCTCAATAATGCCCTCTACCGTCTTCTCTGGCGAAACATCAGGCAAGAAACCAGCGGCATTCTTGCCACCGAGTTCGAGAGTGACCCGTTTGAAGCCAGATTGAAGGGCGGCTGTGCCGATAATTGCTCCTGTTTCCATGCCGCCGGTAAACGTGACTTTGGCAATTTTTGGATGTGTTGTGAGGGCGTGACCCACCTGCTGCCCAGGGCCGTTGATCACGTTTAGAACACCAGGGGGGATTCCTGCTTCAATCGCCAGTTCTGCAACACGTAGCATGGTGAGGGGCGTCACCTCGCTGGGCTTGATGACGGCTGTGCAGCCGCACGCCAGCGCTGCCCCGAATTTCCAGACCGCAATCATGATCGAGAAATTCCAGGGCACAATGCCTGCCACCACACCCAGTGGCTCACGCAGTGTCAGCCCGGTATATTTCTCGCCATTGGCGGAAGGGAGAGAGAGTGCAACAGTCTTGCCCTCAATTCGTGTTGTCCAGCCTGCATAATAGCGCAGGAACGATACGGCATAATCGACCTCGAAAGCGCGTGATAAAGTAATCAGCTTTCCCGAAGTCAGGGTTTCAATCTGTGCCAGTTCTTCACGATGGGCGATCATGAGATCGGCAAGCCGGTTCAGCAGCAGGCCGCGCTGGGCTGGAGAAACGTCCGCCCAGCCACCGTGAAAGGCACGGTAAGCGGAGTCTACCGCATAGTCGATATCTCCGCTCGTGGCCGTGGCAACATGTGCAATCACCTCATCCGTAGCGGGATTGGTGGTGGTGATCACTTCGTCCTGCTGAGAAACAACAGTTTTGCCGTTTATGAATTGACCGTTCAACCGATTCATGAAATCGCGAACTTGGGGTAGTATGAAAACTTCAACCATATTTTAAACGTCCTGTTCTGAACGGAAGATATTCTTGATCAGTCGAACAGGTGGATCGGTAAGGCAAATTCCACCCAGTAACGGTCGCCGCCAATTGTATTGCGGGCATCCAGGGCATGTTGCCATTTAAGGACTACGGCTGTACCGGGGGAAAAATCATAAACAATCTGCGGTCCTATGGTGAAGTTGCGCAGCTTGTAGCCGTCCATATAACGTTGCCCGTTCAGGGTGTCGTTACTTGTCTGATAGGCCCAGTTGCCGTTGACGCCAAACTGCAGTTTGCGCAATTTAGGGAACGGACGGTAGGAAATACCATAATCCATGTTGAACAGTGTACCATCATGGTAGCCTGTATCACGGTTACGGGTTGACATCTGGACTGTATTTTCAAGAGAAAACTCCCAGTTGCCAGGGGTCCATGTCACGGCGCCTTCCTCCATGAAAGTCACGCGCGTGGCAGTAACATTCGAGAAATCAGAGTGGTTGTAGGAGGAGCCCGGAAACCAGAAATCCTGTCCGAACAGCAAATGCAGGTCTCCTTTCGACCAGGTGACATAGAGGGCCTGCAGGTCGAATGATGACATGTTGAAAGTATAGCTATTCTGGCCACCAACACTTACATATTTGCGCTGGAAAACTGGCGAAAGTCCGGTGGAAAAGTGAAAGTCCCCTAGTGCAAAATTCCATGTATGCAAAAGGCGCGGCGCAAACGCGAACAGATTTCCTCCAAATGCTTCGGGGGAATGACGACCGTGGCTGTCGTTGAGGGATGTCAGCGGAATATCAGCAAGATAATTCAGAAGTTCAGTTTTTCCGAGACCCGGCATGATGGCCGGCAAAACGGTATTGACCCCCATGGGGTAGGTACTGCCACCTCCCTCAGTGGCATAAGCTGCGCGTGGAGCAGCATGTAAGCTCCACGCTGCCAATGTGATCAAAACAAAGGGCAGCGCTTTTTTGAAAAGAGAGTCATGAGTTTTTCTCAGTTTCTTGCGCTGAAGCGCCATGATGTCGTCCCGCGAGGTGCCTTGTGCGGCATGACAAGACTGAACGAAACCTTTACCCTTCGACACAGCAGAATAAGGCAGTGCCATAAGTTCCTCCATGTAGCACGTTGACCGTGCTTTTGTTGTGAACACGTTTGCCGTGTTTCTTATTATCAAAACGCTTTTCGTGTTTATTGATTAAGACCGTTATGAAGGCGGCTCGGAGAACAGGGTGCCGCCTATGGATCGGGAATGCCCGCGAAATTGCGCTATGATGGTTTCTTCCTGACTGATTTCAATGTCGTACAGGCCGGAACGCCCTGCGCGACTGATTTCCCGTGCGCTTGCGAGGAGGCGCTTGCCTGCCACGCCCGGGGCCAGATAAGTGATAGAGCAATGCGCGGCCACTGTACGCTCATTGTAGCTATTGCACGCAACAGCAAATGCGCTGTCGGCCAAGGCAAAGATAAAGCCACCATGGATTGTGCCGATGCCGTTGGTCATTTCAATGGTTGCATTCATGGCAACTATCGAAAAGCCGGGTCCTACTTCCAGGATTTCCATGCCCAGGCTTTTGCTTGCCCTGTCATTGGTCCATAAGGCTCTGGCTGCTGCGTGGGCACGTTCTTCTGGGGTCATGTCGCTTTACCATTGGTCCGAGTTACGCGCTGTTTTACGAAAACCAAGAAGCTTCCTCTAAATACTTGGCGAAAACAGGTCCTGCTTAGCTTGCCTCTGTTGAAGGCAAGCGTAGCGCTGTTGTGCACTATAAAAAGGGTTGGCTTCACGTAAGCACTCCCGCCTCAGACCGACTTGGTCTTTAATTAACCGTCTGGACGATCAATAACGATTCTGACATTACAGAGTTTCTGTCTCTGTCGCCATCACTTCTGAGGGAGGATCTTAAATTGCCACTTTCCTTTTGAAGCGCGGACCAGTTTTGAGGAGGGGGAACTGGGTGTTCTGCTAGCGTTAGGCCGTTATTCGGATACACTTTTTCAGACGGCAGGAAGAAGAGAAAATATTTCTATGTATCTGTAATTATTGGTAAAAACTATTTTAAATACATAATTTATCGTAATGGGAACAAGATTATGACAAAAAACGTGGATGGCTCAGAGATCCGATTGAGTGGTCATACAAGCAGTTTGATGAGGTAGATAAGCAGCGTTTGTAATCACCGCCTGAATAGAACTATGCTTATTGCAGTATAGGCAATATATAAACTGTTTTTTGAAGAGAAATAAAACTTTTGTCATATATGATGATGTTTTGATGAATTTATTTTAAGTCGAGGTTGCTGGCCTTTGCGATGATTGTTTGTGGCAGCTTTTTCTTCCTCAGTGGGGCTTATTGGGAAGGAAAGTGTAGACAGGACCATTATTCTCCTTGCATTTCAGCACTCAGAAAAAGCATTGGCCGAGGAATATCAGGATCATGGACAAACCGCTCAAAGATATATTGCGGCTGTTTCAGGCAGAGCCAAGCCGAACATGGTCCATTGTCATGACCTTCTTTGGGGATATGGTTCTTCCTCGTGGTGGTTCGATTGGACTGCCGACGCTTCTAAGTCTTTTTCAAGCCATGGATGTGGGCTCTGGCACAGTCAGAACAGCGTTATCACGGCTTTCTGCGGATGGATGGGTTGAGCGTACACGTATTGGGCGCAACGCTTATTATTGTTTGTCGTCCCGCGGCATGGCGCTCTCGCGTGATGCAGAGCCAAGAATCTATGGAACCTTTTCGTTTAAAACCCAGCGTAAGCTGCGCTTGGCCGTTGCATCGGCTTCCGTAAGGTCTTTGGTGGGCGATGAAGCCGCTCTTGTGGCTACACGGATGAGGGAAGCTGGATATACAGCATTTGCCCCTGGGGCATGGCTTGGGGTGGATGACGGTACTTTGCCAGATGGCATCTTCGGTCTTGACGTGGACGGCTCTCAGGTAGCCATGCAATGTCTTGCTGCATATTTTTCACTTGATGATCTCGCTCGATCCTATCTGCGGTTTGAAAAGATATTTTCTCCTCTTGCCAAAATGTGCACAGATCCTGCGGAGCAAAAAGGGGTGTTCCATCAGGATGGACTGAGTGCAGTTGTTGCGCGCACTCTGCTCATTCATGAATATCGGCGTATTGCCTTGCGTGATCCGCATCTTCCAGAAGCGCTCATGCCATCTGACTGGGTCGGATATAGAGCTCAGACTCTATGCGCCACAATCTATCGGGCTTTATTGCCAGCATCAGAAGCATGGTTGACGGAAAATGGTCGTGGCGGTGATGCTGGGCGGCTACCAGCACCAACGCCAGCATTTTATATGCGATTTCAAGAGGTAAGAGAGGCGCAGTCAGGGGACTTTGTATAGTCCTTGCTCCAGAAAAAGAAAAATAGGGAAAGTCAGTTCTGATATCACGCGCATTTTATGTTACAAGATTCGCTATTATTTTGGAAATTATGTAATGCTTTCGACTGTAAGTTTGCAGGAGAACGCTTATGTACACGCAGGCACTTAACGATCTGCCGACTCCGCATAATCTGGAAGATGCCGAAAAAATGGCAAATTTTCAGACCCGTATTGATTCGGAAGACCGGATTGAAGCAAATGACTGGATGCCAGAAGCTTATCGGCGTACTTTGGTACGCCAGATCAGCCAACATGCCCATTCTGAAATTATCGGACAGTTACCAGAAGGGGCATGGATAACCAGAGCACCATCCTTGCGCCGCAAGGCCGCCCTTTTGGCAAAAGTACAGGATGAATGCGGGCACGGCCTGTATCTCTACGCTGCCGCAGAAACACTCAATGCATCCCGTGAAGCTCTTATGGACCAGCTCATGGAAGGAAAGGCCAAATACTCCTCCATTTTCAATTATCCCACCATGACATGGGCCGATATTGGTGCAATCGGGTGGCTGGTGGACGGGGCGGCAATCATGAACCAGATTCCGCTCTGTCGCTGCTCTTATGGCCCTTATGCGCGTGCGATGATTCGTGTCTGCAAGGAGGAGAGCTTTCACCAGCGGCAGGGATTTGAAATTATGATGACGCTGGCAAAAGGTTCCGCACGTCAGAAAGCAATGGCGCAGGATGCCCTGAACCGCTGGTGGTGGCCCAGCCTGATGATGTTTGGACCACCGGATACTGACAGCCAGCATTCAGACCAGTCTACTCGTTGGAAAATCAAGCGTTTCAGTAACGATGAACTGCGTCAGAAGTTTGTGGATGCGACCGTACCTCAGGCCCAATTCTTGGGTTTGACACTTCCAGATCCGGATTTGCGTCAGGATGAGGTCACCGGAAATTGGATGTATGGCGAGATAGACTGGGAAGAATTCAAGCAGGTTATCGCCGGAAACGGCCCCTGTAATCAGGACAGGCTCGCCAGCCGCAGGAAAGCTCATGAAGAAGGTGCATGGGTAAGAGAAGCTGCAGCAGCTTATGCTGCACGGCAGGCCTCCCGCCATGCCGCTTAAGGAAATAGGACTATGAATAAAACGCTTAAGGCAACGCCGCCCGTGCAATTGTGGGAAGTATTCATTCGTAGCCGCAGCGGGCTTGCGCACAAGCATGTGGGATCTTTGCATGCTGAAGATGCCGAGCTGGCGCTTCAGGCTGCCCGTAATCTTTTTACGCGCAGAGGCGAAGGGCTTTCAATCTGGGTTGTACCCTCGCACCTGATTATTGCTTCAGACCCTTCGGAGAAAGGCATGCTGTTTGAGCCTGCATTTTCTAAAGCTTACAGGCACCCGACTTTTTACAATGTGCCTGAAGAAGTCGGGCATATGTAGCCTTTGGCTATCGTGCCATGGCACGAAGCCTGCAAGAGCAGGAAAAAATATTATGGTCACAAATACCATATCTGTTTCAGAAACCCCACAGGTGCTCTATGCACTGCGTCGAGCCGATGATGCGCTCATATTGGGGCACAGGCTTTCAGAATGCTGTGGCCACGCTCCTACCTTGGAAGAGGATATGGCTCTGGCCAATATCGGGCTGGATCTTATTGGTCAGGCGCGCGCGTTATATGCGCTAGCCGCGCTTCGTGAGCCCTCTTTAGAAGGTGGTCGTGCGAATACAGAAGATACCTATGCCTATTTGCGTGATGTTGGGCAGTATCGTAATCTTCTGTTGTGCGAATTACCAAATGGTGATTTCGGACGCATCATCATGCGTCAGTTTCTTTATTCTGCTTTCATCGATCCCTATTGGCGTGCGATGATGAAATCATCTGATGTACAATTAGCCGCTATTGCAGAAAAAGCAGAGAAGGAAACAGCATACCATCTGCGCTATACCTCTGAATGGGTTATCAGGCTTGGGGATGGCACGCCGAAAAGCCATGATCGGATGCAAGCTGCTCTGGAATTTCTTTGGTCTTATACCGGAGAAATGTTCGATACGGACGAAGCCGAGGCCATGCTGCAGGCTGAGGGAATGATTATTGATGCCTCGGCTATTCATGATGGCTGGCGAACCACGGTGCAAACTATCCTTGATCGTGCAACTCTCACCCTTCCTCAAAGTGCATGGATGCAGAAAGGTGGGCGTAGCGGCCGTCATTCAGAACATCTTGGATTTTTGCTTGCTGAAATGCAGCAACTCCCTCGTTCTGAACCGGGAGCTGTGTGGTGACACCCCAGACAGACGCCCTGTTGCGCACAAGGGTACTGCATGCTCTCGATGATGTAACTGACCCGGAAATTCCTGTTCTGACAATAGCAGATTTGGGAATTTTACGGGATGTCCAAGTGCATAATGGCGTGGTGGATGTGATCATTACGCCTACCTATTCAGGCTGCCCAGCCATGAACATGATTACTCTGGATATTGAGACGGCCCTTGCGCGCGCCGGTATTGAAAATTTTCATGTAAAAACAACACTTTCGCCCGCTTGGACAACCGCGTGGTTGAGTGAATCTGGCCGCCAGAAGCTTCTTGCATATGGTATTGCGCCTCCACAGGAAGGAAGTGGGCGTGGCAGTCTTTTTGGAACAGTGGAGGTGGCGTGCCCCCAATGCGGCTCAACAGACACCAGCAGGTTGGCGGAATTTGGGTCTACCTCCTGCAAGGCTTTGTGGCGTTGCAATACATGCCGCGAACCTTTTGATTATTTTAGGTGCCATTGAGCCCAAAGCATGAGACTTCATAAAAAAGAAAGAATAGGAAATGTCTCAAACAGATATTCTTACCGCATCAAGTGCTCAGGTTGCACGCACGGCGCGCTTCCATAAATTGCAGATTGCTGATGTGAGGCGTGAGACTCCGGATGCGGTTTCTCTTGCTTTCACAGTGCCGGACGATCTTGCTGAGGCTTACAGTTTTGTGCCTGGGCAGTATCTTACTTTGCGAACCACGCTGGATGGGGAAGACGTGCGTCGTTCTTATTCCATCTGCTCCGCACCGTCTGATGGCGAATTACGCGTGGCCCTTAAGCGTGTGGAAGATGGTGTATTTTCCACATGGGCCAATACAAGCCTGGCAGCAGGTGACACTCTGGATGTGATGACTCCTACGGGGCGTTTTGGCATTCAGCCCGATAGCACTGCGCAACGTGTTTATGCGGGGTTTGCAGCGGGTTCTGGTATTACGCCTGTTTTATCCCTTGCCAGAGGATTGCTTGCGACCGAACCGGATAGCTCTTTCTTCCTGTTTTATGGGAACAGATCAGTCGGGGATATGCTGTTTCGTGAAATGCTGGAAGATCTGAAAGACCAGTTTATGGAGCGGTTTTCGATCTTTCATGTTTTTTCAAAGGAACAACAGGATGTTCCAGCTTTGAATGGTCGGCTGGATGCAGAAAAAATAAGAACAATTCTTCTGCATGTTCTACCCACCGAAACATTGGACCATGTTTTTGTGTGTGGTCCCTCAGGTATGACCGATGATGCGCTTTCAGTGCTTCAGGATGCAGGGGTGGCGGAAGACAAGATACATATAGAAAGATTCATATCTACGTTTTCTGGAAAACCGCGCTTGCATCCAAAAGTGACGTCAGAGCAAGCGACGCAAACCGGCGTGGTGGCCACCTTAATTGTGGATGGCAAGCGCGCAGACGTGAATGTTGCTGAAGAAGAGACGCTTCTGGATGCTGCATTACGCTCCGGGTTGGATCTTCCCTATGCGTGTAAGGGCGGTATGTGTAGCACCTGCCGCGCCAAAGTGACCGAGGGGAAGGCCGAGATGACTCTTAATTTCTCACTTGAAAAATGGGAGGTAGACGCAGGTTTTGTGCTTACCTGTCAGGCACACCCGATAACAGAGCACGTTACGGTAGATTATGACGCCATGTAAGGCGTCATTGTTTTCTTACCTCAGTTTGTCACCACTCTTCTTTCAGGGGAGTGGTGCGCCAATAATACGCCCAGCCGCGAGCCTGGCATAGTCTGCACGGCTCATGGGACCATCTTCTTTGAACCATGTATAGGCCCAGTTCAGCATGGCAAATAAGGACATTGTCAACGGTTTCAGTAACATGGGAGAGGAGCCGGGGGAGGGGAGCGCTGCATTGATGGCGTCCGAAAATCGACTCACCAGAGCGCGCTCCATCGTACGGATGGTGTCTTGCTGTTCAGGGTCCAGCAGATCCATGTGGTTGAGCTGAACCTTGTGTTTTGCATTCGCATCCCGATAGGCGTTAAGGAGCGCTTCTGTCATACCGTAAAGTGTTTCTTGCGCAGTCAGGCCTGACCATTGTGTTGGATCCGTTGCGATCAGAAGTTCCTGCAGATGGGTTTCGATCAGGTCAAACAGCAGTTGCTGTTTATCTGTATAATAATGATAAAAAAGAGCCTTGGATGTTCCACAGGCTTTGGCAATCATGTTGATCGAAGCACGATCAAATCCAAGGCTTGCAAATAAATGAGCTGACCGCTCGAGAATCATGAGGCGTTTTTCTTCGTAGTCGCTTGCGCGCGGTCGCGCCATGATTGATTTCCTTTGCTGTATAGTCAGTAGATGCTAGTTTTTTATAGAAATGCCAATAAAATCAAGGGGTATGTTGGCCCCTTGATAAAAGAAAGCAGGTAGCCTCAGGCTGCGGCAGGTTGTGCGCTCATGGTCAGAAGATCGTAGCGCGCCACTGTCTCCTTGTTCTGGTTGAACAGTTCTACATCCCAGCGAACCTCCCCATAGTGAGGTTCACGAGCGGCATTTTTTGACTTTACAGTCAACCGTACCTGAATGGCATCTCCAGGTGATACAGGCTTAAGGAAGCGAAGGGATTCCAGCCCATAATTGGCCAGAAGTGGGCCGGGTGATGGGTCCACAAACAGACCCGCAGCAAAAGAGAGCAGCAAATAGCCGTGTGCAACGCGACCGGGGAAAAAGGGGTTGGCTGCTGCTGCTTTTTCATCCGTATGAGCGTAGAAAGTATCCCCCGTAAATTCAGCAAAATGCTCTATATCCTGCACTGTAATGGTGCGCGGCTGAGTATGGATGGTGTCCCCTACAGTTAGCTGGGCAAAATTGTATCGGAAGGGATGTTCCTTACGCAACGCTTCCTGCGCGCCAATGGTCCAGCGCCCTGTGAGCCGCGTGAGACGTGTTGGAGAGGCCTGCAAGGCAGTGCGCTGCATATAATGGCGAATACCCCGTATGCCGCCCAGTTCCTCTCCGCCGCCTGCACGACCGGGGCCGCCATGCACCAGGGCGGGAAGGGGTGAGCCATGGCCCGTGCTTTCTTTGGCACACTCCCGGTCCAGTATGTGCAGCCTCCCGTGGAATGAAGCCAGACTTGCCACAAGCTCTGCTGCCACATTGTCATCGTATGTGCAGAGGGTCGCGACCAAGCTTCCTTCACCCCGTTTTACCAGGCTGGCTGCGTCGGCCAGAGATGTGTAAGGCATGATGGTCGCAACAGGGCCAAAAGCTTCAGTATGGTGTACACTGGTGGCATTATGAGGATTGAGATTCTGGAGCAGGACCGGGCTCATAAAAGCTCCGCTCTGATCAGATGCATCGAGTGGATTGCAGTGCTGGGGGTCCCCGAAAACAATTTCGCTTTCCTGTGCAAGAGTTGCGACGTGGCGTCGAACATCTTCACGCTGGGCGAAGCCAGCGAGGGGGCCCATTGTCACACCTTCATGCTGTGGGTCGCCCACAACAACCCTGTCTAGCCGAGCTTTTAGTGCTGCTGTGACTTCTGCGATGATGGTCTCCGGGACCATAATTCTTCTGATCGCTGTACATTTCTGACCTGCCTTGACGGTCATTTCCTGCGTAACCGCCCGAATAAACAGATCAAACTCCGGCATATCGGGAGAAACATCAGGGCCAAGTACGGCTGCATTGAGGCTATCACGTTCGGCAATAAAGCGTACAGCATTTGCAGAAATGATTGGGTGATTACGTAATTTTTCGGATGTTGTAATGGAACCGGTAAAAGACAGAACGTCCTGCCCTTCGAGATGATCCAGAAGGTCGCCTGTGCGTCCACAAATAAATTGAAAAGCACCAGCGGGAAAGATGCCGGAGTCAACAATCATTTGGGCAACAGCATGCGCAACATAACTGGTTACTGTGGCGGGTTTTGTAATAACGGGAACGCCAGCAATAATTGCAGGCGCAAGTTTTTCAAGCATGCCCCAGCAGGGAAAATTATAGGCATTGATGTGAACGGCTACTCCTTGCAAGGATGAAAGGATATGCGTTCCCATGAATGTGCCATTACGAGAAAGTGTTTCAACTTCTTCGGCAAGTATATACTTGTCTGGAAGGTTTTTCTTGGCCATTGATGCATAGGCAAAAAGTGTTCCTATCCCGCCGTCAATGTCAAACAGATTATCGCGGCTGGTCGCGCCGGTATTAAAAGAGAGATCGTAAAGCGTCTGTTTCCGTTCTGTTAAATAGAGAGCCAGTTTTTTTATCATATCTGCACGCTGATGAAAATTCAGCTTGCGGAGTGCAGGCCCGCCTTTGTTGCGCGCATGTTGCACAAGTCCTCCAAAATCCAAACCTGAACTGGATGCCTGTGCGATGATCTGCCCGTTGACCGCGCTCTGTATATCTTCAAAACCGGAAACAGCTTTATGCCATCTGTCCTGCGCGTAAGAGGCAAGTATGGGTGTCATGACGATTATCCTTTTAGGTTCAGGCCAGAATACTGCTTGCCTTGGCGCGGTTATCAATCACGCGGGTTACCTTGCCGTTTGAGCGGGGGATCATGCCTGGTTCTTTCACGGAAACCTGCACAGAAACACCGATTGTATTTTTGATGGTTTTTATGATTTCGCGGGAACGATGAGACGTTTCTGCCGGGTTCCATGCTTCTGGCCGGGGTTCTACATGAATGGTCATGTTATCCATGCGGCCATGATGGGTCAGTTCAATCTGAAAATGTGCGCTGCACCATTTACAGTGCAGAAGGGCCGCTTCAACCTGTGTCGGGAAAATGTTCACGCCACGCAGAATGATCATATCATCTGAACGTGCCATTATTTTTTCTATTCGTCTTACCGCAGGCACCATGGTGCCCGGTAAAAGGCGGGTTAAGTCACGCGTGCGATAGCGCACGATAGGGAAAGCTTCCTTGGAAAGTGATGTAATGACCAACTCTCCCGGCTCTCCATCCGCGACGGGAACACCCGTTTCCGGATTAATGATCTCAGGGTAGAAATGATCCTCCCAGAAATGGAGGCCATCTTTTGTTTCTATAAACTCCTGAGCAACACCGGGGCCAACAACTTCTGAAAGTCCGTAAATATCAACAGCGTGCATATCGAATGCCTGCTCTATCTCTTCACGCATGCTGTTTGTCCACGGCTCTGCACCAAAGATGCCATACTTTATGGAAGAAGCCCGAGGGTCCAAACCCTGTCGCCGGAATTCATCCAGCAGGGCCAACATGTAGGAGGGGGTGACCGTAATGATTTGCGGCTTGAAGTCCTCAATCAGTTGCACCTGCCGTTCCGTCATGCCGCCAGACATGGGGATAACGGTGCAGCCCATACGTTCAGCTCCCCAATGCATGCCGAGGCCGCCTGTAAACAATCCATAGCCATATGCATTATGCAGTTTCATGCCGGGCCGTCCGCCTGCCGCGCGGATTGAGCGCCCGACAATGGCCGCCCACATATCCAGATCCGCATGGGTGTATCCGACAACTATGGGTTTTCCTGTGGTGCCGGAAGAACCATGAATGCGTGCAAGCCTTTCCTGTGGAACGGCAAACATTCCAAAAGGGTAGGTATCGCGTAGGTCTGCTTTGGTTGTTGTCGGGAACCGGGCCAGATCTGATAATGAACAGAGATCGTCCGGATGGACGCCCGCCGCTATGCATCGGTTACGGTATAAAGCGACATTCTCATAGGCATGGCGAAGAGACCATTTCATACGCTCAAGCTGAATGAACATCAGTTCATCGCGAGATAGTGTAGCAATGTCATGTATGGCTTCTGGATGGGGGTAAGCCGGGGTGTAGACGGTGGCGTTCATCGTAACCTCATATCGCCTCTTTGCGGGGCTGTTGTTTTGGGAAGGTTCGGTTTGTAAAACGTGCGTCCTGTAGAAACAGTATCGGTTAAACGTTGTTTTTCAGGGTAGAGAAACTATTGATGAAACGAGCACTTTTTCTGAAAATGTTGAAGTTTTCTTGTGCTCCGCCTTTTTCACGAAAGGCGTAGTTCGAGGTTTTGCGCCTTCTTGCGCAAGGGAGACTGTAAAACAGGCTGTGCACTCGTAAGGCATGGCAATTATCCCAAACCGCTGAAATGCGGCTTTCGCTTTTCGATGAAAGCGGCTACCCCTTCAGCATAATCATCTGTCTGCCCAGCACGGCGCATCAGGTCACGCTCAAGGTCCAACTGCTGGTCCAACGTGTTATGGGATGATGCATTGAGGGCAGACTTTATCTGTCCCAGGCCAAAAGTGGGTTGCTCAGAAAGGTGTTTTGCAAGAGCGTGCGCCTCTTCATGAAGGTTTTCATCTTCAACAGCCTTCCAGATGAGTCCCCAGTCCGCAGCGGTTTCTGCTGAGAGGGGCTCACCCAGTAAAGCAAGTCCTCGGGCACGAGCCTCACCAACAAGGCGGGGGAGGTGGTAGGTGCCTCCAGAATCGGGAATAAGGCCAAGCTTGGCAAAGGAAAGTACAAATCGTGCTTCCTTGCCTGCAATCACAATGTCGCAAGCCAGGGCAATATTCACGCCCGCACCTGCCGCCACACCGTTGACGGCGCATACAATGGGCTTTGGCAGGGACCGAAGTTGCCGGATGAGAGGATTATAAAATGTCTCTACAGTGTGTCCAAGATCAGGAGCCGCGGCATCTGGTGCACGAAGCCGCTCGGAAAGATCCTGGCCGGCACAAAACCCTCTTCCTGAGCCTGTAAGCAGAACGGCCCTGCATGATGGGTCTTCTCGCGCTTCTGTCAGGGCTGCCCGTAACGCTGTATGCATTTCATCGTTAAGCGAATTGAGGCGTTCTGGCCTGTTGAGAGTGATGGAAAGCCAGCCAGGATGCCGTTCAACGAGCACTGTAGTCATGGGATATTCCTTGTGGGTCGGTGGAGCCGATCTTGTTTTCGTTTAAGGCGGAGGATATCACGTATTAATATATTGACCAACCAGACGGTTTATATATTCTGACAGAAGTCTACATCTGTCAATAAATCAAAAAAAACGGAGGCAGCCGATGTATGATAGCTCAATATGTCAGAAAGCGTTTTTCTTTGGTGCATTTGTCCCACGCTTTACGAATCACTGCCGGGGTGAGTTCCCTGATGATAGAGACAGTCTTTCACGATCTGTTAGCCGTCTAAGCACAGCGTCGTTTTGGAATATTCTCGTAATACCCGGGCGGGCAGGAGATATTTCATGAGGCATGCTTATATCTGTGATTATACGCGCACACCCATAGGTCGCTATGCAGGTATTTTGCGCGATATTCGGACGGATGACCTTGCAGCACATCCGCTGCGTGTCATGCGTGAGCGGCACACAGCGCTGGATTGGGAATGCATTGATGATGTGATTCTAGGATGCGCCAATCAGGCAGGGGAAGATAACCGTAACATAGCCCGTATGGCACTTTTGCTGGCTGGACTTCCAGAAAGCGTATCGGGCACCACAATCAACAGGTTATGTGGTTCCGGCCTGGATGCTGTGGGCATGGCGGCCTACCGCATTATTGCCGGAGATGCAGATCTGGTTCTGGCTGGCGGGGTGGAGAGCATGACACGCGCTCCATTTGTAACAGGCAAGGCAACGCATGCATTTGGCCGTCATTGCGAGATGTATGATACGACCATTGGCTGGCGTTTTATCAATCCCGTTTTTCAGGCGCGGTTCGGTGTGGATTCCATGCCTGAAACGGCCGAAAACGTGGCGGAACAGTTTGGAATTTCTCGCCAGGATCAGGATATTTTTGCTGCTCGCTCACACAAACGTGCAGCCGCGGCTCAGGCAAGCGGCTTTTTTGCACGTGAAATTTCACCCCTGCAGATCTCTGGCCCTGCAAAAGGCGAAAAAAGCTGGGTAACGGATGATGAGCATATCCGCCCCTCAACAACCCCCGAAACATTGTCCAAGCTAAGAACACCATTTCGTGATGGTGGAAGTGTGACTGCTGGCAATGCTTCTGGTGTGAATGATGGTGCAGCTATTCTTGTTCTAGCAAGTGAAGACGGAATACGCCGCCATGGCTTGCAGCCCAAAGCACGCCTGGTTTCAGTGGCAACTGTGGGCGTGGCCCCCCGCATCATGGGGATTGCTCCGGCGCCTGCCACGGAGAAATTGCTCCAGCGAAATGCTCTTTCAGTGAAAGATATCGACGTTCTTGAACTGAATGAAGCCTTTGCCGCACAGGCATTGGCTGTTTTACGTCAGCTTGGGTTGCCTGATGATGCTGATCATGTGAACCCCCATGGGGGTGCCATAGCGCTGGGGCATCCGTTGGGAATGTCGGGTGCGCGGCTGGCTATGACAGCGGTAAATGCCATGGAGCAGGGAGCGGGGAAACGTGCTGTGGCAACCATGTGTATCGGCGTTGGGCAGGGTATTGCCGCTTTGATTGAAAAGGTTTGAGACAATGCAGACCATATCTCAACCTGTCGTTCGTGTGTCGCGTCATGGAAAAATTGCTGTCGTGACAATTGATAATCCACCCGTAAATGCTCTGTCTGATACAGTAAGAGCATCACTGGTGCAGGTGCTTCCCGAGCTGGCGGAAGACCCCACCGTAGCGGCTGTGGTGTTGACAGGCCAGAACGGACAGTTTGTTGCAGGGGCAGATATTCGCGAGATGTCCAGACCACCGGCTCAACCATTTTTGCCAGAGGTTGTGGCTGCGATTGATGCAATGAAAAAACCAATTCTTGCGGCCATTGATGGTGCTGCTTTAGGGGGAGGGCTGGAGCTCGCCCTCGCATGTGATCTTCGTGTTGGCACTGAGCGTAGTCGTGTGGGGCTGCCAGAAACAAAACTGGGGGTTATTCCCGGTGCTGGCGGTACGCAACGCTTGCCTCGATTGACAGGGGTGGCAACAGCACTTGAGTTGATTGGAAGCGCAAAAATCATTTCTGGAAAAGAGGCTTTGCATCTTGGTATTTTAGATGCGCTCATGCCAGAGGACAGAATGTTAACGGACGTTATCGCTTTGGCGGAAAATACTTCCAAGCGCAGGCTGTCCGAGCATGATGTGCCATGTGCTTCGAAAACTGATGTTCAGGACGCAGAGAAGAGCACCCTTAAGCGGGCCAAGGGGGCTACGGCTGTGCTGGAAGCCGTGCGGGTGGTTAAGGCAGCCGAGACAGAGCCTTTTGCACAAGGCCTCTTCCTTGAACGAGAGGCTTTCCTGCGGTTGCGCGAAAGTGATGAGGCAAAAGCGCTGCGTTATCTTTTCCTTGCGGAACGCGCTACAGGACGTTTGCCGGCAAGTGAAAAAGCCCAACCGCGCCATTTTTCCCGTATCGGGATTATTGGTGGCGGAACGATGGGAGCGGGAATTGCTGTTACCACAGCGGATGCAGCATTAAACGTTGTGATTATAGAGCGTGATGCTGCTGCGGTAGCTGCATGCCAGAAACGCATTGCAAGTCTTTATGCCAAACAGATTGAAACAAAAAGAATTACCGAAGAAGAGGCAGAAAGACGATTTAAAAAAATACAGATTTCCCATGAGTGGGACGTGTTAAAGAATGTGGATTTTGTGATCGAAGCAGCATTCGAATCCATGGAGGTGAAAGAAGATATTTTCCGTAGCCTTAATAAAGTCGTGCAGGCCCATACGGTTGTCGCAACAAATACATCTTATCTGGATCTGGACGCAATTGCCGGATGTGCCGAAAGGCCAGAGAATGTGCTGGGGCTGCATTTCTTCTCTCCTGCTCATATTATGCGTTTGGTTGAAGTTATTCGTGGTGCCAAAACAGCACCGGATGCTTTGGCAACAGCAATTGCTCTGGGACGGAAAATACAGAAACTCCCCGTCGTTGCCGCCGTGGGCGAAGGATTTATTGGGAATAGAATATTTTCACATTATCGTAAGCACGCAGAATATTTAATGGAAGATGGGGTGTCCCCGCAGGACATTGACCAGGCCATGCAATCTTATGGCTTTGCTATGGGACCATTTGCTGTAGCGGACCTTTCCGGGCTGGATATTGCATGGGCCATGAGAAAGCGGCAGAGTGCAACACGCAATCCGAACGAGCGGTATGTGAAAATACCTGATATGTTTTGCGAGGCCGGGCGTCTTGGCAGAAAAACCGGTAAGGGCTGGTATTCTTATGTCGCAGCTTCACCCGAACTGGATGATGAAGCGTGTGCTCTGATTGAAGCAGGAAGAAAACAGGCGGGGAGTCGTCACGTTAAATTGAGTGCTGAAGCCATTCAACGTCGTCTTCTTGCTGTTCTTGCAAATGAAGGGGCCAAGGTGCTGGAAAGCGGAGTTGCGTCCTCTGCGTCGGATATCGATATTGTGTTTGTAAATGGGTATGGCTTTCCCCGTATTCAGGGCGGCCCGATGTTTGCGGCTGATAAAATGGGTTTGCCTAATGTTTTGAGGGAAGTGGAAGCTGCTGCCACTGTAGGGGGAGCAGGGTCAGAACCTTCGGCTTTATTGATCCAGCTGGTGCAATCGGGTGGCTCTTTTACCGCAGGAATAACATGAAAGCAGCGTTGCAGACAGATTGGCGGTTACGAGAAGAAACCCCAATCTATGGAAAGCCCATGGATGTTGTGGATGGGATCAGGCGCATTGTAGCACCTAATCCCCACTCTATGACGTATCATGGAACAAATACGTGGCTTATAACCCATGCAGCCGGTACCGCCGTCGTTGATCCAGGAACGGATGATCCTGCGCATCTGGATGCTATCTGCGGAGTTTCCGGTACAATCAGCCATGTTATTGTCACGCACTGGCATCATGATCATTTTGACGGAGCCCGTGCCCTTGCATTGCGTGCTAACGTTCCTGTTTTCAAGTTTCCGTCGGGCCCGTTAAAAGGGGATAAAGACCTTCTTCACGGGACTGAAATTGCAGGTATGCAGGTTATCCATACGCCAGGCCATGCAGAAGATCATATTTGTCTTGAACGGCCTGATGGAGTTTTGCTGAGCGGTGATCATGTGATGGGATGGTCAACCACCTTGGTTCCTCCGCCGCCGGATGGTGATCTGGGTGATTATATTGAAAGCCTGGAACGCGTGCAGGCTCTTAACGCTCGAATTTTTCTGCCCGGGCACGGGCCAGAGATTCTGAAACCATATTCGTTTATTGAACAACTTTTGGAAAAAAGATATGAAAAACTGCATCAAATTGAAAATATTCTGACGCATGAGGTTCAGGAGTTTTCCAATATTTGTAATCGTGCATATCCAAAATTGAACAAAAAATTACGATTTGCGGCAGAAATGATGCTTGAAACTTACTTGCTAGAGCTAAAAAAACGCGGGAAAGCAATACAAGAACCAACAGGTTGGAAACGAGCAGGATACTGATTTTTCGATATCCTAATATTGTATTTTTTCTAAAAGATCTAGAAGTAATAATCGGAATCTATACTTTCTTTTTTCTAGAATTAGGTTCCCTGAATATTATTCTTTTTCTCGAAGTAGCCTGCTCTTTCATAACTGAAAATAAGTGACAGGGAAGAAACAGTCTGTAGTGCTGACCAGAATAATCGTTGGATGGTTGTCGGTGTCAATCCTAACGTTAGATTGGCATAGTAAAAATTTTTCCTGAAAAACATAACATAAATATTAATTAAATTTTTTTATTGTAAAGGATAAATGCAGGCTTCTCTCAATGTGCTGAAAGGCCCGAGAGGAAGCCCATGTCGATCATCAACTGACCCGCAAGAACGATACCATTTGAGCTAATCTTTTTTGCTGCCGGATTATAGTAATTGTCAGGATTAAAAATGTATTGAACACTTGGCTCGAATGCAATTCCGGGAACGATGGAGATATGCCCACTCACCTCCAGGCGCATGATATCCTGGGCACCTAGCCGAGGGTCTCCTCCATTTTGAATACGTGTTCGCTGCTGATAGAGCATTTGGTGCTTTGAAGCCCGTACGTAGCTGAATTTAATCTGTTCCCGGTCTAAAGTGCGTTTAAAGAGCCCATGATAACTAAAACCTCCTTCTGCAAGTGCTTTGAAGGGAGCTGCAGGGTCTGCGGCAAAGCCGAGTGCCCCGAACGCATTAAGACCTTCAGGTAATGGGGAAGGGACTGGGTGCTTATGGTCCCGGCGCCAGATGAGCTGTTGGCCGCGAAATTCGGCACCGGCTCGTCCATAATGTGTTGTATTGGTGTAAGGGTCTTTATATTGGGAACTGTTAAAGAAGCCGGATAACTGATACCGGCCGCCGTAAAGGTGTGAAATTTGAAGCCTTCTATAATTGAAGCCGCCCAGAAGAATATAACCTGAGGCCGTGCGGGTGTCCCAACGCCACCCGTTTCCGTGTTGGAAATACTGATTCAGATTGGCTTCGAAAGCACCCATCTCAAAACTTATGTCATTAAACATACGTGCAGTGATGTAACTGCCCCATGTTGCATACGGAGGCGGCAGTATGCCGGCGGATGCCTGCATGATCGGGTCCGTGCAGTTAAGGAAGTTATCGCAGTTATTAAAGAAAAAATACCGCCGAGGATGAGTTCTACCCACAGAAAAGTTGACGCGATTATAAAAGAGTTTTTGCTGATACGTCAGCAGTGCGAGCCACCCTCCCGCAATATCATTGTGCTGATCAATGCCTGCAAAATAGCTTCCAACGGCACCAGCCCATGCAGGGCCTGTGGGGTAGCCACCATTTACAGTGGGCCGAGAGAGAATTTCTTCAAAATGAATTTCCCCTCCCTTGATTCCCATAATTTTCTGAAGATTGGCATCCAGTCCCAACACAATGCCGGTTCCAAGAGAAAAACGGCCAGGACGCGGTCCAATGTCAGGATTTGTCATATAGAGCTGGTTGAAAATTGCGTGGGGGGTTAAGCCAAGGTGCGTTAGAAACCGGCCCAGAAATGTTAAAGGTCCTTTTGGTGCCGATGTGCCAGGTGACACCAGAAGGGGCGCGCCAGCCAATACTTGAGGAGGTAATTCCGAAGGTACGAATGTAATCGGTCCCTGTACATTGACGTAGCGATCCCGCAATTCTTTGGTGAGGCGCACCGAATCCCAAAAATGACTGTTGGGTGGAGGAGGCGATGTTATTGTAGCCTGCTCTGCCAGTGCAACGTGAAACAGGGTTGATAGTGCGAGACTGACGCATACGAGATTTGCCCGAAACCATGAGAGACGGTGCCATGTACTTACGGATGGTATATAGCTGAATTTCATGAAACACTCCTCTCTGACTGAATTTTTATTATTATTCAGACAGAAGCGTATGGATCTTTGGCCTGGATAAAAGAGCGTGCGTAGCAGGGGAAAAACTGTTTCAAGCGGTGCGTGCTGTGCGAGAACCGGCCTCCGATGCAAAAGAAAGGATCGCTCCTAGCGCCACACTGAGATAAGCGGCAAAAACAACCCGCCATATATTGGGTAGTAGAAACGTGATGGTATGTGCTGGGGTCCAGAAAAAAATAAGACATAAGCCAACAATTTTTGCCCAGCGGGCGAACCCGTTGGAACGTAGGTAATCGGTCGGAGCCTTTATGCCCTCATCCAGCATTCGGTCCGTGATAAAATGGGTTAGCATCATAAAGAAACCGTACCCGGAAAAGATGTTCATCCACGCACTAATAGCGAATGCAGTGAGTGGTCTGGATAGAGAACTGGTACCAAAAAACTCTCTAACACCTGAATCCATAATCATGAATGACATTGCAATCCAGACGCCAAAGCAGCCCCAAATGAGAGCCCGCGAAATCAAATGATCTGGGATCCAGTTATCTTGCGTAATTCGGTGCCTCAGGCATTCGCCAAATGTGGCCAGGAAGAAAAATTTTATATAAGCCAAAAGGAGCGGATGCCCATGGACATTCAAGACGAGGTATATGATTCCACAGGTAACTAAAATCAGGTAAAAAATGGCTGCGATATCGGACGCTCTGAATCCAATGTTTCGCTGTCTAGTGTTGAATGTATTTTCATTATGAGACATTTTGGTCCGCCTTTTTCTTTTTATATTTAGCGTGACTTTGTAAGATTGAACCCGGAAAAGGGAGTTGGTGAGCCTTGTGGAGTCATCTCTGGAAACAGAAGACTACCTCCTGTCTGTAAACCAATTTAATTATCATGTTAATTAAAACAACGTATACCGTGCCACCTCACGCAGGCGTGTTGTCTGGTATGGCTGTCAGCAAGCTGTCTTTGGTGTTTTCTGCCCATTTCCGTCTCCATTCTCGAGGCGAGAGGCCAGAAAAAGTGTGGAAAAATCGGGAGAAATAAGCGGGGTCAGGAATTCCGACTTCAGCAGCAATCGCCTCGATAGGGCGGATGGTAAATGCAAGAAGCCGTTTGCTTTCTAGTAGTCTGCGCTCAATAATCAGCCGTTTCAGGTTTTGGCCAAAGGCGGCCTGTGTCGTCGTGTTGATTTGATAGGGCGTTTGACCAAGCGCGCGTGCGTAATCGGTAATCGACCACGCATAGCGAAAATGCTCCTCTATGAGAGACCGGATTCTGACTGCTGCGGCACTTTCATCGGGAATTCGTGCAGAACGGGTCAGGGAAAGTGCTTCACCTAAAATTGCTATAGCAAGACCACGAATAACGCTCTGTGAGGTCTCGGGAGCGGTTCTGTAACGTTCATAACCCGCCTGCATAAGTGTTAGCATCAGCGGGGTAGGTTTTGGCTGCTCCGGGCCGGCCAGAACCAGCGGTGTGCGGGCGGCAATGCTTTTAAAGAGGGGGTCGGTATCAGTATAACTGCTGGCAAGAGAAAACACGATTGCATCAGAGCCCGATGATACAGAAAACCCATGCACGACCCGAGCAGGAATAAAGACAAACATCGGCGCTTGGAATTCAATTAACCGATCTTCAATGACATACGTGCCTGATCCGTCTGTCCAAAAACACAACTGAAAAATCTGCTCGTGCCTGTGGGCCGGAACGTGGCCGTTATGGAGGGATTTGCGATCCATAACGTTTTCGACATGCACAAAGCCTATGTCATCAGTTTTTGTGTTGATGCCATATGTCAGAAAGCTCGGAATATCGGGTTTTTGGGGCATTTAAAAAAGTCCAAGTTTTTCTTTGTTTTCTGCATTCTCTCTTAATTTCAGAAAATATACCATCGGTTTCAAGAAGAATAATAAAGGATGATCGGAAATGGATGATTCCTCAGGGCTATGTGGTGCAGGCGCTAAGCCGTCTACCATCATCAAGCGTCCTTTCACGGGCGCAGAATACCTCGAGTCACTTCGTGATGGTCGAAACGTCTATATCAATGGAGAACGCATAGACGACGTCACCACGCATCCGGCCATGCGAAATTCAGCGCGCTCAATAGCGCGCCTGTATGATGCTCTCCACCAGCCAGAACACAGCAAAATCCTGACAACTCAAACAGACACAGGCAATGGCGGCTTTACCCATAAAAGCTTTGTATCGCCTAAGTCTATTGAAGATCTTGTGGGCCAACAGCAAGCTATCGCCGGGTGGGCGAGAATGACGTATGGCTGGATGGGCCGAACGGCAGATTACAAGGCTGCGCTGACAAATACGTTGGGAGCGAATGCAGAGTGGTATGGTCCTTTCGCTGACAACGCACGGGCATGGTATAAAAAGACACAGGAACAGGTATTGTTCCTTAATCACGCAATTGTAAATCCGCCTATTGACCGGCACAAACCAGCCGAAGAGGTCAAGGATGTTTTTGTCCATATTACAAAAGAGACGGACGCAGGCATTTATGTGTCCGGCGCAAAGGTTGTCGCAACGTCGTCTGCCCTGACCCACTACAATCTTCTGGCTCAAAGCTCCGCAACAGTAACAGAAGATCCATCAATGTCTGTCACATTCATCGCCCCGATGAATGCCCCCGGCATTAAAATGATCTGCCGCACGTCTTATGAAGAGACAGCGAACACGGTCTCCTCCCCGTTCGATTACCCGCTTTCCTCGCGGTTTGATGAAAATGACGCCATCCTGGTGCTGGATAATGTTTTTGTGCCGTGGGAGGACGTTCTCATTCTGCGGGATGCAAAGAAAATCCTGTCTTTCCCCATAGGCTCGGGCTTTATGCAGGGGTATTGCTTCCAAGGGTGCACGCGTTTTGCGGTCAAGCTGGACTTTCTGGCTGGTGTCCTTGCCAAAGCGCTTCGCTGCACGGGTGGAGATGCCTTTCGCGGCAATCAGGCGGCATTGGGTGAGGTGATTGGGTTGCGTCATCTTTTCTGGTCGCTTTCCAATGCCATGGCGCGCGCACCGCAGCAGTGGCACAATGGTGCGGTGCTTCCCAACCTTGAAGCTGCGTTGACCTATCGCGCCTTTATGTCAGATGCCTACCCGCGGGTGATAGACCTTGTGCGTCGCTGTGTGGCTTCGGGGCTTATTTATTTGCCGTCTTCGGTCAAGGATTTCGCTAACCCGGAGATAGACGGTTATCTTGCGCAGTATGTTCGTGGTTCAAACGGCATCAGCCACAAGGACCGGATCAAAATCATGAAACTGTTGTGGGATGCAACGGGCACAGAGTTCGGCGGGCGGCACGCACTTTATGAGCTGAATTATGCAGGTAGTCCGGAGGATGTGCGCTTGCAAATTCTCAAAGGAGCAGAACGAGGTACGGTGCTGCGTCAAATGGAAGAACTCGTTGATAGCTGTTTGAACGATTATGATGAAAATGGTTGGACTGGTGACACATGGCTGTCTCCGGCGAAAGCTGCGGAGTGAGGTGTGATATGACCACTACACTTAAGCAACAGGTAGCGTTGCCCGATCTTGGAGCTGTTCAGCTTGAGTTTCGTGCGGCGATGGCGAGGGTCGGGGCATCTGTAAACGTCATTTCCTCTGCTGGGGAAGGGGGGCGGGGCGGATTTACCGCAACGGCCATGTGCTCGGTGACGGACACTCCGCCAACCCTGCTTGTCTGCATGAACAGGCGGTCCAGCCAATGTGATCTTTTTCTTCGGAATGGTGTTTTCTGTGTGAATGTTCTCAGCCATGATCATGTTGATCTGGCGGAATATTTTTCCGGGAAGGTCACTGATATGAACGAGCGCTATGCGTCCGGTATGTGGGAGTGCCTGCCGTCCGGAAATCATGCTCTGGCGGATGCGATTGCCTCGTTCGATTGCAAGATTACGGCGCATCACGTTGTTGGAACACATTATGTGCTCTTTGGGGAAGTCCAGAGTATTCGGCGTTCAACAGTAGGGCATCCGCTTTTGTATCTTGACCGAGCCTTTGTTGGCGCGACTGCCGGGATTGTATCGAACTGAACGTTTCTCAAAATTGAGCAAGATCATCCAGGAGTTCAAGAAGAAGCGCTATTTTTCTTTTTCCAAAATATGTTTCTATTTCTTTGTAAATCTTTACTCTGTCAGGGTAGATTTTTTGGAAAGAGGTCTCGCCGAGGGATGTCAGCCTGAAGAGATAGCGCCGCCGGTCTGACGCACATTGCACTCGCGTCACCAGATCACGTGCTTCCAGATTGGCAAGGATACGTGTCAGGCTGGGGGGCAGGATGAAGGCTTTTTCTGCAAGTTGCGCTGCATCGAGTGTGGAGTGCTCGTTCAGAAGTCTGATAACGCGCCACTGCTGGGATGTGAAATCGTGTTCAGCAAGCATGGGACGAAAGCGGGACATAAGCGCTTCTCTCGCCCTCAGCAGAGCAATAGGCAAAGCCTTTGTGGCTTCGTGCGGTAATTCGGACGGATTGGCGCGTGAGGCGGAGTGCGAGTCCTGCGTTGGTGGTGGCCGCTTTGGGATAGTCATATTTCACCTTGGGTTGAAAAGGTTATCGAGAGGATATCACGAAATATGGAACGAGGAAGCGTAACGTGAATGTGAGACCTCAAATTAACTGACATGCCGCTATAACATTAACAAGTTAAGTAAATGTGCTGACTGAGGTGGGAGGATTCCCGTGCCGCACTTATCTCTCGAATATTCTGCAAATCTACGAGGAAAGGTCGATTTTACAGAATTATGTATCAAACTTCGGGATGCAGTCCTGGGAACCGGGCTTTTTGAAATAGGTGCCATCCGCGTCAGGGCTTTTGAAGCATCGGCATGGGCGGTTGCGGACGCTCTTCCGGAGAATGGGTTTGTCGATATGTCTTTCCGAATTGGGAGGGGCCGGTCTCAAGAAGAAAAAAAGCAGGCAGGAGAAGCTATTTTTTTCACTGCTACGAATGCGATGTCCGGTTTACTGGAAACGCAAAATTTCGCTCTTTCACTAGAGATACGAGAAATAGAATCAACGCTGAGCTGGAAGAAAAACGCCATGCATGATCGGCTAAGAAAACAGTAAAAACAGAACAAAAACAAAAACAAAAGCCGAAAGCTTGGAAAGGATAAGATGGATGTCAACTTTAGAAGAAAATGCAAGAAAGGCGAACGAATACATTACACGTATCCGCGAAAAAGGTGTGCTCAACCGTATTGGTGGGAAAGAATGCCCCGCGATCAGTGGCGAGGTTTTTGAAACACTATCGCCAATTGATCTCAAGCCGCTGGCGTCCGTTGCGAAAGGTGATGCGCGAGACATTGATCAGGCAGCAAAAGCTGCGAAAGCGGCTCAACCTGCGTGGGCTGCATTGAGCGGAGCGAAACGTCGGGAGATTTTGCACACTATCGCTGACGCCATTGAAGCGCGTGCCGAAGAAATTGCATTTCTGGAGTGCCTGGATACAGGTCAGTCGCTGCGGTTCATGTCAAAGGCGGCGCTTCGCGGTGCTGAAAATTTCCGGTATTTTGCAGACAAGGCACCTTCTGCCCGTAACGGACTTTCCCTGCCCACAGGCGGGCAGGCCAATATAACCACACGTAATCCTGTAGGGCCGGTGGGTGTTATCACTCCGTGGAACACGCCTTTTATGCTCTCAACATGGAAGATCGCACCCGCTTTGGCCGCGGGGTGCACGGTTGTTCACAAACCTGCCGAGTTTTCACCCATCACGGCATCGGTTCTGGTGGAGATTGCTGAGAAAGCCGGATTGCCCCCCGGCGTGTGGAATCTAGTGAATGGCTTTGGAGAAGACGCTGGCGCGGAACTGACACGACACCCGGATATCAAGGCGATCGCCTTTGTTGGGGAAAGTGGAACTGGTTCGCTGATCATGAAGCAGGCCGCAGATACTCTGAAGCGTTTTCATTTTGAACTCGGCGGGAAAAATCCAATTATTGTCTTTGCTGATGCGGACTTGGAACGTGCAGCTGATGCGGCTTCGTTCATGATTTACTCTCTCAATGGGGAGCGGTGCACTTCATCTTCACGCCTCCTGGTGGAGGCAAGCATCTATGACAAGTTTACCGCTGCTCTTGCCGAGCGTGTAAAGACCATAAAAGTAGGGCATCCGTTAGATCCAGACACGGTTGTCGGTCCGCTTATTCATCCCGTTCATGAAAAGAAAGTTCTTGAATATATCGATATCGGTAAGGAAGAAGGTGCCACGATAGCTGCTGGTGGTGGAAAGGCCGATGGTCCTGGTGGTGGATGTTATGTTGCCCCTACACTTTTCACACATGCGACCAATAATATGCGCATTGCGCAGGAAGAAATCTTTGGCCCAGTTCTGACCGCAATTCCCTTCACATCGGAAGAGGAGGCTGTTCTTCTGGCGAATGATACCCAGTACGGACTTGCCGCTTATCTTTGGACTTCAGATGTTACCAGATCCTTCCGTGTTTCGGACAAGCTTGAAGCCGGCATGATCTGGGTGAATTCAGAGAATGTGCGGCACCTCGATACACCGTTTGGCGGTGTCAAAGCCTCCGGCATAGGCCGCGATGGCGGAGACTGGTCATTCGATTTTTATATGGAAACCAAGAATGTTTCCTTTGCAACAGGCGTCCACACTATTCCGAAACTGGCCTGACAGGCCGGGTTCTCGGACTTCATAAAAATAAAAATCGTACCTGACAGGGCCGTCAGACAAACGAGTGGAGAATAAGAATGCCGATCAGCCCGTTCAACCTTTACCCAGATTTCAATATCCTGCGTCTCAGCCATGTTGAATTGGTGGTGACCGATCTGGCCCGCAGCCGCGCCTATTACGCGGATCTGCTCGGTTTGCAGGTCACAGACGAAGACGCAGATCATGTCTATATGCGTGCGCTTGAGGAGCGGGGACATCACTGCATGGTGTTACGCCGCGGTGAGAAAGGAGAAGTCGGTTATCTGGGTCTTAAAGTTTTTTCAGAGGAAGATCTGGACAAGGCGGAGCGGTACTTCCGCAACCTGGATCATAAGGTCGAGTGGGTCGAGCGTCCCTATCAGGGGCGTACTCTGCGGACGCACGATAATTTCGGCATCCCGCTCGAATTCTACTTCAAAATGGACCGTCTGGAGCCGATTCACCAGAAATATGCGCTCTATCACGGGGTAAAACCGCTACGCATTGACCATTTCAACTGCTTTTCACCCGATGTTGATGCGTCGGTCGAGTTTTACAATAATTTAGGCTTCCGCGTAACAGAATATACGGAAGACGAAAGCACAGGCCGCTTATGGGCGGCCTGGATGCACCGCAAGGGCGGCGTGCACGACATGGCGTTCACAAGTGGCGTCGGACCGCGCCTGCACCACACAGCTTTCTGGGTGCCGACCCCGCTGAATATCATTGATCTCCTCGATCTGATGTCCACCACCGGTTATCTTGCCAATATCGAACGTGGCCCTGGCCGTCATGGAATTTCCAACGCGTTCTTCCTGTATCTGCTTGATCCGGATGGACACCGCACAGAAATCTACTGCTCGGACTACCAGACGGTTGATCCTGATCTCGAACCAATCAAATGGCAATTAACAGACCCTCAGCGCCAGACATTGTGGGGAGCACCGGCGCCTAGATCATGGTTCGAACATGGTAGCGAATTCCGTGGTCTTGAAACGAGGCTGCCTGTGGCGACGGCCAGCCCGATCATCGCGCCGTAAGAAAAGAGATCGGGCCATGAAGCTTCAGGATCTATCCCTGTTTCGGGAAGCTGCGCTGGTGGGTGATCGCTGGATTGCTGCCTCATCGTCATCTTCCATCCCTGTAACCGATCCTGCGACGGGACAGCTTATTGGTTCCGTCCCTGATCTTGGTGAGGCAGAAACAGCAGAGTCAATATCGGCTGCTGTGCGTGCCCAGCGGGCTTGGGCAGCCCGCACAGCAGCCGAACGCGCTGCCTTTCTGCGTCGGTGGTATGATCTCGTCATGGCCAGTAAGGCCGATCTTGCCAGAATCATGACGTTCGAACAGGGAAAACCCCTGAAGGAAGCAGAAGGCGAAATTGAGTATGGAGCCAGCTTTATCCTCTGGTTTGCCGAGGAGGTTCGCCGCCTGTATGGTGACCTCATTCCGGGGCATCAGCCCGATAAGCGTATTCTGGTAGCCCGCCAACCCGTTGGCGTTGTTGCAGCAATCACGCCCTGGAATTTCCCCAATGCGATGATTACGCGCAAAGTCGCCCCGGCTTTGGCCGCAGGCTGTGCCATCGTGCTCAAACCGGCAATACAGACACCGTTCTCAGCCATTGCCTTAGCGATTCTGGCGGAAAGAGCGGGTCTTCCCGCAGGACTTTTCAGTGTCATTACCGGAGGCGCCAGAGAAATTGGCGCGGAGATGACATCGAATCCTGCTGTGCGTAAACTGACGTTTACCGGATCAACCGAGGTTGGTGCGCTTTTATACGCTCAATGTGCGCCGACAATCAAAAAACTTGGTCTTGAACTGGGCGGAAACGCCCCTCTGATCGTGTTCGACGATGCAGATGTTGATGCCGCCGTGGACGGCGCACTGATTGCAAAATTCAGAAATAATGGTCAGACCTGCGTGTGTGCAAACCGGCTTTATATCCAGTCAGGTGTTTATGACCACTTCGCAGAAGCTCTGACTAAAAAAATCACGTCCCTAAAGACAGGAAACGGTTTCGCGGAAGACGTTACATTCGGCCCGCTTATCGACAATGCTGCTGTGGAGAAGGTCAGAGAGCATATCACAGATGCGATTGAACATGGCGCACGTGTTCTTGCAGGTGGAAAATCACATGCGCTGGGCGGACTGTTTTTCGAGCCAACCGTGCTAACCGATGTGACCAATCAGATGCGTGTGGCCCACGAAGAAACTTTCGGGCCTTTAGCTCCCCTGATCCGTTTTGAGACAGAGGAGGAAGTGATAGCTGCCGCAAACGATACGGAATTTGGACTGGCATCCTATGTATTCACACGTGATGTCGCTCGGGTCTTTCGCGTGAGCGAAGCACTTGAATACGGAATGGTGGGTGTTAACACAGGAGCTATCTCAACCGCAGAAGCGCCTTTCGGCGGAATCAAGATGTCCGGCCTTGGACGGGAAGGCTCGCGCTACGGTCTCGATGACTTTACAGAGCTCAAATATATCTGCCTTGGCGGCATTGCCTGATCAGAAAGCGAAATTTTTCCATGACTGCAAAATTTCTTACTTTTTCCTATGAGAATGTAACCCGCTACGGATTACTTCATGATCGGGGAATCACGGATCTATCGCGCCTCTATGGTGATCGGTGGCCCGGCCTACGAGAGGTTATCGAAGCAGGCGCGCTGAACGAACTGGCAACATCCGCGCCACGGTTGGTCGATTTCCGTGAAGAGGATATTCGCTACGAAATTCCTGTTACTAATCCAGAAAAAATCATATGCGTCGGTGTTAATTTTCCTGATCGTAACGAAGAATACAAGGATGGTCAGGCTGCGCCGTCCAATCCGTCCCTGTTTATTCGCTTTCCGCGCAGCTTCGTAGGCCACAAAGAGGCTCTGATAAGGCCGCCAGAATCTTTACAGCTCGACTATGAAGGGGAAATTGTCCTCGTAATAGGGAAGGCTGGACGGCGAATCTCTCAGGAAAATGCTCTTGATCACGTCGCCGCTCTGACCCTCTGTAACGAGGGCACGATCCGTGACTGGGTCAGGCATGCGAAATTCAATGTGACACAGGGGAAAAATTTTGATCGCACTGGTTCAATCGGTCCTTGGTTGATTCCTTTTACCTCAGAAGATCAGATCCGCGATATCGCGTTGAGCACCCGTGTCAATGGAGAGGTCCGTCAACAGGACCGTACCTCGAGGATGATCTTTTCTTTCAAGAAAATTATTTCCTACATATCAACCTTTACAACACTTGTTCCTGGCGATGTCATTGTCACCGGAACACCAACAGGAGCGGGAGCCCGCTTCGATCCGCCAGTGTGGCTGACGCCAGGTGATGTCATTGAAGTTGCTGCCGACGGGCTGGGTGTTCTTCGTAATTCCGTTGTTGACGAGGATCTGACGTAATGCTGTCTCCCGAACAGATTAGAGCAGAAGCAGATAAACTGGATGAGGCGGAAAAAACACGAATACAGACGGGGCTGATTTCCCAACGCTATCCCGATTCTTGTCTTGATGATGCCTACGCCATTCAAGATGCCTGGGTCAGCCGTAAGACTGCGTCAGGACGAAAAATCATAGGATGGAAGATTGGCCTGACATCAAAAGCCATGCAATACGCGCTGAATATCGATACACCTGATTCAGGCGTTCTTCTGGATAACATGCACTTTGACGATGGTGCCGAAATACCCGCTGACCGATTCATTCAGCCACGGATTGAGGCCGAACTTGCTTTCGTGATGAAAAAATCACTCCGTGGACCCGGAGTCAGCATGTTCGATGTCATTGCTGCGACGGATTATATCGTTCCAGCACTCGAAATTCTCGATACGAGGATTGTACGTGTGGATCGGGAAACGGGTCATGCACGGACAATTATCGACACCATTTCGGATAACGCTGCCAATGCCGGTATTGTCCTTGGTTCCGTTCCGGCGGCCCTCGATAAAATCGATATCCGATGGGTGGGCGCGATCGTTTCCCGTAACGCGGTTGTTGAGGAAACCGGGCTAGGGGCAGGCGTACTCAATCATCCCGCACGCGGTGTGGCATGGTTGGCAAACCGGCTGGCGCAATATGGCGGCGGCATCAATGCAGGGCAGATTGTTCTCGCAGGGTCTTTCATCCGCCCGGTCGAAGCCCGGCACGGTGATACGATAACGGCTGATTATGGTCCTCTCGGAACAGTAAGCTGCTTTTTTAGATAAGGAGTGTCTTCATGCCGGCACCAGTGAATGAATTCAAAAAGGCTCTGCGTTCTGGGGAGTGCCAGTTTGGGTTGTGGGTGGCTCTTGCCAATGCTTATACAGCCGAAATATGCGCTGGAGCAGGGTATGACTGGCTGCTGATTGACGGCGAGCATGCGCCAAACGACATCCGTAGTATCATGTCGCAGTTGCAAGCCATTGAAGGAAGTAGCAGTCACGCCATTGTCAGGCCGCCTGTTGGTGAGACCTGGATGATCAAACAGGTTCTTGATATCGGGGCACAGACCATCCTTGTTCCAATGGTCGAGAGCGCTGCTCAGGCGCGTGAGCTTGTGCGTGCTGTTCAGTATGCGCCGCAGGGTGTGCGCGGTGTGGGTGCCGCCCTTGCGCGAGCCTCTCGTTTCAACCGTGTGTCTGATTATCTCCAGACAGCAGGAAACGAAATTTGTCTTTTGCTACAGGTGGAAAGTCGCCTCGGCCTTGCGGCTCTGGATGAAATCTGTGCTGTTGAGGGTGTTGATGGAGTGTTTGTCGGGCCAGCAGATCTTGCCGCAGATCTCGGTTATATTGGGCGACCAGGTGAGCCGGAAGTTCAGCGTCACATCGAAGCGGCTCTACGGAAAATTATTTCCCATGGAAAGGCTGCGGGCATTTTGACCGCTGATTCTGCTCTGGCAAAAAGCTACGTGTCTGCAGGAGCTGCTTTTGTCGCTATCGGAACCGATGTCGGTCTTTTGGCCACGGGGAGTAGGCGTCTTCTTGAGGATTTTAAGAAGGTTTCCTAACCTTTTTGGGATTTCTACGGCCAATCAACATTCATAATTTCCAAATAGCCTGATTGTTGATTGATAGGTCTCCGTGTTGATGTGTGGAGCGGGTCAAGCGATACGAACTGAGCGCAGGCAATGGGAGCGGATCAGGGTTCTGTGCCCGGGAAAGTGAGTGAGTCTGGGGGGACGGGTTCGGATAACCGTCTGTTCGTAAAAGGATGTTTATGGGTCATGCGATCTGGTGCGCACTGGTGCGATCTGCCTGAACGCTATGGAAACTGGTGACTGACTTGATGTTCAGGCTCTCGCCATCAATTGAAGCCAGCTTCCCCTCATGGAGGTGGAGACGATGTCCAGCACAAGGACGAATAAACGGAATGCGGCAGATGCGACCTGCCAGCACACCTGCGCGACCATGCGTTCAAAGCTGGAGGGCGTGCATCATGTCGGCGGCTAGAAGCGGAGCTGTAGTGATAGACTCTCGTGACCTGTTACGTTTCCCGGCTGCTGCGGAGTATAGTGGTCTTGCCAAAGGAACATTGCGGAACCAGCACAAGACGCTGGAAATCAGATCGACCAGCGCAAGCTGTGCGATCTCGTCCTGAAGAACGGAGGGGATGTGACCTGTGCGATCATTATCCCAGGCCTGTATCTCCTCACGCATATAGCGGTCGACCAGTTCGTGAACGGTTTGACGTTCCAGTAGACGCGTATCCTGAAACTACCCAAGCTCTAGTTTGGCGGAGGTCGTATCCAGCCAGCGTCGGGCCAGTTTGGTTGACGAAAAGGTCTGATGAATTCTCTCGCCGCCTGCAATGCGCTTGCGGGCCCCATACTGGCCCTTGCCGCGATATTCCACTTCTGCAGGGGGAGCGCGGCCTGTCACAGGATCGATTTTGGCAGAAGTGATTCGATCTTTCATGGTGAGCCTCGCTTGAGCCCAGCATAGCCTTTTCATGGGCCGATTGGGACCATGTGCTTATCGTCTTTTTTTGGCGATGGGCCCAAAAGCAGTCAATCATTCCGTGACCAAAACTCTAAGGCATTGGAAAGATTGGCGTCCCGTACGGGATTCGAACCCGTGTTGCCGCCGTGAAAGGGCGGTGTCCTAGGCCTCTAGACGAACGGGACTGGAGGCGTGCGGACGATCTACGGGAATTTTGGAGTTTGCACAAGAGAGAAATTGTATTGTTTGAGCAGAATAGTCTCAGGCAGGGGCGGAAGGCTGTTAGAGCGCGAAAGTGCGGCAGAAAAGAAACACTTCCCGCTTAAGAGGCCAGTTTCCTCGAAATGATGTTGAAACGTTATATCATAACAAATATGAAGCGACGACTGTTTCGATTCTGGTGGTAAGGGTGTTCTTTTGATGCGCGTGTCTCGTTTCTCTTTTGTACTGGCGAGTTCAGCTTTATGTGCCACAACCGGATTTCTGGCTCCTGTGGAGCAGGCTCGCGCCCAGACGGTCAAAACGGATCAGGCTGTGGTGCCGCAGCCAGCATCTTCCGTGGCGGTGTCTTCTGCTCACTCGTCAGCCAAACCTGTGGCACAGAGTCAGGTGGGCACATTGGCGAACGGCAGATCAACGGGGCGTGAAACGGTAAAGATCGAGCCAGGGCTTGCCAACCATCCGGAACGGGTAACGGTAACGGCTCATCTGGATCAGGCCCGTTCGGATTTGCAGCCTGACACGGGCGCGACTGTTTACAGATTCAGCCGTAAGACCATTGAAACCATTCCAGGGGGTGATAACGCTCCGCTGAATCAGGTGCTGTTGCAAGCGCCCGGTGTAGCTCAGGACAGTTATGGTCAGATTCATGTGCGTGGCGACCATAATGAGGTGCAGTTTCGTCTGGACGGCGTGCAGTTGCCCGAGGGCCTGAGCGTGTTTGGCCAAGCGCTTATGACACGCTTTGCCGACAGCATGTCTTTGACAACGGGGGCTCTGCCCAGTGAGTTTGGCTTCCTGCAGGCTGCTGTTGTAGATATTACCACCAAAAATGGCACAACCAATGCAGGCGGAAACGCCTCCATTTATGGTGGCGCGCGCGACTACTTTTTCCCCTCCCTGCAATATGGCGGTCACCATGGGAAATGGGACTATTTTGCCACGGCTGATTTTGTGCATGACCGTGTGGGGATTGAAAACACAACCGGATCATTTAACGCCCTGCATGATTTGACCAATCAGTACCATTTCCTTGGGCACTTACGTTACACGGCGGATGAGAACACCCGTATCAGCTTTATTGCAGGTGTCTCCAACGCGGAATATCAGTTGCCCAATAACCCGGGCCAGCAAACCCAGTTTTCTCAGCCGTCTTATAGCGGCAGTGATCTGGCGCAGCATCTGGATGGCAGCGTGGACAGCGCAAGCCTTGATGAACACCAAAAGCAGATTACGGATTTTGCAATTCTGGCTCTCCAGAAAGAAATTGGTAAATTCAGCCTGCAAAGTTCCGTGTTCTCTCGCTACAGCAGCCTGCGCTATTCGCCTGATCCGCTGGGGGATCTGGTGTATAATGGTATTGCGCAGAGGGCGGCGCGTTCTGTCTTTTCCATGGGCACGCAGCATGACGTGACATGGCGGGCAGCGCGTGACCATACCGTGCGCTTTGGGTTTCAGGTTTTTGTTGAACGCTCTGTTTCAAAAACGGACTCCCGCGTGTTTGCCCAGACGGGTGAGGATGAAGACGGAGAGGCTGTGTTCAATGATACGCCTGTTGCTGTGTATGATGGCAGCGGCAAGACGGGAACGGTTTACGGCCTGTATGCGCAGGACGAATGGAAACCACTGAAAAACCTGACAATCAATTACGGCCTGCGGTTTGATGGTGTGAGCCAGTACACCAGCGAAAAACAGGTCAGTCCCCGTTTGAACATTGTATGGACACCGTGGCACGGAGGTACCCTCCATGCAGGTTATTCACGTTATTTTACGCCACCGCCGTTTGAGGTGGTCAGCAGCACATCCCTGTACAAATTTGCCAATACCAGCGCTGCGGCGGCAAATTACCAGAACAGTACCGTCCGGGCTGAGCGCGACCATTATTTTGATGCCGGGTTCCAGCAACAGATCCTCCCGGGATGGCGGGTGTCCTTTGATGCCTATTACAAGCTGGCACATAACCTGATTGATGAAGGGCAGTTTGGAGCCCCCATTATCCTGAGCGGCTTTAACTATCGCCGAGGTCAGGTGAATGGGTATGAAGTCAGCACGTCGTATGACAAGGGGCCGCTTTCCGTTTACGGAAATTTCGGGTGGTCCCGTGCGATCGGCAAGGATATCACCAGCGCTCAGTTCAACTTTGAAAACGATGATCTAGCTTATATCAAGCACCGCTGGGTGCATCTGGACCATGATCAGCGCTGGACGGCCTCTGCTGGAGCGGCTTACACCTTCTTCCATCAGGGATGGCATCCGCTGCGGGTGTCTGCCACCATGGTTTATGGCAGCGGCCTACGGGCGGATGGGGATGTGCCCAATGGGGTTTCCTTGCCCCAGTATGCCACCTTCAACTTCTCCGCGGTGCAAAGCTTCAAGAATTTGTTCGGGCATTCGTTCCTGGGCAATACGCAGGTGCGGCTGGACGTTATGAACCTGTTTGATCGCACCTATATGCTGCGAGACGGGAGCGGAATTGGTGTGGGGGCACCTCAATATGGCCTGCGCAGGACTATTCTTACGGGTATTTCACAAAGCTTCTAAAACAGATGTGAAATAAAACCTTACAAATGGGAATGCGCATACACGATTTTTTGCGTGAATAGATAATTTTTATTTATCGTGAACCTCTTTTCATTTTGCCCCACACATATCATATGTGTGGGGCCGTTCGCATTTGGGGGAATGGTAAGGAAATATACGCCTTGCGAAGCAGAATTTACGCTCCCATGTGTGGGATTGGAAGGGAGTTTGCGTTTTCAGTTCTGTTCTTTCTTGTGGAAAGCGGACGCATGGCGGTAAAAGCCGCGGTTTGAGACGTGCGGACTGTGTCCGATGTTTTCTTGTGGAGAAGCGGAATGGTGCAATCTAGACGGACTATCAAGGAGCAGACGCCTCTTCAACGTGCGGCGTCTCCTTCTGGAAAAGACGATCATGAGGTTGAAACGGAAAAAGAGGAAATGATTTCTCCCGGTTCAGATCTTGGGCAAAGAATGAAAATTCTGCGCAAGGCCTCTGGCATGACACAGCAACAGGTGGCGGATGCGCTTGGGGTGTCTCGTCCTGCAATTGCATTCTGGGAAACCGGGCGGGAAGGAAGTGCGCGCAAGCATATTCCTAATTTGGCACGCCTGTTTGGTGTGGACCCGGAAATTTTTCTGACAGGATATGTTCAGGCCGATATCGCCCTGACAGTCTCTCCTGATGAGCATGATATCATCAAGCTTTATCGTATGCTTGACCCTTCCCGTAAGGTCTCAGCCCAGAAGTGGATTGAGAGACAGGTCAGAATGCTGCAAAAAAGTGGTAACGGCGCAGATTAAGAAAAGTGGCTGGTCGGTTTCTGGTACCTAAGGCCAGCGCGTGTGACCTTGTGTCAAAGACCATGCTTTCGACTGCCCCAAGAGAGGCAGTCGGTATGGAGGCATCAGTCACTCAATTACAGAGGAAATACTCTCTGCAATCCCGTGCGTTCAGGCGTTAGAAGTCGGCTTCAATGGTGAAATGGAAGGTGCGGGGGAGGCCAGCATAGGCGCTATTGTTGGCGTTCGCGTTCGCACCGTTTAGAGATGTGGGGTAAACAGACGCCCAGTAGCGTTCATTGGTGGCGTTTGAAACGCCAAAACGGGCCATCCATGGGTGATGGGCTGCCCGAAAAGCAAAGCGGGTGCCCAGATCGAGCGTTACGTAAGATGCGGCAAAGGTTGTATTCTGCACATTGGCGGCGCGGCGGCCCGTGTAATGCACGTTGGCGTTGAATGCCAGACGGGAGGCAAAATCTCCCAACGTACGGGGCAGGCGATAATCCAGCAGCAGGTTGGCTTGCACGGGGGGAGCCCCTACAACTTCCTTATGGCTAGTGGAAGTAACGCCTGTATCGCCCATCTGGGCGTCCAGCCATGTCATGCCCGCCAATACGGAAAGGTTGGGCAGAATGTAGCCCGCCACCTGAGCTTCAACCCCATAGTTTCGCTGGGTGCCAAAATTGCCATAGATGCGGGTGGTTGGGTCGAGAAAAGAGTAAGGGCGTGTCATACGGAAGCCCGCAATATTGATCTGGAGTTTGCGGATCATGACTTTGTAGCCCACCTCGTATTCCTCACTCCGCAGAGGGGCTGTGATCTCGTTTTCGTTGGCGGAGCCTGCGGGCGCAATTCCTCCGGCCTGAAAGGCGCGGCCATAGGTAAAATACGCCGTTTGATTTTCAGTGGGTTTGTAGATCAGGCTGGTCATGGGGCTGAAGGCCGCACTCTTATTGTAAGACGTGTGGGTGCGGGTGGCTGCAGTGGGGTTGCTCCAGCTTTCCGAGCGCAGCCAACTCCAGGACAGGGTGCCCATAATGGACCAGTGTTTGTTGAACTGAAGCGTATCTCCCACAATGAAGGTCTGGTTGTTGATGTAAGCAGATCTGTAACGCCCATGGTAATAGGGCTGGGAGCCGGAAAGTTGGCGCGGATTATACATGTTGGATGTACCCAGCCGGAAGCTTTCTCCTCTGGTGGGATTGTAATTGCCCATCATGTAGCCATTGGTGCCGATCACCAGATCATGGGTGATGAAGCCAGTCCTTACTCGGCCATTGATATAGGCCAGATTGCTGCCCACACGGAAATCATTGGCGGTTGTTGCTGCGGCAATGGTCTGTGAATAATCGCCCGCATTGTTCAGGATGGTGTTGGTTGTGCCAAAAGCCTGACGGATGGCATCCTGATACAAACCACCTAGTGTAACGCTCCAGTTTTCATTGAAACTATGTTTGACCTTGGCCAGAAATGTATTGGTTTCCATGTTGTAGCCGGAATATTTCTCGCCAAGGCCAGGATTGCTCAGGTCTGGGGCTTTGGGCAGATCAATGGTGCCAGAATAGGCAAAACCTGAAGCCTGACCTCGTTGTGCGTAGGTATAGTGGCTGGCATCCACCTCAATGGTGGTTTTGTCATCAATCCGGAAGTCAAAATCAGCGCTGACCAGATTGCGGCGCATCCAGCTATCCTGCACGTAGGTCGTGCCATCACCATGCAGCAGGTTCAAACGGTAGCCAAACCATTTGTTACGGCCTAACCGGCCGGAAAGATCGGCGTTTTCCATCAAGGACCCAATGGAATCCACCCCGACAACCAGGCGGTTCAGGCGGTCTTCGGTCGGGCGTTTGAGGTTGTAGGCAAAAGTGCCAGCCGGGTTCTGGGCTCCATAGAGCGCACCGGCCAGACCATTGAGCACCTGAAGGTTGTCAAACTGCTCTGCGGCGTAGGGGGTGGTGGAAACGGCGTTCAGCCCGTCAATCCGGGTGTTGGCTACAACATCGGCCTCAAACCCGCGAGACTGGGGGCGGCTTGTGTGGGGATCTCCGCGGATTTCCAACTGGACGGAGGGCATGTAGGCCATCAGATCATTGATGTTGCGAGACTGCTGATTGACAATCACATCATGCGGCACGGTCATGATGGAGAACGGAGTGTTCAGCGTTTTGCGTGTGCCTAACGGCCCCAGCGTGGCGGTGGTTTTGTTGTAATCCGCCAGCGCGCCAGAGGCCGTATGGCCGGTAACAACCGTATCTTCCTGCTTCCCTTTGACAGGAGTGGCCAGCAGGATTTTGTGTGCCTGACTATTCCGTTTTTCCTGTGCTACACTTCCGGTTTCGGTTTTTGGAGCAGTGTGGGTATCGGTCGTGGAACCGGAAGCTGCCAGTGCGAGAGGAGTGTAACTGGTTGTGCCAAGGGCACTTAATGCAAGCAGGACGGAAAGGCGATATTTCATCTGACAATGGCAGCCTTGTGCGGATGGAGGCAGGAGAGTGAGCATTTTCTGCCGCGATGGGCAGAGTTTGTCTATATTCATCCGTATATAAATATGAGGGCCGTATGGGAAGAGAAATCTCACGGGCCCGACAAGAGAGCGAAAGTCTCCGGATGGTCAAAAAAAGGGGCATGTGGAACCTCCCGCGCTCTGAACTGTCATATCCCTACGGAGAATGAGTGTGGAGAAAGCAGGGATCGCAATGTGGAAGGGCCATTACGCTCTATTGGTTGTGGCAAGCATGTGTGCGGGCGGGCTGGAAACCCAACCGGCCTATGCAGCAGGGTTCCAGCCTGTGGTGATTCGCTCTCAACACGTGGAGGAAGGGCCGTATCACGTTGATGGGCTGCGCACCCAGATTGTCTTTTCTGTCTCCTGTCTGGGCATGAGCTGGTACCGGGGTTTTTTGTCCGGGGTATCTGGCCAGTTGTGGCTGGACCCGCAGCATCCTGAAAAATCTCATGTAAGCCTGAAGGCGCCTGTGTCTTCCATTACCACCACCACCGGCGATGTTTCCCGCATGTTGATGGAAAAAGACTGGTTTGAAGCGCGGACGTACCCGGTTGCGGAATTTATCTCTACGGAGGTGACATCAAACGGACCATCCGTTGCGACCATCTCCGGCAAACTGACCCTGCATGGGGTGACGCATCCGGTCACTCTGCGGGCGCATTTTGTGGGGGCGGGAGAGAACCCGATCAATCATTCTTATGATGTCGGGTTTGAGGCGCAGGGCATTATTCAGCGGAGCGCGTTTGGCCTGACGAATGCACTCCCTGCCGTGGGGGATGATGTCACCCTTACCGTCAGTGGGGTGTTTGAAAAGGAACACTGACGGCACGGTTGGCAGGCCGTTTTATCCGGCTGGTGGCTGATCAGAAACATGTTGCAGGGCGAGCGCCGCAGCGGTTGCAACATCGCGCCGTAAGGCGATGACGTTGCCTTTGCCATCCGGATGCACCCTGTTGGTCAGGATCAGCACAAAGCTTTCCGTTTCCGGAACCAGCCACAACGAGGTTCCGGTAAAACCTGTATGGCCAAAGGATGTTGCTGGAAAAACCGTGCCTCGTGGTGTGGAATAGTGGGTGGCAATATCCCACCCAAGCCCGCGCAGATCCTGCTTGCCCTTGGGTTGCTGCGGGGTGGACATCAGAACCAGTGTTTCCTGTTTCAACGGGAAAGGTGATGGTTTTCCAGCCCGTTTTGCCAGCAGGGCCTTGGCGTAGGTTATCATGTCATCCGCACAGGAGAACAGCCCGGCATGGCCCGCCACGCCTCCCATGCGGCGGGTGGTAGGATCATGCACTACGCCGCGTAACATGGTGTGTGTGTCATCAAACTGGGTGGGAGCAATGGCGCTGCCCAGAACGGGATCAGGCTGAAAGAAAGTCCGTTTCAGCCCTAGGGGAGAGAGGATGGCACGCGCGGCATACTCATCCAGCGGCAGGCCGGAGAGCTTTTCCACAATCAGCCCCAGTGTGATGAAATTGATATCGCTATAAACAAACTGCTCGCCGGGGGGATGCTGCAAGGGTGCGTTCAACGCCAGAGACACCGCAGTTTCTTTTCCGCTCCAGGGGGTGGAAAGATCCACGTCTGGCGGCAGGCCGGAATAATGGGTCAGTAACTGGCGGATGGTAACAGCCTGTTTTCCGTTGGCGGCAAACGCGGGCAGATAGCGGCAGACGGGGTCATCCAGTTTCAGCTGCCCCTGTTCATAAAGCTGCATAATGGCAGGGGCGGTAATCAGCACTTTAGTCAGGGAGGCCATGTCAAACAGGGTCTGCCATGTCATGGGCTCAGGGTGGGGGACCAGGGCCCGGTTGCCAAACACGCCTTTCCATACGGTTTGCCCTTCGGTACCTACGGCCGCTACTGCGCCGGGTGTCTGGCCTTTGGCAATGGCGGCGCGGAACAGATCTTCCACCGGCAGGAAGCGTGAGGGAGTCGTCTCTGCCCGTGCAGAGGGAAGATGCCGCAACATCATGCTGCCCGTGGCAAGAGCAGCGGTTTTCAGGGCCTTGCGGCGGGAACAGGCGGAGGAGAAAGGCATGGGCGCATATCCTGCTACAGGCCGTGCCAAGGCGGCACGAAAGAGAGGACTGTAAGCGGTTTTTATCCGTGCGTGGAGAGGCTATCAGTCCGTTGGTGCAACAAACCTGAAGGTCAGGTTGAACCGCACCCGTCCTGTTACGGGGTGGAGACCATCGGCCAGTGGTTTCACGCCATGGTAATGCAGGCGCGCTTTACCGCCCCATACCAGAACATCACCATGTTCAAGCAGGATGGCATGCGGCGCTGTGGACCGTTTCAGGCCACCCCATAGAAAGGAAATGGGCAGACCAAGCGAGACAGAGACAATAGGCTGACTGAAATCTCCTTCATCCTTGTCCTGATGCAGCGCCATGCGGGTGCCGGGTTCGTAGCGGTTGATCAGGCAGGCATTGGGGTGAAAGCCCTTAAAGCCTGCCGCCTCTGCGCTGCGGGTTGCCAGTTTCTGCCATGTCGGAGGGAGCGGGGGCCAGGCCTGATTGTTCAGTGGGTCCGTGGGGGTGTAACGGTAACCGCTACGGTCTGTGACCCATCCCAGCGCGCCGCAATTTGTCATGCCCACAGACATTTTGCCGCCGCCCGGCGTCATCATGGTGCGGAAAGGCGCGTTTTCGGCGATATCGTGAAGTGCGCTGATCAGTTCTGAAGCCTCAGACAGGGCAAAGCCGCGCAAGAGCATCGCGCCCGGACTGAGGGTGACCCGCTTGGGCCGTGTGTCCACCAGCGTAAGATCCATTTGTGCAAGAGGCAACGGTGAATGGGGCATGGGCACCTTCCTGACACATCGTTCTGTTAAGAGGTGTGCCTGTGTGACAGGAGGCACAACGGTCCTGTGAAAAATATTTACGTCTTCCTGCGTGTCTGGCAGAGAAATTGTGACGTTGGCAGAGGGAGAATCCCTGCGTGCTTCCTTATGTGATTGGGGTGGAAAACCATGCGTGACATTCTGATCGTGGGCGGTTTACCTGCTGTTGTGACCCTTGATCCTGCAACATTTGTCTTCCGGGGTGTGTTTGTGGGGCTGGATGGAGAAGTGGATTTTTACGCCACCCGCGCATCAGAACTGCCGGAGAAAGGGACCGAGGCGCTCAAGCTGTTTCTTGCCGCCTGCCAGGCCCGTAACCGGCACCCGTTGCAGCGCCGCAAGGGGCTGCCGCCCGGCTATGTGCTTGAAGACATCTATGCCGAATTTAAAGCCATAGCGGCACAGCGAGGGCAGTCTCTGGAAAGTTTTGTGGAGGAGCAGCGTCAACCGTTTGTCCCGAAACGGGAGCCCTCCGAGTTTGAAAAACTGATAGCACATCAGGAAGAAATGGACCGCCATTACTTCTGCTAACAAGGAGCATAGCAGTCGCATGGAGGGCTCTGAAAACCCTCCTTTCGCGGTTATATGAGAATTATAGTCCCTTGAATAGGGTTACCGGCAGAAAAGCCCGGAGAGAGGGGCTTAGAGCTCTCCACATCCATGCTTGAAAAGGAGCCGCCAGTTTACCAGACGGGATGCAAAGGCCTGCTACGGGCTCCGGTGTGGTATTGGGTGGTTATGTCTCAGGCCGTGTGAGTCGTGCCGCTGCGGACTATCCAACGGCCTGCATGAACGGATAAAGGCGGCTTGCGCCGCCTTTAATTCTCTTAGTCTTGGGCCGTCCGTATCAATGCAGTGTGGGGCGATTACCCGCCGCATAGGGTCTATCTTCCGGCTTGGCGTAATCAGCAGACGCCGCCGGTTTGACCAACGTGATCAGCCCGACCACCACAATATTGACCACCAGAGACATCAGGCCGGTTGAAACATTGCCGGAGAACGGGCCCATATACAGGAAGTGGATGGGTTTCAGGCTGTCCATCAAGCACAGGCCCACCCCGAATACCGTGCCCACAACCCAGCCCGCCAGCATGGCGGCGGCAGAGAAGCGGATGCGCATCAACCCCAGAATAAGGGCCGGGAAGGTCTGTAGAATGATCACCCCGCCCAGAAGCTGGAAATCAATGGCGAACTGAGCGTTCAGGAACATGACGCACAGCAGTGCCCCAACCTTGACGGCAAAGGCGGTCAGGCGACTGTTGCGTACACTTTTATGCCGGGCTGGCAGCAGGTTGTGCGTGACCAGATTGGCGGCCCCAATGGCCATGACGGCGGCTGGCACAAGGGCACCCACGGCAATGGCGGCAAAACAGAAACCACTGAACCATGCGGGAAAGATGGTCTGGAACAGCAGGGGTACCACCAGCGAGTTGTTGGTGGTGGTCACGCCTGCCACATGCGCCATCAGCCCCAGCATGGCGATAAGCCCCAGCACAATGGTGTAGATAGGCAGGAACACCGCATTCTGCCGGATGGTGTCAGCAGACCGTGCGGCCAGAATGCCGGTGAGCGTATGCGGATACAGGAACGCGGCCAACGCGGAGGAAAGCGCCAGCGTGGCATAGGGCATGCCCATGCCGGATTTGAGGATCGGCTGGCTGTGATCTGCTGCCGTGAACAGCGCGGCATAGCCACCCATATGCAGCGGGATGACCGTAACCGCCACCAGCACCGCAATATAGATCATGATGTCTTTGATGAAGGCCGTCAGCGCAGGTGCATGCAGGCCGCCAAGCCACGTGTATGCAGCCAGCGAGAGAAAGGCGATCACCAAGGGAATATCACCCGGCAGACCCAGCGCCTGCACAACCGTGCGGATGCCGATCAACTGCAGGGCAATGTAGGGCATAACCGCCACAAGCCCGGTGAGTGCGACCACAATTTCAAGGGCACGGCTGTTGAAGCGGGCGCGCACAATATCGGCTGCCGTGGCATAGCCCCCTTCCTGCGCGATTTTCCACAACCGTGGCATCACCAGAAAAATGAACGGATACACAATAATGGTGTAGGGCAGGGCGAAGAACCCATAGCCCCCGGCCGCGTAAACAAGGGCAGGCACGGCAATGACGGTATAGGCCGTATAGAAATCGCCCCCCACCAGAAACCATGTAACCCATGGCCCGAACTGCCGCCCACCGAGGGACCAGTCTTCACTGGAATGCGCGCTTTTGCCGCGGCTGAGCGTTTTGCGGATCCACTGGATGGAGCTGCCGATCACAATGGTGGCGGCAAAAAAGAAAACAAAGACGCCCAGCGCCCATGGGTTCACGCCGTTCATGCGTCATGCCCCTTTTTCCAGACAATCCAGATGATAACGGACGTTACCGGCACCCAGGCGAACTGGTACCAGTAGAAGAACGGAAACCCGAGCAGAACCGGATCATACCGGTCATAGAGCGGTGTCCACAGCAGCCCCAGAAAGGGCAGTAGGAGCAGCAGATTCAGTTTTTTCATGATAAGCGGCGGCCAGATGTTATTGTTTTTTGTTGGACCACTTTAGTCATGCAGAGCGGGTGTGATGGTGTCAATCACCATTTGTCCAACCGCTCCGTGCATGACCCGGTTGTGTTGTTTTGAACGCAGCCGTTACAACACGATTGGCAGGATAAGGGGGCTTTTCCTGCCTGTGCGGCCTCAGGAAGAGGTCTTGCGGTTTTGCAGCACGGCGTTCAGGCGATCGCTGTATTTGCGGTAACTGCCTTCGGGCACGCACCCCATTTCTTCCAGATCTTCCAGATCCGCCCCATGGTTGATCCAGCTATTGACCTCTCTGAAATCCAGCGCGGCGGGAATGGCGTGGGGTTCAAAAACAACTGCGCGGTCTTCTCCCTCTGTTGCGCCAAACGGCATGAAGGACTCTGCAGCAGGGGTTTTGGTGTCCTGCAGGCTGACTTCCCCGCAGACAATCTGCTTTTCGCCCGTTTTGTGGGTTGCCAGGTTGCGAAAGTGTGGGTGGGCATCCGGAAACTGGGTGGCAACGCTTTTGAGCGTGTTTTTGACAAACGGGCTTGCCGCTTTGTCACTGCCGTCAATGACCGTTTGTGCACAGGCCGGGACGGCAGGCGCCAGCAGGCTGAGGCAGAGCAGTAAAGCGTGCTTCATGGTGGGGTCCTTCTCACTTGCAAGGGGTATGGTGGGGTCTGGGGCGGTAGAGATCAACCACCCACCCCTCAGGTTCTGTGTGGCATCAGTCTGGCACAGGCTTCAAAACGGGATGGGGCAAGGCCGCCACAGGTGAGTCGTCCGCCCGTCAGGGGGCGCGGCACGCCCGTAGTGGTGGGCAGGGAGAGGGGACGCCCCAGCAGGCTACGCGCGGCCAGAAAGCCAAAACATTCGGCTTCCAGCGCATCTCCATCCCATCCCAACGCTTCAACCGGCTGTACGGTGCCCGCCAGCCTTTGGCGCAAGGCGGCCATCAGTGCCGGGTTGTGCCGCCCTCCGCCACAGACAAACCACGCTTGGGGGGCTGCGGGTAACGGCGTGCGGGCTACAGTCTCGGCGGTAAATGCCACCAATGTTGCGGCACCATCCTCAGGGCTGAGGCCCGCCAGATAGTCCAGCCCTTTATGGAAGGAGAGTCTGTCCAGAGATTTGGGCGCAGGACGGCTGAAAAATGGATGGTCCAGTAACCGTTCCAGTACGGCGGGATTGACCGTGCCACGCAGCGAGAGAGCGCCGTCTTGATCGTATCGCTGGCCCGTGTGCTGGAAGGTCCAGTCATCCAGCAGGGCGTTGCCGGGGCCTGTATCACAGGCCAGCACGTCTCCGCTTTGGGTCAGGAGTGTCATGTTGGCGACGCCGCCAATATTCAGCACAGCTACGGGCGCGGGCTGCCCGTGTAGCAGGGCGGCGTGATAGAGGGGGGCGAGAGGTGCTCCTTCTCCACCCGCCTGCACGTCCGCGCTGCGAAAATCATGAATGACAGGCGTGTTTGTGGCGGTGGAAAGCTGGGCGGCATCTCCAATCTGCCATGTGCGGCCCGGCTCATGCAGAATGGTCTGTCCGTGGAAGCCGATCAGGTCAGGCGTTATGCCGCCAGCCTTGTCACACAAGGTAAGAACGGCCTGAACATGCACGTTTGTCAAAGCCTGTTCGGCAGCCAGCACCTGCGCATCCTGCGCGTTGCAGCGCGTCGCCTCATCCAGCAGGGACCGCAACCGGGTGCGGAGGGCGGGCGAATAAGGGAGAGTGAGAGCTGGACCGTGGCTGAAAATCTGCGTGCCGTCTGTGGTCAGTATGGCGGCATCCACACCATCCAGGGATGTTCCGCTCATCAGCCCCACAGTTATCAGCCGGGGAGCTGACGCGTCTGGCGTGGTGGGGTTGGCCGGAGCGCTGGCGTCTGTCATGGGGCGGAGGGAGTGGGGAGGATCAGGCCGGACCGCAGGCGGTGCGTGCTTACCTGCCACAGCAACACCTTATCCTGTCCGTTTTCCGACACATGCAGGGCCAGAAGATCATCCTGCACACGGGCCATGCTCAACAGGCGTGTGCCGGGCGGCAGCGTGACTGGCCCTTGTGCGTCCTCCTGCAAGGGAACGCTGGCAGGCAGGGAAGGATGCGTGGGGCCGGCATTCATGCGGTGGAGAATGACCCATACAAGGGTAATGGTACCAGCAATAATCAGAATACCCATGCCGATAACCGCAGCCAGCAGAGCCTTGGGCGTGCCTGGTGTTTCTTCCACAATCTCTCCTGTCTTTTCTCTTTTCTGCCGCCCCGTCATGCCAGAATCAGGGTGTGGCAGGGGATTATGAGTGCCTTTTCCGTAATCCGGGTGCAAGGGGGAGGCGGGACTTGTATGCCTTTTCCGCAGCCTCCAGCTTGGGGGCAGATGTCAGGCGTGCTGGAAGCGGCTCCTGCCACTGATTATGGTGGGGGAGGCAGAATTGTTTGGCGGGGGCGTAATGTCTGATCTGATGGCGGGCAAAATGAGATGTGATGACGGCTATGCCCGGTGCCTGTGGGCGTGTTCAGATCCGTTATTGCAACAGTATCATGATACGGAATGGGGCGTGCCTGAACGCAATAGCCGCGCCTTGTGGGAAAAACTGATGCTGGACGGGTTTCAGGCCGGTCTGTCATGGCGGCTTATTCTTGCCCGGCGGGATGCATTTCGGGCCGCTTTTTCCGGCTTTGTACCGGAACGTGTGGCTGCCTATACGCAGCAGGATGTGGAGCGGCTGGTGACAGATGCGCGGATTATCCGCTCCCGCGCCAAGATTGAAGCCGTGATAGGGAATGCCCGCGCCTATCTGGCCATGCAGGATAAAGGGGAAGAGTTTTCAGATTTTGTCTGGGGTCTGGCGGGAGGGCGGAGCGTAGCCGGGGATGGCAGTGGCACGTCCACACGGTCCACATTGGGAGATACGCTTTCCGCCGCCTTGAAAGAAAGAGGCTTTCGTTTTGTTGGGCCGGTTATTGTGCATGCGTGGGCGCAGGCGACAGGATTGATCAATGATCATCACGCATCCTGTTTCTGTCGGCCAGTTTGCGAGAAACAGGCGGCACTCCTCAACGTCTAGAGGGAGGCTGCACAGGATATCCCCTCTTTCTCCCGCTTTCGGTATGTGAAAAATACTGTCTGGGTCGGGTGTTTACTGAAAGCGGCAGGGCTGGCCCGCAGTGGGGGCTTCATTTTCAAGCTGCACGACCAGCAACGTCACGGGGCCATCTCCTACATTTCCGGCCAGATGCCCTTTATGGCCGGCACCATCCGGGCGGGAGAGTTGGTCTTCGCCCAGAGAAATGTCTCCCGGCCCCATTTCTACACGTGTGCCGTCCATAGCCTGCACAAACCATGTGCCCTTGAGCGGGATGATCCACTGCACTTTGGGGTCCGGGTGCCATGCTCCATTCCAGTGAGCAGGCTGAATGGTTGAAATGATCTTGGCTTTGCCGCTGGAAAGCAGATCCTGCCATTGCGGTCCAGCCGGGGGAGACATGGATTTCAGCGCGTAGGTGTGAAACGTGCATTTTGTCATGTGGCTGACACCGCGGGCGTCTGTCCAGTTGTGCCAATAGGAGGCCTCTGGCTTTTTCCCGCTTTGGGTGGCGGCGGCAGAAGAGGTTGCTTCTGCCGCTATGGGAAGGGATGCTGCTCCCCACACCAGAATGGCCGACAGAAGGGTGACGGCAAGAGTGTGTTTGCGGCGGAGGGCCATCTCTGTTTTTCCCGTTCTGTGAGGCGTGTGTTTTCTTATAACGGCGAAAAACAGGTGGCAGTTGCTTTTCTGGGCATAAGGCAGCCATGTGGGCACCGTGGCTCTGAGCGTGCGTTATGCAAGCCCAGCTTGGCCAAGGTGGGCGTGTTTTAGCTGGACGCTTTTTTAGATTGAGCGGGCCGATCCTTCCTGAATACGCAGCTTCATTTCCTCGATAACGGATGGTAGGCCGTCAAAAATGGCCTGCCCGATCAGGAAGTGTCCGATATTCAGTTCACGGATTTCAGGAAGAGCTGCAACCGGGCCAACGTTTTCAAATGTCAGCCCGTGCCCGGCATGCACTTCCAGACCGGCAGCATGGGCCTGCGTGGCGGCAGCGCGCAGGCGGTCCAGTTCACCCACGCGGCCTTCCGCATACGCGCCGGTGTGCAGTTCCACCACCTGAGCGCCAGCCGTGACGGAGGCTTCCACCTGCGCAGGGTCTGGGTCAATGAACAGGGAAACCCGAATTCCTTTGCTGGCCAAAGCGCGTACGCGGGGTGTCAGGCTTTCCAATTGGCCTGCAACATCCAGCCCGCCTTCGGTTGTCACTTCCTCGCGCCGTTCAGGCACAATGCAGCAGGCGTGGGGCACAAGCGCGCAGGCCAGTGCAACCATTTCATCCGTTGCGGCCATTTCCATGTTCAGCGGGGCAGAAAGCTCCGTGCGCAGGCGTTTGAGGTCCGCATCCCGGATATGGCGGCGGTCTTCGCGCAGATGGGCGGTAATGCCATCGGCCCCGGCCTGCACGGCCAGCAGGGCGGCGGCTACCGGGTCAGGGTGGGTGCCGCCGCGGGCGTTGCGCACGGTGGCAACGTGGTCAATGTTCACACCAAGCCGGATAGGGGGGCGGGTTGCTGTGGTCATGCGGTCTTCTTTCTGTTTTCGCTCAACTGCGCCGCCAGCCGCAGGGCGGCCAACAGGCTGGAGGGATCAGCCAGCCCCTGCCCGGCAATATCAAAAGCCGTGCCATGGTCAGGAGATGTGCGGATAATGGGTAGGCCAAGCGTTACATTCACGCCTTCTGCCATATCCAGTGTTTTTAACGGAATGAGCCCCTGATCATGATACATGCACAAGGCAACATCATATTTTGCCCGCGCCTGTGGAGTGAAAAGTGTATCCGGCGGGTAGGGGCCGGTAATGTCCATACCTTCAGCCTGCAGGGCGGTGATGGCGGGCAGGATGATGTCCTGTTCCTCAGACCCCATCAGTCCGTTTTCTCCGGCATGGGGGTTCAGCCCTGCAACGGCCAGACGTGGGGCCGAAAGTGCAAAATCACGTTGCAACCCTTTTGCCACCGTGCGGGCTGTCTGCATGATCAGGTTTGTCGAGAGCTGATCAATGGCTTTGCGGAGCGCTACATGCACCGTAACCGGCACCACCCGCAGGGATGGGCCAGCAAGCATCATCACATCCTGCCCCGGCACCCCGCACAGTTCCGCCAGATAAGATGTATGGCCGGGATGCGCAAAGCCGGTTTTCTGCACCACTTCCTTGCTGATGGGGTTGGTGACGACCGCACTTGCCGCACCATCCAGAACAAGGGCTACGGCTTTGGCAATGCTGTCTATCACGCTGGGCGCATTGCGGCTGTCCGGTGTGCCGGGTATGGCTGGCGCTGCCAGACCAAGTGGCAGAACCGGAATGGCGGAGGGAAAAACCGCTTCCGCCTCCGCAATGGAGGAGACCACCTGCACGGGGGCGGCACCTTCCAGCAATTCTGGTGCGCCCAGAAACACAAACGCAGGCCCGCTGTGGCGCACTGCCTGCCAGGCTTTGACGGTAATTTCCGGCCCGATGCCTGCCGGGTCTCCCTGTGTCAGAACCAGCATGGCGTTTTTTCCTTACTGTGGGGCGTTGCCGGTCAGCGCATAAAGAACGCGGATCCAGGAGCGGATACCTTTGTGAAAACAGGTGAGATCATATTTCTCGTTGGGGGAATGGACCCGATCGTCTTCCAGACCAAAACCGATCAGCAGAGAGTCCATACCCAGTGCCTGCTGCACTTCTGTCACTACGGGAATGGAGCCACCACAGCCAATAACGGCGGCAGGGTGCTGCCATTCTGCTTCCAGTGCGGTCAGGGCCGGGGGCAGGAAGGGCATATTGGCGGAAACAATGCTGGCGCGTGAGCCACCATGCGGCACAAACTCGGCTGAACAGTCAGCAGGCAGGCGGGCCTGCACATGGGCGCGGAAGGCTGCGCGAATTTTCTCAGGGTCCTGATCACCGACAAGGCGGAAGGAAACCTTGGCCATGGCCTTGGAGGGGAGAACGGTCTTGAACCCCTTTTCCTCATACCCACCGCTGATCCCGTTGATCTCGCAGCTCGGGCGGCACCATGTCTGTTCCAGTGCGGTGTAGCCAATTTCGCCAGCGGGCAGGCTCAGGCCAACCGGGGCCAGACCTTCCTGATCCGTAGGGCCAATCTTGCGCCACAGGGCGCGGGTTTCTTCCGGAATAACCGGAACGCCCTCATAAAAGCCCGGCAGAGTCACGCGGCCGGTGGCGCCGTCACGCAGATCGGACAGGATATCGCACAGGAGTTGGATCGGGTTGCGCGCGGCGTTGCCATACATGCCGGAGTGCAGATCCCGGTTGGCGCAGGTTATGGTCACTTCTTCCCCCACCATGCCACGCAGCATGGTGGTAATGGCGGGCATGCCGCGTGCGAGCATCCCGGTGTCACAGATCAACGCGACATCGGCTTTCAGTTCGTCACGGTTGGCTTCCAGAAACGGCAGCAGGTTCACGCCGCCAGATTCTTCCTCGCCTTCAATCAGTACAGTCACGGAAAGCGGCAACGTGCCATCAGCAGCCTTCAGGGCGCGGCAGGCTTCAAGGAAGGTCATCACCTGTCCCTTGTCATCCGCAGCACCTCGGGCCGTGATTTCCATGTCGCCCGTGGGGCCTTTGACCATCACGGGCTCAAACGGTGCGGAATGCCACAGATCCAGCGGGTCTACCGGCTGAACGTCATAATGCCCGTAAAACAGAACATGGGGTGCGCCCTCGGGGCCTTTGGCGTGGCCCACAACCATCGGGTGGCCGGGGGTTTCACGCACGCTGGCCTCAAACCCGATTTCTTTCAGGGTGTCCACCAGCCATTCTGCGGCTTTGCGGCAGTCTGGCGCGTGTTCGGGCTGGGTGGAAATGCTGGGGATGCGCAGCAGATCAAAAAGACGGCTCAGGCTGGCGTCCAACCCTGTGTCTGCCTGCGTCAGTGCGGCCTGTACGGTCATGTGCGTAACCCTCTGTTTCTCAATCCTGGTGCGTGGAGAAAAGCATCTCCGCCACTTTACATCCTGTTACAGAGTGCAATCCCACGAATAGGGCGGAGAGAAAAGGTCAGAACCCGTTTGGCGTGAAGTCTGCCAGAAACTGATAAAGCACGTTGGGCATGTAGCCATACTCAACCATCATCACCGCGTTGGGGTTCATCCGTGCATACCATTCGGGGTTGAAATGCTCGGAAAGAACAACATGGTTCGGCAGGGTTCTGTCTGTGTGCAGGAACTGCCGGAAAGGGGGCAGAGGCTCATCTGAAGCTTCCGCAGGGCAGTTTTGAAGATAGACATCAGGATTGAAGAATAAATGGCCTGATCGTTTTTCCTGATCTCCTACGCGCAGATAATGATCATACCCGTTGGCAAAACCTTGGCTGGCCAGCGCCTGCGCGTTCGCGTCTGCAAAGCGGGTGGTATAGTAGCGTTCAGAGAACAGATAGTGTGGAGACTGTGTTTTGAACCCTATCTGACAGTAATGTTCAAAACCGGAGCGATACTGGCCAGAGGCAAGGGCTTCCTGTGCTTCCCGGCAGTTCCGCCTGTACCATTCCTCATCAAAATAGCGGTTGGGGGAATGGCCGGAAAACGCGCCCTGGCTTTGATACCATATGGCCAGATCCTCATCCGAGAGTGTGGCGGCATCGCCCAGCACGTCCTTGTATTCCTGCCGGTACCAGACAGGGTCAAACGCCTGCCACAGAGGGGGGAACTGGGCTACTGTCATCACACTGTTTTCCGGATACTGAACAAAAACCGCCGGGGCATTAAGGAAGGAAAAGGCTCAGACTTCTGCGCGGCGGTTACGCCACAGTTGCGCAAAATCAATCTGCTGAATCACAACGGGCAGGAAGCCAGCTTCACGGCTGAGGGTCGCCAGCACATGGCGCGCACCCGGAAACAGCAGGCGCGGGGCTTCTATCAGAAGAAGCGGCTCAAAGGTTTCTGCGGTGGAATTCTGCAGCGTAAAGAGACCAGCGTAGGTCAGGCTGGCTTCAAACAAGGGTGTGGGTTGTTCGCCGTTATTACCGGCCGCAGTCTGGCCACGGCATTGCAGAACAAGCTCCACCTCAAAGTTCGGCTGGTTTTCCCCCAACTGGTGGGCGCGGACATCAACCGCGATGGCAATGTGCGGGCGTTCCTGGGCGCGCATGTAAACAGCCGGCGCGTTGACCGTCTGGAAGGTGACGGTCTTGCTGTATTGTATGCCCATCAGAATGGTGGGATTGCCCCGGCCCGTATTCATGCCGCCATCAACGGAGTCTATCGTGTGTTCGTTATGATCGGACATGTGGGGCAGGAACTCCTTATGATTGTTTGGCTTAAAGCTGAATGCGAAAGAAAATTTCAGTGACTGATATGTCTGGCAGCAGTAACAGATTAGCTCTGGATGTGCGAGACCCCACCTTGGTGTTTTGTCCTGTGCGCAGGCGGGCGGGTCATGGCGGAGCCTTGATAGTCCTTGCTCTTCCAGCAACGTGAGGGTACCACAAAACCATGATCAGACTGACTGTTGTTATCCCGTTTTTGCTGGCGCTTGTTGTCTTCAGCGCCAGTAATCAGGACCCGCTGGATATGTGGTTGCTCACATATAGCTGGAAATGTTCTGCAGGTGTTCTGGCGCTGATTGTCGCTGCCGTCGCCTTTATCATGGGGGCTTTCTGCCTCTGGGCGGCTGAACTTGTGCAGCGCCGCCGGGCGCGCAAGGCTGAACAACGGGTGCGTGAGCTTGAAGCCCAGCTTGCCCAGGTGCAGGCGGCCTCTGCCGCGACCCACGTGGTGGAGCATCCGCAGGGCATACCGACTGCCGCCGTTATTCCTCCTCCTTCTGAAGATTCTATTTAATGGCACGTCAAACCGGGCTTATTGCCGCATTGGACACACAGGACCCCGCCACAGCCAAAGCATGGGCGCAGGCGGTTGGTCCTTCTGCCGGGGCTGTCAAACTGGGGTTGGAGTTTGCCTATGCGGCGGGCTTTCAGGCTGTCGCGGATGTTGCGGGCAGCACGCCTTTGTTCCTGGACCTGAAACTGCATGACATCCCCAATACGGTGGGTGCCGCTGTTCGGGCATTGTCTTACCTGCGGCCCAGAATGCTGACCCTGCATGCATCAGGCGGCAGGGCCATGATGGAAGCGGCGCGGCAGGCGTGTGATGAAGCGTTCCCGGCCGATGCTCGGCCAGCCCTTCTGGCTGTAACAGTGCTGACCAGCCTTGATGACCACGCTCTGGCAGAAACGGGTGTGACGGATGGCGCGCGGGCACAGGTTCTGCGTCTTGGGAAACTGGCCATGCAGGCCGGGATAGACGGGCTTGTCTGCTCAGCCCATGAGATTGCGCCCCTCCGTGATGCGTTGGGAGATGCTCCTTTGCTGGTAACGCCGGGTATCCGCCCAGCGGGGAGTCAGGCAGGGGACCAGAAACGCGTCATGACGCCTGGTGAAGCGCGTCAGGCCGGGGCAGACTGGATTGTGGTCGGGCGTCCTATCACGCAGGCGGCTGACCCGGCCGCAGCGGCAGCGGCAATCGCGGCAGAACTGGCTGGGTAATGGCGCAACCGCCGGGAGACACGATGCCGCATCGGGGCGTGAAAATCTGTGGTCTGACAGAGGAAGCGGGTTTTGATGCCTGCGTAGAGCACGGAGCCGACTGGATCGGCTTTGTCTTCTTTGAGCGTTCCCCCCGCAATATCACGCCCCAGCAGTCGGACCGCCTTTCCCGTCGGCATGCAGGTGGTCCCAAAAGGGTGGGGCTGTTTGTGCATCCAGACGATGACACGCTGGCCCGTGTGCTGGATGGTGTGAAGCTGGATATCCTGCAACTTTATGCCTCACCGGAGCGGGCGTTGGCACTCAGCCAACGGTTGGGCGTGCCGGTCTGGCTTTCCCAACCTGTGTCCAGCCGCGCGGAACTCCCGACAGGTTGCCTGGTTGACCGACTGTTGATCGAGCCAAAGCCGCCCGCACAGGCTACCCGGCCGGGTGGCAACGCTCAAAAGCTGGACTGGTCCATGCTGCACGGCTGGCATCCGCCTTTTCCGTGGATGCTGGCGGGAGGGCTGAACCCGGAAAACGTGGAAGAGGCCGTGACTCTCACGGGTGCGCCAGCCGTGGATGTTTCGTCCGGTGTGGAAAGCGCACCGGGCGTTAAAAGCCCCGAGGCCATAAAACGCTTCATCCAGAACGCCCGGAAACCACATTTTTCCGTTTAAAACGTGCGAGGGGGAGAATTTCCTCTTGCCAGTTTCGCTGATCTTGCTATTACCACACCCGCGCCGGAGAGATGGCCGAGCGGCTTAAGGCGCACGCTTGGAAAGCGTGTGTACGTTAATAGCGTACCGAGGGTTCGAATCCCTCTCTCTCCGCCACGATGCGATTCCCAAAAAGTAACTCTTTTAAGCAAGCGTAAACACGCTCGAAGCTTCTATACGGATGTCTCGCTGGACCTTGTTCCGTTACAGCTGCAGTCACCTGTGGGGGTGGGGCAACAGTAATCAGAATAGTTTGTGTCGTCCATTCTGTTATTTTCAGACAAAAATTTCATTTTTCTTAGCTTTTATGTGCAGATTTTGTTTCTGTTCTGGGGCAGCCTTTGTCTGTACAGGCCGGATGTTCCTCGAAAAAGCGCGAGAACCACTAACATCCGATGCTGTGTTTTGATAAGGATGCAAAGCGCATTATTCTCTATTACGGCGCGTGTCATTTGCATGTTCGGATATATTTAAGGAAAGAATAGAACACATGCCTGCTCTCCCTATTCTTGTTGGTGTTTCAGGCCATCGGAACATTCATCCTCAGGCGCTTGCACCGTTGCGGGAGCATATTTCTTGCGTGCTGAGAGCCTTGCAGGCACTTTATCCTACTCATTTACAAGTGATGACTGCATTAGCTGAAGGCGCGGATCAGGAAGTGGCAGATATTGCTGCCCAGCTTGGTATTCCGGTGGTTTGTATTCTGCCTATGCCCATAGAGGCTTACCGTTTTACCATGGTACCTGAGGCTCGTGAGCGTTTTGACCGTTTATATGCCGGTGATAACGTGAGTTTGCGGTTTACTCTACCGCCCGTTCAGGCCGCTAATGGTGATCCGGCGGCAGAAGATGTTCTGCAATATGAGCAACTTGCCATTCTCCTGAGTCGGCAAAGCCATATCCTGCTGGCGCTATGGAATGGAGAGGATAATGATTCTGCTGAGCAACGACCCGGCCGCCCTCGGCGAGCAGGGCGTGGTGGAACCGCTCATACCGTAGCTATCCGGACGCATGGTGAATATGTTGAAGTTGCTGCTGCCAGTGTAACAGGTAGCCGTCTGTTCGCGGAGCGTCTTCCACGTCTGGAACTGGCGCGCTGCGGTCCGGTTCTCCACCTGCATACGCCCCGGGCGACAGATTCCAACCCGGAGCCTGAAACAGCGGGAATGGCGCGGTGGTGGAGTGATATGCCCGCGGACGATCTGACCCGTAAATACAAAAAACATGATGTGAGGTATTGCTGGCAATCCCTTCCGTCCGGACTAACACCCGCCGAGTGGGAAAAGACTTTAAAGCTTCTGGCCCCCAAGGATTTTGATGCGGTTGTGCTGGCCAGCAATGCCTTGCAGCACACCGGCCAGACGCACGCCAGATTATGCATGACCAGTGGGGTCTATCTTGGGCTTGAAGAGGAAACCCAACCTGACCTTGAGAGAGTAAGGACACTCTTTGGTCAAGCAGATACGCTGTCTTTTATTTCACAGCAAAAGCTGTTGGGGGACTGGGTGCCAGGCATGCGGCCGCGCGCCCGTACGGAAGGCAGGAGGCAATTGGGCGCATTGTTCTGGTTCGCACTTGCTATTCCGACAGGTGTTTCACTTTTTGAAACCTATTGTGAATATGGAAAACCCGTAGGCCTGCTGCTTGCTTATGCTGCTGTGCTTGGCTTGGCGTTTCTGTATTACAATATTCGCGTAAAACCTGGAAAATGGCAGGAGCTTTATCAGGATCATCGTGCTCTTGCCGAAGCCTTGCGTGTGCAGTTTTACTGGTCTGCTTCACAGCTTCCTCTCTCTGTATCAGATAATTATCTACGGCAGCATGAAGGTGAACTGGGTTGGATTCGTCTGGCCTTGCGAGGGCCGTCCCTATGGGCGATGGCTGCTGCATTGATGCACAAACAAACACCACGCAAGGCCATTACGCACATATGGATGGATGGCCAGAGGAACTATTTCCAGAATCGTCTCAAATCGTATGAGAAAATGGCTAGTCGTCTGAAGATGATGATTCACACGACCATAGGGGTACTGTGTATCTGTATCGCTGCGCTGGCGCTTGCTCAGCTTTTATGTGGTGGGGCATTGCCGGAAAGCGTGCCGGAATCCCTGCGTGAACTTCCTTCCGTATTGATTGGTGTTCTGCCTGCTATCCTCGTTTTTTTTCTGACCTTTCAGGAAATGCGTCTGCTGGAGGAACATATTCACGCTTATGATCAGGCGGCAGGCGTGTTTGAGCACGCGGAGCATCAGGCGCGCGGAATCAGGCACGCGCTGGCACAGGCCCATGAAGAGGACCGAAAGGTTTTGGATGATGAGTGGAATGCACTCATGATCACACTGGGAAAAGAATCTCTGGCAGAGAATGCAACGTGGGTTCAGGCGCATCGCAGCCGTCCCATCACGGCCAAGATGGGCTGAACTCCCTTTTGAACGTATCATTACAGATGATAGATAGGCAGAAAATTATGAATGGTCTTGTTTTTCTCAGCTATTCTTCAAAAGATGAAGATTTTGCAAAAAAGCTTGTAAATGACATTGAAAAACGTGGTTTGAAATGTTGGATGAGCTGCCGGGATATTTTACCGGGAGAAGATTACCAAAGTGCCATTGTCAATGCGATGGAGCGTTCTGTGGCTATGCTCCTTCTGTTTAGCGGAAACGCCAATCGTTCAAAGGAAATAGCCAAGGAGCTGGCTCTTGCCAGTTTACGGAATAAACCCGTTATCCCGGCACGTATTGAAGATATTTTACCGACAGGGGCATTTGAGTACCAGATGACCAATGCCCAGTTTATTGATCTGTTCCGTAATTATGGGGATGCCCTGGATCGGCTGTGTGATGCGTTACGCAGACAGGCAGGCTTGCCGGTAGTAGAGGCAGAAGGTTCTCCTTCTAAACGGAATACGCGGACTCTCCTTCTGGGAGGCGGGGCCGCTGTTGTTATTGCCGCAGGGATTGGCGCTTCGGTCTTTTTGCATAAACCGTCCGGCGCACCTGCTGCAATGTCATCTTCTGCTGTGCCGGTGGTGTCTGATGCCCCTAAAATAGCGTCTTTCTCCTCGCATCAGGAAGAAACGAAGTCTATTTCTGGCTCTGAAAAAGCCACGCCAGCTCCACAGATTCCTACTGTGAAGAGAGAAGAGGTACCCTCACCGCCCGTTCAGGCTGCCGCACCTACGCCACTTCCCGCGCCTGCACAGCCAGCTGAAATGCCTTCTTCCGTGAGCCAGAAAGATAACGCAGATCTTGCACCGTTGGTGAAGCAGTTGGCGAGTATTGATCCGAATATGCGAGCTTCTGCTATTGAACGGGGGCTGACGGATAGTGACGGCAAGCTTTCTTATGATCAGGTCACGCAGCTTTTGCATGGCACGCGTGAAGGAAGTCGCTCACAGATTATCCGCATGCTGGTGCCGTCCGTGCAGGCCCCTATACCGGTAACAGTTGCTTTGTCTTTTCTGCAATCCACTGATAATTTCCGCGAAAACAGCATTGAGGTGCTGGATCAGTATCTACCCGATTCCATTGGTGGAGATGAGGTGATCGCTTTGTTGGGAGGGCTGGAACAGGGAAATCGTTATCAGGCTATCAGCAAGCTGAATGACCATATCCAGACACCGCTGACTACAGAACAGACTTTGCGGATTCTGCGTGGTACTGAAGGCTTCTGGACCCAGGGTCTTGAGAAGATATCGTCCAAGCTCGCAAAACCTGTGGCTCCGGCGGATCTTGCGCGTCTGCTTGGAGAAACCCAGCAGGGAAACCGTTTTCAGGGGTTGAAGGCTCTGTCTGTAGCAATGCCTGAAACAATGACCGTAACGGATGTTAATAAACTTCTTGATGGCATGGAGGGTTTTAGAAGCTCCGCAATCGAGTTTATGGCCCGGCGGCTGGAGCGTGATGTATCCCCTACGGATATGGCCAGTCTGCTTGACGGCACGGAGCAGGGAAATAGAATTAACGCCTTGAAAGCTGTTGCTTCCCATATGAAAAAGGGATTGCAAGGCACGGAGATGGTGCCTGTTCTGGAAGGTATGGAAGGGTTCTGGGAAAATGCAGTTTCCACCATACGGCCCAATCTGGGGAAGCCACAATCTCAGGCATCTTTGTTGGCGCTATTGGGTAATACGTCACAAGGGCAGAGATTTGAAATCCTAAGGGATCTACGTGCTTTTTTGCCGAACCAGATGTCCGCTGTCGATGTGCAGGCCCTTCTGCAGCAGACAGACGGTTTTTATGAGCAAGCTCTGGAATTGCTGATTCCAAATATGCGACCGCCGAGTTCGGAAGAAATCGCGCAACTGGTTGCGCCCATTAGTGCATCATTCCAGAGTGGACAGATGATGAAGAGGCTACGCGATATTCGTTGATCTAACCACTATGCCTCAGGCGATATGATAGAGCATTGAAGGCTTTATCATATCGCACTGCAGCGCAAAAACTCCTCACCCGGCGGACCGGGTGAGAAAGAGCTGGTTATTCTGCTGGGACGTAAACTTTTCCGCCAGCTTCACGGAATTCCTTGGTTTTTTCTTCCATGCCGGCCAGCCTGATTGCGTCTTCCTTCAGGTCCTGGCTGATCCGCATGGAACAGAATTTCGGCCCGCACATGGAGCAGAAATGCGCTGTTTTATGCGCTTCGCGCGGCATGGTTTCATCGTGATAGGCGCAGGCGGTATCCGGATCGAGCGAGAGGTTGAACTGGTCTTCCCACCGGAAGGTAAAGCGTGCGCGGCTAAGGGCGTCATCCCGCAGTTTGGCGGCCGGGTGGCCTTTGGCCAGATCCGCCGCGTGGGCTGCAAGACGGTAGGTGATGACACCAGTTTTCACATCATCCCGGTTTGGTAGGCCCAGATGCTCCTTCGGGGTGACGTAACACAGCATGGCGGTGCCAAACCAGCCGATCATGGCTGCCCCAATGGCGGAGGTAATGTGGTCATACCCCGGTGCAATGTCCGTGGTTAACGGGCCAAGCGTGTAGAACGGGGCTTCTCCACATTCCCGCAACTGCTTGTCCATGTTTTCCTTGATCTTGTGCATGGGCACATGGCCCGGCCCTTCGATCATTACCTGACAGCCTTTTGCCCAGGCGATCTGTGTCAGTTCGCCCAGTGTTTCCAGTTCGGCAAACTGTGCGGCGTCGTTTGCATCGGCAATGCTGCCGGGGCGCAGGCCATCGCCAAGCGAGAACGAAACATCATAGGCCCGCATGATATCGCAGATTTCTTCAAAATGCTCATACAGGAAGCTCTCACGGTGGCCGTTCAGGCACCAGCTTGCCATGATGGACCCACCACGGGAGACAATGCCCGTTACGCGGTTGGCGGTAAGCGGCACGTGTTGCAGGCGTACACCGGCATGGATGGTAAAGTAGTCCACGCCCTGTTCCGCCTGTTCAATCAGCGTATCACGGAACACGTCCCAGTTCAGTTTCGCAACATCCCCGCCCACTTTTTCAAGTGCCTGATACAGCGGCACGGTGCCAATGGGGGTGGGGGCGTTGCGCAGAATCCAGTCACGAATGTTGTGGATGTTGCGGCCCGTTGAAAGATCCATCACCGTATCCGCACCCCAGCGGATGGACCACACCAGCTTTTCCACTTCGTCCGCTGCGGAGGACGTGACGGCGGAGTTGCCGATATTGGCGTTTATTTTCACCAGAAAGTTGCGGCCAATAATAACGGGTTCAAGTTCCGGGTGGTTGATGTTGGCGGGAATAATGGCGCGACCGCGGGCAATTTCTTCACGCACAAATTCCGGGGTGACAAATTCGGGCAGTGCTGCGCCAAAGGAATTGCCATCCTGAAGGCGTTCTGTTGCACCTTCCGCTGCTTTCAGGCGGCCCAGATTTTCACGGTGCGCCACATAGATCATCTCTTCCGTGATGATCCCGGCCTTTGCGAATTCATATTGCGTGACCATCTGGCCATCAGCCCCCTTCAGCACACGGTGCGGAGCAGGACAGGGGGCGACGAGATGATCGCCAGAAGCGTTGCCGTTGTCTTCGGGGCGCACTTCACGCGGGGCAATGGGGCTGAAGCCACGACGGGCCAGCCAAGGGGTGCGCACTTTGGGTAGGCCCTGCCGCACGTCAATCTGCTCTTCCGGGTCTGTGTAGGGGCCGGAGGTATCGTACACGCGCAGTGGCGGTTCATTAGCGGAAGGATCAAGTGCTATTTCACGGAATGGCACGCGAATGTCCGCGTGGCCTTCCGGGCTGGAATACACTTTGCGCGACCCCCGAATGGGGCCGGTGGTCACATGGCCCGGTGCGGGTGCCGTTGTGTTGGCCGGGCGTGGGTTGCCGGTATGGGTACGTTCTGAAGTTGTGGCCTGGGTCATAACTCTCTCCTCAGCCAGAGGAGGACGGGGGCAGAAGAGGCTTCCACGGATGTAGGGAGTTCGCGCGCTCTTCTTTTGCACCAGTCCCTCCGCCGGTATTAGCCGGATCAGGTTCCCCGCCAGCGGCATCATGCATGCTGGCGGCAGGGTCGCCACGCCGTTGCTCTGTTGCCAGAACACAGTGGCCTCTCAGTTCCTTGCCGGAACCCCCCTTGGTATGAGGAATGAGATAGCTTTTCGCGTTTTCCTGTCAAGGAAATTCGGGACTACAGGGCACGCTGCCCTCATAATTCTCCGTGTGTGCGGAACAGGGAGTAGAAGAGATTCAAACACGCCACTGTAACATATTTAATAAAAAAATGTAATTTCTATGCAACCGTTGCCACATTGTGGCATTATGGTGCCATGAAAGCAGAAAAGAAACGTGCTCAAGAAGCAATTGCGAATGTTGAGATTTCGCCAAACGCCCATCGTGTCTTGTGGATAGCGGCTTTTGTTGCTGCCATATGCGGTGGGTTATACGGTTATGACACTGGTATTATTTCCGGTGCTCTTCTTCTTATCACCAAAGACTTTCATTTGACTTCTGGTCAGGAAGAAATGGTGACATCTGCCATTCTTGTGGGTGCGGTGCTGGGTGCGCTGAGCATCTCCTATCTGTCCGAGCGTTTTGGCCGCCGGGCCACCGTTATGGTGGTGACCGCGGTTTTTGTGGTGGGGGCGCTTGCATGCTCCTATGCGCCAGACATGAACAGCCTGATTATTGCCCGCGTTTTTCTGGGCCTGGCGGTGGGGGGAGCTACGCAGGTGGTGCCCACCTATATTTCGGAACTGGCCCCTGCTAGCAAACGTGGTAATCTGGTGACGTTGTTTAACGTTGCCATTGGGGTTGGCATTTTTCTGGCTAACCTTGTGGGTTTTGCCATGCGTGATGCCTGGGGATGGCGGCCCATGATCTCTGTGGCGGCTCTACCTGCGGCCTTTGTGTTTGTCTGCATGTTCTTTCTGCCCAAAAGCCCGCGCTGGACGGCGGAAAATGAGGGTCTTGTTTCCGCAGTTGAGCAGTTGAGCCGTGTGCGGACTTCCCGCAAGGCCATTCGGCGTGAGATCCGTGAAATTCATGAAAACACGGCCAGCATGGATGAGGATGAAAGGGGCTGGAAAGGTCTTTTCCTACCATTTGCCCGCCCTGCGCTGATTGCCGCGTTGGGTATTGCCTTCTTCACACAGGCAGGGGGGTTGGAAATGATGATCTATTACGCCCCAACCTTTCTGTCTGATGCCGGGTTCGGCAATTCAGCCGCCCTGCTGGCCAGCCTTGGCATTTCCATTGTCTATCTGGTCATGACCCTGCTGGGCTGCCTGTTTGTGGATAAAATTGGGCGCCGCCGTCTGGTGCTGATCATGGGACCGGGCTCTGTTATCAGCCTGATCGGGCTGGGTATCATGTTCGCCATCCATCCGGATAAAGGCAGCGTTGGAAGCTGGGTGACCATTGTCTTCATGCTGCTGTTCATGATGTTCAATGCAGGCGGCATTCAGGTGGTTGGCTGGTTGCTGGGGGCCGAACTGTTCCCGCTCCCCATGCGGGCTGCGGCAACCAGTGTGCATGCCGCCGTGCTGTGGGGGGCTGACCTTTTGGTAACTGCCACCGCACTGACCCTGGTGCATCTGGTGACACTGGGGGGCACCATGTGGGTCTATGCGGGGGTCAATCTGGCATCTGTGATCTTTGTGTATTTCTTTGTGCCAGAAACGGCCGGAGCCACACTGGAAGATATTGAGACAGCCCTGCGGCGTGGAGAATTCACCCCCCGCCGTGGTGAAGACCCGCGTATCCGCTCCTATGATGAGGAAGAAGAGGAAGAGGCGGGTGTGTCTTCCGCAGCCTGACGCAGCCTGGTTCAGGACGTGTTATGTGCAGAAAAGGCTCTCTTCGGAGAGCCTTTTTTATGGGGCGCAGGTGGCTTTCCGGCTTGAGTGGTCGCGTCAGCGGTACACTAGGCCACCATCAATCATGACGGATTGGCCTGTCATGTAATTGGAATCCGCACTGGCCAGGTAAGCCACAAAGGCGGCAACGTCTTCCGGCGTTTCCACGCGGCCCAGTGCAATGCCTTCTACGTATTTTTTGTAGGTCTCGCCTACCGGGGCACCTGTTTCCTCCGCCATGCGGCGGTCAATTTCCGTCCACATATCCGTGCCCACCACACCGGGGCAGTAGGCATTCACGGTAATGCCGGAGGAGGCCAGTTCCTTGGCGGCAGCCTGTGTCAGCGCGCGTACGGCAAATTTGGTGGCGGAATAAACGCCCAGGAACGCAAAACTTTCGTGCCCAGCAATGGAGCAGGCATTGATAATCTTGCCGGGGGTGCCCTGGGCTTTGAAGGTTTTTGCGGCAGCCTGAATACCCCACAACGTGCCCTGCACATTGATGCGGAAAATGGTGTCCACTTCTTCCGGCGTCACCTCCAGTAGGGAGCGCACCTGCGCAATACCGGCATTGTTCACCATGATATCCACGTGCCCCATAGCCTGAGAGGTCTGTTCCAGCACAGAGAAAACCTGCGCGCGGTCACTGACATCCGCAGTCAGAGGTAGCGCCTTGCGGCCCAATGCCTCAATTTCTGCGGCTACGGTGGCCAGCTTGTCTTTTTTGAGGTCGGTCAGAACAATATCCGCGCCATCCTTGGCAAGGCGCAGGGCAATGCCACGCCCGATACCCTGCGCGGCACCTGTCACAATGGCGATTTTACCTGAAAGAGACATGTGTTTGCTTTCTCTGATGCACTGTGCAGCCAGATGCCGCACGCGGCAGAAGGCAAACCTGCACCAGAGAAAGCGTCAACCGGGCATCACGGAAGAGTGACCACAAAAAACCCGACTTCCTTCCGAAAGCCGGGTTTTTCTGGTCGCACGTAGAGGTCAGTGCGGGCGGCTGGTGAACTGTTCCAGCCAGTGAATGGTGTACTCACCCTTCTGGAATTCAGGGTCCGCCAGAATACGGCGGTGCAGCGGAATGACGGTCTTGATGCCTTCCACCACAAATTCGTCCAGCGCCCGGTGCATGCGGGCAATGGCCTGCGCCCGAGTCGGGGCATGCACAATCACCTTGGCGATCATGCTGTCATAGTAAGGCGGCACCCGGTATCCGGTGTACAGGGCACTATCCACGCGCACACCAAGGCCGCCGGGGGGATGATACACCGCCACCGTGCCGGGGCAGGGGGCAAAGGTATCCGGGTCTTCCGCGTTGATGCGGCATTCAATGGCATGGCCGGAGAAGGAGATGTCAGACTGGGTATAACCCAGCTCTTCCCCTGCTGCGATGCGGATCTGTTCGCGCACCAGATCAACATCACACACCATTTCCGTAACCGGATGCTCAACCTGCAGGCGGGTGTTCATCTCGATAAAGCAGAACTGGCCGTCCTGATACAGGAACTCCAGCGTGCCTGCGTTCCGGTAGCCCATCTTGGCCAGAGCATCCGTAGCGGTGCGGCCAATGGCGTCACGCTGTTCAGCAGACAGAACGGGGGAGCCTGCTTCTTCCAGCAGTTTCTGGTGGCGGCGTTGCAGGGAGCAGTCACGCTCACCAAAATGCACCACGTTTCCGTGGTTGTCGGCCAAAATCTGGAGTTCGATATGGCGCGGCTTATCCAGATATTTTTCCAGATAAACGGCATCATTGCCAAAAGCCGTGCGGGCTTCCGTGCGGGCTACGCTCCAGGCTTCTTCCAGTTCGCTTGCGCTCTGCGCCACTTTCATGCCGCGTCCGCCACCGCCAGCCGTCGCCTTGATCAGAACGGGGTAGCCAACTTTTTCTGCAACCGCGCGTGCTTCTTCAAGGCTTTTCAGTTCACCGTCAGAACCCGGTACCAGCGGAACGCCAAGGGCTTCCATGGTGGTTTTGGCGGTGATCTTGTCGCCCATCATGCGGATATGGTCAGCCGTTGGCCCGATAAAGGTCAGGCCGTGGGCTTCCACCGTTTCGGCAAAATCCGCGTTTTCGGACAGAAAGCCGTAACCGGGATGAATGGCTTCTGCCCCGGTTATGGTGGCGGCAGCCAGAATGGCCGCCACGTTCAGATAGGAGTCGCGTGACGCAGCAGGCCCGATACACACGGCTTCATCCGCCAGGCGCACATGCATGGCGTCTTCATCCGCAGTGGAGTGAACCGCTACGGTCTTGATGCCAAGTTCCCGGCAGGCGCGCAGGATACGAAGGGCAATCTCGCCGCGGTTGGCGATGAGGATTTTTGAAAACATCACTCGATGATGGCAAGCGGCTGGCCGAATTCTACCGGATCGCCCGAGGCCACCAGCAGCGTCTTAACCGTGCCAGCCTTGTGAGCCTTGATCTGGTTGAAGGTTTTCATGGCTTCAATCAGCATCAGGGTCTGCCCGGCGCTGACAATCTGGCCTTCGCTCACAAACGGAGGGGAGGACGGATCAGGCGTGAGATACGCCACGCCAACCATGGGGCTGTTAACCGCACCCGGATGGCGGGAGAGGTCTGCCGGGGCAGCGGGAACCGGAGCCACCGCAGGGGCCGCTACCGGAGCCGGAGCAGCAACAGGGGCCGGAGCCACGGCCTGCACGGAAGCAGGGGCACGGGCTACACGAATGCGGCTGTCTTTCTCCGCAATTTCGATTTCCGTCAGGCCGGTGTCGGTCAGAATTTCAGCCAATGCCCGAATGGCATCTGCATCCACGAGCAATCCGCTCATTGGTCATCCTCATGTAGAATAAGATCGGTCATTGCCTGCAATGCCAGAGAATACCCTGTCACGCCTAGCCCGCAGATAACGCCAACGGCGGCGCGGGAGACATAGGACATGTGGCGGAATGGCTCGCGGCGGTGAATATTGGAGATATGGACCTCAATTACCGGCAGGTCCGTAGCCAGAAGCGCATCCAGCAGGGCAACCGACGTATGGCTGTAACCTGCGGGGTTGATGATGATGCCACGCGCCCGTTTACGGCAATCCTGCACCCAGGAGATCAGCTCACCTTCTATGTTGGTCTGGCGGAAATCAATGGCCAGATCCAGCTTGTCGGCGGCCTGGATACAGATCTGCTCCACATCATCAAGGGTGGCGCTGCCGTAAATTTCGGGCTGACGCTGGCCGAGCATGTTGAGATTGGGGCCGTTCAGCACAGCAATAAGAGGTCTTTCCATAGTGCATCGGGCCGTAGCACGATGCCACGCTGCATCCAAGAGAAGAGATTGGTATGCGGCGGAAAATTCAGGAAAAACCTGTTCCGGGTTGCCTGTTCCAGCCATTTGCCGCGGGGTGTGAGGCCAGCGGCCGGAATGCGGGGGCAACACAAAAACGCGCTGTATCTGCCTCTTTTTCGCCATGAGCCTCCGCCATGAAAGGGGAGCCTGTAAAAGGGGCCGGGGCAGAAACTGGTTGCTTTTTCAGGCATGCAACGGCTTTATTCAACCAGTTTTAATGGGTGATGGAGTGAACAAGCGGATGTCAGCCCTACGCCGGGCACTTCTTGGAAGTGTGTTTGTTATGGCCTCCATGGGGTCTGCTTCTTCTGCACGAGCAGAGGATAGCGGGCAAAGTGGCACAGCGTGGGCCGATTCTGTGCAGCGTGCTCTTGCCGCGCGCGAGCAGAAAGACCCCACGTTTTCCAACCCCGCCATGGGCAAGGGTCATCACGCTTTGCAGAAGGGCATGGCGAGCTGGTACGGTGGTCGTTTCAGCCATCGGCGTACATCCTCTGGCAGTCTTTTCAATAAAGCGAGCCTGACTGCGGCCCATCCTACCGCGCCACTGGGCAGCAAGCTGCTGGTGACGTCAGAAGACACAGGCCGTTCGGTTGTGGTTACGGTCAATGATCGTGGGCCGTATAGTCGGGGCCGTATCATTGATCTCTCGCAGGCCGCGGCAGCCAAAATTGGCATGCTTGGGTCTGGCGTTGCGCACGTGAAGATCGAGCCTGCACCGATTGAAGTTGCGTCTGCGCCACAGGATGGGGCCGAATCCATCGAATCCTCTTCCGTCATGCAGTTTGAGGCCGCGCAGGGGCATACCGTGCGTCCGATCCGGCGCGCAAAACGCTCATAGAATTTCCGCCTTAATAAAGTCTGTCAGCATGTTCTGGCAGACTTGTAGACGTTAAGGGCGGCGCATGAAGTCGTCCGTTAAAGGCTTCTGTGGGGTCTTTTATGAGCCTGCAAAGGCACGCTGAAAGCCCTTGGCGAGGCCCTTAGACCGAAAATCCGAGAAGGTTGGCCATATGTAGATATTGGCCCGTCCTGCCTGTTGGACGTGCGTCTGTCATGGCTTCAATCAGATTTTTCGGCTGGTTTTTCAGCCTCGCTAGATGCTCAGCAGACGGAAGTGTGGCTTTATTGAGTGTGGCCTCTATCAAGTCATGCAAGGGGGGCGGCTGTTTGCTCTTGAGGCGCTCAGTGCGGTTGGCCTCCTGCCGCGCGCTCTTCTTTCCGTCTTTTCTCGCCGTGTGCCTGTACTGTCCGGCTGATGTTCGTTCAGCCCCTGATTGTGTGTATCAGAGGTGAACGGGTTTGCGGCGTTCACCGCGTGCGTAGCTTTCCATTTCCGCGTTCAGTTCCGCACCCATCAGAATCACCCAGGCGCTGACAAAGAACCACATCATGATGGCAATCACTGCCCCCAGAGGTCCGTAAGTGGCGTTGTAGCTGGCAATGTGGGCGACATAATAGGAAAAGCCTGAGGCGCTGATGATCCATGTAAGCGTGGCGAACAGTGCCCCCGGCAGAACCCACCGCCACAAAGCAGGGTGGTGACGGTCCGGGCCAAAGCGGTAGAGCACCGATGTTGCCAGAATCTGGAAGGTGAACATGATAAGCGGCCCGCTCCATCTGGCCGCAAACTCAAGGGAGCCGGGCGGAGTGGGGATGTGCAGCCACGCTGGCAGGTTCAGGAACAGAGGCAGCGCCACCATAAGAGCCAGAGTAAGAGCCGCGCCCAGCACTGCGGAGAGCGTCATGCTCAGTGCCGTGATCTGGAACACGATGAAGCTGCGGCTTTCCTTGGTGTTATAGGCAATGTTCAGCGCCGCCAGAATGGACCGTGTGGCCGCAGAAGCGGACCAGAGTGCCACGCTCAGCGAGATGACAAGATTGAAGGTAAGAGAGCTGTGCGGCTCGGCCACCAGAGTCTGGATACGGTCATAGATCAGGCTGTAGGCGCTGGGCGGCAGCAGGCTGCGCAGCACTTCAAGCTGTGGCGTGACGGTCTGCACATCAAACGCCAGCCCGTAGATGGAAATCAGGGAACTGATGGCCGGAAACAGGGAGAGGGTGGTATAGAAGGCGCAGCCTGCGGCCACCAACGTTGTGGGGCCGGAAATGAGGCTCTTGGCAGTCTGGATGAAAATGGTCTTCCAGTCTGCACGGCCGAGGTCTGATGGGCTGCGGAATGTCCGGCCAGTTTTCTCCACACCCGGATTCTGGTTTTCCTGAGGCTGGTGCTCAGCAGGCGACGGTGCGGCGGAATCACAGAGAACCTGCATCGTGCGTCAAACATCCTTCTTTGTCGTGTGGCTTGGGGCCAGAGGTTGAACCGCGAGTGACCAGGAGCGCGAACGAACAAGGCCAAAAGTTACGGGCGGTTCCCTTCACGGCAGCGGCGGTGTTCCCGAACAAGCAGGAAAAACAACGTGAAGAAACCGAAGTGAGTGGTGGTTTTACCGAGGGTATTTCTGTCATGCCATGTTTTTTTGAAAACCTTCCATTTTTGTCTTGCACTTGTGGCGGTTTGGCCTCATATGCACGCCCCTACGCAGCAACGCACGTGCCACTGGCCCTCTGAGGTTACGCAACGACGTCAAGCGTTCTGGCAATCGGGACCGCCTCATTTCTGGACGGTTCGCCTTTGGTCGCTGGTCCGTTAGACCGTTTCGCAACTCCTCTTCCTGCATGGAACACGCAGCAAGAGCCTTATATTGGGGGAATGGGTGGGATGACTCCCAAAATTGCCCGTTTTATCGCCGAACAAAAGCCGGCAACGCCTTGCCTCGTGGTCGATGTCGATCAGGTTGAAGCGCGTTACCATGCCCTGAACACCGCCCTGCCACAGGCGCGCATTTATTATGCGGTCAAGGCGAATCCTGCCATGCCCATCCTTAACCGGTTGGTTGGCCTGGGCTCCTGCTTTGACGCCGCATCCTGGGAAGAAGTTTCTCTGTGCCTGGAAGCCGGAGCGGAACCGGACGCCATTTCTTTTGGCAACACGGTGAAGAAAGTCTCCGCCATTCGCGCCGCTTATGCAGCCGGTGTGCGGATGTTTGTGTTCGACTGCCAGGAAGAGCTTGAAAAGCTGGCCGAACATGCACCGGGTGCCCGCGTCTATTGCCGTCTGCTGGTGGATAATGATGGCGCGGAATGGCCGCTTTCCCGCAAGTTCGGCACCACGCTGGACTCCGCGCGTGATCTGATGCTCAAAGCGCGGGATATGGGGTTGGACCCGTATGGTCTTTCCTTCCATGTGGGCAGCCAGCAGCTTTCTGCTGACGCCTACGAGGTTGCCATTTCTCGTGTGGCCGCTCTGTTCACTGATCTGAGTGCCGCCGGGCTTGACCTGCGCATGGTCAATCTGGGTGGGGGGTTCCCCGTCCGGTATCGGGATGATGTGCCGAGCATTGATCACTTTGCCATGGCCATCAGCCACGCCATGACCGAGCACTTCGGCAACGCGCTGCCGGAAATGCTGGTGGAACCGGGTCGCTTTATTGTGGGTGAAGCCGGGGTTGTCCGGTCCGAAGTTGTGCTGGTCAGCCGTCGCGGGCGGGAAGATGGGCCGCGCTGGGTGTATCTGGACATTGGCCGCTTTGGTGGATTGGCTGAAACGGAAGGCGAATCCATTCGCTATGCCATTCGCACGGAACGCGATGGTACCCCGACCGGCCCCGTAGCAATTGCAGGCCCAACCTGTGATGGTGCGGATATCATGTATGAAAAGACAGCTTACGAACTGCCTTTGGGGCTGACGGCTGGTGAGCAGGTGGACCTGCTTTCTACCGGCGCCTATGTGTCCACTTATTGCTCCACCCGGTTCAATGGCTTCAAGCCGCTGACCGAGCATTATATCTGATCTGGTATGTTTAGCAGGCACAGGAGGGCTTAACCTCCTGTGCCAGTTTGTTTTTTTCTTTATCTGGCACGGGCCTGCCCCATGGTCAGCCCTGCCTTGTGCGCGCCTGTCTTTGCGCTGAGCGCCTCCTGCACAACATTACCCGCATTTGATGCGTGGGAATGTTCAAGGGAGACGGATCGTGAAATCATCAAGCATAGTGTTGGCCACTCTGTTGGCATCAGGTGTGGCTATGCCCGCCATGGCGCAGACAGCCGCACAGGCCACAACCGTTGCGGCGGCGGCAGCCTCTTCTGGTGCGCCGGCAGCGCCTTCACCAGCCAACGCCCAGCTTGCCAATCTGGCAGCGCAGGATTTTGGCCGGTTGTCCGTGGACGGTAACACCGCATTTGAAGAACTGAGTCTGGCACGGCAGGCCATTTATGATGGTGATCTGGACACAGCCAAGAAACTGATCGCCAGTGCTCAGATCGCTCTGGAAACGGCCAAGGCGGATAATACGGCCTTCCAGAAAGCGGAAGACGAACTGATGCCCACCAAAACGCGTCAGCAACCGCCCCGTCCTTTGGCTTCTACCGGCAAGCAGGTGGCATGGTTGCCGATTGATGGCGAACTGGTGCTGGATGAAACGGTTGAACCCACCCCGGAAAAATCCGCCGCGCTGGCAGCGGCTAACCGGCATCTGAAGGCGGGCAACACGGCTCGGGCTTCTGAAGTGTTGCGTGTCTCCAGCGTGGATGCGGATTATATCATTGCCGCTGTTCCGCTGGAGCAGACCCGGAAAGATGTGGCGCAGGCTGCAAAGTTCATTAAAAGCAACCCGTACAAGGCCAGTGAAGCTCTGCGCGATGCCGAAAACGCCGTACGCTATGCGTCGGTTGATATTCAAGGGGCAGGCCAGCAGTCCGCAGGTGCGCCGACCGCTCCTTCCAAATAAGGGACGGGACTCCAGCGTGGTGCTTGCGCCTCTGAAGGCATGAGCGCCGTTTTGGTAGGCCGCTGGTTGAAAGTCCGTGATTGCGGGCTGTGAAGGGTTTTTGAGGCAGAAAAGATGGATCGGGCGGCGAGACGTCAGACCGCCGAGACAAAAATCCAACGCTTTCAGTCTCGAAAGGCCTGATGTGGCCCATCTGACAGGCTTGTCAAACAGACACCCGCGTCATCTGGCACGATCGTGCCGGGCGATATTATCGGGAAAGCAAGGGGATGCCTGTTAAAGAGGTATCCCCTTTTTTCTGGATCGGACCTCCCATGCTTACGCCCTGTTGCAGAGCGTTTTGGGGGTAATCAATAACTGTATAAAAACGTAAAATAGGTCAAAGCCTTGCTCTTTGCGTGATTAGTCGCAACAACAGGGAAGCGGCGGGGCTGATGGTGGTTCCCGTCCTTAGTCTGTTTTTCTCTCAGGTGATGTCCGCATGAAGCAACGAGAACTGGGCCGTACTGGCATTATGGTGAGTGAACTGTGCCTTGGCACCATGACCTTCGGCCAGCAGAACACCGAAGCCGAAGGGCATGCCCAGCTTGATATGGCGCTGGCGCATGACATCAATTTTATTGATACGGCAGAACTTTATTCCATTCCGCCCCGCGCTGAAACGCAGGGCTCTACGGAAACCATTATCGGCAGCTGGCTGAAAGCACGCGGTAATCGGGACAAGATTATCCTTGCCAGCAAGGCGGTGGGACGGGGCACCCAACCGTGGTTTCGGCCCGGTGGGGAAGAAACGCGCCTGACACCACGGCAGATCCGGTACGCGCTGGAACGGTCTTTGCGGCGTTTGAACACGGACTATCTGGATCTGTATCAACTGCACTGGCCAGATCGGAAGATCGGGTTGTTTGGAGAAGGGGGTACCACGTTTACATCTCTGGCGGATGCGGATGAGGTGCCGATTGAAGAAACATTGGGCGTTCTGGGCGATCTGGTGACGGAAGGGAAAATCCGTCACGTAGGGGTCTCGAACGAGACAGCATGGGGCGTGTCTGAATATCTCGCGTGTTCCAGAACAGGTGCGCCGCGTATTGCTTCAATTCAGAACGCTTACAACCTGATCAATCGTACATTTGAAATCGGGCTGGCAGAAATGGCTTTGAGGGAACGGGTCAGCCTGCTGGCCTATTCTCCGCTGGCGCAAGGCTATCTGACCGGAAAATATCTGAATGGCGCGCGGCCTGCGGGTGCACGCACGACCTTGTTTGACCGTGGGCAACGCTACCAGAAGCCCGGCGTGGATGTGGCGATTGAAGCCTATCTGGCCCTTGCGCGGGAAGAAGGGTTGGACCCTGTGCAACTTGCCGTTGCGTTTGTTACGTCCCGCCCGTTTGTGACATCCAACATTATCGGGGCCACCAGCACGCAGCAGCTTGCAACGATCCTTGGCTCTGTGGAGGTGACCATCACCCCAGAACTGGAAGCCAAGATCAACGCAATCCATCAGGTGCATTCTAACCCCGCGCCCTAACACGGGGGTGGACGGTTGTTTCCGTGGGGAGGGAGCAGGATTGTGCTTCCGCTCTAGTTGGTGAAGCGGGGAAAGAAGGAAGAATGCTTCCTCTCTCGACGGAGGGAGCATGGAAACAATGGCTGTACGCGTGTCAGATCAGGAAGCGAATGCCGAACGATCTGCCTCTGGGCCAGTAGTTTTTCACTTCGTTGACCTCGGAAACGGTCAGATTTGCGGCGGTATTTTCAAAAACTGTTTTGCCAGTCCGCCACAGTCGGTTTTCTAAACAGTCTTTGAGCGGAGCCTGCCAGCGTGATGTGGCAGGCTCTGTTTTTTGTCGGTTATTCCACCGCAGCGCGTAATCCGGCTCCGGCTGCCAGCGGGCAGAGAGGCAAAGTGCCAGCCAGAAAAGCGCCGAGCAGTTCCAGATCAGGCCCCCAAGGCAGGCCAGTGCGCGCAGCGTCAATAGCGGCGGCTCCAAAAATCAGGGCCGGGGTTATGAGGGGCAGCACCAGAAGCGGCAGCAGAACGCCCCCGCGGCGCGCGCCCAGCACAATGGATGCGCCCATGCCGCCAACCAGAGACAAGACCATGGAGCCCAGCAGCAAGCCTGCCAGCAGAATAGGCAGCGTGGCCGTGGGGAGACCCAGCATGATGGCCAGTGGAACAGCGGCAATCAGCAGGGGGAGGCCGGTTGTCAGCCAGTGGGCGGTTATCTTGGCCAGCGCCACCAGCGCGGGCGGCAGCCCCAGCAGCAGAAGTTGGTCAAGCGAGCCATCTTCCAGTTCCGCGCCGAACAGACGGTCCAGCGGCAGAAGGGCGGCCAGCAGTGCGCAGACCCAGATAATGCCGGGGGCCATATGGCGCAGCAGATCAGGCGATGGTCCAAGCGCAAGCGGAAAGAGGGTGCCTGTCAGAATAAAGAACAGCACTGCCCCCAACGTATCCGCCCCATGACGCAGTGCCAGCCGGAGGTCCCGGAAGACCACGGCCCAGAACAGGCTCATCATGCGTTGGCTCCTTCGTGATCAGAGGGAGAGAAGGCGGACGACTCCTCATCCCACCATCTGTCCGCTGGGTCCGGCGCACCGGGCAGGGCAAGATGGCGCACGTCTTCAAGGGGCAGCGGCACATGGGTTGTGGCTATGACCACGCCGCCAGCAGCGCGGTGCCGGGCAATGGCTTCGCCCAACAGCACAATGGCGTTGGCATCCAGCCCCAGGCTGGGTTCATCCAATAGCCACAGGGGAGCCTGAGCCAGCAGCACGCGGGCAAGGGCCGCACGCCGCTTCTGCCCGGCGGAAAGCAGGCGGGCCGGTAAATCCGCCAGCGGCAGAAGGTCCACAGCTTTCAGTGCTGCCGTCATGTCGCCGCCGCCTGCACGGGCAAACAGATGCAGATTCTCCACAACACTCAGGCTGGGTTTCAGGGCGTCCTGATGGCCAAGATAGGCCACGCGGGTGGCGTGGGCCGTGCGGTCTTCCGCAATGGGCACACCGTCCCACAGCAGGGCGCCACCATCCGGGCGACGCAGGCCCGCCAGCACACGCAGCAGGGTGGATTTGCCTGCCCCGTTGGGGCCGGTAAGCAGCATGGCCTCGCCAGCATGCAAACTCAGGCTGACATCATCCAGCACCAGCCGGTCCCCCCGGAAAACCGAGAGAGACTCTGCTACAAGCCGTGGTATGCCGGAGGGGGGAGGGGCAGCAAAATGTGGCTCCTCTTCTGCAAAAGACGTCTCGGAGATCGGACTTCTCCTTAATGTTACCTGTCAAAACCCGCCAAAGCCTGTGTGCTCGCGCGCTCGTGGTCGCACCCCGGCTTGTGCCATGTAAGTCTGCCGGTATGTTCTACTGCCAACGGGATATCAAGTCGGCCACCCGGAAGAGCGGGTGAGCACCTGCACCGTGTCAGAGGCGGTAAGCCGACTTCCGGAACGTATCACCGGCCATGGGCTGTGATAGGGGAGATAGGGTTATATGAAGACGGTTGGGCACGACTCACTGAAAACAGGCCGTACACTCACTGTAGACGGTAAGGCCTATCATTATTTTTCCATTCCTGAAGCAGCAAAAACAATCGGCGATGTTAGCCGTCTGCCTGTTTCACTGAAAGTTCTGCTGGAAAACATCCTGCGCTTTGAAGACGGTCGTTCCTATAATGTGGACGACGCCAAGGCGATTGCAGGCTGGTTGCCGAAGGGGAGCAGCACCAAGGAAGTGCCGTTCAAGCCTTCTCGCATTCTGATGCAGGACTTCACGGGCGTTCCGGCGGTGGTTGACCTTGCCGCCATGCGCGACGGCATTGTGAAGCTGAAAGGTGACCCCCAGAAGGTGAACCCGCTGGTTCCCGTCAATCTGGTGATCGACCATTCCGTGATGGTGGATGTTTACGGCTCGCAGGATGCGCTGCAGAAAAACATCACGCTGGAATTTGAACGCAATGGCGAACGCTACGCCTTCCTGCGCTGGGGCCAGGAAGCGTTTGAAAACTTCTCCGTTGTGCCGCCTGATACCGGCATCTGCCATCAGGTGAACCTGGAATACATTGCTCAGGTTGCCTGGACAGCCAACGTGGGTGGCAAGGATTACGTCTACCCCGATTCGCTTTACGGCACGGACAGCCACACCACCATGATCAATGGTCTGGGCGTTCTGGGCTGGGGTGTTGGCGGGATTGAGGCTGAAGCCGCAATGCTGGGCCAGCCCATTGCCATGCTGATCCCTGATGTGATCGGCTTCAAACTGACCGGCAAGCTGCCTGAAGGCGCCACGGCGACCGATCTGGTGCTGACCGTGACCCAGATGCTCCGTAAAAAGGGCGTTGTGGGCAAGTTTGTTGAATTCTTTGGTCCTGCTCTTGATCACCTGCCGGTGGCTGACCGCGCAACCATTGCCAACATGGCTCCGGAATATGGCGCAACCTGCGGCTTCTTCCCGGTTGATGCCCTGACGCTGGACTTCCTGCGTGAAACCGGCCGTGATGAACACCGCATCAAGCTGACCGAAGAATATCTGCGGGCGCAGGAAATGTTCCGCACCGCTGAAACGCCGGAACCTGTGTTTACAGATGTTCTGGAACTGGATCTGAGCACGGTTGTGCCGTCCATCTCCGGCCCGAAGCGCCCGCAGGACCGCGTTGTTCTGACGGAAGCCAAGACCGCGTTTGAAAAAGAACTGACCTCTTCCCTTGGCGTTCCCGCGAACGATGCCAACAAGAGGGTTCCGGTTGCTGGCACCAACTATGAAATCGGTCAGGGCGATATTGTGATCGCCGCCATTACCTCCTGCACCAACACCTCCAACCCGGCGGTGCTGATTGCGGCTGGTCTGGTGGCCCGCAAGGCGCGTGCTCTGGGCCTGAAACCCAAACCCTGGGTCAAGACCTCACTGGCTCCCGGTTCTCAGGTTGTGACCGATTATCTGGACCGCTCCAAGCTGTCTGAAGATCTGGATGCACTGGGCTTCAACACGGTCGGGTATGGCTGCACAACCTGTATCGGTAACTCCGGTCCGCTGCCGTCGCACATTGTGGATGCCATTGAAAACAACAACCTGGTTGCTGTTTCCGTGCTGTCCGGCAACCGTAACTTTGAAGGCCGTATCTCTCCGAACGTGCGGGCAAACTATCTTGCCAGCCCGCCGCTGGTGGTTGCCTACTCCATTCTGGGCACCATGCGGAAGGATATCACGACCGAACCTCTGGGCACCTCCAAGGATGGCAAGCCGGTCTATCTGAAAGATGTCTGGCCTTCCAACAAGGAAATTGCTGACCTGATCGGTTCTTCCATCAACCGTGAAGAGTTCATCAAGCGCTACAAGCACGTGTCCAAGGGCACGAAGGAATGGCAGGACCTGAAGGTTGCCACCGGGTCTGAAACCTACGCGTGGGATGCAAAATCCACCTATGTTCAGGATCCGCCGTACTTCAAGGACATCACACCGGAACCCAAGCCGCGTGGTGGCATTGAAAACGCCCGTATCCTGGCCCTGCTGGGTGACAACATCACGACTGACCACATCTCACCTGCCGGTGCGATCAAGAAGGACTCCCCTGCCGGGCGTTATCTGATCGAGCATGGTGTGGAACCGCGTGACTTCAACTCCTACGGCTCTCGCCGCGGGAATGACCGCGTGATGGTGCGTGGCACCTTTGCCAACATCCGCATCAAGAATGAAATGCTGCCGGGCACGGAAGGGGGGCTTTCCAAGCACTATCCTGATGGCAAGGAAGGCTTCATTTACGATGTCGCCATGGAATACAAGAAGGAAGGCGTTCCGCTTGTGGTCTTTGGTGGCAAGGAATACGGCATGGGGTCCTCCCGTGACTGGGCAGCCAAAGGCACCCTGCTGCTGGGGATCAAGGCAGTCATTGCTGAAAGCTTTGAACGTATTCACCGCTCTAACCTTGTGGGCATGGGCGTTCTGCCGCTGCTGTTCAAGGAAGGCACAACCCGCAAGACCCTGAACCTGAAGGGTGATGAAACCATCACCATCACGGGGCTGGAAAAAATCACGCCGCGCATGGATGTGACCATGACCATTACGCGTGCTGATGGTTCCAAGCAGGATGTTCCGCTTCTTTGCCGTGTCGATACACTGGACGAAGTTGAGTATTACCGGCATGGTGGCATCCTTCAGTATGTGTTGCGTGGGATGACCAAAGCTGCCTGATAACCGTTTTGTTCCTAGCGGACACGACATTGCCGACCCGGATCACTCCGGGTCGGCTTTTTGCGTTGAAGAAGACCCCATTGTTCTGAGTGCGCTGAATGTGCACAAAAGCTTTGGAGAAGGGGCAATTCTGAGCGGTGTCTCCCTTGAAGTGCGCAAGGGAGAGCTGATCTCCGTGATTGGCCCATCCGGCTGCGGGAAATCAACATTTCTGCGGTGTCTGAATTTTCTGGAAATACCGGATAGCGGGACCGTAACCGCCATGGGCGTTACGATAGAACGCCAAGGTGGCCCCTGGCGGCGTGCTGACGAGCATATGGCCCATAAGCTGCGCACCCATGTGGGCATGGTGTTTCAGAGCTTTAATCTTTTCCCGCACCTTACGGTTCTGGATAACGTTCTGCTGGCCCCGCGCGTGGTGAAGGGCGAAGGCGGCGTGGAAGAACGGGATGAGGCCATGGCCCTGCTGGAAAAGGTGGGGCTAGGCAAGGTGGCGCAGCGCTATCCTCTTTCTCTCTCCGGCGGGCAGCAGCAGCGCGCGGCCATTGCCCGCGCCTTGGCCATGCGGCCGGAGATCATGCTGTATGATGAACCCACATCCGCACTGGACCCGCTGGTGGCGGAGGAAGTGCTGGGCGTGATGCGCACGCTGGACAATGAAGGCATGACCCAGATTGTGGTGACGCATGACATGCGTTTTGCCCAGGTGGCGTCTGATATCATTGTTTACATGGATGGTGGACACATTATAGAGGCCGGACCACCGGAAACCCTGTGCGTGAATCCTGTGGATGAGCGCACCCGACGTTTTTTAAGGACAGTTTTGTGAAGCAAGGCCTGCGGCATTTTCTGTCACGGTTTGTCATGGTTCGGTCTGGGCTTCTTGCAGTGTTGGCGTTGGTAGCGGCTTTTGGTCTGTCCGCGCCAAAGGCGGGGTTTGCGGCCGAACCTTTGCGGTGGGCGGCTGATGCCTCGGCGGATGTGCCCTACACTTTTCATGACCTGAAAGATCAGTCACGCCTTACGGGGTATGAATATGAACTGATGCAGGAACTGGGCCGCCATATGGGCCGGGATCTGGCGTTCGTTCAGAATGACTGGGATGGCCTGATTCCCGGCCTGCAACGCGGCCTGTACGCCATGGTGATCTGCGGGATCGAGATCACACCGGAGCATGCGGAAGGCATAGATTTCAGCACCCCCTATTACGTGACATCTGAGCGGATTGTGGTGCGCAGGAATGGCCCGCAATTCTCCCGGCTGGAGGATCTGGATGGGCACGTGGTGGGTACCATCAAGGCCACGCAGGCAGAGCGGATTCTGGCCGGGCATCCCAAAGTGCAGGTGCGCACCTATGATGAAGAAACCAATGTGTTCATGGATCTTGTGAATGGCCGCACAGAGGCCATCCTGATTGATGGCCCCATTGCCCAGTATTACGGCGCAACCAATCCCGCCTTGCAGATAACGGGCGAACCCATTGGGCGCGTGGCTTACGGCATTGCTTTTGCCAAAGGCCAGAACGCGGCGCTGCGGGAACAGGTCAACACGGCTCTGGCCGCCATGCTCAAGGATGGCAGCCTGCACACCATTCTGGCACGCTGGAATTTGTGGACGCCTGAAATGGCGCAGTTCACGCAGGATTTTTCCACACCTGATATCGCCCCTACCGAGTGGCAGTCCTATGTTGCGGCGCAACAGGGCGGCGCTGGCTGGACGGAACGGTTGCGGCGTTATGTCGGGTTTCTGCCTCTGCTGGCCAAAGGGGCTGTTCTTACCCTTGCCGTTTCCTTGTGTGCCATGGTGTTGGCAGTGGCTCTTGGGTTGTCACTGGCTCTGCTGCGTTTGTATGGCGCACCGTGGATGGCGTCTCTCGCCGGGCTGTATGTGGAAATAGTCCGTGGCACGCCGCTGCTGATCCAGATTCTGTTCATTTTCTATGGCCTGCCGCAGTTTGGTATCAATCTTGGACCGTTTCTGGCCGGGGTGATGGGGCTGGGGCTTAACTACGCAGCCTATGAGGCCGAGAACTATCGCGCGGGACTGCAATCCGTGGCGCGTGGCCAGATGGAAGCCGCGCTGGCCCTGAACATGACGCATATTCAGGCGTTGCGGTTTGTGGTTGTGCCACAGGCGTTCCGGCTGGTGATGCCCGTCATGACCAATGATTTCATTTCTCTGCTGAAAGACTCATCGCTGGTCAGCGTGATTACGCTCACAGAACTCACCCAGACCTATATTCGCCTGTCTTCCACCTATTTTGACTATTTTGGCACGGGTCTGATGGTGGGGGGGGCTTATCTGCTGCTGGGGCTGCCGTTCGTGCGTTTGGCCCGGATGGCGGAAAAGAAACTGGCGCAGCCTCACACACGCCGCCGCTAAGGCTACCGCCAAGAAGGTGTGAAAGATCAGCGCGTGAGGCTGGCAAGGCAGTTGTGAGATTGAACAGCAGGGCTTCCAGCTACCAAGACCAAGACCAAGACCAAGACCAAGACCAAGACCAAGGGCACGGTGCTGGGGCCTGCGGGCGGCAAAAAACGGTGCATGTTGCTGTCAAAAATCCCGCCCGCCCGGCCTACCAGACTTGGCAACGGCCCTCTTGTGGGGCCGGAAGCAGCAAGGCGTTGGCACATCAAATGCGCCTGAGGCATGGCGGAAGAGTGCTCCCGTCAATTGTGTATAAAATAAGTATGAGTCAGATATAAATACGATAGTCGTATGATTACAGCTATACTCTAGCCGGGTCTGACGGTGGTCTGTGCGGTGCGGTGCCCGGAACCGTACCAAGCGGTCTGCTGAAAAGGCAGGGCAGGGCGTTTCAGCGTCTCAGCACATGTGTTCCGGAACCTGATGGACCTTCTTTCTGCTCTTCACAGCTTTGTCCGCGTGGCGGCCACAGGCTCTTTTTCGGCTGTCTCGCGTGAGACAGGTGTCAGTCAGCCCACTATTTCACGGCATATCGCCTTGCTGGAAGCGCATTACGGCACCACGCTGTTTGCCCGCACCACGCGCAGCCTGATGATGACAGAAGACGGCCGCAGCCTTCTGCCCCATGCCTATGAAGTTCTGGAAATTCTGGAAACGGCTGAAACCGTTCTGGGGCGACGGCGTGCATCTGTCTCCGGTTTGGTGCGGTTGGGGGTGACCACGGCGTTTGGCCTCTATCTGACCAGACGACTGGGGGAGTTGCTGGAGCGTCATCCTGATCTTTCAGTCGAGATCGTGATGCGCGACTCGTTTGGAGATCTGGTGGAAGAAGGGCTGGATCTGGCCGTGCGCGTAGGGGAAATTGCCGAAGGCTCCCTGATTGCCCGCAAGCTGGGCGTGGTGCGCAAATGGCTGGTTGTTTCTCCAGACTGCCTGAAACGGTGCGGCACCCCAGAACATCCGCGTGACCTGCCAGAATATCCTGCCATTGTTTACAACTATGGCGGTGGCCGGAATGACTGGCATTTTTACCGGGAAGAAGAAGAAAGCGTTATTGCGCCCTCAACGGTGTTCCGGGCCAACAGTAGTGAGGCCGTTTTCTACGCTGTTTCCGCCAGCATCGGCATTGGCCTGCTGCCAGAGTTCCTGGTGCGGGAAGCCGTAGAAGAGGGTAAATTGGTACGCCTGTTTGCAGATTGGAACATTCCCTCTCTGCCATTCTATGCAGTGCATACGGGCCCGCGTACCCTGCCACTGCGGACGCGTACGGTGCTCGATTTCCTGATTGAGGTTTCCTCCGATGTCCTGAGGGAAACGCCTAAACCCTGAAGAGAGAGGGCTTGAAAAATCTGGTGGGGTAATTTGCCGCACCTTTTGTTGGTGCCGAAAAGCGTGGGGTTTTGTCCTGCGCTCTTCCATCAGTGGGGCATCTCGCCTGTAGCCTTCATATCCCTGCTTTCCTGCGTCACTAATTCCTCGCGGCTCAGACCTTCGGACTCCTCTTCAAGCAGCGTCTCTGTCTCACAAAATCCTCGCCAGCTTTTTGGCGCGAGGTCGTGAAGGTACCAAAAGTGTCTTCTGACTGTCTGCTTGCGTAAGAGTGGGGCATTTTGCGCCCAACGACAGTAATGCGTTTTTGGTGCGGGGGCGTCGGAGGGGCGGGAGATGCCCTCTCCCGTTGCGGAATTTCTTCCGTGACGCAGAGGAGAGCAGACGCTAGGAGGCCGCTCCTCCCACCTCAGGGCCTCTCCTCTTCATGACCGAGGCTTCGATTTCGCGGAGAGAAACGTTCTTCCCTGCAACCTGCCTCTGCGTCAGGTTACACGGTAAGAACGCAGGTTTTAACCGTGGAAACCGGGGTCTGTGGCTGCGGCAGCGGGGAGTGGGCCGCCTTCCAGGGTGCTGTTGTACCCTTTGCGCAGGTAAGGCAGCCAGTTTTTCAGCCACGTATCGCTGCGTTTCACAAAGTCCGCCACCATGGGGGAATTGTTCATGCCTGCGCGGGACCAGTCTTCCGGAGCACCCGGCACGGCACGTTGCCCTGCTTCCGCCGGGCTGAGCAGCGTGTGGATGGTCGCAAAATCGACCCCGGTGCCAGATTTGCTTTTCTCAATATGGGTCCATCCCGCATCCACCAGAATGGGGGGAAGGTCAAAGCCCATCATGCCAAGCCGCTGCAACGCGGGCGGAATGAACAGCGGGCTGCTCAGCAGGCCCTGCAAGGCCTGATTGGAAGTGAGGAACAGGTTGTTCACCACCCGTATGGGTGATGTCAGCCAGCATTCCGTGTGGGTGCCATCTTGCGGCAGGTCTCCAACCGTAAAGTTGAAGCCGCTATGGCACATATCCTGCAACATCTGGGTATCAGAGGAGGGGAGGGATTGTGTGGTGGCCTGCGCGATGATGAAGCCCGTGACCACGCCGCGTTCTGACCGTACGAAAATGGAGGTCAGAATCTCCCCATGCGAAACATCATCCTGATAGTTTAGAACAGGGTGCCATTTGCCAGCCGGGAGGGGTAATTGACGCCCGGCAAAAGGGATCACGCCTTCAAACTGCGCATCCAGCGGAGGTTGGGAAACCATGCGGCGTCCTTCCCCTTCGGCATTGTTGGTCTGCGCGGCGGAGCTTCGGCCAAGCATGTGGCCAACCTTGTCCGTTACCGTCTGGTAGTAGGGCAGGCGGGTCGTCAGCCAAGGGGCGGGAAACAGCACAGAAAAAATGCCGCATGCACCGGTGGAAATCAGAACCGTGCGCCACAGGGGGGCACGTTGCCAAAGGCGGGTAAAAGCGGACATGCCGTAATGCTCGGTCCAGACGGTATCAGGTGTGAAAAACTTGGGCCTACCCACTGGCAGGCCCCGTACGCTTATGGGGTCAGGCGAGCGTGCATGCTCTCACTGTTGTCACCGTTATTGTCGGCTATTTTGGCTGTCACGGTGCCGTCCTCATCGCGGGAGATGCGAATCATGGAGGCACCCTGCTGGCGCGCCACAATCAGCGATTCGCTGATCATGTCTTCAATGGAACGCACAAGATCGCGGGCCGATGCGGCATCGCCCATACGGCTCTGGCGGCGCATCACATCCATCAGCAGGGACGCATCGATACCGCCGGTTTCCACCTTCAGCCCGTAGCTTTCGATCATGGTTTCGATTTCCAGCGCGGAAACGCGGGCAATATCCAGCCCCTTCAGCGCACGGAATACAAAGATACGGTCCAGACGGTTGAGCACTTCCGGGGCAAAACCAGCCTGACGCAGTGCTTCAACCGACTCGGCGCGCATCCGGTCCGGATCATCATGCAGGCGATCCGCAATTTCCGTCAGTGCATCGGTTGCGATGTTGGATGTCAGCACAAAAATGGCGCGAACGGTGGAAATCTGCTGCCCGGTGGAGGCCTCGGTAATATGACCATCATTCCACGCGGTCAGGAATTTCTTGAATACGTCCGGGTGGGCTTTTTCAATTTCATCCAGCAGCACCACGGCATCGGGCTTTTCCTTCAGGCCGCCGGTCAGCTTGCCGTAGGTATCAGAACCCACATACCCTTTGGGGGAGCCAAAAAGCTGGGTGGCCGCGTGCGGGCTGCTCATCTGCGTCATATCAAAATGCAGCAGAGGGCGTTCAAGCTGGCGGGCCATCTGTTTGGCAAGATAGGTTTTACCGGTGCCGGGTGGGCCCGCCAGCAGGAAGATACCAACCGGCTTGCCGCGAACCTGCAGGGCCAGCCTGCGGCGCAACTGCACGGCAATATCTTCACATACCTGATCCTGGCCAATCACGCGGGCGCGCAGGTTGGCGGCCAGTTCCTCGGCATCAATTGTTGTTTCCCGCTGTTCCCGCGCCAGCATTTCTTCAAGCGCGTTGCGGTTGGTCAGTCTGGCAAGAACGTCCATCATCCACCCCCGTCGGCGTAATAAGCCTTTGCGTGCAAGCCGCTCGGCGCGTGTTTCGAACAGCAGCCCGCCTATGGTCAACAAGCCGCTGACTGCGGCAATTATGGGCCATGCCGGTGCACACCATTCCATGAAATGGGTGAGCGAGGCCAGTGAAAGGTGCAGGCTGATGGCCATCTGGATGCTGGCCAGCACCAGAAAAATCACCATCATCAGCGGCATCAGCCGGTTAAGGGCTGGTAGCAGGCCTTTCATTGGGCAATCACCGTCAGGCCAAGAGAGTCACCCTGATGCATAACAGGTAGAACCTGTGGGCCGAACATGGTTATCACGCCGCTTCCTATTCCTACTATGCCCGGATCAGACACGGGAAGGATATCAACATTTCCGGCAACCGTAATGGGGAGAATCAATACGGTGGGGTTTGTTTGCAGGGCAACGGTACGGTGCGTGGTGCCTGATATGACAGACACAGTGCCCCCCGTGCCTGTGGCATCAAAAATGGGCATGGCAACCAGACGCAGATCGCGCCGCTTCACACCTGCCAGAATGTCAGCCTGTTCTTTTTCAGAATAGCCGGAGGAGGCAAGGGCTTCGGCTGCCTTGTCGGGGGCAATCAGGGAAAGCTGAATGCCTGTGCGCTGCTGTGATGCATCCGCACTCTGGTTATCTCCGCTTCCTGCTGCTGCCGGAGTGGTGGAGGTGTTGTTGCCCGAGCCCATGAAATGGACCCCGGCACCGGCCAGCAGGGTGCAGGTTGCCAGAGCGACAAGCACGGTGCGGAAATGGGAGGGTTTCTCCTCTTTCTCCGGCTGCGCTTTATACACGGGGTCAGGCAGATCGTTCATGAAATGTAATCAGACATATCCGGGTGGGAGTGTGCAAGTTCTGAAAACGCAGGAAAGCCCCGAAAAGAGCCCCGCACGACTAATTTCTTTTTTATGGGGGGTGGGAAAAGAAGGGCAACAGGGGTTTCAACTCTTGCAGCATGGTCTGGTATCCCCTACATGAAACATCATCCTTTCATTTTATCAGAATTTTGGGGGGTGGCCTTGACGGGCCGCCTTTTTTGCATTGGACGCTGATCTGCCCATCCATTCCGGTCTGGAAGCCCGCCTTGTCGCCCTTGTGGCGCCAACGCTGGATGATCTTGGCTATGAGATTGTTCGCGTGGCGGTGCTGGGGCGTGAAAGCCCGACAGTGCAGATCATGGCGGACCGCAAGGATGGCTCGCTCATCAATGTGGAAGATTGTGAGCGCATCAGCCATGCCGTGGGCGCTGTGCTGGATGTGGAAGATCCTATTCCCGGTGCCTGGACGCTTGAGGTGTCCTCCGCCGGAATTGATCGTCCGTTGACGCGCGCCAAGGACTGGAACCGCTTCACCGGCCATCAGGCCAAGGTGGAAGTTCTGGTTCCGGTTGATGGTCGGCGCCGGTTTTCCGGTGTTGTCCTGGGGGCGGATGCAGAAACCGGCCGACTCCGGCTGGATGATGGAACTGAGGCCCGTTTGCCGCTGGCGGAAATCCGCCGGGCAAAACTGGTATTGACGGATGCCCTGATTGAGGCGAGTGCGCAGATGGCGCGCCCTGCCGATGATGAGGGCGAGAATGAAAAGAGCAAGGCCGGGGAAGAAAAACCGGCCGGGCGCAAGTTACACTGATCACGTCGCCTGCTTTGGAGAGCTGAGAGTATGGATACCTCTGTTTCCCGTCCTGAACTGCTGCTGGTTGCAGATGCTGTTTCGCGCGAGAAGGGAATCGAACGCGAAGAAGTGCTGGAAGCCATGGAGCAGGCTATCCAGAAGGCCGGACGTGCCAAATACGGGCATGAGAAAGATATCCGCGCGACCATTGATCGCCGGACGGGTGAAGTGCGTCTCTCCCGCTGGACGGAAGTTGTCGAGCAGGTAGAGAACGAGGAAACCCAGATTCCGCTGGCCATTGCCCGCAAGTTCCAGCCGGAAATCAAGGCTGGCGAATATCTGGTTGATCCGCTGCCGCCTATCGATTTTGGCCGTATTGCCGCCCAGACCGCCAAGCAGGTGATTGTCCAGCGCGTGCGGGAATATGAGCGCAAGCGCCAGTATAACGAATTCAAGGACCGCGTAGGCGAGATCGTCAACGGCACTGTCAAACGGACCGAATACGGCAACCTGATGGTGGAAATCGGCTCTGCCGAGGCGCTGCTGCGCCGGGATGAGCTGATTCCGCGTGAATCCTTCCGCAACTCCGACCGCGTGCGCGCCTACATCTATGATGTGCGTGATGAACCCCGTGGCCCGCAGATCTTCCTCTCCCGCACGCATCCGGCCTTCCTGGCCAAGCTGTTCGCGCAGGAAGTGCCTGAAATCTATGATGGTATCATTGAGATCAAGGCTGTGGCGCGTGACCCGGGTTCCCGTGCAAAGATGGCCGTGATCTCCCGTGATGCGTCCATTGATCCGGTTGGCGCCTGCGTGGGTATGCGTGGGTCTCGCGTGCAGGCGGTTGTGGCCGAACTGCAGGGCGAAAAGATTGATATCATTCCGTGGAGCCCGCAGGCCGCGACCTTTGTGGTGAACGCACTGGCGCCGGCTGAAGTCTCCAAAGTGGTGATGGATGAAGAAGCGGGCCGCGTTGAAGTGGTGGTGCCGGACGAGCAGCTTTCGCTGGCCATTGGCCGCCGTGGGCAGAACGTGCGTCTGGCCAGCCAGTTGACGCGTTGGGATATTGATATCCTGACCGAAGCTGAAGAATCCGAACGCCGCCAGGAAGAATTCCGTCGCCGCACCAACCTGTTTGTTGAAGCGCTGGATGTTGATGATGTGATTGCCGGTCTTCTGGTGACGGAAGGCTTCCATACCATTGAAGAACTGGCCTATGCCGACCCGGATGAACTGATTGGCATTGAAGGTTTTGACGAATCGGTGGTAAGTGAACTGGTGCAGCGCGCCGAAGCCTATCTGGTGAAACAGGAAGAAAACCTGGATACCAAGCGGCGCGAGCTCGGTGTGTCTGATGACATTGCCGATATGGGCGTGTTTACCAACCAGATGCTTGTGACACTGGGTGAAAAGGGTGTAAAAACTCTGGACGACCTTGCTGATCTGGCTGGTGATGAGCTTGTCGAAATTCTCGGTACTGACGCTATTGAGGAAGATGCTGCCAATGAAATCATCATGGCGGCGCGTGCTCACTGGTTTGACGAGGAAGACGGCAAAAGCGCCGAGCAGGAGTAAGAACGGGTCTGGCTGCTGAAAAGCCTGACAAACAATGAGTGGTGATTTTTTGCCCGAAGCGGATGAAGACGAAAAAGGCCCCCTGCGGCGCTGTGCAGTAACACGGCAGCAGGAAAAACCAGCCTTGATGTTGCGTTTTGTGGTATCACCCTCATCTGTTGTTGTGCCTGACCTGGACGCGCGACTGCCCGGACGGGGAATATGGTTGAGCGCCCAGCGGGATGTGATAGAACAGGCCCGCAAGCGCGGCGTGTTTGCGCGGGCGGCACGGCGGCAGGTAACGGTGCCCGAAGATCTGGCTGTTCAGGTTGAGGCCGGTCTGCGTCGGCGCATGGTGGAACTTCTGGGGCTGGCCCGGCGTGCCGGGCAGTCTACCAGTGGTTTCATGAAGGTGCGGGAGTGGGTGATGCGGCGTGAGGCCGCAGTGATCATTCATGCATCTGATGGAAGCAGGGATGAACTGGATCGGCTCCTGTCGGGTGCCAGGAACTTACCTGTGATTGAGGCGCTTTCGGCTGAAGACCTTGCAAGGGTTTTCGGGCGTGAGCGGGTTGTAAACGCAGCATTGGCGCACGGAGGTCTTGCCTCCCGTCTGTGTTGTGAGAATGAGCGTTTTTCGGGGGTTGCCCAAGGTGGCTCCCGGGTTCGCCGGACCTTTCCGGCGGATGGGTGTGAACAGGCGGGTCAATGAGCGAAGGCAAGGATCAGGATCAGGGTAAGGGACGTTTGTCCCTTCGGCCGGCGGGTCGTTCGGAAGTCGGACGGACGGTTGATGCCGGGTCCGTGCGGCAGAGTTTCAGCCATGGCCGCTCCAAGGTCGTGCAGGTTGAGGTGCGCAAGAAGCGTGGCCCCGGCGCTGCAGGCGGAGCTGGTGGCCGTGGTGCGGGCGGTCGTGCAGGAGGTGGCCGTACCCTGACGGCTGCCGAGCTGGCAATGCGCCAGCGCGTGTTGCAGGAACAGAAGAAAGCGGCTGAAGAAGCCGAACGGCGTGAGGCTGAACGGCGCGAGCAGGAAAAGATCCAGATTCTTTCCGCCGCTGAAGAAGCCCGCCGTCGTGAAGAAGATGAAAAGCGTGCCGCTGAAGAAGAAGCTGTAGCCAAGGCTGAAGCTGAGGAAGCGGAACGCAAGGCACGCATCGACTCCATCAAGCCGATTGAAGCCAAAGGGCCGGTGGTTTCTGCTGTGCCCATTCCGGGTGAAGTCACGCTGGCTCCGCCTGTTGGGCGCCTGAAGCCTCTGGCTGAGCGGGCTATCATGCCGGCCAAGCCGCTCAAGCCTGCTGCTCCGCGTCCGCAGGCAGCGCCCGCCGCTGCGGCTGATGGTGCTGCGGCTGCTGCCCAGACCCTGCGTCTGCGTGGTCGTGGTGCGGAAGGGGATGATGATCAGCCCCGCCGTGGCAGCCCTGCACGTCGTCCGGGTGGCAGTGCGCCTCCGCGCAAGAGCCCCGGTGGTGCCCGTAAGGGTGACAGCGGTCGCCGCGCAGGCCGGATTGATATTCAGGCCGCGATTGAAGGGGATGACGACAAGACGCGTTCACTCGCTTCTGTGCGTCGTCAGCGTGAACGTGAACGCCGTCAGGCTGAACTGGAACGTCTCCGTGCCGATCAGGTCCGGGTGGTGCGTGATGTTGTGCTGCCTGAAACCATCACGGTTCAGGAACTGGCCAACCGTATGGCCGCCCGTCAGGGTGAAGTGATCAAGGCGCTGATGAAAAACGGCGTCATGGCAACGGTGACCCAGACCATTGATGCCGATACAGCTGAACTGATCGTTGAAGAATTCGGCCACCGTGTGCGCCGTGTGTCTGAAAGTGACGTTGAGCTGGGCATTGAAGGCATTGAGGACGCACCGGAAGATCTGCAGCCGCGTCCGCCGGTTGTGACCATCATGGGCCATGTTGACCATGGTAAGACCTCTCTGCTGGATGCCCTGCGCACCACAGACGTTGCGGCAGGTGAAGCCGGGGGTATTACCCAGCATATCGGTGCCTATCAGGTGACGCTGGCATCCGGTGCCAAGATCACGTTCCTGGATACGCCCGGACATGAGGCGTTTACCGCCATGCGTGCCCGTGGTGCCTCCATTACGGACGTGGTGGTGCTGGTTGTGGCGGCTGATGATGGTGTGATGCCTCAGACCATTGAGGCCATCAAACACGCCAAGGCTGCCAATGCGCCGATCATTGTGGCCATCAACAAGATCGACAAGCCCGGTGCCAACCCTGACCGCGTGCGTCAGGAACTGCTGAGCCACGAGATTGTTGTGGAATCCATGAGCGGTGACGTGCAGGACGTTGAAGTCTCTGCGCTGAAGCGTGAAGGACTGGACAAGCTGGAAGAAGCCATTCTTCTACAGGCCGAAATTCTGGACCTGAAAGCCAATCCGAACCGGACGGCAGAAGGTGCGGTGATCGAAAGCCGTCTGGACCGTGGCCGTGGGTCCGTGGCGTCCGTGCTGGTGCAGAAGGGCACCCTGCATAAGGGTGACATTGTTGTCGCTGGTGCGGAATGGGGCCGTGTGCGTGCGCTGGTTGATGACCGTGGCCGTCAGGTTGCGGATGCAACGCCGTCCATGCCGGTTGAAATTCTTGGCCTGACAGGCGTTCCTTCTGCAGGTGCTCCGTTTGTTGTGGTCGAGAACGAAAACCGCGCCCGCGAAATTTCTGAATTCCGTCAGCGTAAGCTGAAGGAGCATCAGGTTGCAGGTCAGGTTGCTGCTCGCGGCACGCTGGACCAGATGCTGGCCCGTATTCAGGCGGGTGAGCAGAAGGAAGTGGCGGTTCTCATCAAGGCGGACGTTCAGGGATCTGCCGAGGCTATCCAGACCACAGTGCTCAAGCTGGCGCATGAAGAAGTTGCAGTGCGTGTGCTCAATGCAACAGTGGGGCAGATCACGGAAAGTGATGTGCAGTTCGCCAAGGCGTCTGATGCCGTTATCATTGCCTTTAACGTGCGTGCCACAGCGCAGGCCCGTACCCTCGCCCAGCGCGAAGGTGTGGAAATTCGCTACTACTCCATCATCTATCAGGTAGCTGATGATGTGGAGCAGCTGGTGCGTGGCAAGATTGCGCCCAAGCATCGCGAAAAGTTCCTTGGGTATGCCGAAATCCGCAAGGTTTTCGAAATTACCAAAGTGGGCAAGGTGGCTGGCTGTTACGTTACGGAAGGCGTTGTCAAACGCGGTTGTGGCGTGCGTCTGCTGCGTGATGGTGTGGTTATCCATGAAGGTGACCTCAGCCAGCTCAAGCGCTTCAAGGACGATGTCAAGGAAGTGGCCCGTGGTTATGAGTGCGGTCTCTCCTTTGCTGGATACAATGACCTGCGCGAAGGCGATGTGGTCGAATGTTTTGAAAGTGAGTTGGTGCCTGCATGAGCCGTCGGAACGGATCAGACAGGCCTGGAATGAAAGGACCGGCGGGGTATCTCGCCGGTCTTTCTCCTTTAGGGCCGTCTCAACGCCAGTTACGGGTGGGCGAAGAAGTTCGTCGTGTGCTGGCTGAACTTTTTGCGCGGACCACTTTTCGTGATCCTGATCTGGCAGACGCCACGGTTACGGTGACGGAAGTGCGTCTTTCTCCGGATTTCAAACATGCCACCGTGTTTGTGGCGCGTCTGGGCCGGAGCGATATTGATGCGCTGCTGCCTGCGCTCAAGCGGGTAGCCCCATGGTTGCGTACCCAGATGTCGCATAAGCTGCGGCTGCGTGTAGCGCCGGAATTGCATTTCCAGCCAGATACAACGCTGGATTACGCCATGCATATGGATAGTCTGCTGAAATCTCCAGATGTGAAGCGTGATCTGGATGAAGAAGACGAACCGGACGCAGACAAGAAAGACGATTCGGAGAACTGAGAAAGGCCACCTTTTGGGGCTTTCCTAGTTCTTCCATGTCTGCACAACGGGGCGGATAGCAAAATTGCTTTGAATCCGCACAACACCCGGCATGCGGGATAGTTCTTCTTTATGGATGCGTTCGTAATCTGACATATCCTGCGCTTCCACGCGCAGCAGATAGTCCGCATCACCTGTCATCAGGTAACATTCCTTTACATCGGGGCAATCCCGCACACGGCTTTCAAAGCGGCGCAGGCAGTCTTCTGTCTGGCGCTCCAGTGTGATCTGTACAATCACCGTCGCCATGGTGCGTGTGGCATTGCGATCAATAATGGCGCGATAGCCCTGAATAATTCCGTTTTTTTCCAGAAGTTTAACCCGGCGCAGGCACGCTGAAGGCGAAAGACCCACGCGCTGGGCCAGATCCGCATTGCTCAGCCGTCCATCATGTTGCAGGTGGCGCAGAATGGCGTCTGTCATGCGGTCGAAGATCATGTATCTACTTCCTGTCTATTGCCGCATGTTATGCGATAAAAATCATCTTTGTCAGAATTTTATGCGACAAAACGGCAAGATATGCCACACACTCTTTGCTAAAATTGTCATATCGAAACAGTGTGGAGTTCTGGCACCATGTCTTCCTGTTCTCTTCCGCGTGCTGACTGGGCTGCTACCCGGGCAGGTGCCGTGTTGACGGTGGATCTGGGAGCCATAGTGGACAATTATCGCCAGCTTGTTCAGCGCACTGCCGGTGCAGTGTGTGCTGCGGTGGTCAAAGCAGATGCCTATGGGCTTGGTGCGGCGCATGTGGCGCCTACTTTGCAAAAGGCTGGCGCAAAAGAGTTTTTTGTTGCGCATGTGGATGAAGGGCTGGCTCTGAGGCCCTCCCTTTCGCCACACGCGCGGATTACCGTTCTGCACGGGGCCCGGCCGGACGCTTTGGCGGAATGTGTGGAAAGCGGGCTGCGGCCCGTGCTCAACAGCATGGAACAGATTGCGCAGTTACGTGCACTGGCTGAGCGGAAGGGCAAGGCGCTTGATGCTGTCTTGCAGTTGGACACAGGCATGTCCCGTTTCGGGCTTTCTGCAAGCGATGTTCAGCAGCTTTTTGAAAACCCTGCTCTGTTGAAAGGGATATCTCTCAGCCTGATCATGAGCCATCTGGCCTGTGCGGATACGCTGGAGAACCCGGCTAATGCCCAGCAGTTGGAGCGGTTGAAACAGTATGCCGCCCTGTTGCCTCCGGCACCGCTCAGCCTCGCGGCGTCATCCGGTATTTTTCTGGGTGCCGCGTATCATCAGGATCTGGTGCGCCCCGGTGCAGCACTTTATGGCGTGGCCCCCAATGCCTCTGGCCCCAATCCCCTGAAGCAGGTGGTGCGTTTGCAGGCGCGCGTGCTGCAAACCCGCACGCTCTCAAAAGGAGACAGGGTGGGATACGGGCTGACATGGCAGGCCGAGGGGCCATGCCGGGTGGCGACCCTTGCCACAGGCTATGCGGATGGTTTTGCCCGTCAGGGCGCCAGCACGGGCTGTGCGTGGTTCAAGGGGCAGAAATTGCCCATTCTGGGCCGGATTTCCATGGATTCCATGACGGTGGATGTCTCTGCCATTCCCGAGGCGGAACTGGCGGCTGATGCACTGGTGGATCTGCTGAATGCACAATATGGCGTGGATGATGTTGCCGCTGCGGAAGGGACCATCGGCTATGAGGTTCTAACGTCTCTGGGGCGGCGGTATCACCGCGTTTACCAGCATCACGCGTGAAAACATCAGATATTTTCTGAACACATTAAGGGCGACGCATTATGAAAGTTCTTGTTCTGGGCGGTGGCGTGGTTGGGGTGACCTCCGCATGGTATCTGGCGCAGGCCGGGCATGAAGTAACCGTTGTGGACCGTCAGCCTGAAGCCGGGATGGAAACCAGCTTTGCCAATGCAGGCCAGGTGTCGCCCGGTTATTCCGCCCCGTGGGCCGGGCCGGGTGTGCCGTTTAAATCCATACGCTGGCTTATGATGGCGCATCGTCCGTTTGTGTTCTGGCCTCTGCCGGACCCGCATTTGTGGAAATGGCTGTGGCAGATGCTGGAAAACTGCACCACCCCTGCGTATGACCGGAACAAGGGCCGTATGGTGCGGCTGGCAGAATACAGCCGTGATGTGCTGGGGGACCTGCGCAAGGAAACCGGCATTACCTATGATGACCGGCAACAGGGCACCTTGCAGGTGTTCCGCACCCAGAAGCAGCTTGATGGCGCGGCACTGGATATTGCAGTGCTCAAACAATACCAGGTGCCCTATGAGGTGCTGGACCGTGATGCCTGTGTGAAGGCTGAACCCGGCCTTGCCGATGCCGCGCATAAAATTGTGGGTGGTCTGCGTCTGCCGGGTGATGAAACGGGTGATGCGTTCAAGTTCACGCAGACACTGGCCAGCATGGCTGCAAAAGCGGGCGTAACCTTTCTGTACAACACCAAGATCAAGCAGATTCTGGCAGATGGTGGGCGCATTACTGGTGTGGAAACCAGTGGCGGCGTGCTGACGGCCGATTCCTATGTGTTGTCTCTGGGCAGTTTCTCGCCGGGAGTGGTCCGTCCGCTTGGGCTCGATCTGCCCATCTATCCGGTGAAGGGATATTCCCTGACGGCTGCCATTACGGATGCAGCCCGTGCGCCGGTTTCCACCATCATGGATGAAACGTTCAAGATCGGCATTACCCGTCTGGGAGACCGCGTGCGGGTGGGGGGCACGGCGGAACTGGCTGGGTTCAGCCGCCGCCTGCGTGCACCGCGCCGGGAGACACTGGAACATTCCGTGACGGACCTGTTTGCCAACTGCTGTGATGTGCCGGGCGCCACGTTCTGGACCGGCCTGCGACCCATGACGCCGGACGGCACACCCATTATTGGCCGCACAGGATATGAAAACCTGTTCCTGAACACGGGGCATGGCACGTTGGGCTGGACCATGGCCTGTGGTTCAGGCCGGGTTCTGGCCGATATCATGTCTGGAAAGAAGCCTGATATAGCTTATGAAGATCTGAACGTCTTCCGTTACGGTCAGTAAAATTCGCTCCGCCTTCTTTTGGGAGGGCGGCATTTCTATCGTTTCTTTAACAAAACTTTAAAGTCTCTTATTCGCATATCGTGGTTTTTTCAAAACTGTGTCCTGTTACTGTCATGGCAGTGACATGGATATGCCTGTTTTGGGTGGTTCCTTACCTGCGTCTGCCGGAAAAGCGTGGTGTTCCGGCATTGGGAAATAAGGGGTGGGCTACAGTCGATATGGTGGATAAGCGGTTTTCAGGGCAGGGTTCTCTGCGCCGGAAAAGGCGGCAGGGTGCGCGTCCGGGTGTTGGTTTTCGGGTTGTTCTTTCTCTTGGCGTCGGGCTTTTTGCGGCTGCCGGTGGGGGGCTGGCCCCTACCGTGACGCACGCTGCCGAGGCCAGTATTTCTTCTCCGGCTGTTTCCCAAAAGACTGTTTCAACGGCAGCGGCTCCGTTCAAGCCCAATGCGGCAGATCAGGCGCTGCTGGAAGATCTGGAACACCGCACCTTCCAATGGTTCTGGGAGTCCGGAGACCCGCAAACCGGGCTGGTGCCTGACCGTTATCCGTCTGATCAGACACAGGCCAGCGTGGCGTCCATCGGGTTTGGACTTACGGCTTACGGCATTGGCGCGGAACGTGGCTATATTACGCGGGCTCAGGCCATTACGCGTACGTTGAATACCCTGCGTTATCTTTCTCGCCTGCCGCAGAACGCCAGTGCGGACGATGCCTCTGGCTACCACGGATTTTTCTATCATTTTCTGGATCATAAAACCGGCCTGCGCTTCAACAAGGATATCGAGCTCTCCAGCATTGATACCGCGTTGCTGATGCAGGGTGTGCTGTTTACAGAAAGCTATTACACGCAGGATACGCCGCAGGAGCGTGAAATCCGCACATTGGCCAATAGGCTTTTCCAGAATGTGGATTGGCCGTGGATGCGCCGGCCCGATCAGCGCCTGAGCATGGGGTGGTCGCCGGAGCATCAGTTCCTGCCCAATTATTGGGAAGGCTACAGTGAAGGCATGATGGCCTATGTGCTGGCGCTGGGGTCTGTCATGCACCCGTTGCAGCCGGCATCCTGGCAGGCGTGGCTGGCCACCAATGACAAACGCTGGGGGGAATATAGCGGGCAGACGCTGCTGAATTTCGCACCGCTTTTCGGGCACCAGTACACCCATTCCTGGATTGATTTCCGGGGCATTCAGGATGACTGGAACCGTGAAAAAGGCATAGATTATTTTGAAAACAGCCGTCGTGCGGCCTATGCGCAGCGGTCCTATGCCATGGCCAACCCCGGCAAGTGGCAGGATTACGGGCCGGATGTATGGGGGCTGACAGCAAGTGACGGCCCCGGTGAAGTGACGGAAACCGTCAACGGGCAGACGCGCCACTTCTTCTCCTATTCCGCGCGTGGGGCCGGGCGGGATTACACGCAGGATGACGGCACCATTGCCCCCACGGCGGCAGGTGGGTCTGTTGCCTTTGCGCCGGAAATTGCGGTGCCTGCCCTGCGGGAAATGAAAAAGCGATATGGTAGCCACATTTATGGCCGCTACGGCTTTGTGGATGCGTTCAACCCCAGCTACCACAAAGGCAATACGCCTTTCTGGTCTGACACCGCTTATCTGGGCATTGATCAGGGGCCCATTCTGCTGATGCTGGAAAACCGCCGCAGTGGGTTTGTGTGGAACGTGATGAAAAGCAATCCGGTTATTCGGCAGGGATTGCTGCGTGCCGGATTCCGGGGTGGCTGGCTTGGCACGTCTTCTGCGTCTGATACCGCACCAGTCGAGCAGAAAAGTGCCGTGCGGACCAATCAGGCCGGGTAAGGCAGATCGGGCCTAAGCGAGGCAAGGGACGAGACAGGGCAGGGGGCTATCCCTGCGTTGCTTCCTCAGATGTGTTTACTGTCTCTCATATAAAAAGCGCCGTTCAGATCAGACTGAACGGCGCTTTTTTGATCAGCCCTGATAGGAGGCAATTTCAATCAGGTTCTGGTCTGGATCATGACAATAAACGGATGTGATCGGCCCAAGTGCCCCTAGGCGCGCCACGGGGCCTTCCACAATGCTCACGCCACATTTCTCCAGATGTTCGACCACATCGTCACTGGTGACGGCTGTGACAAAGCATAGGTCATTCCCTCCCGGCAGCGCGTGGACGGCGGTTTCCCATCCCTCGGTGCCCTGTGGGCGCAGGTTGAGCTTCTGGCCACCAAAACGCAGGGCCGTGCGGTTGTTGCGCCCGTATTCCTCCCGCTCCATCCCTAATACCCGTTGGTACCAGGATGCTGAAATTTCGAGGTCTCTTACAGTCAGGACAGCATGGTCCATCCGGTCAACGGTAAAGCGCATGAAACGGCAGGGCTCCTCTGGCTGGCCCGCCTTCCCGTAAGGCGGGCGGCTGAATGGCTCAGCTTAACTCAGCGTAGAAGTCATTGCCCTTATCGTCGATAACAATAAACGCCGGGAAGTCCTCGACCTCAATTTTCCACACAGCTTCCATGCCCAGTTCGGGATACTCAAGCACTTCCACCTTGCGGATGCAGTCCTGCGCCAGCCGGGCTGCGGGGCCGCCAACGGAGCCCAGATAGAAGCCGCCATATTTCTGGCAGGCGTCCTTCACGGCTTTGGAGCGGTTGCCCTTGGCCAGCATGACAAAGGAGCCGCCATTGGCCTGAAGTTCCGCCACATACGAATCCATACGCCCGGCCGTTGTCGGGCCAAAGGAGCCAGTGGCCATGCCGGTGGGTGTTTTGGCAGGGCCTGCGTAATAAACGGGGTGGTCTTTCAGGTATTGCGGTAGACCTTCCCCCCGGTCCAGCCGTTCCTTGAACTTGGCGTGGGCAATATCGCGCGCCACAACCACGGTGCCGGTCAGCGCCAGACGGGTTTTGACAGGATATTGCGAGAGTTCCTTGCGGATCTCATCCATGGGGCGGTTGAGGTTGATCTTGATGGCATCTCCACCCAGATGCTCGTCCGTTGTTTCAGGCAGGAAGCGGGCAGGGTCATGCTCAAGCTGTTCCAGAAAAAAGCCATCCGCCGTGATGCGGGCCTTGATCTGGCGGTCAGCAGAGCAGGAAACGCCCATGCCAACTGGCAGGGAGGCTCCATGGCGCGGCAGGCGGATCACCCGCACATCGTGGCAGAAATACTTGCCGCCAAACTGCGCGCCAATGCCCAGCTTGCGGGTAAGGCCCAGAATTTTCTGTTCCATTTCCACATCCCGGAAGGCATGGCCGGTGGGGCTGCCGCTGGTGGGCAGGCTGTCATACCAGTGGGTGGAAGCCAGCTTGACGGTTTTCAGCGTCTGCTCGGCAGACATGCCGCCAATCACGATAGCCAGATGGTAAGGCGGGCAGGCGGAGGTGCCCAGCGTTTTGATCTTGGTGTCCAGCCAGTCCAGCAGCTTCTGTTCAGACCCCAGCAGGGCGCGGGTTTCCTGAAACAGGAAGGTCTTGTTGGCGGAGCCGCCGCCCTTGGCCACAAACATCAGATCAAACTGTTCATCATGATGCGTGGCGGGGCTGGCGAAGATATCGCACTGCACGGGCAGGTTGGTGCCAGTGTTCTTTTCTTCGAACATGGACAGAGGCGCCATCTGTGAATAGCGCAGATTGGTGCGGGTGTAAGTTTCATACACCCCCTTGGAGAACGCGACTTCCTCATCGCCCTCAACCCACACACGCTGGCCTTTCTTGCCGAAGACAATGGCGGTGCCGGTATCCTGACACATGGGCAGCACACCCCCTGCGGCAATGCAGGCGTTCTTCAGCAGATCAAGCGCCACAAAGCGGTCATTGTCCGAGGCTTCAGGGTCTTTGAGGATGCTGGAGAGCTGTTCCAGATGTTTGGGCCGCAGGTAGTGGGCCACTTCATGGAACGCCTGCGCCGTGAATTCTGTCAGCGCTTCGGGTGTGATGTGCAGAACGGTCTTGCCACCACAGTGAGAGGTGCTGACACCCCCCTTGATATCCACCTTGCGATAGGTGGTGGTGTCTTCCCCCAACGGAAAGATGGGGGAGTAAGCAAAGGCAGGCACAGGCGGGCGGGGGGGCTGGCTATTCATGGTGTGCGTGATCTCCGTGGCCTTGGCCCCTCTGCCGGGGCCATCAGGCGGGTGATGGCCCTTTCTTGCGAAAAGCGTCAAGGCTCACCACCTGCGGAGATGAATCACTTTCTGCTGTTCCGCTGGCTTCCTGCTGGTCCGCGGCGTTTGCATCCACCACGGGCGTGTCCGTGGTTTCGGCTTCATCCGGTTCTTCTGCCATGAAATGCAGGCTGAGATGGATGGAAGGATCAGCAAAGCCGGTAAAGGCGCGCACGGGAATGACCAGCGTGCTGCCAATGCCGCCAAAGGACAGACCGACAGACACAATGCCTGCCGGGCGATCTACCTTCAGGTCCCAGAACTGGTGTTGCAGCACTATGGTCATCTCATGCGGATACTGGGCGCGGAGACGGGCCGGAATGTCCACGCCGGGGAAGTCAGTCCGGAAAGTCAGATAGAAATGGTGCTCGCCTGCAAGCCCTTCACGGCTCACATATTCGAGCGCACTCAACATCACACCCCGATAGGCGTCTTCCAGCCAGCGTTCATAAGGCAGCAGGCTTTCAGGGGGAAAAGCGCCGTTTTCCGGTGTGTTATCGTGGTCATCAGTCATGGCGGCTCTCCTGTTCTGCGCCGGTATGGGGGCTCCGGCGTCCTTTTGATCACTCTGCCGTCAGCCATGCGGGAAAGGTGTGGCGAGCGCAAGGCAGTGGCGCATGATTCTCTGCCACGGCAGGCAGCCATGCAAAATGCAAAACGCCTGAGAGCGTAAAAATAAACAGCGATGAGGAGAAAAAAGTGGGAGGGCTTCTGTTGCCCGGTGCCCTCCCGAACCGCGCTTATCGCTTATGCAGCAACAGCGAGCACCTCTGAGTTATCGTTGGCACTTGTAAGTTTAGCCCGATAACGGTGGTACAATGCCGGGCAAAAGGAAGGTCTTTACCACGCGTGTCGAGCCTGTTTCGTCCCCATCTGTCCATGCCCGCAAAGGCCGGATTTTTATGGTGGAGACGCCGGGTACTGCCCCCGGGTCCACTACGCTTATTCCACGTTCCGTTTATCGCCATAGCCAAGGGGCAAGCCCCTCCTGCACTGCTGAACATAAGGAGCACACGGGCTTTTTGCAAGAGGCACGCTGCGGGTGGTGTGATGCCAGTGGTGTAGCTGGGTCTGGTGGAAGACTCGGGCCGCGCCTGCAGGTGGCCACTGCGGCATGACGCTGGAGCGGGTTATTGTGCGGCGGCAGCGGGCCGGGGCGGTTGTGCCTGCCGTTGGTGTGCGTGGCTTTCGGCCAGAACCAGCAGGCGTTCCAGATCGTCCACTTCAATATCAAATGTTTCGTCTGTTTTGCTCAGGGCCGCCAGAATATCCTCCCGCTGCACGCCTGTTTTCTGGGGTGGGGCAGCAAGAGCCTGATGAGGATAGGTGTGTCCTGTCAGGTGGTGAAAGGCGACCCCCACCCCCACGAGCAAAACTGAGTTCAGGCCAACCGGAACAATGGGAAACAGGAAGGCGGCCCCAAGCCCGGCAGAAGAGGGATGCATGAGCACGGAGGTAAGCGCCGCCGCGCCGCCGGGTGGGTGGAGGGTGCGGGTCAGACTCATGACCAGAATAGCAAGCCCCACGGCCAGCCCTGCCGCTGGCATGGGATTACTGACCACCAGACTGACCAGCACCCCAACCATGGCGGAGATCATGTTGCCGCCGATCACGGCCCTTGGGGAGGCCAGTGGGCTGGCAGGCAAGGCGAACACCAGAACGGAAGACGCCCCTATGGGCGCAACAAGAGCGGGTAGGGAGGCCGGGGTGACGCATCCTGTCACCAGCATGCTGATCAGGATTCCGCACACGCCTCCAAGCCCGATCAACACGGGTGAGGGCTTTGGCCGGATCAGAGTCATGCCGGAGGGCAGGAAAGAGACATGTTTCTTCATGGAGGAGAGATCTGCCGGAAGGGCGGAGAGAAGTTGAAGGGTTTTTTTGTAACGGTTTCAAAATTACTTTCTGGGGGCAGGATTTTTTCTGACACGTCTGCTCAGGTGTGTCCAATGAAGAGTGCTGAAATACGGGGCTGGTAGCGGGAGAAAGGCCGCTCACCTCGCGGTGGCTGACGCGCCCGACGGAGGGCCTATGAAGGGATTGGGTTCTGTTTCCCGCTTCTGTAGTGTATGCGATGCCTCCAAACAGTTCCGGGGAACAGCATGTCACTGACCGATGCCCAGCGGGCGGAAATCGCCGCGCACGCCAAAGAAACCACCCCCACCCGCCGGCCAACCGTGCCCGCGCTGGAGGCCATGCTGTATGAACCGCAGGAGGTTCTGGACCACGGATTCCTGCGCGTGATTGATTACATGGGGGACGATTCCGCCATTGTGCAGGCAGCACGCGTTTCCTACGGCCGGGGCACCCGCAAGGTTTCTGAAGATGCCGGGCTGATCCGTTACCTGATGCGGCACCGCCATTCCTCACCGTTTGAGATGTGTGAGATCAAGTTTCACGTCAAACTGCCCATCTTCATTGCCCGGCAGTGGATTCGCCACCGTATGGCCAGCGTGAACGAATATTCTGCCCGCTATTCCATTCTGGACAGTGAGTTCTATTTGCCCGCGCCTGAACACATGGCGGCGCAGAGCGAAATCAACCGGCAGGGCCGTGGGGCCGTGCTGGAAGGCGAGGCCGCGGCGGAGGTGCTGGATATTTTGCGCAATGACGCCATGCGCACCTACAGCAATTATGAAAAAATGCTGAATACGGACGAAGGCTACGGTCTGGCGCGTGAACTGGCCCGTATCAACCTGACGCTGAACACCTACACGCAATGGTACTGGAAGATTGATCTGCATAACCTGATGCACTTCCTTGCCCTGCGGCTTGACCCGCACGCGCAGTACGAAATCCGCGCCTATGCGGAAGTGATGCTGAGAGTGCTGCATGCGTGGGTGCCGCAGACTGCTACCGCCTTTGAAGAGTATCGCCGTGGCGCGGTGACATTCTCCGCCAGCATGATGAAGGTGGTGCGCCGGATGCTGGCTGGTGAAAGCGTTGAGCGCGAAGGCTCCGGCCTGAGCAAGCGCGAGTGGGATGAAATGATGGCCAGCCTGAAAGGCTGAGAACAATGGGGCAGGGTGTGCAGCAGAACAATAAGCCGGTTGCCCCAGTGCCTGCCCCAGTGCCTTCTTCTGTGCCGGACTCTGATCTGGACGCCGTGTTTCTGGAGGGGCTGGAAAGGCAGCAGGGCGAGCATCTGCCTGCGCCCCCCTCCAGCTTCCGTCTGCCGCGTTTTACGCCGTTTGTGGTGGCGGCTGTTGTGCTGGTTGGCATCTGGCTGGCGCTGTTTCTTACGGCTCCCAAGAACGCAAAGCCCCAACATCTGCATATTTGTGAGACCGGAGGGCCGGAAAGCCACAAAGCCCTCTGTCTGCATTAAAGGGCAGCTTCAAAAGGCATGCAGATTAGTCTGCGCTTCCTTCATTTACGTTTGAAAGCATAATTTTCTTAAAGAAGAACCCGGATTTTTATCCTATTTTGGCAGCGTGCCTGGATCACAGCGCTCTCATGGTGAAGGCTATATGGCGCTGTTTCGCAACAGGCTTTCTGGCGGGGGTGTCTATCTGTTTGATGAGCCGGAGGCAGCGCTTTCCCCGGTGCGTCAGATCGAATGTCTCCAAAGCGTGCGGGAAGCGGACAAACGGGGTGACGCGCAGTTTGTTATCGCGGCCCATTCCCCTTTTGTCTGGCCTATCCGGGCGCGATCCTGCTGCATTTGACGCCTTTCGGCTTAATGGAGCGTTCTTTTCAGTAGACGAACATTTTCAGGTTCTCAGTGAATTTCACAAGGCCCCTGAGGGCTTCATGAATACAATTTTTGACGAATGAAAAGAGATAAATATTTTCTGAAAAATTGTTTTCTTATAAACATCTTTCGTAAATATGGATTTTCAGTGTCCCTGCCGGGTGGTGTTACGCCGCGTGCGTGGTAGCCCCATGCCGCAGGCGGCGGGAAAGCAGATTGCCTACGCCCTGTAGCCCCGTCACCAGCACAATCAGCACAGCCACCACCCCCAGCATGACGGGTGTATTGAAGCGTTGGTACCCGTAGCGGATGGCCAGATCTCCCAACCCACCTGCGCCGATAACACCCGCCATGGCGGATGCGCCAACCAGCGTGACCAGTGTGACGGTAAAACCGGAGATCAGACTGGGCAGGCTTTCGGGCAGCAGCACATAGCGCACCACCATCCAGCGTGTGCCGCCCATGGCGCGCACGGCGTCTACCAGTCCGGGGTCCACTTCGCGCAGCGAGACTTCGGCAATGCGGGCAAAATAGGGAATGGCCGCAATGGAGAGCGGCACAATGGCCGCCGTGGTGCCCAGTGCTGTGCCCGCAATCAGCCGCGTTACGGGAATAAGCAGCACCAGCAGAATAATGAACGGCACAGCCCGCACGGCGTCAATCATCAATCCAAGAATGCGGGCCAGCAACGGCATGCGGCAGAGGCCGGAGGGGCCTGTCAGCACCATAAGCACAGCCAGCGGCAGGCCACCTGCCACGGCGATCAGACCAGAAGCCAGCACCATTTCCAGCGTCTGGCCTGTTGCCTGTAGCAGAAGCTCAAGAATCAGCCGGGACATACCCTACCACCTCCACGGACTGGCTCGCATTTTTCAGAAAAGTCAGGCTTTCTTCAGATGGGTTGGCAATCTGCACAAGCACGTCCAGTTCGGGCACGCTCTGGTGTGCGCGAATCTGCGTGGCCAGAACCGTGGCGTTGGTCTGGTGCTGGTGGGCAAGTTGGGCAAGCAACTGGCTCACCAGATCCTGTGTGCTCAGGCCAAGCCTCAGCACCGTCTGGGCGTTGGGCGTGTGAATGGTGGAAAAACCTGCTGGCAGGGCAGGTTCGGATGTCTGTTCAGAGGTGTCCAGAATATCCGCTGGTGTGCCTCGGGCGACAATGCGGCCTTTATCCAGCACCAGCACATGGTGGGCCAGTTGCCGCACCACATCCATTTCATGCGTGATGAACACAATGGTCAGGCCCAGCGTGCGGTTGATATCCGCCAGCAGCGCCAGAATGGAGGTTGTTGTCTCCGGGTCCAGCGCGGAGGTCGCTTCATCACACAGCAACAGGCTGGGGTTGGCTGCTAAGGCACGGGCAATGCCGACACGCTGCTTCTGCCCGCCGGAGAGCAGGGCCGGATATTTGCGGGCGTGATCAGCCAGCCCAACCAGTTCCAGCAGTTCGGCCACGCGGCGGGTACGCTGTTCCTTGGCGACACCAGCAATTTCAAGCGGCAACGCCACATTGGCGGCCACCGTGCGGGCATTGAGAAGGTTGAAGTGCTGAAACACCACGCCAATCCGGCGGCGCAGTGTCACCAGACGGCCTTCCGGCAGGGTGGCGAGGTCTTCTCCCTCAAGCAGGATACGGCCGGACTGGGGGCGCTCCAGCCCGTTCAGGCACCGCAGCAGGGTGGATTTGCCAGCACCTGACCGCCCGATAATGCCGACACTATCCCCTTTGGAAACGGAAAAGCTGATGTCCTGCAACGCTGTTTGCGCACCAAAGGCGCGGCTGACATGCTCGACCTGAAGGAGTGTCATGACCACGCCGGAACAATGGCTCCATGATACACATCCAGCAGGGCCTGCCGCACATTGGGCTGCTGATAGGCCGCAACCAGCGGTGCAACCCATGGCGCGGCATGGTCAGCCTCGTTCACGGCAATGAAGCACACGTAAGGGTTGTTTTGCAGGGATTCCTGCCCAATACGCTGCTTTTCAACATCAATACCGGCTTTTCTGGCCCATTCCGTGTTGACCACTGCCGCATCCAGATCAGGCAGGGCGCGGCCCACCACACCAGCATCCAGTTCCCGAATGGTGATGTTGCGCGGGTTCTCCGTAATATCCAGTGCTGTGGGTGTCAGGCCCGCGCTGTCTGACACCTTGATCAGCCCCAGCGTTTGCAGCAGCTTGAGGGCGCGGCCCTCATTACTGGGGTCATTCGGCACGCCAATGGTGGCATTTTTGGGCAGGTCGGCCACGGATTTCCAACGGGTGGCATACAGCCCGATGGGGGCAAAATAGGTATTGCCCACCGGCACGATATGGAAGTTGCTGGCGCTGTTCTGCGCTGCCAGAAACGGGCCGTGCTGGAAGGCATTGGCATCCAGTTCGTGCTCGAACAGGGCTTCATTCGGGCCGTTATAGTCGGAAAACGTGGTGATCTTGAGGGGCAGGCCCGCTTTGGCCGCGTTTTCCGTCACAATGCGCCAGATATCCTCATCCTCACCAGACATGATGCCAACGCGCAGGGTCTGGGGTGCGGCGGCATATGCGGCACGGCCCAGAAAAGGCGCACTGCCCAACAGGGCCAGAGCAGACCGGCGGGAAAGAGCGGAAAAAGACATAATGTGCCGCACCTGAAAGCTGAAGAACGAAAAGGGATATAACAAGAGGTGATGATTGAATGGAATGTAATCACTATGTCAAGTGTGTTTAAATGGGAGCGACATTATAATACGAAACAAAAACGGATTTTGCGTTCTCCTTTTTCGTGTCTGCACCAGTCACATGTTTGCCATGTGGGCTTGGGGGTGCAACTGGTGCTGGACTTTCTCTCTTATTTGAAGAGATGTCATGGTGTTTGCTTCTATCATGGCATGTTGCACAGACCATTTCCGACTCAGGGAATTAGAGGAATGTTTATTTTGAAACGTAAGGCTTTTCATAAGTTCTGTCTGGCTCTCTCCGCCACGGCTGCCGTGGGGCTGATGGCTCCCGCTCATGCGGAAACCACGCGGGAAAAACAGACCGCCGCCTGCAAGGGGGATGCCATCAAGCTTTGTGGCCTCTTTATTCCCAATGAGGAAAAAATTACGGCCTGTATGCAAAAGAAGAAAGACAAGCTCAGCCCAAAATGCCGCGCCTTTTTTGACAAGGACCCTGCCAAGAAAAAGAGCGGGACCAAGAAATAAGCCGCCGTGCTCCTTGTGGGGGGCTGTAACGGCAACCTTTAAGGGGCACAGCAGGGTCATGAGGCGGTTTTAAAAGGCAGTTGAAAATATCTTCTGGTGCCTTTTGCCTTAGCCTTGTCCGCCCGCAAAAGGCCGCGCTAGCTCTCGCTGGCACCTTTTGTAATAGTCTCTTCAACGCCACCAAGAGGTGGGGCAGAGGCCGGAGCGAGTTGCCTGCCTCCAGACGGATTTTTAGGCCACCCGCTCTATGGGAGGAGGCCTCTTCTCGCTGGAAAGCAACCTTGCTCCGTCGTCTGATAATCAGGCGGGCGTGGAGGCTGTCTGGTGTTGCAGGGCCTGCGCAGTGGTGTGGGCAATGCGGCGGAAGGCCTGAGCGGCTTCGCTCTCCGGTGCGCTGGCGACAATGGGAGCGCCTTCATCGCCACTGGCGCGGATAGCGGCCAGCAGGGGCACTTCGCCCAGAAATGGCACACCCATGGCTTCGGCTTCCTTCCGGGCCCCGCCATGGCCGAACAGTTCCGTATTGTGCCCGCAATTGGGGCAGCAGAAATAGGACATGTTCTCAACCAGCCCCAGAACGGGCACCTTCATTTTCTCAAACATGCTCACGCCGCGCCGGGCGTCAATCAGGGCAATGTCCTGCGGGGTGGAGACAATAACGGCCCCGGCCAGCGGCACCTTCTGCATCAGGGAAAGCTGGGCATCCCCCGTGCCGGGCGGCATGTCCACCACCAGAACATCCAGTGTGCCCCAGTCCACATCTGTCAGAAACTGGGTGATGGCCCCCATCACCATGGGGCCACGCCAGATCATGGCCTGCTTTTCTTCCACCAGCATACCGATGGACACCGCGCGGATTCCCCAGACCGGAATAGGTTGAAGGCGACCATTGATCACTTCCGGCTTGCCCGCCGCCCCCAGCATGCGGTGAAGGGAGGGGCCGTGAATATCCGCATCCATCAGCCCCACGCTCAACCCTTCCTGCGCCAGCCCTACGGCCAGATTGGTGGCGGTGGTGGATTTGCCAACACCACCCTTGCCAGAAGCCACGGCAATAACGGCTTTGACACCGGGCAGCACGGGCGCGTTCGGTTCTGGCGGGGTACCGCCAAAGGGCCGGTGGCCGCCTGCCGCCGCGCCGCGGGGGGCAGCGGGCTTGGGTGGTGCAGCGGGGCGATGCGCGGTCAGGATAACCGTGGCGTCCTGCACGCCGGGCAGCGTTTTCAGGCGTGTGGCGGCCTCATCACACAAAGGGGCAAGGTGCTGGGCCTGCTCGCGGTCAACGGCAAGTGCCACGGACAGCTTGCCCTGTTCCAGCCGGAACCCCTCAAATTTTCCAACGGCCAGCAGGGAATGGCCAGTCTGCGGGCTGCACACCGAATCCAGAACCCGGGCGATGTCATCATGATGAGGCGAGGAGGGAGTCTGTGCCAATGGTTTTGTCCTGATCTGCAACAAGAAGCGGTGCGTGCCGTGTTGGCAACAGCAACGCGCAGGGTCCGTCAAGGGGATAAAGTGGCTTTGGCGCTTTGTTCTGCAAGGCAGAACGCGTAAAGAAGGCAGGAAGAAAGGCCACCTGACCATACTGGCTTTATCATGATCCGCATTAAAGGGGCCAGCTTCCTTACCATGACTGCACAGCCGGACACTCAGGGCGCAGAGCAGACACCAGCAGCACCGGCCATCAAACCAGCCCGCCCCGCATCAGGAATAAGTGCCGGGCGGGATCACCGGATTGACGCCATGCGCGGTGTGGCTTTGCTGATGATGTTTGTGGATCACATTCCTCAAAGCCTGCTCAACCGCTTCACCATGCGTAATATTGGCTTTGCCGATGCGGCGGAGGTGTTCGTGTTGCTGGCAGGATATGCATCCTGGCTGGCCTACGGGCGCGGGTTCCGAAAATATGGCACCGTGGGGTGCCTCAAGCGCATTTTCCGCCGGTGTGTGCAGCTTTATATCGGGCAGACCCTGATGGTGGTGGTGTCCGTGCTCAGCATCCGCATGTGGCGGCATTATACGCCTGTGCCGGTGGATTTTCTGGAGCCTGAACTGGCGCACGGGCTCAACTGGGTGTGGCGTGTCATGATGTTTGATGCGCTGCCCAGCAACCTGAACATTCTGCCGCTTTACATTGTGCTGCTTGGGGGCTTTCCGGTGTTTTACCTGCTCATGCGGGTGCATCGTTCTCTGGCGTTGCTGCTCTCCGGGGCGTTGTGGATGCTGGTCAATCTGGACCCCGGCCTGAACTTTCCCAACTGGCTGGACCCGGACGGCTGGTATTTCAATCCGTTTGCATGGCAGTTCCTGTTTGCGCTGGGGGTTTCGGCCTCGGCGGAGACAGAGCGGCGTGGCGCGGATTTTCCACGGTTGGACCTGCTGGCAGGATGTTGCATCCTGTATCTGGTCTTCTCCGCCCTGCAGGCGTTTCCGTGGGCACAATGGCACCTGCCGGACCTGCGCCCCTTTGGCAGCATGATCATGCCGGAAAAAAGCTGGCTGTCTCCGTTCCGATTGCTGGATGTGATGGCTATTTTCTATCTGGTGCAGTCTTCCCCCAGGGCCCGTAAATGGGCGGCGGACTCCACAACCGGACAGTTGCTGGCCCGCGTAGGCCGTCATTCTCTGGAAATCTTTGTGGTGGGCACGCTGCTTGATCTGTATGCGCGGCTGATCTTCAACACCTTTGGCGATGGCTGGCTGTTGCAGGTGGTGGTGAACGTGACCGGGTTGAGCATTCTGTTCGCATTGGCTGCATGGCTGGATAATTACCGCAAAGCCAAGAAACTGGCCGCCGCCAAAGCCTGAAGCACAATGCGCGCAGACGGTCCGACACATCGGGCGGGAAATGCCGCACCAGAAAGGGGCTCATCTGAAGGCTGTGCAGAATAGCAGCAGCAGGAGCAGATACGTCTGAGGATGGGGCAGAAGTAAGCCGCGAGAAGAAGGGACAGATCTGATGGCGCAGCATGAGAACCATAGAGACGGGCTGCCAGCCGGAGATGTGGTCGGGCAGACGAAGGAGCAGACGAGCCCGGATACCAAAAGGGATGCGCAAGTCCGTTCTGGTGGTGTTTCCGGTCTGGGCGCGGGAAAACCCGGAGGCTCAGCGCATGAAGCGTCTCAGAGAGATCAGGTGGCATTTTCCGGCGGTGCTTCCCCTAGCGAGGAAGGCATAGCAGCGGTGCGGTTGCCTCGTGTCCGTCAAAAGCTGCTGGCGGAGGAGCCGCTGCGGGTGACGCTCTTCGGTTCGTCCACAACAGAAGGCGTGGGGGCTTCCTCACCCGCCACCAGCTATGCCGGGGTGTTTGAAACCTGCATCCGGCCGTACGCATCTGGCGGCCTTACGGTGATCAATCGCGGTATTGGCGGACAGGGAGCGGCGGAAATGCAGGCCCGGTTGCCCGCTGTTCTGGCGGATCAGCCCGATCTGGTGATCTGGCAGGGCGGTGTGAATGATCCGTTGACCGGCGTGCCCTTATCCCGCTTTGAGGACATGACCCGGCAGGATTTGCAGGCAATCTGTGCCACGGGCGCGGATGTTGCGCTGATGGACCTGCAATGGTGCCGCCTGCTGGATGAATGTCCTGCCGCCCCAGCGTTTCAGGCGGCGGTGCATGCCATGGGGCAGGCGTTGCATCTGCCTGTGTTCCCCCGTCTGGCCCGCATGCATGCGTGGGGAAAAGAGCTTGGTGTAGGGCGGGAGGATCTGTCGCCTGATGGCGTGCACATGTATGATTTTGGATACCGGCTGCTGGGGCAGGCAGTGGCGGACTGGGTCTTGACGCTCGCCGGTATTGCGCAGACCCGAGCCATAGAGCCATAGAGCCATAGAGCCATAGAGCCATAGAGCCATAGAGCCATAGGTTCTCGCCGGGATGAGGGGTGTGCGTGGCAGGAGAGTGCTGGCCTGAGAGGCCGTTTGAAAAGCCTGCCAGGGCGGTTTGGCAAGTCTTTGTGTGAAGAGAAGATGGTGGATTTTCACGTCCTGCTTTCTCGGTATGCTTGCAAACATGCCGTGTCTGTCTGAGACATTCGCCGCCAGCTTTATCTGTTGCCCCTTCAAACAGGCTCTTGCCAGCGTTTTCTTGAGAATGTGGCGCCCTCTGCCGTGCTCTGGCCGCTTTTGTGAAACAGGCTGACGTTCCGCCGTGATCGTGCGATAGAGCAATACTCTGCTCTATTTTTCTGACTATTGAGAGTGACTTCGCCCATGCGTCTGCCCGTTCATCTCCTTTGTGCCGGTTCTCTCTCCTGCCTGCTGCTGGCCGGGGTTTCCGGCTCGGCCTCCGCATGGGCCGCAGGGTCTGCTGCCGTGCCAGTCAGTGTGCCGGCACCTGCTCCCGCAGCACCTTCCGCCGTGGCGGGTGTGGCGCGCGGGGTGCCAGACAGCTTTGCAGATCTTGCTGCCCGCCTGCTGCCTGCGGTTGTGAATGTTTCCACAACCCAGACGGTCAAGAGTGGCGATGATGACGATGATGAGGACGGCGATGGAGAAGACCAGCTTCCCCAGATGCCCAATTTTCCGCAGGGCTCCCCGTTCGAGAAGTTTTTTCATGATTTCATGAACCGGCAGAACAGCCCGGATGCGCCGCCGCGCCGTATGCAGGCGCTGGGGTCCGGCTTTATTATTGATCCCGCCGGTTACATTGTGACCAACAACCATGTGATCCGCCATGCGGACAAGATTACCGTCACTTTGCAGGACAATACGGTGCTGACTGCCCGTGCCGTGGGGCATGATGACCGGACCGATCTGGCCCTGCTGAAAGTGGATAGCAAGAAGCCGCTGCCCGCCGTGCATTTTGGCGATAGTGACAAACGCCGCGTGGGGGACTGGGTGCTGGCGATTGGTAACCCGTTCGGTCTTTCCGGGACGGTGACGGCGGGGATCATTTCCTCACGCGGGCGGAATATTGATCAGGGCCCGTATGATGATTTCATTCAGACGGATGCGCCCATCAACAAGGGTAACTCCGGTGGTCCGCTGTTTGATATGGATGGTAATGTGATTGGCGTGAACACCGCCATCTATTCGCCCTCCGGCGGCTCTGTCGGGATCGGGTTCTCCATTCCGGCCAGTGAGGCACAGGGCATTATCGAACAACTGCGCAAGACCGGCAAAGTCTCCCGTGGCTGGCTGGGGGTACGCATCCAGAACGTGACGCAGGACATTGCGGATGGCCTGAACCTGACCCCCGCCCGTGGCGCGCTGGTGGCCGGGGTGGAAAAGGATGGCCCCGCCGCCAAAGCCAAGTTGCAGACGGGTGATGTTATTCAATCCCTTGATGGCCACCCCATTGAAGGCAAAGCGCTGCCCCGGCTTTCCGCCCAGTTGCCGGTTGGCACGGTGGCGTATCTGGGTGTGTGGCGTCATGGCAAGACCATTGATGTGCCCGTGACTATTGGCGCATTGCCCGAGCCCGCGGCTGAGCCGGAAAAGAAACCGGCCCCCGCCACCAAAAGCAGTGCAGAGGTCAGCCTGTCCACGCTCGGGTTTGCCGTGGGCGCGCTGGATGCGGCTGCGCGCCAGAAATACAATTTGCCCGCCGCCCAGAAAGGTGTGGTGGTTACGTCCGTCAAGGATGGTGGTCTTGCGTCTGACCGTGGCCTGAAGGAAGGCGATGTGGTGACGGAAGTGCAGCAGGCGGAAGTCACCAGCCCGGCAGATCTGAAAAAACGGATAGAGGCAGCGCAGAAAGCCAAGAAGAAATCCATCCTGCTTCTTGTGCATGATGCCGATGGCCTGCGCTGGGTTCCTTTCCCGCTGACGGGTGATGATACGCCTTGAGCCGTAAGGTTTAGGTCCTCCGCGTATGGCGTCTTTTCTTTTTGCCGCGCCGTGGCTGAATAATCCCACGGCGCGGCAGACCATCCGGCTGCTGGTTTCAGTCGGGCTTTCCGGGCTGGTGGCGTGGCTGACCAACCTTCAGGAACCGGGCTGGGCGCTGATCACATCCGTGATTGTCACCCAGAGCAGCATTACGGAAACGCTCTCCAGCGGGCGCTACCAAATGGTGGGCACGCTGATTGGCGCGGCTGTCAGCATTCTGCCTATTACCCTGCTGATGTTCCACTGGCCGTTGTGGCAATCGTTCGCGGTTGCGTTTGTGCCGTTGGCGGTTCTTGCCTCCTGGCGGCCCAACACGCGCATGGCGGTGGTCACGCTCATGATCGCAACACTCTTCCCCACGCAGGATGATCCCTACCTGCGGCCTGTGGAGCGTGTGCTGTCCATTCTGATTGGCGTGGGCGTCTCCATGCTGGTTTCTTACGTTGTGCTGCATGAGCAGGCCCGGCGGGATGCCTTCCGCAATGCGGCGGCCACCGTGCGCAAGATTGTGGATATTCTTGACCACGCCCGTAACAGGGACATTGACTGGCTGGGTATTCAGGACCTGAATGATGAGGGCGCAGCCGCCTTGCGCAAGGTGCAGGCTGCGGTTGAGGAAGCCCGGCGCGAGCGCTGGCGGCCCCTTGAACAGCGTGACCCCATGCTGGCGGCTTTGCCCAAGGCATTGCGTCAGTTGCAGATGGATACGCTGGTGGTGGCCCGCGCCATTCTGCGGGCTGGCGGGCAAAACACGACCGTTTCCCGTGAGACCGCGGCAGCCCTGAGTGCTGGCATGATGCGCGGCTTTGAGTGGATTATCATCCGGTGCGAGAGCGAGGCCGTGACCCGCTCTGGTGAGGAATACCGCGTGGCCGCCGGGGTGATTACCGCCCTGCCCACGGAAGAGGGGATTGATGATGAGATCATCCGCTTTGCCGTGCATATTCTGCGCACGGACCTGATCTCCCTTATCCGCCTTCTGGGAGAAGATGACGCGGATCGCTCCTGAGTCCTCCGCACAGGCAGAAGCGGTGTAGGGGGAGCCGGGCTTCTTTTTCTCATGTGATCGTTTGCGCTCCTTCTGCGTTTTTCTGGCAGGATGGCGCATTGCGCGCGTGCATAACACAGGAGTCTGATGGTTATGGTGACTGAAACCAATACGGTGATACGGGTTCACAAAACGGGTGGCCCGGAAGTGCTTCAGGTTGAAACCCTGCCTGTGCCCAAACCTGCAAAGGGGGAGGTGCTGCTGCGGCAGGAGGCCATAGGCGTGAACTTCATTGATACGTATTTCCGCTCCGGCCTGTACAAATATCCCTCCTTTCCTGCCGTTCCAGGTATGGAAGGGGCCGGGGTGGTAGAAGCCGTGGGCGAGGGCGTGAACAGCATTTCCCCCGGTATGCGGGTGGCTTATGCTGGCGTACTGGGCAGTTATGCCCGCTACCGCACTATCGCGGCGGACCGGCTTGTGGCTCTGCCAGAGGCTGTGAGTTTTGAAACCGCCGCCGCTATTACGTTGCGCGGGCTTTCCGCCCATATGCTGTTGCGGCAGGTGTATGATGTCAAAAAAGGCCAGTCTATTCTGGTGTATGCCGCCGCCGGGGGCGTGGGGCAGTTGCTATGCCAGTGGGGCAGGCACCTTGGGGCGCATGTCATTGGTGTGACTTCTACACCGGAAAAGGCAGAACTGGCTAAATCCTGCGGGGCGGCGGACGTGCTGGTGGGCACTGATAACCTGGCCGACCGTGTGCGGGATCTGACAGAAGGGGCCATGGTGCCCGTGGTGTATGACAGCATTGGCCGGGATACGTTTGAAGCCAGCCTGAACTGTCTGGCGCCACGTGGGCTGATGGTCAGCTATGGCAATGCGTCCGGCCCGGTTACGGGGGTGGATGTTGGTACATTGGCCGCCCATGGCAGCCTTTACCTGACCCGGCCTTCTCTTGGGGCTTATATTGCCAAGCCGGAAGAGCTGCAGGCTTCGGCCAGCGTTTTGTTTGATCTGCTGGCAAAAGGCGTGCTCAAGCCTAGCATTGGCCAGAAATTTGCGTTGGCGGATGCCGCTCGTGCCCATGTTGCGCTGGAATCTCGCAAGACTACGGGCAGTACCATTCTGGTGGTGTAAAGCTGCTTCCTGTTTTCCCGTTCTGTGTCGGGTTCATATGGGGTGGCCAGAGGGGCAGGTTGCGCGCCTCTGGCATGTGACAGAGCAGGAATATGCTTCTGGTGGCATGACGGCACGGGGTTTATGGGATACTCTGCCTTCCAGCGTTCCAGACCTCTGGAAGGCAGAAAGAATGCAAGGATAGTCTGATATGGCAAAGTGTTTGTCAAAATGCCCCAAATCTCCCTGCGTACGCGGCCTGCTGCTGGTTGGGCTGATTGCGTCTGTGGTGTATTTCTTCCGCAAGAAGAAGTGCTGCGGCTGAAAATGGCCTGACCTTGTTGCAAGATAAGGTAGGATTACAAAAAACCCGCATCGGGAAACCGGGCGGTTTTTTTTGTATAAGGGATTTTCCGCCTCCCTCCTGATGGATGTTCGCCTGGCGCCTGAAGAAAAGCGTGGTTTGCAAGTCTATGTTCTGGAGAAAGACGTGACGACACCCCAACCTATTCAACAGGGTTTACCTGGGCAGCCAAACGGTATCGTTTCCTCTGCCTCCCAGACGCAAGGAAGCGCTCCGGACGAAAAAGCCAAAGCGCCTCCCGCCTATGTAGCACCTGCCGAAAAACCGGCTCTGGATGCCGGAAACGGTATTTTCTACGATTTCAATTGTGGCGCGCGTATTCTTCTGCCGCAGCGGCAGGAAGGTAAATGGCGGATCACGTTGCGGGATCTGGATACGGCGAACATTCTTTTCCTGAATGAAAACACAGGCGCCTTCATTTCGTCTGCCAAGCGCTACTTCGTGCGTTTTGGTCTGGAAGTGGTGGATATCAGTGCGACAGGCGAGGAAACCCTCGTTTTCCAGCATGAATATGATGCCCGGGATCGGGATGTGGTCATTCAGTTGCCCGTGGGCACGTTGGGGGATACGCTTGCGTGGTTTCCCTATGTCTCACGTTTTGCCAAGCAACACGGCGCGCGCGTGACGTGCCTACTGTCAGGCCTGATTCTCCCCTTGCTGAAAGACGCTTATCCCAATCTGCGGTTGATGACACCGGAGGAAGCCCGAAAGGAAGGCGTGTGCGAGAAGGCGTATGCCATCTACTGCATCGGTCTTTTTTTTGATGATGTAGAATGTATCCAGCAGCCAACGGATTTCCGTTTTGTGGGCCTGCATCGCACCGCCGCCTATATTCTGGGTGTCCCGCCCGATGAGGAAGCCGCGCGTCTGACGTTGGAGGATGAGAGCAGGCCGATCCCCGAGCCGTATGTCTGTATTGCCGTGCAGGCCAGCACGCAGTGCAAATACTGGAACAACCCCACCGGCTGGAGTGAAGTGATTTCTTTCCTGAAAGGGAAAGGATACCGCGTGATCTGCATTGACCAGAAGCCGGTGCACGGGGCCGGTATTATGTGGAACCATATTCCCCATGGGGTGGAAGATCAGACGGGTAATCGTCCCCTGAGCGAGCGGGCGCGTTGGTTGCGGCATGCCGCCGCCTTTATTGGCACCAGTTCGGGTCTGGCGTGGTTGGCATGGGCGGCTGGCACGCAGGTTGTGCTGATTTCCGGCTTCACCCACCCGAACAATGAGTTCTCAACCCCTTACCGCGTCATAAACTGGCACACCTGCAATTCCTGCTGGAACGATGTGAGGGTGCGGTTTGATCATCACAATTTCCTGTGGTGCCCCCGGCATGAAAACACGCCTCGCCAGTTTGAATGCTCCCGGCTGATTACGGGCGCTCAGGTGATTAATGAGGTGAAGAAAATAGTCGGGGCGTGAGCAGGCGGTTTGCCTCGGGATTTTTTAGAAAAAACGCTACCGGCGGAGGCTGCGGGCACAGACGGCGGCCCTGGCGTTCCGAAGGGCGCGCGGGGCCTGAGCGTGTTTTCCCGCAGAAACCTGCTTCTTGAGGCAGAGCAATGCGAAGGTGGCGGGTTGTGTTATGGTGGAAGCGCTGTATCAGATTACCCGAATAACTGCTGTCTGAAGCCCCGCGTTCTTCAGACTGATTTCAGAAAGGATAAGGGCGTTGCATCCTGTTGTTTCTCGTCTTGCTTCTCTGGCTGCCGGTTCTGCGGCGGTATGCGCCCTCGCCTTGGGTGGAGTGGTTGCCGGTCTGCCATCAGAAGCTCATGCGCAGGCTTCTGTGCTTCTCAAACACCAGTCTGCCAAGGCCGTGGTTGAAACCGTGGACCATGATGCGCGTGAACTGCTGCTGCGTGAAGCCAACGGGCATCTGATCACCATTGAATATGGCTCCGCCGTGCGTGATCTGCCGCATGTAAACGCAGGCGACAAGCTGAGCATTTCCTTTGTGGAAACCCTCGGTGCTGATCTGGCTCCTCCCGGCAGCCCCCTGCCGGAATCCACGCTTACTACCGCACGCGGCTATGTGCATGGCCATCCGCGTGGTGTGATTGCGTCCTTCCGCCGCGAACGCGCCAAGATTAATACCATTGATCTGCCCACCCACACCGTGACGTTCACCACGGATGATGATGCCTCCCACGTTGCTGTTCTGCGCACGCAGGCCATGCAGGATTTCCTGAAAACCCTGAAGGTGGGTGATGTGATTGATATCACCCGTATGGAATCCATCTCCTACATCATCCTGAACGAAAAAACGGAAGCCGCTCAGGACGCAGCGAATGCCGCCGCCGCTGGTGCAGCATCCGCGCCGGGTGCTCCGGTGCCTGCCACAGCCCCGCAGCCCGCTACGGTTCCGGCTGCTCCTGTCGCTCCGGCGCAATAAAGGCACCAGCCGTCAGGCATAAAGACAAGATCAGAGGGGGAAGCAGGGTAACCTAGCGGCCTTCTGATCTGGTTTTTCAAGGCGTGTTGTCTGCGGGGTGGCGTTTTCTGCTCCCGCAGCCATGCGCTTTCTTTTCAGCCAGAAGGAAGAACAGCGTATGAACTCTCAAAACAGGTCAGGCTCTGCTTTTCTGGAAAAGCTGGAACAGGTGAATGATGGCCACTCTTTTCTGGCCAATCTGTTTGGTTTTGTGTGCGTGGGGTGTACGCTTGGTCTGGCCAACCTCATCTGCCGGTTTGGTCTGCACATAGAACTTACTTACGTTTTGCGTATTCTGATTGTGGCTGTTGCGGCCTATTTCTTCCTGCCATTGTTCATTCTCTGGCTCTGGAAAGGTCGCTGAACGGTCGTTTCCGGTCGCGGCTAAAGCGATAGCGTTTCAGAAAGCAGTCAGATTGGCCCGTATAAAGTCTGTCATGTGCAAAACCGGGAAACACCTGTCTGTCTTCCGTGATCAATAATGTTCGGGTCGTGTTGACACTCTGAAGGGGTCGGACACCCTTCGGCCCTGCCAGAGTGACAAGCATAACGCAGTGATAAGTCAACACGCGGAAAAATCTGAACGGGGGTTTGCGAACCCTCCATCAGACTTCTCAGATTTCTTGCATATCGGGGCGGGCGCATAAAAAACCGGGCGAAAGGCCCGGTTTTTTGTAACTGTAGTCTGTCTTTTTAGCGCGGTGTGCGGCGGGTCAACTGGCTGACATCGCGCACAGCGCCCCGTGCGGCGCTGGTGGTCAGGGCCGCATAGGCCTTGAGCGCATTGGAGACAACGCGGTCACGCTGCGGCTGCCAAGCCTGATCGCCCTTGTCATCCATCTTTTCGCGGCGTGCGGAAAGCTCACTGTCCGCAACAGCGACGGCCAGACGGCGGTTGGGGATATCAATTTCAATAATATCACCTTCTTCCACCAGCCCGATGGTGCCACCTTCCCCTGCTTCAGGCGAGATATGGCCAATGGAAAGGCCAGAGCTTCCGCCAGAGAAGCGGCCGTCCGTAATCAGGGCGCATTTTTCTGCCAGCCCTTTGGATTTCAGATAGCTGGTGGGGTAGAGCATTTCCTGCATGCCGGGACCACCCTTGGGGCCTTCATAACGGATCAGCACCACATCACCGGGTTTGATTTTGTCACCTAGAATGGCGGAAACAGCCGCATCCTGGCTTTCAAATATGCGGGCAGGGCCAGAGAACGTTTCAAGCCCGGCAGCCACCCCGGCGGTTTTCACAATCGCGCCGTCTTCGGCAATGTTGCCGTAAAGCACGGCCAGCCCGCCATCCTTGCTATAGGCGTGGGCTGCGTCACGGATGGCGCCTGTGCTCTGGTCCTTGTCCAGTTCCTTGTACACGCTGGACTGCGAGAACGCTTGCGTGGTGCGGATGCCCCCCGGTGCGGAACGGAAGAAGGTTTCTGCTTCCGGCTTTGGTGCACCATCGGCCGCGCGGATATCCCACTTGGCCAGCGCATCCGTAACGGAGGGGGCGTGGACCATCGGGATATCGTTATGCAGCAGGCCCAGCCGGTCCAGCTCACCCATAATGGCGGGAATACCGCCGGCGCGGTGCACATCTTCCATATGCACATCCGGGCGGGAAGGGGAGACCTTGCACAGGTTGGGCACCCGGCGGGAGAGTTGGTCAATGTCCTTCATGGTGAAGGGTACATTGCCTTCATGCGCGGCTGCCAGAAGATGCAGCACAGTGTTGGTTGAACCACCCATGGCAATATCGACCGACATTGCGTTTTCAAACGCCTGCATGGTGGCAATGCTGCGGGGCAGCACACTGGCGTCTTCCTGCTCGTAATGACGGCGGGCCAGATCCACAATGCGGCGGCCTGCTTCCACAAACAGCTCACGCCGGGCGGAGTGAGTGGCCACAAGGCTGCCATTGCCGGGCAGGGACAGGCCTAGTGCCTCGGTCAGGCAGTTCATGGAATTGGCGGTGAACATGCCGGAGCAGGAGCCGCAGGTGGGGCAGGCGGAGCGTTCAATGATTTCCGAATCCGCTTCACTCACGCTCGGGTTGGCCGCAGCCACCATGGAGGTCACAAGGTCCGCGCGCTGTTCAATATCGTTCAGCGTGACGCGCCCGGCTTCCATCGGTCCACCGGAAACAAAAATGGCGGGAATGTTCAGCCGCATGGCGGCCATCAGCATGCCGGGAGTAATTTTGTCACAGTTGCTGATGCACACCAGCGCATCCGCGCAGTGGGCGTTGACCATATATTCAACGGCATCGGCAATCAGCTCGCGGGAGGGCAGGCTGTACAGCATGCCACCATGACCCATGGCAATGCCATCATCCACCGCAATGGTGTTGAATTCACGGCCAATACCGCCAGCTTCCGCAATGGACTCGCACACAAGCTGGCCCAGGTCTTTCAGGTGAACATGGCCGGGCACAAACTGGGTGAAGGAATTGGCGACGGCAATAATCGGTTTACCGAAATCCGAATCCTTCATGCCTGTGGCGCGCCACAGGCTGCGCGCGCCTGCCATGTTGCGGCCGTGGGTGGTGGTGCGGGAGCGATAACCGGCCATTATTGCGGGTCTCTCTGGTCATGGTTCACAGGACTCTGATATCAGGGAGAGGACGATATCAGGGCGAATGCGTGGCGGGGGGCCAGCATATGGGGCGCACCTTATACGGTACAAAGGCGTTTCTGTCAGGTGGCATCTGTGCATGTGGGCAGCGTGCGCCGTAAATACTACAGTTTTATGACAAAATGAGACTTTGTCAGGCTTTCCGTGCTCCTGTGGTTGCAGGAGAGCGGGGGGTTCAGTATTGCTCGCAGCGCCCGATTGCAGATCGGAACGGAGTGCAGATGAACGTATCCGCAACGCAGCCCGCCCCGGTGGATGGCGTGAAGCCCCGCGCTGGCGCGCGGTTTACTGGGGACCCACTCTTCAAGGCATTGGTTGTCATGACAGGCATTGGCGTTTTGCTGGTGCTGGGGGCAATTATTGCCGTCATGACCCTTGGCGGTTTGCCTGCGTTCCGGGCGTTTGGCCTCCATTTTCTGGTCACGGCAATCTGGAACCCGGTTACGCAACATTTTGGGGCGGCGGCCCCGGTTTTTGGCACTCTGGCCAGCAGTGCTCTGGCTCTGCTTATTGCGGTGCCTCTGGCTTTTGGCACGGCCTTCTGGCTGACAGCCCTTGCCCCGCCAGTCCTTGCCTCCGTTATTGGCATGGCCGTGCAGCTTCTGGCGGCTGTGCCCTCCATCATTTTCGGCATGTGGGGTTTTTTTGTACTGGTACCGCCCATGGCGCATTACGTGCAGCCTATGGCCCGACATCTGTTCGGGCATGTGCCGGGCCTTTCCGCTCTGGTGGCTGGCGCACCGTTTGGCACGGGGCTGCTGACGGCGGGGCTGGTGCTGGCCATCATGATCATGCCGTCCATCACCGCTGTCATGCGGGATGTGTTTACCTCCATGCCAACTGTTCTGCGTGAAAGCGCGTACGGTCTGGGTGCTACCCGATGGGAGGTCATGCGTCAGGTTGTACTGCCATGGTCCCGTCAGGGGGTGGTAGGTGGCATTGTGCTGGGCATGGGCCGCGCCATGGGAGAAACCATGGCCGTGACCTTTGTGATTGGTGACAGTAACCATATTGGGTGGTCTCTGTTTGCGCCTGCCAACACCATTGCGTCTCTTATTGCGTTGGAATTTCCAGAAAGCCCGGCTGGTAGCCTCAAGCTGGCGTCTCTTCTGGCATTGGGGGCAATCCTGATGGCCATTTCCTTTATCACCCTCTGGTGTTCGCGCATTCTGCTGGCGCGTGGTGAAGCACAGGCAGGGAAGCGCTCATGAACCAGCAAAGTCTTGGCCGTCCGGTTTCAGGCAAGTTCCGCTCCCGCGCCATGCAGCGGCGGGTGATGGACCATCTGGCTACGGTGTTGAGTTGGTGCGCCACCTGTATTGTGGTGTTGGTGCTTGGCTCCATTTTGTGGACGCTGCTCAGAAACGGTTTGCCGGGTCTCTCACTTCACCTGTTTACGCATTCCATGGGTGCACCGGGGGCAGATGGTGGGCTGGCCAATGCCATTGCAGGCAGCCTGTTGCAGACAGGGTTGGCCATTCTACTGGGCGCGCCCGCAGGGTTGCTGACCGGCATTTATCTGGCGGAGTACGGGGCAGGCAGCGTGTTGGCCCGCACTGTGCGGTTTGTGTCGGACATGCTGCTGTCGGCCCCGTCCATTCTGATCGGCCTGTTTATTTACATGGTTCTGGTGGCCCCTCTGGGGCACTTTTCGGGCTATGCGGGGGCCGTGGCGCTGGCTATTCTGGCCATGCCCATCATGGTGCGTACCACGGAGGATATGCTCCGGCTGGTGCCTGTTGCCATGCGTGAGGCAGGTATTGCACTGGGTGCCCCAAAATGGCGGGTGATCCTGTTTATCTGTGTGCGGGCCGCGCGTGGCGGTATCATGACCGGCGTTCTGCTGGCTATTGCCCGTGTGGCGGGTGAAACGGCCCCCCTGCTGTTTACCTCACTGGGCAATTCCGAATGGTCTCTGGACATGCGGCGGCCCATGGCCAGTCTGCCTGTTGCCATCTACCAGTATGCGGGCTCCGCCTATCAGGACTGGATGCAGCAGGCATGGACCGGCGCGCTGCTGGTGACAATGGGGGTTCTGATTATCAATATTGTGGTGCGGGTGGGCATCCGCGGGGGACGGACATGAACGGAGATACCAGGAGCAGCACCATGCAGCCAGAAAGTATAACGGCGGGCCAAGGTTTTGCGGACGCGCCGCACGCGCTGGCCATTCAGGTGCGGAATCTGGATTTCTATTACGGTAAAACCCGTGCGCTGCATGATATCTCGCTCGATTTCCCCGAGCGGAGCGTGACAGGCATGATCGGTCCCTCAGGGTGTGGTAAATCTACCCTGCTGCGGGTGCTCAACCGCATGTATGATCTCTACCCCGGCCAGAAAGCCACGGGAGAGGTGCTGTTTGATGGCCAGAACATTCTGGCCCCAAGGGTTGATCTCAACCTGCTGCGGTCTCGCATTGGCATGGTGTTTCAGAAACCAACCCCGTTCCCCATGTCCATTTATGATAATATTGCTTTTGGCATCCGCCTGCATGAACGCGTCAGCCGGTCTGAAATGGATGGCAGGGTAGAGGATGCTCTGCGCCGCGTGGCTTTATGGGCGGAAGTGAAGGATCGCCTTCAGGCGTCCGCCACAGCCATGTCTGGTGGCCAGCAACAGCGGCTGTGTATTGCCCGCACCATTGCCACGCGGCCGGAAGTGATTCTGCTGGACGAACCAACATCCGCGCTTGATCCGGTTTCCACCGCCCGTATTGAAGAACTGCTGGATGAACTGAAAACCGAGTTCACTATTGCGATTGTAACGCACAACATGCAGCAGGCAGCGCGTTGTGCGGATCAGGTGGCGTTCTTCTATCTGGGCGAGTTGGTGGAAGTGGACAGCACGGCCCGCATGTTCACCAACCCGCGTGAGAGCCGTACACAGGACTACATTACCGGCCGCTTTGGCTGAACAGGGAGGGCAGACCGATGGGAAATGAACCCGCACATACCGTCACCCGCTATGATCAGGAACTGGACCGCCTGCGTGGCATTGTGGCCCGGATGGGCGGCCTGGTAGAACGCCAGACCGCACAGGCCATTGCCGCCGTGGTGGATCAGAATGAGGAAGCTGCGGTAGAGCCCCCTGAACTGGATGTTGAGGTGGACGCGCTGGAGCGGGATGCCGAGAGTCTGGCTATCCGTATTCTGGCTCTGCGCGCGCCCATGGCGGTGGACCTGCGGCTGATTGTGGCCGTGCTGAAAATAACAGGTGATCTGGAACGTATTGGAGATTATGCGTCCAGCATTGCCCGCCGGGCCATGAAGGTGGAGCCGCTGGATGGTGCGCTATCCTTTGGTGCGCTGCGCAGCATGAGTCGCCTTGTGCAGGAAAACCTGAACAAGGCTATTGAGGCCATGGCCAACAATGACAGCACCCGCGCCATGGAGGTCTGGAATGCGGATACGGCGGTGGATGAACTCTATACCGCCATGTTCCGGGAACTGGTGACATACATGATGGAAGATCCGCGCAAGATCGGCCCCTGTATTCACCTGTTGTTTGTGGCCAAAAATCTGGAGCGGATCGGAGATCACGCCACCAATATTGCAGAACGTGTCTATTACGCGGTAACCGGAGAAATGCTTCCGGCCGTTCGCCCCCGTGGGGGGGCGGCCAAAAAGGGCGGCTGAGGAAAGGTTTTTCTCCTCCCTCCCGCTCTGGATGGAGGGACGCGGGAATGATGCAGCGGTTTCGGGGGATATGTCTGGCCATTCTGATAGGGGTGGCCGGATGTGCGCAAAGGCCCCAAGGGTGTCGGATTGCCACGTTGGGCACCCTGCCGGTTGTGAACACTCAGGGCTCGCCCGTGGTGGAAGTCACGCTCAATGGCCAGAAAGCTGGCATGATTGTGGATACTGGGGCCAGTGTCTCCATGGTTTCGCGCAAGGCGGCGCACGATTACAAACTCAGGATTATGCCGGGAGATGTGCCAGTTCAAGGCGTAGGGGGCGTTGTTCTGTCCTCTATTTTTCAGGTGGACACACTGGGGTTGGGGGCTGCCAAAGCAGAAAACGTTGTGTTGGTTGATACACCCAGAGTTTTTGGTTCTATCAACACCCTGCCGGTGGTGGGGCTGTTTGGTGCGGATTTTCTGAAAGCGTTTGAGGTAGTGTTCAACCTTCCTGAGCACACCATCAATTTGTATCAGATACGCGGGTGTAATTCACCTACGCCCACGTGGGACGGGCCGGTTTCCAGCGTTGCTTTTCACTGGGCAGGGCCCTCTCACATCGAACTTCCTCTTGAACTGAATGGGCATGAGATTGATGCCGTGCTTGATAGCGGGTCAAGCATGACGGTTATTCTACCCCGGCAGGCGCACCGTGCCGGTGTGTATGCGGATCAACTGAAGGCAGATATGTCTCTTTCCTCAAGAGGGATTGACCGGCACTCTTTTCAGGTCAAGCTACATCGTTTCGAAAGACTTCAGATAGGAGATGATGTTTTTATCAATCCTGTTCTGGCTGTGGCCGCTATGCAGACGGAAGGCGATGCCTTGTTGGGGGCGGATTTCCTGCGTCATAACCGCGTATGGATTTCTAACCGCGATGAGAAAATCTACATCCAGCGTTTGACCCCACCACCCCGTAAAGACCCGACTTTTGAGCCAGTGATGACACAACTCTAACGGGTGGTCGTGACATTTTACCCTCTTGCATGCAGGAAAAAGAGGGGATGGGTCTTCCAGAAGGCAGAAAATTTTTTCATAGAATTTTCGTATAAGAAAAGCGTCTTCCTCAGATTTTTAAGGGAAATGTCATTCAAAATCTAAATGGTGTTTGTGCGGATACAAGCGTAATGAAAGAAAATATTACGGAATATTTAGTTAGATAATATCAAATAATATTCGATGTTGTAGTATATATATTTTATATTTATAATAAATTATAAATGAAAGCATTCAAAAATCGTATGACTTAAAATTTCAGTCTTAAAAACATTTGAATAAATTTATCAAGTGGACTCAAAGGATATAATATTCGTTAATTGTACACCTTTAATTAACATTTGATTAACGAATTTTTCTCACTATGACTCTCCTGATATTTTTTTCAAAACATTCGAGTCGCTGGGCGTCGGTTGGGTTGGAAAAGCTCGTGATGACAAATCAGGAGAACACGCGATGTCCGATAACAACGCCGTCAGTCCCGACGAGCTTGCACAAATAGCGGCGGATGCCGCAGCAGCAGGCGGGGATACGTCTCAGTACAGCAGCAACGGCCACAATTTCCATCAGCATGACAATGCGTGGCGGTGGGCAGGCCCGGCTACGGGGGGAGACTGGTCAGACCCGGCAAACTGGAAGCTTGTAGATCCTCGCGGCAACAGTGTTTCAGACACTACCGGGTCTCCGGCCGTACCGCAGAGTGAGCAGAACGCGGATGCCAATGTCGGGTATTACGGCAACACAACCCCTATGACGGTTGTGGTCAACGCGCCTTATTACAACCAGATTCGCAGCCTGAGCGTCTGGCAGAACAGCACGCTGAAAATCACCGCCAATTATCAGAGTGGTGATACCAACGGCTATGTTTTCGCTACTGCAGGTTTTGAAAACTACGGCACCATTCTTGTCGATACGTCCGCCAGGGTTGAATTGGGTGGCATCAATTCGCAGGGTGGCACGTTGACCATTAAAAACAATGATGGAAACGTTGTTTTTGATAATGATCAGGTGAACAATGGTGGCACCATCAATCTGATCAATGCCTCATTGGGCACCACTGCCAATCCCATCACAGTCGCAGGCGGTACGGTCAATCTTCAGCAGAACAGCACTCTGGCGGCTAATCTGTGGGGTGAGGGCACAACCATCAATGTGGACCCCAGCACCGTTAATACCATTTATGTGAATGACAGATACGCCAACAATGATGGTAACGTGCAGGGTGCAACCATCAATGGTGTTTCGGAAAACACGCATTTTGGCATTCTGGGTACGTCATCCGAACCCGTTGCTGCTGATTACACGCAGAATACAGATGGGTCTTACACGCTGGTTATCTCCCTGGAGGATGGGCGTAGCATTACCTATCCCACAGTCAACATGGCGAATGGTTACACGCCGCCTGCCCATGCCGAGATTGTCGCGGATGGCACCACAGGCTGGCTGATTGAAGATCCATCAACGGTTCCTGCACCCTCCTACACGGATGACACCACACACCAGACCCTTGCTCAGATTGCGACGGATACTGACACAACCGGCACGGGTATTGCCGCAAGCAGTGATGGGCACAACTATCATCAGCATGATGGTTCCTGGCGTTGGGTTGGGCCGACCAGTGGTGGAGACTGGTCTGATCCGAACAACTGGGCCCTTTATGATAGCTCTAACAACCGTATCCCTACCGAGGACATCACGGGTTCTCCCGCCATTCCACAGGCTGAGCAGAATGCGGATGTGAATGTTGGCTACTCGGGCAGTACAACGCCAAGTACGGTTGTGGTCAATGCGCCATACTATAATCAGCTTCGCAGCCTGAGCGTCTGGCAGGACAGCACATTAAAGATCACGGGAAATTATCAGAACGGCAGTAGTAACGGCTATGTTTTCGCGTCTGCCGGTTTTGAAAATTACGGCACGATTATTGTTGATACGTCCGCCAAGGTTGAACTGGGCGGGATCAATTCACAGTCCGGCACACTGACCATCATGAACAATGATGGCAACGTGGTTTTTGATAACGGGCAGTTGAACAACGGAAGTGGTACGATCAATCTGATCAACGCCACGCTGGGCACCACCGCCACCCCCATCAATGTGAATGGCGGGACGGTCAACCTTCAGCAGGGCAGCACCATTCTTGCCAATCTGTGGGGAGAAAGTGCAACCATCAATGTGGACCCCAATACCGTTAATACCATTTACGTGAATGACAGATACGCCAACAATGATGGCAACGTGCAGGGCGCGGTGATCAACAATGTTTCTGGCAACACGCATTTTGGTATTCTGGGCACGTCCTCCCAGCCGGTTTCAGCAAACTATACCAAGAATGATAACGGTTCCTACACGCTGGTTATCAAGCTGGATAATGGGCGCAGCATTACATATCCAACCGTGAACATGGCTGCCGGTTATGCACCTCCGGCTCAGACAACCATTGTGACGGATGGCACGACCGGCTGGCTGATTGAAGACACTACCCCGGCAGCCTGCTTCCTGGCGGGCGTGAAGCTGCGCACTGTGTCTGGAGACGTATCTGTGGAAGATATCCGCAAAGGGGATATGCTTCTGGTTCAGCATGATGGGCGTGAGTGTGAAAAGCCTGTTGTATGGGTTGGTAAAAACCGGAAAATTGTCTCTGCCGGTCTTCCTGATGACGAAGCGGGTTATCCTGTACGCGTTCTGAAAGATGCTTTGGCAGAAGGCGTGCCCTATCAGGATATGCTGATAACATCAGAACATTGCCTGTTGATGGATGGCAGGTTTGTTCCTGTGCGGATGCTGGTAAACGGCACAAGCATTTTTTACGATCGTACCTTCACCACCTATGAGTATTATCACGTTGAGACGGAAGATCATTCCGTGCTGGTGGCAGATGGCGTTTTGACAGAAAGCTATCTGGATACAGGAAACCGTTCTTCCTTTGTGTCTGACAGCAATGTTGTGTCCCTGCATTCTCGCGGAAAGACCTGGGCGGCTGATGCCGCTGCCCCGCTGGAAGTGCGTGCTGATTTTGTTGAGCCACTGTTCCGGGCGTTGGCAGAGCGCGCAGGTGTGGTGGCAGGTACCGCACCAGACGCGCAGGACCGGCATGTGACGCAGGACGCTGAACTGTCCTTGCTGACTGAGGCAGGGAGCCTCATCCGTCCGGTGCGGCAGACCAAAGGGCAGATGGTGTCCTTCATGGTGCCTGCGGGTGTAAGCACAGTGCGCCTTGTCTCGCGCGCAAGCCGTCCGTGTGATGTGATCGGCCCGTTTGTGGATGATCGCCGCACGCTTGGGGTGCTGGTCGGTAGCGTGATGGTGCTGCATGCCAACCAGATGCAGCCGGTAACAACGCATCTGACCGATGCAGATCTGTCCGGCTGGCATGGTCTTGAGCAGGGTGGCGTACGCTGGACAAACGGTAACGCCGTTCTTCCGCTGGGTGATGCGCCAACGCAGGGTGTGAGCATGCTTACACTGCAAATCCTCGCCGCAGGACCGTATGACGTAAAGCAGGACTCTGCGGAAACCTGCCGTCGTATTATGCAGAAATAAGCAGGACGGCTGTTTAAAAGCCGCATCATGCTGTGAGAAGGCCGGATGTTCCTCTGGAATGTCCGGCTTTTCTTTTTGTGCTGTGTTCCGTGAAAGTTCTTTTAAAAGAAATGCGTTTCCTGAATTTTTTCAGGAAATGGCGTGGTGTTAGATAATGCTACGTCAACCGCAATGCTGGCTGGCTCTTCTATAAAAGATTCTTTTTTAGAGTTTCATTTTTTAAAAGGACGTTTCAAAAATAGGCCAGATTTGTGTGATATTCCCTTTTTATGCCTAAAGACGGTATTTTTTCGTCTTAATGACATTATACCGCTGCGGCGAAACCGCTTTTTCAGCCCTCAGATGCCAGCAGGTAACAGGGGGCGGAGACTGGAACGGCGGATTTGACAGCGCGATGCGGGGCTATCAGGACGAGTATCCAACATATTCGACCACAAAAGACCCGCCAGACCGATCAAGCAGGGTTTTCAAACAATCCTTAAGCGAGGTGTTTTGGAAAACCGTTTATCTTGAACGCAGTTCGAGCAGATCAGAGGCCTGGTGTTGGCCATAAGGTGGCTAAGCCTTCTTCCAGCGGAACCGGCTTTATGCCCAGAAAGGTTTCCATGGGAGTGATGTCAAAATTCTTGTCTTCCAGCAGGCGGCGTATTTCCGCAGGGTCAATGCGGGGGATGCCGGGCAGGAAGGGCGTTAGCCGCGCTAACGCCATAAGCAGGGCCGCCGGCACGGGGAGGACAGGGCGCGGCTTCAATCCGGCTGCCTGACAGACAAGTTCAATGAAATGCCGGTAGGAAACAGCGCGTGCCCCGGCAATAACCAGAGATTTTGGCCCCTGCCAGTTACGGTCCAGTGCGGCGAGAATGGAAGCCGTGACATCCCCCTGCCAGATGGGCTGCACCAGTGCCTTGCCGCCAGCAGGCAGCGGAACAACGGGCATAAAGCGCAGCAGGGCTGCCAGCCGCTGCACATTATTTTCCCCCTGTGCGCCATAAATCATGGTGGGGTGCAGGATAATGCCGGTGCGGCCCGACGCCATCAGCGCCTTTTCTCCCCGTAACACACCTTGCCCGTGGGCATCTGGCCAGCGGGTGAACTTGCGGGTGCTGCCAAAGCAGATCAGCTTGGCACTTGGGGGCGCTGCGGCCAGCAGGGCGGGAATGTTCCGGGCATGGGCCGTACAGACAATGGCCGTGGCATCCGCCAACGCAGCGCGAAGCTGGCCTGTGGGGCCCGTCAGATCAATCAGGCGCGCTCCCGGCAGGCCGGAGGCAAACGCCGGGTTACGGATAAGAGGCACAACAGGCGTGCCCTGTGCCCTGAGTGCCTTATAGACAGCCTGCCCAGACCGACCAGAGGCACCGATGACATGCACCGGCTCTCTGCTGCCTGTCTGACCGGGTGCTCCCGCTTGCCCAGTCGCCGGTTGCGGCTGCGGGGAAGAGGTTGGCCCTTCGGCCTTTTCTGCGTCCGAGGGCTGGCTCACGGCGTTTGTCTCCCTGGGCCTCGCTTATGGGGCCTTGATGCTCAGGCCAATCTGCTGGGCCATCTGGGGTGTGGTGGTCAGCATGCTCATGGCAGCGGCAATAGCCATCACCGGCAAGGGCTGTGGTGGCCGGATGGTAATGGTCAGCGGTCCTTTGCCCGGCTGGCGCAGATAGGTGGCAATCTGCGGCATGACGGCCTTGGGGTCTGATCCCTGCGGGGCCAGTTGGGCCTGCAGTGCGGCACTCAGCTCTTCCGGCTTTACGCCGCGTGCCTTGGCTGCCGCCCCAAGCGCGCGGGGCACCAGCCCGTGATCTGTGTAGGTGATGTTCAGGCTCTGCACCTGCATGTCTGCCGCGCCAGCAGAAAGCAGGGTGGTGGTGCTGGTCTGGCTGAAATCTCCATCCAGATGCAGGCGGCCCATGCCCGACGCATCCAGACTGAATTCTTCCACATGTAGCTTGGAGGCCTTGAAGTCATGCGTGTCGTTCAGGACCAGCGACCCCCGAAAGCGGTCATATCCCAGCGCAGGCAGCATGGAGAGGTTAGGCACATCCGGCCACAGTTCCAGCCCCTGCAGGCTGGAGACTTCCTTTTCATCCGCGTCCGTACGTGTAGCGTGAGAATGCAGCGCGCCAACCCGCAGTAGCGGGGTGGTGCCATCGATACTCAGCTTTTCAATCTGGATATCGCGCGTGCCGTTATGCTGGGTATAGGGCGTGCTGGAGGAAAGGCTGGCGTACAGCCCCGCCAGATCAAGCCCATCCAGAATGATGGAGGCCGCCTTGATATGGCGTTGGGGCGCAACATCGGTTGAAAGCCCGGCTTCGTGCGCTTCCAGCCGGGAGGCCTCGTTGGGGCCGTAATCATCTACAATAAGAGAGCGGGCCGAGAGATCAGATTGCAGGCTGCTGACAAACCCATGCAGCTTGCCCGCTTCCGCATGGCGAATTTCAAGCGCCTGCGCCGGGATGCCGTGCTGCTCGTCCGCCTTGGTGGGCATGGTCACATCGTCCAGTGCCAGCGTATCCAGATGCAGGCTGCCTGCCGGGTCTGCCAACTGGAAATTGCGGAACGTTAGCCGCCCGATTCGCCGTGCATCCTCGCCAGCGGCGGCGATCTTGGAGATTTCCGCATCATCCGCCGTAATGGTTTCCGGCCCCTGCCGGAAGACAAGGCCGGTGAACTTCACGCTGCGGCCCAGTAGGCCGGGCCACGCTTTCTGATAGGTGAAGGAGGCATCCGGGCCCAGAGTCTGGCGGAAACTGTCAATGCTCTTGTCCAGCATGACATGTTCGGCATGACGGGCCGCCAGCCAGCCAAGGCAGGCAACGGCGGCAACACTGCCTATAGTTACAAGAACTTTTTTCTTCACCAGCCGGAAATCCTGCCTGTTTTTTACAAGAAACTCTTCAACGCTTCTTCTCCTTTAGTGCACTGCGGGGGCGGAGAGCAAGTCAGGATACGGTAATATGTTACCTGAAGAAAAACCGTTGAAATAACGGTCATGAACGCCAATTTCTCTTGACGAAGCGGGTACGCATGCTCATAAGGCAGCATCTTTAAGCATACAGTCTTAACGGAATCATACTCTATGAAGACCACCCTCTCGCTGAAACCCGCGGAGGTGACGAAGAACTGGATCCTGATCGATGCCGAAGGCCTCGGTCTTGGTCGTCTGGCCGTCATCATCGCAAACCGTCTGCGCGGCAAGCACAAACCCCAGTTCACCCCGCATGTTGATTGTGGCGACCACGTTGTTGTCATCAACGCGGAAAAGGTGGCGCTGACGGGCAACAAAGCCGGCCAGAAGCTGTTCCACTACCACACCGGTTATCCGGGCGGCATCAAGACCCGCACCATTGCGCAGCGTCTGGGTGGCAAGAACCCTGACCACGTTGTGGTGAAGGCTGTTGAACGCATGATCACCCGTGGCCCGCTGCAGCGTGAACAGATGCGCAGCCTGCATGTTTATGCTGGCCCGAACCATCCGCATGATGGCCAGAAGCCGCAGGTGCTGGATGTTGCGGCGCTGAACCGCAAAAACGTTGTTAACGCGCAGAAAGGCTGAGCAACATGTCTGAAACTCAGGAACGTACAGGCACGCTGGCTGATCTGAAGGGCGTTGTTCCCACAGCTCCAGAAGCCCCTGTTTATGAAGCCAAGCGCGATGCGCAGGGTCGCTCCTACGCAACCGGCCGCCGTAAGGATGCCGTGGCCCGCGTATGGATCAAGCCCGGCAAAGGCGATATCACGGTTAACGGCCGCCCGGTTGGCACCTACTTTGCCCGCCCCGTGCTGCGTATGCTGCTGACCCAGCCTTTCCTTGTGGCTGATCGCTACAACCAGTTTGACGTTGTCTGCACGGTTGTTGGTGGTGGTCTGTCCGGTCAGGCTGGCGCTGTCCGTCATGGCATCAGCCGTGCGCTCACGCACTATGAACCCGGCCTGCGCAGCATCCTGAAGGCTGCTGGCTTCCTGACCCGTGACTCCCGTCAGGTTGAACGTAAGAAATACGGTCGCGCCAAAGCCCGTCGTTCCTTCCAGTTCAGCAAGCGCTGATCTACCGGAACGCTGCTTTTGCAACGCCGAAAAGGGCGGGAGAGGGTTTCCTCTTCCGCCTTTTTTTGTGCCTGTGGGGCAGCGCAGTCTGGCCGCTTGGTGTTTTACGAGGCTGTTTCCGCTTCGGGAAATGGTGCGCTCAGTAGTTCTTTCAAAATGAGTGTTCAAAAAGGCTGCCAGATCAGTTTGGCGGCTCTTTTTTGTTTTGGCTGGAGCGTGATGTGGACTGTTTCATCCCGATAGGGCGGCATGGGGCATGGCGATAAAATCTTCCCCTTTGCAGCGTCACATACTCCTCGCCTGCTTTGTCTGCCGTTTTTGACAGTCGCGTCAGGGAAATTCCGACAGGAAACAGGCAATTTCCTGCCTGCTGGCAAGAATGTGTTTTTCGCCCGTGAACTGGTCATACAGGCCCTGATGGCCTGCAAAGGCGTTGGCATTCTGGCGGGTTCTATATTCCCGGCACCATTGGAACAGGGCTGAGCGGGAGGCATCATCTTCCCCGCTTTTGGTGGGGTGAGATTCCAGGTTTCTCACGCATTCTTCTTCCGGTACAACAAGCCAGATCAACCGCTGTGTTCTGGGTATCGCCTCGGCGGCCAGCCAGCCGAAAACGCCCTCAATCACCCATTTTTCAGCTAGAGCATGGTCCCGCACCGCGCTTCTGGCAGCCTCAGGCGGTCGTCTTTGCTGAAAACCTCCCGGCAGCCAGTGCAGCGTGTCCAGTTCAATCGCGGTGCTTAGCAAGCGGTGCGCCAGTGTCTGTGCCAGCCAGGTCTTTCCAGAACCACTATTTCCCAGAATCAAAATACGATGCGGAACGGGCATAGGGGACCTTGTTAGGGGGCTATACGCCAGCCCTTCGGTGGGTGCATGGTTGAGCGAACAGGATAGCGCAACGCGCGTTCTGGAACAGGGAGATATATGCCGTGGTTGCTGCCGTGCCTGAAAGAAACAGAAAGCGAAGCGTTGCAGATATTCTTCCGGTGCTGCTGGGCGCGGCCTTTGCTGCAGTTGCTACAGCCTGCCCCGTGCACGCAGCGCCTCAGGAGGCTCAGAACGCACCTTCCATAACGGTGGGCGTGTGGGGAGCGGCACCGGCCTTCCCGACAGGCCCCGCCGTTGTAGCCAGCACGATCCGCCAGACGGTGCGGCTTTCTCTGGGTGGTGAGGGTGTTTCCATCCGTCTGAGCAATGAGATGGGGCAGGCGCCGCTGGTGATTAAGGCCGCGCATGTGGCGCTGCCCGGCACCCAGAAAGGCAGTATTGACCCAGCAAGTGATCATGCCCTTACGTTTGGTGGCCGCAAGGGCATTGTTATTCCTCCGGGTGGCGTCGCCATCAGTGATGTTGCGTCGGTAACGACTTCTGCCGGGCAGGATGTGGTCATCAGTTTTTATGTGTCCCGTTCTACCGGGCCGGTGGCCACGCATCCGCTCGGGCTCGCTACAACCTATGTGTCCCGCGGGCCAGATGCCAGCACGGCTTCCACCCTGCCAAACGCCACCACAACACAGGCCCGGCTGTTTCTTTCGGGTGTCAGTGTGGTGCGCCGTGGTGGGCAGGCAGTCGTCGCCCTTGGGGATTCCATTACAGATGGTCTGCGCTCTCCGGTGGATGCCAACCAGCGCTGGCCAGATGATCTCAGCCAACGGTTGATCCGGGCAGGAATGGCTGTATCGGTTGTGAATGCCGGCATCAGCGGTAATCGCGTGCAGCATGATCTGCCTTTGGCGGAAAGCGGCCCAAGCGCTGTATCCCGGTTTGACCGTGATGTGCTGTCCGTACCCGGTGTGCGGACGGTGATCATCATGGAATCCATCAATGATATCGGGCATCCCGGCGCACAGGGGTTGGCGGAGCAGGCGGTCAGCACGGAAGATCTCATCGCCGGGTTGCAACAGCTTGTTCTGCGGGCCCATCAACATGGTTTGCGCGTTATTGGCGCAACATTGACGCCTTTCGCGGGTACCATTTTTCCCGGCTATTACTCACAAGCCGGGGAAGCCAAACGGCAGGCCGTCAATCAATGGATTCGGACTGGCCGCGCGTTTGATGGCGTGGTGGACATGGATGCCGCCTTACGTGACCCCGCACACCCGGACCATATGCTCCCGGCGTATGACAGCGGGGACCATTTGCACCCCAATGCCGAGGGATACCGTCACATGGCCGATGCCGTGCCTCTCTCTCTGCTACAGGCCCCTTAGCCGTTCATTGCGGAGATGTGGGCGTGTTGGGAAGGATGGCAGCACGTTCGGAAGGGCCTGTGAGCGGAACACAGGCGGGAGCGGCGGTTTCTCTGCGCTTCAAGGGCTTGGCAGGGGGCATCTTTTCCCCTTGGCCAGCCCGGAGCTCTTTTTGCCAAGCCTGTAAGGCTTGTTTTCAAACAACGTTAAATAAAAAGGAGAAAACCCTTGTCAGAGTATGGCGTATCGCCACACCCTGAGCCCTGAGCCCTGAGCCCTGAGCCCTGAGCCCTGAGCCCTGAGCCCTGAGCCCTGAGCCCTGAGCCCTGAGCCCTGAGCCCTGAGCCCTGAGCCCTGAGCCCTGAGCCCTGAGCCCTGAGCCCTGAGCCCTGAGCCCTGAGCCCTGAGCCCTGAGCCCTGAGCCCTGAGCCCTGAGCCCTGAGCCTGAAATGTAGGAGGCACAGGGCGGTTTCCCGCGTCTGCGAGAGACAGAAATGCTCAGGGAGAGAGGAAAGCCTTTACATCCTGTGCCAGTGCGGCGCGGGTCTCCGGGCGGGTGTAGAGCATGTGCCCACCGGGATACAGATGCAGGCCAATGCGGTTGCGCCCCACCGGAATGTGCTCTGCCACCCAGCGGGAACTGGCAAAGGGGCAGGCCAGATCATAATAGCCGTTAGCAATAAAGATGCGCAGCGTAGGGTTCAGGGCCAGCAGGCGGCGCAATACGGGAATCTGTCGCGCAATGGGTTCTCCATCGCCACGGAAATCCCATGCGCCGTTCACCTTCATGCTCAACAGGTTGTAAGACAGATCAGTGTGGAAGTTCAGCGCCGTGGCGGCGTACTGCTCAAACGCGCTGCCATAGGCACGACCAAAACCGGCCAGAACCGGGTCCGGGCTATCGCTGTTGCTCACGCCCTCAGGGAACGGATCGGCAATGGAGAGCGTGCCATCATACAGGGAATACAGGCGTCCCTCACGGCTGCGGACATCATGCGCGCCGGGGTCGGGGGCACCGCGTTCCTTGGCGATCACGTCCTGCGGCAGGCCGGTGTGGGTGGCTACGTCTTCATAAAAATCCCGGGCAGCGTCTCCTGTGGGGGGCGTGTTGATCAGCGTGGAGAGATACGCCCCCAAAGCGTAGTGATAGGCTTCATCCAACTGGTGCGCCGCGCTTTCAGGGGAGAGCTTGTGCTGCAAGGCGAGGCGGGACGCCTCATAGGACGGCAGCACGAGGGCAGATGCCAGCGGATTGGCGGCGGTATCAAGCAGGGTCATGTCCAGAGCGGGGGAGATCATGACAATGCCGTTCACCAGCAGGTTCTGCTGCTGGGCCAGCGCCTCGGCCACTTCTATGGAGCGGATGCCGCCATAGCTTTCTCCGACCAGATAGCGCGGGGAAGCCAGCCGTTTGTTGGTGCTGGCCCAAAGCTGAATGGTTTTGGCAAAGGCGCGTGCGTCCTGTTTCACGCCGTAAAAGGTCTTGTCCGCTGTTTTAGGATCAGTGGGGAGAGACCAGCCGGTGCCCGGTGCATCCAGAAACACCATATCTGTCTGCGGTAGCCAGCTATCCGGGTTGAGAGCCAGTTTGGCGTTCGCGCCGTCAGTCGGGTTGCCGGAGGGAAAGGAGAGCATGGTCGGCCCGGCGGCCCCCAGATGCAAATACGCCGTGCCAGCGCCCGGACCACCGTTGAAGAAAAAGGAGACCGGCCGGTGGGCGGGGTCCGCACCATCCTGCGTATAGGCCACATAGAACATGCGGGCCGTGGGCTTGCCGGCATCATCACGCAGAACCAGCGTGCCAGCCCGTGCGGTGTAGGAAATCTTGCGGCCTGCAAATGTGTCCGTGTGGTGGGTTACGGCATCATCCGGCAGCAGGGCCGCAGCCCCCTGAAAAGCGGGAGGCGTATTTTTTGCCCCCTCTGGTGCGGGTGCGGCTTCCGTCTTGGCGGCGGTTGGGGCTGCGTGGGTCAGCACGGGAGCCGTTGAAAGGCACAGCAGGGCCGCGAAGGCCACAGGCGCATGGCTTTTGCGAAAAGAGGCCCGTACGGCGCGTAAAACGGGGGAAAACATATGGTGTTTATCTCCAGACACAAAGAATTCAGCCATGCCGAGGATGCATTGCCGTGTTTAAGGGAAAGAACTGGCGCTTTTTTGACAAAATTGCATGTCTAAACCGTCACAGATTTTCCTGCTGATTATCAGGAAAGACGAAAGGATTATTAATGCGTCTCATTCAAAAAATTGCCGTTATGGGATTACCTCTTGCAACAGCACTGGCCTCAGTTTCCACAGCATATGCTGATCCATGTGCAACAGTAGGAACCTGTACGCAGGAACAGCTTAAACAGGGGTGGGGCAATATCCGGAATTCTGTCAAGGATGATACGCGCCAATTTTCTTCTGATCTGAACAACAGCGGCAAATCTCTCAAAAATCAGGCGCGTACCAACTGGAACAACGCCAGTGAGGAAACCCGCCAGAAGTTGCAGGCGCAGCGTGACAGCCTGAAAAACACGGAGAAAAATGCCCGCGATAGCTGGAACAATGCTGATGAGGCAACGCGCAAGAAATGGGAAGCCCAGCGTGATAGCCTGAAGCAGACCGAGCAGAACGCGCGGGATAAATGGAACAATGCCGGTCAGGAAACACGCCAGAAATGGCAGAACAAACTGACGGACGCACAGAAGAATGCGCAGGATAAGTGGAAGAATGCGGACGAGGCCACTCGCCAGAAGTGGCAGAACAAGCTGACGGACGCACAGAAGAATGCACAGGACAAGTGGAAGAATGCGGACGAGGCTACCCGCCAGAAATGGCAGAACAAGCTGACGGACGCACAGAAGAATGCACAGGACAAGTGGAAGAATGCAGATGAGGCCACCCGTCAGAAGTGGCAGAACAAGCTGACCAATACGGAAAAAAAGTGGAATAGTGCTGGGGAAAATTCCCGTAAGGCGTGGCAGGCGCAAAAAGATCGTTTGAACGCGGACCTGAAAGACGCCACCACCCTGCCGCAGCTCTAAGCGGTTTGCTCACTAAAAAAGGCCCCTCCTGAAAAGGAAGGGCCTTTTTTTATAACGTTTGCTCAGGCGGAGCGCATGCGCAGGGTCAGAATTCCTTGCGCTTGCGGCTGGAGGGACCTTTGAACGGACCGCCAGCACCACCGCCGCCTTTGCGTGGCGGGCGCTTGCCAGCACCGGCACCACCGCCACCACCGGGTTTGCCTTTGTAGCCACCACCCTGACGGGGTGCGGCTGCGGGCTCAACCGTGATTTCATCCGGGTCTGTCGCAGCGGCGCAGGCTTGGAAGCGTTCGACCTTGTCCTGTGCAATTTCCACCAGCGTGTGGTCCGGCTGGATACGGATGGCACCAATATCCTGCTTCTTGATACCGCCAAGGCGGCACAGCATGGGCACCAGCCATTTGGGGTCTGCGCGGTCTTCCCGACCAACGGAGAGGCGGAACCAGGAGCCTGCTTCACGCGGGCCACGGCTGCGTTCACCGCGTTCTTCCCCATCACGGCTTCTCTCACGCGGCATCTTTTTGACAGAACCGGGGGAGAGTACCCGCACGCTGACAGGCGCAGGCAGGCTGTTCTGCCACAGGGAGATCAGAGCGGCGGCAAGCTGCTCTGGTGCGTGGCTTTCCGTCAGCTTGTTGATCAGCTCACGGGTGTCACCAGCTTCCGGCACAGGCGTGTTGAGGGCGGAGGAAGCCAGCAGGCGTTCCGTATCTGCCGTGGCAATGGCTTCCGGTGTGGGCGCGCCACTCCATTCTGCTTCCACCTTTGCGCCTTCAAGCAGGCGTTCGGCCAGACGGCGGCGGGCGGGCGGCACCAGCAGCACACAGGTTCCCTTGCGGCCCGCGCGGCCTGTGCGGCCGGAGCGGTGCAGCAGAGTAGCCGGGTTGGACGGCAGGCTGGCGTGGATCACCAGACCCAGATCCGGAATATCAATACCACGGGCGGCTACGTCTGTTGCCACGCACACACGGGCCTGACCGTGGCGGAGGCTTTCAATGGCGCGGCTCCGTTCGTTCTGGCCCAGATCACCCGAGATGGCGACGGAAGAGAATCCGCGTTCTGTCAGAATGGCCTGCAACTGCCGCACGGCTTCACGCGTGTGGCAGAACACAATGGCGGAGGGGGACTCCATCAGGCGCAGCACGTTCACAATCGCACCGGCCATGTCTGACTGGTCTGTCAGGATAGCGCGGTAGGAAATGTCCGTGTGCGGGGCACTGCCAGTCTGGGTATCAATGCGCAGGGCATCGTTCTGATAACGGCGGGCCAGAGAGGCGATATCACGGGCGATGGTGGCGGAAAACAGCAGCGTGCGCCGCGTGTCCGGCATGGCTTTCAGCAGGGTTTCCAGTTCATCACGGAAGCCCAGATCCAGCATTTCATCCGCTTCATCCAGCACCACAACGCGCAGGTTGGACAGCACAAGCTGCCCGCGGGAGAGATGGTCACACAACCGGCCCGGCGTGCCGACCACAATGTGGCAGCCAGCAGAAAGCGCACGGGCTTCCTTGCGGGGTTCCATGCCGCCCACGCAGGACACAATGCGCGCGCCGGTCTGGCCATACAGCCATTCCAGTTCATTGCGCACCTGCAGGGCAAGTTCACGGGTGGGGGCAATCACAAGGGCCAATGGCGCACCGGCGGGCGGGCAACGTCCGTTGTCGTCCAGCAGGGTGTTGGCCATGGCCAGCCCGAACGCTACGGTTTTGCCGGAGCCGGTGCGGGCTGAAACAAGAAGGTCCCGCTCTTCAGCCTCAGGCGCCAGAACGGCGGCCTGAACAGGGGTTGCGGAATCGTACCCGCGAGCAGCAAGAGCGCTCGCAAGAGAGGCGGGGGCATTCTGAAAAGGCATACGTCTTTAGGTCCAGGCAGCAAGAATGATGGGGGGATAAAGGTTCCCCGCATGAAAGACCAGAGCCTGGTCGGAGAACTTTTTGCCCTAAGCGCTTTTTTGCAAGCGTGTGGTGTTACTGGAACGGCAGGTAGCGGAAGTCCAGAAATATCTGACTCATGCTGGTATCAGGAGCGGCGCCCTGACCCTTCCAAGCATCCCGGCGAGAATAGGCTAATTGGGCGCCAGCTTCAACCGTGCCGTATTTTCCTTTGAAGAAACGGTACCACGCGCCAATGGTCGCCTCCATCACGCTGCGCGTGTTGGCGGTGCAGCCCAGCGTGGACAATTCAACCTCACACCCGGCGTTGGAATAGTTGGGGTTGCCGTAGCCATACGCGCCATCGCCGTAGCCGGAATAGCGGCGGCCAGCGGCCTGATAGCCAAAATAGCCATACACATCAATCAACGGGTTGGGGTGGGCAATCACGCCGCCTGTGGCCTGCACGGAGGGAATGGGCACGGGTTCCCCGGTGGATTTCAGCGTGGCGTCAGGCAGCAGAACCGAGCCGTAGCGCCCAATACCAACGCCAGCCAGCCCTGCCAGACGCACTTCCACCTTATGCGGCACCACCGGCAGCACCATGGAGCCACCGCCGCCGCCAGCAATGGCAGTATGGTTGCGGCCCTCGCCAACAGAAGCCACCCGATCATGCGGAAAATGCAGAATTCCTTCGGCTTCGTAATGGCCCCATGATGGGTCCCACGCCACCTTGGCAATAACGTCTGGCGCAATTTCGTTGGAGAACGGGGCGTCATTGGTCAGGCCCGTGCCGTTGCTGCTGATGGTGGCTGTCTTGCCATTGGGCAGCGTGACGGCCCCGGCGTTGTTCGTGAAGCCGGTTGTGTCATACAGCGTGGCGGAGTTTTCGATGGACAGCCCCAGCCACAGGCGATGCTGGAGAAAATCCTTCACGAACCGGAACTGAAGCTGCCGCGCCCATGTCTGGCCCGCCAGCATGGACGATTCGATGGTTTCCGGCAGACTTTCCTGACGGGGGATAATCCCGATCCGGCCCGGCGTGAGCATGCTCCACGCCTGCCCGGCCAGAAAGTGGAAATTGAGGTCACTGTTATCATACGCCAGATAAAGCTGGCGCATACGGAAGGCGTAGCTGTTGCTTTCATACGCATCCGTGGTGTCCGCACCGGCGCCAAAATCCATTTCATAGAAGCCGGAAATGGTGGAGTGGGCATCCACGTTCCCGCGCGCCATGAGCGAGATACGGCTGTAGCGGGCGCTGCCTTCAAAATTGTTGGTGTGGTAACGGGACTCGTTCGGGTAGGGCATGGCCTGCCAGTAGTTGAACGTGCCAGAGGCGATGTGCCGGTTTTCCAGCACGGTGGAGGCATCCAGAAAGCCACCCAGAATCAGGGTGACAGGCCCCATATGGAACACGCCATGGTCACCCAGCGCACCAGCCGCCTGTGCGCCTGCGGTTTCACGCGCATGCGGGCCAACGCCGTTTTCCGCTATGCGGGAGATGATATCTTCCGCGCGGTGGCCAATAACGGCATCCACTTCCGGCTTTTCGTTCGCGCCTGAGAACACGGGCTGAATCGATCCATCGCTGGCATGGCGCACGCCATGGCCTGCATGCGTGTCCATGGCGGTGGTGGTGTCTCCGCCAAAGCTGATGCCGGTTTCAGGCTCGCCGGAGTGGAGGGTGTTTTCCGTGCCGGGGGCGGTGGCTGCATTCCGGGCTGTCAGCACATGGTGGCCGCTGGTGGTGGGGGTGCCTGCCTTGCCGCCATGCGTCAGCGCTGCGCGGTGGGCGGCAATCTGCTTCTGCATGCTCAGCATGGTTTTCTGCAATTCCCGCTGCTCGGCCTGAATACGCGCCATCTGGCGTTCCAGAGCATCAAGCGAGGCACTTTCATCGTCCGCTGCGTGCGCCAGGCTGGTCCAGGGACCAACAGCCGTGCCGGATGCCAGAACAGTACCGACAAACAGCCAATTACGCACGCGCCGCAAAGTTGTGGGCGACAGAAAACGGAGTGAAAGCATAATGTTCAAGATAATCCGGGTAAGGGTGATTTATTCAGCAGACCTTATTTCTTCTAACGCCCCGTAAAGAGCACAGCATTTAAAAAATAATTTCAGGAAGATCAGATCGTGCATTATGACATCTACAGAATTTCCTGCTGAAAAGGATGAATATCGTGGCAAAAATGATCCATTCCATGCTCCGCGTTCTGGATGAAGCGCGCTCGCTTGCGTTTTATGAGGAAGCACTGGGCCTGAAGGTTGCCGACCGCGTGGTGTTTGACAGTTTCACGTTGATCTATCTGGCAAATACGGAACAGACGTTTGAACTGGAACTGACCATCAACCACGGCCGCAAGGAGGCCTACGCACTGGGTGACGGCTATGGCCATCTGGCCGTGTCCGTGGAGGATCTGGCGTCCGAACATGCGCGGATGGAAGAGGCAGGATTTACCATCACGCCCATCAAGACCCTTGAAAATAATGGCCAGACGATCGGCACGTTTTTCTTCCTGACAGACCCGGATGGCTATAAGATAGAAGTGCTTCAGCGGGGCGCGCCGGGGCGTTTCCTGTAATTCCAGCAGGCCAGAAGACAGCCGTTCCCTTACGGAATGGCATTGGCGGCCAATCTCGCTTATAAGGCGGCGAATGTTGACCTCCTTCCACAAGATGCACGGCCTTGGGAATGACTTTGTCATTCTGGATGAACGTGCTGGCCATCTGCCGCTTACCCCCGTTCGGATTGCTGCGCTTGCGCATCGCCGCCGGGGGATCGGGTGTGACCAGTTGGTCACGCTGCGCCCTGCCTGTGCGGAAGGGGCGGATGTGTTCGTGCGTTTCTTCAACCCGGATGGATCAGAGGCTGGAGCGTGTGGCAATGCCTCCCGCTGTGTGGCTGATCTGATCTGGCGGGAGACAGGAAACCGCACACCCGTTCTGCAAACCCGTGCCGGGCGTCTGCCCGCCAGCATTGCGGAAGATGGTCTGGTGACTGTGGATATGGGGCAACCCCGCACGGACTGGCAGCAGGTGCCGCTGGCCGAAGCGATGGAAACACTCAGCCTGCCCTTGGCGGGGCATCCTGCGGCCCTATCTATGGGTAACCCTCACGCAACGTTTTTTGTGGATGATTTTTCGATGCTCAGCCAGGGTTCCGCGCTTGAGCATGACCCGCTCTTTCCAGACCGTGCCAATATCGGGTTTGCCGTTATTCAGGGGCCGTCCCGCATGCGCCTGAAAGTGCATGAACGCGGCGCAGGCGTGACAGAAGCCTGCGGCTCCGGAGCGTGTGCCGCCGTGGTGAACGCCGTGCGTCGCGGCTTGGTGGAGCGCGTGTGTGAAGTGGAACTGGATGGCGGCCTTCTGCGCATTGAATGGGCCGCCAACAACCATGTGCTCATGACAGGCTCCGCCACCACAGCGTTTGAAGGGACGGTGGACCTCGCCGCCTATCCCTCATGACCCAACCTGAAATTCTGACGTTCGGCTGCCGCCTGAACACGTGGGAAAGCGAGGTCATGCGTGAGCATGCTGCCGCGCTGGATGATGTGATCATTGTCAACACCTGCGCCGTGACAGGCGAGGCGGAGCGGCAGGCGCGCCAAGCCATTCGGCGTGCCCATCGGGACAAGCCAAACGCCCGCATCGTCGTGACAGGATGTGCCGCCCAGATTGACCCGGACCGCTGGGCCGGGCTGCCGGGCGTGACCCGCGTTCTGGGGAACGAGGAAAAGCTGAAGGCCGAAAGCTGGTCTCCCGCTGCCATGAACGAGGCCCGCGCGGTGTCGGACATCATGGCCGCCAAGGAAACCGCTGCTCATCTGGTTACGGAATTTTCCGGGCGCACGCGCGCTTTTGTGCAGGTGCAGCAGGGGTGTGACCATCGGTGCACGTTCTGCATCATTCCCTTCGGGCGTGGGCCGTCCCGTTCCGCCCCGGTGGGTGTGGTTGTGGAGCAGGTGCGCGCGCTGGTCGAATCGGGCTACCGCGAAGTGGTGTTGACGGGCGTGGACATGACAAGCTGGGGGGGAGACCTTCCGGGTACACCTTCCCTGGGGCAGTTGTGCCGCCGGGTGCTGGCGCTCGTGCCGCAGCTTGAGCGCCTGCGCCTGTCCTCCGTGGACCCGGTGGAAATTGACGAGGATATCTGGCGACTGCTGGAGCATGAACCCCGCTTCATGCCGTATCTGCACCTGTCCTTGCAGGCGGGTTCGGACCTGATCCTCAAGCGCATGAAGCGGCGGCATCTGGCGGAAGACGCGGCCAGGGTGATTGCCCGCGCTCGCGCCCTGCGCCCGGATATTGGGATAGGCGCGGACGTGATTGCCGGATTCCCGACGGAAAATGCCGCCCTGTTTGAGGAAACACGCGCGTTTCTGGCGCAGCAGGGCGTGCCGTATCTGCATGTGTTCCCCTATAGCGAGCGCCCCGGCACACCGGCTGCGCGGATGCGGGCTGTGCCCGTGCCCGAACGCAAGGCCCGCGCCGCGCAACTGCGCGCGGTAGGGGCAGAATCGGCTCAGCGGTATTTTGAGAGGCTTGTCGGGCAGGAATTGCGGGTGTTGATGGAAACGCCCACATCCGGCCACAGCGAGCAGTTTGCCCCGGTGCGTCTGGCACAGGGCGAAGCAGAGGTTGGCGAGATTATCAGCCTGCGGGCCACCACGGTGGATGAAACCGGCCTGCTGGCGGAAAGGGTTTGAGATGGCGCTAGGTTTTTTTTCACGCCTCAAGCAGGGGCTTTCCCGCTCTACGCAGAAGCTGGGCGGGGGGCTTACCTCGGTTTTCACCAAGCGCAAGCTTGATGAAGAAGCGCTGGAGGAACTGGAAGAACTGCTGATTACGGCTGATCTGGGGCCGAACGTGGCGGAGCGGATTATTGAATCCTTCCGCAGTTCACGCTTTGGCACAGAAGTGACGGATGAAGAGATTCGCTCTGCCCTTGCTGAGGAAATTGCCCAGATTCTGGAGCCTGTAGCTGTTCCTTTTGAACCAGACCCGGCCCACAAACCGCATGTTGTGCTGGTGGTAGGCGTAAATGGCACCGGCAAAACCACCACCATTGGCAAAATGGCCCGCTTTTTTACCCAGGAAGGAAAAAAAGTGATGATGGTGGCCGGAGACACCTTCCGCGCCGCCGCTGTTGAGCAGTTGCAGGTATGGGGGGAGCGCACGGGCTGTCCCGTTATTGCAGGGCCACCAAATTGTGATGCGGCGGGGCTGGCGTTTGAAGCCCTGAAGCGCGGCAAGGCCGAGGGGGCCGATCTGCTGTTTATTGATACGGCAGGGCGGTTGCACAACAAAGGCGCGCTGATGGAGGAACTTGCCAAAGTTATCCGCGTTATGCGCAAGTTTGATGAAACAGCGCCCCACACGGTTCTGCTGGTTCTGGATGCCACAACGGGCCAGAACGCCATGGAACAGGTGCGCGTGTTCCGTGAACTGGTGAACGTGACGGGCCTTGTTGTCACCAAACTGGATGGGTCGGCCCGTGGTGGCATTGTGGTGGCGCTGGCAGATAGTTTTGGCCTGCCCGTGCATGCCGTGGGAGTAGGGGAGCAGGCGGAGGATCTGCGCCCGTTTTCCGCGCAGGATTATGCAAGAGGACTGGTCGGGCTGCCGGAGGCCTGAAAAAAAGTGTCAGAAATGCCGCTTTTTTGCACGAAGTGATGGATTTTCCCGTGAGTGCTGGTGATGCTTCCTTGACAGGCAATAGCTGCCCCGTTAGCAAGCGCCTGCACCCCTCTGGAGGTGCGAAGAATGGGTGAAGAAAGCGACGAGTCTTTTGCCAAGCGGCTTGAAGCGGCGGAACGCCGGTCCGGGCTGAATGAAAAAGACGAAAAAGCCACTGCGGCTGAACGGGATGAACAATCCCTTCCCGCGTTGGCCCTGCGCGCAGGGACGGAAATGATCTCCGCCCTGATTGTAGGGGTTGCTATTGGTTGGGGGCTGGACCGTTGGTTCCATACCCGTGCCATATTCCTGATTTTCTTCGCGCTGCTGGGCGGGAGCGCAGGAGTGCTGAATGTCTGGCGGCTGGTCAAACCACCCCAGGCCTGAAACAGAAGGCTGAAAGTCCGGCGCAGTCCGGACGCAGTGGAGTAGGAGAACGGTTTTGGCGGGCGGTTCCGGTATCGACGTACTTGGTCAGTTCGAGCTTCGTCCCGTTCTTGGCGGGCTTGGTGAGGCACTGCGCTTCAGTCAGTCTCCCCTTTACATGCTTCTGGCGGTTTGCCTGGTTCTGGCGTTCCTGTATTTCGGCATGCGTCCGGCTGCCGTGGTGCCTGGCCGTTTTCAGGCCGCAGCGGAAGTCTGCTACGAATTTATCCGGAACATGGCGGTTGATACAATCGGGCCTGAAGGTGCTGCCTTCTTCCCGTTCATCTTCACGCTGTTCTTCTTCATTCTGGCCGGGAACTATATCGGCCTGCTGCCTTTCTCCTTCACCTTCACCAGCCACATTGCCGTAACCCTCGGGTTGGCGCTGATGGTTTTTGTGCTGACGGTGATTGTGTCCCTCAAGGTGCAGGGTTTCCGCTTCTTTGCGCACTTCATGCCGGCTGGTGCCAGCATGGCGCTCGCGCCGCTGCTGATCCCGATTGAAATCCTGTCCTTTCTCTCTCGCCCCGTGAGCCTGTCCATCCGACTGTTTGCCAACATGGTCGCCGGGCATGTCATGTTTGATATTTTCGCAAGCTTTGTCATCATGCTCGCCGGTTTTGGCGTGGTGGGTGACGTGTTTGCGATCGGGCCCATTGCCATTAACATGGCGCTGGTGGCTCTTGAGTTGCTTGTTGGTGTGCTGCAGGCCTATGTGTTTGCCATCCTGACGTGCATCTACCTGCGGGAGGCCGTGGCTCACTGAGCTGCTTTGCCCGTTTCGTTTGAACTGTACTTGAAACAAGGAAGTGACTGATATGGACATCGCTGCAGCCCGGGAAATCGGTGCAGGTATCGCCGTGATCGCCCTCGCCGGCGTTGGTATCGGCCTCGGCAACATCTTTTCAACGCTGGTGAGCAGCATTGCTCGTAACCCCGCATCTCGCCCGCACGTGTTCGGTCTGGGCATGCTGGGCTTCGCGCTGACAGAAGCTATTGCGCTGTTTGCTCTGCTGATCGCGTTCCTGATCCTCTTCGTCTGATAAACGGCAGGAAAAAGGGAGAAGTTCCTGTGGGTGTCATGATGAAGACTGTTCGTGCCGGTTTGCTCGCTGCGGTATCCGGCGTGTCTCTTCTGGCCATGGCGGCACCTGGTGCCTACGCCGCAGGGATGCCTCAGCTTGATTTTCACAATCCCCTGGTTACCGGTCAGGTAATCTGGGGTGCGGTGATCTTTCTGGGTTTTTACCTGGTGCTCAGCCGGGTTATGCTGCCCCGCGTGGGTCGCGTTCTGGAAGACCGGAGCACACGTATTTCGAGTGATCTCGAAGTTGCGCGCGCCGCCAAACAGGATGCGGACAAGGCAGTTGCCGAACTTCAGCAGGCCCGTAAGGATGCTCTGGCTGAAGCACAGGCCAATCTGCAGAAGGCGCTGGATGAAGAACAGCGTGCCTCCGAGCAGAAAATGCAAGAAATCAATGCACGCCTTGCATCAGAAATTTCTGATGCGGAACAGCGTGTTGCTGCCGAAAAGGTGCGGGCTTTTGCTGCACTGAAGGATATCGCGGCTGATACCACCCAGGCGCTTGTAACCCGCCTGACCGGTTCCGCTGCCGATGCCGCTTTGGTGGCACAGAAGGTTGAAGGTGCTTCCGCGCACCGGACGCTCTGACCAGCTTCGAGAGGAATATTCATCATGAATGGCATTTTTCACGAAGCCGGTTTCTGGTTCGCCGTTTCCTTCGTTCTCTTCTTTGTCTTTTTCGGTCGTAAGCTGTGGGCGCCTATCACGGCGATTCTTGACAGCCGTGCTGCCCGGATCCGTGAAGAACTGGATGAAGCTGCCCGTCTGCGGCGTGAAGCCGAGCAGATGCTGGAAGATGCCACGCGTGAGCGTGAGCAGGCTCTGGTTGAAGCCAGAACGGTTGTTGAACAGTCTCGTAAGCATGCAGCCGATGCGGCAGAAAAAGCCCGTGCTGAAGCTGAAGAAGCTGTGAAACGCCATGAACAGATGGCACGTGACCGCATTGCCGCCGTTGAGCGGGAAGCTGTTAAAGAAGTGCGTCAGGCTGCTATTGATGTTGCGGTTGAAGCTAGCCGTAGCGTTATCAGCCAGTCTCTTGATGCACAGAAGGCTGAAACACTGGTCGATCAGGCCATTGAAAATCTGCCGGCCGCTCTGGCGCGCCAGGCGGCCTGAGTTCAGCCCCGTGCTGATTGATCAGGTTTGAACGCGCCTTCTTCTTTCCGGGGTGATGCAGCCCCGGTTTTGAGCATTGTTATCGCTGTTCTTGATGAACGCGATAACCTGCCTTTTGTGTGCAAGGAACTGGCGGAAGCCTGCCAGAGCCTTCCTCCCTCAGAAATTGTGTTTGTTGATGATGGAAGCCGTGATGACACGGTTGCCGTTCTTCAACGCATGCGCGCGGACTGTCTGCCCAATCTGCGTGTGTTGTCTCATGACCATCGGTGTGGAAAATCCGCTGCCCTGCGCACAGGCATTACTGCCGCGCGGGGGGAATGGATCGCCACCATTGATGGGGATGGGCAGGATGATCCGCGTGAACTGGAAGCCCTGTTGCGGTTGGCCCGTTCCGCCAACGGCACGCCGCCTCTGGTAGTGGGGGTGAGAACCCGCCGGAAGGATGGTTGGTCCCGCCGGTTCGCGACCCGCTTCGCCAACGGCCTGCGCCGTCGTCTTCTGCGGGATGATTGCCCGGATACCGGGGCTCCTATCAAGCTGTTTCAGCGTGATGCTTTTCTGCGTCTGCCCCAGTTTGAAGGTTTGCATCGGTTTCTTCCGGCGCTGTTCGGGTCTTACGGTGTGCCGTTGGTGTGCCATCCGGTCACGCATCGGCCCCGGCTGCATGGCCAGTCCAAATATACCAATTTCAACCGCGCCCTTGTCGGCATCCGTGATCTGCTGGGTGTGATATGGCTGCGCAACCGTACCAGATTACCAAAATCGGTTCGTGAATGCTGACATTTCGCTCGGGCGCTCAACGCCTTTCGGGGCGGGCGCTGGCGCTGCTGGGTCTGTTCGCGTTTCTGATTTTTCTGCCCGGGCGTGCCTCTACTCCCCCGTTTGACCGTGATGAGCCGCGCTATATGGAAGCGACGGCGCAAATGCTGGAAAGCGGCAACTTTGTTGACGTCCGTTTTCAGGACAAGCCGCGCTACCTCCAGCCCGCAGGCATCTATTGGTTGGAGGCTGCGGCGGTAGCGGCCTCTGGCACCCTGCATGATCGTGCGGTGTGGCCGTATCGGGTCCCCTCACTTCTGGCCATGACAGCCTCCGTGGTGCTGACCGCTTGGATGGGGTCCGTACTGTTCGGCGCGCCCGCTGGGGTAGGGGCGGCGGTCCTGCTCATGACATCGGTGCTGGTGACGGCCGAAAACCGCATGGGCACCATTGATTCCTGCCTGCTGCTCACGGTTCTGTTGGCCCAGACAGCCCTGCTGCGTGCCTTCTGTGATCGTGAAAGCCAGCGTCCGACGCCTTGGCAGACCTCTGTTCTGTTCTGGGCGGCTATCGGCTGCGGGCTGATGCTCAAAGGCCCGGTTATTCTTATTCCCTCGCTGGGCACGCCGCTTGCTCTGGCTTGGGTGGAGCGGAACCTGAGTTTGTGGCGGCGTCTGCGTCCCTCGTGGGGGTGGCTGATCTCTCTGGCTCTGCTGTTGCCGTGGTGTGTGGCTATTGGTGTGGTGAGCCACGGCGAGTTTTTCCGTAATGCAGTGGGCACCAATTTTCTGGGCAAGGTTTCTTCTGGTCAGCAGGCCCACGGCTTGCCGCCGGGGTATCACCTGCTGGTTTTCCTTATTGCCTTCTGGCCGGGATCTTTCTTTGTGGCGGCGGTATTGCCCGCCATCTGGCAGAACCGCCATCTCAGCACAGTCCGTTATCTGTTATGTTGGATTGTGCCGCATTGGCTGGTGTTTGAAGCTATTGCCACTAAACTGCCCCACTATGTGCTGCCAACCTATCCCGCCATCGCCATTCTGACAGCGGGTATGCTGACGCGCGGCGCATCAGTCTGGACAGGCTGGCCCAAGGTGCTGTGGGGCCGTGTGTTGCTGGCGGTTTATGGTGGTGCATGGGTGCTGGTGGGCGTGGCGCTTTCCGTCGCCGGGCCAATTCTGCTCTGGACACTTGAACATACCCTATCCCCGGCTGCTCTGGTGCTGGCCGGTGGCTGCCTGCCGCTGGTGGGTCTTTCCGCTGTGCTGATCTGGCGGTCTGAGTTGCGGAAGGCCCTGCTGACCAGCGCGGTCTGCGCGTTGCTGCTCTATACGGGGTTGTTTCTGGTTGTTGTGCCCCGGTTGCACAGCATCTGGCTGGCACCGCGGCTGACCAGTCTGGTGCATCAATATCAACCGTGCCCCACAACGGATGTGGCGTCTGTTTCCTTCTCCGAGCCCAGTCTGGTGTTTCTGCTTGGCGGCAAGGTCAAACTTGTGGGGGCCCAACAGGCTGCCACCATGATGCTGGCCAATCGGGCCTGCACGGTCGCTCTGGTTGATGAACGTGATCGCGCAGCCTTTATGGCAGCTTTGGGTGATGCACAGGGCGCAGTTGTGTCTCATGGGGCGGTATCCGGTCTGAACTATTCCAATGGTCATCACCTGACCATCAGTCTCTACAACCTGTCCGCTCCATAAAAATCCTCGTGGCAAAAGCTACGACGTTTCAGCCTGATATACGTCTGTTTTAGTGTGGTCTCATGCCGCTTCACTGCTGCGTGGTGTGAGGTCGAGCGTTTGAAAGCCTATCCGCACGTTTCTGTCACGAGCAATATCAATGTCTTATGATTGTGACATGACTGAATCATGGGGGCGCTGCCGCCGACCGGCCTTTCTTGCTGAAACATGAAAGGCATTGGGTTTGAGAAAGAGCAAGGTGGAGGGTCCTAAAAACCTTCTGTTGTGTTCATATGAAAATCGGAACCCCTTGATATTGCGATAACTCGAAAATGCGAAATAGGGGTTTTTCAGTGCCCTCCAGATTGTCTCACAAGCGGAATAGAGCGGGGCTCTCTCTGCGGTGTTTTTCCGTAAAAGCTTCATCTGGGCTGCACGGCCTCATGCGGGGGGCGGAGATTTTCATGCCGGTCGTCCCCCGGTGTCCCGATAGCCGCGTTGGACCAGTGATGACCAGAGGCGTGAGGTGCGGCAGAGGTGTCTTCGTTAGGCGCATGCAAAAGCATGCCCAGTGAGGCGAAGAATACAGTTTTACACTTTGAGCGTGGGGAAAGAAAACATGGTGCCCGCTGGCGGATTCGAACCACCAGCCCCATCATTACGAAACATGTGGTCTGATATGTCGTTTAGACGCAAGGAAACGCAAAGGGACGCAATAACAAAGGCCTAGAGTGCTTGGTGCTGGAGGTGATGGCGCAAGGAGATGCATCTAAATGCCTGTATTACTCTTTCAAATGAGTCCGGAGAGAGTCCGGAGAATGGCATGATGTGCTCTAGGTATGGCTGGAAGGGCCAGAAAAGGAGCGGGGATTACACAATAAGAGGTGTAAAGGTGTAATAGGTGTAACACACATATATATTATATTGATTTCATTGGGTTTTTTCCTCTAAGGCCAGTTACACCTAGCCTTTTTCAAGGTGTAACTGGTGTAATCGGGGCATCAGATGAAGCTGACAAAGCGGGAAATAGACCGTCTCACCTGCCCGCCGGGTAAGCGGGACGCCATGTTCATGGATGATGAGGTGAAAGGCTTCGGCCTGCGGGTGACGGAGCGCGGATCCAAGGTTTTCCTGTTCCAGTATCGGTTTGCAGGCCGGGTCAGGCGGATGGTCCTGGGCCCGTATGGAGATCTGACCCCTGCCCAAGCGCGGAAAATGGCTGAGGAAGCTCGCGGGCTTTATTTGTTAGGGCGGGATCCAGCCGGGGAAAAAAAAGGCTCACGCGCTGGCCGCAGCGGCGGAAATGGAGCGCCAAACGGCGCAGGCGGCGGCTGATGCCCTCACGTTGGGCGTCCTTATTACTCGATGGCAGGATGGTGCCCTCCGGGATAGCAGCGCGTCTTACCGTAAGGATGCCCCGGCAAGCCTGCGGTCCAGTTTCGCCGGGCTGCTGGATCGTCCGGCCCGTTCGCTCACTACCATGGAGATGCAAGCGCACCTGGATGATGTGACGCTGCGTTATCCTGTTATGGCGCGGCGGTTGCACGCCTGCGGCCGGTCCATGTTCGGTTGGGCGGAAAAGCGGAACCTTGTTCCTGGCAATCCCTTCTCTGATGTGGTGATGGAGGGCCGGGAAACGTCAAGAGAGCACGTTCTGACTGATGCTGAGATAGCAGCAGTCTGGAACGCTGCGGGATCCATGCCTTATCCATTTGGGCCGTTCGTCCGGTTGTTACTGCTCACACTTCAGCGGCGGAACGAGGTGGCCGGTATGAGGTGGGCAGAAATCTCACCAGACCGGAGCACGTGGACTCTCCCTGGTGGAAGGGTGAAGAACAGTAAGGGGCATATTGTTCATCTGTCAGCCCCAGCCCAGCAGATCCTTGCGGATCTTCAGCCGGTGCCAGATCCTGATACAGGTATGGCGTCTCCATATGTCTTCACCAGTAATGGCAGAAGCCCGGTTTCCGGCTTTTCCAAGGCCAAGAAGCGAGTGGGTGAGGTGATGGCGGCGCAGGCAGCCGAGAGCGCCGGAAAAAAGCCCTCCGCCCTGCCGGAACAGGACTGGCGGTTTCATGACCTTCGGCGCACTGGTACCACCGTCATGGCGCGGCTGGGCGTTGGGCACCATATAGCGGATAAGGTGTTGAACCACGTTGAGGGTGCCATCAAAGGTGTGGCGGCCATCTATCAGCGCCATGATTACCTGGCGGAACGTGCGGCGGCGTTGGATGCCTGGGCAGCTTACGTGCTGAAGGTGGTGAAAGAAGGAGGAATCGAACCACCTGCCAGTAACGTGGTGCCATTACGGCGGTAAACTGAGCGCAATCTGGATTCGTTTTTCTTGCCAGGGCCAATCGGTCCGTGATCTATACAAAACCATACCCACTGTTGGTTAAGGCGGTTAGATAGGGCTTTCTCGGCCCTTCGGCTGCCTCCACAAAGGATACCATGCCAGACGGAAGCAACATTTTAGGCAGAGGCGTTTATACCGTCCCTGAAGCAGCGCGGTTGCTGAAGGTGCCTTCTGCACGTCTGCGTTCTTGGGTGTATGGGAACGGATCTGAGCCGGTGCTCATACCGGAGCTTGCGGCCGAGGATGGGCAGGACGCGCTCAGCTTCATTAACCTGATTGAAGTCTTGTTCCTGACAGAGCTGCGGGGCCAGGGTGTAAGCCTGCAATCCATCCGGAGCATGCAGGATACAGCTCGCCGTGTTCTCAAAACAGATCATCCTTTTGCGGTGCGGCGTTTCCATACGGACGGCAAGGCAATTTGGATGGAGACGGCTGAAGCAACCGGGGACCGGCGGCTTGTGGATCTGACAGACGGCAATGGAGCCATGCTTCAGGTTCTTGAGCGGAGCTTCCGTAAATCTGTCACCTTTGACGGGGCGGAGGGCGTTGCGAATCTGTGGCGGCCGAGTGCTGACCAGCCGCGTATTGTTCTGGATCCTCAGCGCCGGTTTGGTCGGCCGATTGATAATGAGACTGGCGTGCCTACCGAGATCCTGGCTGATGCCCTCCGAGCTGAGGGCGGTAACGTGGAGCGGGTGGCTGCGCTGTGGGAAGTTCCTGTGGAAGCGGTGGAACAGGCAGCGGAGTTTGAGCTCCGGATGCACAAGCGACTGGCGGCTTGAAGTTTATCCTGGATGAAAACCACCCGCCGGTTCTAGCGCGGGTATTGGAACCGCTTGCGGCCATGGATGGGCATGAGGCGGTTTCTGTGCGGCACCTTGGTCTGGCAGGCACAAAGGACGTGGATCTGCTCCATATCCTTGCCAATCCTGTCAGCAAGGTTGTCCTGATAACTGCTGACAAGGCTATGTCCAAGCGGCGTCATGAAGTGGCTGCCATACGGGATACAGGGGCAGTGGTAGTTATCGGCATGAAGGCATGGAACCAGCAGCCGGATATTCTAGAGCGTGCGCGTATGCTGGTCTGGTGGTGGCCAACCATCGTGCGCTGTGCGGAGGGAGCAGACCGGGGTTCGTTCCTGGAATTGCCCTGGTCCAGCTCTGTTGGTGTGTTGAAACGGTGGCGGGCGTGAAGGATCAGATATTGGGCAGATAGGTTTCTTTAGTCCCTCCGTCCATTTCAAGAAAAACTGAATACTTTTTGAGACCAGCCCTCCGTTGAGAGGGGCCTGTGCGGAATTGGAAACTATGCAGAATTGCACAGTTCCAGAAACTACCGGAAAATCGGTAGCCCTGTGTTTCCTCTGCACTCATGACCTGTCAGCTATGCGCTTGAAACCGCCTCAGCCGCCAATCGCTGTAGGTGTGGGATTAAGGGAAGGACGGCGTGATGATGGATATTGTGGGCCTGACGGCCATAGGCTTTCTGGTGTGCCTGGCTGTGGTCAAGATAGCGGATATGGCCGTTTCTGGCTGGCTCTCTGGGGATGGGCGGCGTTCGTAGCGTTAGGGCTGCACAAGTTGGCTGGCACGTTTGCGCCGTTATTTTTACAGCTAAGACTCTAGACTATGGCTCTGGACAATTCAGAAGCAGATACCGAGTGTGCAGCCGCCGGAGGGTTCCGGGGCCAGTGTGATGATTACAGCGACCAGTAGGAAGGCAATAGCGAACAGGGCAAAGGTACATACAGCCAGCACTCTCATTCGGCAGTTTCCTTCTTCCGTCCTTGCCGGATGACAGTTCGTAACACCATGACCGCCTTCAGTCTCTTCGGGGTGTAGCTGTTGTTGCCTGCATGGAGACCTCGCACTGCTTCTGTAGTCTCAGCATGGCTTCTGGCGGCATAGGGGCGGTCATCATGGAGCGGTAGTTCATGCAGGCAGGCGTATCAGCAGACCGATGGTGAAACTGTTGCGCACAGCCAGCAAGCATGGTGGTCAATATGACCATTATGGACCAGTGATAAACCATGGTTATTACGCACTATCCTTCCGCAACCGGACCCCAGCCCCTCCGCCGTTTTCCGGGATGAACTGGACGCCTGCTCTCTCCTCGTGTCTGAGTAATGGAAGAAAGCTGCCAAACGCCAAATATGGCCTTCCGCGAATCCCTGCCAGTTATCAAGCATTCCTTGATAACTGAAAGCAGAAAACCGGCTGCCTCAGTTTGCCCATGGCTCTTGCAGCATCATGTAAGCCAGACCTTGATTAGCTCCTCCACCAGAAGCATGCGTGGTGGCTGACTGGCCTGTTTTCTTACTGGTTACTGTAATCATACCTTTTTTGACGGAATACCAGCCGATCACTTCACCATCTTTTTTAACCTCATAATCACTTGTCATGTTTCTCTCCTTTCAACCTAACCCCAACCCCACCACCATTTTCAGGAATAAACTGAACCCCAGCAGCTTCTAAGGCGGAACGAATGGCTTCTATCGTGCTGGCTTTCAGTTCCTCGCCTCTTTCAAGACGGGCGATAGTATCAGGTGAAACGCCAGCCTCTTTTGCTAGATCACGCACTCCCCAGCCGATAGCTGCACGGGCCATTTTACATTGAACAGCTAACAAAATCCGAACCCTGATACGATTTTTTCATTGCAGATTTATCGTAACTATGTTCGGATAATAGGGCAATGCAATTTGCGGCCAAATGGGGAGCTTGGACCCTCCCACACTTGGCCTAACCACAACCGCTCGCACTAGGAGACGGTAATGGCTGAACGCGCCTATACCATGCCCGGCACATGCTGGGCAGTGCTCACTCTTGCTCGCCTTCATGGCGATGCTCTGGCCGCCTTTGCTGCGGCTGGCCTTTCTCTGCTGGCTCTGGCTGGCTTCCTGCACCCTGAACACCTGCATAGCCCCTCCGGAGGGATGGCAGGTCACACACGCCACCACACCCTTCCTCATGCTGTGCTGGTAGCTTCTGCGGTTCATGGTGCGGAGGTCGCGCGATGAGCCAGACCACACCACACAGCCCCGGCCTGTCACGCCGTGGTGCTCTCGCCTCCGTGCTGGCCGTTACAGCCGCCGCTCTGCCCGTCATGGCGTCTGCTGCCCCCTCCAGTGAGGATGCTACCATGCTGGCGCTCTGTGCGGAGTTCTGGCAGTTGCAAAACCATATCAAAACTCTTGATGAGGCTCCGCCATATACCTTTGGCACACCACACCAGAAGCGACATGAAGCCGCATTGGAAGAAGCATGTCATCGGCAGTGGGAGATATTAGAGCAGTTAGTCGATACGCCAGCCGGGTCACGACGTGGTCAGCAGGCAAAGGCTTCGATCTTACAGGAAATTCTTCCTCCGTCCTTTGACGCTTTCGATTTGAGATTTGAGAGTGTCGAAATCCAGTTGGTCATGAGCCTTTTGGGTGATCTGACCGGGGGTGCTCAGATATGAGAGAGCCATCCATTCCCCAACGTAACATTCTGGGTGCATCTCTCGCCACAACGGCTGCTGCCGTGCCTGTTGTCGCTTCGTCCAGCCCGGCCGGAGGGCAGGATGCCGCGTTGCTGGATGCGCTGGTCTGCGCTGGTACGATTGTGGTGACGATCCGGAAATCCGATTGGCGTTGTCTCTAGCGCGTGATGTGGCAGGTTAAAAAATGGACACGTCCGAAAAGTTCAACATAAGTGTTGAACTTAAAAGTGAGATGCTGCTTAATGCTCCTACTGACGATTCGGAGCGGCTTCCAACCATGCTTAAACGTTATATCAAAAAGTATCAGGCTGTATGGGCATGGTGGGAAACCAAGCGAAATGCTGCTACTTTCGATAGAGCCGGCCAGCCAAGGGCAAAATTTCAGAACTATTTTGATCGGCTCCAAGTGGTGGATGCTCTGCTGCCAGAAAATGAGCGGTCTGGGCAGAGAGGAGAAGATAACCTTCTCAGTCCAGCTCATGTTTTTGTGGGCGCCGTTGCTCTCGATCTTTTGGATGCCGGAATCAACATCGGTGCGGTCGGTTTCTTTGTCACTCATGCAAGAGATATGCTCATGAAAACATATGAGCAAATAATGCAAAATCCACCTGTACGTGTTGGTAAAGGTGGCTGGAAATATGATGAGAATGGGAAAGATGCTCGTGTTTATCTGACTCTTCGGTATTCAGATATTCATGAGCTATGGCCTCATCCTCCGAAGTCCGGTCCTTGTAAAGGCTGGAAGGGCGCAGGGCCTCATCCTTTGATCGTAAACAGCAAGATCATCCGAGGAATGACGGCTCTCACTGAAGAGCTGGATGAACTGGGTGTTGACGGTAACCACACCCAAAAGATGGTGTTTGAACTTGCAAATGTTGCAAGAATCGTCACTGAAAAACTGAAAGAAGCACCAATCCGGAAAAGAGGACGCCAATAGTGCGTTCGTTTAATCAATAGAACGACATATCTGTCGTAATTATAATCAGGAGGATCACTATGTTACGGTCCATCGATCATCGAAAAAGTTTAGATGATCATGTCGTTTATACGGAAAAGCAGCTTTGCAGCTTTACTGGTATGTCTTCACGCACAGCCCAGAAACATAGGCAAGATGGCACTGGGCCAGCCTATATTCAGCTCTCTGCTCGCCGGATCGGTTATCGGGGACAGGACATTCGGGCATGGCTGGAATCCCGCACAGTCCGTTCTACAGCACAGGCAACCGTCCGTTTTGGAGGTGCAGCATGAATACTCCTGTTTTTCCGTTTGTTTTTCATGATCAGGAAATCCGGGTTGTGTCCCGTGATGGAGAAGCATGGTTCCCTGGCACCGATACGGCGCGAATTTTGGGGTATGCAGATCCTGATAAAGCTATCCGTAGCCATTGCAAGGCAGCGGAGATTCTTAAACCCGCCGAATTGGCGGGTTTGGGGTTGGTGGCAAAATCGCCTCGCGGCTTAGTTCTTATTCCAGAGCGGGACGTATACCGGCTCGTCATGAAATCCAAGTTGCCAGCAGCGGAAGCTTTTGAAGAAATGGTTGTTTCAAAAGTCTTGCCAACTATACGACGCACAGGCTCCTTTGGCGTTGGAGAACGGCCTGACCTTAGCTGCGTCATTGCTATGGCTGAGGCAGCCATTCTTGCCAGCCAGAATGCGGTGAAGGTTCTCACGCCTAAAGCACAGGCATATCACCGTCTGACTTGCATGGACGGGTTGCACACCCTGACAGACGCGGCCAAGCTGTGCGGCCAAACCCGTAACCAGTTTCTCAGTAAATTGGAAGCCGTCGGCTGGATATTCCGCTCTGGTGGCACCGGGCGTTGGCAGGGCAAAGCTGACAAGATCAAAGCTGGTTTCCTGATGCACAAATATCACGAAACCCGTGATGTGGACGGACACCTCAAGGAACGCTCTCAGGTTGTCGTAACTGACCGGGGCGTTGCCAAACTTCGGCTTATCCTTTCCCGCCTCGAAACCATCATGCTGGAAGGAGATGCAGCATGAGTGACAACACAATCACCTCCAGCGCCATCAATCTTCCTATAGAGCTGTGGAACGGTACCACATCAGACGGAAAACCTAATCTGCTTGGCCGCTTTCTCTATCTCTGCTGGCGCATTGACTGGCAGTTACATGCCACTCCGTTCAATTCCAATATGCCCAATATCGTTCAGGAATACAGCGGGGATTTTAAGCCGGGTTTTACCAAGGGTGTGGTTTCCGGGCTTTCTCAGGCTTGGCTTCATCTCAGTAAGCTAACAGTCGCTGAAAAGAGTTTTGAGGAGTTATCAGAAGGCTGTCGGACGGAGGGAGCAGAAGAACGGTTCATCCCCATGGCTCCTGCCCTCCGATGGTTCTGGATGGGGCTGGAAAATGACCTTCGGGCAGCAGAGGCCAAGAAATGGCTGGTTGCTATTGGCTGGGGTGAAATCTTGAAGCAGGCAGAAGGGCGAGATACTGCCATGCAAAGGGTTCTGGCAGGACATGCCGTATCCTACGGCAGTTTCATTGAAGAAAAGCCGGAATATACTACGGCAAAGCAGAAGGCCGATGCACGTTTCATTGAAGATATGCAGAATTGGCAACGTAGTGGAATGAAAGACCACAGGCCAGAACTGAAAGATTACCAGCCACAGGTGTGCCATGCGGCGGCATAGCGCGGGCCAGCTCAGCCAGATGTTGGCTGTGCGTATTCAGGCGCTTGTCATGGAGCTACTGCCTGCCGGCCAGCGTGACGGTCATGAATGGAGGTGTGGTTCGCTGGCAGGCGAGAAAGGGCAAAGCTTGGCGGTGCATCTTCATGGTGCCCGTGCAGGTGTTTGGTGTGATTTTGCGGGTGGGCAGAAGGGTGATGCGTTGGACTTGGTGGCAGCCTGCCTGTTCAACGGCAACCGGCGCGATGCAATGGCGTGGGCGGAAAACTGGCTGGGGTTAAGCAATGCCACCAGTGATGCCCCAGTGCAGCGGCGTCCTGCTATTCAAGAAAAACTGAATACTTCTCAGGAACTGGACAAAGCAGCGCAGCGGATGCGGGCCAAGGCCCGGCGGCTGTGGCAGGAAGGTCAGCCGATACAGGGCAGCCCTGCCGATGCTTATCTGCTGAATCGTGGCCTTGATCTGCGGATGCTCCCACATATGCCGGGCAGTTTGCGGTTCCACCCCGGCGCATGGTGTGCAGAGGTGAGGAAGCCCTTGCCTTGTATGCTTGGCGCCATAGCCAGCCCGGTGGGCAAACTGGTCGCAACGCACAGGACATGGATTCAGCAAACGCCCTCCGGCGCGTGGGTGAAGGCGGACCTTCGTGCTCCGAAAAAGGTGCTGGGTTCGTTTTCTGGTGGGTGTGTCCGCCTTACGCGGGGCGCGTCTGGCAAGGCGCTTGGCATAGCTGATGCGGGCAGTTCCGTGATTATCGCGGAGGGCATCGAGACAAGCCTTGCTGTTGCTTTGTCGTGTCCGGAAATGCGTGTTCTGGCTGGTGTTTCGCTCAGCAACATGGGGGCAGTCGGTCTCCCTCCGGAAATAACCACAGTCATCATCGCGGCTGACAATGACGGCCCGAACAATCACACGGCCCGGAAAGCTCTTGAGGCCGCATGTCAAAAATTTGCAGATCAGGGCCGTGAAGTCCGGCTTGCGCTGCCAGAAAATGAAGGGGACTGGCTAGATGTCTTCAAAGCAGGACAAGACCTCAAACGGTCATGATGCCGTCAGGGTTGGTATGGAGTCCGCTGAAGTTATTGCGCATCCCGGTGCCAAGCGTTCGTCCAGGGAAAAGCCAGCAGCCAAACGAGTGGAATCTCCGTGCGGGCGGTTCTTTACGGATCCACATGGCCTGTTCAAGAAATCGTTCAGTGAAAAGCCGGATATTTTCATCAGTGATCCAATCGAGATCCTGGCGGAGACACGTGAACCGGAGGGCAATGGCTGGGGCTTGCTGCTGCGCTGGAAAGATCGTGATGGCGTGGTTCATGAGAAAGCCTTCAGCCGCCAGTTGTTTTCAGGTGATGGGCAGGAACTGAGGTCACGCCTAGCGGACGGAGGGCTGACGCTTTCAGGTGCTCAGGGCGCAAAAGCGGCATTTATCGAATGGATATGCAGTATCAAGACCAGCAACCGTGCCCGGAGCGTATATCAGACCGGATGGCATTTCTTTCCTGATGGCGCAGTTTACGTTTTGCAAGATGAGGTTTTCGGTCAGGCCGGTGAACCTGTTGTTTTGCAGGCAGAGGGATCAGAACCAAACCTGTTTGGCGTAAGAGGCACGGCTGAAGCATGGCGGGACCGGATTGGCGTTCTCTGTCGTGGTAACAGCCGGTTGGTTCTCTCTGCTGCCTTGGGGTTTGCCGCCCCGCTTCTGGCACTGACTGGTGAGGATGGTGGTGGCTTCTCCATTAAGGGGGCATCGCGCTTGGGCAAGAGTACAGCCCTCCGTCTGGCTGCCTCTGTCTGTGGCGGTACGTTACAGGCAGGTGCTCCTGGATATGTTCGGAGCTGGCGGGCCACAGGCAACGCCCTGGAAAGCACAGCACTCAGTTCATGCGATGCCTTGCTGTGTATGGATGAGGCCGGGCAGTTGGATCCACGTGAAGCCGGTGATGTGAGTTATCTCCTGGCGAACGGGATGGGCAAGGCGCGGGCGAATCGTTATGGCGGTGCGCGGCCGGTAGCCAGATGGCGGATCCTGTTTCTGAGCACGGGTGAGCTGGGCATCGTGGATATGAACCGTGAAGCAGGCAAAACAACCAAGGCTGGTCAGGAAGTCAGGTTTGTGGATGTGCCTGCCGATGCTGAGCAAGGACTCGGCTTGTTTGAAACGTTGCACCAGGCTGAGACACCTAGCGAACTGGCAGACATTATCCAGGCGGAGGTGCGTAAGATCCACGGAGCGCCGTTTCGGGTGTTTTTGGATGCTCTGACAAAACAGGTCAAAAGAGATGGCCAACAAAAGGTTGCTGAGGATCTGCGGGCGCGTCTTGCCGAGATAACAGACAGCTATCTTCAGAATATGCCTCATGTCAGCGGTCAGGTGCGTAGCGTGGCGCGGCGCTTTGCTCTGGCGGCTCTGGCAGGTGAAATGGCTACAGCTCTCAATCTTACCGGGTGGGACCATGACACGTCCCTGGAACTGATCCGCCTATGCTTTCTGGATTGGCTCCGGGATCGTGGGACGGTCGGCCGGAGGGAAGATGAGCAGGCAGTCCAGCAGTTGCGGGATTTTATTGCGGCCAATGGTGAGGGGCGCTTCGAGCGCATTCAAGAGCCACAGGAAAAGGAGGTGCCCCAAAGCGGACAGCCAACGGAACCGCCACAGGAGCGGTTTCGGACGCAAATGCGGGCAGGTTGGAAAAAGTGGGAGAAAGGTTCGGATGGTCGGCCGGAGTGGCGTTTCTATTTGACAGCCAGTGCGATGCGTGAAGCTCTGGCAGGATTGAATAGCCATGATGCCAAGAAGGTTCTGATAGAGCGGGGCTTCATCATCACGCCTCCCAAATACCAGGAGAACAAGAAGGCTGCCACGGTTCTCAATCCACCAGGATACAAGGCCGTGCGCGTTTATGAGGTGAGCGGATCCATTCTCGGATCTGATGCCGGGGACCAATGAAGAAATAGTCCGGAGGGAGGCACAATCCCCTCCGGGTTCTTTTTTGCATTGCCATGCGTTTGGTACATGGCTCTGCCTGTTCCAATAGGGCAAGGTCTATTGGAACAAATAGTGTGGAACACTTTTGCCCCTGTTTTCTGTTTCAATAGGGTTGTTTTTCCTATTTTGGGACGATATAGGTCTATGGTCTAGACCTTTTGGAACAGTTTTGGGAACGCCTTTCAGATGAAAATCGGATACGCACGGACCAGCACCACCGATCAGGTGGCAGGACTTGAAGCGCAAGCCCGTGACCTGTCAGCCAATGGGTGTGAACGTATCTTCCGTGAACAGGTGAGCGGTAGCAGCACAGACCGGCCTCAGTTGAGTGCAGCGTTCGATCACATGCGGGCCGGTGATGTGCTGGTAGTGACCAAGCCCGATCGGTTGGCGCGGTCAACGGCTGACCTGCTGCGGTTGGTGGAAGAGGTCAAGGCAAAAGGGTGCGGCCTTATCGTGCTCAGTATGAACGGCATGACGCTGGATACCACCAGCCCCACCAGCAAGATGATGCTGACCATGCTGGCTGCCGTTGCTGAGTTTGAGCGTGACATCATGAAAGAGCGCCAACGTGAGGGCATAGCCAAGGCCAAAGCAGAGGGCCGCTACAAAGGGCGTAAGCCTACAGCACGTAGTCAGGCAGAGCAGGTGCAGACTCTGGTTGCTGAGGGTGTGAGCGCCACTGAGATAGCCAAGCGTCTGGGCATGGGCCGCACTTCTGTCTATCGCTGTCTATCGGAGTCGTCGCCAACCTAAAGCCGTTTGCTATGTGGCCGAGGAGCGCGGGCAGCGCGGTGATTTCTTTCCCGCGTTTTTTTGGCTGCTATAGACAGAAACGAAATAAAATTACTTTGATGCATGTGTTAATTGCATGGCAAAAATGGTGCATTTTGCTCTGTTTTTGGCGTGCAGAAAAAGAGAAATCAGAGCTTCAAAATAAGAAATTGGCAGAAAACGGCCATTTTAGCCTTTTGCTAGTTACACCTTTTTGAGGTGGTGTAACTGGTGAGAGACAAAAGGTGTAACTATAAAACCATTAAAAAACAAATACTTATGATTGAAGTTACACCTATTACACCTTTACACCTATTTTTCAGCAAGAGGCAGAAGTGGGAGTGGGTGTAAAGCTTCGGTTGGTATGCGTTTTATGCATAACTTGAAGAGGACAACCAAGGGGGATGGGTTCAATCTTCAGCCTGGCATGGGCACTCCAACCGCGTCAGGGTCACGCGCAGATTTTCTTGGCGATTTTTGAAAACAATCAAGTTTTTCAAACACTCGGGCCGGATTGAGCAGCGGAATAGGCAAAAAGGCCGAAAAACCACCGAAAATCGGCAAAAACACATGAATAGGGTGGGGGTGGCCTAAAATCTCTAGCGACCATGAGCACCTGGACCGCGCCAAGGGCAAATTTTCATACCCGCGAAATTGAGGAGAAAAGTTACCAGGTGATAGGGGCTGGCGGGATCTGCCAAATGAGTCCGGAGAGAGTCCGGAAGCAGAAGGGCTAATCTTTGCCTGGCAGCCAAAACTGGCAAAAACCGAGGGAAAACATGGTGCCCGCTGGCGGATTCGAACCACCGGCCCCATCATTACGAATGACGTGCTCTACCAACTGAGCTAAGCGGGCATATTTTATTTTCGAACGGCTGGGTATCATAGCGTCTGGGGAAACGCAACGGGGAAAACAGGAAAAATGGCAGGACCATTGCCTGAACGCTGCGTTCCTGTAGGGGCCGCATGGCTGCAATCTGGTGTTCTGGCTATTACGTGGCGCGTTTTTTCGTTCTAAGGTGACTGTTATGAACGTGTCACATTTTACAGCCCTGCTGCGGGAGGCGGTTACGCCTGTGCAGGACTCCCCTGTGGATGAAACCCGGCACGTTCATCTTGTGCATGGTGTGGTGGAATGTCCGTGTTGCGGACTGTTCCAGAAGCTGCCGCCGCTCAAACCCGGCACACAGGCGCGCTGCCTGCGGTGCAATCAGTCCCTTGACCGGCGCAACCGCACAGCCCCCATAGCCACGCCGCTGGCGTTTTGCATCAGTTCAGCCGCCCTGTATCTGGCCATGCTGTTTTCCACGCTCATGATGCTGGATCTGTACGGGCGGCAACGTACGGTGGATATCATTACCGGCCCCATAGAACTTCTGCATGAAGGATGGGGCGAGGTCGGTGTGCTGGTGGCCATTGTCACCATTCTGGCCCCCGGCGTGGTGATTGCCATGATGGGCATGATCCTGACGGCGGCCCTGCGCCCCACTCTGCCATCCTGGGTGCCCCATCTGCTGAAGTGGTATGAGGTGCTGCGCCCGTGGTCCATGGTGGAAGTGTATATTCTGGGCGTGTTCGTGGCTTACACCAAGCTGGTGGATCTGGCGTTTGTGGAAGTGGGCGCGGCTGTCTATCTGGTGGCGTCTCTTATGGTTACCATGGCCGCAACGGATGCTACGCTGGATACGGAACTGATCTGGCAACAGCGCAAGATTGATCCGTGCATGCGCACCATGGACGGCAAGCGCCTGCGGCTGGAGGCTGTCTCGGCCGAGGAAGGGGCGCTTGCACCGTCTGACAGCCGTGTTTCCTGCCTGGCTTGCGGGGTGGTGCTGGAATTTGATCATCCCGTAAGTGCGACCCAGCCAGTTGGTTTCTGCCCCCGTTGTGGGCATGTGGTGCGCAAGCGCAAGCCGGAGAGCCTTGCCCGAACGGTGGCGCTGCTGGTTTCTGCCATCGTGTTCTATCTGCCCGCCAATATCTATCCGGTCATGACCGTGATACGGATGGGGGCTGGCACCGGCCATACCATTGTAGAAGGCGCAATAGAGCTGTGGACCGATGGCATGATCCCACTTTCGCTTCTGGTGTTGTTCGCCAGTGTGACGGTGCCGGTGCTCAAGGTGATCGGGCTGATTGTCATGGTTGTGGCCACGCACCGGCATTCGGCCAAGGGTTTGGTCCTGCGCTCCAAACTTTACAGGATTATTGATATCGTTGGCCGCTGGTCGATGATTGATGTGTTCATGGTGTCTATTCTTGTGGCGGTTGTACGGTTCAGCCACATGGCCAGCATTACGGCAAATGGCGGCATGGTGTGTTTTGCCGCCGTTGTGGTGCTGACAATTTTTGCCGTTCACACATTTGACCCCAGGCTTATGTGGGACGCGGTTGAGAAAAAAAAGACCGTACAGTCTGCCAGCCCGCAGGACCGCACCGGATCTGATCTGCCTGATCAGACCGGGGGACGGGACCAGGCGGTGGCGTATTTGGGTAATATGGAGCCGGACAGGGCGTGAACGGACAGAACTCTCATCAGTCTCATCAGGATAACGATGGCATCATGCCAGATGCTGTGGTGCGTCGTATCCGGTTTTCCATCATCTGGATCATTCCGGTCATTTCCGTGCTTATTGCCGGTTTTCTGGTCTGGCGCAGCTTTGCCAATAACGGGCCGGAAATCACCGTCATGTTTGATACGGCGGATGGCCTGACCAGTGGGCAGACGCAGGTCAAAAACAAAGCTGTGGTGCTGGGCACCGTGCAGGGCATTTCCCTGACGGATGATCTGCGCCACGTGCTGGTGCGTATCCGCATGAACGCGGGCACCAGCACCATGCTGACGGACAAAGCACGCTTCTGGGTGGTGCGGCCGCGTATCAACGGGGCCAGTGTCACCGGGTTGGAAACGCTGATGTCTGGTGCCTATATTGCCTTTGACCCCGGTCTTGAAGGTCAGGATGTCAGTAATGCGCGGCACATGACCCGCTTTCAGGGGTTGGAAGCGCCTCCGGGGGTTCGTTCAGATCAGCCGGGCCGCACCTACACACTTATTGCGCCGTCCATCGGGTCCATCGGGCAGGGGGCTCCGGTCTTCTTCCGTGATGTGGATGTGGGGGAAGTACTGGGCTACACCATGCCACCCGGCGGGCGCGGGCCCATCCTGATCCAGCTTTTCGTGCGGGAACCGTATGACCACTATCTTTATACGGATACCCGTTTCTGGAACGTTTCTGGCGTGCAGGTCGGGTTTGGCGCTGGTGGCCTGAAGGTTCAGTTGCAGTCCTTGCAGGCGCTGTTTTCTGGTGGTGTGGCCTTTGGCCTGCCGCACGATGAAAACCATGGCCAGAAAAACGAAGCGCCAGCGGATACAGTATTCAAGCTGTATGACAGCAAGGCAGATGCGGACAGCGCGGGCTATCATGAACGCGTGCCGCTGGCCACTTATGTCACCTCCTCCGTCAAGGGGCTGGCTCCGGGCAGTCAAGTGGCCATGTTTGGCATCCAGATTGGCAACGTGACGAGCGTGAAACTTGATCTGGACGAGAAAGCCGGTCACCCACGGGTGCGCATTGGCATGGAAATTCAGCCGGAGCGTGTGCTGGCGGCTGAGGATATCCACCATGGCGCTTTGACAGAGATGTTCAAAACCCTCGTGGCCAATGGCCTGCGTGCCTCCACAGACAGCGTGAGTCTGCTGACCGGCGAGAGCATGATCTCGCTGAATTTTGTGAAAAACCCCAGCCCGGCCACCACCAGCATGGAAGGGCCGTCTCTGGTTATTCCAAGTCAGCCCGGCGGGATGGATGGCATCATGGAGTCTCTCTCCACCGTGGCGTCGCGTCTCTCCGCCATGCCGTTTGAGCAGATTGGCGTGAATGCCAACAACCTGCTGGCCCATGCGGATCAGACCTTGACCAGCCCGGATGTGAAGCAGTCTCTCACCAGTCTGAAAGAGTCCATGAAGAACCTTCAGGCCATGAGCGCGCAGATGCGCAGTGGCATGGGCCCGCTGATGCAACGTCTGCCAGAAATGACCAACCAGCTTGATCAGACCCTGCAGAACGCCAACCGCCTGCTGGCAAGCTATGGCGGGAACAGTGATTTCCATCGTTCCCTGCAAAAAATGGTCCTTCAGCTTGGTCAGGCCGCACGCTCGCTTCGCTTCCTGTCAGACTTCCTGACCAACCATCCTACTGCCCTGATCTCCGGACGGTAACGCCATGACAAAATCATCTCTCGTGCAGCCCATGCAGGCTCTCTCCTCCCGCCGCAGTGTGCTGCTGGGGGCCGTGGGGCTCGGGGTTATGGCAACCACGCTCACTGCCTGCTCAAGCGGCAACCCGACGCTGTACACCCTCTCTGTGGTGCCGGGGCAGCCCATGCCGGGTGGCCCGCGCTATGTTGAGGTGCGCCAGCCGAGCATTGCGTCCGGGCTCGATCGGGACAGGATTGTCACGCAGGATACCGGCTACAAACTGACCGTGGCATCTGCCGATGCGTGGGGCGATTCTCTTGGGGGCCAGATCAGCCGTACGCTGGCCGGAGATCTTGCGCAACGTCTGCCGGGGTCTGCCGTGTTTGCGGAAAATGATGCCGCCGCCACGGAGCCTGATGCCTATGTGGACCTCTCCGTAACCCGGTTTTCACAAGGGCCTTCCGGCAAGGCGGAAATTGAAGCCTCTCTGTCCGTGCAGCCCGCTGTGGCGGGTGCGCCCAGTGGCAATGCGCAGCTTTATCTGCAACGGATTCAGGTGCAGGGAGACAGCGTAACAGGCACCATGCCGCTGGTGCAGGCGCTTAGCCAGCTTCTGGGGCAGGTGGCTGATATTGCAGCAACCCAACTCCGTATGATGCCTCCCGCACCTTCTGCACCTTCCGGTTCAGGTGCTGGCAGGAGCCATACTGGCCCTGCGGCAAGCCAGCGTTAAGTAAGGCTGCGTGTCAAAGGCTTAAACGACGTTCCAGGGGCTGCTGACGCTACGTATGTGCGGCAGAATGTTTGGAACGACAATACAAGCGATCATGTTCTCTCCATAAAAAACGGCGGCCTTTGGTGGGCCGCCGTTTTTTCTTATGGGAAGGGAAAGGGGCGTTCAGGCCGTGCCTGCGCCAAATTCCTGATCATGATCAATCAGCGGTATCGGGTAGTCGCCTGTGAAGCACGCATCGCAATAGCGTTCACGGTAGGCTTCCCGGCTTTCATGCCCCATGGCGCGGTACAACCCGTCCAGTGAGATGAAGGCCAGACTGTCCACGCCAATCAGTTCCGCCATTTTGGTCAGATCATACTGGGCGGCCAGCAGATGGCTGCGTTCAGGCGTATCAATGCCATAGAAGCAGGAATGTCTGGTTGGTGGGGAGGAAATGCGCATGTGCACTTCCTTGGCTCCGGCGGCGCGGACCATGTCCACAATCTTGCGGGAGGTCGTGCCGCGCACAATGGAGTCGTCCACCAGAATCACCCGCTTGCCATCCAGCGCAGGCCGGTTGGTGGAGTGCTTCATTTTCACGCCCAGATTACGGATCTGGTCTGTGGGTTCAATAAAGGTGCGGCCCACGTAATGGTTGCGGATAATGCCCAGTTCAAACGGAATGCCGCTGGCTTCTGCGTAGCCCATGGCGGAAGGCACGCCGGAATCTGGCACCGGCACCACAATATCGGCGTCCACACCGCTTTCCAGAGCCAGTTCGCGGCCAATCTGCTTGCGCACGGCATAAACCGGCAGCCCTTCCAGCACGGAGTCCGGCCGGGCGAAGTAGATATATTCAAACACGCAGAAATGCGGCTTGGTCTCGCCAAACGGGCGCAGGGACCGCACGCCTTTCTTGTCGATAATCACCAACTCGCCCGCTTCAACATCGCGGACATATTCTGCGCCGATAATATCCAGCCCACAGGTTTCAGAGGCCAGAACCCAGCTTCCTTCCGAGCCATCTTCACCCGGCAGACGGCCCAGCACCAGAGGACGCACACCCATGGGGTCACGCACGCCCATCAGGGCATCCTTGTGGAGCACAACCAGAGAATAGGCACCCGTTACGCGCTTGAGCGCATCAATCAGCCGGTCTTCCACCGTGGCGTAAAGCGAGGTGGCAATCAGATGCACAAACACTTCCGTATCCATGGTGGACTGGAAGAGGCAGCCGCGGCGGATAAGCTCCTTACGCAGGGTTTCCGAATTGGTGAGGTTGCCGTTATGCGCCACGGCCAGCCCACCAAAGGCAAACTCCGCAAACAGGGGCTGCACGTTGCGCAGCAGCGTGGCTCCGGTGGTGGCATACCGGTTATGACCAATGGCGCGGTCCCCTTTCAGGGTGGCCATCACACGGGGGTCATTGAACACATCGCCCACCAGACCAAGGCCGCGGTGGGAGTGAAACTGCGTATCGTAAGACACAATGCCCGCGGCTTCTTGTCCGCGGTGCTGGAGGGCATGAAGGCCCAGAGCTGTCAGGGCTGCGGCATCCTTGGCGTTCCAGACGCCAAAAACAGCACATTCTTCATGAAAATGGTCATCATCCGGACAGGGAGCGTCAACAGGAGAAGAAACACAGGGGGCGTCGTGGGCGTGCATGGGTGCGCAGGGCCTCCGCAAGAGAGCCAAAACAGGCCGGTATGGGGTCTACAGGGTGGCGTCATGACCTGTGGAGCGCGTTGGCGCAACCCCCTTCGTGCCGAAATCAGGCAGGTAGGGCTGGATATAGGCTGCGCCCAGCCGAATGTAAGGGGTCAGCTTGCCGTTCTGTTCAAGGGTCTGCATGTCTTCTGGCAGTAAAAGCCATTGGGCGGCCAGAAACAGCAGAACCACCAGAAGCGCCCCGCGCAGAATACCAAACCCGGCCCCCAATGTGCGGTCCAGCCCGTTCAGGGCCGTGACCTGCACCAGGCGTACAAGAGTGCTGGAGAGAAGGGCCGCCACAATCAGCAGCGCCAGCAGCAGGATGCCGAAGGCGGCCAGATCAGCCGCCAGATGATTGCTGATATAGGGGCGCGTAAGGGGAATGACCGCCCCATAATAACGGCAGGCCAGAAGGATGGCCACAATCCAGCCCCCCAGCCCAAGAGCCTGCCGGGTAAAGCCGCGCCAGAAGCCATGCAGGGTGGATAACCCCACCAGCACAAGGGAGAGGATGTCTATGGGCGCCATAACAGGGGCCTTATGCCATGCGTGCGCGGAATGTCACGCACAGAGTTCAGGGCAGCTTGCTGGTTGAAACACGCCAGGGGCGTGTGAGTTTGCCATTCCGCTTTTTGCGGTGCGGCGGCTGATTGAGCCGCAGGAACAGATCACTCACTTCAATGCGGCGCAGGATCTCGGTCCAGATTTCCGCAGGCTCCAGATCATGCAACTCCCATATGGCGGCCAGCCCTTCCATAAAGGCCGCGCTTTCCGTGAGAATATCCTCCCGGTTTTCGGCAATGAAGGCAGCGGTGCAGGCAATGGCGTGTGCGCCTGCGGCATTGCAGAGGCGGATCATGTCCTGCGGTGCATAGGGCGTGGCGTCCTGAGGTGCCTCCCCGGTGGTGGAGGAAGAACCGGAAGAAGCAGGTGACAGCGCAGGTTGGGCAGAGGGGTGCAGCATTTCCTCATGATGGGCAGGAGAATGGGGGCGGGTCAACTCTCTGTGTCTGCTTTTGGCATGGTGGAAAGAGGGGCGGGTTCCGCAGGCGTGATTACGGGGGTGCCCTCGGCGTCCTTATCCAGAAAAAGCTGTTCTTCATCCGTGGCCAGCGGATAGGACGCGGCGGCAACAATGTGCGTGTTCACGCGGCGCAGATCACGCAACAGGGTAAGCTGATAGGTGGCGGTTTCATCCACCAGTGCGGCATCACCCTGTTCCAGCGCGGTACCGGGTTCAGAAGACTGGTTTCTCAGCCGTTCAAAGTAGGCGGCGGTGGCTTCAATCTCCACGTCCCGGAAAAAGTCCTTCTGGCCGGAAAGCGGGTTGCTCTCTGGTGTCTGCCGGCCAATCAGCACTGTGGCGCAGATATTCAGGTTGTGGGTCAGTTGCTGCGTCATGCTCAGTACGGGCCGCAGCAGGTCTGGCGGCAGCACGATTCGCTGCCGGGCCATTTTCTGCACCATGGGCACAATGCTGCGTTCCACAATGTCTTCCGCGTGTAGCATCTGGGTGCAGAAGGCCAGAATATCCTCGGCACGCTCCATTTCAGGCTGGCTGGCCGTGTCCGGGTCCAGCCCGGCCAGATAGGAGCGGATGGCAGCGCCCAGATCTTCCATGGCGTTGCCCAGCGGACGGGCGGCTCCCGCTTTGGCCGGGTCTGTGGTGCGCAGGCCATCCTGCATGGCGGTCAGCATCGCGCCCATCAGGTCACACAGCCGCATGGCCTCCCGCGTGGCGCTGCCAATGGCCAGTTGCGGGGCCTTGTCCAGCAGCAGACGGTCCAGATAGCGGGGCGTGCCGGGGGAAGGCTGCTGGTTCTCCCGTGGGGTGGGAATCAGCCGCAGCATAAGGCGTGCATACTGGCTGAGGGCGGGCATCATCACCACGGCCAGCCCGATATTGAACAGGGTATGGAAATCAGCCACCTGCCGGGCGGCATCCGGCTCCAGCCGTGCCATAAGCGCGCTGATAAAGGGCAGAGCCGGCACCAGCACTAGTGCCCCAACGCAGCGCACCAGCAGGTTCCCCATGGAAATGCGGCGCGCCGTGGGGTCCGTGCGGCTGCCTTCCATCACCGGGTTGATGGAGGTGCCAATGTTGGCTCCCAGCACCAGCGCCAGCGCAGTTTCAAGCGGAATGGTGCCACTGGTGGCAAAGGTGGTCACCAGCATGACGGTGGCGACGGAAGAATGGCTGATCCAGGTAATCACGGCCCCTAGCAGAATAGCCGCCAGATCATGCGAGTTCATGGAGGCCAGAACCGCTGTCAGTTCCGGTTTGTGCGTGTAGGGACTCAGCAGCATCAGGAACTGCCGCAGAGAAAGCAGGATCAGCCCCAGCCCGATGAACACGCGCCCGGAATCGCGCCATGCCCCCTGGCTGCGGCGGAACAGGATCACGCCGGTCAGCACAAACACGGGCGCGATGGAGGACACATCAAACGAGAGCAGTTGAACAATCAGCGTGGTGCCCACATTGGCGCCCAGCATAACAGCCAGAGAGGGCGCCAGTTCAAGCTGCCCGCGCGCAGCAAGGCCCGTAATCATCAACCCGGTTGCGGTTGAGGACTGAAGCAGCGCCGTTATGCCCAGACCAGTGAGGAACGCCTGAAAACGGTTGCCCAGCATGCGGGCCATCAGGCTGTTCAGCCGTGCGCCACAGGCCCGCTGCACGCCTGTCTGCACCATATGCACACCCCACAGTAGCAGGGCGACGCTTCCGGCAAGATCAATAAGCGTGAGCAGTTCCAACGGGTGAGGCTCCTTTGTCGTTCATGCGGGCCGCGGCCCGGAGAAAACAGTGGAAGCCCCGGGCCGGGGAAAATCAGATGGTAAAGTATTTCGCGTGTTTGTTCAGGATAACAAGCGCGGAAGTGGATTGTTCAGGGTGAAGCTGATCCCCATCCGTCAGGGAAACGCCAACCCGCTCCGCGCCCAGCAGCCCCAGAATGGGGTGCTGGTCTTCCAGCCGCGGGCAGGCCGGATACCCGAAGGAATAGCGTGACCCGCGATAGCCCTGCTGCAACAGGGCATCCAGATCACGCGAATCTTCGCTCGAGAAACCCAGTTCCGCACGGATGCGCTTGTGGGTGTATTCCGCCATGGCTTCCGCCACTTCCACGGAAAGACCGTGCAGATAAAGGTAATCCTGATACCGGTTTTCTTCAAACCAGTCGCGCGCGATGTCAGACGCTTTCTGGCCGACTGTCACCACCTGCAGGGCTACCACATCACGCTCGGGGTCGGATACATCGCGCACAAAGTCGGCAACGCATTCGCCATCTTCACGCGGTTGGCGGGGCAGGGTGAAGCGGGCGGCTTCCGTCACGCCGTCTTCTTCAAACAGGATCAGGTCGTTCCCGTCACCAGCAGCTTTCCAGTAGCCGTAAGCGGCCTGCGGGCGGAGGATGTTCTCCTTGGCGGCCAGATCCAGCATGCGGCGCAGGATGGGGCGCAGTTCCTGCTTGGCCCACACCATGAAATCATCCAGAGAGCGGCCCTGTTTCCGGAACCCCCACTGGAACTGATACAGGGAGCGCTCATTCAGGAACGGAATAACGGCTTCCGTGGGTGCTTCAATCACTTTGCTGCCCCAGAAAGGCGGCTTCAGGCGCGGTTCATCCGCTGTCATGCGCGCGCGGCGGGTACGGGCCACGGCGGGGTCTATGGGGGTGTAGCCACGGGTTTCGGCCTGCTCTGGCGTGCGGGCATTTTTCCGTGTGGCCTTGCCTTCCCGGCGTTTGCTGATGGCGGCCAGATAATCGTCAAAACCGTTCTGCGTGATCTGATCCATCAGGGTCAGGCCATCAAAGGCATCCCGCGCGTAGGCCACGCGCCCAGTGGGGCTGTAGGCGGCCACGCAATCTTCTTCCACATAGTTGCGGGTCAGTGCGGCACCACCCAGCAGAACCGGCACTTCAAGCCCTTCACGGCTGATTTCCTCAAGGTTCTCGCGCATGATGACGGTGGATTTCACCAGCAGGCCGGACATGCCAATGGCATGGGCCTTTTCTTTCTTCGCGGCCTCAATCATGTCCGCCACCGGCACTTTGATGCCCAGATTGACAACCTTGTAGCCGTTGTTGGTCAGGATGATATCGACCAGATTTTTGCCGATATCATGCACGTCGCCTTTTACGGTAGCCAGCACAATGGTGCCGCGCTGCTGACCTTCTATCCGCTCCATGTGCGGTTCCAGCCATGCTACGGCGGCTTTCATGGTCTCGGCAGATTGCAGCACAAACGGAAGCTGCATCTTGCCTGCGCCAAACAGTTCGCCCACCACCTTCATGCCGTCCAGCAGAACCGTGTTGATTATTTCAAGCGGCGGCATTTTGGCCATGGCTTCTTCAAGGTCTGTTTCCAGTCCCTTGCGGTCGCCATCCACAATGCGGTCTTTCAGCCGTTCTTCGACTGTTTCAGCCCGTTTGCGCTTGACGGCTTCCGATGCCTTGCGGTCTGCAAACAGCTCCAGCAGCTTCTGTAGCGGGTCATAATCCGCGGTGCGGCGGTCAAAGATCAGATCTTCCGCAACCTTCACCTCTTCCGGTGCAATCATGTGCAGCGGCCGGATTTTGGACACATGCACAATGGCGGCTGTCATGCCCGCACGCACGGCATGGTCCAGATAGACCGAATTCAGCACGGCGCGTGCCGCCGGGTTCAGCCCGAAGGAGATGTTGGAGAGCCCAAGCACAATCTGCACATCCGGGAAGGCGTCCCGGATCATCTTGATGCCTTCCAGCGTCCACTGCCCCAGTTTGCGGTCATCTTCCGCACCGGTGGCAATGGTGAAGGTCAGCGGGTCAATCATCAGATCGGACTGCGGCAGACCGTATGTGTCGCAGGCAAATTCTATCAGGCGGGTGGCAATGCGCAGTTTGTCTTCCGGGCGGCGGGCCATGCCTTCTTCATCAATGGTCAGCGCCACCACGGCCGCGCCAAATTTGCGGGCCAGTGTCAGGCGGTCAGCCGCCGGGCCTTCTCCATCTTCAAAGTTGATGGAGTTGATGATGGGTTTGCCCCCATGCAGCTTGAGGGCGGCCTCAATCACCGGGGTTTCCGTTGAATCGATCACCAGTGGCGCGTTGACGGAGGACGTGAAGCGCTTGATCACTTCATCCATCTCGGCCCGTTCATTGCGACCGACAAAAGCGGTGCAGATATCCAGCGCGTTGGAGCCTTCCTTGGCTTGCTCCCGGCCCAGAGCGACACAGCCATCCCAGTCATGCGCTTCCTGAAGTTCGCGCCATTTCTTGGAGCCGTTAGCGTTGCAGCGCTCGCCAATGGAGAAATAGGCATTCTCCTGCCGCAGGGGCACCTGTGTGTACAGGCTGGCCACGGAGGGCACCCAGACTGATGTGCGTGCAACCGGGGCAGGGCGGTGTTTGCCCGTGCCTTCGGCCCGGCGCCGCAGCATGGCGTCCAGCGCGGCTATATGGGGGGTGGAGGTTCCGCAACAGCCGCCAATCAGGTTCAGGCCGTCTTCCACAATAAAGCGCTCGACCCACACCGCCATTTCTTCGGGAGAAAGCGGGTAACGGGTCTGGCCGTCCACCAGTTCAGGCAGGCCGGCATTGGGCTGCACGGAAATCAGGCGTGGCCAGTTCTCGCTGAGCCAGCGGACATGCTCGGCCATCTCCTGCGGGCCGGTGGCGCAGTTCAGGCCCATCAGGTCCACATCCAGGCTGTGGATCACGGTGGTGGCTGCCGCAATATCCGGCCCCACCAACAGGGTGCCGGTTGTCTCGACTGTCACCTGCACAAAAATGGGGGTGGTGGCGCCCATTTCCGCTCGGGCAATTTTCATGCCATTGACGGCGGCCTTGATCTGTAGCGTGTCCTGACAGGTTTCGATCAGGATGGCGTCCACGCCGCCTTCAATCAGGCCTCGGCCCTGCTCGGTCAGGGCGGCTTCAAGCGTATCGTAATCAATATTGCCCAGAGAGGGCAGTTTGGTGCCCGGCCCCACGGACCCTATGACGTAGCGTGCGCGCCCATCGGCAAAGCTGTCCGCGGCCTCCCGAGCCAGAACGGCGGAGGTGCGGTTGATTTCACGGGCCTTGTCTGTCAGCCCGAATTCACCCAGAGTAATGGGAGACCCACCAAAGGTATTGGTCTCGACCATATCCGCCCCGGCTTCATAATAGCCACGGTGGATTTCCCGGATCAGTTCAGGGCGTGATAGGGTCAGAATTTCGGTGCAGTTCTCCTGCCCCCAGTAGTCACGCGTCAGGTCCAGATCAAGCATCTGGATGCGTGAGCCCATCCCCCCATCGCAGAGCAGAACCTGATCACGCAGAGCATCAAGAAGCGGAAGACGAGAAGACATGGCATCCATGAAACAGAAAAATGGGGAGGAGCCCCTGCCGGAGCGCGACGGGGAAGGGCCAACCTTATTCCAGACACAGGCCAATATGTCCACTCATCCCGCATTCTGGAAAGGGAAAGGCGATGCCCGCATTCTTCTGCGCGTGCTGACACCACAGGAGTGTAAGGCCGTGCCGCGAGCGGAGGCTCTGGCGATTTTTGTGGCTCATCCTCCCTCTGACGATCTGCAGGCAGGCTGGTTGGTGACGCGATCGTGGGAGGGCACGGCCATTCCGTCTTTCCCTCACGGGGCTGGCTGTTCCTGCTGCCTGCCAGCTCAGGGGATGGGGCGCATGCTGCTTCGCCTTGTGCAGGAACGGGCGCGTGGAGAATGTCCGTTTTTCAGCAGCGTAAATATTGTTTGTCCGGCATCGGAGAAGAGATTGCTCGTTTCTGCTCTTTGCGCAGATTCTCTTCTCACAGGGCTGTATGGACTTCTGCCCATTTCAGGCGGTTTTTTCTGCCATTCCTGAAAAAACTCAAACTAAAGCGGCAGCAAATACACAGAAACACTTTGAGGGAAAGCCTACTCCCTGCCATAAGGGCTTGTCCGGCGGCTATATTACAGGCTTTGTTCGGTAACAGAGTTAGGTATTGTTAAAAGGGTTGTGCGTGAATCAGACTGACCATGTGCCTGAGGTTGCCGGCTCCTCTTCAGATTCAGAAGGCGCGAAAGCCTCTCGTCTGAGCCCGGCGATGATCCGTCTGCGCGCTGTTCTGGCAGCCGCCCATTATCATGGCCTTGAGCTTGATGTGCGGGATTTTGCAGCAGACCCGGAAGAAGAAAGCCCATCGCCGGCCACTCTTGTCCGGTGGCTGGAAGAATGTGGCGCTGTCGCCAAAGGGATGCGGATCAAGTGGCGCTATCTGGTCAAGATGACCAATTCGCCACCCATCGTCCTGATGTTCCGCGATGGCTCCGCCGCCCTCATGGTCAATGCGTCACCCGACAAAGGCGTGGTCTGGCTGCGTGATCCGCTGAAGGGTGAGGGTGCTGCGCCCGTCCCCGTAGATGAACTGCGTCTGAGCCAGATCTGGACAGGGGATATCCTCCTCATCAAGCGTCGGCGTAATGAGTCGGAAGCCGATGCTCCCATCAATTTCGCTTGGCTGGCCAAGATGGTGCTGCGGGAGAAAAAGTCTCTCCGCGATATCGCCATCGCCTCCATGACACTGAGCATCCTGCAAATTTTTCCGCCCTTGATTGTCATGCAGGTGGTGGATCGGGTGGTGAGTTATCGCTCAATGTCGACACTGATTTCGATCAGTGGGATGATCATTATGTTTTCTGTTTACGAGATCTTGCTGTCGTATGGGCGGCGTGAGCTCTCGATGATTCTGACGACACGCATTGATTCCCGTCTCTCCCTGCATCTATTCAGCCGCCTTGTGGCCTTGCCGTTGGAATATTTCGAACGCCAGCAGGCTGGTAATCTGTTGGGGCGTGTTCTGGCAATTTATAAGGTACGCGACTTCCTGACAGGGCGGCTGATGTCGACCTTCCTGGACCTTTTTACGTTGGTGGTCATTCTGCCGTTCCTGTTTTTTCTCAGTTCGACCCTTGCCTGGATGACGATTGCTGCCGCCGGTTTGATTGGATTGATTGTTGTGATCTTTATCGCGCCCCTCTCCAAGATTATGGGAAAGCAGGTAGAGGCAGAACGTGATCGTGGCGCAATTTTGTACGAAACGGTTGCGGGTATTCGGACTTTAAAAACACTAGCTCTGGAAAATACACGTAAGCAGATATGGGATGAAGTAACGGCCCAGGTTGTTAAATGGAAACTGGCCATGGGAAGAATGTCAAACTGGCCGCAAACACTTGTTATGCCGTTGGATCTATTTATCAATCGTGGCATTATTCTTGTTGGGGCTTATTTGGTCTTGGTTAGCCCCTCTACTGTTGGTGTGGGTGGATTGGTAGCGTTCATGATGCTGGGGGGGCGTGTTGCGTCTCCGTTGGTGGGCCTTGCCAAGCTTATGGATGATTTTACAGAAGTTACCACCTCTTTAGGAGAGGCCGCATCGGTTCTTAATCAACCGACGGAAACCAAAGCGCTCACAACCGGAATGCGTCCGCGGATCAAAGGAGCCCTCTCTTTTGATGGTGTTAATTTTTCCTATCCTGGTGCCACTACGCTGGCGTTGAAAAACGTGAATTTTGAAATTCCGGCAGGGACTATGCTTGGGCTGGTGGGGCGAAGCGGGTCAGGGAAGTCCACCATTACCCGCCTGCTTCAGGGGGTAAGCAGATCATACACTGGTTATCTGAAACTGGATGGGATTGATCTGCGTGAGATCAATCTGACGCATCTGCGACGTTCTTTTGGTGTGGTGTTGCAGGATAACTTCCTGTTCCGCGGCACCATCTATGACAATATTACAGCTGGTCGTCCCGGTTTTACCATTGATGATGTGGTGCGTGCAGCGCGCCTTGCTGGCGCGGAAGAGTTTATTGAGCGGATGCCTGCGGGCTATGACACGTTCATTGAAGAAGGCTCTACCAATATTTCCGGTGGTCAACGGCAGCGTCTGGCCATTGCACGCGCCGTGATTACGGACCCCAAACTGATGATTCTGGATGAGGCGACATCAGCTCTGGACCCGGAAAGTGAGGCGTTGGTGAATGCCAATCTGGAGCGGATTGGTAAGGGGCGTACCATGGTGATTGTGTCCCATCGTCTGTCGTCTCTGGTAAATTGTGACCAGATTTGCGTGATGGATAAGGGCTCTGTTGCGGATATTGCGCCGCATGATGTGCTCTTGGAACGGTGTGATATCTATCGGACGCTCTGGATGCAGCAGAACCGGCACACGGAAGGGCGTAAGAAGCCTGCGGGTGATCCGTCATCCCTGATCGCGGAAGGAGAATAAGCCATGAGCGAGAAGGACATCATTCCCGCGGGCCAGACTTCTGACCCGGGCAACAATGAGGAAAAAAGCCCGGATTTTCTTCGGCAAGCTGATGATCCCTATGCACAGGGCGACATGCCGCCCGCTTTGCTGGAATTTCATTCACCTACCGCAGCATTGGTTAATCTGCCCCCTACGGCGTCTGCCCAGTATATTACGTGGGTGATTGGGGCGCTCGTTCTGTCCTCGGTTACGGTCATGACTGTCTTCCCGCTTGATCGGGTGGTGTCCACACAGGGACGCATGGTCTCTACGGAACAGACGCTGGTTGTGCAGCCTCTGGACACATCTATTGTCCGGTCCATTGATGTGCGGGCAGGGGATTTTGTTCATAAGGGCGATGTGCTGGCTCATCTTGATCCGACCTCCAGTGGGGCGGATATTGATAACATGCGCACTCAGAATGAGCAGTATCAGGCCGAGGTCGATCGGCTTCTGGCCGAAGCCAAGGGTGAGACATATCATGTTGATCCACAGAACCCTGCTTCTGCTCAGCAGGGAGAAGCTTTTCTGAGGCGCAAGGCGGAATACGACGCCAAAGTTCAGAATTATGACAAGCAGATCGCCAGCCTCCAGAATGATCTGCAAGGCTATCTGGCGAGTGCGGCCATGTATGCGTCACAGGCAAGAGTGGCGGCAGATGTGCATAAAATGCGCATGCAGTTGCAGAAAGACCAAGTTGGGAGCAAGCTCTCTACATTGGGGGCACAGAGTTCCTTGATGGAAATTGAGCGCTCGCAGATCGGGGCGCAGCAGCAGGCGGGTTCAACCCGGAACAAGCTGGCGGCTCAGGTTTCTGAAAAAGAGAGCTATGTTCAGAACTGGAAGGCCGAGGTCTATAAGGATCTTGTTCTGGCCCAGCATCATCTGGCCGAGGCAAAGGGCGCGTATCAGAAAGCTGTGCTGCACAATAGCATGGTCATCTTGAAAGCGGACGAAGATGCTGTAGTACTTAGCCTTGCCAAAGTGTCTGTCGGGTCTGTGCTTACTCAAGGGCAGCAGATCATGACATTGGTGCCCCTTGGCAAAGGGCTTGAAATTGAGTCCGTGATGTCCGGGAAGGATGCCGGGTTTGTCCGGTTGGGCGACAAGGCGCAAGTTAAATTCGCAACTTTCCCGTTCCAGCAATACGGTGGGGCAGAAGCTACTGTACGGACCATCAGTGCGGATTCTTTCGTCTCCGACCCGAATAGCCAGCAGGACCCAGGCGTGACGCCCGACAGCAGCACCAAGGCGTTTTACCGCATTCGTCTCCGCGTGGATCGTTATACCCTGCATGGGGTGCCCAGCTTCTTCCATCCCCAGCCGGGTATGCCGGTTACCGCGGATATCCGGGTTGGGAAGCGGACCATCATGCAGTATCTGCTGAACAGCTTCATACCATTGATGACTGATGGCATGCGTGAACCCTGATCAGGGTTCTGCGTCGTTGTTCAGAGGATAGAAGAGGGCTGATGTCATGTTCGGTGGTCTGATCAGGCGGTTCTTTGGGCGGCGTCCGTCCCCGGCAGAAGCACGTCTGGCTGATGCCCGTGCTCTGATGGAGGACCCGGATAGCGCTGCAAAAGGATTTGCCGATCTTGCCGTTCTGGCGCGGGAAGGGGTGACAGAGGCCCAGTTCCTGGTGGGGCAAGCCTACCTGAACGGCATGGGGGTTCCACCCAATCTGGTTGAAGGGGTGCGGTGGACACGGCGGGCGGCACGGAAAGGCTGGACGAAAGCCGCTTTTGTGCTGGCCACATTGTATCTGCATGGCCTGCCGCCTGAAGCGGAAGAGGGGCATGAGCAGGGCCCTTCCGTTTTTGACGATGTCCGGCCGCCGCCTGACCAAAAGCCTGATCCTGATTTTATCAAGGCGGCTCACTGGGCCAAGATTGCAGCCGAACAAGGTAATGCGGACGGGCAGGCTCTTTATGGGTATGTGCTCAGTGCTGGTCCGGAGACAATTCGCAACACGACGGAAGGGCTGCGTTGGTACCAGAAAGCGGCCGCAGCGGGATGTGCGCAGGGTCATCTGGGGCTGGGGCTTGCGGCTCTCGGGAGTGCCAAAACGCATGACGATTACGCCAAAGCTGCCAAGGAACTGAAACAGGCGGCAGATAAGGGGTTGGGAACAGCTCTGTATCTTTTGGGTGTGATGAGCGAGCGTGGAACAGGTGTTCCGCAAGATGATGCTGTTGCCATGCAGTATTATGAGCAGGCGGCGGAGAAGAAAATTCGGGGGGCGCAGGCCAAATATGGACTGGGCCTCATGGCGGGACGCGGTGTGGCACGGAATACGGCCCGTGGGGAAACATGGTTGCGCCGTGCGGCTTTGGCCGGGGATGCAGAAGCTGCTGCTATTCTGGGAGATATGTACGGCCGAGGTGGAGATCTGCCCCCCAATTATGCGGAAGCCATTTCCTGGTATCGGTTCGCATCAGACCATGGACATGCCGCTGCAAGCCACACTTTGGGTACGTTGTATCAGGCTGGTGTTGGTGTCCCTAAAGATCCGGAAGCGGCAGAGCACTGGTTCCGCGTTGCGGCGGAGCAAGGCAACAAGGAAGCTGTGGCTGACCTCGGCAACCTTTCCTTGCGTGGTCAAATGTCTTCTGAGATCAGTCAGGATGTCATGAAGGCCTATCGCGCCAGTGCGGAAAAAGGTGATCTTCTGGCAGCCTTTAATTTTGGTGTCTGTCTGGCGCAGGGTGTCGGGACAGAACAGAATGAAGAAGAAGCGCTGCAATGGCTGCGCAAGGCCGCGGAGAAGGTTGTCAACGCGCAGTACTGGTACGGACATATGCTCCTGAAAGGCCGGGGAGCGGAACAAAACCCGGAAGAAGGCCGCGTCTGGATTCAAAAAGCTGCCGAAGCAGGCATGGCGGAAGCCGAGGCAGCTTATGCAGATCTGCTGGTACAGGGCATTGGTGGCCCACGGGATCATACGGCTGCTCTTGAGTTTTACAAAAAAGCAGCCGAGGCTGGGCAGATTCCCGCCATGTTCTCGGTCGGGGCTCTGTATGGCGGTGGCCACGACATTCCTGAAAATCGTGCTCTGGCACGTGAATGGTTCCAGAAAGCTGCCGAGCACGGTAACCCGGCTGCGCAGTTGATGATGGGCCGTTATCTGGCTAACGGACTGGGCGGAGAAAGAGACCTTGACGGGGCCAGTGTGTGGTACCGGAAAGCCGAAGCCCAGAATATCATTCAGGCGAGTGCGGAACTTTCGGCCCTTAATGCCTTGCGCAAGGCAGAACAGATGCCGGTAGAGGGATAAGGGCACCTTATTCCGTGATGATGTGACAGTGCCAAAACCGCGCGTATCATGACACTGTTGCAAAACATGCTGTTCTGGCAGGATGAAACCCTGACCCGAGAACAACGTGCTACAGTGGCAAGTGCGCAGGCGCAGGACTCTTTCCGGCGCGGAAACGCGGCATGGGAAAGCGGACAGAAAGAGGCAGCGTGGGACTGGCTGGAGCGCGCCAACCGGCAGGCTGCCGATAATCCTCATGTCATGTTTGCTTTGGCTCTTGCCCGGCATGCTGTTGGAGATGCACCCGGCGCCATTCTCCTTCTGGAAGCTCTTCTGAAACAGTTTGATTTTCGGGAAGGCTGGCTTCTGCTCACGACCTTTCGTCAGGCTGATGGGGACAGGGCGGGGGCTTTGCAGGCGCTGGCGAAACTTCTTTCCAGCTTTGCTGCTACGCCTGAAAGCCGGAAACTGGCAGCCTCTGTCTGCCGCCTGAACGGTGTGGCGCTATGGGGTTTTCTTGATAGAAATGGCCTTCTGAAACTTGAAGGTCAGACTGTGCCAGATCAGCCGGAATTCTGGCTGGATGGCGTCTCCGTTCAGGCCAGGAAGACGCAGGGCGGCTGGTCTTTTCCGCAAGGATGGCAACGGGCGCAGGTATTGGATGTCCAGTGTGCTGATGCACCAAATGTATTGGGAAGTCCTTTTTCTATAAAAGATTTTTTCCAGTGTGCCGGTGCTGTCGCCGCCGGGGACGGAGGGCTGGAAGGGTGGTGTTGGCATCCTTACAATGCTGATTATGCGCCGGACCTTACGCTACGTGACCCTCAAACGGATGAGAGTCTGTTACAGGTGAACGCAGAGGCGTTCAGCCGGTCGGTCAGTTCAGATCAACCTCTGGCGCGCTACCGGCGTATTTTTGTGCCATGGGAAAAGTTGCCGGAAGGGCCTGTGCGGGTGGTTGGATCTGCAGGGCAGGATCTTGCAGGTAGCCCGCTGGATGCGCGGCTAGAATGGCGTTCCGCGCATCAGACAGCACAGATGGTGAATGGTGTGCTGCCCCCCTCCTTCTGCAAAAGCAGAAGCCGAAAAACGCTTCAGTCTCCGTCCTTGTTCATTCCTCTGCCTGTTGCAGATACGGTTATCGCACGGCCAGAGAGTGGGAGTGGTCGCAAACCTCTGGCGATTATTATTCCTGTTTTTCGAAATCATGCAGTGACCCTGGCGTGCCTTCAGGCTGTGAGGGGCACTGTTGCGGGAAAGAAAATTTGCGTTGTGGTGGTGGATGATGCCTCACCTGAGCCGGATCTGGCTGAGGCGGTTGAGGCTTTTGCGCGGCAGCATCGGTTTGAATGGGTGCGGCATGAAAAAAACCGAGGCTTTCCTGCTGCGGTGAATACAGGCCTGCAAAAAGCTGCGGGGTGTGACGTTATTGTTCTGAATAGTGATACGCTGGTCGCTAAAGGCTGGGTGGAGGAACTCCGCCATATTGCCTACGCTGCGGCGGATACGGGTACTGTCACGCCATTTTCGAATGACGCCAGTATTCTCTCCTATCCCTCGCCTGAGCGCAAAAACGTGGTGCCGGATGAGGAAGAAACGCAAAACCTTATGGTGGCGGCACATGCGGCCAATGCCGGGCAGGCCGTGGAAATCCCGACAGCAAACGGGTTTTGCATGTATGTGCGGCATGATTGCCTGATTCAAACAGGCCTGTTGCGGGAAGATGTTTTTGCCCAAGGCTATGGGGAGGAAAATGATTTCTGCATGCGGGCACGCGCTTTGGGCTGGAAGCATATGGCGGCGCCCGGCGCGTTTGTAGCACATGTCGGGTCAGCTTCGTTTGGAGAGGCGCGTGCCGCCCTCATGCAGCGGAATGCAGCCATTCTGGAACGTCTGCACCCCGGATATCATGCCTTCATTGCTGGCTGGATGGCGCAAAACCCTCTTTTTGACGCGCGTAGGCGTCTGGATCTGGTGCGTTTTCGGGCTCAGAGTGCAGGGAAAGGGAGCAAGCCCAAAGCTGTTGTTCTCGTCACGCACGCTCATGGGGGCGGGGTGGAACGGGTTGTGCAGCAGCAGGCGGCGACCGTTCATAAAAAAGGCGCACGCGGGCTGGTACTCAGGCCAACGGAAAACGGATGTGTGCTGGAGGATGCCGCTGCTCCTGAGTACGCATGGCCGTCCCTGCGGTTCCGTCTGCCCGAAGAATGGACTGTTCTAACCCGTCTCTTGCGGGCGGAGGGTGTCTCACTGGTGGCGTTCCACCATCTGGAAGGCCATGCGCCGCAGATGTATGGGCTGGCGGCAGCGCTGGGGTGCCCGCATACCGTGCACGTGCATGATTATATGTGGTTCTGCCAGCGGATTTCTCTATTGGGGCCCCAGGGCACCTATTGCGGGGAACCTGATGTGGCGGGGTGTCAGCGCTGCGTGGCTCTGGCAGGCAGAAACATAACGGAAGAGTGCGATATTCCCGTCTATCTGGCGCGGTCTGAAAGGTTGCTGAAAAGTGCACGGGCCGTCTATGCGCCGTCGCGTGATACCGCAAAACGCATGATGCGCCATTTTCCGACTGTTCGGTGTCAGGTAAAGGCGCTGGAAAAAGCGGACGCTCTGTTACCGCGTTCCTCTGCTGTGGCAAGGTCAGTAAAAAAACAACCAGCGTTACCACCCGTAGGCAGTGGTGTGTTGGGGAGCCCGGCACAGCAGGGCGCGCGCCGCCTTCGTTTGTGTCTTATTGGCGGGATCGGGTGGGAAAAAGGGTATGGGGTTCTGCATCAGGCCGCGCTGGATGCCGCCATGCGGGATCTGCCGTTGGAGTTTGTGATCGTCGGGCATACGCCCGATGATGCGACCCTTATGAAAACAGGCCGTGTTTTCATAACCGGAGAATACCGGGAAGAAGATGCTGTTTCGCTCATTGCGTCCGTGCAGGCGCAAGCGGCTTTTCTGCCCTCAATCTGGCCGGAAACCTGGTGTTTTACACTCAGTCTTGCATGGAAGGCGGGGCTGCCCGCCATTGTGTTTGATCTGGGTGCGCCTGCTGAACGGGTACGGGCCAGTGGCCGGGGAAAAGTGATTAATCCTGCTCTTTCTGGCGCTGCCCTGAATGACATTTTGATCAAAATGGATTTTACTGAGTGAGGAAGACGCAAATTATTAGACTTTGAGCCTGTGTTTCTTTACCAGTTCATGGTTTTTTGATTTACACTTGTGCCAACAGTGTCATGTGGAAAGAGGGTTTATGTCACAGACTAGCCAGGCGCCTGCCCAGCAGCGTATTTCAGACCTTAAGGTATCAGGCCATCTGATGACGCTTCAGACTGGCCTGTTCTGTGTTTTTCACACACCAGGCCAGCAGCCGCCTACCGCAGCAGGCCTGCCGGGCGTGCGTATTTCCCAGCCGCCGCTCAAAACACCCGGCGCAGTGGAAATTGTCACCTTTGAAGGGGATGGCTGGCTGGGTGCGCAGAATGGTGCGGCTCTGGTGCGTGTGCGGCGTGGCCCGGCGCAGGTCATGATCACCATTTATCAGGAACTTAATTCCCCGCATGAAGCGCCCCGCCTGCAGGTGGTGCAGTTGAGCGCGCAGGCTGATGCTCCCGCTCCGGCCGCAGCCGCCGGACTGAGCGCCCCCGCTGTTGCCCCCCGCGCGCAGGGTGCGGCCTCCGCGTCTCAGGCCCGTTCTGAGCCTGCTGCCCAGAAACCGGAAGTGGGTGCCCATATTCAGCGCCGCGGCGATGTTGCCGTGCGTCTGGGGGAATGGATGGGTGAGCCGGGCAGCCATGCCTGGATTGAAGGCTTTGGTGTTGCGCCAGCAGAACTGATTGACGCCTCCGATATCGAATATCAGGCTGTTCTGGGTAAAGGCTGGCTGTCTCCGTGGGTGGATGGAGGTCAGTATTGCGGTAGCCGTGGCATGGCGCTGCCCATTCTGGGTCTGTGCGTCCGCCTGAAGGGTGATGCTGCCAAGAAGTTCATCTGCCGCGTAACAGCCACCTTTACTGATGGCACGAAAGTTGGCCCGGTGGAAAATGGCGAGCCGGTGGAATCTGAAACCCTTGCACCGCTTGAAGCTTTCCTGCTGGAAATTCTGCCACGGGATGGGGCTGGTGCAGGCCGGGGCCGCCGTAAAGGCAAGACGGACAAAGCCTCTGCCAAAGCTGCGGCAGAAGATCTGGCCGCTTTGCTTGAAGAAGAAGTAGAGGCTCTGGAAGAGCTTGAAGAGATCGCGGAACTGGAAGAGCTGGAAGATGCTGAACCAGAAGAATTTGATCTCTTGATTGAAGAAGACGCGGCACCTGAAGAGTCCGTAGCTCCTCGCAAGCGCCGTGGTGGTCGCAAGCCACTCAAGACCAAGGCTGCGGAACCAGCCAGGGCGGTAGCCCCTGTAAAAGCTTCACATGGTCGGGGCCGTAAAGCCAGTGCGCCAGAAAAGGCTGCTCCTGCTGCGCGTTCCGCCAGCCCGCGCCAGAGTGCGCGTGCCAAACAGGCACCATCCAAGGCGGCGCGTACTCCTGCGCCGCGTGGCGCAGGCCGGGGCCGCAAGCCCGGATCACGCCGTTAAAGCAAGAATGGCCCGGTCTTTTCAGGCCGGGCCTTCTTCTTTGCAAAAGCCGAAAGACAGGAAGCAGGCGGCGTTTTGAAATATCTTTTCATTCACCAGAATTTTCCGGGGCAGTATCTGCATCTTGTGCGCCATCTTGTGCGCCAGGGCGGGAACGAGATTGTTTTCATTAGTGAAGACAACGCCAATGTCATTCCCGGTGTAAGGCGCGTGCGTTACCGTGTGCCGCGCACGGCAACAGAAACAGCCCATCCTGGTGTGCGGGATCTGGATATTGGCCTCATGCGGGCAGATGCCGTGGCCAAGGCGGCCCAGACCCTGAAAAACCTTGGTTTTGTGCCTGATATTATTCTGGGGCACCACGGATGGGGCGAGCTTCTGAATATTCAGGACGTGTACCCCAACGTGCCTGTTCTTGGCTATTTTGAGTTTTACTATCACACCGAGCCCGGTTTTGATGTGGATTTTGACCCGGAATTTCCCATGGCTCCGGAAGTCATTCCCTTGGTCCGCACCAAGAATGCCGTCAATCTGCTGGCTCTGACCAACCCCGGTTACGGGCAGACCCCGACAGAATTTCAGAAAAGTACATACCCGCGCTGGGCACAGGACACGATTACCGTCCTGCGGGAAGGGGTGGACCTTGAGCTCTGCCGTCCAGACCCGAAGGCCGCCAAAAAGACCCTGAAAGTGGGGGATGTACGCATCACCCCCAAACAGAAGCTGGTCACCTATGTTGCGCGTGATCTGGAACCGTATCGCGGGTTTCATGAATTTATGCGGGCGTTGCCTCGGGTGCTGGATGAGCAGCCAGATGCCCACGTGGTTGTGGTGGGTGGAGATGGCGTCAGTTACGGTGCCCGTCTGGCTTCCGGGTGCTGGCGTGAAATCATGCTGGAGGAACTCAAGGGCAGGCTGGATCTTTCCCGCATTCATTTTGTGGGTAAGGTTTCGTATGAAACATTTCGTGCCTTGCTACAGCGTTCCGATGCCCATGTGTATCTGACCTATCCTTTTGTGGCGTCATGGTCCTTGCGGGAGGCTATGGCCATGGGGTGTGCCCTGGTAGGCAGCGCCACTGCTCCGGTAGAAGAGTTCATCAAGCACGGTGAGACAGGCCTGCTGGCTCCGTTTACGGAACCAGAGCGGATTGCCGACGCCATATTGGAACTGCTGACCAACAAGCCGCTGGCCAAGCGTCTGCGGCTTGCAGTCCGGCAGGAAGCGGAGCGCTCCCTGTGCATGGCATCCTATCTGGCGGATTATGAAAAACTGATTGCCCGCCTGATCAAGGATCATCCCACAACAGAAGCCACACCGGAGAAGGCCGAGAGTAAAGCGCGCTCTACAGCCGTGCCGGTTTCTGCGCCAAAGCCACGTAAGGTCAGAAAAGCTCCGGTTAAAACCAATGGCGTGGCCGAGCCTGTGGCTCCTGCCAAAGCGCCAGCCCGCTCGCGCATTGCCCCGAAAAAGGTGACGCCATCACAGGTTGCCGTATCAAAGACTGCTGTACCCAAGCCCGCAGCACGTACCCGGAAAAAGCGGCCTCCCTCAGCTTCCTGATGTCCCTGCGGGCTTTGGTCCGCAGGTGAGGCTGTCTTGTCTCAAGTGGCGGGCCGAAAGCCTGTCACTTTCAGGGGTAACATACCCGGGCCGCCGGACCAGAGAGAGGGCTCAGATACGCGGGGGGATGGAGGTGTTCACGCGGTCTGCCAGTTGAATGGTGAGATTGCGCATGAGTGCGGCAATGTCAGCATCCGTGGCGACTGAGCCGGATGCGGTCAGATGTGCACGGTCACGAATCAGCGGCTTGTTGGGGTCCTGCGGCAGAACAGCCCAGTTTGCATCCAGCACGGCCTGCCCGTTGGCATCCACATCAAAGCGGGAAATGTTGACCTGCACCCGCAGCGTGGCCACGTCCACCAGCGGCTGATCCGTAATCAGTTCATTGGGGTGGGAGTTGGCGATCTCGTTGGTAATCAGGTCCGTCATGCCAAGGGAAAGGCGTGTCGCCCAACGGGATTTCGGGCTGCGCACAATTTCTTCCCCATTGCGCAGCACCATGTCCTGAGAATCCAGATAATCCGGAATCACCACGCGGCTGATCTGAATGGTGGTGGCGCGGGAGGACAGGTGCGGCTGCCGCACTTCCTGATCGGAGGGCATGCCAAGGGTGTAGAGCCGCAACGGGGGCGAGGCACAGGCTGAAAGCAGGGCGCAGGCTGTAAGGGCGGTAAAGGCCAGACGGCGGGCGGAAAACATCATGGACGGCGTCCCATCAGCAGAAGTTGCGGGTTGCGTTCAACATCACTGGCAAAGCCACGCAGGGAGGCGGCGGCGGAAGCAATATCCCGCAGGGCAGCGTCCAGATTGGCCCGATCAGCTGAGCGTGGAGAGATAATGCCCTGCAGGCTGTCCAGCGCTTTGGTGGCAGACAGCATGGTGGCGTGAATATCTGCCCCACGCCCGCTTAGCTGTGTGGTGCCGGTTTCCAGCAGCGTGTCCATTTTGGAGAGCGTGATATCCAGCTTGCTCTGAAGGTCGCGGATCGCCTGCGTGGCAGCCTGCACCGTGTCATGCGAGCGGTCGGTCGTGACTTTCATGCTGGCGATCAACGGCGGCAGATCATCGTTCAGCTTGTCACTGAGGGACTGGATGGAGCGCAGCGTATCATCCGCGTGGTGGGCAATATCCTTCACGGGAAGCTGGCCTAGCGTGTCCTTCAGCTTTTCCATGGTGGACAGGCGGGCGGGAATTTCCGGCAGATCCGTAATGCGCGGGTGCAAAACAGCAGGGGCGGACTTGTCAAAATCCAGTTCGATGTTGGATTGCCCGGTTACAAAGCTTTGCAGGTTCAGTTCTGCGCGCAGACCGTTGGCAATCATGTCCTGCACCCGCACCTTGGTGTCCCCCGGTACATCGCGCACCACATGGATCTGGTCCGGCTCAAGGGTCAGCACAACGGGAATGTAGGCTTTGTGGTCCAGCGGATCAAAACGCAGCGTGATGCTTTTGACAGACCCCACCTTCACACCACGGAAGTTGACGGGTGCGCCCACGGCCAGACCCGTAATGGAGTTCTGAAACACCACTGCGGCCTCCCGCGAGGGGGTGAAAAAGCGCATGTGCCCGAACAGCATGATGATGGCCAGCCCCAGTAAGCCGCCGCCTATCACAAACGCGCCGATCAGGGTTTTCCGGTTTGTGCCTTCAGCCATGCTGCTTCAGCCCTTTGTCTCAGAGGCAGGAGCGATGTCCGCCTTACGGTTCATGAATGCCACCACTTCAGGAATGGTGTTGTGGTCGCGCAGATCCCGCGGAGACCCACGGGCAATGGGGGTGTGGGTGCGGGCATCCAGAAAGATGCCGTCATCCGCAATCTTGAACAGGCTGGGCAGTTCGTGGCTGACAATCACAATTGTCGCGCCAAGCCCATCCCGCAGGGTCAGGATCAGATCATCCAGCCGGGCGGAGGTAATGGGGTCCAGCCCGGCGGAGGGTTCATCAAAAAACAGGATGTCCGGCTCCAGCGCAATGGCGCGGGCCAGCCCGGCCCGTTTACGCATGCCGCCGGAAATTTCAGATGGCATCAGGTCAATGGCCTGCTCCATGCCCACAAAGCCCAGTTTGAGCTCCACAAGCCGCCGGATCACTTCTGGCGTCAGGTCTGTGAACATTTCCATGGGCAGGGCCACGTTTTCCCCCACCGTCATGGAACTCCACAGCGCGGCGCTCTGAAACAGCACGCCATAGCGATGGTTCAGCTCCGTGCGGCGCTTTTCGTTCTGTGCCCAGTAATCTTCCCCACCCACCAGAATCTGGCCGGAGGTGGGGCGCAAAAGGCCGATCATGCTTTTCAGCAGCGTGCTCTTGCCGCAGCCTGAACCACCCATCACGGCAAAAATGGAACCGCGTTTAAGATCAAAGGAAACGTTCTGCTGAATAACCTTGGGGCCAAAGGCAATGGTCAGATCGCGCACGGAAATCAGGGTGTCTGGCTCGGTCATGTCAAATGTCCAGTGCGTTCGCGATAACCGCGAAAACCGCATCCATGGCGATAATCCCCACAATGCCGATCACCACCGCGCGGGTGGCGGCAATGCCCACATCCGCCGCACTCCGCCCGGCCTTCAGGCCCACACGGCAGGCCGCCAGCGCAATAAAGCTGGCGAAAAAGAAGGATTTCACAAAGCCGAACACAAATTCATGCAGGGCCACGCCATCAAACGTGGTGGTCCAGTAACCAATGGCGGACACGCTCATCATGCTCATGGCCACCACAAACCCGCCCAGAATGGCGATCAGCGTGCCATACAGATACAAAAGCGGCATCATCAGCGCGAGCGAGAGGATGGACGGCAGCAGAATGTAGGTGGACACCGGAATGCCAAACACCTGTAGCGCGTCAATTTCCTCATTGCCCAGCATGGTGGAGATGCGGGCCGCATACGCGCCGCCGGTGCGCCCCGCCATGATGATGGCGGTCATGATGGCTGAAATCTCGCGGGCGCAGGCAATGCCTACCAGATTGGCCACATAGATCTCGGCTGCAAAGCGGCGAAGTTCCACCAGCCCCACAAAGGCCAGAATGGCGCCCACCAGAAAATTCACCACACCCACAATTAGCAGCGCGGATGGCCCGGCATTCCAGATATCGGTGGCCAGATCCTTCAGCCGCATCCCGCTTTTGCCGGTTACGGTTTTCAGCGCGCCCTTGGTGGTTTCTTCCGCCAGTTCGGCCACGGTGCCGGTTTCTGTCAGCGTGTTGAGGGTGATATCCCCCACCCGTTCCAGCAGTGGTGGTTTGGGGCCGGGGCCAGCGGGCTTGGCGGCTGGCTGTTCTGGCAGCAGCGCCAGCAGGCGTTGGGCAGGTTCTGGCAGATGTGTGGGGTCAAACGTTAGCCCGGCATGGCCCGCAGCCTGTTTGACATCCCACAGAAAGGTAATGAACGCGGAATCCCACTGTTGCAGGCCAGTGGTGTCTATTTGCAGCGTCTGGCCCTGATGGGTCTGGTTCAGCCCATCGGTGGGGAAGGGAGCCATTCCGCCATTCTGCACCGTCCAGTCACCCTGCACATGCAGGCAGGGGGTGCCTGTGTGCATGTCCAGATCCCAATGGGGTGCGGCCCGGGGTGTCTGGCTGGCGGAGGAGGATGATGCGTTTGAATGATCAGTCATGGTGTGTGGCAACATTACGGCACGATGACAGGGCTGACCAGTCCTGCCCGCGCGCGCGGCTGGCCTGCTAAAATGGTCTGGATATTTCAGGCACCCACCTTGCATGGGGTGTTGGGTGGCTGGGCCGGGTCTTGCGAACGGCTGGCAAACAGGCCGTGCGCCATTGCCGCGGGCGCGGCTGTCGGTTAGATGCAGCGCGGTTCTGCCGGTTGTGCAAGCCGGATGCAATTTGGTGTGATGGTGCCTGTTCTGAGCCGCAAGGCCGGAGAGCGCCTGTTGAAACGGGAGTTCCCATGCGACGCAGACGGGGCAGGCCGATAAACGGCTGGCTGATTGTTGATAAACCTACAGGTATGACCTCCACGCAGGTGGTGGGGCGCGCCAAACGGCTGTTTGATGCCCAGAAAGTGGGGCATGGCGGCACGCTGGACCCGCTGGCCACCGGCTTGCTGCCTCTGGCGTTTGGCACAGCCACCAAAACCGTGCCTTACGTGATGGATGGCACCAAGATCTATCGTTTTACCCTGAAGTTGGGTGAATCGCGTGACAGCGATGATGCGGACGGCAATGTGACCGGCCATTCTGACGTGCGCCCCACGGATGACGAACTGCGTGCCGCTCTGCCTGCCCTGACAGGGGATATCATGCAGGTGCCCCCCGTGTTCTCCGCCCTCAAGGTGGCGGGGGAGCGCGCTTATGACATGGCGCGTGATGGCCGACCGCCGGAACTGCCGCCGCGTCCGGCACGGGTGGACCGGTTTGAACTGGTCGAACGGGTGGATCAGGATACGGCCATCTTTGAGGTCGAATCCGGCAAAGGGGTGTACATGCGCGCGCTGGCGCGTGATGTGGCGCTGGCCTGTGGCACTCTTGGCCATATAATCGCGCTCAGGCGCCTGCGCGTGGGGCCTTTTACTGAGGCAGACGCAATAACACTGGACAAAATCGCCCCGAACGACGACAACGCGCATGCCTCACCGGAGCTGCTGCGTCCGGTCGCGACCGCGCTGGCCGACATCCCGGCGCTGGCCCTGACCGCTGATGAAGCTGCTTCCCTGCTGCACGGGCAGGCGCTGAGCCTTGTCGATCTGATGGGACGCATTCCCCAGACCGAAGAAGGTGAGCCTGTTCGGGCCATGGAAGGGGGGCGCGTACTGGGGATCTGCCGCCTGGAAGATGGGCTGCTGCGCCCCGTGCGGATTCTGTGAACCTGATCTTTTTTATGGAGACATGTGATGTCGATTACTGCTGAACGCCGCACGGCGCTGATTAGCGAATACCAGACGACCCCGACCGATACCGGTTCCCCGGAAGTCCAGGTTGCGATTCTGACCGAGCGGATCAACAACCTCACCGAGCATCTGAAAACCCACGCGAAGGATTTCCATTCCCGCCGTGGTCTGCTGATCCTCGTTGGCCGTCGTCGTAGCCTGCTGGACTACCTGCGCGGCAAGAGCGTTGCACGCTATGAAGCGCTGATCGCCCGTCTGGGCCTGCGCCGCTAAGAGTGCGAAGCAAAGGGTGTCTGCCTGCTGGTCAGGCGGCACCCTTTGCGTTCTCTTCGGGGCACGGTTTTGCCGTAACCCCTTGCATGTCAGCACGTTAGGCTGGATGCTAAACATGTTCGCCACAGGCTGTGAGCGCGGGAGTCTGATCCCGGCGGGCCACGGCGTTTCCGACCACATGGCGCCTGGGTGGTATAGCCGCCAGTCTCCATGCCGTCCGAGGCGCTGTCCGCTCCCTTCGGTTCTTTCCCGCCTGTTCTGTGGCTTTGATCTGGAATGAAAGCTGGAACAGTATGAGTATTGATTTTAAGTATTATCGTAAGGAAATTGAATGGGCCGGTCGCCCGCTGGTGCTGGAAACCGGCAAGATCGCCCGTCAGGCTGATGGCGCCGTGGTTGTCACCTATGGTGAAACCGTTGTGCTGTGCACCGCCGTTGGTGCCAAGAACGTCAAGGCCGGTCAGGACTTCTTCCCGCTGACCGTCAACTATCAGGAAAAAGCCTACGCTGCTGGCAAGATTCCCGGTGGCTTCTTCAAGCGTGAAGGCCGTCCGTCTGAAAACGAAACGCTGGTCTCCCGCCTGATCGATCGCCCCATTCGTCCGCTGTTCCCCGAAGGGTTCCGCAACGAGGTGCAGGTTATCGCCACGGTGCTGACGCACGATATGGAGAATGATCCCTCCATTCCGGCGCTGATCGGCTGTTCCGCAGCGCTGACGCTGTCTGGCATTCCCTTCTTTGGCCCGGTTGCCGCAGCCCGCGTTGGCTACAAGGATGGCGCGTTCATTCTGAACCCCACCCTTGAGCAGATGAAGGACGCAGCCCTTGATCTGGTGGTGGCTGGCACGGAAGAAGGCGTGCTGATGGTGGAATCTGAAGCATCAGAACTGTCTGAAGACGTGATGCTGGAAGCCGTTACCTTTGGTCACACAGCCTTCCAGCCGGTGATTGAAGCCATCATCTCTCTGGCTGAACACGCTGCCAAAGCCCCGTGGGATCTGCCGGAAGCGTCCAAGGAAGAACAGAAGCTCCGCACCCGTGTGGACAAGGTTGGCCGCAAGCTGATTGCTGATGCCTACAAGGAAAAGGTGAAGCAGGCGCGCTACGAAAAGATTGGCGCTGCCAAGGAAGCCATCCTTGAAAAGCTGGCCGCCGAGGAACTGGACGTTGACGCTGCCAAGCCGATGCTGAAAGACCTTGAAGCCGATGTGGTTCGCACCGCCGTGCTGAAAACCGGCCTGCGTATTGATGGCCGTGATCTGGTAACGGTTCGTCCCATCGTGTCTGAAGTGGGCATTCTGCCGCGTGCGCACGGTTCCTCCCTGTTCACTCGTGGGGAAACGCAGGCGCTGGTTGTCACCACACTGGGCACCGCACAGGATGAACAGGTGATTGACGCGCTGGAAGGCGAATACCGCACCAACTTCCTGCTGCACTACAACTTCCCTCCCTTCTCCGTTGGGGAATGTGGCCGTATCGGGTCTCCTGGCCGTCGTGAAATCGGGCATGGCAAGCTGGCATGGCGCGCCATTCACCCGCTGCTGCCCAGCCGCAAGGATTTCCCGTACACCCTGCGCGTTGTGTCTGAAATCACGGAAAGCAACGGCTCTTCCTCCATGGCCACGGTGTGCGGTAGCTCCCTGGCGCTGATGGATGCCGGTGTGCCGTTGAAGCGCCCGGTGGCTGGCATTGCCATGGGTCTGATCAAGGAAGGCAAGAACTTTGCCGTTCTGTCTGACATTCTGGGTGATGAAGATCACCTGGGTGACATGGACTTCAAGGTAGCGGGCACCGAACAGGGCGTGACCGCCCTGCAGATGGACATCAAGATCACGTCCATCACGCCGGAAATCATGAAGATTGCGCTGGGTCAGGCCCGTGATGGCCGCTTGCACATTCTGGGTGAAATGAGCAAGGCGCTGACGGAAGGCCGGACGGATGTGTCCTCCACAGCCCCCAAGATCACCACCCTGACCGTGCCGCGCGAAAAAATCCGTGATGTGATTGGTTCAGGCGGTAAAGTTATTCGTGAGATCGTTGAATATTCGGGTGCGAAGGTCGATATCGGAGATGATGGCACGATCACCATCGCTGCGATGTCTGACGATCAGGCCAATAAGGCCATCGAACGGATCAACGGGATTGTGGCTGAACCGGAACTGGGCCGCATTTATGACGGCAAGGTCGTCAAGACGGCTGATTTCGGTGCGTTCGTGAACTTCCTGGGCGCGCGTGATGGGCTGGTTCACATCTCTGAACTGTCTCAGGGCCGTGTGGGCAAGACCACCGATGTTGTGAAGCAGGGCGATGCCGTGAAGGTTAAAGTGATCGGCTTTGATGATCGCGGGAAAGTTAAGCTGTCCATGCGCGTTGTCGATCAGGAAACCGGAGCCGATATCACAGAAACCGTGGGCGCAAAGCCTGCGCGGGCTCCCCGTCGGGATGCTGAATAAGCATCCCCCAAGGGGTGCTTTGCACAGCAGCGCTGATTAAGCAGAACGATAGGACAGCAATGAAGGCGATCAACGCAGTTCGCATGGGGGGCGCAGATGTCCTGCCGCTGGTTGAAGGCGGCAAGGGCGTTTCCGTATCCACAGGTGCTTCAGCCGGAGCATGGGCTGCGGCGGGCGGGGCCGGTACGGTCTCGATCGTCAATGCGGACAGTTATGATGAGGCCGGAAACCCCGTGCCTCAGATCTATCATGGCCGCACCCGGCGGGAACGGCATGAAGAACTGGTAGACTACGCCATTCGCGGCGGGATTGCGCAGGCGCGCATCGCGCACGAGATGGCAGGCGGCAAAGGCCGTATCCACGCCAATATCCTGTGGGAAATGGGCTCGGCCGAACGGGTGATTACCGGCGTTCTTGACGGCGCAAAAGGGCTGATTCACGGCCTGACCTGCGGCGCGGGTATGCCGTATCGCCTCTCGGAAATTGCAGCCACGTATGGGGTGTACTACTACCCCATCGTGTCTTCCGCACGTGCCTTCAACGCGTTGTGGAAGCGGGCCTACAGCAAGGCGTCTGATCTGCTGGGCGGCGTGGTGTATGAAGATCCGTGGCGGGCTGGCGGCCATAACGGCCTCTCCAACACGGAAGACCCGCTGAATCCGGAAGATCCCTATCCGCGGGTTGCGGCGCTGCGCAAGCTCATGCGCTCTTTTGGTCTGGATAACACGCCCATCATCATGGCGGGCGGCGTGTGGTGGCTGGAAGAATGGGAAGACTGGATTGATAATCCGGAACTCGGCCCGATTGTCTTTCAGTTCGGCACACGTCCGTTGCTGACCAAGGAAAGCCCCATTCCGCAGGCGTGGAAAGATCGGCTGCTGACCCTGAAAAAGGGAGACGTGTACCTCAACCGCTTCTCCCCCACAGGTTTCTATTCTTCAGCAGTCAATAACAGCTTCCTTCAGGAACTGCGTGGCCGGTCTGAACGGCAGGTTGCGTTTTCTCCCGAACCGCTGGGTGCGCATCAGGTGCCTTACGGCGTGGGCGCGCGTAAGCGTGAAGTGTTTGTTGCGGCGGAAGATTTTGAGCGTATTCGCGGGTGGGAAGCAGAAGGCTTTGTTGAAGCCATGCGCACACCGGATTCCACGCTCATTTTTGTCACGCCAGACCGTGCGCGGGAAATCATGGCAGATCAGGTAGCCTGCATGGGGTGCCTGTCTGAATGTAAATTCTCCAACTGGAGCCAGCGCGGCCCCAATTACACCAACGGGCACAAGGCTGACCCGCGCTCCTTCTGTATTCAGAAGACGCTTCAGACCGTGGCGCATGCCAACGGCCCGGATGCGGAAGACATCATAGATCACAACCTGATGTTTGGCGGCACCAACGCATGGCGCTTTGCAACTGACCCGTTCTATTCCAACGGGTTTGTGCCAACCGTCGGTCAGTTGGTGGAAAAGATCCTCACCGGGCGCTAAGCCCAGCAGGCTTTTCAAAAGTGATCATCTGTTGCGGCTTTTGTTATGAGGCCACAACAGCAGAAAAGGGCGCTTCGGCGTCCTTTTTTTGTGCCTGCTGCGAGGGGCTTTTGCTTTCCTTAGCTAACAAAGAGGCAGCTCGTTTTGCGACGGGAGGCTGGATGAGGCAGCAAGAATTGCACGGGCAGTCATGAGGGCCTCAAACTAATCCGGAATGTAACCACAGTGGCTTTATTACTTTCCCATCCGGGCAATTTTCTGGTCGGTCTTATATTGGCTCAGAGCGTAAACGGACCAGATGGCTGCCGGAATCCAGCCAATGATCGTTACCTGCAACACCAGACAGATCAGGCCCGCGAAGGGACGCCCGATGGTGAAGAACTGAAGCCACGGTAAAAGCAGGGCCAGAAGAAGGCGCATGGAGGTCATCCTTGTCTTGGGGCGAGAAGAACGCCCTGAAGGGGAGGATGGCTGCTGTGCTGCCGCAAAACAAGCCCCATTGCGCGCTTTGGCGCGTGAGAGATGGGGTAGCCCTATGTGCGTTCGCCTTTGTGTGCTAGAAGAAAGACCCTCACAGCCAGACTGCTGTACAGGCCGGGTTTTGCCCGGTTCAGCGGCCCGGCGCACAACAGTTTTCAGGCGCGCCTCATTCCTTCAGGCGCGCGGCATGACAAGACGGATGGACCTTGACCGAGATTTCTGACCAGCCGGGATCGCCGGAGCCTTCTGACCTTCTGCCTGTCACCATTGAGGAGGAGATGCGCTCCTCCTACCTCGCGTATGCGATGTCGGTGATTGTCAGCCGTGCCCTGCCTGATGTGCGAGACGGCCTGAAGCCGGTGCATCGGCGTATTCTGTACGCCATGCATGAAAGTGGCTTCACGCACGATAAACCCTACCGCAAATCGGCCCGTGCGGTGGGTGACGTGATGGGTAAATATCACCCGCACGGTGACTCCTCCATTTACGATGCCATGGTCCGTATGGCGCAGTCCTGGTCCATGCGCGTCAAGCTGATTGACGGGCAGGGGAACTTTGGTTCCGTGGATGGGGATAGCCCGGCGGCCATGCGTTATACGGAAGCGCGGCTGGCCAAGGCCGCCACCTTCCTGCTGAACGACATTGACCGCGATACGGTTGATTTCCAGCCCAACTATGATGAAAGCGAGCAGGAACCGACCGTTCTGCCCGCAGCTTTCCCCAACCTGCTTATCAATGGCGCCACCGGCATTGCCGTGGGTATGGCCACCAACATTCCGCCCCACAACCCGGCGGAAGTGATTGATGCAACCCTCGCTCTTATCGAAAAACCCGATATGGAGCTTGAAGAGTTGATGGAGCATGTGCCGGGACCCGACTTCCCCACAGGCGGCATCATTCTGGGGCGCTCAGGTATCCGCAGCGCGTTTGCCACCGGCCGCGGCGCGATCATTATTCGTGCCCGCGCCGAGGTTGAGGAAATCCGCAAGGATCGCAAAGCCATTGTGATCACGGAAATTCCGTATCAGGTGAACAAGGCCACCCTGCAGGAGCGCATTGCCGAACTGGTGCGCAACAAGCAGATTGAAGGCATATCAGACATCCGCGATGAATCGGATCGCTCCGGCATGCGGGTGGTGATTGAAATCAAGCGGGACGCCACGCCGGAAGTGGTGCTGAACCACCTCTATCGTTACACCCAGTTGCAGACGTCCTTTGGCGTGAACATGCTGGCGCTGGATGGCGGCAAGCCTCGCCTGATGGGGCTGAAAGATGTTCTGTCCGCCTTTGTTTCCTTCCGTGAAGAAGTCATTCTGCGCCGGGCGCGGTTTGAACTGAACAAGGCGCGGGATCGCGGGCATATTCTGGTCGGGCTGGTGATTGCCGTCGCCAATATTGACGCCGTGATCGCCCTGATCCGCGCAGCGCCTGATGCCGCAACCGCCCGTGAATCCCTGATGGCCGCAAGCTGGGATGCCGCAGATGTCGAGCCCCTGCTGGCGCTCATCCACGATGAAGGCAATCAGGTTGTAGACGGCAAGGTCCGTCTTACTGAAGCACAGGCCCGTGGTATTCTGGAACTGCGCCTGCAACGCCTGACCGGCCTTGAACGCGAAAAGATCCAGCAGGAACTTTCCGAAGTTGCGACCCGGATCAACGAGCTTCTTGAAATTATTGGCAGCCACATCCGCCGCATGGAAGTGCTGCGCGATGAACTGATACTGGCGCGGGCAGAAATTGCGACCCCACGCGCGACCGAAATTTCTGATTACGCAGGTGATCAGGATGATGAAAGCCTGATCGAACCCGGCCAGATGGTTGTTACCATCACGCGGGAAGGCTTCATCAAACGCACGCCGCTTGATGTCTTCCGTGCCCAGAACCGTGGTGGCCGTGGCCGCACCGGCGCTGGCACCCGCGGGGATGATATTGTGGTGCGGTCCTTCAACGCCCACACCCACCAGTGGGTGATGTTCTTCTCCTCCGGCGGCAAGGCGTATCGGGAAAAGATTTGGCGTCTGCCAGAAGCCAGCCCCACCGCCAAAGGCCGTGCGCTGGTCAATCTGCTGCCTGATCTGGGTTCGGATACCATTACCGCCGTTCTGCCGCTGCCGCAGGATGAGGAACTGTGGGAATCCCTGCATCTGGTGTTTGCAACCGCCAGCGGTGGCGTGCGCCGTAACCGTTTGAGTGATTTCCGCAACATCCGCTCCTCCGGCCTGATCGCCATGAAGCTGGATGAAGGCGATAGCCTGATTGGCGTTGCTACCTGCCGTGAAGGGCAGGATGTGTTCCTGGCAACCCGTGGCGCACGCTGCATCCGCTTCCAGATTACGGATGAAACATTGCGCGTGTTTGCAGGCCGTGGCTCTTCCGGTGTGCGCGGCATCAGGCTGGCGGACGGCGACAAGGTGATCAGCCTTGCCGTGCTGAACCATGTTGAAGCCACGGTGGAAGAACGGTCTGCTTATCTGCGTATGGCCAATGCCAAACGCCGTGCAGAAAACGCCGCCGAAGCCGAGGATGATGCCGAAACGCCGGTTGTGGATACGGATGAGGAAGAAGCCTCCTCCGGCACAACCCTGCTGACGCCGGAACGCTTTGCCGAGCTTGAAGCTGCGGAAGAAATTCTGCTGGTGGTGAGCGATGGCGGGTTTGGCCGCCGGTCTTCCGCGTATGATTACCGTGTCAGCGGTCGTGGCGGGCAGGGTATTACCAACATGACCTTCTCCTCCAACAAGCGCGGCAAGGAAGTTGCGGCCACGCTGCCGGTTCTGGATGGCACGGATGTCATGCTGGTGACGGACGCTGGCCGTCTTATCCGTGTGCCGGTGGATCAGGTGCGCGTCATGGCGCGTCAGGCCAGCGGTGTAACCCTGTTCCGCCTGAATGAGGATGAGCGCGTGACGAGCGTGTTCCCCGTCATGGATGATGGTGAGGAAGAAGGGGGCGAGGACGCCGCTGAAACACCGGGCGAAGACGCGTGATCACAGGCGTGCGCCCTGCCCGGCGCATTGGCTTTTATGCCGGGACGTTTGATCCCGTCACCACCGGGCATCTGGACGTGATTGAACGGGCCGCCCGGTTGGTGGACCGTCTGGTGATCGGGGTGGCGGAAAACCCTGCCAAAAATCCGCTCATGCCGCTGGCGGAGCGCGTGGAGTGTGTGGAGCATGAGCTTCCCGCCATAGCGGAGCGAACAGGTGGCGAGTTGAAGGTGACGCCCTTCAACTCCCTGCTGGTGGAAGCGGTGCGTGCGCATGATGCCACACTTATTTTTCGCGGCCTGCGGGTGCTGACGGATTTTGATTATGAAATCCAGATGTCCGGCGTAAACCGGCGGCTGGATGCCACCATAGAAACCGTGTTTCTGATGGCGTCCGAGCGCACGCAGTTCATTTCCTCCCGCCTTGTGAAGGAAATTGCCGGTTATGGTGGTGCCGTTTCCGAGTTTGTCACCCCATATACACAGGAACGTCTGCTCGCCCGGCTAAAGGCGCGGGCTGCGGGGTAACAGGTGCGTTGGCGCCGGTTGCCGGAAAGAGTTAAGGAGAATTCTCTATGTCTACCGAGACAGACAAAAACGACCTGATCTACATGGATGTCCCCGCAGGCCGCGTGGTCATCCGCCTGCGTCCCGATATCGCACCGCTGGCTGCCGAGCGTATCCGTACCCTTTCTGCTGAAGGGTTTTATGATAACGTTCCCTTCCATCGTGTGATTGAAGGCTTCATGGCGCAGGCTGGTGACCCCACGGGCACAGGCACAGGTGGCAGCCCGCTGCCGGACCTGAAAGCGGAATTCACGCGGGACGCCAAGTTCCTGCGCGGCACGCTGGGCATGGCGCGTACGTCTGACCCCAACAGCGCCAACAGCCAGTTTTTCATCATGTTTGAACCGTCTCCGCATCTGGATGGTCAGTACACCATTGTGGGTGACGTGATTGAAGGCATGGAAAACATCGACAAAATCAAGCGCGGTGGCGGCGCGTCCGGCATGGTGCGTGAGCCCGACCGGATTATCAAAATGCGTCCGGCTTCTTCTGAAACTGCCTGATTGTTTCAGAATTTATCCAGACAGAAAGCGCGGCCCCGCAACGGGCCGCGTTTTTTTGTTGGGGGCGATATTTCGGGAGACCGCGCCTGCCATCAAGAAGGGGCATTGGTGTTTTCAGGAGCCCTTTTGCGCGTTATGGGCTTGAAAAAGCATGTCATCGCTTGACACGGGGGGAATGATCCGTCTAGACAGCGTCCCAACAGAGGGCGCACCCTGTTTCAAACCGAGTGCTGCTATTCTGCAAGATGGTGTGAGCCGGTAGCTCAGTTGGTAGAGCATTCGACTTTTAATCGAATGGTCGAGGGTTCGAGTCCCTCCCGGCTCACCATTCTTCCCCACAAGATATGTGCAGAAAAACAGAGTTTCCACAGAAACCGGGGCTCGGTTCCTGATTTGGATAACCTTTTTTTTTTATTTGGCTTTTTCTGATTCGTCTCCGAATCGGCTGGCGCAATCTGTACCCGTTATCCACAGAATTACCCACTGCCCCTATTCCTGTACCCGGAGAGCGGTGCGGCGCGCGCAGAATGTGTGGAAAAAACCACATCCCTTCATCACAGAACCAGAGTGACTGTGTGGCGGATGGCCAGCGCTGTCTGCCGTAGGGAACGGCTCAGGGGAGATCCTGCTCCCATGGGGGAACGGGGCCATAGCATTCCACCAGATAATCAATCATGGCCCTTACTTTTAACGGGGTTGTCTGGCCGGGGGCGTAAACAGCGTGCAGGGGCGGGGCTTCCATCAGGGGCTCATCAAGCGTTATGGCCTGCAACTGGCCGGAACGTAGTTCATTGCTCACCACAAAAACGGGAAGATAGATCAGCCCTTCCCCCGCAACGGCTGCTTCACGTAGGGCATCGCCATTATTGGCGCAGAGCGGGCCGGAAATAGAGACCCCGTGCTCTCCCTTCGCACCGAAATTCCAGCGGCTCGGGTTGCCGGGGTCTCCCAAAGTGTACCCTAGGCATTTGTGCTGGCTCAGTTCCTCAATGCGCTGCGGCGTGCCGGCCTGCGCCAGATAGGCGGGGGAGGCGCACACCACGCAGCGTATGGGCGCAAGTTTGCGCGTGCGCAGGCTGCTGGGGGCCATGTGCTTGATCCGCAGGGTAAGATCCCAACCTTCTTCAATCAGGTCCACTGCGCGGTCATTCAGGCCGAGCTCCACCGTAACCAGAGGGTGTCGGCGGTTAAATTCCGGCAGGAGCGGAGCCACATACCGTATGGCCAGAGAAACAGGGGCATTGAGCCTTAACCGCCCTTGTGGTTCACGGCGCTGCGCCGTAACGGTGCGTTCCACTTCTTCCAGATCCGCCAGAATTTTCTGGGAGCCTTCCAGAAACAGCCGTCCCGCTTCTGTCAGCGAGAGCTTGCGCGTGCTGCGATGAAAAAGGGTGACTCCCATCTGGCGTTCAAGCGCAGTGATGTGCTTGGTCACCATGGTTTGGGAAAGGGAAAGCGCGCGCCCGGCAGCCGTAAAGTTGCCAGTAGCCACAACCTTTACAAAAACCTGCATGCTTGTAATGCGGTCCAGCATAAAATCCACGCACGGGGTTGAGAGGGCAGTAAATGCGCCAGAGTACTGCTGGCAGCGTCACCCTATCATGGTTTGTTCGTGCCGTGCGTGGTTTTGCCAGTGTGGCGGCGTGTGCCGCCAGAAGGGCTGAAAAGCCCGAGCTTTAGTTGCGCCAGCCGGGTGGGCGGCCACGGTAATCATTATAATACCCATGGTCATGCCGCCCGTGGCGGTAACCATCCCTATCATGATAGCGGTGCGGGCCAGAATAACAGCCAGAAAGGCCCAGCGGCAGCAAAAGCAGAAGAAGCGCCGGAACAGATAATTTCTTCATGGAATCCTCCAGAGCACGAAAGCCATCTGATGTGGCTAAAGCGGTAATGAGGCTTTTTAACGTTCTCTCCGTTCCCGGCGTTCCGCAGCCTGCGCGGTTTGTCTTTTCCTTTGTCAGCCTTGGCGATCAGTGCAAAGAGAGGGCACACTTACCGGGGCGCTGGGTGTGCGCTATTGCCCGCCATTCATGGCGGGGCGAAACCAGACAGGGAGCAACAGAAACCTCGTGACGGGACGGAACAGAACAGACCGGATCATGGTTTCTTGCCTGCTGCTTCAGGCGTTGGTGGCAGCGCCTGCCACAGCGGAAGGCGTGGATGGGCTGCAACGGGCTCCGGTAGCGGCTGTCACGCAGGATGCTCTGGGCCAGAAAGGCGACCAAAACACCCAGACAGCACTGTTTCTGCCTTTTGATGCGCAAACCGGCATTGCGGCGTTCTGGTCCGGCCCGGATTTTATTGTGGTGGCAGACCAGCCTGTACCGGCCATGATGCGTGCGTCTGGCGGAACAGGTGTGTTTTCCGGCCTGACCGTCACGGTGCTGGATTACGCCACGCTGTTGCGCATCCCTCTGCCGCAACACCCTGCCTTGCGGCTCTCGCGCCAGAAAGAAGGCTGGCAGTTGCAAGCGCCGGAATCTGCGTTTTTACAGAAAAAGGATGGGCAGACGGCGCTGGCTCCTTCCGCCGCAGCAGGGGGCGGTGTGGCTTCCACGTCTGCTTCGGCTCCTGTTCCGGCTGCCACTTCCACTACCACTGCGCCTGCAACTTCCGCTTCCGCAGGCTCCTCCTCTCCGTCCTCTTCTTCTACGGCTACGTTGTCGTTCACGGGGGCTGCGTCTCTGCACACAATTACGGCGCAGCCTGCGCCCGGTTATGTGCTGTTTCCGTTGCAACAGCCTGGGCATGAGTTTGAATTGCCGGACCCCGCTACCGGCGCGCGGCTGCTGATTGCAACATCCCGCACGGCCTCTGGCGGCGTGGCGCAGGCGCAGCACGCGGTTGGCTATTCCGTAAGGCCCACACTGGAAGGTGTGGTGGTGGAAGCCGATGCCGATCAGATCGTGATGCAGGGCGCGGCCAAAGGGGCCGTTCTGCACGCTGTCTCGCTGCATCCTGTGCCTGTGGGCCTTCCTTTGCCCGAACAGGGGGTAGAGGCCTCCCGCCAAAAGGACTGGCAGTGGTTTGGCTTGCAGGAGGCATCGCCCGCTACTCTGGCAGCGGAGCGGGAGGAAAAACTGGCGGCGTTGGCCAAGGCGTCGCCCGGGCAGAAAAAAGCGGCGACTTTTGCCGCTGCGCAGGCGGCCTTTGCGTCCGGAGCGTTTCAGAAAGCCGCCGCGCTGCTGGCCGATATGCCAGAAACCACACCGGATTCGGGATCAGCCAGTGCTGCGGGGTCTGCCACCCTGCGGCCGGAAATAGCGCTGCGTGCGGCGTCGGCTCTGCTTGCGGGCAACCTGAAAGGCGCACAGGCACTGGCTGCGCCGGAGTGGATCAGCCTGCCGGAGTTCCATCTGTGGCAGGGGCTGTATGGTCTGTATGCCGGGCAGAACAGCCAGCGCACCGCCATTCTGCTGGCGGCAGGGTTTGCACAGGCGCAGCGTTATCCCGCCCCGCTACGGGACCGGATTGTGCCAGCCATGGCGCTTTACATCGCTCGCTATGGCACCCCCGCCACGGTTAGGACGATGGAGCCATTGCCCGATGGCCCCGCGTATGATCTTCCCCGCGCGCTGCTACAGGCGCGGGAGGGGAAAACGGAAACAGCCCGCGTTGCACTGGAAAATCTGACAGCATCGGACGATGCCCAACGCGCCGCCATTGCCCGCACGGAAATTGTGCGGCTGATGCAGGATGCAGATCTGATTGCGCCGGATATGGCGGCGGACGTGTACCGCAAACTGCTGAAAGGCGAGAACGGGGCTTCACCCGCACCTGCTGACATCCGCACGCTTACTGCCGTGGGGCTTGCGCACGCCCTCATCCGCAATGGTGAGCCCAAAGTGGCGCTGAGCGTGCTGGAAGGACTTCAACCTAGCGCGGACGTGCCGGAAGACGTGCTGGCGGAGGCCTATCGGGCCGCTTTGTATCGGCTGGTGTTCAACGGTGCGTCTACTTCCCTCGGCCTGCCGCCCGGCAGTGAGGAAGAACTCTCGGTCACACAGCGTACCGCGCTGGTGGCGCAGGGGCTGCCGCATGTGCCCGATGGGGCGGAGAAAGCCAAACTGCTGCTGGGGTATGGTCGCCTGCTGCTGGAGGCTGGTCATGCAGATACCGCCGCGACGGCGTTCAGTCAGGCCATTGCCATGCAGGCAGACCCGCAGGCACGGGCGGAGGGAGAAGAACTGTTGGCTCAGGCCGCCATGCAGGCGCATCAACTGGCTCTGGCGCAGATGGCTCTGGATCACGCGGTCTCCCCGCTCATGCCGGATGATCTGGCGGCCCGCAAAGCGTATGATGCCGCCCGCGTGGCGCAGGCACGCGGAGAGACGGAAAAGGCACAGGCCCTGCTGGCACATGACGAATCGGACGCGGGACTGGATCTGCGCGGACAGCTTTATGAGGCGGACCACCGCTGGGCGGATGCCGTGCTGGTGGTGGGGCGTCTGGCCAGCCGTGGCCTGCCGCAGGATGGGGCGCTGACAGAGGCGCAACGGGCCCTTGCTTTCCGGCTGGCGACCGATGCCGCCGCCGCGCGGGACTGGGAAACCCTGCACCGGCTGAAAGACTGGCTGGCGGGCCGTACGCTGGGGCGCGAGCGTGATGCGTTGTTTACACTTCTGTTACGGCAGATGCCCCGCAGCCCCGCATCGCATTGATTTCCTTCACTTCGTTTTCGGCCGGTGTGAAAAAACCTGTTTTTTATGCAAGATAATGCTTGTCATGCGGGGCTATAGGCCGTAGTTACACCCGCTCTTGGCCCAAGGGGGCGATTTCGCCCAACAGGCTGTCTACTGGTTTGGGGGTACGTCAATGAACGCACTTGCTCAACTGGGGATGGTCTCGGAACTCCCGAGCAATAACCAGGCATCTTCTGTTCCGGTCTCGTCTGACGATGATCGTAAGGATTACTTCGTCGAAAAAGACGGCGAGAAATTTGCAGGCACACACCTGCTGGTCGATCTGTGGGACGCCACAAATCTGGATGATCCGGAAAAAATAGACCGGACATTGTGTGAGGCTGCCGTGGCTGCGGGAGCAACCATCCTGCACAGCCACTTCCACCACTTCACGCCCAATGGCGGCGTGTCTGGCGTGGTTGTGCTGGCGGAAAGCCATATTTCCATCCACACATGGCCAGAACGCAATTTTGCGGCCGTGGATATCTTCATGTGCGGCGTATGTGATCCGCACCTTGCCATTCCGGTCATGCAGCGCCTGTTCCAGGCAAAGCGGCTGGAAGTGGATGAGCAACGCCGTGGGCGCGTGGCCATCTAAGGTCCGTTTCCGTCTTTGATGGTGTGTTTGAGGGGGCCAGAATAACGCCGTAACAGGCCGCGTTCTGGCCCTTTTCTTTGTTTGGGATAAAGAGACATGACTGAGCAGTGGATTGAAGAAACCCTTTATGACAACTGGGGCCAGCGCTTCCGCGTCACAAAGGAACTGGCCCGTACCAAAAGCCCGTTTCAGGACATTGTGGTCTTTGAGAGCGAGTCCCACGGCCGCGTGCTTCTGCTGGATGGCGTGGTGCAGATCACGGAACGGGATGAGTTCGTTTATCAGGAAATGCTCACCCATGTTCCGTTGTTCACCCACGGCGCTGCGCGCAATGTGCTGATTATTGGCGCGGGTGATGGCGGTGTGCTGCGCCGCGTGCTGGAACATCCCGGCGTGGAAAAAGCCGTGATGGTGGAAATTGACGGCGCGGTCATTGAACTTTCAAAACAACACCTGCCCGGCATTGCAGGAGATGCCTGGACCAACCCGCGCGCGGACGTGATTGTGGGTGATGGCATTGATTACGTGGCAAAGGCGGCTGATGCTTCCTTTGATGTGATCATTGTGGACAGCACAGACCCCATTGGCGTGGGTGAAGTCCTGTTTACGGATTCCTTCTATCAGCATTGCGCCCGTATCCTTACGGCGGAAGGCCTGATTGTGAACCAATGCGGCGTGCCCTTCATGCAGGCGGATGAACTGCGTGAAACCAGCGAGCGCCGTGCCAAGTTCTTCCCGCATGTGTCTGCCTACGTGGCGGCTGTGCCCACCTATGTGGGCGGGTTCATGACGCTGGGCATTGCCTCCAAGGGCAAAAGCCCCGTGGGGCAGGATGTGAACACCGTGCGCACCCGCGCGCAGGATGCCGGAATTCTGGGCAACACCCAGTACTGGACGCCGGAAATTCACGTGGGCTCTTTCAATCTGCCGCCCTACATTGCCAAACATCTGCCCAAGGCAGACGCATAAAAACGGGCCATTTGGCCCGCGCAGACTCTACAACCGTGATTGACTTGAAAACGCAATGATGTCACGGTTTTTATCGCGCAGAGGGAGAGACTGGCCTAGCGCCAGCGCCGAAGGAGCAACCGCCCCGGAAACTCTCAGGCAAAAGGACCTTGCGCGATAAACTTCTGGAGAGAGGCGCTTTCGCGCCCGCCGACGGGATAGCGATCTCAGGCAAAGATACAGAAGGGGCAGACGGATATTCTCTGGTCCGGGGCCCTGAACTTTGTCTTTTTATCGGTCACAGTTTTCCGAATACGCAAGGTGCCCCAGTCTTTTTGCGGAAGGCTGCGTGCATGAGCACTGATTCTCTCCTCCACACCCCTCTTTTTTCCCTGCATGAAGACCAAGGCGGCAAAATGGTGCCGTTTGCCGGTTATGCCATGCCCCTGAATTATGCAGATGGCATCATGGCCGAGCACCGCCATGTGCGCACCCATGCGGGCCTGTTTGATGTCTCGCACATGGGGCAGGTGAAGGTGCGTGCCCGCTCGGGCAGTGTGGAGGCCGCCGCCAAAGCGCTGGAACGTCTGGTCCCGGCTGATATTGTGACCATCAAGAATGGTCGGCAGCGCTACACCCAGTTCACCAATGCCCAGGGTGGCATTCTGGATGATCTGATGGTGGCGCGGCTGGATGATACTCTGCTGCTGGTGGTCAACGCCGCGTGCAAGGCCGCCGATATTGCCCTCATGCAGGATGAACTGGTGGATTGTCTGGTAGAGCCGCTTGAAGAACGCGCTCTGCTGGCGCTTCAGGGGCCGGAAGCCGAGCAGGCGCTGGCGTCGCTGGCGCCGGATGTGAAAACCATGGCCTTCATGGATGTGCGCGCTCTGGATGTAGATGGCGCAAGTTGCGTGATTTCCCGCTCCGGCTACACTGGGGAGGACGGGTTTGAAATTTCCGTGCCCGCGCTGGATGCCTCACGCGTGGCGCGCCAGTTGCTGGCCCAGCCCAACGTTAAACCCATAGGCCTCGGCGCGCGGGACAGCCTGCGGCTTGAAGCCGGAATGTGCCTGTATGGCGCAGATATTGACGAGACGACTACCCCAGTTGAAGCCGCCCTTGAATGGTCTATTCAAAAGTCCCGCCGCAAGGGCGGGGCGCGGGAAGGGGGCTTTCCGGGCGCGGATATCATTCTGGGCCAGCTTGAAAATGGTGTGGCCCGTCGCCGTGTGGGGCTGCTGGCAGAAGGCCGTGCCCCTGTGCGTGGCGGTGCCCCCCTTTATTCTGATCCCGCTTTTGCCGATGGCATAGGCAAGGTGACCTCCGGCGCCTTTGGCCCCACGGTGGAAGCCCCGGTGGCCATGGGCTATGTGGCCACCGCCTACGCCGCCCCCAAAAGCCCCGTTTTTGCCGAACTGCGAGGCCGCGCCGTGCCTGCGGTTGTGGCATCCCTGCCGTTCGTGCCTGCGCGCTTCAAACGGTAATTCTGTTTTCTCAACGGTTTCAAAAGACTTTTTTCAAGGAGTGCTGAGGCATGACACTGTATTTTACCAAAGAACATGAATGGCTGCGCGTTGAAGGTGAGTCCGCCGTGGTGGGCATTACCAAACACGCTGCCGAGGAACTGGGCGAACTGGTGTTTGTTGAAGTGCGTGATGCCGGAACCGAGGTCAAAGCCGGTGAATCCGTAGCCGTGGTGGAATCCGTCAAGGCGGCTTCAGACATTTATGCCCCGGTGGATGGCGAAGTGCTGGAAGGTAACGCCGCCCTGACGGATGACCCCGCCCGCGTCAGCTCCGACCCGGAAGGGGAAGGCTGGATTCTGAAATTCCGCATCACCAACCCGGATCAGCTTTCCGGCCTGCTGGATGCCGCCGCCTACGCCGCATTGATCGCCTGAGTCTGCCCGCCGGGGCGTGGAGGGCGGTCTGTTTCCGCCCTCACGCCCTGGCACCCTGCCAAAGGGGCGTTGCGCTGCCCGGTTTTTTGTTAGCCACAGCGCAACGCCCGCCAGAAACATTCTTCCTGTTTCCCGCTTTTTCAGGATACCCCGCATGTTCACCCTTGCTTCCGGTCCGGACCGTTCCTCCGGCTGTTCTGCTGATACGCTGCCCGCTTTTGCAGGCCTGCAACCGGAGGCAGATACCTTTGTGCCCCGCCATATCGGCCCCACGGCGGACGATCAGGCGCTTATGCTCAAAACAGTCGGTGCGGCATCCCTTGATGCGCTGATGCAGGAAACGCTGCCCGCCGCCATTCGGGCCACACAGCCCATGGGTATTGGCAAGGGCTGGAGCGAGGTGGCGGTCCTGGCCCATCTGCGCACATTGGCCAACCAGAATCAGGTCATGACATCACTGATCGGGCAGGGCTATTACGGCACCGTTCTGCCAGCCGTCATTCAGCGCAACATTCTGGAAAACCCGGCGTGGTACACGGCTTATACGCCGTATCAGCCGGAAATCAGCCAGGGCCGTCTGGAGGCGCTGCTGAACTTCCAGACCATGATTTCCGAACTGACCGGGCTGGATATTGCCAACGCGTCCCTGCTGGATGAAGCCACTGCCGCAGCGGAAGCCATGGCCATGGCGAACCGGGTATCCAAATCCAAGGCCACAGCTTTTTTTGTAGATGCAGACTGCCACCCACAGACCATTGCCGTGCTGAAAACACGTGCGGAACCGCTGGGCATTGCATTGGTCATTGGCGCGCCGGAAACAGATCTGGTTGCAGCAGATGTTTTTGGTGCGTTGTTCCAGTATCCGGGGTCTTCCGGTGCTCTCAAAGACCCTCGCGCAACCATTGAGGCCCTGCATGCGGCGGGCGGTATTGCCGTCATGGCGGCAGACCTGTTGGCGCTGACAGTCCTGACCTCTCCCGGTGAACTGGGGGCGGATATCGCCATTGGCTCCACGCAGCGTTTTGGCGTGCCCATGGGTTTTGGTGGCCCGCACGCGGCCTATATGGCCACGCGGGATGCATGGAAGCGCAACATGCCGGGCCGTCTGGTCGGGGTGTCCATTGATAGCCAGGGCCGCTCTGCCTACCGGCTGGCGCTGCAAACGCGCGAACAGCATATCCGGCGTGAAAAAGCGACCTCCAACATCTGCACGGCGCAGGTGCTGCTGGCCGTTATTGCGGGCATGTATGCGGTCTATCACGGGCCGGAAGGGCTGCGCGCCATTGGCCGCCGGGTGCATGGGCTGACCACCACACTGGCTGCTGGCCTGAAAGCACTTGGTGTTACAGTCCAGACCGAACAGTTTTTTGATACCATCACCCTTCAGGTGGGGGATGGTGCTACGGATATTCTGGCGCGCGCCCGTTCTGCTGGCCTTAACCTGCGTGATGCTGGCAAGGGGCGTATCGGCATCAGTCTGGATGAAACCTCCACCCCCAAAACCGTTCTGGCCGTATGGTCCGCTTTCTGTGCGGAACAGGGCCGGGTGGATAAAATGGCGCAGGCGCTGGCTCCGGCCACCAGCACCATTCCCGCCAGCCTGAGCCGCCAGTCTGCTTTCCTGACGCAGCCGGTGTTCAGTTCCTGCCGTTCAGAAACAGACATGCTGCGCTATCTGCGCCGTCTGGCTGATAAGGATCTGGCGCTTGACCGCACCATGATCCCGCTTGGCTCCTGCACCATGAAGCTGAACGCCACCGTGGAGATGATCCCCATCACATGGCCCGGTTTCAGTGACATTCACCCCTTTGCCCCGGCAGATCAGACGCGGGGGTATCAGGCCCTGTTTGCTGATCTGGAACGCTGGCTGTGCGCCATCAGCGGGTATGATGCCGTGTCCTTCCAGCCCAATTCCGGCGCGCAGGGTGAATATGCCGGGCTTCTGGCCATCAGCGCCTATCATCGCGCGCGGGGGGAAACCAACCGCACAGTGTGTCTGATTCCGGCCTCCGCCCACGGCACCAACCCGGCCTCCGCCCAGATGGCGGGCATGAAGGTTGTGGTGGTGAAGTGTGATGCCGGTGGCAATATTGATCTGGAAGACATGCGGGAGAAAGTGACCGCTCACGCGGCTGATCTGTCCGCAGTGATGATCACCTATCCCTCCACCCATGGCGTGTTTGAAGAAAGCATGCGTGAAATCTGTGATCTGGTGCATCAGGCCGGAGGGCAGGTGTATGTGGATGGCGCGAACATGAACGCGCAGGTGGGCCTTGCCCGCCCCGGTGATTACGGTGGCGATGTCAGCCATTTCAACCTGCACAAAACGTTCTGTATTCCGCATGGTGGCGGTGGTCCGGGCATGGGGCCAATTGGCGTCAAGGCGCATCTGGCTCCGTTCCTGCCCGGCAACCCTGCGGCGGAAGGCACGGCTCTGGCCGTTAGCGCTGCGCCGTTTGGTTCGGCCTCCATTCTGCCGATCTCCTGGGCCTATATCCGCCTGATGGGGGATGAAGGGCTGAAACGCGCCACGCAGGTGGCCATTCTGAACGCCAACTACATTGTCAGCCGTCTGATAGAGGCCTACCCGGTGCTGTATCGGGGCGCGCAGGGCCGCGTGGCGCATGAATGCATTCTGGACCTTCGTCCTTTGAAAGATGCAGCCGGTGTCACGGTGGATGACATGGCCAAGCGTTTGGTGGATTACGGCTTCCATGCGCCTACGGTCAGCTTCCCGGTGGCGGGCACCTTCATGATCGAACCCACGGAATCAGAAAGCAAAGCGGAACTCGACCGCTTCTGTGAGGCCATGCTGGCCATTCGTGAGGAAGTGCGCGCCATTGAAGCGGGCAAGCTGACGGCAGAGCAGTCCCCCCTGCGCCACGCGCCCCATACCGCCAGCGATGTCACGGCAGAGCCGTGGGACCATGCCTACACCCGTCAGGACGCCTGCTTCCCGCCCGGTGTCAGCCGTTCCAGCAAATACTGGCCACCTGTGGGGCGGATTGATAACGCCCATGGGGATCGGAAACTTGTCTGTTCCTGCCCCGATATTTCGGAATGGATGGAATAAGAAAGCCATCCGGCCACAGCAGACCCACTACAAAAGAAGAGGGCGGAGCCAGCAGGTTCCGCCCTTTTTGTTTATGAGGTTTTGTAGAATTCTTTTGAAAAAAATATGGTGCAATCAAAGGCTATCTGAAAGCCCTTACCTGCCAACCTGACCAGACAGGCTTTCCCTTCATCCTCTGGTTTGCTGATTTGCGAGTTAAGGCTGCTCAGTGGGCAACCCCCTCTCCGTGCATGATGCGGGCGGAAAGCGCTTCAATCCCCGGCAGGATATCCTGAAGCAGATCACCCGGCGGTTGCGGCGTGTTGGTGACCACTTTGGTGGTGGCAGAAGCCGCAATTTCCGCACGTGCCTTGCGCACGGCGGCGCGGACCCGGTGCTTCCAGCCAGAAGAATGATCATACCCCAGCATCATCAACCCGGCCTGTGCCAGATTTTTCAGGCTTTCAGAAGCAGGCAGGGCATTTTGCAAGGCGGGGTTACGGGCTGCGGCGGCCTGAAACGCGGCATCATTCGCAACCCAGTAAGCCAGTTGCGCCCGCAGGGTCGCTTTCAGGTCCTTCTGGCCTGCGGCATAGGCTGCGGCCTGCCGGTTGAAGGTATCCGCTGCAAAGCTGTCGGGGCTGGCAATGTCGGCCAGCGTATTCAGGTCCTGCTCCGTAGCGCGCTGCTTGTGACGGATCTGTAAAAACTCGTGATTATGCGCGTAATTCCGCACAGGGCTGGTTACACTCAGCAGCACACTGGCGGGAGCCGTCTCACCCGGAGCCAGCCGAGCAAGCCTCTGGCTGGCTCGGGCGCTGCTTTCCAGCCCCAGTTCTTCCAGCTTGTCCTGCGTTACGGCAAGGCGAGGGTAAAGGGTCTGCCCGTCACAGGCTGAGGCCGAGGACCAGAAGCGCTCGGCAAGGGCGGCCATGCGGGGCCACAGGCGGCTATCCAGCATCTCCTCAGTGACAATTTCCGTCCACAGCGCGGCTTCAGCGCCCAGAACCAGCCCCTTCTGCGCGTCTGTCAGCGGTGTGGTCTGGGTTGTGACTTTGTCGGCAATGGTGCCACCCGGCCCGGTTGCCTGTGCGGCGGCTTCCGCTTCCGCCATGTTGGCAACATTTCCCAACGGGTCCTGCGCATACGGGATGGCGGCGGGTTGCAGCCGGTCCAGATAATAACCATCAGACACAACCACCGGGTGGCCTTCCGCCGTGGCGGCGGCTGTGCGGGCTGCCCCGCGCCAGATTTCCACCACGGTATCACGCGGAATATCAGCGGCGGTGATCTCATCCCAGCCAATAACCTTCTTGTGGCGGTGGGTCAGCGCCTGCGCAACGCGTGTGGTGAATTCCGCCTGCATTTCCGCAGGTGTTTTGAAACTATGTGCCTGCATATAGGCCTGAATGTGTGGGGACGTTGTCCATTGCTTGGCCACAACCTCATCCCCGCCTATGTGAAAATATGCATCCGGGAATAGGGATGCCATTTCTCCATACAGTGCCGTGACAAAGCGGTAGGTGGCGGGGTTGGTCGGGTCCAGCGCGGCGCGGTTTTTCTCGGCTCGGTCTTCCATGTTCAGTGGGGCCTGTGCCGCGTAACGCGGATAGGCTTCCAGCAGGGCAAAGGTATGGCCCGGCGTGTCAAATTCGGGCACCACGCGGATGCCCCGTTCCGCCGCATAGGTGACAAGGGCCCGGATCTGCTTTTGCGTATAATACGCCCCGTGTGACGCCACGGTGTGCAGGCGCGGGAACAGGCGGCTTTCAACCCTGAAACCCTGCCCATCAGAAAGATGCAGGTGCAGCACGTTCAGTTTCACCATTTCCATGGCGTCAATCTGGCGCTGCAACGTGGGGATGGACATGAAATGGCGGCTGACATCAATCATCAGCCCGCGCCAGCGGAAGCGGGGGGTATCATTCAGGCTGGCATGGGTTATCACCGCGCCAGTAGCATCCCGCCCGGCAAGTTGCAGCAGGGAGGCCAGACCATGCAGAATACCCACCGGCCCGGCAGCATCCAGCGTGGCGCCCGAAGCTGAGACAGTCAGCGCATATTGTTCCGGCATGTCCAGAGAGGGAAACGCACCGTCTTTCCCGGCGCAATGGAGCGTGATGGTAAAGGCCGAGGCATCCGCAGAGGATGAGACAAATCTGATCGGCTGGCCTGTCAGTTTTTCAAGGCGGGTGCGGAAGCGTTCAACCGCCGTGACCAGAACGGGCAGCGCTTTTCCATCCCATCGGATCACTATGGTTTTGGGCAACGGAGACGTTGCACCATCCGTCTGGATACTGGAGGGTGCTGGCATGATAACGGGTTTTTCCGCCCCGCCTGGTCCCGCCCCGCTTGTAACAGGGGCGCTCAGTGCGGGGGCGGCAGACCAGACCAGCGCCGTTGCGGAAACCAGAAAACAGCGCATGGGCCGGGTGATCTGTCGCATCATGAAAAATCCGTTGTCCTTCTTCTCAGGTCAGCAGCGAGTGCAGGGCGCATAATTCCGGGTCATGCTTCAAGGCATGGTCCAGTGCCGGGCGTATGGTCAGGGCACTGGCGGCGTCTTCATCTGCCAGAACAAGGCAGTTGGTATGAAAATGCAAGGCCGAGGCGCTGATCTGCGCTGTCACTGGCCCTTCCAGCACGGCGCGCAGCATCTCGGCCTTGGCTTTGCCAGCCACTGTCAGCACAATGCGCCTGCTTTCCAGAATAGTGCCAGTGCCCATGGTCAATGCCAGAGGTGGAACGGATTCCGGGTTGCCATCAAAAAGCCCTGCATTCTGCTGGCGTGTCTCCGGGGCCAGCACAACAGGGCGCGTGCGGGAGACAAGGGAGGAAAGGGGCTCGTTAAACCCAATATGCCCGTTTTCTCCCAACCCCAGAAGTTGCAGGTCTATGCCCCCTGCGGCCTTGATGGCGGCATCGTACTGTTGCCCTTCGGCTGCCAGATCTGCCGCCATGCCGTTGGGCAGATGTGTGCGGCTTGGGGCAATGCCGACATGCTGGAACAGGTGCGTGTGCATGTAGGCATGGTAGGAACGCGCATCCGTTGCAGGCAGGCCCACATATTCATCCAGATTGAAGGTGGTGCAGCCCGAAAAATCGAGCCCATCCTCCCGGTGGCGCTGCACAAGGTGGGCATACACCGCCTCCATGGTGCGGCCCGTGGCCAGCCCCAGAACAGAATTGGGCTTGCGGCTGATCTGCTCGGCCAGAAGGGTGGCCGTCAGGCGGGCCAGATCCGTGCGGTTGGGGCACAGAAAGACTTTCATGGTCCTACAAGGTCCTTTGCAAAAACGGCTGGAAGGGCAGGGGCATTGCGGGTGGTGCTCAGCGCTGCGTCTGCGCCAGAACGGTGCGCAGATTGCCACCGTTTTCAGCCAGCACGGTGCGGCCTTCCTCCGGGGTGAAGCCAAAACACACCAGAATGGCCAGCTTGATGCTGCCTTCGGCTTTTTCCAGCGCGGCGTGGGCTTCGGCCTCGGTGCAGCCTGTCAGTTGCTGCACCATACGGTGGGCGCGGCGCACCAGCTTGGCGTTGACTATCCGCATATCCACCATCTGCCCGCGCCATGTGTGGCCCAGCCGGACCATCAGCGCGGTGGAGAGCATGTTCAGCGCTACTTTCTGGGCTGTTCCGGCTTTCATGCGGGTGGAGCCCGCTACCACTTCCGGGCCGGTTTCAATCAGAATACCAATCTCGGCATCGCGCAGCAGGCGGGCGTCCGGGCTGCAGGAAAAACCAATGGTCAGGCTGCCTGCCGCACGGGCGGCGGTCAGGGCTGCGCAGGTATAGGGCGTGCCGCCACTGGCTGCTACGCCAATCACCACATCATCCGGCCCGGCCTTGTGGGTGGCAATGGCGGCGCGGGCGGTGTCTTCTTCATCCTCCGCCCCTTCAACGGGCTGGAACAGTGCTGCGTCTCCGCCTGCCAGTAGCAGCACAAGCCGGTCTTCCGGCCAGCCATAGGTCGGGATCAGTTCCACCCCATCCTGCAAGCCAATGCGGCCTGATGTTCCTGCCCCCACGTAAAACAGTCGCCCACCGCGTTGCAGGCGCGGCAGGGCTGCCGTTATGGCGTCTTCCATGCCCGGCAGGGCGGCTTTGACAGCGGAAACCGCACCAAGCTGGCTTTCCAGCAGCGCTTCCAGCAGGGTTCCCGTGGGCCAGAGATCAAGTGCCTCATACCGGGAATCATACATTTCAGTTTTGGCGGGCACACCGGCGGAGGACGAAACCGTGGAGGTCATGAAGCGGAAAATCCTGTTCTCTAGTATAAAAGATGCGTGTGGCGCAGGGCGCGGAAGCGGTCCAGATCAGCCTGCCATGTCGCGGCCAGTGCTGTGGCGTCTGCTCCATGGTCAAGCAGGGGGCGGATCTTTCGGCTACCGCAAAGCTGGTCAAATGTCTTGCCATTCCCGCGCCAGAAGGCTGGCCCGGCCAGCCTGCGGCCCGTGCTTAGCAGGGTCATGCCGGTGGCAACGGGGTCAAACACGGTGCGGTCCATAACGGCGCAGTGCAGCCCATGCAGCAACGTGTTTTTGAACGGGTCTACCTGCGGTGTGAACCACACATCCCTGAAGGCGGCACCGGCACAGCCAGCCGCAGCCGCCTGTTCCGCCCAGATCCGGCCATCCACGCCCGCGCTGCCCAGATACAGGAACGGCATGGTGGTGCCACGCCCTACGGAAAAGGATGTGCCTTCAAACAGACAGGTGCCGGGATACACCAGCGCCGTCAGTGGGGACGGCATGTTGGGGCTGGGTGGGCACCATGTCAGGCCTGTGTCTTCAAAAAACATGCCGCGCTGCCAGCCTTCCATGCGCACAACGTCCAGCGTGGCGGCCTTGCCCGCCAGTGCGGGCATGAAGGCGGCATTGAACAGCCGCGCCAGTTCCGCAACCGTCATGCCATGGCGCAGGGCAATAGGCGTACGTCCCACAAAGGAGGACAAAGCCGGATCCAGCACCGGGCCGGAGGCATCGGTGCCGGAAATGGGGTTGGGGCGGTCCAGCACCAGCAGCGGCAGGCCAAGCTGCGCACAGGCCACCATGCAGTCAAACAGGGTCCAGATATAAGTGTAAAACCGTGATCCCGTATCCTGAACATCAAACATCAGCAGCGTAATGCCAGATTTTTTCAGGATGCTTTTCAGCGCGTCTCCGCTTTTGGCGTAGATGTCATACACTGTGCAGCCCGTTTGCGGGTCCTGCGTTTCGGGCTCGGAAAATCCTTCGCGCATGGAACCACGGAAGCCGTGCTCCGGCCCGAAAACAGCGTGCAACTGCACGGAGGGCGCGTCATGCAGGCAATCCACAATGGAGCGGAGTGCAGCATCCACGCTCGCCACGTTGGCAATTACCCCCACCTTGTGGCCCTTGAGGGGCGCGTAGTTGGCGTCTCGCAGTTTTTCAAAGCCGGTTTTGACCGGGGCGGTGGCCTGCTTCTGGCAGGGTGTTGGTGCGGGTGGGGCGGCGTGGGCTGTAGCGGCAGCCCCGCGTGTTGCCATGGCTCCCCCTAACCCCACAGCAGCCTGAAGAGCAAGTTTGCTGGCGCGTGTGGCCAGAGCGCGGCGGCTGATACGGGTCATGATTTAGGCCTTTTGGCAGGCAGGGAGATCACGCCGCGCACCACATGCAGGCTCGCGGCAAATAGAAACAGCAGCACCATGCCCAGCAGAATCAGCCACGGAAACGCCAGTGCATGGCCGCCGGGGTGCAGTGCCACCATGGCCAGCAGCATCAGCGGCACGGTCACGCAAAAGGCGGGCAAAAGCTCGGCAGAGCGGGCGGCGGGCAGCAGCATGCCTGCCAGGAAAGTGCCCAGCATGGGGCCATAGCTACAGGCGGCAATGGACAGCCCAAGCAGCACGGCGGACTGGCTTCCCTGTGCAAACAGCAAGGAACAGCCAACAAGAGCCGCAGCCCAGACCACAGTAATGCCACGCGCCAGCGCCAGCGGGCCAACGCTGATCATCTGGCTTAGACGGGTGCAGAGCGCGGAGAAATCTCCCACCGTGGCGGCTGTCATGGCGGACAGGGTGGAGGAGAGCGACCCCATGGTGGCCGCCAGAATGGCCGCAACCATCAGCCCGCGTAGCCCCGGTGGCAGCCCATGCACAATGTAGTCAGGAAACACGGCATCTGGTGAGGATAGGCCCGTCTGCGCCAGTGGCACCTGCCCATGATACATCCACAGCAGAATGCCTACGCAGGAAAGCAGGAAGAACAACGCCGCCACGCCCACGGCGCTGCCCATCAGCGCCATGCGGGCTTCCTTCAGGCTGCGGGCGGCCAGCACACGTTGCACCATCAACTGGTCCGTCCCGTGGGAGGCAAGCGTCATCAACGCGCCCCCGCCAATGGCGGCAACAGGGGTGAAGGCACTGCTGAAAGGGACGGATGCCTGCGCAAACAATGCAAATTTCCCAGCATGCTGCAATGTGCTGAAGGCGCCGGAGGGCAATCCATGCAGCAACAGGGCCGCACACAAAGCGGAGCCCCCAAGATACAGGCAGAACTGAATGGCGTCAGACCACACAACCGCCCGCAGGCCCCCGCATAAGGTGTAAAAAAGCGTAATGCCTACAATGCAAACCAGCAGCAGGGTACGGGGCACGGCCATATGGGCCGCGGCCAGCATGGCTGTTAGTGGTAGCATGCCGGCAAACAGCCGCACGGCTTCCGCCAGAACGCGGGTGCCCAGAAAAGTGGCGGAGGCCGCACGCTGCATACGGCCGCCAAAGCGCTGGCCCAGATAATCATACGCGCTCAACATGCGGCCGGAACTGTAAAGCGGCAGAAATTTCCAAGCCACAATGGCACGGCCCAGCAGATAGCCAAGGGCCAGCCCCACAAACACCATGCCGCTGCCAAACGCCACGCCGGGCACACTGATAACGGTAAGGGTAGAGGTTTCCGTTGCCACCATGGAAAGGCAGAGCGCCCACCATGGCAGATCATGCCCGCCTTCCAGATACGCGGTGGTGGAAGCCTGGCGGCCCGAAAGAGCTACGGCCAGCAGCGGCATACCCGCTAGGTAGGCGAGCATCACGGCCAGATCAAGTATGGTCATAAAAGCCGTGTCTTCACAGTCTGGTCTCTCCCTGCAATGCGGGGGCAAGTATGCGGCCAAGCTGGCGGGGGGACAACACGGCACGGGGCATTGTGTCTTTCAATTTTGTTGTGGCATGTTAACATTCTGTTATGACAGGACAGCAGGCTAGGCAGGCTTGCGTCTTTATGGAACGCGTTCTGCACGCTGCCCGCGCAGAGACTGTGTGTTTCAGGAACACGATAAAACAGGAAGGATGAAACGCCCGTTATGCGTTTACGTCAGATCGAAGTTTTCTATGCGATCATGTCCACAGGCTCCCTGCGTCGTGCTGCTGAAGTGTTGCATGTCTCTCAGCCTGCGGCCAGCAAGGTTCTGCGCTATGCGGAGCAGTCTTTGGGGTTCGCACTGTTCGAGCGTACGGGCGGCAGGCTTGTGCCCACGCGTGAGGCCCTGATCATGCTGCCGCATGTGAACACCATTTTTGAGAAAGTGTCCGATCTCAAAAGATTGACCGAAAACCTCCGTTACGCGCGGGATGGTCACGCCATCAGCATCGGCTGCGTGCCAAGCCTGGGGTTGAGCGTGGTGCCACGGGTGATTCAGCGCTATCACGCCACCCATCCGGGTAACGAACTCACAATTGATACGCTTCATGGGCCGGAGATTGTCTCGCGCATTCTCAACCATGATCTTGATCTGGGCATTGTGTTCGGCACGTATGAAAAACAGGGCCTGACCGCCAGCCATATTGCCGAAGTACCGCTGGTGCTGATTGACCAGAACTGCACTAAAGGCCCCGTTGCGTTGGAGGACATTGATCCCGCCCGCTATATCGGCCTGAGCGAGAATGACCCTACAGCCCGCCTGCTGGATATGGCGTGGGAGGAAGCAGGTCTGTCTGCCGTGCCTGTTGTGCGGGTGCGAACCCATTACATGGCGGCTGAACTGGTGCGGCTTGGCGGTGGGTGCGCCATTGTGGATGGGCTGACAGCCCTGCATCATCCGGGCCTGCCACCGCCGCTTCCGCTCAAGCCACCGCTGGGTATGGCCTGCACGGTTCTCTTCCGGGCGGATTACGCACTTTCCCATATCTCGCAAGATATTCTCGCACTTCTCAAGGAAGAGATAAAACGCGACCTTGCGGCGCTGCCCACGGTTTAGCAGCGCAAAACCAACGCCTTTACCCTCTCCCTTCGCCACTCTTAACCAATGGCTAATAGGGACAGATGTTTTTGACATGGACAAATATCCATTTTCTCCCGACCATTGCGATATCGTATTTACATGGCGGTCGGCCGGGAAGGAAACGGGGTATGCGAGGTTTAGGGTCCTGTAGGAAGCGTATTCTTCTTTTAGGAATTTCAGCCTTCTGTTACGGATGGGCGACCGAGGCGCAAGCCCAGATCATTTCCCTGCCAGGCACCACAACCGGCAAGGCCATTACCAACAAAACGTCCAGAAGCTCCAAGGTTTCTTCAAAAACCACGGGTAAGGATGAGGCCATTACGGTGGTCGGGACACATCTTGGTGCGAAAGAAACGGCTGAAATTCAGCCTGTTACCGTCATCACCAGTGATCAGATCCAGCGATCATCCTCCATGACAACGGGTGATATTTTCGCGCGTATTCCCTCAATGGGTTTTTCTGGCAATACCTATAGTAACTCCGGCGGGTCCTGCCTGAATATCCGAAGCCTCGGTACTGCCCGCACGTTGGTGCTGGTTGACGGCCACCGCATGGTCAACGGAAATGGCGCGGTTGATTGCCCTGACGTGAACAGCATTGTTCCGGCCATGATCGACCGTATTGAAATCCTGAAAGATGGGTCATCCACCACTTATGGGTCTGACGCCATTGCAGGTGTGGTCAACATTATTCTCAAGAAAAACTTCACGGGCACAACATTTACCGCCAACGGCGGCATCAGCGAATATGGAGATGACCAGACCACTGCGTTAACCGCAGCGCATGGGTTCAACTTCATGCATGACCGTGGCAATTTTACCATTGCGGGATCTTACAACTATCAGGCCCCCATGGCGGCTGACCAACGCAAATGGGCCATGAAAGAAGCAAAGGTCAACAACCCGCCGGGTCAAGAGCAATATTACGGCTCCCAATACGGGGCGCAACCTGTCTTTGCTTCTGTGAACGGTGGCGCACCGCTGACCGCTGCCAGCGATGGTGTGGCAAACTCCGTTATTTCTGACGGAAACGGGGGCTACAGACCGTATAAATGGAGCGATAACTACGATTACTCCAAAGATAACCAGATCATATCCAAGCAGGAAGTAGGATCACTGGCATCAACAGGGCACTTTGATGTCAATGATAACCTTCAGCTTTATATGACGGCAAATTATAGCCATACGCACACGCAAAGCGTGGGCACACCCATGTATGTGGCCACACCGGCCACAACCTTGACAGGAAATTCGGGTGCCATGGTTGTCCCAGCGGGCATGCCGGGAAATCCGTTTGGTCAGGATGTGGCGTTGTATCAACGAATGTTTGGTATTGGCCGCGAATATGGTTATGAAACCATTGACTATTATCAGTTGACGGGTGGTGCACGCGGCACATTGCCCCATACCGGCGGCTGGACGTATGATTTCTTCTTCTCTTACGGAAAAACCACAACAGAAGATAAAGGTACGGGAAGAGTAAACTGGCGCAACATGGAAAATGCGCTTGGTTTTCACCAGACCGGCGGCGCGGGCTCAACGACTGGTTATTATGACCCCAATCTGTGCGCAAGTATTTCCGGCTGCGCGCCTTATAATCCATTTTCTGGCAGCATGACGCGGGAAGCCGCGAATTATATCGGCTTCACAGATGTCTATCCGTCAGCGCAGGAAATGCGGGATGTTCAGTTCACAGTTGCCAACAAACATCTTGCCAAGCTCCCGTATGGCCCGCTGGGGATAGCATTGGGTGTCGAACATCGTGGTCTGGATGGTTATTGGCATTCTTCCTGGCAGGATCAGGCTGGTTTGAACTCTAACCAGGTCCGTGGGGATACCGGTGGCGGCTATAATGTCACGGAAGTGTTTGGGGAATTAAGTATTCCGCTGTTGCGCAATCTCCCGGCTGTCAAGGCGCTGAATGCTGAAGTATCCGGGCGTTTTTCAAACTATAACACCTTCGGGCAGGCGTATAACTGGCATGCTGGCCTCATTTACGCCCCAACGGATGATATCAAATTTCGCGTTAATATTGCCACCGGCTTTCGCGCCCCCACCATTCAGGATCTCTACAGAGCAAAAGTTATTAGCTTGACCGGTACGCGTGATCCTTGTGCCTATATTTCTACCTATCCCTCGTCCGTGCAGGGCGTTATAGCCAACAACTGCCGTTCTCAAGGGATTAATCCTGATACATTCAAGCAAACAAACGGTTCTTTGAAATATGAAACGGGTGGAAATATTCATCTCAAACCCGAAATTTCACGAACCTACACAATAGGCTCCATCTTCACGCCCCGGTTTATTCCGGGCCTGACGGCAACGGTGGATTATTTTCACACGCACATTACGGAAACCATTGGCTATCCGTCTCTGCCAACCGAGCTGAACGGCTGTTATGAAAGCCCAAATCTCTCCAGCAGCTATTGTTCCATTCTGAATGGGCGTGATGTGAACGGACAATTGTATCCTGTGGCCCGCCTGCATGAAAACACGGGGGCGTTTATTGAAGACGGTCTGGATATCAACGCGTCCTATCAGGTTCCGATTGACTACAACAATGGATTGTCATTCGGCGCTGATATTCAGGACATCATGTCCTACAAAATGCAGAGTCAGGATGGGCAGCCTCTCATCTCTTATCTGGGCACAGATGCGGGCGTTCCAAAATGGGTGGCAAATGGGTCAGCAACCTTTACCCATGGCCGCTGGAGCCTGACCTACATGATCCGGTTTATTGACGGGTTCACGTATTATCCCAACACCTCCTATGGGCCTACCGTATCGGAATGGTGGAAAACCAATCAGGCCTGGTATCATGATCTGATGCTGACCTATCGTGGAGACATGTATAACATTACAGCAGGTGTGAAAAACCTTGGTGGCCGTGATCCAAACTTCTACGCCAACGGAGACTATAACACCTCACCGGGTATGTATGATTACGCTGGGCGCTATGTTTATCTGAAAGCTCAGGTCCATTTCTAGGGGGCAGACACGGGCGGAGGCAGTACGGTCTTCGTCCCCAAAACGCATTGTCTCCATTGACATCCTGCGTGGCGTAACTGTTGCGTTCATGATCATTGTCAATAATCCGGGGGATTGGAACAAGGTCTGGCCTCCTCTGGAGCATGCAGCATGGAATGGTTGCACGCCTGCAGATCTTGTTTTTCCGTTCTTTCTGTTTCTAATGGGATGCGTCATTCCCTTTTCGTTTGACAGACGGTTAAAGGAAGGGGCGCAGCGCCGCCAGTTAATGGTTCACATTGTCTGGCGAGGGGTGGCTCTTGTGGGGCTAAAGCTTCTGCTTAGTCTGTATCCTTTTTTTCATTTTGGTCATCTACGGTTTTTTGGTGTCCTGACGCGCATTGCCCTGTGCTATGTGGCCGCCGCCAGCCTTTATCTCTGGTCACGCAACGCCGGTTTTCTTCTAGCTGTTATTGGTTTTATTCTGCTTGCTTACTGGGGCATTCTGTATGCGCTTCCAGTGCCTGGTCTTGGGTGGCCGGGGCAGGATTTCCCATTCCTTGACCCTGCCAGTAACATGGCCGCCTGGCTGGACCGCCAGGTTTCTGCGTGGTGCAAGACATGGCTGCACACCGGCGTTCTGTATGAACAAACATGGGACCCGGAAGGACTGTTAAGCACATTTCCGGCTATTGCCAGCACTTTGTCCGGGGTTCTGGCGGGGCAGATTTTTAGAAGGAAGGATATACCCGCCGCGCGCCGGCCCATGCTTTTTGTGGTGGCTGGCGTGGCGAGTATTTTGCTGGGGCTGTTGTGGGGAGCGTTTTTTCCGCTCAACAAATCCTTATGGACCAGTTCTTTCATGCTTGTGTCTTCCGGCGCGGCATTGTGCTGCCTGGCTGTGTGTGACGCTATTTTTGATATCTTCATGTTACAGGAGAGAAGCGCAGCTATACGCTCGGTGGGCACATTTTTTCAGATATTCGGCATGAATGCTGTGTTCGCCTTCCTGTTTTCCGGGTTCGTGGCAAAAACGCTTCCTTTGCTGCCATCGCCTCTGGCGGGGGCTCCCTCTCTACAGGGAGCGCTGTATCACGCTCTTCTGGCGGGGCATCTGTCTTCGCCGCTCACGTCCTTTCTGTTCTCATGCTTTTTCCTGATTATTGTTTTTATACCGCTTTATGCGTTCTACCGTAGGCGCATCTTCATCAAGCTGTAGCCGTTTTGCGGGGTAGAGGCACACTTTATCTCGCCGGAGATAAATCATAAAAAACCGTAATGGTCAGCGTTACGGTTTTTTCATACATCACAGAATAATCAGACTCTTCTCAAGAGAGAGGCAAAATAGGGCCGGGCGGTCCGGCCCGGGAGCCAGCAAAAACGGCAGAGTAAGGCGGAATGAGGAACGCGCAGTGTAAGTGGGTGTGTTACATTGTGACCAATATTTAATACGTTAGGTTTCGAGTATTCTGATATTTTTACAACAAAAATACAAATAAAATATTCTATTTATATTCATAAATATTATGATTTATTAAAATAAAATAGAGTAAAAAAGACGGATAACTGTCTGGGGGTTATGATCGAAAAACAGAAGATACTCTAGTGATAACCTAAGGTTAATGGGTAAAAATAGTTTTAAAATCGACACAAAAAATTAAATAAGACATATTGATGCAATACCGAAACAGAAAACGCCCCCAGGCCAGACCGTAGGAAGAAAAATCATGACGGCTTATGCAAGAAAGCGAAGTTTTTTATTCTTCTTCGTGGCGCTTTCATCGGGAACGGTGGTGCCCTTTACGGATACAGCCTATGCTGAGTCCGCGGCAGATTTGCAGGCTACGAAGTCAAAAAACAAGCATGCCTCGCATGTAGCTGCAAAAACAAAACCATCTTCTGCTAAAAAAAGCACCAATGATGAGGTCCTTACGGTTACCGGGAGCCGCATTGCCAACCCGCACGCAAAGTCACCCACACCTGTCAGCACATTGACGCAGAGTGATATTGCCAATCAGTCTCCCACCAACAATCTGGCGGATCTGGTCAATCAGCTTCCACAGTTTGCCGGTAGCCAGACGCCCCAAAACTCACGTTTGGCCCTTAGCGGCGGAACGGCGGGTATCAATGCGCTTAACCTGAGAAACCTGGGGGCTGTGCGGTCTCTGGTTCTGCTGGATGGGCGGCGTACCGCGCCTTCCACAATTACGGGCCTTGTTGATATCAATACCCTTCCGCAGCAGCTTGTAAAACGGGTGGATGTTGTCACAGGTGGGGCCTCTGCCCAGTATGGGTCTGATGCGGTCGCAGGCGTGACCAACTTTGTGCTCGACAAGACCTACACCGGCCTGAAAATTAATGCTGATTCCGGTATTTCCACCTATGGGGATGGGGTCAACTATTCTACCTCCATTGCAGGCGGCTTTGGCTTTGCTCATGATAAAGGCCACGTTCTGCTGAGCGGTGATTACGCGCATGAAGATGGCATTTACAGCGTAACGCGCAAGTGGAACGAAAACGGCAACCGAATTCTGCGAAATCCTGACTACGCCGCAGGAAATGGACAGCCCTATTATATGGTGCGTGGACCGGGTGGCACCAATAACGCGCTTCCCGGTGGCATTATCAACTCCTCAACCGGCGCCGTAGCAAATTCTCTGAAGGGAATTTATTTTGGACAGGGCGGGAGTGTTAATCACTACAATTATGGGTCTCTCAGCACCTCGACAACATCCATCGGGGGCGATTATGCCCTGGCCGATAACGGGCGGAATATTGGCCTCCAGCCAGGCAGTGACCGGAAAAACCTTTTTGGCCGCCTGAGCTATGATGTCGCGCCTTGGATGACCCTCTACGCTGAAGGCGCGTATAACGAGAGCGAGTACATCTACAACGCTGGCCCCCAATATATGACATCCGTCAACCTGACGGGCGACAATGCTTATCTGGTGGATGCATTGGGCGCTGATGCACTGAAAAATGTTTCATCCGCAACTCTGGGCACCACCGCTCATGACATGCCTTACCGAAAGACGGATAACAGGCGCAACGTGCAGCGTTATACGTTTGGCGGGGAAGGCAATTTTGAAATGTTCGGCAAACGGGCTTCGTGGAGTGCCTATGCGCAATACAGCGCAACACGCACGCATGAGCAGATCTATAACGTGATGAACAACGCCAAGATCAAAAAAGCGACTGATGCCGTACGCTCACCCTCAGGGAATGTTGTCTGCCGCTCAACGCTGACTGACCCCGGTAATGGGTGCTCACCAATTGATTGGTTGGGAACAGGCGTTATCTCGTCCGACGCCATTGATTATGCATTGGGCGATCCGTACCGTGACGAAAAGTTTCGGGAAATTGTTTCAGGCGTCAACCTGTCCATGACTCCGTTTGCAACCTGGGCCGGGGATGTCAACGTTGCCGTCGGCGGAGAATACCGAGACGAAAGAGCGTCCGGCTATGTGCCTTCGGAGTATCGCTCTGGCTGGTCTGTCGGCAATTTCCTGCCAACAAATGGCGGCTACAACGTCAAAGAAGCTTACCTTGAAACGGAAGTGCCGCTGGCAAAAGGGCTCGCCTTCAATGGTGCCGTACGCGGGACCGATTATTCCACATCCGGCTATGTGACAACTTGGAAAATAGGGGGAACATGGCAGCCAGTTCAGGATGTTCTGTTCCGTGCCACCCAGTCGCGTGACGTGAGAGCGCCGAACATAAACGAACTGTACCAAGGCGGCACATCCCGCACCACATCTGTTCTGGACCCATGGACGGGTGGGACGGATACCGTGCTGGAAATGACAACCGGCAATAGCAAACTGAAACCTGAAAAAGCAAACTCCACCGTTGTAGGGTCAGTTATCACGCCGCGTTTCGCGCCCGGCCTGTCCATCTCGGTTGACTGGTTTCATATCAAGCTGAAAGATGCCATCCAGCAGTTCTACTCGCAGGATATTCTCGATCAGTGTTACCAGGGTGATCAGAGTTTCTGCTCTGCCGTCAGCCCAGATTCTTCCGGCAACCGTGATCTCTATGTTCAGGCAAGTCCGTTCAATTTCAGCAAGATCACCACAAGCGGCATTGATATTGATGCAAGCTACAGGCTGCCGGTACGCCGTATTTTCGCTAAAGTGCCGGGCGTTCTGACAGTCCACGGTCAGGCCAGCAACTATCTTAAGTATGTAGCAGATTCAGGCTTGAGCCCGGCTATTAATACTGCGGGTGATATCACGTCTGGCCCGCCTAAGTGGATCTACCGTTTTTCCGCTACCTATAGCCTGCCCAGCTTCAGTGTTACGGCCATTGCACGCGGTATCAGTGCAGGGAACTATTCCAACAGCTATGTGCAGTGCGCAACAGGATGCCCGGCCTATAATGCCTATTTCCCGACCATAGACAGAAACAGTGTTAAAGGGACGTTCTATTTCGATATGAACTTCACGTATAAACTGAAGTATCAGAACTTTGGAAATATGCAGGTTTTCCTGAACGTAACAAACTTGGCCAACTCCAAGCCTGTTCTTGTGCCAGAAAGCGGTTTGGCTGCTGATAGCACGTATAGCAGTCTGCTCGGACGCACGTTCCGGGGTGGTATCCGGTTTGAACTTCAGTAAGAACCCGGAGACACCCTTCTATCGCGCATGAGCCCTGTTACGGTCTGATATGCTCCTCTATCCGCAGCATTTCTTGCAGACTGGCTCATGCGCCCGTTTCTCAAGAAACCTTTTTGAGAACACATTTTTCTCATTCCTTTCCAATAGCTATTGATATCAGGAGCTGTTTCTGGCTCTTGGTATTTTTATACGTTCTTTGTTTCTCATGAGTCATAAGCAGGCATTCATCACAATGGCGCGCACACGAAACAGAATAAAACACCATGCTGGCACGGCCCTGTGGCACGGTACCCTGGCTGTCGTGCTCCTGGCGTTATGCGGCGCGGTTGGCCATGCCGCTACCCTGCCAGATGGTCTGACAGAACAGCAGATTGATGATGTTGTCAGCCGGACCCAGCAGGCGTTTCAGGTGCCCGGTGTTGCGGTCGGCGTGATCCATGATGGAAAAATTGTTTTTGCAAAAGGCTATGGCCGCAAGGCTGAGGACGAAAAAAGCGGAAAGGTGGATGCCACCACCCTGTTTGCCATCGGCTCCAACAGCAAGGAATTTACCGCAACCGCCCTTGCCACCCTTGTGGATGAAGGCAAACTGAAATGGACCGACCGCGTCAGTGATGTGATGCCGGAGTTTCGCGTGGCTGATCCGTGGATCACGCGGGAATTTCGGGTGAGTGATCTGTTAACCCACCACAGCGGCATGGGGTTGGGTGCCGGAGATCTGATGCTATTCTCTCACAGCACCTTCACGCGCAAGGATGTTCTGGCGGCTCTTCCCTACATGCCGTTTACGGGCCGCTTTCGTGCGGATTATGCCTATAACAACCTGCTGTATGTGGTGGCCGGTGCGCTGGTGGAAAAAATCTCCGGCCAGACGTGGGAGCAGTATGTGCAAACCCACCTGATTGATGCCGCTGCTCTTCCTGCATGCCAGAGCACGTTTCCGGTTAAAGGCCAGACAGATGTTGCGGCAGGGCAGGGGAGCGATGGCGTGCTGCCTGATCGCTCAGCCCGCAAATCGGTCGCCATGGCCCCTGCGGGCGGCGTGTGGTGCAGCGTGAACGGCATGAACCGCTGGGTGCAAACCCTGATGAATGGTGGTCAGACAGTGGATGGCCGGAAAATCATCAGTCTTGCTCAGCGGGATGCGCTATGGGCTCCTCATGCGCTGCTGCCTCTTCCTGATAGTGCGACCAAAACACAAAGCCACTTCCGTGCTTATGGATATGGCTGGTTCATGGAGGACTTTTTTGGTCTGAAGCGTGTCTGGCATACTGGTACTGTTAGTGGCATGGTCAGTTATGTTTCCATGTTGCCGGAAAAGAATACGGGCCTGGTCGTGCTCACCAATCATGATGATCACCACGCAACCTATTCCATCGCCCTGACCATGAGCTCCCTTATTGCCACCGGCAAAACTGAGGATTGGGTTTCCTACTGGCAGGATGACGTCAAAAAGGCGGAGGAGAAAGCCGCGAAAGAGGCATCCACAACCGGACCGGGCTCCCCCGCGCGGCCCTTCATTTCCCTGCCGGTGTCAGACCTGAAAGACTATGTCGGCCTTTATCATGATGCCTGGCGGGGGGATATCCGTCTTTCTCTGAAAGACAACGCCCTTGTGATGAGTTTTAGTAAGGCCAATGGCCTGTCCGGCACATTGTCCGCCCTGCCTCATGATCTGTTCGTGGCCAAGTGGCAGGACCGCGCGAATGACGCGAGTGATGACAGCTACGTGCAGTTTGAGCGCGATACCTCTGGCAAGGTCACAGGGTTCCACATGCAGGTGGTTGGGTCTGACTTCAGTTTTGATGCGCAGGACATGCATCCCCTCAAGGTTTCCGATCAATGAAGGTTCATTTGCCCGCTCTCTCCCGCCGCAGGCTGCTGCAAGGCTCTGCGCTTCTGCTTGCGCAAGGGGGGCTTGCTGCCTGCCAGACACCGCAAGAGGCTGACCGCTTTGCAAAGGCAGATGCGCTGATACAGCAGGCCATCACCAACGGGGAATGTCCCGGTGCAGTCTGGGGTGTTGGGCAGCACGGACACCTCATTCATCGCGGTGTCTTCGGCGCGCGCAGTCTTGAGCCACAGCGCGAGGCCATGACGTGGGACACCGTGTTTGACATGGCCTCCCTCACCAAACCCATGATCACTGCGCTGGCCGTGATGCAGCTTGTGGAAAAAGGGCTGGTGGATGTGGATGCCCCCGTCGCCCGTTATCTTCCGCAGTTTGCTGCGGGCGGTAAGGAGCAGATTACGGTGCGTTTGCTGCTCACGCATTTTTCCGGCCTGCAACCGGATCTACCGCGTAATCCGGATTGGTGGGGCAAGGCCGCCGCCACGGATCGCATCATGCAGGCAGTGCCCAAACAGCCGCCAGGCAGCGGTTTTATTTACAGTGACCTCAATTTTATTGCTCTTGGCCTTCTGGTTGAGAAAATAACCCTGCAAACGCTTAACGTTTACGCACAGAAGAATATTCTGGCTCCCTTGGATATGGTGCAGTCGGGCTTTTTGCCTCCAGCATCCCTACAGGCGCGTATTGCCCCCACCCAATATGATGAACATGGCCACATGCTGCGTGGCGTTGTGCATGACCCCACTGCCCGGCGTATGGATGGCGTGGCAGGGAATGCCGGCCTGTTTTCCACGGCGGATGATGTGACGCGTTATGCGCAGGCCCTGCTGGACAAGCGCGCTGGCCGACCCAGCCCCTTTCCGCTTACGCGCGCAACGCTGCTGTGCATGACAACCCCGCAGCAGCCTGCAGGCCAGAAAAGCCTGCGCGGTTTTGGGTGGGATATTGCTTCCCCTTATGCCACACCACGGGGAGACCGACTTTCCCGCACGTCCTTCGGGCATACCGGGTTTACGGGAACATCCCTATGGATAGACCCTGATAATGACTGTTATGTTTTTATTCTAACCAACCGCGTTCATCCCAATGGTGGGCACAGTGTGGTGCATTTGCGGCATGATGTTGCAACAGCCGTAGGAGACGCGTTGGGGCTGCCACTTTCTGGGCCGTAGAGGCAGGAATGCCGCCAGGGTTAACCTCAAGTTATGGAGGGGCGGCATTTTTTAAATGGTGTGAAGAGGTGTCTCTTTTTAGATTTTTCCTAAGGAACACTTCGGAGCATGTTGTTTGCGCATGCCTCTCCCGTGCTCACCATTAGAAAGGGGTTGGCGGTTTTTATGCCTGCAAAGCGGACAATCACGGTTGTAGGGGGCGGTGTTATTGGCCTCACAACCGCTTACGCCCTCATTCAGGCGGGCCATGGCGTAACGCTGGTGGAGCGCGAGGACCATGTTGGCGAACAGGCCAGTTTTGGCAATGGTGGTCAACTCAGCTATCGTTATGTGCGCCCTCTGGCGGATGCCGGGGTGCCGCAGGAGGCGCTTTCATGGATGTTCCGTGCCGAATCCCCCATTTCACTGAAACTGCGGCTTGACTGGCACCAGTGGCGGTGGCTGGCAGATTTTCTGCTAGCCTGTAATGCACGAACAAACCGGAACAATACCGCCAGACTTCTGAAACTTGCCTTGCGTGGCCAGCAGGCCCTGAACCAGTGGCGCCAGGAAGGGCTGGATGATTTTCTGTGGCGGCAGCCCGGAAAACTGGTTGTGTATCGGAACGCACACAAATTTTCCAAAGCGGCCAAAGCGGTCAGTAACCCGCAGCAGGAGCAGGTGTTGAGCCCGGCAGAATGCGCGCGGGTGGAGCCAGCATTTGCGGGCCTTGCCCCTGTGCTGGCAGGGGGCATTTTTTCTCCTGATGATGAAGTGGCTGATTGCTATCTGTTCTGTCAGTCCCTTCTTAAAGGCTTGCAGAAAAGCAAGGATTTTCATCATGTAAAAGGTAATGCCACACTGGAGGAAAATGGCGCGGACCGTTGCCGCGTTCTTCTGGATGGCATCCCCCAGCAGACAGATGTGGTTGTGTTGGCCGCAGGGCTTTCTTCTCGTGCCATGGCGTACCCTCTGGGTATCAACCTGCCGCTCTACGGTTTGAAAGGATACAGCCTGACCGTGGGGGCTGATCCGGCGGTTTTGCCTGATGTAAGCGTGACAGATTATGATAACCGTGTGGTGTACGCGCGGCTGGGGCAGCGGCTGCGCATTGCCGCCATGGTGGATATTGGCGCACTGGATGCCACGCTTGATCCGCGCCGTATTGCCTCCCTGAAACGTCTGGCACAGGAAACACTTCCGGCAGCCGGGCCGTATAGTTCCGCCGCGACATGGGCAGGTATGCGGCCAGCCACGCCAACGGGTGTTCCCCTTGTGGGGCAGACACAATGGCGTAATCTGCTTCTCAATGTTGGGCATGGTGCTTTGGGGTTTACGCTTTCCGGCGGCTCCGCGCTGACAATCCGGGATCTTGTTGAAGGGATGCAACCGTAACATGACACATCACCCCACCGCTCTTTCCCGCCGCCATCTTCTACTGGGGGGTGTTGCTGCCAGTTTGGTAGGGGGTGCCGCCCGAGCTCTGGCCCGCACAGAAACGCCTTCCCGTAGGGTTGGGCTGGCGGGGCTGGATGCACCGGTGGAGGTGTTTGAAGATCAATGGGGTGTGCCACATGTGCGCGCCGCGTCCGTGTCGGATGCATTTTTTGCCAACGGCTATCTGATCGCGCGGGACAGGCTGTGGCAGCTTGATTTTGATTATCGGCGGTCTACTGGCAGGCTGGCGGAAGTGTTCGGGCCTGATTTTGTGCCGTCTGATACCGCAAACAGGCTTTTCCTGTTCAGGGGGGATGCGCAGGCGGAATTTGCAGCACTTCCGCCCACGGTGCAGGCGTGTGCCCGCGCCTATGTGGCGGGTATCAACGCCTATCTTGAACAGGCCCGTGCCACTGGCGAGAAACTGCCCCCGGAATTCACCATTTTTTCCTACCAGCCGTTGCAGTGGGATGTGCTTGATCTGGTGCGGATACGGGCGGAGGCCACCGGCAACACCAAGGCTGAAATCCGCCGCGCCCGTCTGGCGGCGCAGGGTGCGCTGGATTACGATGCATTGATCATGCCACTGCGCCCGGCCCATACGCTCCGGGTACCAGACGGGTTGGATGTCCATGCCGTAACAGAACAGGACCTTGGCCTGTTTGGCGTTTTGCAGGCCAGCCTGCCGCTTTCGGGCCTGCATGCGCCCCCGTCTGCCAGTGAGGACGATCACCGGCGCGCTAACGAGGGCAGCAATGCATGGGTGATTGCCCCCACCCGCACGGCAACAGGCCGCCCTATTCTGGCAAATGATCCGCATCTCAGTTTCGGTTCACCGGGGCCCAGACACGTTATTCACCTCACGGCACCGGGGCTGGATGTTATTGGGGGTGGGTCTGCGGGTATGCCGGGTGTCATGCAGGGGCATACGGCACATTTCGCCTTTGGGCGAACCAACTTTCATATTGATCAGGAAGATCTGTTCATTCTGCGCACGCATCCTGCTCACCCTGAGCGCTATTTCCATAATGGGCGCTGGGTGGAGATGGAACGGATGGAAACAACCATTGCCGTGCGCGGTGAAGCCGCACGCACGGTCACACTTCGTTACGCGGCGCAGGGGCCGGTTGTTTCAGAAGATGCGGCACGGAACAGAGCCGTGGCAGTCTCCGCCACATGGCTGTATCCGGAGGCCAATGGCATGCTGGCCAATATCGGCATCAATCTGGCGCAGGACTGGACCAGTTTCCGCGAAGCTTTGAAACTCCATACCAGCCCGACCAATTTCACCTATGCCGATACCGCGGGCAACATTGGCTGGCAGGCCGCCGGTGGCCTGCCAGAGCGCTCAGGCGGTTATGATGGGCTGATGCCCGCCCCGGGTGATGGGCGGTATGACTGGAAAGGCCTTCAGCCGCTGGATGCGCTGCCGAACAGCTTCAACCCGGCACGTGGCTGGTTTGGAACATCCAATGAACTTAACCTGCCAGCGGATTATCCGTACGAGCAGCGCTGCGTCAGTTATGAATGGAAAGATCCTTACCGGTACAACCGCGTTGCAGAGGTTCTGGCAGCGTCACCCCATGCCACGCTGGCGCAGAGTGTGGCTTTGCAACATGACACGCTTTCCCACCTTGCGCTTTCCGTTGTGAAGCTGCTGCCGGACGTGCCTGCTGATATCCGTGCAGAAGCGGACCTGCTGCGGCGGTGGGATGGCCGCGTAGAGGCCACGAGTGCCGCAGCAGCTTTGTATGAAGTGTGGTGGACACGGCTGAACACCCTGTTCTATCAGGCGCTGGTACCGGAAAATCTGCGCGCGCTTCTGCCACAACCGCTCAATGCGTCCGTGCTTCTGGCCTTCCTTCAGAAACCAGACGGCAGAGTTGGGGATAAACCGGAAGCAGCAAGGGATGCCCTGCTGGTCAAGGCTTTTCAACAGGCTGTGGCAGAAGCGCGTGACCGTATGGGGCCAGTCGCCGCCGCATGGCAATGGGGAACGTTGCATACGCTGCAACTGCGGCACCCGCTTCATGCTGTGGAGGCTGTGGCAAAGGCGTTTCTGCCCATAGGCGGCGAAATAACCCATAGTGGGGGCGACCCCTACACCGTTATGGCCCGCTGGTATAATCCTGATCTTTCACAAAAAGCGCTGGCGCATGGGCAGAATCCGTATGCCGTAACAGGCGGGGCCAGTTATCTGATGGTGTGTGATGTTGGGGCATGGGACCATTCCCTGTTCCTCAATTTTCCGGGCCAGTCTGCCTTGCCAGATAGCGGACATTATGAGGATTTCCTGCAACCATGGCTGAAGGGGGCCATGCAGCCTCTGGTGTTTTCTGCAAGTGCCGTGCAGGCAGCAGCCAGACACCATGCCGTGTTGTATCCAAAAGGAAAAACACCATGAAATACGCTGTCTGTTCCGCTCTGGTGCTCGCGCTGTCCACAACAGCAGCACTGGCGGAAAGCCCGACAGACAAAGCCATGGATGCCGTGCTGACACAGGCCGAAGCGCGGCCTCTGGCGGGGCTGGCGGCGGTCAGATTGCACAATGGTCAGCCTGTTTATCAGTATTATGGCGGGTTTGCGCGACGTGATGGTGAACAGACTGTTCCGGTTGGGCAAGAAACTCTGTTCCGTATCGCGTCCATCTCCAAGGTGGTGACCACCATCGGGCTTATGGAACTGGTGGAGCAGGGCAAGATCAATCTGGATCATGATGCATCGGAGTATCTTGGTTTTCCGCTACGTAATCCGGATTTTCCCAATACGCCCATTACCGTGCGGATGCTGCTGAACCATACATCATCCATTCGGGATGCAGATGTCTATGTTCTGCTGCCCGATAAACCGGCAAGCAGTTTTTTTGATAAAACACACAAACCGGGCAGTCAGGACTATCATTTTTCCTATCATGACGGGCATGCGCCCGGCACGTATTTTACCTATTGCAACCTCTGCTACGGGCTTGTGGGCACCATTATGGAGCGGGTCAGCGGAGAACGGTTTGACCAGTATCAGAAACACCATGTGCTGGAACCGCTGAAAATTGATGGCGGCTACAACGTGGCGGAACTGGAACACCCGGAGCGTCTGGCCACAATTTATCAGCATTTGCCAACAGGCTATAAGGCCAAAGTGGACAGCCAGCCGCTCAAGGGATGGAATGCAGACTCCCTGCAGGCTTACAAAATTGGAAGAAACGGTAGCATATTTTCTCCGCAGGGCGGCTTACGCATTTCCGTGCAGGGTTTGACCCGTCTGGCGCAGTTCATGATCCAGCGGGGCACGTTGGATGGTGTCAGGCTGCTTGCCCCGCAGAACATTGAGGCCATGGAAACACCCACATGGCAGTTTGACGGCAAAAATGGCGAGTGCCCATATCCGTTAAGTGCCTACGGTTTGAGCCTGTTTGTGCTTACAGGCGCAAAAGACACCAATGGAAAGCCTGATAGCCCATATCCCGGTTATAAGGGCGGATTACGTGGGCATCTGGGGGATGCTTACGGACTGCATTCTGGTTTCTGGTATAACCCGCAAAATGGTGATGCCTATCTGTTCGCGGCTGATGGCTTTCCGGATTATGATCAGGTGCGCCCCGGCCAGTATTCGTCTTTTTCCAGAGTGGAAGAGAAAATTTTCACAGCATTGGCAGGAGTGCAGCCATGATGCGTCGTTTCCCTCTGGCTGTTGCCCTGCTTGCAGGCGCGCTTTGCAGCACCCACCCGGCGCAGGCACGCCCTTTTGATGAAGCCGGAGCCCGCCAGCAGATCAAGGCACTTCTGGCGCTACCGTTTGCAACGGATCTGGTGGGGGCCAGCAAGGCTGATCGGTTTGCATGGGTCGAAAAACGCAACGGTGTGCGCAACATTCTGGCCGCAGATGCCACTGGCGCACCCAAGGCGCTGACCCATTTTACGCAGGATGATGGAACAGATTTATGGGGCCTGGCTCTTTCTCCTAACGGGAAAACCTTGGCCTATGTGGAGGGCGGAGACCCGGAATATCCAGATGATCCCTCTCCCAACCCCAATCTTTCCGCTTTTGGTACCCATCAAACCGTGCATCTGGTGTTGGACGGCGGCAACGAAATACAGATGGGCGAGGGCTGGAACCCCACCTTCTCGCCAGATGGACAGATGCTGGCCTTCACGCAGAAAGGGTCCCTATTTTTAGCGCCTGTTGGTGGTGCGGCAAAGGAAGTCATGACTGTGCGCGGCAGTCTGACCTCTTTGCAATGGGCACCGGATGGTACGGCGCTGGCGTTCACACTTGACCGTGGCACACATGCGCTGGTGGGCGTGTGGCGTCTTAAACCCGCGACCATGGCGTTCCTTGCTCCGGCACTGGCGCAGGATAGCCTGCCAACGTTCTCTCCAGATGGTCGGTTTGTAGCGTTTGTGCGCGAGCACACGCCGCTTACATACCAGAGCCTGCCAAAAGCAGCCTTCTGGAACCTGCATGTTTATGATCTGACCACCAATACAGATCATGTGGTGTGGACACCGCCTGCAGGGCATGGCGGACGGTTTTTTGCACCAGAAGGCAGTGGCCTGCTGTGGTCTGATAACACGCATCTGCTCTTCCCGTGGGAAGGGAGCGGATGGATGCGTGTTTGTCGTGTGGAAACAGCCACGGCGGCCTCACCACAGTGTCTGACGCCAGACAAAGCTGAAGTCTCATCCTATCGTTTGTCTTCTGATGGAAAAACGCTTTTCTATACCAGTAATGCGGGCAATGTTGATGCCTGGCATGCATGGCGGCAAACGCTGGATGGCGCCGCACCCCAGCGCCTGACGCAGGGTGAGGCGATGGAGACAGACCTCGCCCTTGCAGGCGGCAGTGTGGGCGTGATGGCAGCCAGCGCCACGCAAACAGCGCACCCGGTTCTGTTGGCGCAGGGGCATACGGAGCATACGCCCGTTGTGCCAGAACTGCCTGCAAATACGCATTTTGTGACACCCCGCACCGTTATTTTCCGGAGCACGGATGGCCGAGAGGTGCATGGGCAGTTGTTTGTGCCAGAGGGTGATGCCAAAACGCCCCGTGCAGCGCTGGTATTTGTGCATGGTGGCCCGCACCGGCAGATGCTGCCTGCGTTCAACAGCATGGGCTATTATTCCAATGCCTATGCCATGAACCAGACATTGGCCGCGCAGGGCTATGTGGTGCTTTCCGTCAATTATCGCAGTGGCACCGGGTATGGAGAGGCATTTCGCACTGCACCGGACATTGGCCGGCAGGGAGCCAGTGAATACAGGGATGTGCTTGCCGCTGCCACCTATCTCAAAACCCGGCCAGATGTTGATCCTGCCCGTATTGGCATATGGGGTGGAAGCTGGGGCGGTTATCTGACTGCGCTGGCGCTTGCCCGTAATAGTGATGTCTTTGCGGCCGGGGCGGATTTTCATGGCGTACATGACATGACACGCCCCGATAAGTTCGGTCTTTCTCCCGCCCAGAACAAGGCGGCGCATGATCTTGAATGGCAGTCCTCCCCCGTGGCGGATATCGCCCATTGGCATGCGCCTGTTCTGCTGGTGCATGGGGATGATGATTACAACGTGGATTTTAAGGAATCCACCATGCTGGCAAACTTGTTGTCCGAACAGGGAGTTCCCTATGAGGAACATTCCTTCCCCAATGAACGCCATGCTTTTCTTCGCATGCAGGACTGGCTTGCGGCCTATGTGTGGATGGATACGTTCTTTGCGCGCACGCTCGGTCCGCACACGCATTGAGAGCGCCCGGCGTGTTGAGAGTGAAGACGGAATAGAATGCACCACTAAGCCATAAGGCGCACGGGGTGGGTGCATAACGGAGAAAGGCGGACCTATGTTTATGAAGAACCTGAAAACATATGCGGTTCTGGCTGGCACTTTTCTTGTGGGGTCGTTTTTCCCGTTTGTATCCGCCCATGCCGCGTCTGCTCCGGCTGAGGGGCCATTGGCGCAGAGCATCTCCAAAACCGTGAAGGCGCAACCGGGGCATTTTGCTGTTTATGCAGCCCTGAGTGGTTACTCTCCGGCAGTGTGCCTGAACTGTGATGATCTGATCAACGCGGCCAGCACCATCAAATTGTTTGTGCTGGATGCAGCGTATGATGCCTTTACAAAGGGTACCCTGCACCCGCAGGATACTGTTACGGTCCATAACCGCTTTCATTCTCTGGTGGGTACAGGAACCTTTGCATTAGATCAGAAGGAGGATTCCTATGATCCTCTTTACGCGCAGGCAGGCAAGCCCGTGCCGGTTTCAGAACTGTTGCGGGTCATGATCCAATACAGCAGCAATCTGGCCACTAATCTGATGGTAGAAAAACTGGGTGTAATGCCTATCCGTTCGGTTGTGAAAGCCCAAGGGCTGGACGGTATTGTTTTCGGCCGCATGATTGAAGATTTTGACGCGAACGATAAAGGCATCCGCAATCAGGTATCGGCACGAGGCTTGGGCGCGTTTTTGCAGAAGCTGGATAACGGGCAGATTGTGGGGAAAGCGCAAAGCCAGAGCATGGTGCAGATCATGCTGGGCCAGAAGTTCAATGATATCATCCCCCCCGGTTTACCCGCAGGAACACCTGTGGCCCACAAAACGGGGTGGGTTCATGGCGTGCGGAATGATGCCGCCATTGTCACGCTTCCCAACGGCAGACACTATATTCTGGTTGTGCTGACATCCGGCCTGCCCGATGAACAGGCCGGAATCAAGGTTCTGAATACTCTGTCCAGCCAGACCTACGCGTATTTTCTGAAGCAGACAGCCTCCGCCCCCTGAAGTGCCCTCTCTCACCTGCGTTTCAGAAACAGCGCGAGAGAGGCAGCAGAAATTGTCTGTAGCGATAGCAGGGTAGGCGGCGAAGACTTCAAACTGCTGATAGCACCAGCAAACGCTGGCGTAGCGACAGGCTTATTGCGCCAGATACCCGCCATCTACCGGCAACACCGCGCCGGTGATGAAGGAGGCTTCATCTGATGCCAAAAACAGAATGGCGTTGGCAACTTCTTCCGGTTTTCCCATACGACCCAGCGGGTGCATGCTAACAACCTTTTCAATACCATCTTTCCCCAATCCGGCTACGGCTGGGGTATCAATCGTGCCGGGGGCTACGGCATTTACGCGCACACCGTGGCTGGCAAGGTCAATGGCCAGATGCTTCGTAAGGCCAGACGCTACAAATTTGGCAGGGCCATAAACAGCCTGCCCCTTCTGGCCCGCAAAGGCAGAAATGGAAGACAGGCAGACAATGGAACCTTTGCTCGCTTTGACCATTTCGGCGGCTGCGTATTTGCAGCTTAAAAACATACCCCGGCCATCAACCGCCATGGTGTGGTCCCACAAATCAACCGTGGCGGAGGCAAGATCAGCTTCCGGAATAATCCCTGCATTGGCCACAAGAATATCAATGCCGCCAAAGGTACTGACAGCTTCTTCCATAAGCCGTTTGATATCGGCTTCACTGGAGACATCGCCAGCCACCCCAATGGCTTGTGCGCCGATATTTTCAAGCTGCTGCACCAGATCATCCAGCGGGCCCTGGTCCTGATCGTTCAGAACCAGTTTTGCCCCTTCACGCGCAAAGCGTTCCGCAGTAGCGCGGCCCATACCACGGGCTGCTCCGGTAATAACGGCAACCTTGCCCTGAACCCGGCCTTCTGTTGCGTTTGTTGGCATAATAATCAACTCATTCCTGATAATAAAATGGAGAATGCAAGACGCAGTTTGCACAATCTGGCAGGTTTGTTTTGGAGTGTCTTTTTAAGGCCGGTTGCGTGGGGCTTGTCTTGCAATAATCCATCATTGCACGGTCAAGTCCCTCTTTCCGGTCTCAAAAATTTACTGCCGTCTTCAACTGCGTATTTTACAAACCGGGGTTTGAAAATGTCGTCCTGTTATTCTTTCAGGAAAGGGCGGCCCTCATGCGCAACCAACAGATCATGCATGTCTGTCGCATGTTCTTCTTCTTCGGCTAGAATCCGTTCCAGCATGATACGGGTTGTGGGGTCCTTGTCACCAAAATAGCGGATCAGTTCACGGTAGTGCTCAATAACAAGGCGCTCGGCTACCAGATTCTGGCGCACCATTTCTACCAGATTGCCCCCTTTGCCGTATTCACTGGCGGAGCGTGTGGCCAGACCTTCCGGGTCAAAATTCGGGGTGCCTCCAAGCTGGTCAATGCGGTTGGCTGCCGCCAGCATGTGAGCGCGTTCTTCCTTGGCATGCGTTGCAAATTCTTCGGTAACGCTCTCGCTGGTCAGCCCTTCAACAGAAATGGAATGCATGGTGTAGCGCAGCACGCACACAAGTTCGGTTGCCACTACGGTTTGCAAAAGATCAATGGCAGTCTGCACATCGCCTTCATAAGTGGGGGTGACAGCACCTTTCTCAATGGATTTCTGGGCCCGTTCGCGCAGGGTCTGTACGTCTGTCAGAAACGTATTTTCTGTTGTTTGCGCCATGGAGCATTCTCCTGTCTAAAATAGATTTCAATCCCGCATTGCAGGACATTTCGCTTTTAACAACAGGCTCAAGCCGGAATGGTTGCAGGTTTTTTTTAACGCTCTTGTGACTGGCGTTTCAGGAACTCTCACGGCAGGGGCGTGCTCGGTGCTCGGTGCTCGGTGCTCGGTGCTCGGTGCTCGGTGCTCGGTGCTCGGTGCTCGGTGCTCGGTGCTCGGTGCTCGGTGCTCGGTGCTCGTGCTGTGGTGTTGGCCGCCGTTTCTAAGGCACTGTCAGGTTGTGTAACCATAAAGTTGCAGCCTGAATTGTAGCTGTTTCATCCTCTATATGTTCGTCAGGTTCTACGCCGTGCTTGTAAATCACGCCCGTTCGGTCTGCTTCAAAACTGGTGGCTATAGGCATGATACCGCCATCCGGTAGCCTGAATGTACGGTTGCTGGATGTCAGGCCCGCCGTAGGGGTTCCAAAAAATCGAGTGTTGGGGCGCCCCTTGAAGGCGATGGCAACGGCCTCGCCTGAACTTGCGGTATGGGGACCAATCAGGACAGCAACGGGGATTGTGGAAAGGTCAGGCTGCGCCATGTCCTGATGGTCTATGGGCAGGGTCTCTTTCCATGGGCGCGATTTTTCGCCTGATGTGGTCACGAAATATCCCAAGGGCGCATCACCCAGAAACGGTTTGAGACCGGCAAGCATAGGCCACATGTTGCCCCCCTGATCTTTCCGCAGATCAAGCACCCACCCTTTGGCGGGGGCAAGGGACCGAATGGTGGAGAGAAGGGCGTCCCTGTAAGCGGACATCTCTTGCGGTGAGTGTGGGGTAAAGCCTGTCAGACCAATTGTATTTATGCCAGCGGAAAGGGTTTTGGCCTCAGGGGGAGCACGCCACATCTGTTCAAAGCCCGATTTTTTCCACGGCGGGATGACAACGCTATGGTGATCATCAAGATTTTTAATAAGTAATCTGAGGTTCGCATAAACATCGGCAAGGAGCGCTGTGTGGGAGAGGGCAAGCAGGCGCGGTGTTTCTGTTTTCCAGTCAATGTGTGACGCATTGACCGCATTTTCTTTAATATCAGACAGCGCTTTCTGCATGACAGCTTCCGGCAGGGGGGTGCCATCTGGCAGTTTTTCATCATCAAGCGCGGATAATGTTAGGGAACTGGCAGTTACTTTCCCTTTTCCCTTCAGCAATACGCCAAACACAAGTCTGGTCGCGTCACGCGGAATCAGAACCAATGTTGTGCGTGTCACATTCTGGCTGCTGGCGGGCACAGGGGCAGCTTGTGTGTTGGAAAAGGCAACCTGTTTTGTGCCTGCATAGGCGGCTATCCATAACGCTGCGCCGGTAGCGGTACTATCTGTGGTTAAAATGCCCTGTAGGCGAACGGCTTTTCCCTGTCGCCCCGTGGCGGGAGCGGCGTGGCTGGCAGCGGCAAAAGCATCCGGTGGAGCAGTGCCACTGTGCAGCGTTATGGTATCATCTGATGCGTCACCCTCGGGGTGGTGTGTGATGGTGAGGTCATAGCTGTTTGCAGTATCGGTTTTTTTCCACCCGGTCTGCTGTGCCCCTGCTGCCTGCGGCATCAGGGCGCAGGCCAAAAGAGCAGAAACACAGGCGATGTTTTTGACCGAGCGAGGCATCAGAGCGCTTTCCTGTTCAGTATTCAGAAAGATGATGCACCAGAAATGCTGTTTGGCATCACCTGTTCTGTGTTGTCATGAAAAAATCATCTCTCTTCGGCTGGTAAGGTATTATGTGCGGCTGCTTTGCAAAGCCTGTTCCATCCAGGCTGCAAGCGGGAATAAATGGGAGTCCTGATTGTGCAGGGCCATGGCCATCAGACCAACGGGGGCCGTGCCTGCCGGATGGCATGGCAGGCTGATGGCACATCCATCCAGAAAATTGGTTACAGTCGGGTTGCGCAGTAGCAGCAGGTTTGTGCGTGTGTAGATGTCATCCTCGGCAAGGTCCGCCATGCGGGGGGCAATAATCGGCACGGTCGGCATCAGAATGGCATCATACCCCCCCAGAACTTGCGCTGCCTTGGCAATCAGGGCATTCCGGTTGCGGATAAGGGTGATGTAATCAACAGCACTCTGTTCCTTGCCGCGTAAAATCCGTTTCAGCACAAAGGGATCATACAGATCAGCTTTATGGGCAATCAGGTCTGCATGCCATGTCAGGGATTCCGGGGCAGGGAACCCGCCCAGCCGGTTCAGTTCCGGCAGCGTGGCAAGGTCTGGAAAATGCACATCGTCCAGCACAGCCCCGGCCTGTTCCAGCCTGCGCAGGGCAGCATGATAGGCGGTGGAGACCGGTTCATCCATGCCGTCCAGCACGTAGGTCTGCAACACGCCCAGCCGTGGGGCGGAGAGAGCATCCGGCGCAGGGGCGTCTGCTGCCGTCACCTCCTGCCCGGAGAGGGCGCGGTCTGCCGCCCAGCAGCAGGACACGGTGTGGCCAAGGCTGCCAATGGAATCCAGCGTGAAGGATAGCGGCACCGTGCCTTGGGTAGAAATGCGGCTTGCGGTGGGTTTGTAACCCACAAGGCCCGTCAGGGCGGCGGGAATACGGCAGGAGCCCCCGGTGTCACTGCCAATACCAATGGCGGCCATGCCATCTGTGACGGAAATGGCCGCACCGGAAGAAGAGCCACCCGGAATACGGCGGTTTGGGCGGTCCCACGGGTTGGCGGGCGTGCCGGTGTGCGGGTTGATACCCACGCCGGAGAACGCAAATTCCGTCATGCTGGTGCGGCCAATGGAGATCAGCCCGGCCTGCTTCAGGTTGGCAATGGCGGGCGCATCCTGCTGCGCGGGTGCGGCATCAGCCAGCACGCGGGACCCTGCGGTGGTGATACTCCCTTCCTCATTAAACAGATCTTTCACAGACGCAGGAATACCCGCCAGAAATGGCAGGGCATTTCCCGCCTTGCGGTGTGCGTCATAGGCATCAGCCGTGGCGCGGGCCTGTTCTGCATGCACTTCCGTAAAGGTGCGTGTGCCTTCGCCTGCCGGGTCGGCTATGCGGGCCAGAGCCTGCTCCACGAGGTTCCGGCTGGTGGTGGAGCCTGCCGCCAGAGCGCGGGCTGTGTGCAGAAGAGAGGCTGAGGGCTCAGGCATGGAATGGGCTCCAGAAGGAATGGGCAAGCCGGACAGATGATGGCTTCTATAAAAGCGTGGTTGCAAAAAAAATCACAACCCCCGCAGGCATAGAACGTTGTGATGCTGAGATAACATAATAACAAAAGCGGAGGTCCATTGTGCAGGGAACCGGCTGTTCTGAACTGAACAGAAGCCATGAAGAAAAACCACAAGATAATAGCAGTAACTCTGCCGGCCCATGGCTGGGGCAGGCGTCCCTTTTTGCGCTGGCTGCGGGGCTCGCCGGGTTGATGTTTGGGCTGGATACCGGCGTTATTGCCGGAGCTCTGCATTTTATTGGGCTGGAATTTCATACCACAACCGTTACGGATGAATGGATTGTCTCCACTCTTATGCTGGGGGCAGCCGGGGGTGCGTTGCTGGCTTCCTTTCTGGCGCGGGAATGGGGGCGGCGTATCACGCTTTCCTGTGCGGCCGTGCTGTTTCTGGCAGGCACGGCGGCGTGCTGCTTTGCCCATTCCGTGCCCGTGCTGATGGCAGGCCGTGTGGTGCTGGGTCTGGGCGTTGGTCTGGCTGCTTTTGCCGCACCCCTCTATATTTCTGAAATTACCGCCCAAAAAGACCGCGGGCGTATGATTTCCCTGTATCAGATGGCCATTACCATCGGCATGCTGATGGCCTATTTTTCAGACAGTCTGCTGGCTGGCGGCGGTCATTGGCGCTGGATGCTGGGCATTCCCGCCATCCCGGCCGTGTTCTTTCTGCTCAGCACGCTGGTGGTGCCTTATTCTCCGCGCTGGCTTGTCACACAGGGGCGGCACAAGGAGGCTTCCCGCGTGCTGCACATGCTGCGCGACAGTAGCGAGAAAGCCAAGCGTGAACTCACGCGTATCCGCCAGCAGGTGAACAAGGAAAATGTGAGCGGATTTGAACTGTTCAAAACCAGTGCACCCTTCCGCCGCAGCTTCTTTCTGGGGCTTTCCCTTCAGGCGCTGCAACAGCTTACGGGCATTAACGTGCTGATGTATTATGCGCCCAAAGTGCTGGAACGCGCGCATTTTGGCAGCGCAGCCGCCATCTGGGCCACAACATTGCTGGGCGTGGCCAATCTGGCGGCCACCGTTGCCGCCCTGTTTCTGATCGACCGCTGGGGGCGTCGTCCGCTGCTGGTAACAAGCTGCATTATTGCCAGCCTCAGTCTGGTTCTGTTCGGGTTTGTGCTGAAGCTTCATGTGGATGGACCGTTGGGTGCTGTGCTGATTATTGGCACGCTGGTCGCGTTTATTCTGGGCTACGCCTTGGGGGAAGGGCCGCTGCCATGGACCCTGTGCTCGGAAATTCAGCCGCTGAAGGGGCGTAGCCTCGCCATTGGGTGCTCCACTTTTGTCAATTGGATAACCAACTGGCTGATCAGCACCGTCTTCCTGTCCTGCATGACCGTGCTGGGAGATTCCGTCACGTTCTGGATGCTGGCCGGGTTCAACATGTTGTTTCTGGTGGTGGCACTGCTGTTTGTGCCGGAAACCAAAGGCACATCACTGGAAGATATTGAAGATAACCTGATGCGCGGTGAACGCCTGCGCGATATTGGCGGTCCCGCCACCCCGCAGGAAGCAGGGACTCAGGCCGTAGCCTGAGCCTTGTCCTGCAAGGTAACAATCAGTGGCACATGGTCGGACGGGCGTTCCATCGCCCGTTCATCCCGGTCCGGCCAGGCGGTTTCAAGCCGTTCCGCCACACGGGGGGAGAGCAGGGCGTGGTCAATCCGCAGCCCGCAATCCCGGGCCCAGGCTCCGGCCTGATAATCCCAGAACGTATAGGCCGGGCCAGAGGGATGCAGCGCGCGCAGGCCGTCTGTCAGGCCCAGCCACAACAGGCGGCGGTAGGCCGCACGGCTTTGCGGGCGCACCAGTGCGTCATCGGGGCCGAGGGCACCGGGGGCGCAGTCTTCCGGTGTCGGGCAGACATTGTAGTCGCCAGCCAGAATGAAATCCGTATCCGTTTGCAAAAATGCGCGGGCGCGGGCTGTCAGGGCATCAAAAAACGCCAGCTTGGTTGCGTAACCATCCTCTCCGCCGGAATTGCCGTTGGGCAGATACAAATTGCCCAGTGTCAGCCCTTGCGTGCGCACTTCCACATAACGGGCCACCGGATGGTCAAACCCCGGCAGATGATCCGTGGTGATCTCCATCCCGCTTTTAACCAGCGTAGCCACCCCGTTATAGGATTTCTGGCCCACAACGGCACAATCATACCCGGCTTTCTGAAAGGCTTCGGCAGGAAACTGCGCGGTCTCGCACTTGATTTCCTGCATCATCAGCACGTCAGGCTGTTCGCGCTCCAGCCAGTCCAGAATCAGGTGCTGGCGCTGGCGAACGGAATTAACGTTCCAGGTCGCTATTTTCATGCGACGGAAAAGCTCGTGCCACATCCGCAGGAGGACGCTGCATTGGGGTTGTTCACCGCAAAATGCGCTCCCATCAGCTTGTCCGTAAAATCCAGCTCCGCCCCGGTAAGCAGATCAAGGCTGGCAGGGTCTACTACCACCAGCGCGCCACCTTTTTCAATGTGCGTATCATCCGGGGCAATCGCCTCCGGCCCGATCAGCGTGAACTGATACTGGAAGCCATTGCAGCCTCCGGCTTCCACCGCCACGCGCAGCGCGGCTGGCGGGGGTGCGCCCTCCGGGGTGGCAGTGGCCTTGCGTTTGGCAATAACCGAGGCAATCCGCGTGGCGGCGGCCTCAGACACGGTAAAGGGCTGGGGCTGGGTCATACTCCACTAGATAGCGCGGGGGGAGGGCAGTTTGAAGGGGCATGGGGGCAGAGATGGTCAATTTTCAAGTAATGGCTTAGGGTGCGGCGCATCTTATGTGGTGGAACCTGCCTGAAACGCAGTTTTGCCGCACCAGCGGGGCAGCCTACGCCCGCCCCGGAACACCGTGACGGAGCAGGATTACACACCCATGCCAGCACAGGCCGCAGCCCATCTGTTTCTTGCCCCTTATGCAGTGCAGCCGGGCGAAGGCCGTGGCCGCCGCCTGCATGCGGAGGATGAATCTCCCACCCGTTCGCCCTGGCAGCGGGACAGGGACCGCGTTGTGCATTCCTCAGGCTTCCGCCGCCTGCAATATAAAACGCAGGTGTTCATCAACCATGAAGGTGATTTTTTCCGCACCCGTCTGACCCATTCGCTGGAAGTGGCGCAGGTTGCGCGCTCCATGGCCCGCTTTCTGCAACTGGATGAAGACCTGACAGAAGCCGTGGCTCTGGCGCATGATCTGGGCCACACGCCCTTCGGCCATGCGGGGGAGGATGCGCTGGCCGCCCAGATGCAGCCGTGGGAGGGGTTTGACCACAACACCCAGGCGCTCCGGCAGGTGACGCTGCTGGAACGCCGCTATCTGGCCTTTGATGGCCTGAACCTGACATGGGAAACACTGGAAGGGCTGGCCAAACATAATGGGCCGGTCAAAAAGCCCGCGCCGTGGCTGCGTGAGTTTGATGCCCAGTGGCCGCTGGACCTGCACACCTATGCCTCGGCAGAGGCGCAGGTGGCGGCGCTGGCGGATGATATCGCCTATCATGGGCATGATCTGGATGATGGTGTAAAATCCGGCCTGCTGACGCTGGAAGACCTGAAAGACGTGCCGCTGGTGGGGGATGCGCTGGCGCAGGCTCAGGCGCTGGCGGCGGATCTGCCAGCAGACATGCCGCAGAAAAACCAGCGTATCCGGCATGAAATGGTGCGCCGTGTGATTCATGCGCTGGCCACGGATGTGCTGGTGTGCACCCGCAAGAACCTTCAGGACCTTGCGCCGCGCAGTGTGGAAGATATCCGCGCCGCATCCGCGCCGGTGGTGGCATTCAGCCCCGCCATGGCGGAGGCCAACAAGGGCATCCGTAAGTTCCTGTTCGCCAAATTGTACCGGCACTGGCGCGTCAACCGTATGACGTACAAGGCCCGGCATGTCACGGCGGAACTGTTCACCATTCTGGTGGAGTCGCCCAAGCTGTTGCCAGACCGCTGGCGTGAAACTGCATTGGCGGGTAATGACGCCACCATACGCCGTACAGTGGCGGATTACGTGGCTTCCATGACGGATCGCTACGCCATGGAAGAACATCGCCGGTTGACTGATCTGTCAGTACCGGGCTGAAAACGCGGCTCGATCGCTTTTGTAGTGGGAATTTTGTCGGCATGTCTGAGTGTTTGTTCCAGCTTTATCGTCACCATGTCCTGGCCGCCGTGCGAGGGCTGCTGCCCGACGTGCCGGAAGAAACACTGGCCCGCGTTGAAGTAACCCCCACGCGCGACCCCGCGCATGGGGATATGGCGACCAACGCCGCCCTGCTGCTGGCCAAGGCGGCCCGCCGCAAACCGGCCGATATTGCGGCTGATCTGGTTGCCGCCCTGCAAAAGGTGGATGGCGTGGCCAAGGTGGCCGCTGCTGGCCCCGGCTTTGTGAACATCACACTGGCCCCGGATGTGCTGCGCTCCGTTCTGCCTGCCGTGCTCAAGGCGGGTGAACGGTATGGCGATTCGCAATCCGGCAAAGGCGTGCGGGTGAATGTGGAATATGTGTCCGCCAACCCCACCGGCCCCATGCATGTGGGCCATTGCCGTGGCGCCGTGGTGGGGGATGCGCTGGCCAACCTGCTGGCCAAGGCCGGGTTTGATGTCACCAAGGAATTCTACATCAATGATGCCGGCGCACAGGTAAAGGCGCTGGCCTGGGCCACCTACTGGCGTTATTTGCAGGCGCTGGGCACCACCCTGACGGAAGATGCGTTTTCAGACCTCACACCCGGCGGGCTGCAATATAAGGGTGAATACCTTATTCCCGTAGCGGCTGAACTGGTGGCCGAATATGGGGACAAACTGGCCGAAGACGGCGCACGCCCGGCCCCTGAAAAAACATGGCTTGAAACCGTACGCGGCTTTGCCGTGGCGCATATGCTGACGGCCATCAAGGAAGATCTGGCCGCCCTTGGCGTGCATCATGATGTCTTCACGTCCGAAGCTCAGGTGCTGCGCGATGGTGTGGTGGATGCCGCCATCACCCGGCTGGACAAGGAAGGCCTGCTGTATGAAGGCGTGCTGGAACCGCCCAAAGGCAAGCTGCCGGACGATTGGGAAGAACGTGAACAGCTTCTGTTCCGCTCCACCCAGTTCGGGGATGATGTTGATCGCCCGCTGAAGAAGTCTGACGGCACAAACACCTACTTCGCCAATGATATCGGTTGCCATGCGGATAAGGTGGCCCGTGGCGCGCAGGTGCTGATTGACGTGTGGGGCGCGGACCATGGTGGGTACGTCAAACGCATGAAGGCCGCCGTGCGTGCCGTTACGGATGATACCGTGCCGCTGGAAGTGGTGCTGTGCCAGATTGTGCATATCCTGCGGGATGGTCAGCCGGTTAAAATGTCCAAACGCGCGGGCACCTTTGTCACCCTGCGGGACCTGATTGATGAAGTGGGCAAGGATGCCGTGCGCTTCACCATGCTCACCCGCAAGAGCGATGCCCAGATGGAGTTTGATCTCGATCTGGTGGTGGCGCAGCAGCGGGATAACCCGGTCTTTTATGTGCAGTATGCTCACGCCCGCTGCCGCTCCGTTCTGCGCATGGCGCAGGAAGATGGCAGCTACGGCCCCGTAACGGCAGAGGCACTGGCACAGGTGCCCCTGACCACGCTGGAAGCCGATGCGGAAATGGCGCTGCTGCGTCGTCTGGCGGAATGGCCACGCCTGATTGAGTCCGCAGCCCTTGCGCGGGAGGCCCATCGCGTGGCCTTCTATCTGGCAGACGTAGCGAGTGACTTCCATGCCCTGTGGAACCGTGGCCGGGATGATGCATCCCTGCGCTTCCTTCAGCCGGATGCGCCAGAGGCAACCCGTGCGCGGCTGGCGCTTGTTGCCGCCACCGCCACGGTTATCCGGTCTGGTCTGGCTGTAATGGGCGTGGAACCCGTAGAGGAAATGCGCTGATGAGTGACGATAACAAGGATTTTTCGTCAGATAACCGGATCAGCCGCGCGCGTGAGCGCATGAGCACGGATTATGATGACACCCTGCCTCCCCGTCGGCCCGCAGGGCCAGCAGGCAAGGGGGGTGTTGCGTCCAGTGTTCTCACCCAGTTTCTGAGCAGTGATGCCGGAACCCGCAAGCTGGTCTATGGCGCTGCGGGCCTTGGGGGGCTGCTGGTGCTGGGTATTGGCGGCTGGGCCCTGCTGGGCCACCATCAGAGCGGTATTCCCGTCATGGGGCCACCGCCTGTTGCCATGCGCACCAAGCCAGTTGATCCGGGTGGGATGCAGCTTGATGGCGTGGCCATGCCTGATACGCCGGATGACGGGCAGGCTCATCCGGTGCCCGCGCCTGAAAAACCCAACCCCACCGCGCTGGCCCAGCAATACGGGCAGCAGGCCGCCAGCACGGAGGCCGCGGACAACGCGAAAAAAGCGGCAGACGCCACGGGGGATGACCCGGACATCAAGGAAGCCGGACCCAAAGGGACTGATGCTGGTGCCCAGGGCACAGATCAGTCTCAGGCAGGGGGGGCTGCCGGTGCGCAGCCAACAGCGGAAGATCAGCAGCCTACAAGCCTGCCCGATTCTTCCAACGGCACAACGGATGAATCCGCTGCCGGTGATGCCGCAGCGGCCTCCGGCGCGGCTACCGGCAAGGCTGCCCAGCCGCAGACCACTCCGGCAGCACCTGCAACTCCGGCCCGCAAAGCGGCTTCCGATTCCGCAGCACCGCCAGCCGCCCGGAAGGTGGAACAGGCTCCTGCCGCTGCGCCGCTCCCGGCCTCTTCCGGTGGCAAATATCGCGTGCAGCTTGCGGCGTTGCAGTCTGAAGCGCAGGCGCAGCAGGAATGGAGCCGCCTGAAAACGCGGTATCCCACTCTGTTTGCAGACCGCACGCCCATGGTGGAAAAAGTGCAGCGTGATAACGCAGTGTTCTATCGTCTGCGGGTGGCGGGCTTTGCCTCCACTGCCGAGACAAGGACCTTCTGCAACGCGGTGCGGGAACGTGGGCTGGCCTGTGCGCAGGTGCACCAGTAACCGCAGCGCGGCAGCTGGCCCGCATGTGCTAAAGGCCAAGGTTCTCACGGGGCGTTCGGCTCTTCCCGGCGTAAAAGCCGGGGTGCTTGCATGAAAGACCATGCGGTGCAGTCACAAAAGCGGGTTATGCCGTCCCGGATGCTCGCTTCTGGGGGCAACGCTTTTTTCAGCCGGTATTGGTCTGGGCGTTTCGGCTCTGGGGGTGTCAGCCCGTGCGTGATGCGGTTGCTGTGGGCCCAGTCCGGGTGGCCAGCCAAACAGGCAGCCTGAGTAAAGAGCACCTCCACCCATGTTTGTAAGCCACAGATAAGGCAAGACCTGACAAATGGACGCCGATCAGCGGCCTGCACTTCCCCCTGATGCCCCGGCCCCGGACGAGACGCTGGCAACCGGCGTTTCTCCGGCACCGCAGGAAACAGCGTCTCCTGAAGCGGGAGCGGAGCAGCCCGGCGCTGCCAGTGCAAGCACGGAAGAGGCCGTGCCCCGCGTACCCGTGCTGCATCTGGATGGGTTTGAAGGCCCGCTGGATCTGCTGCTGGATCTGGCACGGGCGCAAAAGGTTGATTTAAGCCGCATTTCCATTCTGCAACTGGTGGAACAGTATCTGGCCGTGGTGGAATCCGCCCGCAAGGTGCGGCTGGAACTGGCGGCGGATTGGCTGGTAATGGCCGCTTGGCTGGCGTGGCTGAAATCCCGCCTGTTGCTGCCCGCCGAAGATGATCTGGCCATGGAGGGCGAGGAAGCCGCCGAACTGTTGCAGGAACGGCTGATTGAACTGGCCTGCATGGGGGAACTGGCCCGCTGGCTGGATGCCCGCCCCCGGCTGGGGCGCGATGTCTGGGCGCGCGGCGAGAGTGAAACCCTGATAGAAATTGATCGCTCCGGTCTGGCGCTGGATATGCCGCAGCTTATGCGGGCCTATATGGCCGCCATGCGCCGCACGGCCCGCAAGCGGATCTATGCCCCGCGCACCATCCGGTTCTGGACCGTGCAGGATGCGCTTTCCCGCCTGACCCGGCTGTTGGGAGAAACGCCGCCGGGCTGGAACAGTCTTGACGCCTTCCTGCCAGACGCCTTGCCAGAGGCCGCTGTGGGGGAGGATGCCATCCGCCAGCGCCGCGCCGCCATGGCCGGCACGCTGATTGCGGGGCTGGAACTGGCCAAAAGTGGCAGGCTTGAACTGCGGCAGGATGAAACTTTCGGCCAGATCCTGCTTCGCCCCCATGAAGGACCAATTGACCCTGTGGAGGATGAGGAAACACCTCCCGCTCCAGACGCAGCCGCCGAGGATAGTCCGGCGGAGGGAGAGCAGGGCACCGATGCAGCAGTGCAGGCAGCATCAGACCAGCAGCCGTCAAAGCGGCGTAAAGGCAAGCGGGGGAGACACAACGCATGACCACCACCAACCCGGATGTTCCCCCCATGCCGCAGACCCCGCAGCAGAACACCCCTTCCAGCCCGGATCAGCCCGATATGGCGGATAACACGCAGGCCGCACCCACCCACGCGGCACTGACAGACCCTGCGCAACCGGCAGCAGGGGAAGCCGAAAAAAGAGTGGCACCCACCTCATCTTCGCTTGACGCCTCACCCCAGACCAGCACGGCTTTAGAAGCAGAAGCAGAAGCAGAAGCAGAAGCAGAAGCAGAAGCAGAAGCAGAAGCAGAAGCAGAAGCAGAAGCAGAAGCAGAAGCAGAAGCAGAAGCAGAAGCAGAAGCAGAAGCAGAAGCAGAAGCAGAAGCAGAAGCAGAAGCAGAAGCAGAAGCAGAAGCAGAAGCAGAAGCAGAAGCAGAAGCAGAAGCAGAAGCAGAAAAATTACCCGACCCGATGCTGGAGCCATCCTTCACGGTGCCGGATGATGCCGTAAGGCTGGCGGAGGCGCTGATCTTTGCCGGAACGGAGCCTGTCAGCACCCGTCGGGTGGCGGAGTTGCTGGAAGCCCGGCAGCTTATTCCTGATGGGGTGGACAATCTGGCTGCGTTTGTGAACGCCGTGCTGGCTGCCCTTGTGGCCCGGTATGAAGGCCGGGGCGTTGCACCCGTTGAAGTGGCGGGGGGCTGGCAGTTCCGCACCGCGCCAGATCTGGCGCCGGCGCTTACCCGTGTGCTGGAACGCCCACGCCGCCTGCCGCGTGCGGTGATGGAGACACTGGCTATCATTGCCTATCATCAGCCCTGCACCCGTGTGGAAATTGAAGAAATTCGTGGTGTCAGCCTTGGGCAGAACGTGCTGGATACGCTGATCGAGGCCTCATTGATCGCGCCGCGTGGGCGTAAGGAAGTGCCGGGCCGCCCTGTGCTGTGGGGCACCACGCCCGATTTCCTGCGTCATTTTGGTCTGCGTGCCCTCTCGGACCTTCCCCGGCGTGAAGAATTGCTGGTGGATGTGCCCAATCTGGAAGCAGACCCGCGCCTGCCGTCCGCTGATGCGCCCGCCTCCGCCCCGGACGGTGAGGAAGACGCTCAGGCCGCTGCTCAGCAGGATGGGACACCCTCAGGCGACCAGCAGGAGGATGCGCCCGAGGCGGAGGGACAGACTTCAGATACAGGTGGCCCAGACTCCGCAGCAGCGACGGCATCAGCGGAATCCTCCGAGCCCTCCGGCGCGACAGGTGCTGCCAGCGGAGAGGCAACGGAAGCAGCCATGGGCGAGCCGGACGCAGAAGGCACCGACCATCCGGAAGCGCGCGACGAGGATGACGTTTCTGCCTCTCAGTCCGATACCTCCGCGCCGCAGGTGGGAGACCCTGTGGAGACAGACCCGGACCTGAGCGCGGTCGACGAAAACACGGTGGAGGACGATGCGTTCTCCGCCTTTGAAGAGCCGGATAGCCCGCGTGAGGCCCCCGATGGTGGCACCAGTGGTCCCGCCGATGCTGGGCCGGAGGGGAGTGTGCAGGATACGCCTGCGGAGGGAACGGTTTTCCCGCCGGAGCGGTCGTGATAGACCAACGGCATCTGTGTGTCAGACCCACCAGCACCCGGCAGGGTGGGGTGGGCTGTTGCATGCGTGAAAACAAGAGCCCTGCCTGTGGGAAGAAACTCCCTTCTTCCGGCGTTATGCTGCTGAGTGGTCCTGCCGATGTTTGATTTTGCCTGGTCCGAGATTGCCCTGATCGGTGCGGTTGCTCTTGTGGTGATCGGCCCGAAGGATCTGCCGGTGGCTATTCGCGGACTGGCGAAGGCGGTCAAGAAAGCCCGTAATCTGGCGGGAGAATTTCAGTCCCACGTTGATGAAATGGTGCGCGAGGCCGATCTGGGCGAGGTGCGGGAGCACATGCGGGACCTGCGCAACCTGAACGTGCGCGGGCGGATCATGAAGGCCATTGATTCCGATGGCTCGCTGAAACGCACATTTGAATCCTCCCCGCTTGATGGGCCAGTGATGCGTGCGCCGGCTGGCCCGCGCGCGCTGGATGCAGCGCCTGCGCACACACCGGGGGCTCCCGCGGGCTCTTCCGCCATGCTGGAGGAACGCAGCGTCGGGCTGCCCAGCCTGCCGCCCGTGCCCGGCGGCCAGAGTACGCTTTACGACTATGATAGCCCTTCCGTGCTGGAAGAGCTGGAAGATGCGCCGCCAGAGCTGCCACCCGGTATTGTGCGCCGCATTGTGCGGGAGCGGGAGCGACTGTTTCCGCCTGCCATTCTGCCGCCCGTGCGTGTGCTGCATGGTGGCCGCAGTGTAGCGCCCGGCCCGGGTGGCCCCGCGGCAGGGAGTCATACGGGTTCAGATGCCGCCGTTGCGCAGGCCGCAAGCGGTTCTGCCCCTCCGGTCACTTCCACCGAAGTGGAGGAAAAACCCGCTTACATGCCGCCAGAAGCCCACGCCGCCATGCACGCCACCCCCACCGCTCATGGAGCGGACGCCAGCCCGAGCGCCCAGCCGGATAGTCAGTCATGACGGAGAACGAGACCCTGCACGACGATCCGATTCACGATCAGCCCATGCCGCTGATTGACCATCTTCTTGAACTGCGCCGCAGGCTGCTGTGGTCCGGGGCCGCGTTTCTGGTGTGCTTTGCCCTGTGCTACCATTATGCGGGCGATATCTACCTGTTTCTGGCCCGCCCTCTGGGTGAGATCATGCGCCAGCAGGGCGAGCAGCCGCATCTGATCTACACCGCGCTGTATGAAGCCTTCTTTACCTATATCCGGGTGGCGTTCTTCGGGGCGGCGTTTCTGTCCTTTCCGGTTATAGCCATTCAGGCATGGATCTTTATTGCCCCCGGCCTTTATCGCTCGGAAAAACGCGCTTTTGCACCGTTTCTGCTGGCAACACCCGTGCTGTTCGTGCTCGGAGCAGCGTTGGCCTATTACTTCATATTCCCCATAGCATGGCGGTTTTTCCTGTCTTTTCAGACACCGGGCAACAGTGGCGGAGTGCAGATCGAACTTCAGGCCAAGGTGTCTGAATATCTCTCACTCGTCATGAAGCTCATCATGGCGTTTGGCGTGGCGTTTGAACTGCCGGTAGTGCTTACGTTGCTGGCCCGCGTTGGCATTGTCACGTCTGACATGCTGCGGCGCTTCCGCCGGTACGCCATTGTGGCGGCGTTTGTCATTGCCGCCATTCTCATGCCGCCAGATGTCATTACCCAGATCGGGCTGGCCGTGCCGCTCGTTCTCCTTTACGAGATTTCCATTCTGTCCGCCCGCCTTGTGGAGCCCAAACGCCCGCTGGATGCTCCACAGCCGGAGCAGGACTGAAGCAAGACGCAACCAACTCACCAAGGGGCTTTCTGACCCATGCATGACATCCGCGCCCTGCGCGCAGACCCTGCCGCTTTTGATGCCGACCTGGCCCGCCGTGGGCTGGAACCCGTAGCGCAGAAACTGCTCTCGTGGGATGAGGAACGGCGGCAGGCCCAGACCGCGTTGCAGGAAAAGCAGGCCCGCCGCAAGGCGCTGGCGCGTGAGATCGGCACCCTCAAACGCACAGGTGGAGACAGCGCCGCGCTTGAGGCGGAAGGCACTACCCTGCGTGAGAGCATGGAAGAGCTGGAACGCCGCGTAACCGATCTGGAAGGCCAGACCGCGACCCTTCTGGCGACGCTGCCCAACCGGCTTGACCCCACTGTGCCCGATGGCCCGGATGAGAGCGCAAACGTGGTGCTGCATGTGTGGGGCACACAGCCGGACTTCGCCTTCACCGCCCGCCAGCATTTTGAACTGGGTGAAGCGCTGGGGCAGATGGATTTTGCCACCGCAGGCAAGCTCTCTGGCGCGCGCTTTGTGGTGCTGCGCGGCGCGTTGGCCCGGCTGGCCCGTGCACTCGGCCAGTTCATGCTGGACCTGCATGTGGACCATCACGGCTACACGGAAACACAGGTGCCCGTGCTGGTGAATGATGCCGCCATGTATGGCACGGACAAACTGCCCAAATTTGCTGATCAGTCCTTCCGCACGGAAGATGGCCGCTGGCTGATCCCCACAGCGGAAGTGCCGCTGACGGCCTCCGTGAGCGGAGATATTCTGGACGGCAAGACGCTCCCCCTGCGCATGACGGCGCTAAGCCAGTGTTTCCGTAGCGAGGCCGGGTCTGCCGGGCGCGATGTGCGCGGCATGCTGCGCCAGCACCAGTTTGAAAAAGTGGAAATGGTGTCCGTCACCACCCCGGAAGACAGTGATGCCGAGCACGAACGCATGACGCGCTGTGCCGAAACCGTTCTGGAAAAGCTGGGTATTCCCTACCGCCGTGTGCTGCTGTGCGCGGGAGACACCGGCTTTGGTGCAGCCAAGACGTTTGATCTTGAAGCCTGGCTGCCGGGGCAGGGCGCGTGGCGTGAAATCTCCTCCTGCTCCAACACGCGGGACTTTCAGGCCCGGCGTATGAACGCCCGCTTCCGCCCGCAGCAGGGTGAAGCTCCGGTGTTTGTGCACACGCTCAACGGTTCCGGTCTGGCTGTGGGCCGCACACTGATTGCGGTTATGGAAAACGGCCAGAACGAGGACGGCTCCATCACCGTGCCAGAGGTACTGCGTCCTTACATGGGTGGTCTGGAACGCATCAGCGCCTGAGGTAAAGTATCCGGCGAGGCCAGAATGGGCTGAACCGGCGCTCCTCTTTCTGCACGGGCGTGGCAGGTGTTGCTTGCCCGCCAGTGCGGAAGATGGCCTGAAAATTCGTTGCAGTGGGGAGCGTGGAGAAACCCGTTCCAAACGGGCCGAAAAGCGTGCGAGGCAGAAAAGGTGCGGACGTTTGGCGCGCCGCACTGCCAGCAACCCAGTTCAGCAAGACCGTCAGATCAGTTTGGTTACGTTGTGCTAAAAAGGGCGATCTTTTCCTCCCAGATGTCCCGTCCTGGGCGTCGCCTGAGTCTTTTCAGTCCTCCATTGTTCCCGCCAGCCTTGAACCGCTGAGAGGCCACGTCGCCTTCATCAAGAAAGAACGCCAGATATGATGCTGCTTCCCCCACATTCCGCAAACCATGCTCTTGCTCGTAAAAGGGTGCGGTCCCGTTCTGCGCGGCGGCTGTGCTGTGCGCTTCTGGGGGCGGTGGCGTTGGGTGCTGTGTCTGGCACGGCGCTGGCGGAAGACACCACGGTGCATGGTTGGAACACCACCGGCAACCTGACCGTGGTAGACCGGTTTGCGGATGAACAGGCGTCCGGCATTGCACGCCTGCCAGATGGGCGGATTGTGCTGTCCTTCCCCACCAGTGCGCAGCGGCATAAAGGCCCGGTTCTGGCCACATGGACACCGGGCCAGCTTACACCGTTCCCTAGTGCGAAGGCGCAAGGCAAGCTCATTTCCCCGCTAGGCATGACGGTGGATGGCAACGGCCAGCTCTGGCTGCTGGATGAAGGCGTGCGCGCAGGCAGCAAGGCCAAGGCAAAACCCGCCCTGCTGCATATTGACCCCACCACCAACACCATTGTGCGCCGTTATGCGCTGACCGCGCCCGCCGTGCGGGCAGACAGCCACGTGAATGATGTGCGGATTGACCTCACCCACGGCAGCGCAGGTACGGCGTTTATCAGTGATACCTCGCAGACCACTCACCCGGCCCTGATTGTGGTTGATCTGGCCAGCGGGCAGGCGCGGCGTATTCTGGCTGATACGGTTTCCGTCAGCCCCGTGCCCGGTTTTGTGATGGAGGCCGATGGGCGTCTGGGCCGTTTTGATGCTGACCACCCCACCGTGCCGCAGGGCGGGGTGGATGGCGTGGCCCTGAGTACGGATTCCACACGCCTTTACTGGTCTCCGCTGTCCTCCCGCCGCCTTTATAGTGCCCCCACCGCTGTGCTGGCGGACAGCGCGGCTTCGGACGCCACGCTTGAAGGCGCGGTCAAGGATGAAGGTGAAGTGGGCATCATGGATGGCATGGCCACCGCCCCGGATGGCAGCCTGTATGTGACAGACATTGAACGCCATGCCATTGTCCGCCGCGCGCCAGATGGCACGCTTTCTCTCGTGGCGCAGGATGCCCGTCTGATCGCGCCAGACAGCATGGCGTTTGATGGCAATTCCATCCTGCTGACGGTGGGCCAGTGGGCCCGCCTGCCTGCCTTCCATAATGGCAAGGACATGCAGGAACGTCCCTACATTCTGGTGCGCATTACGCCGCCAGCACCCGTGGCCCAATAAGAGCGCCAGATAACGGACGAAAAGGGTGAAGTGAGCCCTCCTTCAGGCAGGTCCGCGCCGTTTTGCGCCTGCGGTCGGAAGGGGGCTCTGATGTTTCCTCATCAGGGCTTCTCATCTCCCTTTTTCCAGTCAAAAGTTTCCAGTTTCCAGTTTCCAGTTTCCAGTTTCCAGTTGCCACGGCACACGGCACACGGCACACGGCTCACGGTCATGGGGCATGGGCTGCGCAGGTGGCTTTCTGACCACGAGACAGTATTCCCACTCACACAGGAATGCCGTCATGCGCGGCAAGAGCGTTCTGTCAGCGGCGTGACGCCTTTTCAGGCGACGTCTCTGCCGCCTTTCTGTCGCTACTGCCGTTCTGATGAAGGAAAGCTGTGTGGAACTGATCTACGCCGCATCCTGCGGGAAAATCAGTTGCACCATAAAGCCATCTTTCTGCCCCGGTATGGGGGAGGCAAGCTGCATCGGTACGTTCATATGTCTGGCGATGGTGCGGGCAATCGCCAGCCCAAGCCCGCTGCCTTCGGCCTGAGAGCCGCCCCGCACAAACGGGTCTGTCAGTTTGCTGAGTGTGGCGTCCGGCAAAGCAGGCGAGGCGTTCTCTACAGTCAGGATAACAGCGTCTGCCATCTCCGGCTGCTGCCGTAATGCCGCCAAGCTGGAACCCGTCGCGCCCTGAGCTTGCGTGCGAGAGATAATGTCCTTTCCCATAGGAGAGTCCGCCAAAGCGAGACTGACGCGCACGGGAGAATCCGGCGGACTATGGCGCAAGGCGTTCTCCAGCACATTGCGCAGCAGGATTCCGGTAGCATCCATGTCTCCCCGCACGCTCAGATGGGTGCAGCAGCCGGTTTCCAGCATCAGGCGCGGGTTATCGCTGTTCTGGGGGCGGTCCAGTTCATCCGCCATCACGTGCAACACGGGCAGCAGGTCAAACTTGTCCCGCCTAAACCCCGTTCCAGCCACCGCGCGGGAGAGTTGCAGCAGTTTTTCCACAATGCGGCTCAGGCGCTGAATCTGGCTGATCATGGCGTCCAGCCGGTATGTTGCATCCGCTACAGCGATTTGCTCTGCTTTTTCGCTTGCAGACAACGCAGTTTGCGGCATCACGCCAGTGCCAGTGCCAGTGCCAGTGCCAGTGCCAGTGCCAGTGCCAGTGCCAGTGCCAGTGCCAGTGCCAGTGCCAGTGCCAGTGCCAGTGCCAGTGCCAGTGCCAGTGCCAGTGCCAGTGCCAGCAAGGGAGAGTGTCTCAGCGGGCAAGGTGGCAGGCGCGATTTTTGCCATCGTGTTCACAGGCAGGGGAAGCGTGGCGGTGCTCGCCTGTCGCGCCAACTGACCACGGAGCATCTGTGCCTGCGCCAGCAGGGCGGCTATGGGGTTGCGCAGTTCATGCGCGGCGTTGCCGGCAAAGGCGCGCTCGGCGGCCAGCGCCTTGTGCAGCCGTTCCAGCAGAAGGTTGACGGCGGCCTGAATGGTGGAAAGCTCCACCGGCAGATCCAGTTGCGGCACGGGGTTGAGGTTACCGCCGCCTCGTTCCCGAATTTCACCCTGTAGCCGCACCAGCGGGCGCAGGCTGCGGCGCACAATCCACACCACCAGCAGCCAGATGCACGGTATGGCGCCCAGAATGGGCAGAACCGCAATCAGAATGGCATGGTGCGTGGCCTGCGCTCGGTGTACGCGGGGCTCCCCCACCATAATGAAGCGGTCAGGCTGGGCTGCCGGGGTGACATAGACCCTAAACCGATGCTGCATGAAAAAACCGGCTTGCGGCGGCGTGACAAATCCGCTCTCCGGCGCGTTGGAGGAGCGCAGCAGCACGTGGCCCTGCGCATCCGTAATCTGATACGCCAGAGAAGTCGGCATGATGTTGGAAAGATGGGCGACATCATGCCCGCTGCTCTGCTGGTTGAGCACCAGAACGGCAAACTGCAATCGCTCTGCCACTTCCTGAAGGGAGTCATCCAGCCGCTCGGTAATCTCGAATTTTGTAAAAGCCCCGGTCAGAAGAACAACAATGGCAAGGCAGCCAATCACCACACCAATAACGCCACGCACCAGCCGGGTTGAAAGCCGCCACTGACGCACGGAGGCTGGCGTGGTGGTGGCAGAGAAAGGGGGCACGGCGTGCGTCATGCTGTTTGTGATGGTTCAAGGCAATAGCCGCGTCCGCGCACGGTGCGGATCAGGTCCGCACCCAGTTTTTTGCGCACCCGGCTGACAAACACTTCAATGGTGTTGCTGCCCACTTCTTCTTCCAGACTGTACAGCGCATCTTCTATCCGCTCGCGGGAGCAGATGGCCCCCGGCCTGCGGGCCAGCAGTTCCAGCAGGGCCCATTCCCGTGCGGTCAGATCTATGGTCTGGCCAGCGCGGGTCAGGCGTTTGCGGTCCAGATCAATCTCAATGTCTCCCACTGCCAGCCGGTTATCCACCAGTGGCCGGTATCGCCGTGCCACGGCGGCAATGCGGGCCACCAGTTCTTCCAGATCATACGGTTTGGCCAGATAATCATCCGCCCCTTCTGAAAGCCCGGCAATCCGCTCACTGATCTGATCTTCCGCCGTGGTGATCAGAATGGCCATGGGGGAGGGCGTGTTGCGGATTTCGCGCAGCAGGGTGCGGCCGCTGCCGTCTGGCAGGCCCAGATCCAGCAGCAGGCAGTCATACCGTACGGCGGCAAGGGCGGCGCGTGCGTCATCCAGTGTGGTAAACCAGTCCACCGTATGGCCTGCCTGCCGCACGCGCTCCTGCACGGCAGCGCCCAGATGGGGTTCGTCTTCCACAATCAGAATACGCATGGTGATGGTCTCCGTACGGTCCGGGCATATTGTGCCCTGTGTGCCAGCAGGCAAGGCGGCATCAGGGCAGAAAAGGGTGAGGGTGGGTTTCATCCCACGCCTTGATGACCCAGGCCTGCATCTGTGGCTGCGGGCTATACTGAAACGTCTGTATCAGCCTGTCCAATGTGGCGTTTGCCGCGGCAGGTTTGCCCAGCGTTTGCAGCAACCGGGCTTTGCGGTAGAGCACCCGTGCCACGGTGCGGGGCACCGGGCTGGCATGCATGGACCAGAAGCGCGTTATCAGTGTGTCATATGTCGCCAGAGCCTGTTCCGGCTGTTTCAATGCCTGCTGGGCATCGGCCATATTGTCCAGAACCGAGGCAAGATAGCGGAGGTCTGGCGAGAACCGTACAGGCTGCATTTGGCGCAGAACCTCCTGCCCAAGGGCGACAGCGTCCTGCGGCCTGTGCAGATGGTTGAGCGCATCCATCCTGTTGCTGGCGGCCAGAAGATAATCGGAGCGCGCAAAAGGCTTCTGTGCCTCCCGCTCCATCAGCAGATCAAGGGGCGGTATAACCTTCTCCCACTGCTTTTCTTGTGAATATAAAAAGGATTTTGCAAGCAGAATTCTGTTTGCCGCCACTCTAAGCTCTCGGGTTCCCAGCAGGGCGGGGTCAGCCAGAGCCTGATCATAAACGGCCATGGCGGCATCGTTCCTGTTCTGGTGTGCCAGAATAACGCCCTGCCTGTGTAGGGCAAGATAGGGCAAAATCTGGCTGAACTGGTCAGGCTGCGCTCTGAACGTGGTTATAAAGCTGCCAAACTGCTGAAAGGCATCCGCTTTTCTGTTACAAAAATAGGAAAGAGACGCTCTGGCATAGAGCGTTTGCAGAAAAAGCGTATGGCGTGTTGGCGCGGTATCCTGTTCGCCTTGTGCCAGAAGATCATCAAACAGGGCTTGGGCCGCGTTACAGTTATCGGTGCCGGATGCGGTCTCGTAAATATCCTTCAGGGTCCAGAGAAGCGTGACATTGATGCGGGTGGGAAAGCGGTTGTAAAAGGTGCGGAGAAGGTCGATCTTCTGATAAAAAGCCTCGGTGTTTCGGCCAAGTTCCCGCAGGTCTTCCGTTTTTTCATACGCGAAGGAAACCTGCCTTTCTCTATCCTCCGGCGCTTCCCCGTGGGCCATCAGACCCAACCCATAGTTGAGTAGGTCCAGCGTCCTCTGTGTATGGCCTAGCGCATGTTCAGACCACGCCGCAGCATCCACCGCCGCCAGCCGTGTCTGCTGCACAAATGGCTGGGTGTTCTGCCCCATGGTACGATCAAAAACGGAGAAAGTCTTTATGGCATCCTGATATTTGCCGGCATTTTTCAGGAGGGAAATTTTCCGGCCATACGCATCTGCCACGGCGTTCTGGAGTGCGGAGTCCGGATTGGCGGCAAAAATGGTGACGAGGGTATCAAGAGCCGCCACTGCCGGGTCAGGTTTTTTCTCCAGAACAAGCAGTGAGGCTTTTGTGCCCAGTGCAAAAGCAAGCGTATGCTGTATGGCCAGATCCTGCGTGTGCAGGAAGGTGGTCAGTAGCGTATCAAGCGTGGCCAAAGCCTGCGTGCTTGCTGCCTGTTCCGCCGGAGCATCGGTATGGGCGCGGTGCAGCAGGGCAACCTGTCTGGCCAGAAAAACGGCTTTGTAATACAGCGCAATGGCATAACGTTCCTGCGCGGTATCATCCTCGGCAGGGTGCGGGGCGGCAATCACGCGGTCACACGCTGCGCTACCTGCTGCCGCGTTGTTCTGTGCCAGAAAAACGCGCATCTGCCCTTCAAAGGCTTCCACCCACAGGGTCTTTTCTACCGGGTCTTGCGGAAACGGCACATCAAGCAACTGGCTGAAGAGGCGTTGCGCCTGTTCCATCTGGCCAGTCTGGGTAAGGAGGGACGCCTTGCGCAGCCGTGTGGCCTGCACAATCCGTTCTCCTGCAAGAGACTTTTCTGGTATGGCCATTTTCAGAATGGCGTCATAATTGGCGAGTGCGGCCTCCGGTGTGCCTGCTTGAGCCTGTCTGCTGGCCAGAAAGGTAAGGGCGCGTAATTTGCACAGAAGCAGATCTTCGTTGGCTGGGTGCACCAGTTTTTGAACAAAGGACGTATAGAAAAAAATCTGGTTATCAGGTGGTAGCTGGTCAGAAATCTGCCGGAGCATGGCCTGACAGCTTTCCGGGTGCTGCCGCGCAAACGCCATGATAGCGGCCTCATTCAGCGGATGCCCCGTTGTAAAGTGCGGCGCTATCTTCGGCTGGATGACTGTATCATCCGGAACCAGAGAAGCCAGCGCCATCCCCGGCGCACTGATAACCAGACACAATGCTGTGGCAAACAGTTTTTTCAGGCAGGGGTGAGGCATTGATCCGGTGCAGCATGGAAAGAGGAACTGAGCCAACGGAGTATAGAATATTCCGCCTTTCCGTAAAGCTGGTGGCCGCTTATTCCCCTTCCTGCTTCCGGGCTGCCTGTGTCGTCTCACCGGCATCTTCACATCGGTCTTCCGCAGGCTTGTCAGCTCGTCTTGGCGGCCTTTCGGGTTATGCTGCGCCAATTTGGAAACTTATCTGATACCGCGACAAAAAAGCTTCCATGTGCAGATTCGGTTTTATGAACTTCATTTTTTTGCAAAAACCTGAAACGCATTTGAAGAAACGTCACACAGTATCGACAGAATATCCTTCTTCCGCTCTCGTTTTCTCTGCCGCAGGACCAAACCGGGCATAAAGCAGAGGCAGCACCAGCAGGGTCAGCATTGTGGAGGAAACCAACCCGCCAATTACTACGCTGGCTAGTGGGCGCTCCACTTCCGCTCCGGCGGAGGCAGAAAACGCCATGGGGAAGAAGCCAAGGCTGGCCACAAGGGCGGTGGCCATAACCGGGCGGAAACGTTCATGCGCAGCGGTCAGGGCTGCACGGGCAGGGCCGATACCCCGGCGGCGAATGGCCTCCGCCGTGCTGATCAGCACCACACCATTCAGCACCGCCACGCCAAACAGTGCAATAAAGCCAATGCCTGCGGAAATACTGAACGGCAGGCCCCGCAGCACCAGCGCAAAAATACCGCCAGAGGCCGCCACGGGCAGGTTGCAGAACACCAACGCCGCCAGGCGGGCGGAACCAAGGGCCGCTACAAGCAGAATAAAGATAAGCGCCAGAGAGAGTGGCACCACGATTGCCAGCTTTTTGGAGGCAGATTCCAGATTCCTGAACTGACCATCCCACTGAATGGTGTAACCACGGGGCAGCGGAACACCCCGTTTGACCGTTGCCTGTGCCTCCGCAACAAAGGAGGCCAGATCCCGCCCTCGCACATTGGCTTCCACCACCATGCGGCGGTGAATGGCATCCCGGCTGATGCGTGGCGGACCATCCTTCAGCACAATATCCGCAACCTGTGAGAGCAGGACGTCCCCTTTTCCATCTACCCGCCGGAGTCTGAGCGCCTTTATGGCATCCAGAGAGCCGGTTGCCGTAGAGGCGAGCCGCACCTGCGTGGCGATCATGGCGTTGCCCTGCGTAACAGGACGGCCAATATGCCCGCCTATGGCTTCCACCATGTCCAGAATATCCTGCTCGCGCACGTTCAGGCGGGCGGCGTTTTCCCTGTTGATGAGAACCTGCACAAAAGGAACACTCCCTTCATCCCCGGCCATAACATCCGCAGCGCCGCGTACGCCCTGCATGGCTTTGACCACCAGCTCGCCAAGATGGGAGAGCGTGCGCAGATCTTCCCCATAAATGGAAACAGCAATCTGTGTACGTACGCCAGAGAGCAGATCATCCATGCGCATCTGCACGGGTTGCGTCCAGGAATACAGGGCATCTGGTAGAGCCTGTTGCAGACGGGTGTTCATGGCGTCCACCAATGCAGCTTGGCTTCGGCCCGCAAAATGCTCTTTTAACAGAACAAAAGTGTCTGTCTCGTTCTGGCCCATGGGGTCAGTCGGGATGGCGGCTGCCCCCGTGTTGCTTATAACGGTTTTGACTTCCGGGAAGCTTTTTAAAATACGCTCTTCCTGTTGCACACTTTCCAAGGCGGCTGGAAGGGAGAGGCTGGGCAGGCGCAGGCTGTGCACCACCAGCGCGCCTTCTTCCAGTTGGGGTACAAACTCGCTGCCCAGATGCCACGCCATAATGGCGGCCGCGCCACAGGTGCCCAGCATCAGGCCCGTTACCAGCCGTGGCCTGCGCAGACAGCGGCGCAAAAGGGGGTGGTATCGGGCGCGCAGGCGGCGGATAAGCACCGTTTCCGCTGGAACGGATATGCGGGAGAGAACCAGAGTGCTCAAAAGTGGCACCCACAGCAGACAGTATAAAAGCGAGGCCGCCAGCGCCATGATAACCGTTTGCGCCATGGGGCGGAACATGTGGCCTTCAATATCTTCCAGTGTCAGCACCGGCAGATACACCATGATGATCACCAGAATGGCAAAGCTGACAGGCCGCGCAACCTCCCGCGTGGCGGACACCACAAGATCAGCAAACGGAACATGCCCCTCACGCTGGCGGCGGCTGAGAATATGCTCCACCACCACAAGGGAGCTATCCACAATCATGCCGAAATCAATGGCGCCAAGGCTCAGCAGATTGGCGGAAATACCAAATAGCCGCATGCCTGTCATGGCGCACAGCAGCGCAAATGGAATGACTGAGGCAATCAGCAGCGCCACCCGCAGGTTGCCCAATACCGCCAGCAGCACAATCACCACCAGCGTTGCCCCCAGAGCCAGATTTTCCTTTACGGTGGCAATGGTGCGGTGGGTGAGGGAGGCGCGGCTGTAAAACGGTTCCAGTGTCACCCCGGCGGGCAGGGAGTGGATAATGCCGGGTAGCGCAGTGTTCAACGCGCGTAAGGTTGCGCCGGAACTCGCGCCGCGCTCCATCATTACAATGCCTGTAACAATCTCGCCTTTTCCGTCACGGGTGACTGCGCCCAGCCGGGTACGGGGCTGCGGGTTGATCCGGCCCAGATCCCGCAGGCGGATGGGCGCGCCACCCGTATTGGTTTTAACGGCAATGGCTCCAAAATCATCCAGCGTGCGTAAAAGCCCACGGCCCACCACAATCTGCTGTTCGGCATGGTGTTCAATCCACCCGCCGCCAGAGGCCGCGTTGCTGCTCTCAATCGCCTTGTAAACATCTCCAACGGAAAGCCCATACGCCAGCAGACGGGCGGGGTCTAGCGTTACGGCCCATGTTTCCTCAGCGCCGCCACCAATGTTTACATCCACCACGCCGGGCACAAGTTTGATCTGGGGGGCAACTGTCCATGTCAGGATACGGTTGAGATCCATCAGGGAATAGTCACGCCCTTTCAGTTCAAACTGAAAAATCTCGCCAAGGCCCGTGGTCAGTGGCCCCATGTTCAGGGTCACGTTGGGCATGCTTATCAGCGTACGGGCTTGCGTCATGCGTTCACTTACACGGGTGCGGTCCAGATTGATGTCTGTGCCATCGTCAAACTGCACATAAACAACAGACACGCCAGAGCGAGAAACTGACCGTAAATCCTTGATGCCCGGAATACCCGCCATACTGCTTTCCACAGGGAAGGTAATCAGTTTTTCAACTTCCTCCGTGGCCAGACCGGGGGCTATGGAGGTTACCAGCACCTGTTGGGGGGAAATATCGGGCACGGCTTCCACCGGCAGGCCAAGCGTTGCGCCAATGCCACCAGCCAGAATCAGCACCAGAAGGATCAAAAGCAGGAAACGGGCTTTCAATAGGTTATGAAACAGATTTTTCACAGTATCAGTCCGCATCCATGCCAGCCAGAACCACCATGCCTTTCAGGGCAATGCTGCCGTGGGTGACCACCTGATCCCCCGCCTTCAGGCCGGAGCGTATAAGGGCCTGCCCGTTTTCTTCCATGCCAAGCGTTACCGGCGTGGGGCGAAATGTCCCTTCGGCTGTTTTGGAAAAAACCGTGTCCTGACCATCAAGGGTCTGTACGGCCTCGGCCGGGATAACAAGCCCGCTGGCCTGCTGGGTGGTTTGCAGCAGGCTATTCAGCACCATGCCGGGGCGCAATGTTGTGCCGTTGTTCTGCACACGGCTGAGCACCCGTACCAGCCCGGTTGCGGGGTCTGTGCCGGTATCAATGGTTTCCATACGGGAGATCAGGGCTGGCGGCGGCTCGCTTCCGTCCTGGGCGGGCAGAAGCGTGTGCTGAACGCCCCCTGTGGCCAGTAGGGCTGCATCCTGCGGGGCAACATCGGACACAATCCAGACATGCTGGGTATCACTCACCGTTATCAGCACAAGGGCCGGGTCCACATCGGCGGCAATGGCGGTGGTCAGGCTGGTGACTGTGCCATCAAATGGCGCCACCAGGGTGGATGTCTCATCTTGTGCCGCATGTTCTTCTGTAGCGGAGGTATATTCTTCCTGAAACCTGTGTTCCAGCACACCAAGTTCCGCCTGCCGTGCCGCCACGTTCTCCCGCGCAAGTTGCAGGGCAGCTTGCCGCCTCTGGCTTTCTCCGGCGGAAACGGTGGTGCCTGCCAGCGCACGGGCGCGGCCATAGGCTTCAGCAGCTTCCTTCTGTGCAGCCAGAGCGGCCACCAGCGCCGTGCGGGTCTGGGTTTCCTGCAAACGGGCAATGTGCAGCGCATGGTTTTGATACTGGAGCAGCGCCTGCCCTTTTCGCACGGGTTGCCCTGGCAATACAGCAATGGAGAGAACTTTGCCGCTGCCCGCCGGATGAATGGCAACCGTATGTGTGGTATCTGGCACCACCCGCGCCATGGCAGGCAGCATATGGGCCAGCGTACCGGGCATAGCAGCAACACAGCGTATTCCCTCATTCCGGACAGCCTCGGCAGAGAGTGTCAGCGGTTTTTGGGCGGCATCTTCCGCCGCAGCGGGTGCGTTGGGCGTGGCTTGGCTTCCGCCTGATGCGGTGGGAGCATCTTCAGCATGGGCAGGCATTGGGGCGACAAGCCACACTGTGGCGCACAGGGCGGCAGCACAAACAGAACGCATCCAGCCTGTTCCGTCTGTTGGGTCTGGCTTTCTTTCTGGCAACAGGCTTCCTCGCAGCAGTAGGTTACGTAAGGAAGACAGGCGTGCAAGACGCAAGACGCCAATGCACACGGGTTGAACAACGTCAGGGGTGCGGCCTTCTGACAGGCTGCCCGTTGCTCCGCTTCGGAAAAGTGGAAAAACACCGAGGGGAAAAGCACACATCAGAAAAATCCGTGTCCATGGAAAAAGCGAGGAACCGTGCAGCAGCCGGTTGGCGTTGGCGAAAAAATGAGAACTGGTGTGCCGCACATTGTGCCGAACCGGTTGGGCGTTGTCAGACGGGAATCACTCATGGGGCGGCGGCGGCATCAGGCTGCGGCGTGTCCAGAGAAGCAGGAATACGCAGCCCACCGTTGCGCTGGGGTGTGGCGCGGCCCGCAGCATCCGTCACGTCACTTGCGTTTTCCGCCCCGTAGAGATCATTTTCACCAGCACCAGCACCAGCACCAGCACCAGCACCAGCACCAGCACCAGCACCAGCACCAGCACCAGCACCAGCGGTTTGCGCGGACCAACCCGCCTGTTGTGGCATGGCACCGCCAATGGTCGAAAGGTGGTGCTGTGTGGGGCTTGCGTACGCCAACCCTGGCAGATCACCCGTGGCAATCAGGGCGCGGACAATGGCGGCGTGCCAGAGAATTTCTGCTCTATCCCGCGCCATGGCGGCGGTATAGGCAGCCTGCCGGGCACGGATGGCGTCATCCAGCGGTGTTTCTTTCAGCCGCCAGGAGCGTTCCAGCAGGGTGGCCCGGTTTTCCAGCGCCTGCGCGGCGGCACGAGCGCTTTTCAGGCCAGCGAGCGTGGCTTGAAGGCGGGCGCGGGCCTGCGCCACTTCCTGCCGCACCATCCGGCGGGCCAGAATATCCTGCCTGTCCGCCGCTGCCTGCCGGTTGCGTGCCGCCGCCAGCAACGGCGCGCTATGTACGGCGCTGGGCAGGGGCATGGTAAAGTTCACGCCCACGCGGTTATCCCACGGGCTGCCGTACTGTTTTTCATGAATACCCCCAACCCCCAGCTCCGGATTGGGCATGAAGGAGCGGCGGGCAAGCTGCATGGCGGCGCGGGCGGCATCCCGCTCCTTGGAGGCTGCCTGCACGCGGGGGTCATTTTCTTCTACGGCGTTGGTGTTGGCCAGCCGCAGGGCAGCACTTTCCGTTGCGGTATAGGCCAGAATGTCCGGTATTTCCGGGGTGCCCAGCAGGGCTTCAAGGGCTGCGGCCGCGTTCTGGGCTTCTTCCTGCGCCATGGCGTAATCGGTCCGTGCGGTGTCCCGTGTGGCATCCGCCATCTGCTGGTCTGCCTGCGTCATTTCCCCCAGGCGGGCGGCATGCGCCACATCGGAGCTGATCCGGCTGGCGGCGGTATGGAAGGCGGCGGTGGTGGCCACGCGTTTCTGGGCCAGCAGGGCGGCGGCTGTGGCGTCCAGCAGGCGCACGGCCAGCGCCATATGGGCCACGGAGGCCTGTTTTTCCGCCCCCTCAGCTTCCGCCTGCGCCACGGATCGCGTGGCGCTGCCTTGCCCCGGCAGCCAGAGCGGCACGCTCACTTCCCCCTGATAGGTCGTGTAGCCTTCATTGCTGCCAATAAAATGGTCATCAAAGTAGGAGCCAGACACAATCGGTCCCCCCGCAAACCATGACCCTGCTGCTTTGGCACGGGATTCCGCCGTTCTGCGGTTTACGGTCAGTTCATTGCGGTTGGGGTCCAGCCGCCATGCCAGCGCCAGTGCGGAGGGAAAAGGCAAAGCCCCACCAGCATGCCCGCTCTCCTCCGCCAGCGCAGGCTCAGCGTTGGTTGTGTTGAACGCATGTGTGGTATGCGCCTGCCAGCTTGTGTGGGAAGGAGCCTGTGCCCGCCCGTTCTGCAAGGGCACACACACCAGCGGCACGGAGACCATAAGGGCAGAGCAACAGGCAGAAAGCCTCATGTCCGGGTTGAACCTCACTCAGCAGATGCAGCCTTCCCGCCATTGTGGCGGGTTAAGCAACAGGGCAGGCATACCCCGCCAACCTGACAGGAAGCTGAACAGCCCCCGTCCTTCTGCGTTAAGACAGGCAAGGCAAAGTGCAGTAGAGTACCGCCGGGCACAGGCAGCGGTAGGGATAAGAGTGGCGGCAGACAGACATTTCGGGCGTACGGGTAAGGCGGGCTGCAAATCGGTCGTGGGTGTCTGCCTGTTGGGAAGTACGCTGTTTGTCTCGGTCCCACAGGCGCTGGCGCAGCCGGTTGATCCGTCTCAGGTTCAGCTTGATCAGGAATGGCTTGGGGATTCCGGGCCTATGGTGCAGCGCATTGGGCCAGCGTCCACCCGCATGCGCCGCCAGCCCGGCGCGCAGCGTGGTGTGGGCATGGCGCCCGGCAAGGCCACGCACCCGCGTATTGGCCGGGGCAAGCACGCCGTGCCTACGCCGCCACCCACACCGCCCGATACGGATAATGACCAGATTACCGACACGGATTCCGATATGGATGATAACCTGCTGGGCCGGATGGGCGGGCTGCGCCCCTGGCTGGCCCGGTATGGTGTCACATTCGATCTACAGGAAGTGGATGAACTGTGGGGCAACCTGACAGGCGGCGTGCCCGGCGCAGGGCAACGCGGCCCCGGTACCGGCCCATCCTTCAATGGTGTGACCATGCCCACTCTTACGGTTGATCTGGAGAAGATGATCGGCCTGAAGGATGCTGTGTTCAACGTAAGCGCGTTGCAGATCCATGGGCGTTCCATCACGCAGGATCACCTGAACACCTATAATCCCGTAAGCGGCATCGAAGCTGACCGCTCCACCCGTCTGTTTGAACTGTGGTATGAGCAGGCCTTCTGGGATGATACGCTGGATATCAAGATCGGCCAGCAGGATCTGGATACCGAGTTTCTTATCACCACCTATGGCGCATTGTATTTGAACGCCAATTTCAGTTGGCCCATGGGGCCTTCATCCAACCTGTATGCCGGGGGGCCATCCTGGCCTCTGGCCTCGCCCGCCATAAGGCTGCGCTATCGGCCAGCGGAAAACGTGACGCTGATGTTTGCCGCAGCGGATGATAACCCGCCGGGAAACCAGTGGAACTCCTTTACCGTGCAGAATCAGGGGCAGGGCAACGTGCATGACGCCACCAGCCAGACCACCAATGATGCCTGCGGCTGCCGTTTCAACATGAACACCGGCGCTTTGCTGATTGGAGAGGTGCAATACGCCCTGAACCCGGAACCGGATGAGGACCACCCCAACCGGAAACGCAGCGGCCACGGCCTGCCCGGTGTGTACAAACTGGGCGGTTATTATGATACCGCCCGCTTTCCCGACTGGCGGCATGATGTGCAGGGTCAGTCTCTGGGCGCAGCCTATGCGCGGGGTGAGGTCACACAGCCGCGCATGGTGCGGGGCAACTGGCTGCTGTACGGCATTGTGGACCAGATGGTCTGGCGCCCGTACCGTAAATCACCCACCTCGCTGGGCGTTTTTGCCCGCGCCACCGGCAATGGGGGAGACCGCAACATGATCAGTTACGCGGTGGATGCCGGGGTGAACCTCAAAGCACCTTTTGCGGGCAGGGAGAATGATACTCTGGGGCTTGGCTGGGGGCTTGGCCGTGCCAGCTCCGGCGCGCGGGCCTATTACCGCGCACTGGGCCAGCATGCGCCCGGAACGGAAAACCATATGGAACTCACCTATCAGGCCGAGGTTCAGCCATGGTTCGTGCTCCAGCCGGATTTCCAGTACGTTTTCAACCCCTCCGGCGGGCTGGAAAGCCAGAAATGGCCGGGGCATAAAGTGGCGGATGAACTGGTGTTCGGTCTGCATTCCCGCATATCGTTCTGAAAAATGCCGGGCGTGTCTGGCGGGTGTCTCAACAGCTCTGTATGGAAGCATAAGGCCGAAGCGAGGGCGCGTGCGTGATTGATAAATCTTACCTGTATCTGATGGGCGCCATTGTGTGCGAGGTATTTGCCACATCCTGTCTCAAGGCGTGTGATGGCTTTACCCGCTGGGTTCCGGCGGCCCTGAGTATTGCGGGCTATTGCTGCGCCTTTTACCTGCTCTCCCAAACCATGCGGACCATTCCCACCGGGCTGGTTTATGCCATCTGGTCAGGCGTGGGCATTGTGCTGATTTCAGCCATAGGCTTTGTTTTTTTCAAGCAGTCACTTGATCTGCCCGCCATTATCGGCATCGCCCTGATCATGCTGGGCGTGCTGGTGATCAATCTGTTTTCCAGATCAACACAGATCTGATCCCGCCCCCGCCTGCCGTGCGTATCAGGCAGGTTTTTATTCTGGCGGACACAAAGAAAGGGAAGAGGGCAACGCCACTCTTCCCTTTTTGCTGTAAGAGCTATCAGCCACCAATACCCTGATGGGTCTGGATCTGTGAATCCGCAAGGGAGTGGTGCCAGACAACCTGATCCGTGAAGATGATGGACAGTGTCTTGGCTTTCCCATGTGTTCCGGAGGCGAATGCGCCGTAATAGGGAATGAAGTTGGTGCCGTTCGCGCGGGTTTTGGCGAAAACGTATTTCCAGACTTCGTGCCCGCTATCCGTGAAACTGGTTTCAAGAGGGTCCCCGTACAGGGCTTTGACTTCCTGCTTGGTCGTCACGCCGTCCTTGATTTTCTGATCAACGGTTTCCGACGTTTCATTCTTGATGGACTCATTGCCGGAAGAAGCGCAGGCAGAGAGCAGCAGGAGTGCAGACAGGCACCCAGCAACAGAAGACATCTTCATTTTAGACGTAAAATCCTTACTAAAAAGTAATGCATTACGCTTATTATAAAAAATGCCTTTTTTGTAAAGATCTTAATTTCCGGTTTTGTACCGTTGTGGTCGGCTTTCTTTATCCTTCAACAAAACCACCATATTTTCACAGTACAGTGGACGGTCATTCCTTAGCTGGCACAGGGTTGGGCGGGGTGCTCGCCCTCATCCCCACAGGAAACTGGTATGGCAACATCTCCTGTGGGGTGGGGCACTCAGAAGGAGAGGTCTTCCTCGTTCTGATCACTTTTGTCTGATGGCTGTGGCGGCTTGGGTGGGGTGGGAGCTTCCGGCGCGCCTTGGGGCAGAGATACACTGCCAATGCCATCAATCTCCTTGCTGAAAGACTGAGGCACTTTTGTCAGCTTCACGGAACCTGCACCGTCAATGGAGATTTTTGCCCGGCCGGTGGGGCCAGCTTTTACAGAGCCCGCACCATCCATGGAAAGATCAAGATTGGTTATGTCCATATCCGCCATGTTGACAGAGGCTGCGCCATCAATGCTCAGCGTCACATTTTCCGCCCGACCATGGGTTTTGACACGGGCTGCCCCGTTAATGATCAGGTCCAGTGTTTTCTGATCATAGCCCTGCCAGTCCACGGAGCCAAAACCGTTCAGGGTCAGTTTGGTCAGGGCTGGCGCGGTAATGGTCAGCATTACCTTGGCATCGCGCAATCTGTAATGATGGTTGGGGGTGTTCTCATCCGTATCCAGCGTGGTGCCGTTCAGCACAATGTGGTTGATCATCCGTTCTGACCCGCTAACGGTAATTCCCGCTTTTGGTCCCTGCTGGATGATAATGCTGGCAGGCAGGTTGATGGTAAGGTCCGGCCCGCCCTCCCACGCAAGCGTGCGGGAAATCTGCGGGCCACGGGGGGCGCTGTCGGTCCATTCAATATCCGCAAAGGAAAAACTTGTCGGCCCGCGGGAGGCGGCAACGCCAAAGCAGAGTGCTGAAACAACGGCTCCGCCAACGGCAATCATGGTAAGGCCACGGATCATGGGAAACTGTCCTTATATTATATCTCAGGCGGTATGGGTGGGGGCAATCAGGCGGTAATGGGCGCGGCCATAGCCCACCAGCAGATTGACAATGCCAATGGTCAGCAACACGCAGAACGCCACAACAGACGCCCCGCCAGAGGCCAGCCCAAGGCTGAGCAGAACCCCCTGCAACCAGTCCGCTCCGGAAAGCGGCGTCAGGTCTATCAGGGCAAAAGGCAGTAGCAGGCTACCGGCCAGACACACGGCGGCCCCTGCAATCACAAATGCAAACACGCAGGAGCCAACAGCCAGCAGAACGGGCAGGACTACCAGCAGATCAAGGGCGGCCAGCCCCATAATGCCCAGAATGGCTCCCAGCGCGTTGCTCAGGCTGCGTTCATCCTCCCACCGGCGTACGCCAGCCTCTGCCCGTAATTCCCGTGCAAGGCGGGCGGGGTCACCAAGGCGGCTGGCAATGTCCGCTTCCGTGCGGCCTGCGGCGCGTCCAGCTTCAAAATGGGCTTCATAATCAGCAACAGTTTCTTCAATCACGGAGCGCGGCAGGCCTTTCAGCCCGGCCCGTAGCTGGTCAAGGAACATCTGTTTGCTTGTAGGTGCCTGTATCATGGCTGGGTGTTCCTGAATGTTTTCTGTACGGTAAGGGGGCTGTGTCCGGTTGTCCCGGCTGGGGTGGAAGAAGCAGCATTTTGGTTTCCTGCCGCGCTGTTTGCATTGGGGGTGGGTTCCCCCTGTGCAAGGGGGGCCAGAATGGCGGAAACAGCCTGCGTAAATGTCACCCAGGCTGAACGCTGTGCTTCAAGGCTGTGCCGTCCGTTTTCTGTCAGCGTATAGTATTTGCGGGGCGGGCCTGAGGATGATTCAACAAAATATGTTGAAACAAGACCATCTTTCTGCATGCGCCGCATAAGGGGGTAGATGGTGCCTTCCCCCATGTCTATGGCGTCTGAAAGGCGGCTGGCAATGTCATAGCCGTAAGAGTCTGCGCGTGAGAGCAGGGCCAGCACGCACAGTTCCAGCACGCCTTTCTTGAATTGAACAAGGTTGGGTTCCACGGCTTTTCCTGTCAGGAGCCGCGTGCCCATGGGGCCTGCGACTCTTATTGAGTATCCAGTGACAGCTACTGAATACACACCAGAACCATTCAATGCAAGGTACCTGTTTTAAAACCAAACAAGAGCCAAAGGTTAACAAACCATGAAGAGAAAACCGGGAAAATCCTTGAAAATTAAGAATTTTCTTACAAATAAGCCTATTGCTTCAAAAAAATACCATTCTGGCCAAGAAAAGATTTTTCTCTTCAAAAAGGGATGATACGCCAACTGTGTGACTGCCAAGCAAAGAGAGAACAGCGTGATCCCAGTGCGCATCTTTGCGTTTTGATACAGGGAGCCTGTCATGAAGACCGTGCCGGAAACCCGTTTGCCCCTTACCACAGCCCAGCGCGGCGTCTGGATGGGGAGCCTGCTGCGCACGCAGGGGGGCACGTTCAACATTGCAGAAGCGGTGGAAATTCTCGGCCCGGTTGATCCCGCCCTGTTTCGCGCAGCCCTTGCACAGGTGGCGCAGGAGGCAGAAACCACACGGGTAAGCATCCGCATGGGAGCGGATGGACCCTATCAGGTTATCCTGCCCGCACTGCGCTGCCCGCTGCCGTTTATGGATTTCTCCACCCGGCCAGATGCTGCTGCCCAGGCGCAACACTGGATGATGGAGCGCATCAGCCAGCCGGTTGATCTGGCTGAAGATCCGTTATGGACCTGTGCTCTGTTCAAACTTTCTGCTGACAGGTTCATCTGGTTTCACTGCTGCCATCATATTGCGCTGGATGGTTTTTCAGGTGGCCTGATTGTGGCGCGCGTGGCTGAACTGTACAGCGCCATGGTGGACGGACGACAGCCCGCGCCCTGCACGTTCCTGCCGCTTGAGCGGCTGGTGGCGCAGGAAGCAGCCTACCGCACCAGTCCGCGCCGGCAGAAAGATCAAGCCTATTGGCAGCAGCAGCTTGCCGCACCGCCGGAGGCCGTTACGCTGGCGTCCCCCTTGCCCCCCGCATCGCCGGAGGCCTCCTTGCAGCGGCTGGGGTTTGTAGAGCGCAGCGCCCTTATTCCTCCATCCACGGCGGAGCGGATGCAGTTTCTGGCGCAGCAGGCCGGGGTGACCCTGCCGCAAATGCTGACAGCCCTGCTAAGCACATATGTTTTTCGCCTGACAGGGCAGGAAGACCTCACACTGGGTATGCCGGTGACGGGACGTACAGACCGTGAAATGCGGCGCGTGCCCGGCATGGCCGCAAATGCCGTGGTGTTGCGGTTTGCCATGGCCTATACACTGGGTTTTTCAGATCTTCTGCTTCAGGTGCGGCGCGCTTTGCACGGAGCGCTCCGGCATCAGGCCTTCCGGTATGAGGATCTGCGGCGCAGCCTCGGCTTTCATGATACGCAGCAGCATCTCTCACGTATTGGTATCAATATTGAACCATTTGACTATCACCTTTCCTTTGGCGGTAGCCCGGCACGGAACCGTAACCTCAGCAACGGGGTAATGGAAGATCTGACTTTTTTTGTTTTTGACCGTCAGGATGGGCAAGGGCTGGCGCTGTCTCTTTACGCCAACCCGGAGATGTACGATGGCCCGATGCTGGCGCAGCATCTGCGGCATATCATGCGTTTGATAGAAGCCATTCTTGCAGATCCCACCCAACCCATCGGGGCCTATCCTCTGGTTGATGCCGCAGAGCGCACCGCCCTGCTGGCGGATGAGGCCGCAACGGCCCGCAACTGGGGGCCGCAGGCTCTGGTGGCAGATCTGGCGCGCCACGCAGCCTACCCCCCGACAGCCCCGGCGGTAACAGACAGGCTGGGCTCCGTGCCGTACGCGGTTCTGCTACAAACCGCGCAGAATGTGGCGGAGCGTTTGGCGGCCTGCGGCATTGGCCCCGGTGATGTGGTGGGCCTGATGCTGCCCCGAGACCGCCGACAGGTGATCGGCATGCTTGCCGCCATGATAACGGGCGCTGCATGGCTTTCGCTTGATAAATGTGGTCCGCGTGAACGTAATGCGGCCATTATTGCCAATGCCCAGCCCGCCCTGTTCCTGACCGAGGACAGTCTGCCAACAGGCCTGCCCGATGGAGCCGCCGTTCTGGGGCTGGCGGAAGATGGTTCTCCTGCAACACAGTTTTCCATGCCAGATACTCAGCGGGTGCCTGTGGTGGCGCAGGGCACGGCCTATGTCATTTACACGTCTGGCACCACCGGCACGCCAAAAGGCGTTGTGGTGCCATGGACAGCGCTGACCAACCTGCTGTGCAGCATGCAGGAGAAACTGGCGTTCAGCACGCAGGAGTGCTGGTTATCCGTTACCTCTGTCACGTTTGATATTTCCATTCTGGAACTGCTGCTGCCGCTTCAGGCCGGGGCGCATCTGGTTATCGCCAGGCGCGAGACGGTGACAGACCCGGCACTTCTGGCTACTGCTGTGCAACAGCATGGCATCACCTTCATGCAGGCAACGCCAACCTTGTGGCAGATGCTGGTGGGGGCAGGGCATGGCGGCAGTCTGGCGCAGGTGCGGGTGCTTTCCGGTGGTGAACCTCTGCCTCTTCCCTTGGCCCGAACACTTCTGAAACAGGCGCGTTCTGTCTATAATGTTTACGGCCCTACCGAGACTACAATCTGGTCCAGCCTGCATGAGGTTACGGTAGAAGATGGCGTGCGGGGGCAGCCCATTCCGGCGGGCAGACCGCTGGCCAACACGCAGTGTTATGTTCTGGACCCGGCGGGCAGTCTGCTCCCTGTGGGTGTGGCTGGGCAACTGGCAATTGGCGGCGCAGGCATGGCCACCGGCTATCTGCACCGGCCAGATCTGACACAGGCTGTTTTCCGGCCAGATCCCTTTCATCACACACCGCAGAGCCGCCTTTATCTTACCGGAGATCGCGCCATCCGGCAGGCAAATGGCGTGATTACCGTGCTGGGGCGCACAGATGCCCAGATCAAGATAAAAGGCGTGCGGGCCGAGCCTGCGGAAATTGAAGCCGCGTTGCTCACGTTGCCGGGAATTGTACAGGCCGCAGTACGGGTTTGGCCTCGTGCACAGGGGCCGGTTCTGGTGGCCTATCTGGTGCCCGCGGCCTTCGCGCAGGCGGAGAGCATCACGCCAGAGGAAGAAGCCCGAAATTTCACTCTGTTTCGCACGCATCTGAACGGGCGTCTGCCTGCGCAGATGGTACCCTCCCGCTTTGTGGTGCTTTCCGCCCTGCCGCTTACGGCTTCTGGGAAGCTGAACCGAAAAGCTCTGCCGGAGCCAGAGGAGACTGCGCATACGCCGCAGCAGGAGGTGCCGCAAACCGCGGAAGAACAGCTTCTGTTCACCCTGTGGGCTGAAATTCTGGGGCGGAAAGATTTTGGCATTTCCGAAAATTTTTTTGATCTTGGCGGAGACAGTCTTGCTGCCGTGCAGGTTGCCACGGCCTTGACGGAGCAGGGGTATGAACTGCCCGTGGCATCCCTGTTCGGTGCGCCAACCATTGCGCGGCTGGCTCCCCTTTTGCAGCAACAGCATGCTGTAGAAGACATTTTTCAGGAAACAGTTGTACCCTTGCGGGCTGAAGGTACAGGCCAGCCGGTGTTCTGTTTTCCGCCCATTCTGGGTGTGTCTCTGGGTTTTACTGCCCTGCTGCCACATATTCCTGCTGAAAGACCCGTTTATGGCTTGCAGGATATGGGGCTTTTACGTGGCCTCAATCCTCCTCAAACCATTCAGCAACTGGCTGATCTCTATCTGGAGCAGATCCGCGCTCTTCAGCCGCACGGGCCGTACAGTTTTGTCGGCTGGTCTATGGGGGGACTGGTGGCGCATGCCGTGGCCGCCCGCCTGATGGCAGAAGGCGAGAGCCTTTCCGCGCTGGTTATGCTGGATACGTATCCATTGCATGATCTGGCTGCGCTGGAGGCAGGGCAGGGCCTTGTCCGTATGGAGGATGCATGGCTTGTCAAAAATGCTATTGCCATGCTGGGGCTTGATTTTTCTGAGACTATGCCAAACACGCTGGAAGATCTGGCTGACCGGATTGCAGAGATCATGCTGCCGGAAGCACAGGCTTTTGCGTTGGATGATGCGGCCTTTGCAACCATCCTGCAAGCCATGCGGCATGTGGTCAGCCATAATCTGGAAATGATGCGCAACTGGCAGCCCCAACAGGTGCAGACAGACCTGCTGTTTATGCGGGCCACGCAGCGCGGCGCGGAAGATTTGGTAGATGATCCCGCTTTCTGGCAGCGTTACATAACAGGCAGGCTGGTTGTGACGGATGTGCCCTGCACCCATATGGCAATGCTGGACGCAGAAAATGCAGCGTTTATTGCAGAGCATTTTCTGGAACATGAACAGCAGAACCAGAGGAGAGCCAAAGGCTGCCTGAACAGTCAGCCGTGAAACCATACAGGCGAAGAGTTTTTCAAAAACCCTTATAGAACATTCCATTTCTCAAGCTGTGTGATGGCATTCTGCACACCATTTTCCGCCCGGACCTGCGTGCCAAGGCGGCTGGCATTGGCCACCATGTGCGGGGATGTTGCCTGAAGCATGGCATCACCCAGTGTCTGTGCGGTCAGGCTGCGCAGGTTCTGCGTGGGGGTGGCAACGCCAATGCGGTGTAATTGCCAGCCCCAGAAATACTGGTCCCCCACAAAGGGTACGGGCACGGTGGGAATACCGGCGCGCACTGCGGCGGCGGCCGTGCCTGCTCCGCAATGATGCACCGCCAGCCGCATTTGTGAAAAAAGCCATTCATGCGGAACATGATTCACGACATGAATGTATGCGGAATTTGGCAGAAACCGCCTGAGGTTGGACCAGCCACTCCCTACCACAGCGCGCAGGCCCGCACGCTGCACGGCGTCCCGCACTGTGGCGGCCAATGTTTCAGCTTCTCCGCTCAGCATACTGCCAAAGCCGATATAGGCGGGTTTGTCTCCCGCCTGCAAAAACCGGGCCAGATCTGTATCCGGCGTATAGTCGGCATTTTTTGCAGATACAAAATACCCAGGCATGGCAATGCGCGCAGGCCATTCCGGCTGGCGTGGCACCACATGCGGGCTGAACCCAAACAGGATACGCCCGCCGGTGGCCTTGGGGTCATGCCATGGTCCTTTCAGGGGGTAAGGGGGCAAATCCAGTGCTTTGCGCATGTCATTTGCTGTATGGCGCAGCAGAAGCCACGCTGTCTGGCGCAGGGTGCGGTGCAGCGCAAACGTAACAGATGCGGGCAGGGAGCGCGGCCTGAACCACACAGGCGGCAGCGCATGGCTGGCTTCCAGCGGTTGCAACTGGGTTTGCACAAAAGGCACCTGCAACCGCTCGGCCAGACTGGCGGCTAATAACGAGACATTGCCAGAGCCAATCAGCAAGGTTGCGCCTTCAGCTGCTTTCAGCCCCTGAGCGGGCCAGTCCTGCGCCATGCGGCGTGTTTCAGCCACGACTACACGTGCCGCCGCCAGGCCGCTGCGGCCATCCAGAGCCTGAGGGTTATGGCGCATCATTCCGGCAAAATCGGCGGTCAGGGGAGAAAACTCCAGCCCCACCTTGGTAATGCTGGCCTTGAAACCGGGGTCCGCCGCCAGCCTTACGGCATGTCCACGGGCCAGAAGCCCTTCACCAAGGGCAATGTGGGGGCGCACATCCCCTTCCGTGCCAACGGTCATGATAACAATTGTCATACTCTGCGTTGCACCTGATTGCTGTGGGTCAGACCGGCTGTGTCCTGAAGTCTCTAAAAGCCAGTCAGGTTTTACCAGTATCTGGCGCACAAGATAAGTGTGGATAATCCGGCATAACGTGAAGAAAGGGGCACCTGTCTCAAAACTTTCACATAGAGGGCGCGTTCACATGCAGTAAAATCCTTTCGCCACACACCCTGCATGTATGAACCCCAAGGGGTTCGGAAATGATGGGAGGGCGGCAGATAAAGGATGCGAGACGTTCAAACGGCTGCCCGTACTGCCCCGGCAGGATCAGCCGCAGGGCGGTAGAAGAGGAAGCGCGGTTTTGAGAACAGGAAACGGACAGTCAGCCCCCGTGCCAGTCAGGCAGACTCTTTTTAGCGTGGTGCAAGGTCACGGTGTCAGGGCAAGGGTTCTTATTCTTTCTCTGGTTTCTCTGGGAGCGCCCTTGTGCACTTTCGTCCCGGCACAGGCAGATTCTCTGCATTCCGCACAGCCTCACCCGTCACCAGTCACACGGCAGACGCACACTGCGCTTCCGCACGGGCATGGCGCCGCGCACTCACAGCCGCAGGCATCGCGGTCCTCGCCGTATCTCACGCCAGATACGCAGCCGGACCCCACACAGTATCTGCCGCCGCCGCCTCAGCCGGGGAGCCTGCGGCATCAGACGGACGAAAAAGCTTTTGCTGTCACCCGTGGTTGGAAGAATGATGCGCGTTGGGCGCTGGCAGCCTCCGATGCAAAATTGCAGCTTCCTGATCTGCTCAACAGTTTTTCCTGTGCGGCAGGCTTTGTGATTGATGCTGCCAGAACACCGCATCTGATCGCGCTGTTACGTAACATGGGCAATACGGAAGTGCCCGATATGTGGAAAGGCAAGGATTACTGGCGGCGGACCCGCCCCTTTGTGGGCACGGATAACGCCATCTGCACGGAGGAAGAGCGGGCGGATATTGCCAAGACCGGCGCTTATCCTTCCGGCCATACCATGCTGGGGTGGAGCCTTGCCCTTGTGTTGACCGAACTGCTGCCAGACCGCAGCACCGCCATTCTGCAACGGGGCCGCGTGTTTGGAGAAAGCCGCATTGTCTGCGGTGTGCATTGGGAGAGCGATGTGCAGGAAGGCTATCTGGCAGGGGCCGCCGAGGTCGCGGCCATGCACGGTAGCGCCGCCTTCCGCGCCGATATGGACGCCGCCCGCGCTGAACTGGCCGCCCTGCGCGCCACGGCCCCTAAGCCCGATACAAAGCAGTGCGAGATTGAGCACGAAGCCGCCATTCACTCTCCGCTGTAATGGCGTGAGCGTGCGGGAAAGCGGCTATAAACGGACATCAGGTGCAGCGGAAAGCTGCGCCTGAAGGCTGTCGAACGGGAGGTCAAACGGGATGGGGCTTTGCAGGCGAAGCATGAGGAATGGCATATACCGCCTTAGGGTGTGAAAGCCCCGCCTCCAACACGTATAAGACCACTCAGGCGCCACCGGACAGTGCCTTCAAAGAACATTCTCGTTGAGGGATATGACCCTTTGCAGGATGTGTGTTCTGTTTCATCCAGAAAGCACGCATAAAAAAACCGCCCGGAAAAATCTCTCCGGGCGGTTCTAACGGTCTGTTCAGAACAGGTCGTTTTTTACGTCACACTCGGGCTCAGCCGACTTTGTGCACCCAGCCATGCGGGTCTGGCGCACGGCCAAACTGAATATCACACAGCGTCTTGCGCAGATCCGCCGTCACATCGCCCGTCTGGCCGTTGATCACATGCGTGCCTTCGGCGCTTTTCAGCGTGCCGATGGGCGTGACCACGGCTGCGGTGCCACAGGCAAACAGTTCACGCAGGCGGCCGGATTTGGCATCCGCGTAAAGCTGGTCAATGGCGTAGGGTTCTTCCTTCACCGTCAGCCCCTTGTCCCGTGCCAGTGTCAGCAGGGAATCACGGGTGATGCCGGGCAGAATGGTGCCTTCCAGCGGCGGGGTCTGCAGGGTGCCATCATCCAGAACGGCCATGATGTTCATGCCGCCCATTTCTTCAATCCACTTGCGTTCCGCTGCATCCAGAAACAGCACCTGATGGCAGCCGTGTTCCTTGGCTTCCTGCTGGGCGGTCAGGCTGGCGGCATAGTTGCCACCACATTTGGCTTCACCCGTGCCGCCACGAGAGGCGCGCACAGTGCGTTCTTCCACCCACACGCTTACCGGCCCCGCATCTTTGGAGAAATATTCCCCAGCAGCGCAGGCAATCACAATAAACTTGTATTCAGAAGCGGGCTTCACACCCAGCGCGGCTTCCGTGGCAATCATGAAGGGGCGAAGATACAGCGTGCCCACTTCCGGGTCCGGAATCCAGCCAGCATCAATTTTCACAAGCTGGTTCACGGCGTCCAGAAACAGTTCTTCCGGCACTTCCGCCATGGCCATGCGCTCGGCAGATTTGCGGAAGCGGCGGGCGTTGGCGTCCGGGCGGAACAGTTGCGCATCCCCGTTGGGGGCGCGGTAGGCCTTCATGCCCTCAAAAATTTCCTGCGCGTAGTGCAGCACAGAAGCAGCAGGGTCCAGCACCAGCGGCTGGCGGGGCAGAATCTGTGGCGTGTGCCAACCCTTGCCTTCGGTGTAGGTCACAACGGCCATATGGTCAGAAAAGACACGACCAAAGCCGGGGTTCGCCAGCAGGGCAGCGCGTTCTTCCGGGCTGACAGCATCGGTCTTGGGGGTGATCTGGAAGACTGTCTCTCTCGTCGTGCTCATAAGTTCTGGCGTCTCCGCGGCCTTGGTGTGCTGGACGTGTGGTGTCCGTCTGGGTCTGTGTCGTGCAGGCGTGTTGCTTACGGGCAAAAATCAGGCGGGTAAGAAACAAACCTGCGCGGCTGCGTTCAAAGTGGGCATTTACCTACCATGTTCGCACAGACAGGGCCAGAGCACGCGCCGTCAGTCAGACTCGCCCCATCTCCAGCGCCATCCCCCTTGCGTGTGGGAGCGACAGACCCAGAAAAAGAGGGCCGTTGCAATAATATCAAGCAAAATAACGCCAACCAGTAAGGAGGTCGTGTGGCGGAAGGGCAGGAAAGGAAGCGCAAAAGAGGAACCCAGCGTCACGACAAGAAAAAGGCCCAGGGTAGCCCATCCCTGCCATGTAATAGGGGTGCCTGCGCCATAGCCGAAGCGTTTGGGGGCAAACCATGCAGCGCGTGGCGTTGGCTTGGTTTCAGTGTGTTCAGAAACCATGTGTCCTTCCTTATCTCATCCCAGCCTTTCAGGTCAGGCGGCGGATGGCTTCCACAACGTCCCGCTGCACCCGCTCAGCCAAAGGTGAGGGGAGCAGATCAAACGCATGCACGGCATTGGCGTACACAATCAGATCTGTCGGAACACCAGCCTGCCATAACCGCTGCGCAAACGTCACGTCCTCATCCCTGAACAGATCAAGCGCTCCCGTTATCAGGAAGGTTGGCGGCAGGTCGGACAGATTGCGCATGAAGGCGGGAGAGAGATAACCAAATGCCGGATCATCCGCTGCCAGTGTGCCCCGCACCGCAGACCACGCATGCTGGTTCTGGGCTCGTGTCCAGACAAACTCGCCTGTTGTAGGGTCATCCGTTAGGGCGTCCGGGCCGCCCGTGCGCAGGTCCAGCATGGGGTAGATCAGGATCTGCGCCCGCAGCGGCACCTGTTTCCGGTCCCGCGCCAGAAGCGCTGTAGCGGCAGCCAGACATCCGCCTCCGCTATCCCCCATGATGCTGATGCGGCTGGAGTCTCCCCCTAGGTCCGTGGCATGGGCAGACAGCCACAGGAGCGCTGCATACACATCCTCCAGCCCGCCGGGAAAAGGCGTTTCAGGTGCGAGCCGATAATCAACGGACACGATCAACGCCCCTGTTGCGGCGGCCACTCTGGCATGGGTGCCAGCCTGCATGTCCGGCGTACCCGCAATCATGCCGCCCCCATGCACGTACAGAATGACCGGCGCGGGACCATTGGCCTCGGGCGGGCGGAAGATCAGAACCCGCACCGCAGGGGCATTGGCGGGGCCGGGTATCACCCTTTCTTCATACGCCACAGTATCAGACCCCAGCAGAGCAGTTGTGCCTTCCGCAAGATCACGCCGGAAGACCTCCAGATCTCCTTGCGCAGGGTCAAAGGAGGGGAATGACCCTACCCTCTCGCGCTGATGGGCATCGACCAGTTCAAAGGTGGTCATAAAAATCACTCTCCCTGCTCGCCGGGCCGCTTGAAAGGGAGAACGATCCCATCCAGTAGCGCCTGCATGATCAAACTGAACAGGGATCATAAGCAGCACTCAGATGAGAACAACGCCTACCGCGCTAAAGTGACAGGCTAGGAGACCCGGATGGAGTCACAAATGCGTGTCTGTGTGGTGTGGCAGAATGGGGTAAAAAGTCAGGGATGCAAGAACCTGAAGTGATATGGATATTGATAACTATATTATTTTTAGTTATTTTTTAGAGAATGTCTTCGGGAAATGGTGTTGAGTCTGCGGAGCCAATACGCACGTTCGCAGTGTTGGTCTGAGTGTCTTCAGCCCATAAAAAAGATGTAAACCATGCCGCGTGGTGCGGAGCTCTTTGAAAGGTGTGAGCTTCCTCTGGAAGGGAGGTATATTTCCGTAAAGAAGCGTACGTGCTTTAGCCTTGCTTAAAGTCGCGTATCAACTATGCCCGTGTGATCAATTTATGAGGGTGTCACGTGCCTCGTAAGAGGCAATATTTGAAGAGTATTGCTTCCTGCATGATTGTGTGTGTCAGGAAGAGAATATTCTAAATTTTTTTGAAAGCGAAAGTATTTTCAGATGTTTCTTGCACAACTCATGCCCACCTGAAAGAGGGGTGGGTTTCAGGAGCTTGTCCTGAAACCCGAGTGGATCATGCCGCCGTGCGTGCGGTTACCCCAAGGCGATAGCCTTCTTTCTGAAGCACTTTGATGGCTGCCTCTGAATATTTTGCGACCAGAGGGGCAACGTTTCCTGGGGCGCACCAGAACCCAAGTGTTACCTGAATATTTGCAGCTTTTGGTAAAAAGGAAACAGAGGGAGCGGGGTTTTTAAGAACCAGTTCATCCTGCTCTGTCAGGCCAAGCAGCAGGGCTCGGGCTTTATCAATATCATCATTGTAATCAATCAGCAGTGTGACCGAACCCAGAAGCCTGTCAGTTTCAGAACTGTTGACCACAATGTTGTTTGATAATGTTCCGTTGGGAACATAAATGATCTCATTATTTGCATCACGCAGAACAGTGCGGAACATTTCAATGGATGTCACGGTGCCTGAACTGCCACCCGCTGTAATGGAATCCCCAACCTTGAAGGGGCGGAACAGCAGGATCAGCACACCGCCCGCAAAGTTGGCAAGGCTACCCTGCAACGCCATGCCCACGGCCAGACCAGCGGCACCCAGAACAGCAACAAAGGATGTTGTCGCAATCCCGACCATGGAGGCCACGCTGATCAGCAGCAGGGCCTTGAGGAACAGCCCCACAACACTCAGCAAAAACCCGCGGAGTGTGGGTTCGATATGGCTTGCCTCCATCATGCGGCCCATGGCGCGCGTGACCGCGTTGACAAGTTTCCAGCCAACAAAAAGAACAAGCAGCGCCAGCGCAAACTGACTGACGTAACCCAACACAACAGGCAGCAACCCATTCAGTTGCGACCAGATTGAATGAACCTGATTTTCCATGACCATCCTTGCGTTATCTTTTGCGTCCACTACGTGGCAGTATGCACCGTCCGCTTCTGCAAGATATAATAGGATATCTTGCCCCCATCCGTCACGCCCTTGCGCTTACAAGATAACTGAGGGTGCTTTTTGTTGCGGCTCTACAAAGCGGAGCTATGCGGTAATCAAATGACGGGATAAGGGAGCTTGTTCGCCTGAATGGATTTAAGAAGGTTTATGACTATTTTCAGAAAACTGAGAAAAAACGTGAAGCAACTCGGATGACAGGATGTTCTACCCGTTCACTATGAAGAAAGTTGACGGGCATTGTGGGGCTGGAGGGAGGCGGCTGTCTGCGAACATTAGGGCGTGTCGTCAGTTAAACGGGGGGATTATGAAGCTTGTACTCCCGTTTGATCTGTGATGTTTTCTTCCTGTTTCTGGAACGGGGAGAGTGTGAATGCGACGGTATGGTTTGAGCGATGGTCAGTGGGAGCGAATAAAAGATCTTCTCCCGGGTCGCGAAGGTCATGTCGGTGGGACGGCTGAGGATAACCGTCTGTTTATCGAAGCCGTGCTGTATCGTTACCGTGCAGGCATTCCCTGGCGTGATCTGCCTGCCCGGTTCGGGGACTGGAAGAACGTGCACCGGCGGCTGCGTCGCTGGTGCGAAGGCGGCGTGATCGAGCGGATTTTCCGGCATCTGGCTGCTGACCATGACAACGAATACATGATGATCGACAGCACCATTGTCCGTGCTCACCAGCATAGCGCGGGCGCCCGTAAAAAAGGGGGGCGGATCAGGCCACCGGGCGGTCCCGTGGCGGACTGACCACGAAAATCCATGCCATTGTCGATGCCGCGGGAAAGGCTGCGGCTCTTTCCCTGACGCCCGGACAAAGGGCCGACATCACAGAAGCAGAGCCATTGCTCGATGAAGTCGATCCCGAGGTCTTCATCGCCGACAAGGCTTATGATGCCGATCCCCTCATCGAAAAGCTTGAAGAGCGGGGGATCACACCGGTTATTCCGTCAAAGAAAAACCGACGCAATCCACGGAAAATCCTCTTCTCGCTTTATAAAAAACGAAACATCATCGAACTCTTCTTCGCCAGACTTAAACAGTTCAGGGGTATTGCAACACGATATGACAAGCTGAAGTCAACTTTCCTCGCAGCCGTGCAATTCGTCTCCGCCATCATTGGAATTAACTGACGACACACCCTAAGTTTCATATTTTACTCGGTGTTGGTGAGCGGAAGAAACAAAATGTTGGTGTTATAGAAGGTGTCCATCTGTGTTACCTTGACGGAAGAAATAAATCATTTTCGTCAATAAATAACAATATAAACTTATGATTTTTTGAAGGAATGTGAAGAAATACGGTGCGCGGAAAGTCTGCTTCAAAAGCCATGAATTTTTCATATGTGGTGCCTGTTGGCAGGGGACGATAACATGCCAGACCCATCTCAGGATTGTGAAAGTTATAGGCAGCTCTGTTTGCAAATGACGCATTTATTATCAAAGGTTTTCTTGGTGTTTTGTGGCTGCATGTTTGCTGCAATGGCGCACGCTCAGACAAAAGAAGTGCTTGTGCCCACAGTGTTTGAAGCCGGACATTTCTATGTTACACGCGACTGCGCGGACGGGCTACACACCCCGGTTGATTGTGGATACGGGAGGGGCCGGATTTGGCGGCCTGTATGCTCTTCGTAGAGACATTGTCTCCCGTCTTGGCGGGACAGTAACAACCTGCAAACAGCCTGATTTCAAGGTGGGTCTTGTCGGCGGAATTTCATTTCGCACAGGTGCCGGTTTGCCCTCCGTAACGCAGCCGCGTCCTTGCGGGGCAGATGCTGTTATTCTTGATGCTGATGCAGGCGTGAAGGCTGCGGATGGTATGCTTGGGGCGGGCTATCTTTCCCATTTTATCTGGACATTTGACTATCCCGCCAAAAAAAATTCTGCTCGAACCACAAGACTGGCACCCAGATCCGCATGCAGTGCGTGTTCCCCTCTCGTTTGTGCATAATCAGAACGGTGAGCGTGGCAGTGATTTTCCTGAGGTGACTCTCATGATAGATGGCGAACCCGTTCCTCTGTTGTTTGATACGGGAGCAACAGCGTTTCCCACACCTGCCGGGCTGACTGCACAGCATATCCCCACCGTAAAAGGAGAGGGTGTAAAATCATATATTATAAAAAGTGTTTTTGAAAAATGGCATGCCCATCATCCAGAATGGCGGATTGTCGAGAACGGTGACAGCCTGATACAGGGGACGCGCCTGATTGAGGTGCCGGAAATCACATTGGGCACACAGCGCGTTGGCCCTGTGTGGTTTACGGAACGGCCTGATAGAAATTTCGGGCTGGAAAGGATGAGCCTCTGGATGGGGTAGACGGTAGTAGGTGCTGCGGGGGCAAAGGCTCAAGAGCCTAAGTGGCCTCACGCCCTACGAATATGTCTGCCAAATCTGGACTTCAGAGCCAGAAAGATTCATTATCAATCCAACCCGTCAAATCCCGGGACTAAACACCTAATGCAAGGCTCGCCTTTTCCTCGTTTACTATGATAACCTAAAAGCAACCTTAACTACAGTATGGCCTAGGTCACTGTAGATGGGGCTGATCGTAAAAATTTGGGCACATGAAATCAAAATGAAAATGCATCATGTCATAATGATATTTTTTTTCTCATTTACAGTAACAATAACAGATATTAATGCAGCCCCTAAAAATAAAGATTACTACAATTCTTTTTTTAGAAAAGAAAAAATTATGAATGATCTAAACTTTATTACCCATGATCCTGAGACCATTGATGTTTATGGGAAAAGAAAAAAATATTATGAATATGAAAATTATCACGATAATTATAACGAAAATGGAAAAAATGTTAAATTTCCCATTATCGGTGATGTTAATATCCGACTAGGAAATGGAGATGATAGACATGATCATCAAACTGGGAGTTATATTGCTCCTTATGGGGAGGCTTATTCCATAGATACAAATCATATGTTTGATCGATAAGACTTCAACATAATATATGAGTATATAAAAAAGAAAATATAAGAATACAATATGATAAAATATTTATCATAATCAAAAATTATATTTAGACATAAAAATAAAAAAGATGATGCTATTATCTACGGGCGCTTCCGTATTGCGATTGATTACCCACATGAGGCATTATGGATCGATCCATAATGCCAAACCAGTGGCAGCACTTACATCTGTCAGCACGGATAACGTCTGCGTTGCTGTGCGCCAACGGTGTACCGGGTATCGCTTTTCTATTCCTCAACTGGTGTCTGGCTGAAAAATTGTCTGCGTGTCATCACGCTGCGCGCTGTCACGCACCAGCGGAGGAGGCTGACATGAGAGCATCAGCAAAAACCCGCAGTTCAAACATAGGCGCATCTCGTGCGTTCGGGGTTTCAGGGCAGGCGTTGCGGCAGTAGGGTAGAGGCTGTGCAGCCCAAGGGTGCGTGCAAGCAGGACACAACGCTGGGTGGTCAGAGTCATGAACAATTTTTCTCTCGAACAAACGTACGTCAGCCTGCCGGAGCGGTTTTACGCTCAGGTAGAACTTTCCCCCGTGGCAGCGCCACAGCTTATAAAGCTGAATGAAAAGCTGGCGGAGGCGCTGGGGCTGGATACCGCATGGCTGGCCAGCCCGGCGGGTATCGCCATGCTGGCCGGGCAGGCCATGCCGGAAGGCGTGCAGCCGGTGGCGCTGGCCTATGCGGGCCATCAGTTCGGTAACTTTGTGCCCCGGCTGGGGGATGGTCGCGCCCTGCTGCTGGGGGATGTCACGGATAGCGCAGGCAAAACATGGGAGATCCAGCTTAAAGGCTCCGGCCGCACCCCGTTTTCCCGCCGGGGGGATGGCCGCGCGGCCTTAGGCCCCGTGCTGCGTGAATGTGTGGTGAGCGAGGCCATGGCCGTGCTGGGTATTCCCACCACGCGCTCTCTTGCCGCCGTGCGCACGGGCGAGACCGTGCTGCGCGAAACACCATTGCCCGGCGCGGTGCTGACCCGTGTTGCCGCCAGCCATATCCGTGTCGGCACCTTCCAGTTTTTTGCCGCGCGGGAGGATGAGGCTGGCCTGCGCCTGCTGGCGGATTACGCCATTAGCCGCCATTATCCTGATGCCACGCAGGCTGAAAACCCGTATCTGGCGCTGCTGGAAAGCGTGATTGCTGCACAGGCCCGGCTTGTGGCGCAGTGGATGCTGGTGGGCTTCATTCATGGCGTGATGAACACGGACAACATGTCCATCTCCGGCGAGACGATTGATTACGGCCCCTGCGCCTTTATGGAGCAGTATGATACCTCAACCGTGTTCAGCTTTATTGATGAACGGGGCCGCTACGCTTACGGCAACCAACCCAGCATGGCGCTGTGGAATCTGACCCGTCTGGCTGAAGCCCTGTTGCCTCTTCTGGCTGAAAATGATGATACGGCAGTCGAGATAGCCCAGACCGCGCTGGGGGCTTTTGAACCGCAGTTCCAGACCGCCTATCTGGCTGGCCTGCGCGCCAAGCTGGGGCTGAAGACAGAGCAGGAAGGGGATATCGCCCTCGCGCGCACTCTGCTGGAAACCATGAAGAACGACCAGCTTGATTTCACCCAGACCTTCCGTGCACTCAGCCAGACAGAGCTTCAGGAAGGGTTGGCCAATACGCCAGATGCCGTGTTGCTGCCGGATACGCTCACCCCACTGGGCGCGTGGCTCAAACAGTGGCAGGTCCGGCTGGAACAGGAACCGTCATGCACGCCAGCGCAACGCGCCGCCACCATGCGGCGGGTGAATCCCTGTTACATTCCGCGCAATCATCTGGTGGAAGAAATGATTGTGCAGGCTGTTACCGAGGACGATTACACCCTGTTTGAGACATTGCAGAGCGTGCTGGCCAATCCCTATCAGGAGCAGCCTGGCCGGGAACGCTACGCCCTGCCTGCAAAACCTGCGGAGCGCGTGCGCTATACCTTCTGCGGCACGTAGGTTGCTTTTTCAGCCTTACGCAATGCCGTCCACGCTGACAAAACTGCGCCCATCCGCACCGTGCTCAATCCGGGCACGGATGCGATAGGTCTCGCGCAGCAGGGCAGGGGTCAGCACATCCGCTGGCGGGCCGGAGGCCATGATGTGCCCCTCGTGTAAAACCGTTACGGTATCTGTCAGGTTCAGTGCAATATTCAGGTCGTGCAGCACAATAACCGTTACAAGCTGGCGGGCGGTGGTCTCCCGCCGCAAAACGGTCATCACGGCAAACTGATGGTGCAGATCAAGCGCGCTCAGCGGTTCATCCAGTAACACTGCTTCCGGAGTGCGGCTGAACGCCTGCGCCAGCCCCACCAGTTGCCTCTGCCCGCCAGAAAGCTCATCCAGCGGGCGTAACGCCAGCGGGGCAATGCCAAACTGGGTCAGCCGGTCCAGCGCGTCCCGCACGGCATCGTCCTGCTGTGGGGCCTGAAACCCGCCGCCGGTATGGCTGGCGGCCATCAACGCTTCCAGCACCGGCAAATGCACGGGGGCTGGCAGATCCTGCGGCAGATACAGACATTTGCGCGTGCGTGCGGTGAGGGACATGGCGGAAAGGTCCTCGCCATTCAGCGTCACGCAGGCAGAAGACGGCAACAGCCCAGCCATGGCGCGCAGCAGGGTGGATTTGCCACTGCCATTAGGCCCAAGCAGGGCGTGAATGGTGCCGCGTGTGAAGGGCCCCGCCGTAACATCATGCAGCACAGTGCGCCTGCCAAACCGCACGGTCACATTCCGGGCTTCAAGCCCGTTGCGGTCTGATGCCCCCGTCTCTGGTGCCCCTGCCTCTGGTCCTTCTGCGTTCGGGCGTGCCTTGCCCACATTTGCTGTGGCAGCGTCGCCAGTGTTTGGCGAGGTGCTCGCGCTGTGTGCCGTGCGCGGCTGTGCCTCAGCAGACGTGAACGCAGCAGGGGCGGAGAGAGCGGCCTGACTGTTCTCCTCGCCCCCAGCACCCATTTCTGGCGAGCGGGAGGATGATTGCCTGGGCGCGGACGGATGTTCCGGGGAAGGACGCATGATCAGGACATCCCCTGCCGGCGCAGCACAATGGCCACAAAAAACGGAATGCCCACCAGTGCCGTCACAATGCCGGTAGGCACCACAACCCCCGGTGCTAACACGCGCGCCACGGTGGAAGACAGCGAGAGAATAAGGGCCCCCGCCAGCATGCTGCCCGGCAGGTAAAATCTGTGATCTTCCCCCAGCAGACGGCGGGCGATGTGTGGAGCCACCAGCCCCACAAACCCGATAATCCCCACAAACGCCACGGCCAGCGCGGAAAGCAGACTGATGCGCAACAGCGCCGCCCGGCGGATCTGGGGCACGTTCACGCCAAGGCTGGCTGCCCGTTCTTCCCCCATGCGCAGGGTGGTCAGGCTCCATGCGGAGCGAAAGGAGAAGACAGCCACCACTGCGCCCACGCCTGCCAGCAGGCCGAGTTTGGGCCATGTGGTGCGTGTCAGATTGCCCATGGTCCAGAAGACCAGCTCCTGCAACGCGTCCTCATTCGCGACAAACTGAATAAGGGAGACCAGCGCCTGAAAGGTGAACACCAGCGCAATGCCAAACAGCACCACCGTGCCCGTGCTGGCGTGGCGGCGGTGGCTCACCACATCCAGTAACCCTACGGAGCCAACAGCAAACACAAACGCATTGGTGGCAATCAGCCAGCTTTCTCCCACACCGGGCAGATGCCAGCCCAGCACAATGGCCAGCGATGCACCAAACGCGGCGGCAGCCGAAACACCCAGCGTAAAGGGGCTGGCAAGGGGATTGGCCAGCACGGTCTGCATTTCCGCCCCCGCCAGCCCAAGGGCCGCGCCCACACATACCGCCATCAGTGCGTAAGGCAGCCTGATCTGCCACACAATCACCCGCTCCATCGGCGGCGCAGCCTCAGGGTGCAGCAGAATATGCAGCAGGTGCCGCGGGCTCAGGCCAGAAGGCCCCACCGAGAAATCCAGCGCCAGAGAGACAAGAATGGCCACCGCCAACACCGCCAGCATCACCATGCGCCTGCGCACCATGGCGGCATAGGCCACCTGCAGGGCTTCCACCGGGTCAGGCGGGGCAACGGCAGGGGCGGGGGTGGGCAGATCACTCATGCCGGGAGTGTATCCCATCAGACATGGACCAGCCATAGCCACCTGCCGCAAATGCTTGACGCCGCCCAAGTGAGTAGGCTTTGTGCAGGACTCCCGCTTGCTCCTTAGGACAGGATGAGTTTTTGAAACACCCCGGCACGCCTGCTCCCACGCCAGACCAGACACCCGATAAGACAAAGGCCTCTCACGCTGCTCGGACCACGGAGCCCGCATCTGGCGGCGCACGGTCATCCCGGCGGCGCACGCACGTGCAGATAGAGGATGATAATGCGGATGCAGGCATGCCCGGCCCCAGAAAAGCAGGCCGGAGCAGAAAAGGCGGCAAGGACGTAAAGCGCGATACCCCCGCCCGAGCCGAAACCAGCCAGCCAGCGTCTTCCCCACAGGAAGAAGATGCCTTCCCGCAAGGCGCGCCGACGTCACGCGCCAGCCATGCTCCCCATCCGGCGGGTGGGTCTATGCTTACATTTGTCGTGCAGCCCGAACAGGCAGGCGAGCGTGTGGACCGCTATGTGTCCGCACAGTCCGGCACACTTTCGCGTTCCCGTGTGAAGGGGCTGATAGAAAGCGGCCATCTCCAGTGCGGTGCAAAACAGATTACGGAACCGGCGGAAAGCGTGCGGGCCGGTATGGAACTGGTGCTGCATATTCCCCCCGCTACCCCCGCCGTACCGCAGGGCGAAGCGGTGCCGTTCGAGATCTTTTATGAAGATGATGATCTCATTGTGCTCAACAAACCTGCCGGGCTGGTGGTTCATCCTGCGCCGGGCAATGAAACCGGCACATTGGTGAACGGCCTGATCGCCCATTGTGGCGAGAGCCTGAAGGGCATTGGCGGGGAGCGCAGGCCCGGCATTGTGCACCGGCTGGACAAGGATACATCCGGCCTGATGGTGGCCGCCAAAACAGAAAAGGCACATCTTGCCCTCTCGGATGATTTTGCAGCCCGCCGTATAGACCGCGCCTATCTGGCGTTCTGCTGGGGCTGCCCCAACCCTGCGGAGGGCGATTATGAAGGGGATATCGGGCGGGACAAGCGCGACCGCAAACGCATGACCATCACCACCCACGGCGGCAAATGGGCGCTGACGCATTACCGTACCTTGCAGGCGTTTGAGATGGGGGCTGCCCTTGTCACCTGCAAACTGGCCACGGGCCGCACCCACCAGATCCGGGTGCATTTCTCAGCCAACGGGCACCCGCTGATAGGGGACCCGGTCTATCTGCGCCGCGTTCCTGCCGCTGCCAAACTGCTCACGCCGGAAGGCCGCGCTGCCGCGCTGGATTTCCCCCGGCAAGCGCTGCACGCCACCCGTCTGGGCTTTACGCACCCGCGCACAGGCGAGGCCCTGCTGTTTGAAGCCCCCATGCCGGAGGACATGCAGGCGCTGGGCGAAGCCCTGGGCATGACACCGCTGAAAAAGGCGGTGTGAAAACTCTGAAAGGCTGGTCGGGCGAGTCTGGGAATGCAGGCGGAGGTTTGGTTTCGCAGCCTGATGGCTTTTCCTCACGCGCTCCCAAGCCCGTTTTTTCAGGCCACTCATCCCTTGTCAGCCCCGTAGGCTGAAGGGTCAAGCAGCCGCTGAAAAGCTGGAAGAGCGAGCAGGCAAAGAGAAGTCTTTCTGCGGCCACGAGTCCCGCGTGGTCAGGCAGGAAACGCATAGCTCACATTTGCGTTAATCAAACAGGATCGTCCGATTTTCTTGACAGTGTGGTGATTCGGGCGCACCCTAGCTCACCATTCCCGTGCGTCTGTCATAGGTGCCGGAGCGGGCGTCTCTTCCCTCGTGCTGCTCATTTCGGGGGGGCGAAGGAAGAGGATGTAAGTCTTTTTCACTTGTTGGCCGGAACTCGCCTCTTTCCAAACGGTTCTTTAATGGGCTGCCCCCAGTCCACTGCACCGCAGGGAGCTTTCCGGTTCAAGGGAGTGCTGACCCATGGTTTCTTCTGTTATCAATGTTGGTCCTGAAAACAATCTGTCAAGATACCTTCAGGATATTCGTAAGTACCCTATCCTCACACCGGAAGAAGAACTCCGTCTTTCCCATCTGTGGAAGGACAAAGGAGATGTGACCGCCGCGCACAAGCTGGTCACATCTCATCTGCGTCTGGTTGCCAAGATCGCCATGGGTTATCGCGGCTACGGCCTGCCGGTGAACGAGCTTATCAGCGAAGGCAATGTGGGCATGATGCAGGCCGTGCGCCGGTTTGATCCGGACAAGGGCTTCCGCCTTGCCACCTACGCCATGTGGTGGATTCGTGCCGCCATTCAGGAATACATCCTGCATAGCTGGTCTCTGGTCAAAATGGGCACCACTGCCGCGCAGAAAAAACTGTTCTTCAATCTGCGCCGCCTGAAAGGGCAGATGCAGGCCATTGATGATGGGGATCTTCAGCCGGAGCAGGTGAACAAGATTGCCACCACGCTGGGCGTGCCCGAACAGGATGTGGTGAACATGAACCGCCGCATGGCGGCACCCGATCACAGCCTGAACGCCCCCATGCGCACGGATGAAAGCAGCGAGTGGCAGGACCGTCTGGTTGATGATCAGCACAATCAGGAAGAAGTCTACGCCGAGAACGAGGAGCTTTCAGGCCGCAAGGCGCTTCTGGCTTCTGCCATGGACACGCTGAATGACCGTGAAAAACATATCTTCACGGAACGCCGCCTGAAGGATGAGCCCTCTACACTGGAAGACCTTGCGCATGAATATGGCATCTCCCGTGAACGGGTGCGCCAGATTGAAGTGCGGGCCTTTGAAAAAGTGCAGGCGGCCATGAAAAAAGAAGTGGAAGCCCGCCGCAGCGCCGCGCAGGAAGCCTGATAAAGCAGCTTTTATCCCACGGTTTGCTCAACAGGGCCGGACACAGTTCCGGCCCTGTTTTTGTTTGGATGACGCTTGCTGTCAGGGAGAAGATGCGCTCCGCGAAGCCCCAAGCCCCAAGCCCCAAGCCCCAAGCCCCAAGCCCCAAGCCCCAAGCCCCAAGCCCCAAGCCCCAAGCCCCAAGCCCCAAAGTCAATCAGGGCGCGGGAGCTATTTTTCAAGCAGTCCTTTTCGGAGGGGGCAGGGAAGCAAGTGATCGGTATTGCTCAGATGATGAGCTTGACCCGAAGGGGAGTTAAAAGCCTCCAGCGCGCCTTTTCTATCCGCAGCACTCTCAATGAGGTGTGATTCTGATGGGACAAAAAAGGAGGGTTTCGAGGACCCTCCTTTTTATAAAGGCTTGAAAAAGGCATTCCTGCTTCAGCCCAATAAAATACATTGGCAGGCAGGAACGCCCCGTCAGAAAGCCTGAGGGATCAGGCGTATTGGTTCATCATTGTGGTCTGAGCGTCTGGTTCCACAAGATAAGGGCCTGCGGCGTGAATGCTCAGGGAGAGGAGCGCCATGGTGTCAGTGGTCAGCAGATCGCCCAAGGGCAGAACGGCGTTACCGTTGGTCCAGGCATGGGTTTTGCCTTTAGTGTCGGCATGCCAGCCTGCGGGTTTGCTGTCTTCCAGATGCGCCGTTACGGCATGCAGCTTTTTGGCTGTCAGGCAGTTTGCCTCCCCAATCGCAACCCCCAGTTGGCGGCGGTCATCCACAAACGGGCCGATCACATCTGCCGGACGGCTGGCGCGTGAGACAATGCGGACAGAGCGTGTGGCAGGGGGAAGCATGAAGCTGTAATGCTGCTTGCTGTGGCGGATGGGGCGGATAGAAACACCCGTTTCCGTTACCAGATGCAGGTCTGGGTCATCCGTCAGCACCGGCTGTTCCACGCGTGGCTGCTGGGCGACAACGGCCTTTTTCCGGGCTTCCAGTGCCCGGAACAGGGGTTCTACAAAGGTGCGGTCCACACATAGCGGTGCATCAGCGTGATCAGCCCAGTTTTGCACAGCCGCACCACGCAGCCCAACCACATTGCCTGTCTGGCGGAAGGCGCGGCGGTTGCCGGTATCCAGATAGCTTTCTGTCAGCATTCCATCAGCGGTGATTACGGAATGCTGTTCCGTTTCCACATGGTAATAGGTGTAGGCAGGCACGGAAGTATCGTAAAAAATGGAGGCCCCGTTTACCAGCATACGAACAGGAATGAACTTGTTCTCAAAAAACAGGCAATGCTCGGGGGTGACCAGCAGGTCCTTGTAAGGCACACCATCAGCCACGGCATCTTTCAGAATACGCACAGGATAACCTGCTTCATCAAGGGGCAGATCAGGGCGGATTGTGGCCTGCGCCTTGCCAACCCACACAACCGGGCGCGTAACATCCTGATTGTTTTTCCAGTCCCGCGTAATAACCAAATCCCCAATCTTGATGTCTTCAACAGCAATATCGCCATCGGTGGTGCGGATCATGCCTCCGCTCAGGAAGCAGGCGTTGATGTATGTGTTATCATCTGAATAGGTAATCTGTAGCGGGTTTGCAGCGGCATCTGCTGAACTGGTGGAATAGTCGCCGGAAGGCAGGGTTACGCCGTCAGCCAACTTAACGGCATATTCTGCTACTGTTTGCCCACTGGCATTTTGCAGCGTGATGATTTTGCTGGAATCTGATCCATCAGCAATGGTGTAGCTGGAAACCGCGCCAGTTGTGTCCTGAAGCTCGATAGTATCCTTGTTCGGATCATAATTGTTGATGGTTGTGGCACTTAGTGTACCAGACGCCAGCAGGCTGATGGCGGTGCCTCCACCGTTCAGGATCAGTGTGCCGCCACCTGTGCCAAAATTGACGGTACCGCCTTCAAGTACACTTGCTAGGGCCGCCCCGGTATTGAACGTTCCGCCATATTCAATATTGACGGTGGAGCCTGTCAGAAGGCCAACCAGAGAGCCCCCGGTATTACCGGAAAGCGTTGCCGTGCCGCCAACAACATTAATGGTGGTGCCAGCCACAGCGTTGACCAGCCCGGAAATGGTATTGTCGCCGCCGATGTAATACGTATTGGCTTCCGCAGCGCCAATACCAATAATAATACTGCCAGTAGAACCGGGAGCAGTAACAATAGTCTGGATGCTGGCCGCGCTGATAAGGGTTGTGTAATCTTCTGTTCCTGTAAGAACATAACCAGATGCCGCAAGCTGTAAGACAACCAGATCAATGCCAGGGTTAAGATTTGTCCCCGTATAAATAGTATCTCCATTTGGAGCTGTGATTGTTACATCCCATACATTATCAACAGGTATTGGCCATAAGTTAGAATAAGGCTGAGTAATATTATAAACAACGCCAGAGTCGGTTGTATAGGTTGTCATTTCTGTTTCCTTCACTGTCTGGGGGAGGGCTGTTCAGGAACTGAATCGCTAATAAATTTAAAGAAATTATAGATACAATTTTTAAATACACAGAGAATCGAAAATAAAAAAGGAAATTGATTAGGTTGTTTTGGTTTGTTTAATAACAACTAATAAATATAAAATAATAATAAAGCAGTTTCAAAATTTTTGTAGTGTGTTCTGAACCACGATTGTAGGGGCGGCAAAAATAACGGCACAAAGGAAAAAAAATGGGGCAAGGTTGTCGTGTTAAATTTATTCACACTATGCAGTTAAATTATTTTTGACTCACCTGCGGAGCGGTCATTTGTATTACAAAAAAAGCCACCCCACTCCTTCGGAAACTGAGCAGTCGTGAATTGCGCTTCATGCATTGCTGGTTTGCTGACCATATTTTTTTCAAAATGCTCTGTCGGTTGCCCGCTCATCATGATGGGCCACTAGCAAAACGAAAGGGGATGTCGGGACCGTTTTTATGAAGGGGTACGCGGAAACACTCCGCTCCAAATGAGAGCAGCGTCAAATACCCCTCAGACACGGCTCCCCCCGTCAGGAAAAGACTGTTCTGCGGCAAAAGCCATCCCATGATAAAGACGCCTCTGCTGTGTGAGAAGGACAGGAGCCGGACTGCTTTGCTGCTATCATAAGCAGCAAAGCGGCGGGCATGAGGAAGGGGGGATGAGAACTTGAAGCTTTACGTCTTTTATCTGGGTGGTTCCGCCCCCGGTGCGAACATTGAGGTTCATGATGTGCAGTTTGCCGTCGCGCGCAAACCTGAGGATGCTTATCCGTCTCTCATTTCACGGTGGTTTGGAACTCGGCAATCCCTGCATATTGATGCATATGGTTGTATAACGTGGGCGGATGGTTATGCCGTAACGCTCAGCCCGGAAAGGCCGATATCTGACAGAAAACTCTATTTCATCAATATGGGCGGTTATCTTAAAGGCGCACTGCGGGAGGAACATGAGTTCACGTTCCTTGTCGCTGCTACTGAACAAGATGCAAAAGCCCGAGCGCGGAAGAGCCTTCTGGTGGAATACCAGCATCAGCACCGCGACAACTTGATGGAAGTTGATGAGTGTCTGCCGCTGGAACAGATTGACGGCCTTTACATTCATCTTGTGCCGCAGGAAAACGGGCAGCCCGTGCGGGCTGAATGGCAGGGGTATCGCAGGTTATAACAGGCAGATTGCACACACAGGGCTCGGGTTTCGTCATGTCCTCCTCTCCCGTTCTTTATACCTTTCGTCGCTGTCCCTATGCCATGCGGGCGCGTCTGGCGCTTGTGGCCAGCCAGACAGAGTGCGAGGTGCGCGAAATCAGGCTTGCAGCCAAGCCTGATGCCATGCTCGCAGCATCGCCCAAAGGTACGGTGCCGGTTCTGGTACAGCCTGATGGTACTGTGCTTGAGGAAAGCCTAGATATCATGCGCTGGGCGCTCTTCCAGGCTGATCCTGCCCATTGGCTGGATGGCGTCAAACCTGCGTTGATTGAGCAGAATGACACCACATTCAAATACCACCTGGATCGTTACAAATACGCCTCCCGCTACGGGACAGATGCGTCTCATCATCAGGAAGAAGCGGTTCATATTCTACAAAGCCTTGAAACACTCCTTTCAGAAGAAGCTTTTTTACAAGGCAGCCGTTTTGGTCTGACCGATGCCGCAATCGCGCCTTTTGTCCGGCAGTTCGCCGCAACGGATGCTGCCTGGTTTCAGGAACTGCCTCTTCCTGGCGTGCAGCGCTGGCTGAACAGCTTTCTGGCCTCGCCGCTTTTTGAGCAGGTCATGATCCGTTACGCGCCGTGGCAACCGGAAGACCCACCTACCCGGTTGCTGAATGCTGCATAATCCGTAAAGGCAGGGCAGGGGAAAGACGAGTTTGCTTCAGGATACATGTATAAGCGATTTCGAGATGTGGTCACTCACTCATAGGACTGTCGATAGCGGCTAACTGTGAGAGCGCGGTTATCGGGAAACGACTAGAAGGATCGCCTCCTCTTTCGTTTCTGAGAAGCTTCCCTCTAACGAGGTCGACAATCTTTTGTCCCCGTGTCATTTGGAGAGCTCGAAAACCCCTCTCCGAACTGTTCTGTTGCCGGCAATATCAATGCGTTATGATCCTGATGTGACCGAAAAAGGAAGGTGTCTTCAAGCCCCTCCCTCTGATTTCGAGTGAGATGATCACGTGCATGCTACGTATTTAAAAATATAATTTTACACCTCTAATTCTGAAAAAAGAGTGCCTTAAAAAAGGGAAGGATAGTGACTTTGCCGAGATACAAACTGTCTGTTTTCATCTGCGTTTGTGCGTTCGTATTGCTGATCTGCACGGCATTTTATGATGGATATGGATGCATATATGATGTGGGTTTCTGGTTGTTTTTTCTAATTTTTTGCTCACAACTCTATGTCATGCGTCAATTGAAAAACAAAAATGGACGCTTGCCATCCCATAGACAGTAAATACCTGTTGTAGGGCTGATATGGTCCTTACTAATCTGGCTCTGGCTCTGGCTCTGGCTCTGGCTCTGGCTCTGGCTCTGGCTCTGGCTCTGGCTCTGGCTCTGGCTCTGGTTAGGTCACGTCATGTCACGTCTGAGAGCACTTGTATTCTGGACGCAGAAAAGCACCGGGTGTCCAGTAAAAACAGAAGCTCGCATGCAAGTGTGTTGAAGCGTGTGCAGATGGCTTTCTACCGTTGGCTACGTCTTAGCTTTTCATACCGCGCCATTATGCGGCTACGGCGCAGGGCTGAGAGTTTCTGTGTCCAGAAAATTCCGTCAAGCTGGTCAATCTCATGCTGGAGGCAGACGGCACGCAACCCTTCAGCCTCTTCAATCTGAGGGCGGCCTTCAAGATCCGTATAGCGCACGGTTACTGTTTCGGCTCGTGTCAGCGTTTCCGTGACACCCGGCATGGAAATGCTGCCTTCTTCGTGTTGAATGGTAGTGTCAGAGGTCTGGACAATCTCCGGGTTAATATAGGTCTGTGGGCCAGAGCCATCTGGCAGGTCCAGCACCACCACGCGCAGACCCACACCAATATGCGGCCCCGTAATGCCAATACCCGGTGCAGCACGCAGCGTATCCAGAAGATCTACCGCCAGAATGCGCAGAGAATCATCAAAAGTGCTGACAGGAACAGTCACCTGCCGCAGGCGTTGGTCAGGAAACAGAACAATCGGTTGCGTGGTCATGAAACATATCCAGAGGAGAGAAGGGGCGGCTGATAACACGTACGCATACGGAAAGCCCGATCAGTGCAGAAGTGGGAAGGGGGACGTCTATTGTCTCAGGTAGGCGGAACATGTGCCAGCAGGGCAAAAAGGGCTTAAAAAACAGCGTTTGGCATAGCAGGAGGGTATGTCCTTGCTTCGTAGCCGTAACCTATAATGTCTTGATGCAACCGTATCAGGCCAGTGCAGCATCCTGAATGAAGAAGGTGACATCCGTGCGGCCATTCCAGCTTTCGGCGCGTAGATAGCCTGCCAGATGGATGGGGGGGCGTGTGGTGTCTTCCAGCGTGGCGGCCAGTGGGCTGTCTCCGGCACGGAACAGCAGGGCTTTCAGGCGGCCGCCATCAGCGCCTTTCAGCAGCAGACGCAGCGTGTTGCCATCTCGGCCAATGCGGTCGGCCTTGATAATCTGCACATGCGAGAGAGCGACCAGAGGCTCGGCATTGCCCGCGCCAAACGGGGCGAGAGAGGCCATGTTCTGTGCCAGTTCCACCGTGGCCCCGGCAACGGAGAGAGCGGCGTCAATTTCCAGATCAACGGCATCAGGCAGTTGCGCGGCCCCGGCCAGCCGTTCATCCAGAAAAGTGTGGAAGGCGTCCACCTTCTCGGCAGGCAGGGAGAAGCCGGCTGCCATGGCGTGGCCGCCGCCTGTTGTCAGCAGTCCAGCCTGACGTGCGGCAATAATCACCGTGCCCAGATCAAGCCCCGGCACGGAACGGCCAGAGCCTTTGATGGAGCCATCATCCTGCGCAGCGCCCACCAGAGCCGGGCGGTTGAACTGTTCCTTGATGCGGCCTGCCACAATGCCCACTACACCGGGGTGCCAGTCCTTGCCTGTTAGCAGAATGACAGGATGCCCGGCCTCACGCTGGGCGGCAGCCTGCTGCATGGCCAGATCCAGAATGTCCGCTTCCACCCCTTGGCGGCGGCGGTTTACGGCATCCAGCCGCTCGGCCATGATTTTGGCCTCATGCGCATCTTCACTGCGTAGCAGGCGCAAGCCCAGTGCGGCCTCGGCAATGCGGCCCCCGGCGTTGATGCGTGGCCCGATGGCGAACCCGCAGGAAAACGCATCTGGCGCTTTGGTGACACCCGCAATTTCCATCAGCGCGGCCAAGCCGGTGCGCTGACGGCGCGCCATGATCTTGAGGCCCTGCGCCACAAAAGCCCGATTCAGCCCTTGCAGGGGCATGACATCACACACCGTTGCAAGTGCTACCAGATCAAGCTGACGCATCAGGTCTGGCGCGGGGTGCGCTTCAAACCAGCCTGCGCTGCGCAGATCGCGTGCAGTGGCAACGGCGGCCAGAAAGGCCAGTGCGGCAGCGCATACATGCCCAAGGCCAGAGGTGCAGTCCGGCCGGTTGGGGTTCACCGTTGCCAGAATAGCAGGCAGCGCATCTTCGGATTTATGGTGGTCCAGCACCACCAGATCCGCCTTACCCGCCATCTGGTTCAGAATATCAGAGGCCGCAGTGCCGCAATCCACGCACACAAGCAGCGAGGCCCCCCGCGCCACCAGCCCTTCAAGGGCGGGCACATTGGGGCCGTAGCCTTCGGTCATGCGGTCAGGAATATGGGTGTGCACCGCACAGCCCAGTTCTTCAAAAAAAGAGGCCAGAATGCCGGAGGCGCAGGCGCCATCTACGTCATAATCGCCAAAAATGCCGATGGTCTCGCCTTTTTGCACGGCCTGAGCCATGCGGGCGGCTGCCACATCCATATCCCGCAGTTCGGACGGATTGGGCATCAGCGCCCGTAGCTTCGGGTCCAGAAAATCTGCGGCGGTTTCAAGAGAAAGGCCCCGCAATGCCAGAAGGCGACCTACAATTTCAGGCAGCCCGGCCCGTTGGGCAATAGCTGCGCCCAGCCGCATCAGGTCCGGGCTGTCAGCCCCCGGCCGCCACATCCAGCGGCGGCCTGTCAGGCTGGCCTCCACCCCCAGCGCGGCGCGGGCCTGCGGGGGCGCGGCGTCATCAGGGGGCAGAAGCATGGTTGTCTCTGAAAAAGCAGTCATTTCTGGCAAAGCGGGGTAAGGCACTCAGGGTTATTGCGGCGTCCACGTTTTGGTGGAGAAGTTGTGGTGCCCTTCAATAAACCGCACCGTGCCGGATTTGGAGCGCATGACCAGTGAGTGCGTCACGGCATGGGTGGGCAGACGGCGGATACCGCGCAGCAGCGTGCCAGAGGTGACACCCGTGGCGGAGAACAGCACGGAACCAGCCGCCATATCATGCAGGCCGAGCTTGCGGTCCGGGTCCTTGCCGGGGTTCATTTTCTGGGCGCGTTCACGCTGGGTGTCATCTTCAAACAGCAGACGGCCCTGCATCTGGCCTTCCACGCAGCGCACGGCGGCAGCGGCCAGCACGCCTTCTGGCGCGCCGCCAGAACCGGCATAGATATCCACCTGGCTGTTATCCATGCAGGCGGCAATGGCGGCGGCAACGTCACCATCGCTCAGCAGGCGCACGCGGGCACCGGCTTCGCGCGTTTTGGTAATCAGTTCTTCATGACGTTCGCGGTCGAGCGTACACAGAACAATGTCTTCAATCGGCTTGTTCTTGGCGCGGGCCAGATTGCGCAGATTGTTCTCAATGGAGGCTTCAAGGTCCACCACGCCATCGGGCAGGTTGGGGCCAACCACAATCTTGTCCATATACACGTCTGGCGCGTGCAGGAAGTTGCCCTTTTCTGCCAGCGCAACCACGGTAATGGCGTTGGGCATGTCCTTGGCGCACAGATTGGTGCCTTCAAGCGGGTCCACCGCAATGTCCATGGCGGGGCCGCCAGCGCCCACCTTTTCACCAATGTAGAGCATTGGTGCTTCGTCCATCTCGCCTTCGCCAATCACCACGGTGCCATCAATGGCCACGGTGTCAAACGCAATGCGCATGGCTTCCACAGCCGCGCCATCGGCATCGTTCTTTTTGCCACGGCCCGTCCAGTGAGAGGATGCAAGGGCGGCAGCTTCAGTAACACGCACCAGTTCAAGCGCCAGATTGCGGTCAGAAACCACAAACTGTTTAGGCTCACGAGTGTCAGACATCAGGGGGAAATCCTCTTTCTTAAGGCTTGAACTGGCTCCGCACGGAAGGCTCAGTCCGTTTCAATCCGGATCATCACCGGGGTGTCCGTCACCACATCAAGCTGGTCAATGCGTGTCACGGCGTCCTGCATGGCCGCCTCGGATGTCTGATGCGTCACCAGCACCAGGGGCACATGCGGGGCGGTGTCGTTCTTCTCCGGCGTGGGCTGAAGCATGCTGCGCAGCGAAACGCCACAGTCACGCAGCACGGCGGTAATATCCGCAATCACGCCGGGTCGGTCCTCCACCCGCAGGCGCAGATAAAACGCGCCCTTTCCGGCAGAAAGAGGGCAGGCCCGCACAGGTTGCATATCAGATACCTGCACGCCCCACACCGGGATGTGGCTGCCACGGGCAATATCAATCAGGTCGGCCGTTACAGCGCTGGCAGTGGGGCCTGCGCCCGCGCCCCGGCCTTCAATCATCAGGCGGCCTGCAAATGCGCCTTCGGCCACCACGGCATTGAACACGCCATCCACCTGCGCAATGGGGGCATCTTCCGGCACAAGGCAGGGGGTAACGCGGGCTTCAAGCCCAGCATCACCCACGCGGGCCAGCCCCAGCAGTTTGATGCGGTAGCCCAGCTTGCGGGCGAAGCTCAGATCGGCCGCGCCAATCCGGCGAATACCTTCTACATGCACACTGTCAAACGCCACGGGGCGGCCAAAGGCCAGCCCGGCCAGAATGGTCAGTTTGTGGGCGGCATCCAGCCCGTCAATATCCGTGGAGGGATCAGCTTCGGCATAACCAAGCTGCTGGGCGTCTGCCAGAACGGAGCCGAAATCCTTCCCGGTTTCGCGCATGACGGTCAGGATATAGTTGCAGGTGCCGTTCAGAATGCCGCCAATGCGCAGCAGGCGATCTGCCGCCAGCCCTTCACGCACGGTCTTGATGGCAGGAATACCGCCCGCAACCGCCGCTTCAAACAGCAGCGGGGCGGATTTTTCCGCACTGACCTGCGCCAGCGCCGGGCCATGAATGGCCAGCAGCGCCTTGTTGGCCGTAACCACCGGCTTGCCTGCCTGCAGTGCGGCTTCAACCAGAGCCCGCGCTGGCCCTTCGGCCCCGCCAATCAGTTCCACCACCACATCCACTTCGGGGTCTGTCACCAGATCAACTGCGTTGTCATACCACCGCAGGCCGGAGACGTTCACCCCACGGTCCCGCGTGCGGTCCCGCGCGCTGACAGCCACAACTTTCAGCGGACGGCCAGCGCGGGCGGTAATCAGGTCCGCATTGGTTTCCAGCAGGCGGATAACACCCGCCCCCACCGTGCCAAGACCAGCAATACCGAGACGAAGAGGAGAAGAGGAGGAAGAGACACTCACGATTGGACAGGCTCCGGCTTGCTTGCAGAGGAAGGAGAAGACACAGCCGCAGGCTTGACGCCATGGGCTGCAAGGAAACCACGAATGGCGCGGGTGGCCTGCCGCAGGCGCTGGGTGTTTTCCACCAGCCCGATGCGCACATAACCTTCCCCATGCTCGCCAAAGCCAAGGCCGGGGGCCACCGCCACACCGGCTTCTTTCAGCAGCAGCTTGGAGAAATCAACGCTGCCCATTTCACGGAACGGTTCAGGGATGGGGGCCCACGCAAACATGGAGCCTTCGGGGGATGGTACGTCCCACCCGGCGGCATGCAGGCCACGGATCAACACATCACGCCGTTCTTTATACAGGGCGCGGATATCGGCCACGCAGTCCTGCGGGCCATTCAGCGCGGCCACAGCCGCCACCTGAATGGGGGTGAACGCCCCGTAATCCAGATAGGATTTAATGCGCGTCAGCGCGGCAATCAGCCGTTCATTGCCCGCGGCAAACCCCATGCGCCAGCCAGCCATGCAGTAGGTTTTGGAAAGCGATGTGAATTCCACCGCAATATCTTTGGCACCCGGCACCGCCAGAATGGACGGGGGCACCAGATCTCCAAAATAGATTTCCGCGTAGGCGAGGTCAGAAAGGATGAAAATTTCCTCCCGCCGGGCAAAGGCCACCAGTTCCTTGTAGAAATCCAGATCGGCCAGATATGCGGTGGGGTTGGACGGGAAATTGACAATCAGCGCTGTGGGCTTGGGCACGGAATGACGCACGGCACGTTCCAGCGCGCGCAACATGTTATCATCCGGCGTGGCGGGAATGGAGCGGACAGACGCCCCCGCAATAATGAACCCGAACTGGTGAATGGGGTAGGACGGATTGGGCACCAGAATGGTGTCACCGGGGCTGGTGATGGCGGAGGCCAGATTGGCCAGCCCTTCCTTGGAGCCCAGCGTTGCGATCACTTCCCGCTCAGGGTCCAGCTTCACGTTGAAGCGGCGTTCATAATAGCCCGCCAGTGCCCGGCGCAGGCCCGGAATACCCTTGCTGACGGAATAGCCATGCGCACGCGGATTCTGCACCGTTTCCACCAGCTTTTCCACAATGTGGGGCGGTGTGGGGCTGTCCGGGTTGCCCATGCCAAGGTCAATAATATCCTCGCCCCGCGCTCGGGCTGCCGCCTTGGCCTGGTTTACCGAGGCAAAGACATAAGGCGGCAGGCGGCGAATGCGATGGAAATCTTCGGTCATGGACGTAAAGGACCCTGAAAATAAGGGGGTTCAGATTCCGCACGATTACGGAGGAAAAACATAGTAATGGCAGAAACGGATCAGGCAACTCTTCTTGCCGTGCGGCCAGCGTCTTTCCGCCGCATGGCTGGCCGAGGGGCGCGTGCCACAGGCCCGTGCCCCCCGCTCCGCATCAGGGTGAATTGGCTATCCGCGCCCCCGTGCCGAACGCATCCCCCCGGATATGAATGGCATCAGACGGCGCATTCAGCTTGATCAGTTCCTGAGCCACGCGCTGCGCCCGCAAGAGGCCAAGCTGGACGGCATCCGCCTGATCCTGCGGGCTGAGTGAGGGGGAATTGCCAAAGCCACGGACAAAGAACGGCCCGTGCGGTGTTTTCTGCACCAGTTTGGCCAGTGTGCTCTCCTGCCCGGCGGAAAGCTGGTCAGATTGCGGCATGAAATGCAGGGCCGTGCCTTTGGCGTCGCTCAGATCATAATTGGGCTGCACGCCATCGGGCAGATGGGCATCAGACGGCACATCAAATCCGGGGAAGGATGGCGGCGCGGGCGGGCCCTCGGGAATCTGCGGAATGGCGCTTTCGGGCGTGGGGGGCTTCTGCGCGCCATTCTTCACTTCCGGCATGGCCACTTCTGGCATGTCGGCTTCCGCATCGGCGGCGGCGTCCTTTTTGGTGTCCTTTGCCGCTGGCTTGGAGGGCGCGGGTTTAGCAGAAGGTGGTGGCGTGGTGGGCTGCTGGGGTGGGGCTTCCGCGGCATCCATAATGGCCCCGGCGGCATCCGGTGGCAGGCTGGCTGCCTGCTGCCCCGCTGCGGCTTTATCCTTGGCCGCATTCGCGCCAGCGCCAGCAGCGGGGGTGCCTGCGCCTTTATCCGCGTTCCCCTTGCCTGCCGCAGATTGTGCCGCTGCGGCGTTGGGCGGCGGCGGAATATCGGGCGTGAGCGTGCCGTTGGCGGCAACCGTGCGGTAGGTCAGGTTACGGTCACGGATCAGCCGTTCCGTCAGCATGGCCCGTGCCTGCGCGGAGGGCAGAGCCGGTGCCTGCGTGGGGGTCAGCCCCACATGCGGGTAGGGATCATACCGGCCGGGCGGCGGTGGCCGCTGCTGGGAGATCACGCCCCCGCGCATGTTCTGGGTCCATTCCAGCGTGCTGTCGATCGCATCCTGATGGCGGCACCCCGCCAGCACCAGCACGCCCGCTGTCAGCGCAACGCCCATACGGAAGCCGGTGGCATGCCGTTGCCCGGTGCGGTGGGTTTGCGGCTGGTCTTCCCCAGCATGGGCAAGGGGTGCGTGTGCCGGGGTATCCTCCGTCCGCGCTGCGTCCGTCTGGCCAGAAACGGGGCGACCATGCCGCCAGAAGGGCCGGTTCTGTTCAGGACGCATTTGCTGCATGGTGGGACGGGTGCTCCGCTGGGCTGATAAACAGCGCGCACCTTACCGTCTTCCCGCCGTTGTGGCGAGATCAGGCGTGCCTGTTGCACCTGCATTATAGGATTGCCCCTTGGCAGGGGCGCGCAGGCGGCGCAGGATAAGAAGCATGAACCGTGACACAGACCATGCGGAGACACGAATGACGGGTATTTTCTCCCGCGACGCCATCAGACTGGATGATGAAGGGCCGGATGGCCCGGACGCGCCGGAAACACCGGAAAAAGATGATGTGAAAGCCCCCGGCGCACCGGCTGGCGAGCTTGAGCACAAGCTGTTCAAACAGCGCAAAGTGCTGATTTTTGGCGGTATTAACGACAAGGTAGCCCGTGATGTCACCGGCCGCCTGCTGGCCCTGGCTGGCGAGTCTGACAAGCCGATTGATGTGTATGTAAACTCCCCCGGTGGCCACGTTGAAAGCGGGGACACCATTCATGACATGATCCGCTTTGTCGATTCGATTGCGCCGGTCAACATGATCGGCACCGGCTGGGTGGCGTCTGCTGGCGCGCTGATTTTTGCCGCCGGCCAGAAAAACCGCCGCTTCTGCCTGCCCAACACGCGCTTCCTGCTGCATCAGCCGATGGGTGGTGTGCGTGGCCCGGCCACCGATATCGACATTGAAGCACGCGAAATCATCAAGATGCGTGAACGTCTGAACCGCCTGTTTGCGCGTGAAACAGGCCAGTCTTACGAAAAAATCGCCAAGGATACGGACCGCAACTACTGGATGTCCGCCAAGGAAGCGATTGAATACGGCTTAGTGACAAAGATCATTTCCCAGCTTTCTGATCTTCACTAAATCGGGGAACGGCTTTGCTCCTCACCCTGCGGGGTGGGGAGCGGCATGTTTTGTTTTACCGGGCTTTTCTCCTGCCTTGCGCACGTGGTGCGCGGGGAAGGGGAGGCGCTCCCAGCAAACGGGTTCCTACCATGGGTTCTCTCTCTGATATCTATTCCCGCCTGCCAGACAGCATTGATGACCTGCCACCGCCCCCCAGCAAGGAAGCTGTGGTAGAGGCCGATTACAAGGCGCGGCACTGGGTCAGCCAGGATAAGGGGCCGCTCAAGCCCGGCTCCGTTGAGCACAAGCGCGCCATTGCCCAGATGTTCCGCGATACGTTCAACCCTTACAAACCGTCCGTAATCGACTGGCCCAAGTTGGACCCGGAAACGCTGCATCGCGTGACCTCCCTGCCCATCTGGGATATTGCGGTGCAGACGGAGGGCAAGGCCCGCCTGCGTATGGCCGCCTACGCTCGGCTGGTGCAGGACCCGGACATCAAGGATGCCATCTCCCGCAATGCGTGGGAGGAAAACCGCCACAAGGAAGTGCTGTCCAAAATGGTGGCGGCCTACAACATCCCCATGGCGCCGGAACCCCCGTATATTGAGCCCAAGGATGTTGAGTGGGCCTATCTGGTCACCGGCTTTTCAGAATGTGTGGACAGTTTCTTCGCGTTTGGGCTGTTTGAACTGGCCAAGCGTTCTGCCTTCTTTCCGGCTGAACTGATTGATACGTTCGAGCCAGTGATGCAGGAAGAATGTCGTCACATTCTGCTGTTTGCCAACTGGCTGGCATGGTACCGGGCCGTCATGCCGTGGTATCGCCGTCCGTTCTTTGAACTCAAGGTGTGGGCCGTGTGGGCCTTCCTTGGCTATGAACGTCTGAGCCTTGCCAAGGATGTGGACGACAAAGGCGAAGTCCACACGCAGGACAACAACTTTACCGTAACGGGTGCCAAGGATATTGCCAGCGTGCAGCTCAGCCTGCCGGACTTCATGGATCTGTGTCTGGAAGAAGATGACCGCCGCTTTGCAGGGTATGACAAACGCCTGCTGCGCCCCACCACAGCACCGGCCATTGCGCGGGTGATCCGTGATGTGGGCCGCGGCTGGCAGTTTGTATCCGGTCTGGTGAAGGCCAACACCCGCAGCGCGCGGGTCTGAGGGGCGAGGCAGGTTTTGCTCAGGCTGCCTTGCGTTTCATGTCCGCATGAATCTGCATGGGCAGTTTGATCAACACCTGCTGAAGCGGCTGCGTGCTGTGGAATGTGGCATCGGCTGCGTAATCCTGCGGCCTGAGGGTGTATTCGGCGGGGGTGGTGGCCGTATTGTCAAACACGGTGCGGCTCTGCCCGGCTTCCGTTACCGTAAGGGTGCTGCGGGGAGCCAGCGTAAGTGTCAGCTTGTGTGCATCCGGCATCAGGAAGGCAAACACAAAACCCACTATATCTTCCACGCAATGATCCATCTGCTTCAGCCAGTGCTGGGCCTGCGCATTGGTAAATCCGTCCGCTTGCGGAGGGCTTACAGCAATCTGGAAAATAAAGCGGATATAATGGTCCGGTGCCAGAGTGGCCATCAGCGGTGGGTTTTCCTCCCACAATGCGTCTGATAGCGGAAAAACCATGTCATCACTGCCAGCGCGTGTTAGCGGAATAGCGCCGGTTTGAGACTGTAAATGCAGCCCGGTGCTGTGCAGGGGTTTGTCATCCGGCTGTTCCCGCCCTACCACATGCAGGGAAAGGTTGGCCCGGTCCTCCGCAGGCAGGGCATTGAAGCGCCGATACAGCTTGGCCACTTTCCGGTAATGCTGCACCAGAACGGAGCGTGCGCCCACCACATCTATGGTATCGGCGGCCTGCGTTACACCGGCGGGGGCCAGCACCAGTGCCGCAGTCAAAACCCATGCAGGGCGAGAGAAAAACATCATAAATTCGGACTTACCGCATAAAAATCATCGTGTCGCGCACTGTCATGCCCGTCTGGCAGGAACAGCCCGCCATGCGGCAGGTTCCGTGATAAAAATACAGGCCCCGCTCATCTGAACAGGACCTGCATAAGACACGCTAAAAAATGAAGGCACGTAAAAGGGGGTTTGCAATATCTGCCAAGACAGGCGGGGTAGAGCATTTTGTGGCGGGATGGATTGGGTTTTTGGCGCGATAGCCGCGTATCCCGCCTTAACCCCACTTTTCACAGCCTCAAAATATTCTCCCCAACCTCAAACAGGCCCCTTTTCCACTCACCTCTCAGGCGATGCTGATGGACCGAACCGCCTGTGTGGTGTCTGCTGCTGGTAGATAAGGCCCAGCCGCACGAATGGAGAGAGACAGGATCGCCATATTCCCCTCGGCATGGAGTGCGCCAAGCGGCAGCAGCGCGTTCCCATTGGTCCAGGCAACACCCGCCCATCCCATATCCGCGTGCCAGCCTTCGGGCTTGTCTTCCTGAAGGTGGGTTGTCACGGCCTGCTGGCCTTTTGCTGTAATGAGGGTGACATCCCCCACGGCAACCCCCATCTGGCGGCGATCATCCACAAACGGGCCGATCACATCAGCCGGACGGCTGGCGCGGGAGAGAATACGCACAGCCTGCGTGCCAGACGGCAGCATGAAGCTGTACTGCTCGTCCCGACGCCGTACGGGGCGCAGGGTTGCTCCCTTGTCCGTCACAAGGCGCAGGTCGGCATCATGCACAAGAGCGGCTTTTTCCGGTGCGGGGAGGGCCTGCGTAATGCTCTTTTCACGATGTTCCAGCACATGGAACAGAGGTTGCACAAAGGAGCGATCCACACACAGGGGTGCCCCGGCATCATCCTGCCAGCTCCGCGCTGCGCTGCGCAGGCTTGCCACTTTGCCATCCTGACGGAAGGAGGAGCGGTTACCGGTATCCAGATAGCTTTCCGTCAGCATGCCATCAGCCGTGATAACGGAATGAAGTTCCGTTTCCACGTGATAATAGTCATAGGACAGGATAGATTTGTCATAGAAAATGGTGCGCCCGTTTACCAGCATTCGCACTGGCACAAACCGGTCTTCAAAAAACAGGCAATGTTCAGCGGTAATCAGCATGTCCTTGTAAGGCACGCCATTTGCAACGGCGTCTTTCAGAACGCGCACCGGCCATCCTGCTTCATCATCCGCAAGATGCGGCCGCACCACCGCACGGGCCGTACCCACCCACACAACGGAACGTAGAATGTTGCGGTTGTTCTTCCAGTCAAACGCAATAACCTGATCACCAATCTGGATGTTTTCAACCGCCACGTCCCCGTCCGGGGTGCGGATCATGCTGCCAGCAAGGAAGCAGGTAATTGTACCAGCTTTATAAGAAAAATCTGCTGCTGTAAAATATTTCCCCGTATCAGGGTTGATGGCAGTATTTAGGGTAAGTGTTACTCCATTATTTGTAACAACTTTTATTTTTCCTGTACCATCATCTGTAAATGTTTTGATATTATCATAATTCATTGTCAATGTATCGCCGGGAGCGTAATTTTCAATGGTTACATTTCTGTACTGGTCTGAACCTAGAGTAAGGCTATTCGACTGATTTTTAGACGTATGATCAAACTTGATTACAGTACCGCTTTGTACATTCCCGGTAAAATTGAAAATAGCGTTATCCAGGATAAGAGTTCCACCAGCCCCGTTGAGAGTAGAGCTGTTTGTAAAAGTGGCACCACCCTGCATTGTTAGAGAGGAGCCCGAAGTGATTGTAACCGTTGAAACCTGACTTGTGCCGGATGGCATAATCACATCCCCATTCACATTCAGACCGTTCATGTATTGGGGAGGAGTTCCGGTCATGATTGTCGTCGTACCGGCCGTGCCAGCTGTCACGTATTCCCAATTGTTAGTAGGCCATGCTTGTGTTGTTGTCATTTTCCGATCTCCTGAGTTGCGCAAAATTTTTTCGTTAAGATTTTCCGATCGGATTTATGTTTTTGTTGCGTTAACAATTTGGGTGAGTTAGTAATCTTAACGGTTTGTTAACCTCTGCAGCTCTTAGATTCGGGCTTGCGCAACTCAGGAATTAAGCAAGAAGCTCGTGCGTTCCTTGCTTTGGTTAAGTAAGGATATGAGTTGAGAGTATGGACCGGAAAGTGGGCTACGCACGCGTCAGTACGGTAGGGCAAACCCTTGATACACAAATAAAATCTCTCAAAACATTTGGATGCAAACGCATTTTCAGAGAGAAGGCGAGCGGGGCGGACGGTCAGCGCGTTCAGTTACGCAAAATGGTGCAAACCTTGCAGGAGGGGGACACCGTAGTGGTTACCCGCATAGACAGGCTGGCACGCAGTACATTTGATCTGTTTAGTATTGTTAGAGATATTACCCAGAAAAAGGCGCGGTTTTACTCATTGGCGGAGCCATGGGTTGATACCGCCACCAGTACGGGCCGCCTTATGCTTGCGGTTCTGGGTGGTCTAGCTGATGTGGAGCGTGATCTGATCCGCATCCGCACGGCTGAAGGGCGTGCCAGAGCGATCGAGCCGGGGAGGCGTATGGGCCGTCCTCGGCGGATTTCTGATGCTCAGCGGCAGGAGATTGCGATGCGGAGACAAGAAGGGGAAGCGCTGCATTCCATTGCAAGTGCATTCGGGATCAGTGACAGCACCGTCTCTCGTATTGCGAGCGGGAAAGATAGTCACACCAGCACAAAGCACGCGATCCTTTATTGAATAAGGTAATCACAGAAACATAAGGGGTGTGCGAAAAAAACCGCGTAATGCCCAGCGCAACTTGTATAGCTGCCTTTTACAACATCCCCTCAGAAAACGGTGTTGATGGCGACCTGCGGAGCAATTTTTACGCTGGTGTTATGCCCGGCGTAATAAACGGATGCCCCCGCAATAACACCCCACCGGGCGTTCCAGTTATATTCCAGCGCAGGGGCTACCTGCCAGTCTCCGGAGGAAGATCCCGTCCGGTCCATATACTGCCCGGTTCGGGTGTGCCCCCACACGCGGGAGCCGTTGGCCCAGTCCCGCGCCACGTCAACGGCCAGCACCCACTGGCGGTTGACGCCATATTCAAGGGAAAACCCGGTCTGCCCGCTCATGCCGGGGCGGCCCTTGCCGCGAAATCCCGCCATGGTGCCGTAGGATGTTGTATCCCGTAGGGCGGCGGCATTCAGGGCGCGCCGGAACCAGTTCCAGACCCGCAGGCGCAAGGCATGATGGCCCGGCAACTGATAGGTGGACTGGCTGAGCAGGGCTGTGCGGAACACGTAGGAGCCTGCACCCACGCCATCCTGCCCATGGCCCAGGCGGCTGTAATCTCCGGTGGGGAATACCACCCCGGCAAACAGATTGAGGCCGGGAATATAGCGTTTGGGGTCAGGGTTCAGGAAGCGCCAGATCAGATCAACGGGGAAGTCGCCAAACTTGGGGCCGGAGGAATGTCCCGCGTTTCTTTTCCATCCGTAGCTGATGACAGTATGCGCCTGAATGCTCAGATAATCGGTGATCCCGTACTTCCACATGGTTGAGTTACTGAACAGTTGCTGGCGTGGATGCTGGGGGTGACTGATGCCGTGCGCATCATAATACCCAATGGGCTGACTGTAGGTATAATAGGGCTCAATCCCGGCATCTCCGGCGTGATCTTTCGCGCTGGCGGGGGAGACGAGGGAGCCGGTATACCATTGTTGCTGGGCCTGCGCCGGATGGGTGTACGCAAGAAAAGCGATAGTCACGCCATAATAAAAAAGAGACTTTGTTTGCGCTTTTTGTAGGATACCCATCATGGTCTGGTTCAAAAATCCGGTAGTTCAGAAAGACAAAATCAAAACAGTACAATCTATCAACAAAACGATACGGTTTTGCATCGTAATTGTCGAAAAGAGTTCGGCTTTTTACAGACAGAATCGAAAATATTGCAATCGGATACAGGAACAAAATTTCAGATTTTGACCTCAACGGCCATTTTCTTTATACCGTCGCTCTTTGTTCCACTGGCTCATTGACCATAAGGATAAAGGGGGAAGCGCATGGGCTCAGCCGCTCAGCCAGCCAACACCCGCAAACGCACATATGCCATTCTGGTGGCGCTTGTGCTTGGCGTTGTTTCAGGGTTGGCCGTTCACTCGTTCCTGCCGGCTTATGTTCATGATGCTGAACAGATCGCGTCTTTGCTGACAGGCCTGTTCCTGCGGCTGATCCGTATGGTCATTGCGCCGCTGGTGTTTGCAACCCTTGTCAGCGGTATTGGCAAGCTGGGGGATGATACACTGGTGCTGCGCGTGGGTGGGCGCGTGCTGCTGTGGTTTATCTGCATGTCCTTCCTCTCGCTTATCATCGGGCTGGTGGCGGCCAACGTGCTGCGCCCTGGTGCTGGCTTTTCCGCGCCGCTTCCGTCCGATATTTCCAGCCTGAAGCACCCGTTCCAGCCCATTGATTTCATTCTGCACATCGTGCCCACCAGCATTCTGGATTCCATGGCCCGGAATGACATCCTGCAGATTGTGGTGTTTTCCGTGCTGTTTGGCCTGTCTCTCCCCGCTGCGGGCAAGGCCGGTAAAACCATGCTGGCGTGGTCTGAAGAACTGTCTCACATCATGCTGCGCATGACGGACATGGTCATGGTGCTGGCCCCGCTTGCGGTGTTTGGCTCCATCATGGGCAGTCTGGCCCATAGCGGCATAGATATACTGATACAGTTTGGCCGGTTTCTGCTGGAATTCTACAGCACCATCATGGCGCAATGGGTGGTGCTGACGGGCCTTGCGTTCTGTGTGCTTGGTCCGCGCCTCAAACCGTTGATCAAAAATCTGGTGCAGCCGGTTCTGCTGGGCTTTTCAACTGCCAGCAGTGAATCCGCCTATCCCCTCCTGCTTGAAAAGCTGGAGGAATCTGGCGTGCCCGCCCGGATTGCAGGCTTTGTGCTGCCGCTGGGGTACAGCTTCAATCTTGATGGCTCCATCATGTTCCAGTCCTTCGGGGCCATTTTCATCGCGCAGGCTTATGGCATCCATCTGCCATGGAGCCAGCAGATCCTGATGGTGCTGGTCATGATGCTCAGCAGCAAGGGCATTGCCGGGGTGCCGCGTGCCTCACTGGTTACGCTGGTGGCTGTTCTGCCGCAGTTCGGCCTGCCTGAAAGCGGCATTGCGCTTATTCTGGGCATTGATCATTTTCTGGATATGGCCCGCACCGCCACCAACGTTCTGGGCAACGGTTACGCTGCCGCTGTCTCCGCCAAGTGGGAGGGTGTCCTCTCCGATGGTCCTGCCGAGGATACGGTATAAAACAGCAGAGGGCTTCTTGAAGGTAGAGCAGGGCGCGGCAGGTTCACAGGTGGTCTTTTTTACATCTGAACGTGCTGCGTCTTTGCCCCGCCGGGAGAAAGCGTTTCTACGCCTTCTCCGCTCCCCCATACCGGCGATAACGGAACGCAGGCGGCACGGCGGGCCGCTCCGCAATGGCTTTTTCAATCAGCCCATGGCCGGACGCCCGATGGCAGACAGGATCGGTTGCGCCAGCATCACCAGCCAGCGCCAGCGCCTGACAGCGGCATCCGCCCCAGTCATCTTCCTTGAAGGCGCAACTGCGGCAGGGGTCTGGCATCCAGTCCGTGCCCCGATACAGGGTGAACAATGGTGAATCCTGCCAGATGGCCGCAAGCCCTTCCTCCCGCACGGTAGGAAAGGTGAGGCCCGGAATACTCTCAGCCGCATGGCATGGCAGAACCTTGCCGGTGGGCGAGATATTGATGAACCGCTGCCCCCATCCGCCCATGCAGGGCTTGGGCTGATCGGCATAGTAGTCGGGTGTTACAAAATCGATCGCAATGCGTGTGCCAAAATGCGCGCGGGCGGCGGCCACGGCGCGTTCGGTTTCTTCAAGCTGCGCGCGGGAGGGCAGCAGCGCATCACGGTTCAGCAACCCCCAGCCGTAATATTGGGTGTGCGCAATTTCCACCCGGCGCGCGCCAAGTCGGTCCGCCATGTCTAGCATGGCGGGCACCCGCTCGGCGTTCTGGCGGTGAATAACAAAGTTCAGCGTCAGGGGCAGGCCGTCTTCCACAATCAGACGGGCCGCTTCCAGCTTTTTGGCCTGTGCTCCCGCCATGCCGCCAATACGCTCGGCCTGCTGCGCATCTGCGTCCTGAAAGGAAAGCTGCACATGGTCCAGCCCGGCATCAGCCAACGCTTTCAGGCTGGTGGCGTTTATCAGCACGCCAGACGTAATCAGGTTGGTGTAAAGCCCCAGCCCAACCGCATGTGCCACCAACTCCGGCAGATCAGGCCGGGCCATGGGCTCCCCGCCGGAGAAATGCACCTGCAACACGCCCATGGCGGCGGCTTCTTCCAGCACGCGCTTCCATTCTGCCGTTTCAAGCTCCCCCGCACGCACATCCAGCTTCAGCGGGTTGGAACAATAGGGGCATTGCAGCGGGCAGCGGTGCGTCAGTTCCGCCAGCAGGCTCATGGGGGGCGGGGCAGTGGTCATGCCGTCTGCAATACCTGTTTGTCCGCCAGTTCCTGCACCATGCGCAGCACATCCTGCGCAATGGTCTCACGCGGGGCGGCAAATTTCTGGCACAACTGGTTGATAATGGCCCCCACGGTGCGCTTGCCATTCACCAGTTGCAGAATTTCCGCTGCAATCGGGTCAGCAAAAAAAGCCCGTTCCGGCGCCTGAATAAACCATTGTTCCCGCACACGGTCATATTGCAGCCGCGTGCCACGGCGGAAACGCAGCACTATCTGCTCCGTCATTCCCTCCGTGGCAGGCAGCCCCTCGGTCCCGGCGCTGCCGTTCGCGGGGCTTGCCGTTGCGGCCTCTTGCTGTGCCGCATCAGTGCCAGTGCCAGTGCCAGTGCCAGTGCCAGTGCCAGTGCCAGTGCCAGGAGCGTTTTCTACAGGAGCGGACGCTCTCTCAGGCGAGGCATTGGCTGGGATGGCGGCGTGGGGCGGTTCAGGGGAAGCGGCGGAGGTCGCTCCTGCTCCCGCTCCAGTTTCTGGTGCGTGCGCGGTGTGTGCTGTCATGCATCCTCCTGCGGGCAGAACGCACCCGGCGGAATGTTGCCGGGAGAGACATAGGCATAATCAAGCTCATCCAACATGGACCATAGCACGCCGCACTTGAATTTAAGCGCGTTCAATACCGCCTGCTGCTGCTCAACCGTGCGGGCATGTTCTTTCACATAAGCCAACGCGAAGGCGGAGTCCTGCGGGGCCTGCGTCAGGCGCGGCGTGAAATAGGCCAGCGTTTCTTCCGTCACAAAATCATAGTTGCGCAACATGCCGGACACACGTTCGCTAATGATGGTGGGGGAGAACAGTTCCGTCAGGGAGGAGGCAATGGCTTCCAGAATGGAGCGCTCGCGCACAAAATGCACATAGGCTTCCACCGCAAAGCGAGTGCCGGGCAGCAACCCATCGAGCGATTCCACGTACGCACGGTCCAGCCCCAGCCCATCCGTCAGCTTCAGCCAGCGGGCCACGCCGCCGGTGCCGGGTTCCGTGCCATCATGGTCAATCAGCCGCCGCCGCCATTCGCGCCGCAGTTCCGCCGTGGGCAGGCGGGCCAGCAGGGTGGCATCCTTGGCGGGGATGCTGGCCTGATAATAATAGCGGTTCAGCGCCCACGCCTGCACCTGCCCCTTGGTCAGCTTTCCATCATGCAGCGCCCGGTGAAAGGGGTGCAGGTTGTGGTAGCGTTCCGCACCAATGGCACGCAGGGCGGCTTCCAGTTCAGCGGGGGAAAGCAGGCGGTTGGTCATAATGTTACCCTCATGCCGTCAAAGGCGACGTCCCATCCCGCCTGTTCCACCTCTTTGCGTTCTGGTGAGTCAGACAGAAGAATGGGGTTGGAATTGTTGATATGGATCAGAATCTTGCGGCCAATATGCAGGGGGCGGAAAGCAGCCATGGTGCCATCAGGCTCATCCGCAACGGACATATGGCCCATGCGCTTGCCGGTTTTAACCCCAAGCCCGGCGCGCACCATCTCATCATCCGTCCAGAGGGTGCCGTCAAAGAACACCGCATCAGCGCCGTCCATGCGGGTGCGCAGGGCGTCTGTCATCACCGCGCAACCGGGAATGAACAGGGCGCGGTGTGTGCCGTCAGACAGTTCCAGCCCAATGGTCTCGCCATCTGTCTTCACTTCCGCCGGGTTGGCGCCCTGTTCCGCATACAGGGGCACTTTGCCGGGCACGGCAAACGGCGTGATGGTAAAGCCCGCGGGTTTCAGGGTCAGGGGCTGATCCAGCACCATGGCGTGGCGGGGCACCAATGTGCGGTCCAGCGCTTCAAAAATGGGGTTGGCGTCAAGCTGCGCCAGCACCGGGGCGGCGGCATACAGGTCAAACGCCTGTTTTTCCCGCAGGGTCAGAAGCCCGGTTATGGTGTCAATTTCACCACTGGTCAGCACCACACCGGCAATGGGGGTGGAGCGTAACCCCGTTTTGGGGTGCAGGGCAGGGGTCTGGTTGATTTGGGCCCGTAGGTCGGGCGAGGCATTGAGCACGTACCATTGTGCGCCATCCCCGCTTACCGCGATGGAGGCCTGGGTACGGGCCGGGGCTGTAGGGTCACCTGCGCGGGCGCGGTTGCAACCCGGTGCGTTTGAATTCCATTGCGGGAAGCCCCCGCCAGCGGCAGCGCCAAGAACGATGATATCAAGCATGGGCTGCTTTTAGAGAAAAAAGACCGCCAGCGCGAGTAAGGAACCCGCAATGCTGGCGGTGGAGAGACTTATTTCTTCTGGCCGCAAACGTAGCTGTTGATTTCAGCGCCCAGAGGAATTTCGGTGATTTTCGGTGCGGTCCAGGCCATGATGGCTCTCCCTGTCTGCGTCATGGATAGAGTTTAATGCAGCCCCCGCACGGACAGGCCGCCCAGCAGGCTGCATACAGGCGGAGTGTGAGGAAAAACGGGCACAGTGCAACCTTTTTCCGCCCGGAATCTGGCTTTCAACCGAGTCTTCACGGAACTGTGATTATCGCCGCCGCCTTGCCGGAACGGCTGGGGGCAGGCTCCTTTTTGCCATACAGGATTTGCCACGGCTGCCTCTGGCTTTTAAACCCATACCCACTACAGCAGAACGTAGCTGTCTCTCCCCATGGTGCAGACCATACAGAACATTAGGCAGAAAGAAGGCTCCATGCAGGATATGGTGCGCCGTGCCGGACGCGAGGGTGGATGAATAATCGGGTCAGAGCGCTTTTTGCTCGGGTTTTCCGCAATACGGGGTACCTGCTCACCGGCAAGGGCGCCACAGCGGCACTTGCGCTGGGCAGTACGGCGCTGGCCGTGCGCGCCCTTGGGCTGGAAGAATACGGCATTCTGCTGCTGATCAATTCCTTCACCAGCTCCTGCTCCGTGGGGACGCGGTTTCAGTCCTGGCAGCCGCTGCTGCAATACGGCAACGCCCTGTTCAAACGGGCGGATAAAACCGCATTCCAAACCCTCATGCGCCATTGCGCCGTGCTGGATGGAATGGGGGCGCTCATCGCCCTGACTATCGCGCTGTTATGCAGCCTCTGGCTGGGGCATGCTTTTGGCTGGCCGGAATCCTATGGCCGCATGCCGCTGTGGTATCTGACAGTCGTGCTGTTTATGAACACCGGCTCCGCGCTGGGTGTCATGCGGCTGACCAATAGGTACGAGCTTTCCGTGCTGGCGGATGCGCTCAGCGGTATCGTCCGTTTTCTGGGCTGTATTGCCGGGTTTGTTCTACACTGGACCCTCCAGGATTTTCTGGCCCTGTGGTACTCGTCCTTTGTTGCGGCCTTTGCGCTGGATGGAGTCATTGCCCTCTGGGTGCTGGGCCATACAGATGGGCTCAAGGGGTTCCGTCTGCTGGGCGTTCCGTGGCTCAGTCCCATCAAGGGGCTGTGGCGCTTTACATTCTCCGTCAGTGTCGATCAGGCGCTCTCCCGCCTGTCCACACGGCTTACGGTGCTGGTGGTGGGCATTGTGCTGGGGCCGCAGAGCGCTGCCATTTATAATGTCACCTGGCAGATATCGGACGGCATGGCCCGCCCCGCGCAAATGATGACCCCCGCTTTGTATCCAGAACTCGTCGCCCTGCGGGATAAACGGGATTGGGCGTCCATCCGGCAGGTCACAAACCGCATCCTGCAAGCGCTGGGGGCGTTCTCTGTGGTGGTTATTCTGGCGGCGGCCTTTGTGGGGCCGTGGCTTTTGCATGTGCTGCTTACGGTGCCGTGGTCCGGCACCCGCACCCTGCTGCTGCTTATGACCACCACCGCCATTCTTGATCTGTGGGATGTCCCGCTGGAACCCATTCTGGTCTCCCTTAACCGCGCGCATCAGCTTCTGCTGGGCCGGGTGGCCACCATGTGCGTCTCCCTCCCGTTTCTGTACTGGCTGGCTTCCGTTTGGGGCATGACCGGGGCGGGCCTTGCCACGTTATTGAGTGAACTTGGTATTTTCCTCACGCGTCTTGGTCCGTATCTTGTCATGAACCGCCACAAAAACTTCCAAAATGCTCAGGAAGATGCCGCTCCGTCCTCCCCAACCCGCGAGGCAGAAGAGTGACCTTTTTCAATCCTGAAGCCCCAGTCTGGATTCTTGATACTGGCCGTCTGGGAGAGATGGCGCAGTGCCGCGTTCTGGCCCAAACGCTGGGCATGCCCTTTACCTTTCTGCCATTGGAGGAGGGGTTTACCCTGCCGCCCGTTGTGCCAGACCTCTCGGCGCTGCGGCTTATTCTTTCTTTTGGCAATACGGCAAAAGCGGCGCTGGCCCTGCGCGCGCGTTGCATGGCCTCTCTTCAGGCAGGCGGCACCGGCCTGCGCCCCTTTATTGTGCATCTGGGCCGCCCCAGCCACATTCCAGCGGATGCGTTTGATCTGATTATTGTCCTGCCACAGGATGATTATCCTCTGGCCCCCAACATGCTGCGTCTGGCTCTGCCGTTAAACGGGGCCGCTCTCTCGCGCCCCTGTTTTCCTGATCCCGGCGCACGGCGGGGCGGCACGGTGGTGCTGTACGGCGCCACCAGCAAACATTTCTCGCAAACTCTGGCTTCCACCCGCAATCTTATTCTGTTCACGCAGCGTCTGGCTGCTGCCAACGGAGAGCGTGCGCAGGTGCTGACCGGCCCCCGCACCACAGCGGAGGAAGCCGGCTGGCTGAAAACCCTCACAACGGGAACAGATGTGGCGCTGACTCTGTTCAGCCCCCACACCTGCCGTTTCCAGAACCTGCTGGCCAGCGGCAACCGCTTTGTGGTGACAGCGGATAGCGCCTCCATGGTGGCGGATGCCTGCCGCACCGGCGCGCCTGTGTGGCTCTTTCCGCTCCCTGCGCGGCATACGGCCTCCACCCGTTTGCAGGAGGCCATAGATGCCGCCGGCCTGCGCCCCATACGGCACAGCTTGGTCAGGCAGGGCAGGCTTGGCAGTGGTGCTGATTTCACGCGCTGGCACACCTGGCTGCAACGGATGGGCTACGTGCGGCTGGCCCAGCCGGGCCTTTCTGCTCAGGATCTGACATGGCACCCCGCAGCAGGCCGTGCCGACCGGGATCTGGCTCTGTGCCGGGACCGTATTCTCGCCTTGCCCGGCTTTGCCCGACAGATGCAGGCTGCCATCTGATTGCCCGATATGCAGGAGGGCCGCTGAGCAAACCACACAATGAGCAGCCTTTTCATCATGCCTCGCGGCCCGGTAGCCCTTGTGTCGCCTTACGGAATGGCCACCCGAATAATACCTTCTGCCGGCGGCCTCTTTCGCGGCTATTTGCGTCCTGCTCAAATGGGTCTTTGCAAGTTCGTTCACCTCACGCTTTGCTCTGGTCCCCAGCGTTGCCAGCGCGCCTCAGCCCATGATCAAGCAGGCGTGTTCCGATGGCACAACCCCACAGGGTTTGGCACTGCGTCCCCACCAAGTAGCCCATTCCTTCATGGCCAACGCTCCACGACCATTTGCTGACCCCAGCACCGCTCGCGTTTAAAAACAGGAGAGCCTTGTCTTGACCATCGCCATGCCAGATCAGCCGGTCGATCAGCCCACGCAGCGCCAGACCTGCGCTGTAACCGTTACGTATGGCAGCCGTCTGGCGTTGGTTCAGCAGGTGGTGCAGGGCGCACTGGCCTGCGGGGCTGGGCATGTTGTGGTGGTGGATAACGGCACCGCAACTTCTGTTGCCGCCGGGTTGGCGGCCTTGCCTGCGCGGTTGGGTGCAGACCGTGTCAGCGTGGTGCGTTTGCCAGAAAACAGGGGCTCTGCAGGAGGCTTCCGCGCCGGGGTGGAGGCCGCAGCGGGCCGCCCGGAAACCGGGCACATCTGGCTGTTGGATGATGACAATCTGCCTGCGCCAGATGCGCTGGCTGTTCTGGCAAAAATCTGGCGGCTGATGGGCGCACGGCCAGAGGTGGCGCTTGTCAGCTACCGTCCAGACAAACGCACCTACCAGAAGCTGATTACGCGCGATAAACCCAACAGCCTTCTGCCCAACAGCTTCTTCGGTTTTTCCGTGCAAAGCCCGTGGCAAAAGCAGAAAGTGGTCCACTGGCGGCAGGATGGGCTGGCCTGCTGGTCCATGGATATGGCGGGCTATGGCGGCCTGTGGCTCCACAAGGATGCGTTGCAGAAAACCGGCCTGCCAGACGCCCGTTTCTACCTTTATTTTGATGATTATGCGTTCACCCTGCGCCTGACAGAAGGCGGCGGCAAAATCTGGCTCTGCCAGCAAAGCACGCTGACAGATCTTGAACCCTCATGGACGGACGGCAAAGCCATTCTGCACCCATGGCTGCAACCGGAAAACGGCCCTATCAGGCCCTATTTTTCCATCAGAAACCGCATCATTCTTGAAAAACGCGCCGTGCGCAGCCATGCTCTTTACAGGCTGAACCGGGCGCTCTTTTTGCTGATCAAAGTGTTCTGCGCCACCCCGCGCAGCGTGGGGTATCACCTGCGCCATCCTTTGCGCATGCTCCGCCGCTGGCACCTGATCCGCAAGGCCATTCGGGATGGAGAAGCAGAACGGTTTGATAACACTCTTGTCCATTCTGTCAGAGCCGAGACATCACTGTAATTCCTACGGTTTTCTATTACTCAAAAAACACATAGCCAGCGGACGCCTGTTTCCCGCACTCATGCCCGGAAGGTGATTCTCCCCTGCCCGAAGAGGTCAAGCGTCCTCAAGGGCGGGTGCCCAAGCGGATGATCAGGGTGTTCTCACGGCGTTGAATAGCATCCGGCTGCGGCCAGACGGGCAGGGTCCGGGCAATTTCTTCCAGCCGGGGCCGTGCCGGGGCATCGGGGGGATGCAGGTTGGCCAGTCCGCTTATGGTCATGAAGGCCGTAATCCGGTCCGTATTTCCCTCATCCCATGCCAGAAAGGATTGGCCAAAGGCATCATAATGGTCGTGCTGCCAGAAATTATGTCTGCGGTAGGGACCATAAAAATAAACCGGCGTCCTGTTTTCATTAAAGTCTGGATATTTTCTATAAATATCAGCAATAATGCGCGTGGAGACAGATGTGTCCGCCTGCCACTGAATATAATCAGCAAAGGCCAGTCGGCTGGCAATGTGGCTGCCCAGAAGCGTGAACAGCGCCACCACCAACCCCGCGCTTACCCTGCGCAGGGGCTGGGTGCTGTTCTTCAGCAGGTTTTGCAGCCCCAGCGCCCAAAGGCCGCCAAAACACGCCCCCTGAATGATAAAGGTGCGGCCTGCCTGCCCCTGTGCCAGAGCGAGCGGCAGAATGTAGGGAAAACAGAGTAATAGTAGCGCCAGTATCAGGATCATCCCACCGCGCAGCAGGCCAGCGCGGATGGCCCGCATGGCCAGAAATGCCAGCGGAAGCAGACTGGTATCATACAGCATTTCCCCATAATAATTATGGCCTTTTGCAGCCTCTGCCGGCACATGCAGCACATAATGCAGCGCCGTGCGGAAGGGCAGATGCAGCCAGCCAACCTGCGCGACAAAATACGCTCCGGCGCTGGGCACGCCCGTCAGGCGTAACACCAGATGCGCGGCTTCATAATACACCCCAAGCGCCAGACCGGATAACAGGGCAGTCAGGCCAATCAGCATACAGGCTGGCCTGATCTCCCGCCCGTTCAGCAGCATGGTAAGGGCGTAAAACAGGCTCATGCAGGCAGGAAAGACAATAATGGGCTGGTAAATACCTGCGGCCAATACCATCAGCCCAACGGAGGACGCTGCCAGCAGACACGCTTGGAGTGCGCTGCGTGCGCGGGCTATGGCGGGAAGGGGAATAAACGCGCCAATAGACAGCAGATAGCCCAGCGGAATGATGGCTTCCTGCAAATGGAATTCCATCTGGTAACAGAATTGTGGAAACACCACGCACAGCGTTGCGCACACGTTACGCGCCAGTTGATCCCTGAACAGGGTGCAGGCAAATGTCACGGCGGAACAGCAAAGCATCCCCACCGCCAGCAGTGCCGTGAAATAACCGTTGAAGGGGCCGGGCAGAATAAAAGCCCGTATGAACGCCATGATAAAGCGGCCCAGCGCAATATCGTGGTCCACAAAACCGTAAACGGCATAGACTTCATCATCAATATGCATGCCGGGCACAAAGACAAACCCGCCATACACGCACAGCCCCAGCACCACCGTGAGCAAAAGCGGGATGCGTGTCTGCACCAGTGCCATCCAGCCGTTTTGTGCCCAGGCGTCCAGATGGGAGAGGCGGTGTGTTGTCATGCCGTGATGCTCTGCTTCCATGCTGCGTCCTGATACCGCGTGGCCCGAGTGACACAGGAAAGGCAGCGTCGGTGTGTCACACTGGGGCGGCGTGGGAAATGATGAGGAAAAAGCAGTGGTTAATGGGAAACCGTAGCCGGTTGCGCGGCTAATGTGCCCGGAATGGTCACAGGGTTGGCAACCCCTGCATTCTGGACGGCGGCCTGAGCAGCCCCCCCTGCTGCCGCGTTGCCCAGGCTTGTGCCCGTGCTCACCGTGCCCGAAGCACCAGTGTTGCTGCCCGCTACGGTAGCTTGCGGCACCCCTCCGGTAACGGCTGTGCCGGTGTTTACACCCGTTGCCTGCGCGGCGGCTCCCTGCGCATTCATCATGGTGGAGGCGTGCAGGATGGTCTGCCCTTTGATCTGCGGTTGCCTGAAGCCGGAAACCGGACCTAACGGACTGTTGGAGACTTTCTGCATATCCGGCATGGGGCGGCGTACACAGCCGCGCGTAATGACGGAACACACGCCATCCGCGCCAAGAATTTCATCATTGTCGCCACTGTAATGCAGGTCCACCACCTCGCCATTGGCAACGCGGATATCGGCAATGCAGGTCTTGCCAGCACCCCCCAAGGTGGTTTCTACAATATTCACCATGGATTGCAGCGGGATAAAGGTGGAATCATTGGTGGCGGGAATATTCAGTGTGCGTGAATATTCATAAACTTCCGTGCCGTCTTCCAGCTTTTTTACCTTGTCCGGCACGCCTATGCACCCCTGCACATCACTGCTGCTCATACCAATAAGGGAAAGCTGGGCGCGGTGGGCAGTGCGGGAATCAAAATACCCGCATCCTGTCAGGCTGAGTGCAGGCAACAATATCCCCGCAACCACGGCCTTTCGTGCGGCAACAGAGGCAGGCATGCCAGAAAGCAGCGCAGAAGGAATGGGGCTCAGGGCACGGCGAAGGCGGAACGTCATGGGGGGCAGAAATGTCCGGCTGAAGAAAATATGCCCTTTACTGTAGCATCTTGCGCCAGGAAAGGAATGTTACGCAGCGTTGCATTTCCTCCTCTTTCTCATGCCAGATCTTTTCTATGGCAGAAGTGGGTTCTTATTCCGGCTCATGCTGGCGCTCGGCATGGCCCAGATCAGCATAGAGAACGGCCAGAAGAGGCAGCGGCCATACAAAGGGCAGGGGGGCGTGCAGCCGCAAGGCGCAGGTTGCCGCCATGGCTCCTATAAAGAACGCCACCCATGCCATGCCCGGCAACAGAATTGCACCACGCGCCGGGCGTTGGGCAGTGCTGCCGGGCCACAGGCTGGCCAGCCATCCCGCCACGGCGGAGGCGCATTTCAACAGATTGCTGGTGACCACAATGGTCTGGATGGCTGTACCGGAAAAACGGGAAATCGTCTCACCCTGCACGGCCATGAAGGCGGGCAGAAACAGCAGTTCACACACACGCTGGGCGGGGTGGCCCTGTACAGCCTGTGTCAGCACCAGCAGCCCCGCCATAATCAGAAAGCCGCGTGCAGGCACCCCCAGCCGTCGTACAAGACCCGCCAGAACAGCACTGCTAAAAAACACGGCCACAATGGCAGCCACTTTCAGCCCGTGCCCCCAGTCTCCGCTGGCCAGTGCGGCCCCCATGTCCGTGGTGTTGCCGGTCATGGCGCCGACAAACACGCCGCCCAGCTCCACAAACCCCAGCGCATTGCCGTAACCCGCAATCATGCCCAGCAGCGCAATGCGTTGGGCAGAGCGGGAAACAGGGGCAAAGGACTGGGCCGGTATCTGGGCCATGGCGGGTCTTTCTTATTTATCTGTTGCGCGTCAGGGACGGCTCAACCGTGCGGGCGGCTGAGGGTGGAGAGCAGAATACCGGGCAGAAGCCGCTGGTTATCATATGGTGGGGGCGCACGTTCCAGCACCAGATAGGCATCACCCGCTGGCAAAGGGCCGGTGCAATAGGGGGTAGCCGTCCCGGCATGCACGGCCCATTGGGCTACGGCCGTTCCATCCCGCAACAGCGTGACAGGTTGGGGCGGAGCAGAAGACCGGCCGCTTGCGTGCATTGTCAGACACAGGGGGGCAGAGGGGCCTGTCAGCCGCACCATGATGCCAGCCTGTTGTGCGCCGCTCCATGCACCATCCGGCCCCACACTGGCCCACCCCCGCCACAGCATGGCTGGCGCGGTCTGAGGTGTGACCGCAATGGCAGTATTCTGCGCGTGATCATACAAAAGTTCTGGTGCGCGCTGCCTGTTTTCAGCAAGAGGTTCAGGGGGAAACAGGGCTTTGTGCCATATCATGACAGGCGTATTGTCCCACATCACTGTTTCATCCGGGGGGCCAAAACTGCGGCGGGCCAGATCCATGCAGCTCTCCCTGTTAGCGCAGAGCTCCTGATCAGGCAGGGCAATAAAAAACTCTCTCATGGCAGCAGGGGGCTGTGTCCCACGGCTGTTCTGGGTATGGTCTTCCGGTCGGTACCAGGCATCAAAAACCTGTTCATCACGGGGTTGGATCAGGTTTCCCCCTTTCAGCGCCACTGGCCGAATGGTCACGGCTCCTGCGCTCAGCAGACGGCTGGCATTGGCCTGCGTGGCCCAGTAAGCGCCATATCCCTGCGTAAGCCCGTTGGTTTGCAAAAAGGCAAAAAGCCCTTTGAACCGCGCCATACTCTCATCTTGTGCTGACCGCATGTCTGCTGCGGGAAACAGGCCCGCCAGCACAAACCCGGCCCCCGCGCAGGCCAATGTGGCGCGCAGCGCCATCGCCCACCCGTTGCCGGTGCTCAGACGCGCGACATCTTGGGGAGAGGGGGTGGCCTCCTCCGGCACAGGGTTGCTCAGGCCTTCTGCGTTGTTTCTGTTTTTATCACGGGTTTTGCGCACGCAGGCTGCGTCAGGCAGGGCAAGTGCCAGCAGAAGAGGCACCAGAAACGCAAACTGCCCCAGTAGCCGCGTGGTGTTCAAATCCGTTGCCAACGCGGAGAGGCAAAATGCGGAAAACGTACCCCCCAGCGAAAGAATGCAGAACAGCGCCAGAAAAACCCGCGTGTGTGGAACCGTTTTTTGGAAGGAAGAGCGGGTAAGGCAAATGCTCGCCAGCACGCCCAGACCACACAACCCTGCAAGATCACCCCACCGAGCCCATGGCTGCGACAGAGCAGAGGTGCCCGGAACCATATGCAGTAAAATCGCCAGACCAGAAAAGCCGAGTGCGGCATGATGAGGAATGTCCGCCAGCGGTCCTTTGGTAAACTGCGTGCCCGGAATGCCCGGAAACAGTCCAAACCCATGTGCTCCCGCCAGCCATACGGGCAGAGTGCTGGCAATAAGCCACAGCGCGGTTTTTCTGTGCTGCGGTGCGGAGGGCAAAAGGCTCAGCCCTACCCCTGCGAGTGTGAGAGGGAGAACAAACGCGGCCCGTGCCCATGGGTCAGAGATCGCGGCCACCAGCAGCAACAATGTTGTCAACGCCAGCAGCCAGCGGGAGGCCCCCTTGAGCACCAGCATGCACGGTACAAGGGCTGCCAGCCCCCAGAAGCATGTCATGCCATGGCTGGCCGGATGCGCCAGAAACCCCACAGGCCCCAACGCCAAAGGGTTGAGAAACAGCAGCACGCCAAACAGCCCCAGCCCCATTCGCCATGCGGCAGGCCGGGGGGCGGAGGCCAGCATTACAAGCACCCCGCACAGGGCGCAGGTTGCCACAAACCCCAGCCACCCACACAGGGCAGGTAGCCATGGTTGCTGCCCCAACAGGGCATAAAACGGAAATTGCGGCACAATGACAGAAAGGAGCCAGTTATCCTGTGTGCCGTGCCACGCGTTCAGTGCTGTCAGACCATGGGTCAACAGGGCTTCCGCCACTACGGCAGGCGTGGCGCGGTCGGCATCCGGCGGCACAAAGGCCGCGACCTGAAAACTGCGGCAAAGCCCCGCCGTAATCAGCCCCACAAGCAGACAGACCACCAGACCTGAGAACCGTTTTTTTCCAACATGCCCCGTGCCGGAACCCTGTCCTGCCGTTTTCAAAAGCAATGTCCCCGCCTGCCAGACTACCCCTTCCGTCTGTGCCAACCCCCTGTTCCGGCGTCAACCAAAGGCCACGCGGGGCAGGCGCGCATCAGTAAGGCAAGAAGATACCCCTCAATATGGTCAAGACATCTCAAGCCGCCTCCTCCGGCTTGCACACCAGAAGCGGCGGCGTTCCACAAAATGGCTGAAACTCCGCCAGTGGTAAGGGGAAGCGTTGGCTCCGTGCGGTTCAAACTATGCGGGCGGCCCTTACAGGGATGTTGAAAGAACGGTGGTCTTTGTACGCTGCCGGTAGGGTTTGAACAGCAGGATCGGTACCAGCATCATCAGAAACTGGCTGGCAATTCCGGGCAGACTGAACATCACGCCGTTCTCGCCACCCGTAACCAAAGGAGAGCCCGAGGTTGAAAGATAGACAATCTGCATGGGGCTATGCGTCAAGTCATGCCCGGGCATACCGAGGATAATGCCAGCAAGGTCCGCCGTGGCGTGTGCCCCGATGCCAAGCCACAGCGAGCCTGACAGACGCCGCAGCCCGCACAGCAACATACCGGAGAGGAAAATCAGGACGATCTCAACAATGTTTTCGCCCTGATTGTGTAAGTGGCAAAGCGCGAACACTAAAGAGGTTGTTATGGCGGCTCCCCACCACCCCATGCCACATTCCAGCTTTTGCAGGGGGTAGCCCCGGAACCACAATTCCTCTGTCATGGCAACAAGCAGCAGCCAGCAGGCTGAAACCACCGTGATCAGCAAGGTTGTCGTCGCAGGCCAGACCAGCCCGGTTATATGGAAACCGCCAAAAGCATATTCAAAACCGCCCAGTAACAGCATACCTACCGCGGAAAGGGCGCAACCGTATAAAAAACGCAGGCTACCCGTTTTGTTTAAGGGCAGGCCACAGAACGCGGCATTTTTCCGATCACAAACCGCGAAAATGATCGTTACCGTAAGCACGGCCAAAAACATCAGGATTTCCGTAAACACGAAATCCATAAGCTCAATGAGTGCCTGAGACCCACCAGATAAAGACGTGTGGAAAATGTGCGCCAGAACGTGGGGGTTATGAAGGGATAACACCACCGGAATTGTGAGGAGAAAAAACAGTGCGGCAGGCCAAATATATTTCATTGTCCTGCGCATTCTCAAAACCCTTATCTATTCATGCATGCTCCGCCATGTTCTGAACAAAGGGCGCACCAAGATACACTCAATTATAACTATATCGGAACGGTATAGCGGCTGCGGGGCCACCGTCAATCCCAACAGGATTATCCATTATAATACCGCCCTGCACCTGCAAGAAAAAGCACGATCCGTCTTGATGGACAGGGAATGCGCCCCATGACAGGCGTGGTAGATAATATTGCGTCCATGTCACGCAGGCAGAGCCGATAAGATAAACGTCGTAGCCTGATTATCCTTGCGCATTCTGAAAGCCTGTATGGTGCCGCAGCACAGAAACATAGCGCACTTTCTGGAGAGATGAGAGCATAAAAGCCTCCCCCTCGGGATGGAAGATCATGTGATGCCGCCTGTACCGCGCATGCACCCAAAACCCAGCCATCTTCCCTCTGCTCTTGCTGGCGGCGCGTATCTGCCCCACTCTGGCGCACCTTGGATCACGCGTTTCATTTTGCGTTAGGAGCATGTTCATGTCGGCATTTCGTCCGGTTTTCAAAGCAGTGGCCACTCTGGCTCTTTCTGGCTGCGCCGCGGTGGTGGCTCTTGCCCCCCTGGCTCCACAGCAGGCCCATGCCGCCAAAATCCTGAAAGTGCCAGCCGTCCCCCCGTCCATGACAGCCACCACAGCAGCCCCAGGCGTGCTGGATTATGATGGCATTCCCACGGTGGAACATGCTTCTCCGGCCAACGTGGCGGGGTTGATGGCCTATTGCTACAGCCACAAGCTGGTCACAGACACAACCGTGCGCTCACTGGGCCGTAAGCTGGCTGCGCGGGAAGGGGTGGCCACCAACCCGGCCTATGCATGGGGCGGCACCGGGCAGTTGGAACTGGGCGGAAAGACCATGTTTGATGTCACAACCCTCAACCGGGACCAGCGCGCCGCCGTGTGCAGCCGCTCCGCGCTGCGCGGCCCGGATTTGCTGAAAAGCCGCTAACCCCATACCCTGAGACCGCCCTGAAGGAAAACCCGGCGGGGCGGCGCAGGCCATGCGGTTGCTGTGTGTCACGGCACGTTTTTCTCTCCTTTGCTTTCTGCCAGAAGGCCCCCTTTCATGAGCGCACCCACCCATCGCCTGACCCCGGATGATCTGCTGCCCGCCGTGCAGGGCGTGCTTGAGAGCGAGACAGATCTCATTGCCAATCTGGCCAATATCTCGGCCCTGGTGTTTGAAGCCCTGCCAGACCTCAACTGGGCCGGGTTCTATCTGCTGCGGCAGGGCGAACTGGTGCTGGGGCCGTTTCAGGGCCGGGTGGCCTGCACCCGCATTCCATTGGGCAAAGGCGTATGCGGCACCGTAGCGCAGAACCGGACCACGCTGGTGGTGCCGGATGTTCACCTCTTTCCCGGCCATATTGCGTGTGATGCGGCATCGGCTTCGGAAATTGTGGTGCCTCTGCTGGTGCATGGTCAGCTTGTGGGCGTGCTTGATCTGGATAGCCCCCGGCCCAACCGTTTCTCCCCCGCAGATCAGAGTTTGCTGGAGCAGATTGTGGCGCATCTGGCAGCCACTCTTGCCGCCAGCCCCGCCAGCCAAGGCGTGGAAAACGGAAGCCTCTAACAGCCTCGGCAACGTCCCTGCACGTCCGGCGTTCTGGCGCATGATCCCGTTCGCCTCCGTGGGGCGTGTGGTCTGCCGCGTTGGCTTCTGTTTCTGCCTTACCTCTACGGGTTTTTTAGAAACGGCAGCCCACAATACAGCCCTTGCTCTGACGGAAAAGGCGGATGGGCTGACATTTTTTGTTCTGGAGACTTGCATGGTTCCGCGCGTTCTTTCTTTTACGGCTCTTCTGCTTCTGGGGCTGCCTTTGGCAGGGTGCCACAGCGGGTCCTATGATGGGCGAAGCCGCTCCACCTGCCGGGGTGTGCCCCCGCACGGAACAATGTCTCCAGGGCCGGGGATGACAGGCCCCAACGGCATGGGCGGCCTTGGTGGCTCCGGCAGTACGGAGCACGGCCCCCGTCGGCATACGGACCGCAACTGTCGCGTTCAGTAAAGCCGGTTGAACAGTCTGCCAGCCAAGCCTGATCAAACGGGCTTGCCGTAACCAGCCTGCCACTCTTGCGCCATGATGTCTCGCCATAGTGAAAAGGGCGGTACGTCCCGCCGCTACCGTTTGAGGCCTGTTTCCTCTGTGAGTTTTCTGCGCACGCCACCATTCAGGCGCGGGACGCGCAAGCTACTTCTGCCGCATCCGGAAAATAGCGGATCAAGCAGAAACGCAACCGGGTTTGCAGGGCGGGTATATGGCCCGTGCAGGGGCAGGGGTTTGGCGTTCTCCCCTCAGGCGGCTATCATAGGCAAATAGTTCTGCCGGTTTGTATGGCAGCTTGAAGGATGTGAGACACAATGCGTCGAATGACAACTCTGGCGGCGGTAGCCGTTGTGGCCCTCAGCTCTGGTATTGTTGGCACGGGTGCGCCAGGCATGGGTTCCGTGGCGCAGGCCGAACCCGGGGGCTGCCTGAAATACGGGGCAGCGGGTGCCGTGGGCGGCCATGTGGTGCATCATGGTGTTATCGGCGCTCTGGGTGGCTGTGTGACCGGCATGTATCGTCGCCACGTATATCGCAAGGAAGCCAAACAGAAGGCCGCCCTGTACGATCAGGAACACCCCGGCGCAAAGGGCACGTATGAGGAAAAAGCCACGGCTTATGACGTGGAACACTCCACCCAGCCCGGCAAAATGACCGCTAACACGCCCGCTGGCACACCCTCTCCGTCCAACACTCCGGCACAGGGCCAGACCCAGTCCGCTCCAGCCGGACAGGATGATACCCACTTCTAAGACCTTGGCTAAAGAAGCAGCAAGGGAGGGCTGGTGAGAGAGTTTTGGAGGCCTGAAGGCGGATTTGAAGGCGCGATGCTGAGGCATCGGGACGGAAAATCCAACGCCCTCAGCTCCTAAAAACTCCACCAGCCCCATTGTTTAAGCAGCGTCTAACGGCACTGCTTGCGGGGCTATCCCGCCGTCCTGCCTTCTTCTGGGCCGGTTTTCCCCGGCGGGCGGCTTAAAAGCTTAGCCGGTTTCCCGCATCAGGCAGGGTTCTGCGTGGCATGTGTGTTTCATGCCCAACCCTTCCAATGTGTAGGGAAGCCCGTAAGGTCACGGGGCTTCATAGAGCCTGTCCTGCCAAAGACAGAGGAACCCCATCTTATGTTTTTTTGGCTGAAAGCGTTTTTGTCTGGCCTGATTATTGCCGCTGTCTCTTCCCTTGCGCGGCGATATCCCGGTTTCGGGGCGCTGGTGGCCTCCCTGCCGCTCATTTCCATTCTGGGCATGATCTGGCTGTGGCAGGAAACAAAAGACCCGGCCCGCATGGAAGCGCATGTGAGTGCCACGTTGTGGTACGTGCTGCCTTCTCTTCCCATGTTCCTGCTTATCCCGCTGGCCATGCGGAATGGAGTGCCGTTTTATGCCGCGTTGCTGGGCGGCTGTGTGGTGACAGCAGTGCTGTACCTTGTGGCTGTATGGTTGGCGGGGCGGTTCGGCATTTCTCCCTAAGCGCCCATTACCCCTGCTTTGCAGAAGGGGCAGGCAGGGTAATGATGGTTTCCGTTTTCACCATCGGGTCCACAGAATGCAACAGCGTGCTCAGCCCCCACTGGCGTTGATCAAACGTGGCGGTGCTGGCAATGGTGGTCAGTGTATTGCCGGTAAAGCGCATCTGCACGGCAAAGGTCAGCGGGTGGGTTTGTCCCCGCATGGTCAGGTTCCCTATAAGTTGCGTGTAAAGTTTGCCTTTTACAATTTTTGGCACGCAATGGCCCACATAATGCATGGCCGGGTGCGTATCACTATCCAGCATCAGGCCAGAGAGCATCACGCTGCGTAACACGGCGCTGCCCACCTTCAGGGAATTGACATCCATGGTCAGATCAACCTGACAGGTCTGTGCTTCCAGATCATAGGCCAGCGTGCCGCTGACAGTCTCAAAGGTGCCATCAATATCCGTCAGGGCGGAGCGAGCATGCAGCAGGGCCTGTGTATTTCTGGGGGTCAGCGTCACATGTTGCGTGGCAGCATGGGCGGAGGGCGTGCCCAGCATACCAGTACCTGCCGTAAGAAGAAAAGCTGAGGCCAGAATGGCGGTAAGCCGCATGTGGTTCATATCCCTTTCCTATAACATGCATAAAAACGGCTGATACCATGGCAGAGTTTCCGCTCTGCATGTGCATCAGCCGATATGCTGCCATGCGCTGCCACGCCACAGGTCGCGCCAGAAATCTGTGCCGTAGGGGCAGGGGGCTATTGCGCCAGTTGGGCGCGGGCTTCTCCACTTGGGTGCGCATGAGTGTGCAGGTTCACATACAGCGTGCCATTATGCAGCATGTCTTCCTGATCCTGATTGACGCTCACGCTCCCTGTCACCGGGCTCTTATACGGGCCATCAATGGAAATAACGGCCGGTGCATCATGCCCCTTGCGGGCGGGACCATGAAAATGGGCAGCAGTGACAGGGCCGCTCAGTTTGTCCCATGTTATGGAATAGCGCAGCACATGGGCCGCCGGGTAGAACAATGCGTCCACCCTGCCGGTGGGTTTGGTGGTCGTGCCGTGCTCGCCATAGAATATACCAGAAAACCGTTCACTGCGTTCGGCAAAGGCAGAGGTGTGTCCTGCCAGCAGGCTACCGCCCAACATGGCTGCACAAAAAAGGGCTCGGTGCTGAAAAAGCATGAATACGGTTTCCTTCAGCAAGAAAAAACAGGGCAACCCTTACGGGTTTTTCCTTCTCTAACGTCAGGTGTTCCGTACCGTTCCCGGCTGATTACTCAAAATCCCGCAAAATACCCTCATCATCTACCGGGCGTTGCGGTACGCGCTGGAAATGCACACGCGGTTGAATGGCGGTTTTCCTCATGGTCTGCTGAATGGTCTTGAGCCACCGTTGGGTTGCCGCATCATGGCGGGAGCAGCGTTGCTCGTTTTCCGGGGTGGAACAGGAAGAGGGCGTCATGCTCGTGCTCACATAAAAAGGAGAACTGCCTTCTTTTAAGCACTATTTTCTTGCACGCATGTGACGTTTTTTTGAAAAATCAGGCTCTTTTCAGTTAGGCTCGTTTTGCTTGACTGACCTGTACCAATTGGTACAGACTACCTGTTATATCAACCGGGCTATCCCGCTTTGCAGGAGTTTCCATGTCTGACCGCCGCCCGCCTCTGCCTCCGTTCAGCTTTGAAACTGCCGTGCAGAAGGTGCGCGCCGCTGAAGATGCCTGGAACAGCCGGGACCCCGCCCGGGTGGCATTGGCCTATTCTCCAGACAGCACATGGCGCAACCGCAGCAGCTTCATAAAAGGCCGTGCGCAGATAGAGGCCTTTCTGGTGGCCAAATGGCAACAGGAGCACGAGTACCGCCTCATCAAGGAACTCTGGGCCTTCACGGGGGACAGGCTGGCCGTGCGCTTTGCGTATGAATGGCGCAATAATGCAGGCCAGTGGTTTCGCTCCTACGGGAATGAGAACTGGGCCTTTGATGCCAACGGCCTGATGCACACCCGCCACGCCAGCATTAACGATGTACCCATAAAGGAAGCCCAACGCCTGTTTTTCTGGGACCGCGCCAGCCCCCGCCCGGCAGAGCACCCAAGCCTGTCAGAGCTGGGGCTGTAACGGATGGGAGAAAAAGCGGCTGTCCGTAACCGCCTTCTTCCCGCATTGGGGGAGGTGTTCCGCGCATATGGGTATGAAGGCGCAAGCGTTGCCCGCATGACCGCCGCAACAGGTGCAGGCAAAGGCAGCCTGTATAACGCCTTCCCCGGCGGGAAGGAGGAAATGGCGCAGGCCGTTCTGGCCTCTATTGATCGCTGGTTTGAAACCGCCATTTTCCAGCCCTTGCGGGATGACCCTTCCGCCCCGCAGGCCATCCGGCATATGTTGGCGCAGGTGGAACTCTATTTTGAATCCGGCCAGCGTATCTGCCTTGTGGGCCTGTTTGCTCTGGGTGATGAGCGGGACCGCTTTGCCACCCGTATCCGTGCTTATTTCGCCACATGGCAAAGCACCCTGACACAGGCGCTTGTGCGTGCGGGCCACCCACAACCGGCTGCCTCTACTCTGGCGGAGGAGGCCATCGCCACCATTCAGGGCGCTCTGGTGCAGGCCCGCGCCATGCAGGATTCAACCCTGTTCCCCCGCGCCCTCAGCCGGTTGGCCGCACGTTTGATTACGGTCTCCACGCCTGAACACCCTTTTGTCCTTTCCCCAAAAGAGCGATGATATGTGTGCCAGCACACAAGAATTGGCTGCGGGAGAAGCGTTTGAAAAGCCTGCCAGATTAGAAGGCGCTCCGTGTTGAAGAGCGGGGGCGGCAAGAAGCCCCTCTCATCTGTTGCGTCGCTGCTCCGGTAGCAGGCGCTTTTTTCTCCGTCATTATCTTGCGGCTGGCATGGCTATCTTTGCCGCTGACAATGCGGGAGACTGTACTGTCACTCATGCCATAATCCTTGGCTATGGCCCGAAGTGTTTCTCCATTCTGTCGCCTTTGGGCAATTTCCCGCCGCTGTTCCTGTGTGATACGGGGCGGGCGGCCCATCCGTTTGCCTTGCTGGATAGCCCTTGCGCGCCCTTCTGAAGTACGGGTGCGGATCAGGTCCCGTTCCACGTCGGCCAAACCACCCAGAACCGCAAGCATAAGCCGTCCTGTGCTAGTGCTGGTATCTGTCCACGGTTCTGCCAGAGAGTAAAACTGCGCTTTTTTGTCAGTAATGCTCTTCACAATAGCAAAAAGGTCAAACGTGCTCCGCGCCAATCTGTCCAGGCGCGTAACTACCACGGACTGCCCTTCCTTTAGTCCGGCAATCAGTTTTCGCAGTTCCGCCCGTTCGGAATCCGCGCCACTCGCTTTTTCGCGGTAGATCCTGCGGCATCCAAATTCCTGAAGAGTTTTTATCTGAAGTTCCAGAGTCTGCCCGACCGTACTGACACGGGCGTACCCCACTTTTCGTCGAGATGGGAGTGTATTCATCAGCGCCTAAACACACGAAAACACAGAGAAGTTTCTTGTCAAACTCTTAAGTTGCGCAAGCAGAAACACCGCGCGCCTCACATTTAATCAGATATAGATATTACTACGCTATTCAAATAGTTAATGCAATAGAAACATAATTTGGATGGTAAAAATCTAACAAAAAATTTCTGCGCAACTTAAGATTTGGGAAAGGATAGTTATAAGTGGCAGTTAAATGGTCGGGGAACGCTCAGAATATAGCCTGGTGGGACCGCGATAACTGGGAGGATACTTACGGAGGCCAGTGGATTAATGGCGTTTATACGGAAAGCTATGTCCCGCAAGATATAAATTACGCCTCGGTTATAATCACTGGAACGGAAGAAAACCCGACTACGGTAGACTATGACGCCAGTAAAAGTCAGGAAGCCGCCACCCAGGTCGGCAGTCTGGAAATTGGGGATAACGCAACGCTGACCGTCTCTGGCGTGCAGCCAAGCGGGCAGTATGCGTTTAACGTCAATAACCTTGATATTGCGCAGGGTGGTGAACTGGATATCAACACCACCAGTCAGGTTTTTCTGGGCAACAACCCGGAGATAGACGGCCTTCTCAAAATCTCCAATGCCGCGGCCCTTATAGATAGTCACAGCATCAACGGCAGCGGCGCGGTTGTTCTTGATAATGCAACCCTGGGCAGCACAACGTCCTATATGGCTGTGGGCCAGAACCTGACAACAGTGCTGGAAAACGGCTCAACGCTGTACATCAACAATGCCGCGGCCGGTAAGAGCATTGAGGTTGATAATACCAAAAACTACATTGTTCTTCAGGATTACAACCAGACAGTCAGCACGCAGATATCCGGTTATAATGATAACACGGTTATCCGCATTGAGGCTGGCGGCCACACGCCTGTCTCTGCGTCATGGTCCAGCAATGGCAATGGCAGCTATACAATTTTCATCGCTTTTGACAATTACGGCAACGGTATCAAATTCACGGATGTTGTTCTGGATACGGACCCTGTCTTTACCATAGGCACCTTTAAAATCACTCAGAATACCGATGGGAGCTGGGATGTGGTGGACCCTGCCACAACGGACGGAACACCTGTCACCTTCAACGCCACAACAGATGCCGCCAACTGCTATCTTGCCGGAAGCATGATCCGCACTCCCAAAGGAGATGTGGCTATTGAAGACATTCTGGTAGGGGACAAGATTGTCGCGTTTGACTGGAGAAACAACCGAGACATCATCCGTCCCGTTGTGTGGGTTGGAAAAGGGCGTGTTACCGTCAACCCTACCCTGCCGGATGATGAGGCAGGGTGGCCGGTCCGTGTCCTGAAAAATGCTATTGCCGATGGCGTGCCCTACAAGGACATGCTCATTACCTCAGAACATTGCCTGTTTTTTGAAGATAAATTTGTGCCGGTGCGCATGTTGGTCAATGGCGTATCCCTGTTCTACGATAAATCTTTTCCTGTGTACGATTACTACCATGTGGAAACAGATCCGCATTCCGTTATCACCGCAGATGGCATGTTGACGGAAAGCTATCTGGATACCGGCAATCGTGCTTCCTTCGTGCAAAATGGCAAAGTTGCCGTGCTACGTGGGAAAACCCGCTCCTGGGGCACGAACTCCGCAGCCCCTCTGGGGGTGGACCGTATTTTTGTCGAACCTTTGTTTTACAAGCTGAAATGCCGTGAAAACAAAGTCAACGTCACAAATGTGCAGACCGAGACCATCCATATCAGCAATGATCCTGATCTGCTCCTGCTGACAGAAAAAGGCGGCACTATTCGCCCCCTCCGGCGTGAAGGCCCGGTTTACAGCTTCATGCTGCCATCGGACATCACATCCGTCCGCCTTGTGTCCCGCACCAACCGCCCGTGTGACGTGATAGGCCCGTTTGTGGATGATCGTCGCCCTATGGGGGTCGGTGTGGAAGACGTACAGTTGCTGGTGGTGAAAGGCCCTTACAAAATCACCTCTCATCTGCACGCGCGTAAGCCACAGGGATGGTATGAGGATATGGGCGGCAATGGCGTGGCATGGACGGATGGAAACGCCGTGCTGCCGCTGGGCAATTATCTTCTGGGTGGAAAAATAGGTATGCTGTCCCTCAGAATCCAGACCGCAGGGCCTTACCAGATCAAGCTACAGGCAGACACAGGGATAACGGCGCAAACCGTCTGATCCTGCTGCGTTTTATTGCGCGCTTTGCGGGTGGGAACCCGGTGCGGAGGGCAGCTCTCCCTCCGCCCGTGCTTCTTCCAAAGCTTTTTGCGTCAGGCGGGCTTCATTCTTTTTCAGGAACATCCCGCTGGCCACCAGCCCAATGGCGGTCAGCACGCCAATGGCAATGCCGCTGGGGCCGGATACTTCAGAAATCTTCTTGCCCAGCGCGTACGTGCCCAGCGCATAGCCTCCAGCCCAGCAGGTACCCCCCAAAGCGTTGAAAACCATAAAGCGCGGCCATGCCATCTGGCAGGCACCGGCAAGAATGGCCACAAAAACCCGTAGCAGGGAAATAAAGCGGCCAATAAACACAATGGCGCTGCCATGGTGGCGGAACAGATACTGCCCCAGAATCAGCCGGTCTTCTGTCAGGCCAATGCGCCCGCCATACTTTCGCAATAGTGGCAGCCCGACCTTACGCCCGATCAGATACCCGAAATTATCGCCAATCACTGCGCCCAGAATGGCCGCCAGCGCCACGCCCTCAATTGCCAGATGGTGGGTTTTCAGGCTGTACAGAGACGCCGTGATAATACAGGCCTCGGCAGGCACGGGCACGCCCATGCTCTCCATCATCACCATCAGGGTTACAATGCCATACCCGTAATGCTGAAGCAGATGATCCAGATGATGCAGCAGGGGTCTTGATCCTCAGTTCAGGCGCACGCAGGCGCACGGACAACGTTAACCGGTGCCCAAGCCACCGCATTTCCCGCCCAGTATTGCTGGGGCAGGGTGCCCTTGGGTGCTGCGGAGCATGAGGGAAGTTGCCCTATCAGGAAAGGCAGGCTGGTGCATGGCTGTATGTACGGTTTCTGCATCCGTCAGCCCGCCTTGCAGAATCCTGTTGCCAGTTTTTTATCACGGGCGTATAGCGCAAAATAAGAACAAAAATAGAACATATATCGTTCTTCAAGAGGCTCCCATGTCCGAAACCCAACATATCGTGTTTCAGCCTTATTTATGGAAAAATCATACGCTCCAGCCCGGCACTCCCATCGCCTGCCGTAGTGTGGAAGACGGTCAGCGCCGCATGGACAAGGCCCGCGCCGGGCTGCTCAGTCTGGATGGCGCGGTGCTGGTCCGTATGGCGGTGGATGAAGATTTGGGTGACTATGGAGAACCCGAATATCTTGCCACCATGGGCGATATTCCCGGCATGGAAGATGATATGGCCGCCTGAGCGGCATGTTTGCTTCCGCACTGCCTGCGTTGGCGGTGCGGAAAGCTCCCGATGGTTCAGAACTGGTGGCGCAGGGTAAACATGCCGGAGAACGGCGCACCATAATAGGCCTGATCCCAGTAGAGGGAGGTCAGATATTTGTGGTTGGTAATGTTGTTCAGCGTGCCCGTCATTTGCCAGTGCTTGCCCAGATCATAATGCACCATCAGGTCCACCAGTGCGTAACTATGCTGGCGGGTAATAATCTCCCGGCCAGTGGTTGTTGAGGTCACGCCCTGATCACGCCAGATCCGGCCCTGCCATGTCACGTTGGCCCCTACCCGCAAATGTGGCACATACGGCACCTGCCATGTCAGCGCGGCGTGTAGGGTCTGGCGTGGTACATAGGTGCGTACGGGGTTGCCGTCCTGATCATAGATTTTCATGAGCGACCCGCCCGCCATGATCTGGAGGTTGCGGGTAATCTGGCCGGAGATATCAAACTCCGCTCCGGCAGATTGCGCATTGATGGGCTTATAATAGCTCTGCCCGTCAAAGAAGTAGCCAGCAGCATCCGCCAGATGGTTCTGGTGAACATGAAACCCGGTGAGGGAGACATTCAGCCGGTTGTCAAACCATGCGGCTTTTACTCCACCTTCCAGATTATCCCCGTTCACCGGCCCCAGAATCCGGCGGTTCTCATCCAGTTCAGACTGCGGATTGAAGATTTTCGAATAGCTGATGTAAAATGTGTAGTGTTTCAGGAAATCATACGTAAACCCGGCAAAAGGGGAGGGGCGTGTTGCGGAATAATTGCTGGGCACCCCGTAACTGTAACCCGTGCTTTCAGCATGGGTCAGGTTGGCCCCGCCAAACAGATGCGCATTGCGGAACGGGTTGAGTCGTAACACGCCATACAGGCTCTCACGCGTCTGGTTAAAACTGGCGGTTTCATCATACGCGGTAAAAGGCGGCTGGGGGTAATTGCCATTCCATCCTTCCAGCGGGGGCAGGGCCGTCCCCACATCCGCCGAGTAGTTGGACAACTGGCGCGACCGTGCAGACGCCGCATTCACCCCAAACACAAGCTGGTGCGTGCGCCCCCCTATATTGAAGGAGCCTGTGGCGGAAAGATCCCCAATCCATTGGCTTTCTGATCCCGTATAGCGGGAGGGATAGCTATACAGGCCCAGTCCGGTTTCCCGGTCAGGTGTGCCGTAAGTGTAAAACAGGTTGCCATCTGTTTGCATGACCCGGTGGAAGGCATACAACCGCACTTTCCAGTGAGACCCGATCTGGCGGCTGATATCCGCAAACATCTGCGAATCCCGGTTGTTCATGTAAGACCATTTTGCCGCCGAGGACGTCGAGCGGCTGTAATGCGTGGGCGATCCATCCGTATAATACAAAGGCAGCGCGCCCCACATGGAACTGTTGGGGTTGTTCTGCTGCCACACATAGCCCAGCCGTACAGTGGTATATTGGTCCAGATCGCCTTCAACCGTGCCATACACAACGGTTTTTTCCTGAGAGTAACGTTTGAGGTAGGACTCTCCATTCTCATACACCGCAACCAGCCGCCCGCGCAGGCGGCCGGATGCAATAGGGGAGCCGGAAATATCCCCCACCACGCGGCGCTTGGCCCATGATCCCACGGTGCCTTCCACACTGGCCTGAAAATCCCGCGTGGCGCGCTTGCGGGTGTAATCCACCGTTGCGGAGGGATTACCGGTAGAGGACAGCAGGCCATTGGCCCCGCGTAGCACGGTCACGTTGTCATAGATCGCAGTATCAATCGCGCCGGTCTGCGTCCCTTGGGAAAAAGGCAGCCCAATGCCGTCATACTGATAATTGGAAACATCAAACCCACGGGCGGAGATATAGGTGCGGTCCGTTTCCACACGCTGCACGGTTATACCCGTGGCGTGGCCCAGGGCGTCATTGACATTCTGGAGTGTGAAATCATTCAGAAAACGGCGTGTCAGCACCGTTACGGATTGCGGCGTCTCACGCAGTGTCAGCGGCAGGCGGGTGGCAACCGTAGTGGCCTGCACTGTCAGCGAGCCTGTCTGTTCGGACGGGATCAGCGAGCGCTTGCCCAATACATCCACATGCTCCTGCGTTTCCGTTTTCTTTTTTGTGCTGGCTTTGTTTTTCGCCTCGGCAGAGGGACTGTGTTTGCTGGCAGGTCTTTCCATACCGTCCTGCGCACGGGCAGGCATTCCAGCAGCAAAGGGCACAATCATCAACGTGGAAACCAGCAGAACCGCGCGCATTCTTATCCTCATTCGTGAGAGGCTGCTGAACCCCCCGCTCTGCTGGTGGGTGCAGGGGCTTTCAAAACAGCGTCTTGTGTGCGGGCGGCACCGTAGTGAGATAAGGTTAATACTGCAACTGATTCGCAATAACTTTATGGAGGGGACTCTCTCAACCAGAAAGAACAGGGGCCTCGGCAAAACCCCTGTTCAACATTTCAGAAAAAGGTAAGTGTTTCAGAACACCTGCCGCAGGCGAATGGTGCGGTTATCAGCAGTTTCCAGTACCAGCGTCGTGCCATCCACATGCCAGCGGGTCACAGCCTGTTTGAGGTCATTGAAGCTGCGGGAGAGTGCACCGCCCGGGCCCATACATGCCATCATGGTGCTGATCCCGCCTGCTTTTGAGGCTTCCACCCGGCCTTTGGGGCCGAATGTCAGGCCACCAACATAGCGGTTGCACCCATCAGAACCGGAAACCTTGCCCGTTGCATTCACGTCCAGCGTAGGGGCTACCAACGGCGGCTCATGGTCATGGTTCGGCTGGTCCGTTGTGCGGTCTGCTTCGGTAGGGGCATGATTGCTGGCGGCAAGAGGCTTGCCGTTCAGGGTTGTGACAACCCAGCGTGTGTCATTCAGGCTGGCCGGACCTTGTGAATCCCCGCCACAGCCCTGCAATGTGCGGCCCTGTAGCGTTACGCGCACCTTCTCCGTAAAGCGCTGGTTGCTCATGCTGTCCGTGCAGGTGCCCGGTGTCATCACCGCTTTCAGATCCTGGGCTTCATAAATCCGTTCGCCAGAGTCCGTGTGTGCATGCGTCACCGCCCGCACCAGTTCCGGGCTGCCCGGCTGTTGCAGCGTAAGCGTATTCTGCGCCAGCGTCAGATGCCAGAACGGCTCATTGCCAGAGGCCTGATATACGGCACCCGCCGCGTGGGATGACGCCACCGGCTTTGCCTCCTGCGTGGCGCACCCCACCAGGAACCCGGATGCACACAAAGCAGCCCCCGCCACCCCCATGACTCTGATGGAGCGTACGCCGCGCTCCTTCGCGCCACCAGCCCCTCGCCGCACCACGCCCTGTCTGCCAGAAGAAAGCCTGAAAGCCCGCATGATCTCAGTCCTGTCTCGTGTCTGTTCCATCAAACAAGTGTGCCGCAGAACCCGCCCGCTGTTAAGGAAGAGTTTTCTGCCCAACCCTCCAAATGAAAACAGGCCCCGTTCCAAGGAACAGGGCCTGCATGTCGTCTTCTGATCTAACAAGAGATGAGGTTTGATTAAGCATTTCTATTAAGGGACGACCATAAGCTGTTGATGTTGGGTCGTTTAACAAGAGGGAACTGGTTAATTTTTTTTTAGGATATAGTTAACAGAATCGGTTTGCTTTTTAGAAACAAAAGATGTTAGGCAAATTCTGTCCACCCTGTAGCAGGGCTATAGCCTGATCTCGAATCTAGGAAATTAAACAATGGCCTACGTACCGACCGTCACTCTTTATAATTCAGATACTCCTTTTGTAGATCCAGTAACTCTTAGTGCCACAGATGGTACAATCGAAATTGATAGCACTTATAATAACTACCAAATATCTGGAGGTACCTACGGGGCGAATGTAAACATTGACTCTGGTGTTACCCTAGCTATTGGAGGTCAGAGTTCCAATGTATGGAATATTGGATCTGCTGCTCAAGGTTATGGCACTAACGTTAATGTAAGTGGTACTATTACTTTTACGAGTAACGTCAATTTAAGTGGTGGATCTTCTATTAATGTTGAGGACGGTGGTGTTGTTACTCTTGGTCCGCTAAATATGGCGGCTGGAGCATCTGTCGTTGTCAATAATGGCGGTCACTTGATTTTAAATGGCGTAGGAACAACCACCACAGGTATATCCTTCGGCACGGAAGGCGGCACTATTGAAGTCGCTTCTGGTGTGTCTCTTTCTATCCTGTCCAAAATTACAGGCATCAAAGTGGGTGATACAATCATTATTGATGGTGTTACAAGTAACGGCATCAGTGAAACGGATGATGGCGTTTACACCCTGACGCAGAATGGTACGGAACTTCAGGCCACAGGCCGTTTCCAGCCGGTTCTGGCTAACGGTGTAGAAGGCTTTACCGTTTACACGGATGCCAACGGAAACACCATCCTGACGGCAGTAGACTACTCCAACATCTGCTTCCTTGCTGGCAGCATGGTTCGCACCCCAGAAGGCGATGTTGCGGTAGAAAACCTGCGTAGCGGTGACCATGTTGTTGCTCTGGTCAATGGGCAGAATGTCACGCGTGAAGTGGTCTGGACGGGGGTTGCACACGCCAAGATCAAGGCGGACATGCCTGACGATATGGCTGGCTATCCAGTCCGTATTCTCAAGAACGCGTTCGCTGAAGGTGTTCCCTACAAAGACATGCTGATCACGGCGGAACATTGCCTGTTCATTGATGGCAAGATGGTTCCGGCCCGTATGCTGGTCAATGGTTCGTCCATTTTCTATGATCGCTCCATCACGGATTATGACTATTACCACGTTGAAACGGCCGAGCATTCTGTGCTGACGGTTGATGGGATGCTGACTGAAAGCTACCTGGACACCGGCAACCGTGCTGCTTTCGTTTCCAACGGAAATGTTGTGTCTCTGGGCCGTGCCAAAAGCTGGGCAGAAGATGCCGCAGCCCCGCTGGCCGTCAGCCGTGATGCTGTAGAACCCATTTTTGCAGCTCTCGCCCAGCGTGCATCTTCCATTGAAGGTCGTCGGGAAGAAACCCAGACCTACACAATGACCACGGATCATGATCTGCACTTGATCACCAACACGGGCGCAATCATCCGCTCCGTGCGTGAAAAGGCAGGCCGCGTTTCCTTCATGCTGCCTACCGGTGTGAACAGCGTGCGTCTGGTGTCCCGCTCCAACCGCCCCAGCGATGTGATCGGCCCGTTTGTGGATGATCGTCGTCACCTTGGCGTGCTGGTCGGGGAAGTGAGCGTTGTGAATGCGGATGTCACCCACAACGTGACAGCACACACGGACACGGAAAACCTTTCCGGTTGGTATCCTCTGGAAGGTGCTGACTACCGCTGGACCAATGGCAACGCAGAACTGCCGCTGGGCAAGGCTGTTAACGGAATGGGCATGCTGAGCATCCAGATTGTGGCTGCTGGCCCCTATTTCTCTGAACAGAAAATCGAAGGTCAGTCTGCTCTTCAGGCCTGAACTGTCAAAGATCGTTTCTTCCCTCATCACGGGGGGAGAAAGTGACAAAAAAGCCCTCAGGAACCTGTGTCCTGAGGGCTTTTTTCTGGCTTCGCTCCAGCCTCACCCCATCAGCATCTCGGCCCGCACCACCTGTACGCCTTCGGCGCGCAGCTTGGCTGTCACGTCATCCGGTGGCGTTACGGCGCTGGCGCAGGCATCGGCCACCACGCAGGTTTCAAACCCCAACGCCATGCCGTCCCGTGCCGTGTGGCTTACACACACATCGTATGCTAGTCCGCACACAAAAATGCGGGTTATGCTGCGTTCCTGTAAAAACCCTTTCAGGCCCGTGGGGTTCTGGCCAGCGTTGTCGGCAAAGGCGGAATAGCTGTCCACATCCTGCGCCATGCCTTTGCGGAATATCGCCGTAAGGGGCTCTGGCCGCAGCAGGGCAGCCAGTTCCGCGCCCTCCGTGCCCTGCACACAATGCACCGGCCACGGTCCGTTCTGGGCCGGGAAGGAGCAATGATCCTGCGGGTGCCAGTCCTGCGTGGCCACCACGGCCTGAAAGGGCAGGGCGGCCAGCCGGTTCACTACTGGAATAATCCGGTCTCCATTGGCTACGGGCAAGCGGCCGGAGGGCAGAAAATCGTTTTGCAGATCAACAATAATCAGCGCGTCCTGCGGGCCTGCACGCATGGTTCGGTTCCTTGGTTAATGCTGTGACACCTCCGCAGGCTACCCGCCCTTGGCCCCAAGGGAAAGATCACGCAGGGCCGGGCGGAAACGCGGCCATGTTCGGGCTTATGTTGCTGTTTTGCCCCCTGTGGTGTTTATGGAACACACAACATACCAGAGCAGGAAAGACACACGCAGGACCATGAAGATTCAGGGCTACAATTTCTTCTGTGACATGCCCGAGGATATGCAGTATCTGCGCCGGGAAAGCCCCGATGAACGCTTCATTGAAGAAAACATGATCTTCATCCTGCCTGACAGGTTAAGAAAATTCCGGAAAAACCTGTGGCATGTTCGCAAGAACGCCGGGGCAACGCACGTCTATATCCCGCTCTTTCGCGTCAAGACCCTCCTGGCCAGCGAGGCCGCAGCCGGTGCGGTGCCAGAAGGGTATGAAGGCCCGTTTGATGTGTTCCCCTTCTACGCGCATACTTCCAAACGCCGCAGCCGCTCGCTGGATTACTATCTGCTGTTCATCTTTCGGGATAAAACGTCCTTCGTGAAGTGCAAGCTTCTGCTGAACGCTACTGGCGCAGTCTAGAGCGCGCGTTTCAGGCAAACGGGCAAGAAGGGCTCACCCCTTCCATCAGTCCTGCCGCCAGTGGCAGGGCCGGTCCGCGATGCGAGGCGCTGCCTGATTGCAGCCATATGGGGGCTGGCTCCATGCTGCCTGTGGCAACGTGAATGCAAGTCCGGCTTCCGCTCCGCAAAGTGGCTGTTGCGGGCCGCCCGCGCTTCTGCTACTGCACCGCCCAGACATCAAGAGTCAGGCCTGTCGCCTGACACCAACCTGCTCCCGGCAAGGTGGTGCCTTCACAAACGTGAAGGGATGTGGCCAGACCGGCAAAAACGGGCATAGTCACACACTCATCTCCTCGCTACCGGAGCCGCACGTCAGAAAGGACCATGAGTGTGAGCCAGCAATTTGCAAGTGACAACTACGCCGGAATCTGCCCGGAAGCGTGGCAGGCCATGCAACAGGCCAACGAGGGCTCTCTCACCGCCTATGGCGAGGATGAGTGGACAACCCGCGCCGCCAACGCCTTCCGCACCCTGTTTGAAACAGATTGCGAGGTCTTTTTCGCCTTCAACGGCACCGCTGCAAATTCGCTGGCGCTGGCCGCGTTGTGTCAGTCTTATAACAGCGTAATCTGTTCTTCTTTCGCCCATGTGGAAACGGATGAATGTGGCGCGCCGGAGTTCTTCTCCAACGGCTCCAAGCTGCTGGTCGCCCGCACGGAAAACGCCAAACTCACCCCGCAGGATGTGCGCACGCTTGCCACCTGCCGGACAGATATCCACTACCCCAAGCCGCGCGCCGTCACCATTACCCAGCCCACGGAAACGGGCGAACTCTACACGATAGAGGAAATTAGCGCCCTTTCCGCCACCTGCCGGGAACTGGGCCTGCGCCTGCACATGGATGGCTCCCGCTTCGCCAATGCCTGCGCCGCCCTTGGTTGCACCCCGGCCGACATGACATGGAAAGCAGGCGTGGATGTGCTGTGTTTTGGCGGCACAAAGAACGGCATGGCCGTGGGTGAGGCCATTCTGTTCTTTGACCATGCTTTGGCCGAAGGGTTTGATTACCGCTGCAAGCAGGCCGGGCAACTGGCCTCCAAAATGCGCTTCCTGTCTGCGCCGTGGGTTGGCCTGCTGGAAAGCGGAGCATGGCTGCGTAATGGTGCGTATGGCAATAGCTGCGCGCTCCGTCTGGCCCATGCCGTGCGTGACGTTCCGGGGCTGGAACTGATGTTTCCGGTGCAGTCCAATGCCGTTTTCCTGCGTGCGCCGGAAAAGGTGTTCATCGCCCTGCAGGAACGCGGCTGGCGCTTCTATACCTTTATTGGCGGCGGCGCGCGTTTCATGTTCGCGTGGGATGCAGACCCCGCCCGTGTGGATGAACTGGCGGCTGATCTTGCTGCCTGTAGTGTATGATCTCAGAGCATTTACTCGCCATCCAGGCGTTTTCCATGTCGGCCCTGCCGCGCCTGGATATTGTGGCTACCGGCGTGTTTGCCATCTCCGGCGCATTGCAGGCAGCCCATGCCCGGCAGAACCTCGTCACCTTCGCATTCTTTGCGGCGGTTACAGGCGTGGGTGGTGGCACGGTGCGAGACCTGCTGATAGGCGCACCTGTTTTCTGGATGCACGCTTCCACTCCACTGGCGGTCTGTTTGCTCATGGCCATGCTGGTGTGGTTCACGCCAGCCCGCCTCTGGCCCCGTCACGCCATAGACTGGTTTGATGGTATGGGCCTTGCCGCCTATGCCGTTTATGGGGCAGCCAAGGCACAGGCTTACGGCATCCCTTGGGTGCCTGCCGCCATTATGGGCGTGGTCACCGCCTGCATGGGCGGCATCTTCCGCGATGTCCTGGCCAATGTGCCTTCTATCGTCATTCGGCCCGAACTATACGTAACGGCGGCGGCTCTTTCCGCTGGCAGCTATGTGGGGCTGACCGCCTGCGGCCTGCCCATGGTGGCCGCCACAGGCATCTCCTTCGCCGCAGGTTTCCTCCTGCGTGGCGCGGCCATCCGCCACGGCCTGAATCTGCCGACTTACCGGCGGTAGAAAACCGGTCAGTAAGCTCCGCTCACATCACTTTTTGCAAGCGTGCGGCGGCCGGGTTCACGGCCGCACGCAGTGCGTCTTGCACCGCCTGTTCGGAAAACTGGTCCCGCACAAACTGCCGCCCAGCCTTGGAGGCCGTTTTGTAGAAAGCCTCCTGCTCGTGCGCAGCCACAATAAGCGCAGCCAGCGTTTTTGCATCCTGCCCGATCAGGTTTTGCAAAGTCTGAGGCAGGAACAGACCTTCTGCCGCTACAGGCGTCATGACACAGGGTAGGCCCGAAGCCAGACTGTCCAGAACCTTCCCTTTTATACCAGCACCAAAGCGCAGCGGCGCCACACTCAGGCGAGCGCCATCAAATACGCGGGTTAGATCCGGTACATGGCCCACCACGTCCACGTTACGTCCCGCCAGAACCCGTATCGTGTCGGGCATTTCAGCACCAGCCAACACGCAGCGGATATGAGGAGCTGTAGCCCATACATGGGGCATAATTTCGGTTACCAGCCACCGTGCTGCGTCAATATTGGGGGCATGGCCATAATTGCCTACAAAGATAACTCCCTGCCGGCGCGCATAGGCTGGCACACGGGGGCGGGCAGTTACAGCCCAAGGTACCACATGGACAGGCATATGGGGCAGCATATCGGCCAGCAGCGCCGCTTCCTCCGGTGAGTGGCTGATCACGGCGTCCACCTGCCGCATGGCGCTGTATTCTGTGTCTTTCATACGCCGGGCCTGTGCCAGCAGTTCCGGGCGGCACTGTACCTGTGCCTGCCGTGCCAGCCTGACAAAATGCAGATCGGCCACACTGTAAAGGACGCGTCCCCGTTTCTGGAATTGGCGTACCAAGCCAGTATAGCGTGCAGCGGTTTCCACCCGATGCAGATAAATAACGTCAAAGCTATCAGCCTGCCTGCGTAGCACATCTTCCACAGAGGAATAGAAAGGTGCGGTCATAACCTGCACGTGTGGCAACGTTTTCAAAGTGCTGGTCCCTTCCAGCATCTGGTCTGCGGCCACAAAGCTGATCTCATACCCCAGAGCAGCACAGGCCCGTATGTGGGAGAGTACTGCGCAGGAGCCCGCATCCCGTCCTGCGTCAGGCAGTCGCGTATCAATAACCAGCATACGCTTGCGGCGAGTGGGGGCAGGGGTTGCCGCCCGCCGTTGCCGTGCTGCAGAAATACGGTGCGCTGCCATACCGCTCTGGTGTGCGGCGCGTGCGCTTTTCAGGCGCTCGGCCTGCGCCAGTAGAAAGTGGAGCACATCGTCCTGCTGTGGTTGCCCTGCGGCGGCGGCCACAGCCTCTTCCACCGCTTTTTCCACTGTGTGGTCAAACGCAGTGGCCGCAGGCAGCACATGGGGTTTGCCCAGTAATGCGCCATCCTGTTCCCGCCGTATTTCAATCACATGCTGCGTGAAAGGGGAAAGACTGGCAGGCAGAAGCACGTTGAACCCGCACCGCTCCGTGGGGCAGGCCCCAGCCCGTTTAACATCCGGGCGCAGACCATTTGCCACAAGGGTCGTCAAAAGCTGGCCATTATCCAGAATCTGCAACGCGACAGGTTCATCCGTTTTTTCAGGATTATAAGCCCACCCGGCGATGTTTTCATGACTGACACAGTCCACAAACCCGTTCAGCGGCCCGCTGGGCTGCACGGGAATAACGGTATGCACGGGGCTGTGCGCGGCCATATCCATTATCCAGGGGCTGTGCCCGATAGCAGCGTTATCGTCCGTGCGGCGCACTTCCAGCACATGCCGCACAAAGGGGCTTAACCCTCCGGGAATATCAAAACTGAACCCGCAGTTATCGCCTACATCCGGACGCGCCTGATCGGCCACCGCTTCTCCCAGCACTCTGCCGTTATCCAGAATGCGCAGGCGTACCGGCGTCCGGCTATTGGGCATACGGGCCCACCCGCGCAGATGTGTGCGGGTGGCAACGTCCAGATAGCCTTCCAGAGGTCCCGTCGCAGGGGGAGTCTGCGTCTCCTGTGTGTTCAGGCGGCGGCGAATGATCTCCAGCGTCTGGCCTTCTTCCACACGGGGCGCGCAATATGTGGCGGGGGTTGGCAGAGCATCCGGATAAAGCCGGGCATAGTCAGCCGCATTGTGGAACATCCCGCGCGAACCATCATCTACAAAGGTCTCGGATTCCACACCATTTGCCAAAATGATGTCGTGCTTTTCCAGTTCAATATGGAAATAGGCCACTTCATCCATGGCCTCTGCCTGCACAATGGATGTTCCGTTTACCAGATGCACTGCCGGCACCAGAACCTCATCCAGATACATGGCATGCAGCGGAGAAACAGCCAGATCCTGCCGGGGCAGCGCATGGCCGTGCGCATCGCATCCCAATGCGCCAGCCTTGAACACCACAGGCAGCACATCTCGGTTCCCCGTAGCAAACTGCCCGGAATAGGCGCGCCGCCCAATCCAGCGGATGGGTTGGTACCCATTGAAACGGGTTTTGACCAAATCTCCAATTTTCAGAGCTTCAACCCCAACCTCTCCGGCATCAGTCTCAATAAGCGTGCCACGACAGTAACAGGGTGTTCCTTCTTCAAGGATGTATTGCTGGTTGCCGGAATCCCCATAAGTCTCCAGTTTGAAAGAAGAACCATGTCCTTTGATTTTCAGAAGGCTTACAGCATTGGTAACGTAGTTGGTGCTGTAAAGGACACCATCCTCTATGCTTACCTGGGCTTCATCCATAGGGAGGGTGAGGATAGCCCCTTCGTCAATCGTAACATTTTCAAAATCAGCGTCCCCAAGCCCCAATGTGGTGCCTGAGGTAATTTCAGTATTTTTGATGATGCTGCCACCTCCAACGTCTAGAGACGCGTTCACGAGCGTCAGATCAGAGGCACTGGCATTTTGCATTTCGAGGGATGCATTGGAAAAGGTTTGCGAAGAGACACTTGCTCCAGATGTCAGATCTTCTAGTGCTCCGTTTTCAAATATGTCTCCGGTGGTGGTGGTCCCACTGCCGCCAAGATAGAGGCTTGCTCCAGACAAATAGGTGTTGGCGGAAATAACGGCGTTCGGGTCATCGTCTATATTGGCCAGAGCGTGGCTGCCTATAAACGTATTATGGTCTATTTCTCCAGAGACGGAACGGTTCAACTCCATCCCCGCATCTGTGAACGTGTCGTGACGAACAATAGTTGGAACCGCACCAGAAGAGGTAAAAACACTGGGCTGCTCTACATAAAGGTTAGCCCCGGAGAGAAAGGTGTCATTGGTGGTGGTGCCACCCCATATTGTCTCGGTCGTCCCGTTGGAGAAGGCATTGCTGCTCGTTATGCCGCCATCAACCCCGATCTGTGTGCCGGATGAGAAAACACTGTTTTCAATTTTTCCGCCCATTCCCGCAGAAAGCTGCGTGCCGGATGCTCCAGCATCCAACGTGAGGACCGTGCCGGATTCAATCACCAGAGACGAGGCTGATCCACCACTGGCAACGTGAATGTTCATCAGAACGTCAGAAGCACTATGGCTGGTGTCTGTGGTTGCTGCTGTCAGAACGCCACTGGCAAGGCGCCCGCCCGATAAAATATCAACTTCCGTCTGATCCTCGCCAGACGCTGTGTATTTTATACTCGACAGCGTCCCGTAATTCTGGATCTCCGTAGCGCTGGTCAAGGTTAAAGAGTTGATGACCGTATCGGGCGTAATCAGAAGTTCAAGAATGTCATCATCAGGGTTGGGCAGATCAGACAGATCAACAGTTTGAATGGGGGCACTGCCTGACATGAAGCCCATCTGCTCAATCACGTCATTATCGGTGGTGACCAGATACCCAGCGCTGCTGCCGGTAACATTGCTGGCCGAGGCACCGGGTTCGGCAAAAAAGAAGGCTCCGCTTTCAACTGTTGCGTTCTGTACGGTGTTTCCTGAATCAACAAGGAGCACCCCGCCGGACTGTACAACAACGCTGGATGCTACGGCCCCTTTGTCCGCAAGTTCCATATAACCGCCGCCCCTGACGGTCGTGTTGTTTACAATGGCATTGTAGTCGGTGAAGAAGTTGCCGCCGGAAAGAACGGTCGTGTCGTAAGCTGTGGCCGTTGGGGCAAAAGCGCTCTCATCATTCCCGATCTCGGCTGAGCCTCCGCTGGAAATTACCAGTGCAGACGTCGTGCCGCTTCCATCAACCCATACGGTTCCTTCATTGCCGACTGTGGCGCTGATACTCACGCCGCCGGAATAAATCTCCTGATCTCCATCATTTACCTGCGTGCGCAGGCTGCTGCCGTAAACATCCTCTTCCCCGCCTGTGTCTTCATCATCTGCTGTATGGCGCAGGGAAGGATCAAGCTGGGTATCAATGGCAGTGCCACCTGCCTGAACCGTTAAAATCTGATCATCATTGATAATCAGACCAGAAGAAGACTGGGCAGAGGCAATAATGAGAGAGGAGGAAGTGCTGTCAGACATGAGGATTCCAGAGCAGGCGACATCAGATGATCTGGAATTAATGAACTATTTGTATAGATTTGGTAACCTATAGTCGTCAAAAAAACGCATGACAGTCTCATTGCCATGCGTTTTTTGCGCAGCATGGGCGTTAGGCCCTTGAGATCGTTATACTGAACCGAGGGGGAGAGGACCTCTTTTGTGTCCCCTCCCGTCGCTACGGTTTTTCAGCGTGGCGCGGTGCCAGGCGTGGTTTCCGGGGCCAGAGGCGGCTGCTTCTGCACATCCACCTTGGGGAAGCGCACCTTGCCCAGTGCCGCTGCGGTGGTGGGCAGGGCCGTCTTGCCCGCAGCAACACCGTTTTCACGGAGCAGGAACGCCAGAATATCCGCGTTGTCCTCAGCCGAGAGCGCACCGGGGGAGGACAGGGGCATCGCGCCGGACATATAGGTGAACAGGTCACTCAGTGGCCCGTCAGACCAGTTGGCCACAAACCGGCCTTTCAGTGGCGGCGCATCAAACGCACCACCCAGCGCCGGGCCATGGCAGACCGCGCAGGCTTCCTTGTAGGTTTCCGCCCCCCGGTCCGCCTGTTCGGCTGTATAGCTGGCAGCAGGCAGACCTGCGGACGAGCTGGATTTAACCCGCGCACCATGCGGGGCAGCCTGTGCGCAACCCATGTTCATGGTCCCGGCTGCCAGTGCGGTAAGGCCCAACACCCCAAATAGGGCAGGGCGCATCTTTTCCATCATGCGCATCAGACGTGCTCCTTACCCATGCGCGCGAACAGATCCTCAAATATCCCGATCGCCTTTTCCGCCTCAGAGCGGTCAGCATGTTCAAAACTGTTGCCTACGCCCACCATTTCTCCAAGCGTATGGCTGAAATCCAGCGCCTGCACCATTACCCCATCGGTTTTGGAAAGCAGGGCCGCTCCTTTATACTCCACGCCATACAGGGCATCAGCCTGCGGCGGTAGCCAGGTGGTCTGCCCCCGCACGGGAATAAGGGTCTTGTCCTGCCACCAATCATGCGCCGCATAGCCGGGGCAGTTGATAATCACGTTCTCAGGCAGGCTCTTCAGGTCTCCGGGGTTATGGAACTCACGGATCACAATCTTCCCGCCAGCCTGATAGAATTCAGACAAAAGCAGATGCCCATAGGCCCCAAAATTGAACATCATCATGTTCGCCCGGCGCGCATGCGCTACGGGAAAAGGGTTGTCCTTCGGGTCAATCTCCTCAGGGTTGGGAATAATATCGCGGATCAGATCGCCATAATCCGCAAATTCGGAGGTGTGCTGCGGCTTGCCCGTGGTGCTGTAATCCCCGGCACCGGGCTGCGGCGGCGGGAAATGCTTCTGGTCAAATGGAATGTCCGAGAGGATGTAATTATCCCGAAAATCAATCGGGTTGCCCGGCAGGCCCAGATAATCCCGATAGGTTTTCCAGCTATAACGGGCCATCTGCTCCCACAGGGCCGGAAAAGCGTCCCCTGCCGGTTTGGTCAGCGCCACGCGGGAATCCGGCGTCCAGCTTCCGTTCGCCCGTACGGAGCGCGTGTGCGGCAACAGATCCTTGGTATAGATGGTCACATCCATCCCGGCGCGCTGGGCTGTCAGGGCGGAGGTCAGGCCAATCACCCCGCAGCCAATCACGGCAATTTTCTTGTCCAGCGTGGCGGCAGCCTTGCCAACAGCAATATCAGCCGAACCCCAGGACAGAGACCACCCACTGCCGCCATGGCCGTAATTGTGGATGACTGTCTTATCGCCAATCTTTTCCACATCCAGCCGTGGGCCCATGGGGCGGAAGGGGCGCAGGCAGACCTTGATATCCGCAATCTGGTCCGCATGCACCCGCATGGGTGTCAGGTGCGGTACGGAACCCGGTGGGGCGGTGCGGTGCAGGGCCTGAGCCGCCGCCGGAATGGAGGTCCAGGCAGAGCGCGCCGCCAGTGCGCCAAGGGCCAGTGAGCCCGCAAACAGATCTCTTCGTTTCAAGATAGGGGGTCTTTACATCCGAAAGGTTGCACAAACCGGAAGCCGCTCCGGCCACACTGTTCCGCTCAGAATTCCCTTATCCCGAGCACAACGCAAGAGCGAAAAAGCAGGATTATTCCAGAATTGTTCATCAAGAAAAAAATTGCGGAAAAACAACGAATTTCCGAAGCGCCAAGCACGCGCCCGTGATAGGCTCCTTCTTCCGTTCAGCCCCGGTTCAGTCTACCGTGCCGCGCAAAGCGCCTCGGCATGGTCTTGCACGGTCGTAACATCGTCACGGTCAATTTCTTCTGCCAGCGCATCCAGCAGGGTGCAACTCTCCAGCGCCGCCAGCGGCAGGGTCCTGAAGGTCAACCGTTGCAGAATAGGGGTGATCCCGGCAGAGGTCCTGCGTAAAAGCCCACTTATGGCCGCAAGATCCCGGCAATCCTGATCCGCCTGATCCTGTATGAAGGCTGCTGTGCCCGGCAGAGGCTTGTGGCGTAAATCATCCCGCAAGGGGGCTATTTTGCTTGGCGGCATCATCCGTCTCACGTTCAGGAAGAAAGGGGGAAGGGCGTTGTTCTGTAAAGCTGACCACCCTTGCGCACACGTTTCTTCTTCTGCCGCAAGAGGGAGAAAACCGTGCCAATCGTCTGCCAGACGCAGATCATAGGCTATGCTGTCTTCGGTATAAGCAGCCAGACACTCCTTATTCTCCAGGCGATAAAAGCCGTTCTGGCAGAGCCTGTATGCCTTATGACATCAGAGCAATTCAACGAATAGAAAAGTTTTTTGTTCTGAAGTTAATGCTCATCATAAATTGGATTTATAAATACATATAAAGTAATGATTAAAAAATTTCGTTTATTCTATTGATTTACTTAGGCACTCCCTTATACAGGCCGCTCAAACACTCCAAGAAAGGCCCTCAAGATACCCCCAGGCTGTTGGCAGACGCCGCAACCAAACGGGCCTGCACGCAGGGAAAGCGTTGCCGCCGTAGGGCATATTGTAAAACCTGAGGGGAGAACAGAAATGACCCGAACACACAAAAAAACGCTCTGTCTCGCCCTGCTTATACTTGCCGTGGCTCCTCTCCTGTCGGGTTGCGAGTGCGGAGATATGACCGGCCCGGACGGAAAGCTCTCTCTGAACAGCATTGTCTCCAATATTACGCCCGATGAAGGCACTATTCCTGACCGCGCCCTGTTCTAAAAAGAGACTACTCTCAGAAAAAGGGGGCCATCCTCTCTCCCATATGCCGCATGGAAATGGCATTTTTCCAGACTGTGCGATACGATGCGCTTTCAATATGCAAAAACAGGAAAGAGCAGCGCATGTCCTGGCATGTATGGTGGGTATTTAGCGGTATCGTTTTCTTTCTCTGTGCCGTTCCGGGGCCTAACATGCTGCATGTGCTCAACCGTAGCGCACAGGTCGGGATCAAGCGGTGCACTATGACCATGGCCGGCTGCCTGAGCGCGCTGGTGGTGGTGCTTGGCCTTTCCGCCGCCGGGCTGGGGGCCGCGCTGACAGCCGCCCCCCATCTGTTTGGTGTGCTGCGTGTGGCAGGCGCTTTGTATCTTGTTTATCTGGGCATCAAGGCATGGCGTGGGGCAGGGGCCGTGCCGCAAGATGCACCAGCAACCATGCAGGAGGGGAGCGGCGTATCAGAAAATACCGGCGTCTCTCTGGTGCCTGCCGAGCAGGGCTCTCATGGCGGTGCAGAAACACTTTCCGCCGCCATGGCCAACCCCCATCTCTCCATGCGTGTTCTGTGGCGTGATGGATTTTTTGTGGGGCTTAGCAATCCAAAACTGTTGCTGTTTGCAACAGCTTTTTTCCCACAGTTCATTTCCCCGCATGAGGCACGCGCACCACAGTTTCTGGTGCTGATCCTCACTTTTCTGGCATTGGAACTGTTCTGGTACAGTCTCTACGCCTTTGGCGGAACCAGCCTCTCCCGCATGCTGCAACGGCCGGATCTGCGCAAACTGTTTGATCGCATAACCGGCGTTGTCTTCATGGGTTTCGGTGGTGTCCTGCTGCGCGGTCGGCTGTAGCGCTCTTTTAATGCCCACCGTGTCAGTGGGCATTAAAGCTCAGGCGCAGTGCGCGGTCTGCTTCTGGCCAGCGGCTTCCACCAGATAAGGGCCTCCCGCAACAATTTCCAGCATCAGCAGGGTTGGCCCGTTCTGTGCAAGGCTGTCTTCTGGCAAACCCGTCAGCGGCAGATGGGCATGGCCATTGGTCCAGCGCATGGGAGCCTCTTCCTGACCATACCAGCCCGGTAGTTCAGCCATTGTCAGATGCTCCCGCACAGTATGCTGCCCACGCGCATTCAGCAGCGTGACCTCACCAATCAGCACGCCCAGCAGGCGGCGATCATCCACAAACGGGCCAATCGCATCCGCCGGACGGCTGGCGCGGGAAATCACCTGAACATGGCGCGTGCCTGCGGGCAGCAGGAACACTGGACGGCCGTTCTGTTCACGCAGAGACCGCACCACAGCCCCCGTATTGGTCAGCAGGTGCAGGTTTGCATCCTGCGTAACAGCCTTCGTGCCATGTGTGGTACCGCCCGCCCGCGCGGCAAGAGCGTGGAAGAGCGGTTCCACCATCGCGCGTGAAACCTCCAGCGGTGCCGCAGCATCCTTCGCCCAGTCCAGCGCACGGCTGCCAAGGCGCGCCACCGTTCCATCCTGCTGAAAGCTGGGCCGGTTTCCAGTGTCCAGATAGCTTTCCGTCAGCATCCCATCAGCCATGATAACGGAGTGCTGCTCTGTCTCAATATGGTAATAATCGTAAGACAGAACACTCCGCTCATAAAAAATCGAGCTTCCGTTTACTATCATCCGCACAGGCACAAACCGGCCTTCAAAAAACAGGCAATGGTCGGGTGTCACCAGCATGTCCTTGTAAGGCACACCGTCCGCAATGGCGTTCTGCTTTACCCGCACCGGATACCCGGCTTCATCATCGGGCAGATGCGTCTGCACGGTGGCGCGCTTACGCCCGGCCCACACAACGGGGCGCACTACGGCTTCACCGTTTACGTAAGCCACTACGTCATCGCCCACACGGATTTCTTCAACCGCAACATCGCCCGCCGGTGTGCGGATCATGCTGCCAGCCAGAAAGCATGCCACCATGGTGTTCGTGCCATCGTGCGGGAATGTGAAGTCACTCGGGGTCAGCTTGCCCGCCAGCGTGACAGACTTGGAGAACACAACAATCTTGTTTCCCCAACCTGGAATGGTTCCAATCAGGGAATACGTTCCATCTCCGTTGGGCGTCAGGCTCAGATTCGTGGTGGTAGAGCCAGTTCCGGCAATAACAATCCTGTCATACGTGCTCAGGTTCTGAATGGAGGGAATCTGATCAGCCGTTGCTCCATTAAAATCTATAGTCAACGTGTTGCCATGAACCGTGCCAGAAGCATCCGCGCTCTGCTTGAAAACAACCGTAGGGGCAATGACTTTACCATTGGAGCTTTTCAGGGACGCTCCGTTCTCCAAGGTAATGGAGCCAGCCCCGGTGGCCCCCCCGCTAAAGTTGGTGGAAACACCATTGAGTGTCAGCTTACTACCCGAAGCCACAGAGGCATTGCTAAAAGTCAGGCTGCTTCCGTTGGCTGCGCTGTTGAGTGTGGCATTGCCGTGAACAGTGAGTGTGCCTGACGTAGAAAAAGATGCAGGTAGCCCAACCACAGCATCATTATTCAACGTAATGTCTTCATATGTTGTGGGTTCAGTTGCCTGATACCCCATTAGATCCGTCCAGTTTGCACTATTTGACCAGTTTTTATTGATCGTAGTGCTTGTGCCAACCCAAATCGCCATAGACGTAAATTCTTTCCTAACAAACGTCGCTTTCCGCATCATTATCAAATAAACGTGACAAACAGGAGTAATTTGGTCCTTAAATATATTTAATTTTTCCAAACCTAAAAAAGCCTCACTTCGAGGGAACCCTTAAAAGAAAAGGAAAAGCAAAAGTGCCTCTTCCAACAGGCACTCTTCCGGAAGTGCGTGGGCAGTGAAGACCAGTCACCACAAAATGGCGCGCCCTAAAGTCAGAAACAGGCCGCACGAAAAGGCCGGTTTTACCCCCATTCCATTGGCCATGATCACAAATGTGTTTTCAGGCTACGGGCAGCAACAAAACCATAACAGAATTCAGATACTCTTCCGTTGGCGGCCGGTGTTAGGTGGGCTGGGCAAGGGGGGAGTCATGTGCTGGATCAAACACTTTCAGATAGGGGTGTTATGGGCTGCAATTGGCTGGGCCGGGCCCGCCTTGGCGGCAGACGGCGTGGTGCAGACCACCCTTCCCAACGGGCTGCGGGTTGTTATCGTGCGGGATGCACTCGCGCCTATGGTGGCCACGCGGCTGATCTATCTGACAGGTTCCAGTGCCGCTTCAGCCGATTTTCCCGGTACGGCGCATGCGCTGGAGCATATGATGTTCCGTGGCACGCCCACGCTCAGCAGTGATCAACTCACACGTATCTGTCAGGCCACGGGCAATAACGCCAACGCCTCCACTTCCTATGAGCAGACACAATACGAGTTTAATATCGCCCCTGTTGATCTGGGCGTTATCCTGCATCTGGAAGCGGATCGGATGCGCGCCCTCTCGTTTGACCCGGCCCAATGGGCGCGGGAACGCGGGGCCATTGAACAGGAAGTGTCCAGAGACCGCTCCCTGTCCCAGTTTCGCGCACGGGAGCAGTTTCAAAACGCAGTCTATGATGGCACGTCGTTTGCATGGTCTCCTCTGGGCACGCGCCAGTCTTTTGACGCCACAACCACGGACCGCCTGCGCCAGTTCTATCAGACCTGGTACGCACCAAATAACGCCATCCTGTTTGTTGTCGGAGATGTGCAACCTACGGCAGCCCTCAAACAGGTGCGGGAAGCTTTTGGCGCCGTACCATCCCGTCCTGTTCCAGTCCGCACACCAACAGACACAGACCACGCTCTTCCCACCGCCCGCACCCTGACCGCGCCAACGGATTCCGCAATCGGGCGCATTACCGTCGGCTGGCGTGCTCCGGGGTTGCGCCAGTCAGATGCTGCCGCCTTGATCGTCATGGCAGATGCTATTGCCAACAGTCGCAGCAAGCTGGGCATTCTGGGGCTGGACGGTAAAAGTCTGGGCACGGCGTTTCTCTATCAGGGCTATCCCTCCCGCGGCTCCATCACAGCGTCCATTTCTTTTCCCCGTGGCGCTGACCCAGCCCCCTATCAGGCTGAACTCCGGGCCGTTCTGGCCGATTATCGTGCTCACGGTATTCCGGCTGATCTGGTGGACGCCGCCAAGCGGGCCCGCATCAAGGCAGCCGAGTTTGAACGCAACAGCATTGCGGGGTTAACCCGTGTCTGGACCGCCGCCGTAGCAGATTGGGGTGTCAGCAGCCCGGATGTGCTGACAAAAGCCTACGCTGCCGTCACGCCGGAGCAGGTCAACGCCCTCGCTGCCCGCTATCTGGACCCGGACCACGCCATCACGCAGGTGTGGCTACCGCAGGGCACTATCCCACCCGTGCAGGATAAAGGGGACTCTGGCGGAGAATCCTTTGCCCGCACGCCCACAGGTCCGGTGCCTCTGCCCGATTGGGCCCAATCCGTTCTGGACATGCCGCCCGTGCCGCACTGGCCGCTGCCGCGCACGCTCTTTACTCTACCCAACGGTCTTCGGCTGATTGTGCGGCCCTTCCATCAGTCCCATACCGTGCTGCTCTTCGGGCAGGTCCGCATCAATCCGGCGCTGCAAGCCCCTGTTGGGAAAGAGGGCATTGCAGCCCTCACGGCACAATTGCTGCTGTATGGCACGGCCCAGCATGACCGGCTGAGTATCGCCAAAACAGTGGGGGATCTCGGGAGTTCGGTCTCGCTTGGTTCTGCCTTCGGGCTCAGCGCGCACACGCAGGATTTCATCCCCACGCTTGCAGTGCTGGCCGATACCGAACTGCATCCGGCCTTCCCGGAGAAAGACCTCATCACACGGCGGGAAAAGCTGGCCGTTGCGCAGCAGGGCGTCCAGCAAACACCAGCCTATGCCATGCGGCGCGCCGTAATGGAACGCGTCTTGCCAAAGGATGATCCCGCACAGCGCGAGCCAACACCTCAGACATTTCGTAGCTTGAGCCGAAGCGATGTCTTGGCGTTTTTCCAAAAAGCCTATCGCCCGGACATGACTGTTATTGAAGTCATTGGCGATATCGAACCCGATGCCGCAAAAGCGGCTGTCATGGCCGCGTTTGGAAACTGGCATGCCACAGGCCCCAAACCGGAGGTTCTCCTGCCTCCCGTCCCGGATGCCCCCGTCACCACCTTCCAGATGGATGGCGAGGGCCGAACACAGGATCAGGTGCAACTGTTTGAGTCATCGGGTCTCAGGCTCGGCCAGCCGGAAACCGCACAGTTTGATCTGGGCAACCTGATCCTGAGCCGTGGTTTTTCCTCACGCCTCCACCAGGCCCTGCGGGCCAGAACCGGCTATGTTTATACGGTGGGGAGTGCTGCATCAGTGGATCAGACACGTGGGTCATTCAGCGTCACATTCGGGGCTGATCCCGCCAAAGTCCCGCTGGCGGAAACGCTGATACGCGCCACACTTCAGGACATGCAGACCCATCCCGTCAGCACGGCGGAACTGGACCGCGTCAAGGCCGGTTATCTGCGCACGCAGCCCTTCAGCACGTCATCGCTCAGCGGCATTGCCAGACGCGATCTTTTTCTGCTGAGCCATGATCTGCCTCTCAACCAGCCCAATCAGGACGCCGCAACCATAGCGGCAACAACCCCGGAGCAGATACGCACCGTATTTGCGCAGGAGGTGAAACCAGATGGCCTGTCCACATTTGTGTATGGCCCCAAACCGCCCACACCAGCCGCCTTTACAGCCGGCGGGCAAACCACACCACGCGGCCAATAATCTGCACCAGATCAGCCGGAACTTCATAAGGAGAAAAACGCGGATTTTCAGATTTGATGCGGATCATGGGCTCGCTGGCCTCATGCGCGCGCTCAACCCATTTGCACACCACGCCATCGCCATCAAACAGTACAAAAATGCCCGGCTCAATAATGGAGACCTTGCGGGTATCCACAAGCACCATGTCTCCATTCTTGAGCATCGGCTCCATGGACTGGCCTTCAACTTCAATCACCCGCAAATCCGCCGGGTGGGCACGCAGGGTACCACGCACAAATTCTTCCTCAAAAAACTTGGGGCGCCCCAGAAGCTGGTCTTCCACATACCCGCCGCCGCCCATGCCTGCCCGCAGAGAGATAAACGGCACGGCCACATAACCGGGCGGGTTCAGTTCCACACACACGCTTGGCATATCCGCAGGGGGGGAATAACGGGCGGGCTTATCCTGCTCCCCCGTCATCCGTGCATGGGCAGGAAACAGTAAATCTCGCGCTGTGCAGCCTAGCATGGCCGCAATCCGTTCCAGCTTCTCGCCGCCCGGATTGCGGGATTTTCCCTTCAGAATATCGCGCACGTAGGTATCGCCCACGCCCGCATTGCGGGCCAGGGCCTTCTGGGTCAGGCCCAGCAGCGCCATGCGCCGTTCAAGTTCTTCAGCAACCGGGGAGCGTGTCATAGGGGGAGGTATCCCATAAGAACGAAGCAAGATCAAAAGGGATATATCACACCATTTCCGCTTGACCAAGTGTGACTGGTCACACTAGCGTTGCCCTTAAGCCTCCCACCTCAAGACCGGGGGCTCCTGACCAGCTTTCATAACGGAAAAGCCTCCATGTCTGTCCTGCTGCCCGTGCGTGCAAAACACACCTCTTTCTCTCATATTTCAGCCCTTTCCCCTCATTCTTCCGAGGTCTCCTCTCGGTCTTCTGTCATCCCCAACAGAAATCGTTCTTTCACGCGCATGCCGTCTTCACAGCAGTCACAGCTAGGCTCTTTCCCTGCGGAGAGTAGGATAAATCACACCGCTCCTGTTGTGATGCCTATCTGGTGTGATAAATCCCTCTCCGAGTCGTCTCATCCCCCCATGGAGCCAGACGCTGCCTGTCAGGTCGCAGCCCGTCCGGGCACCAGTGCGGCCCTGCTCGGGCAGATGGTGGCATTGCGCCGCGCCGGTCGCTCCCTGCGGCAGATCGGTCGCCACACTGGCCGGTGCATGGAAGGGGTAAGACAGGCCCTGATGCGGTACGAAAACGCCCGCGTCTGCCCCACACCCTCTGAAACGGATGAGGGCGAGTGGAACGATCCCCTGCGTGATGCAGAACCGCTTCCTCCCGGTCATCCCATCGCCATGCGCGGCCTGTGGCGCGGGCTGGAACGCTGGCAGACAATGCCGGCCGAGCCGACGCATCTCCCCCTCAGCCCGCTTGAAGACCCTCTGGCCCCATCACACGGCCCCGCGCACGCGGCCCGCACTCACCCTGATCACACGGTGTTCCTGTCCTTCGTTCCAGCAAAGGGGGCCGTATGAGCAAGCGTCGTTGGTCCAAGTTCTGGTGGCAGGATTATGAGCGCGACCCGGCACTGCGTCTGTGCTCTCTGGCTGCACAGGGCCTCTGGATGCGCCTGCTGTGCCTGATGCATGAGGGCGAACCTTACGGCCATCTTTGCGTCAATCATCGCCCTCTGCATCCGCGGCATCTCGCCCTTATGCTGGGCGTGGCGGAACGGCAGATCACGCGCCTGATGGCTGAACTGAGAGAGGCTGGCGTATTCAGCACCACTGCGGAAGGGTGCGTATACAGCCGCCGCCTGCTGCGGGATAAAGCCGCGTCAGATCAAGGAGCGGCTTGGGGGCGCACAGGTGGCAACCCCAGCCTGAAGGCCGCACGTTCCACGCCACCCTCTGCTCCGTTTTCCGTGCAGGACATGGGGGCAGGGGAGGGGTTAAGCCCACCCCATAAACACCAAGAAGCAGAGTCAGAAGCAGAGTGTACCCTCACTGCGTTCGGGCCGAACGATGATGTCCGTTTGCATCTGTTTAAACATGGTCTGTTTTTTTTGCAGAAGGCAACAGGCCGGCCAGAGCGCTCAACCCGCGCCCTGATGGGGAAATGGCTGAAAATGCTGCATGATGATGCCGCCTGCCTGCTGGCGGTTCTGGGCGAATGCGCGGCCTTCAAACCAGCCGAACCCGTCTCATGGGTGGAAGCCAAAGTGCGGGCCCGCGTGGCGGAACACGCCCAGCCGGTTGGGCACACATCGTCCACCCATGCCCAGCGCCTTGCCGCATGGCAGAACGTGCCTGATCTGGAAGGAGTGTAATCATGCAATCTCCCCATACAGCCTCATCGGAAACTATGGCCGCCCGCCATGTGTGTGCAGAAGCCCAGAGAAGCCCGTCTTCCGTCCTCAAGCAGCAGGACACCCCGAAAAAAGAAGAGAAAACCGCAGCATTTTCTCAAACGCCACAACTGCTCACCGTTCCGGTTCTCGCGCGCTATAGACCCGCTGAACCCGCCATGCGCGCCGTGTTTGCTGCGCATGCCGCAGGGGTGCCACTTACCATGCGGGATGTGCCGCAAAGCATGATGGATGCCGTACGCCTGCACTGGGCGCAGGTGCAGCACGCCCTTCAGCCCGTTACAGAACTGCATGTGGCAGCATGGCTGAAAAAACTCAGCCAACTTGTCACCAATCCACCGGGGGCAGAGACCGCCGCCAGTCAGTGCCGCGCCATTTTTGAGGTATGTGGTGATATCCCGTCTGGTGCATGGGGGCGGGAGGCGCGTCTGGCATGGGCACGGCAGCCACCCCGCAACGGCTATCCTACCGGGGCCCGCTGGCCCAGCCCCAATGAATTACGCACCCTGTTACTTCCATTTTCAGAAACCATAAGGCGAGATGCGGAAGGATGCCGCGCATTGCTCCGTCTGCGTCCCGTTGGGGAGGCTACCAGTCCTTTCGCAGTCCGCCCTCAGCCCGCACAGACCTTTCCCTCTCCTTAATGCAGGAGGAAGCTCCTTCAGCCAGCACGCCTTACCCGTCCAACAGAGAACATCTCTCGCCAGAGAGAATAAAAAACGACACAAAAAGAAAAGGAGTTTTCCATGGCAATCAGAAAATCCGGCACCTGCAGACCGTCTTCACACTCCCCATGCCCCCCTCTCATGGCCGAGATCACCCCCACGCCGGAACGGCTGGCACGCTCGGAGTTTGTGGGCACACATCCCATGCGTGTGCGCCGCACCGTACAGGCGCTTTTAAACGCCGGAGACATCACCCAATCCGCCGCAGATGCCGCTGAACGCTGGTATCAGGATTATGTGTTCGGCTATTGTGACTACAAGGAGTTTTCACAGGATCACCGCACAAGCACTCTGACAAAGCATGATGCTGTGTCCTGGCAGATGGTGCGCGGCAAAGCCGTTGCGCGTATCACCAGCGTGCGGGAAGCCCTGGGCCTGTGCGCCCACCAACGCCTGCGTATGATGCTGGTGGATGAACTTTCTTTCCGCGCTATGGGGGCAGCACTCTTCCCGCAGCTTTCCGCCAGTTCCGCCCAACGCAAGATTGCCGCCCAGTGCGCCCTGCTGCTGGAACAACTGGAAGCCTTCGAAGAAAACGCCCGCAAGGCCGCCAAACAAGCCCGCATGGCGCGTAAGGCAGCCGCGTCCGCCACCACTTTGCCCTCGCCATAGCACAGCGCAAGCGCTAGTCTGGCCCAAGGCTTTTCATGTCGTGAAAGGGGTCCATATGTCCCGCTTCGCAGTGCTTTCTGCTCTGGCGTTCCTATGCGCAACACAGGCGCATGCAGCCGCAAATTCATGCCCGGGTACCAACACGGTTGAGATGAACCAGTGTGAGGGCAATGCACTGGCGCAGGACGAAGCAACGCATCAGAAATATGCCAAGGCCGCGCTTGCATTTCTTCAGAAACAGATCATCGATACAAAAGATGATGACACAGTAAAGGTTTTAAAAGAGAGCCAGAAAGCCTTCCAGCACTCAGAAACCGCATGGAAGGCTTATCGGGACGCTGAATGCAGGGCCGTATTTACAAACTGGCAGCAGGGTACAATCCGGTTCATGATGCAACTGGGGTGTGATAGACGCCTGACCCGCCAGCGCACTTACACCATATGGCAGAACTGGCTGACGTTTCAGGATAGTACCCCACCCGTGTTGCCCCGCCCAGAGACCGACCTCCCGGACGATAACTCCCATAACAGATAAGGCTGCGGAAACGTCAGTCCGGTCTGGCGGGCGGATCTTCTTATGGAGGCATACGTTGGGTTTTTCTCTCCACGCCACCAGATCCCAGAAGGGAGGCTTCAAAACTACGATTTCACCCTTAAAAAATGCCTGAGTCCACCTCAAGTAAGGGTCTAGCCAACGCGCCTCTTTTTTCACTCACGGAGAATCCTCATGCCCTGGACTGCTGAAGACGCTATACGCCATACTCACAAGGCCACAACGGAAACACTCCAGTCTCTCTGGGCCAAAGTGGCAAACGAATGTCTGGACCGCACGGGAGATGAAGGCCGTGCCGTGCGGGAGGCCAATGCCGTTGTCGCCCGCACGGCTGCCCACCATCCCCAGACTTAAGGCTGCATCTGGGGCTGGGTTTCGGGGCTGGTTGTCTGCCCCGGCTGCGCCTGTTCCGGTACCCCGCCTACCCGCCATATGGCGTTGCCTACATCATCGGCCACCAGCAGCGCCCCGGCGTGGTCCAGCGCCAACCCCACCGGTCGGCCATGGGCCTGCTTTTTATTGGGGGCCAGAAAACCCGTCAGCACATCCACCGGCTGCCCGCTGGGTAATCCACCTTGAAAAGGCACAAACACAACCTTGTAGCCACTTTTCGGTCTGCGGTTCCAGGAGCCATGCTGGGCAATAAACAGCCCATTACGCCAGATTTCTGGCAAACTGCTGCTCTGTCCAAACACAATACCCAAAGATGCCGTATGCGCCCCCACGGCATAATCCGGCACAACGGCTTTGCTGACCAGATCATGGTTCTGTGGCTGCACGCGTTCATCCACATGGCCGCCATAATAACTATAGGGCCAGCCGTAAAAAGCCCCTTCTTTTACAGCAGTGATGTAATCCGGCACCAGATCGCTGCCAATTTCATCCCGTTCATTCACAGCCGTCCATAGTGCGCCGCTGTGCGGCTCCCATGCCAGCCCGTTGGGGTTACGCAAGCCGGTGGCGTAAGGGGCCATCTCGCCCGTGGCCAACGTCACACGGTTAATGCGTGCACGGCCTTCTTCCGCCTGCAGGCCATTTTCTCCCACATTGCTGTTTGAGCCTACCGTTACATACAGATACTGCCCATCCGGGCTGGCCAGAATATTCTTGGTCCAGTGGTGGTTATACCCCGCGGGCAGATCCACCACCTTGGTGCCCGGCGCGGTAATGGATTTCTCCCCTTCCTGATACGGAAAACGCCAGATGGCATTGGCATTTGCCACATAAAAACTGTCTCCCACCAGCGCCATGCCAAAGGGCGAATAGAGCTTGTCCAGAAACACGGTGCGCTCATCCGCCACACCATCTCCATCCGTGTCCCGCAGCAGCATGATCCGGTTGGGGCTTGGCGTATCCGCGCCTGCCATGCCCTGTATCAGCTTGGCAATACGCATCTTCAGGTTGGGGGCATCCGTGCCGGGGCCGTTGGTTTCCGCCACCAGAACATCCCCATTTGGCAAAGTATACAGCCAGCGCGGGTGGTTCAGCCCTCTGGCAAACGCCTTTACGGCAAGCCCCGGCGTGGGGTGCGGGGCTTCATCGTCCTTCCATCCAATGGGGCGGGCAATGTTTACGGTAGGGATAAAGGTGGCGTTGGGCTGGGGCAGTTTGGGGCGGGTTCCTTCACCCGCACCTACAGGCAACTGCGCGCGTTCCGGCCGGATCACCAGCGCATATGTGGCTGTTCCCACAGCTAGAACAATAAGTCCCGCCGCCAGAAGATACCGGCTTGTTCGATTCATGATGGTTGCGTCCTTTGCAGGGTGCCGTACCAGGCCGCATCAAGACCTTCCGGGTAAAACGGGGTCCGAGCACCTGTAAGCCTCATGGGGCACTGAAAGAAAAAGAATGAAGCGTAAACGGTGTTTCTCTCATTGCGTTCCACACAGCTCTTGTAAAAAGCACCCACGCCAGGCCACGTCTGCGTCTTCAAGGGGAAAGACAAAATGCAGCGTGGCCTGGAGCTGTTACACCGGCGCGCCCAGCAGAAGGAGGGAAGAGCAAACGCGCCAGTGTAAAGCCGGGAAGTGACTGCCGGGCAAGGGGCTAAACCCGGCATGCCTGTGGGAGAGACAGGCAGGGAGTGGGCTTCAGATCCTGTGGTTGGTCCACAGTGTTATATCAAACACCCTCTTGTGCGGGGCTTGAGGTCATTATGTTTATTTATATAAAAAACGCATATCACTTATCTGTGTAATAACAAAGAAACGCACCGTATTCCCCGCACAAACCGAAACGAACTTTACCCTAACTGTTAGAAAAAACACAAAAACCTGTTTTCTTATCACACGTCTGTCAATTGCCCGTCCTACGGAAATCGTCTCCTTGCGGGGTAGAGTCTCTCCGGCCCAAATCTGTTTGCCAGCGCGCGTGGTCAGTCTTAGAAACCACTCATCCTCACAAAAAAGCCGCCCGGAGCCCTCCCGCTCCCCTTGCCCCGCTCTCTGTTTTTTCAGGAGTTTGCATGCCTGTGTCTGCATCCCCTGCGGCCCTTGCGTGTGGAGACGTTGTGCGAACCTCCCACACACGCTGGGTTATCATGCATCATCAGGGCACACACCTGTTGCTCTGTCCTCTCCAGCCCGCGGGGGCTCCCCGTCACCGCGCGGATGTGCCCCTTCCGTGGCAGGATGGCCTGCACCTCGGCTGCATGGGGGACTATGTCGTGCAATGCCGCCCGGTGCGTCGCCTAGCAGGGCAGGGGATGCAGAAAATAGGCACTCTCAGCCGTTCCTGCTTCCGCCACGCCCGCGCCGCTCTGGCAACGGAACTGCTCCAGCGCCGTACGGAAACACCGCATAAAGCGCCTTACGCTCTGGCAGCCTCGCATGTCCGGCTGCCCCGGCATCCGCTCCATATCGTATTTTCCTGACTCTTCATGGCCTTATCACGGAAAAACCCGGAACACTCCGTTTTGCAGGAAGACCCCCCAGCCCATCCGGCAACCCTTTCACCACACCCACCCGCCATGCAGACAAGGGAAGACGCATCTCCTCTCCCCCACGGCGCGCCTGCCACACAGCTTCCCACCAAAAAGCAGGCCCCCCGCAAACGGCGAACAACCCGTTCTACCTCCTCGGCCCACTCTGTTGCAGCCACGCCCGCTTTTACAGCGACAGGCGCACCGCAACCCCGCGATGCCGGTCCTGATCTCTCCTTATCCCCTCAACCAGCACCTTCCGGGCCCAGTTCCCTTGTTCCACCAAGCAAGGGCTCGTCTCCACGCTTGCCTCTGCTGCCCGATACCCCCACCATTCCCTCAGTCTCAGCCCGCGTATCCGCGCCACTTTCCACCCACCCCACAAAAAACACTTCCCGCGAGCCGTCCTCACGCTCCCAGGCATCGGAACCAGCGCCGCCCACTTCACAAGCATCCACGCAGGCCGTCGCTCCGCCACCACAACCGCCTGCCGCTGAACCATCCGCTCCCCTCGCGTCTTCTCCTGCACCTCTTCCGTCGGCTGCACCGCCCGTCACGCCGCTGGAAATTTTCACCCGTGTCATGCAGGGGGACGAGACCATAACGGACCGACAGTTTGATGCCGCAAAGGTGGCAGCCCCTTACCTGCACCCCAAACTTGCTGGCCTGTCCATGAACGCGGTTGTGCGCAAAGGTCTTGAAGATTTCACGGATGATTAACTCAGCGCCCTTGCACAGGCAGGTCAGTCAGAACGCACAGGCTGAACTGAAAAATCGCAGTCACGCGCGCCAGAATCTGCTTGATTTCACCCGCTACACCATGCCCGACTACCAGTCCGGAGCCCACCACCATCTGCTTTGCCAGAAACTGGATGCAGTGGAACGTGGCACTATCACACGACTGATGGTGTTCATGCCCCCACGGCATGGAAAATCCGAGCTTGTCAGCAGGCGTTTTCCGGCATGGTATCTGGGGCGTCACCCCCATAAACAGGTCATATCCGCATCCTATGGGGCCACATTGGCGCAGGATTTCGGGCGCGATGTGCGTAACCTTGTGGCCTCCCGTCGCTTCCACGCTCTGTTCCCTTCTGTCACGCTGGCGGCAGATAGCGCCGCGCGAGATGTCTGGCACACCAACGCGGGCGGCGTTTATGCCGCAATGGGCATTGGCGGCGGCCTGACAGGCAAGGGCGCGCACCTCGCCATTGTGGATGATCCCATAAAAGACCGGCAGGAAGCGGAAAGCCCAACCCGCCGCGCCGCCGTGTGGGACTGGTATCGCGCCGTGCTGCGCACTCGCCTTATGCCCGGCGGTGCCATCGTGCTGGTCATGACCCGCTGGTCCCCGGATGATCTCGCAGGCCGCTTGCTGGATGACATGCAGAACAACACGGGCGAGGCATGGGATGTTCTTTCTCTTCCTGCCCTCGCTGGCCCGCAGGATGCCTTGGGTCGTCCCATTGGCGCACCTCTGTGGCCGCAGGCCTTCCCGGCAGAAGACCTCGCCCACATCCGTCTGGCCATTGGCGCGCGGGAGTGGAGCGCGCTCTATCAGCAAAACCCCACGCCAGCAGAAGGCGCTTTGTTCAAAACAGCTTTCATTTCCGTGGTGGATGCCATTCCAATAGGGTCTTTCCCCACTCAACCTGACCCCACTCATCCGGCCCGCCCTTTCACGACTGATCGCGCGCCGGCCCCCATGTCTGGCAAAGCCACCGTCCGCCGGTGGGATCTGGCCGCCACGCGCGCCAGCACGCGCCCGAATGCGGACTGGACGGTGGGCGTCAAAATGATGCGGCTGTCAGATGGCCGCTTCTGCGTGGCGGATGTCGCCCGCCTGCGCGGAGACCCCGCACAGGTTGAAGCCGCCATCCTCGCCACCGCCGCGCAGGACGGCCCGCAAACCGAGATCATTCTACCCCAGGACCCCGGACAGGCAGGCGTGGCGCAGGCCCGTTACCTCACTGGCAGACTGGCGGGCTACCGTGTCCGCACCGTGCGCGAAAGTGGAGACAAAGCCACCCGCGCCGCGCCTTTTGCGGCACAGGTCAATGCCGGGAATGTCCTCGCTTTGCGTGCCGCATGGACCCCAGCCTTTCTGGAAGAACTCGCAGCCTTCCCCGCCGCCGCACATGATGATCAGGTGGATGCCGCCGCCGGAGCCTTCACGGCGCTCACGGAAACCAAACCACTCCCCAGCTTCAACCGCACTTTTCTGGCACGAATTTGAGAAAGAAAATAGGAAACCTCTTTGTCACAAAATTGGAAATCAAGAACTCTTGTTTCCTCTTCCATGGCTGTGGCATTTAGAGAAACGGAATCAAAGCCAGGAGGGCGCGTGCGTGATTGTGGTTGTGGAAGGAATGAGTGCCGCAGGGAAAACCACATGGTGCTGTCAGGCTGCGGGTGACACCCTCTTGCCAGAAACCTTCCCGGCGGACCGGCACAACCAGCCGCTGGAGGGGCCAGAGGTCGCTGCATATTGGGTAGAGTGGAACACCCAGCGTTGGCGTAACGCTCTTGCTCTTGAAGCCTCCAAAGGCATGGCAGTTTGCGATACAGATCCGTTGAAGCTCCATTATAGTTGGGGCCTGTGGCAGCTTGGTGAAAAACAGGAGGCAGACTGGCAGTTCTCTTTGCAGGAAACCCGGCGCGCCATAGCGCAACGCCAGCTTGGCTTTGCTGATATGGTCCTTATCAAACCCATTGATGCCTCTACCGCACGGCATCAAATGGAAACGGATATCACCCGCACACGCTCCCGGTTCGACCTCCATTTCCGCCTGCAACGGTTTCTTATCGAGTGGTATAGCGCCCTTGAGGCAGTCTTTCCCACGCGCGTAAAATGGGGGCTCCCCAAGGATTTCAAAATCCCGCCTGTTACTGTGAACCCAGGCCGGTATGATCTCAAAGCGTTCGATGCCTTTATCGCTTCGCTGCCCAAACCGCTGTCGTCCTGAAAAATAGACCAGCCCGGCTTTGGTAAGTTTTCCCTTGCATTCGTCCCTACATCGGCGCATCAAGGCGTCAGCGGGTGCTTTTATCCGAGTTATTGACGCATGTTGCGTTTCTTTTTCTCCTTAAAAGTTATGATTTCGTGTGTGTTTTGTGCACGACCGCTATTGTTTGAGAAGGAGCCTTGTTATGGCAACAGGCACCGTAAAATGGTTTAACCCCACAAAGGGTTTCGGTTTCATTCAGCCCGACAGCGGGGGAGCAGATGCGTTCGTTCACATCTCTGAACTTGAGCGCGCTGGCATGCACACCCTGACGGAAGGTCAGCAGGTCTCTTACGAGCTTGAAGCTGGCCGTAACGGCAAAACATCAGCCGTGAGCATCAAAGCGGTATAATGCTGCTTTAACTCACATGCGTGATGTAGAGAAAGCCGCCCTCCGGGGCGGCTTTTTTTATGCCCTCTCGCCAATCGCATCATCACGGAATGTTTTTTGTGCAGGGTGTCACGTCTCTCCTCAGCCTTATGCTCCGCCCCCAGTTTTTAAATCCTCCTGTTTTTCCACAAAATCCTGAGCCAGTTCTGCATCTGCTGGCGTTCAAAAAGAGCTTGAACAGACCCTCTCCGGTGTGTGTGGCACTATTCTGTCCCGAATCGTGTAAAGAAAGCTTTACATTTCCATCTTGATGCAAGATGGTGTGTAAAGTGTTCTTTACATGCAAGGAAAAGTCATGCTGACCGATATGAAGGCCAAAAAGCGCTATCTGGCTGAATTCAGTCTCTGTTTGGGGATGTATGCCCTCACGGTTTTTCTGGTTATGAGCCTTTTTGATCATGGAGCGGTGGGGGCGTCTTGGCAGCCAGTTATGGCGCTTTTGCCTATGGTGCCCGGGGCAGGATTCTGTTGGGTCATCCTGCGGCAGTTTGGGCGCATGGATGAACTGCAACGCAGAATTCAGTTTGAAGCACTTGCTTTTGCCTTTGCAGGCACTGCCTTGCTGACGTTCTCTTACGGTTTTCTGGAAACAGTAGGGTTTGCCAAGATTTCCATGTTCTCGGTCTGGGGGATTATGGCGGTGCTATGGTGTGTCGGTATGATTGTCGCCAAGCGGCGCTACGGATGAAAAACATCATCCGATCGCTCCGTACGGAACGCGGCCTGTCACAGGAAGCATTGGGCACGCAGCTTGGTGTTTCCCGGCAGACCATCAACGCCATAGAGGCAGGCCGCTATGACCCAAGCCTGCCCCTTGCCTTCCGGTTCGCCCGCTTTTTCGGCAAGCCAATAGAAGACCTTTTTGAATATGACGGAGAAGAGGCCTAGGCGCTGAGTATCATGCCTCACGCTTTCGTCCGCAGGCCGAAGATCTCTTGATCTGTTACCTTTTTTCAGTCCCAGTCCTTCATCTTTCGGTAGGGCTGGCTGCTGGGCGTTACTCCTGCAAGCGGGCCAGCGCCATGTCCCGCAGCATGTTCTGGCGTTCAATTTCCGCGTCCCGCTCACGGCGTTTGCGCTCACGGATTGCGTCCATTTCAGCACCCAGATGCGCTTCGCCACGCTCGGCGGCCAGTTTGGCCTGCCGTTCCCGCTCGGCATAACGGGCGCGCTGCTTTTCATCCCGCTCATCGTAACAATGCGGGCAGCTTACCCCATGCTCATACTTGGGGGAGGCCATTTCTTCCGCAGTCAGCGGCGACCGGCAGGCATGGCACTGTTCCAAAGAACCCGGCTCCAGCCCGTGCTTGACCGTCACACGCTGGTCAAACACAAAACATTCACCACGCCACAGGCTCTTTTCTTCCGGCACAGTTTCCAGATATTTCAGAATACCGCCCTGAAGGTGATACACCTCATCCAGCCCTTCAGCCTTCACAAAGGCCGTGGCTTTCTCACACCGGATTCCCCCGGTGCAGAACATGGCAATGCGCGGTGTGCGGCCCTTGGCCAGCAGTTCCTCGCGGTGGGTGCGGAACCAGTCCGGAAATTCGCGGAAGGTCTTTGTCTTGGGGTCAATCGCCCCAACAAACGTGCCGGTTGCCACTTCATAGTCATTGCGCGTGTCAATCAGAATGGTGTCCGGGTCTTCCAGCAGGGCATTCCAGTCTTCCGGCTGCACGTAATGGCCGACGTCAGACCGAGGGTCCAGCCCCGGCACACCCATGGTCACGATCTCTTTCTTCAGCCGCACCTTCATGCGCAAAAACGGCATGGCGGGTGCACGGGAGAATTTGACCTCAATCTCCGCACAGCCCGGCATGGCGCGCACATGGGCAAGCACTGCGGCAATACCCTCATCCGTGCCAGCAATGGTGCCGTTTATGCCTTCATGCGCCAGCAGCAAGGTGCCCTTTACGCCATTGGCCACGCACACATCCTGCAAGGGCTCGCGTAATGCGGGCAGATCCTCAAAGGGGGTGAAGCGATACAGCGCCGCCACACAGAAGGGCAGATCCTGCTCGCCAGCGTGATCACCCTGCGCCGCGTGCGCCGTTCCGTTCCGTTCGTTACCATCCGGCGTCACGTCAGATACCGCAGCCGCCACACCAGTGCTGCTGGCAGGCGTCCGCGCAGCAGGGCCAGCCGCCGGTGTGGTCGCGGTTCCACAGGCAGGGTCGGCATGGGGGGCGTTCTTGGGGTCAGTCACGGCAACAACTATCCACTGGTAGGATTGCAGGCCACTCCGGGCGCGGCACATGCCGGCCCCTGCTGCAATCAGGGTCACGTCAGGCCATCAAAAGGCACCCCAGACTTACTCCTCCGCCCATGGGCAGGACAAGAGGCAACAGCCGCCCAAACGCCACAAAAAGCCAGCCCGCGCTCTGTTTGCACCCCCGCCTGCAACGCCGCGTGCCGGCCTGCGTTGTCACCATCTTGTCATGAAGCTCTTTTCTTTTTCGCGGCATGCTTCATATGGAGAAGAGCAGTGTCAGAAAGGACCGACCATGCAAGATACCGATGAAGTTGTCGTAGGCTACCTGATCCAGCGCGAAGACAATGATGGGGAAATCACCTTCTGGGACCCCACCAATGAATGGCTGGAAGACCCTAACGAAGCCAAACTGTACGAAAAACAGGAAGAAGCTGAAGCCGACGCAAAGTCCCTTCAGGATGGCGACACCACCGGCACTGTCACCGTCGAACTCGTGTTCGAAGCAGGCGATGATGATGACTGGGATGATGAAGAAGACGAAGAAGAAGAAAACAAGAAGGCCTGAACCGGCTCTCCTTTTTCTCGCCACGTCAGCCTCTCAGGCGTGGCGCACGGGGGGCAACCCCCGTGTCCGGTTCTGTCACCGGCCCAGCAGCCGGGAGACAAAACTGCTCCGCCGGATGGTATGGGGCACAATGGGCGATGTATGGCGGATAATCCTGTCAGCACTCTCCCGCATGGTAATGCCTGCAAAACTATGCCCAATCACCCACGCCCCAACAGAGGCCGTAACGCCCTGAATGCTGTGGTCCGCAAACGCCTGATAGACTTTGGGGTACGCCCCGTAAGTGCCGCCTTCCGCACACAAAATCCGGTCCGCTTTTAGCAGCCGCACGTTCTCGCCCCCACGGGCATGGATCGGCTTTTCCACATACCAGCCTCCGGGCCGATGCGCCGTTACGGCCGCAGGGTCAAACCCCGCAGGCAACAGGTTGGGGTGCTCCGGGTAACGCTGCCACAACACAGGCAACAACGCCTTGTTGGAGAGCAGGGCCGTCCAGGGCGGGTTCAGAAAAACGCACCCACACTGCGCCAGATGCCGCGCACCGGGGTCACGAAACATCAGCTCCCACGGATACATCCGTAACATGCTCCGCACCACGCGGCCGTTGTGCAGCAGACGGCCACGGGTGCTGATCTCAAGATCCCGCAACTCGCACTGCACGGCCTCCAATCCGGCCTGCTGCGCCCAGTCCCGGTAATAACGGGCATGCACCGCATCTTCCGTATTGTCAGGGTAGGGCACAATATGCAGCGTCTGGCTCACGCGCGCTTCGGCCCGCAACTGGAGCAGTCGCGCCACAATGCGCCCGGCATCAAGCGGCATCTGCTCCGCCTGCGGCGCAACCTCCGCCCGCCACAGGCTCTGCATGCGGGTGCTTTCCGGCACTGTGGCCGGGGTGTCTGCATTATATTCAATCAGCTTGGGCTGACCATCGCACCAGGCAAAATCAAACCGACCCAACAGAAACGGCTCATCCCGCCGCCAGGAGGCCCGCACAACATCCTGCACCCGCGGCGGAATATGAAACACATCCAGCCCGCCCGGTGTGTTGATCGCGTCGTCCACAACACGCAGGCATAATGTGTGCAGGTCTTCCGTTACCCGGCGCAAAGTCTGCACCGCCTGCGGGCTGAAGTCGTAACGCACATCTTCCCGCCAGGCAGGGCTACCGTCTTCATTGCGAAAATACGTATAGCCAATCTGCCGTGCGCGGGCCTGCCAGTCTGGTCGCGGGGCGGAGGGAAGGCGGCGCAGAGTACCCATCAGGTCAGGTTACTCGCCGCCTCCCGCATGGCCCGCGGCCCCTTCGCCAAATCCCGCATGCCCAGCAGACTCTTCGCCAGCGCCGCCGCCACGTCGGCCTTCTCCCTCATCACCCTCGTCGGCCCCATCATGTCCATAACGGCGGGAAGAAACAAACACCCCATGGCCACCGCCTCCACGCTGTTCAGTGTCGTCACAATCCTCAGGCCGTCGGGCCGGGTCCGCCTGGGCGCAGGCTGCCGCATGCTGCCGTTGCGCGGCCTCTCTGCTGCGCTGAAAATTCCCAAACCCGATCACCCCGATTGAACCCACCAGCGCACCCAGCACCACCGTCCAGCCCAGCACACGTCTTGAAAGAGGGTCTTTCTCCACCTTATTTCTCTCCGTTACGGCGTTACCGTGAAGTCAAACACAACCGCCTTGGCCAGATAAGGGGCGGCAAACGCCTTGAAGGCATCATGGGCGGGGTCATAATGGCCGTGACCCTGCACAATAGGGCGGCCCACATAATAATTCCTGTCCCCTTCTGATCGGAACGTAACCAGATACCCGTAATCCAACCCCAGATCTGCATTTTCCCCACTGGTTTGCGGCCCAGCTTCCAGTGCCTGAATGACAGCGCTGCCATCAGGGCGGCGGGAAGCCTGAGCCAGCGCCAGAAAACGGCGCGTCACCTCCTGCCGCTGTGCCTGCGTGGTCTCTGGTCTGAACTGAAACATCACCATATGTCGCACCACACCGGGCCGAAAATCTGGCGCGGTAAAGCGGTCTTCCCCCACCTGCTGCACAAGAGCCTGTACAGCCTGCGCGGCTTTATCCAGCGAGGGCACGGCAGCAGCGCGCGCCATATACGGGGCCACTACGGGCACACCTGTTATCAGAGCCCCAACCATCAGGGAGGAAAGTGCAAATATGCGAGAACAGCGCATCATCAAAACAGAAAAACCTTACGTGTTGCAGAGAAACCGGAGCACAGCTTAAAGGGTGTTTCAAAACGCGCCTAGCGCAATCGGGTCTTCCTTTTTAGGCACGGTTTTAAAAATCAGCAGGTCAGAGCAGGCGGGGCGGCTTACACCTGAAAGCCTTATCTGCCCGCTCCAAGATCCCCGTTTCATGGCGGCCAAGCCCTCTTTATCAGCCACAGAACACCCACGCCTTTTTCACCACCAGATTTTTTGGAAGCAGCGTCTCAGGCGTATTCCTTGCCACCGTCCGACCCTTGCTGAGAAAGGCGTCCTGACCCTGTCTTCCACCGGCATACGCCATCCCACGCCTTACGGTGTTTTTTTGATAAAGCCCGCAATCGAGTCCACCACGCCGGGGGCTAATGGCAGGTTGGGGTCTGCATAGGTCGCAAGATTTTCGCGCGGAATATCGGAAGAAACCGTTTTCAGCGCATGGTTTGTGTCCGGCAGCAAAACCAGCTTGGCCGCCGGGTCTGCCGCCTTGAGCTTCTGCGCATCCTCCACACCCACCTGCAAATCACGCTCGCCCTGCATAATCAGCACCGGCAGCTTGATTTTTGCAATCAGGTCCGTCGGGTCATATGAAAACGCGCTTATCCAGAACCCTTGTATGCTTGGTCGGAACATTGCGCGCAGGTGCGGGGGCTCTGCGCTCACATCCACCTGCTGCCCGCTGGCCAGAGCATCAACAATCCGGTTAACCTGAGAAGACAAAGGCGTTTTAGCCATCTGGGCTTTTAACAGGTCATTGGCACGCCTGCCGCTGGTTGCCACCAGCACAACACCGCAAATCTGTGCCGGGTTGGCCGCGGCCGTGGCCAGCGCAATCAGCCCGCCTTCACTGTGGCCCATCAGCCAGACACAATGCGCGCCCGTCTGTTTCTGAATACTGGTCATCCAGTTGCGGGTGTCCTGAACGTAGTTGTCAACGGTCACACTGTCTCCGTTGGCAACGGCGGCCAGGCTCGCAAACAATCCCCGTTTGTCCACACGCACGCTGGAGATACCCTGCGCCGCCAACCCTTCCGCCAGCAGCTTATAGGTGGCAGCTTTTACCCCCAGCGGATTATTGCCATCCCGGTCTGTCGGGCCGGAACCAGGCAGTATCAACATCACGGGCGCATTGTTCCCCGCGCGGGTCAGGGTGCCTTTCAGCAGCCCAAGCGGGCCGGGGGCGGAAATATCCTCATCTGTCGCCGCGTGGGCCAAGCCGGATGCCCCCATTAACGCCCCGGCCATCAGGGCACCCACCACACGCGTTCTCAACTTCACGCCATCTCTCCCAATCGTCACGCCGCCAGTGCTGGAGTATCACCCGGTTTTTTACAAAAACGAAACCAAAAAATACGTGGTCTCATATCTGTCACACATCAGCCTGTGCCCGGTGAGCACACAATAACATTCAAAAAACACCCACGCTTGGCTTAACGAGCGGACCATTGCTGCCTCCCATAGCACTTTTCCGCACACGCAAAATTGCTGCATGGCGCTGCATTTCTTCCTGCCAAGCGCCCCGGGGAGAAAACCGCTCATCCGGTTCTCCGCCTCGTTATCCGCTTTCCGTCCATGCCATTCCATCACGCAAGAGGGCACATGCCGCCATTTTTTCCAGCCTGTCCTGCCAGCCCGCAGCAGCCTGACCCAGAAAAAAGCCTCCCGGAAGCACGGTCGGAAAACAGGCCGCCTCAAACAACAGGACCATTCAAAAGCTTTTTCAAACGACTTTCACACGCCTTGCCGCACACACGCACGTTTCAGCCAGACCGACGGGAACCCACGCTCACGCCCCCTCTTGGCCAGCACCTGCGCAAACCTGCTGCAAATGGCGTTCTGCCAAACGGCATGGCAGATGCCTTGTGTTCTTCCAACGCACCATCTCCTCCGCACGCGCAGTTTCGCCCCTATCAGCCCCCAAAAGGCGTGCGCGGCGATAACCGCACCCATCTGGCGTTTGATAGCGTCGCCAGCAGCCAGCCCGCCACACTGGCCTGGCTGCGCAACGCCGCAGGGGAAGGAACGGTTTTTCCCGGTTATCCGCATCTGGCTGAACTGGCTCAGCGGGCGGAATACCGGCACATGGTGGAAGTGATCGCCACGGAGGCCACGCGCGAATGGATTGTGTTCCGCACGCGGGGCGCAACCACCAAACAGGCCCGCATTGCCGAAATCGAGGCTGAATTCACCCGCCTGAACGTGCGTGATGTGCTGCGCCGCATGGCGGAGTATGATGGCTATTACGGCATGGGCCTGCTGTATGTTGATACCGGCCTCAGCCAGACAACCGGCGGGCGTGAAGCCCCGTTGCTTCTCAAGCCGGAAACCGTGAGCAAAGGCACCCTGCGCGCCCTTGTGCCCATAGACCCCGTATGGACCACGCCAGACAGTTACGGCACGACAGATCCCCTCAGCCCGGATTTCTACCAGCCGACCCACTGGTGGGTGCAGGGCAGCCTGATCCACAGCACACGCCTTCTGCGCTTTGTCTCGCGTGATGTGCCGGATATTCTTAAACCGGCTTATAATTTCGGGGGTTTGTCCCTCAGCCAGATGGCCCAGCCCTATGTCAACAACTGGCTGCGCACCCGTCAGTCCGTGTCTGATCTGCTCAACGCCTTTTCCATCGTCGCGCTCTCAACGGATATGGCGGCCTACGCGCAAGACCCGGAGGGCCTGCTCAGCCGAGTGGAAGCCTTCAACCGCTTCCGGTCCAATCGCGGCACGTTCGTTCTGGATAAGGAGCGTGAAAAACTGGACCTTCTGGCAGCACCGCTCTCCGGGCTGGACCGCTTGCAGGCCCAGGCGCAGGAACAGATGTGCAGCGTTGCGCAGGAACCGCTGGTCAAGTTCACGGGTATTACCCCCAGCGGGCTCAACGCCTCGGCAGAAGGTGAAATCCGCGTTTTCTATGACCGCATCCACGCCTTTCAGGAAAACGTATTCCGCACCCCGCTTACCACCATCCTGCACCTGATCATGCTCAACCTGTGGGGCGAGATTGACCCGGATATCACCTTCAGCTTTGCCTCCCTGTGGCAGATGGATGAGGCCACACAGGCTAACGTGCAGAAAACCCGCACGGAAATTGATGCCCAGAACATCCGCGCCGGCATCGTCACCCCTCAGGAAGCCCGCAGCCGCACGGCCCATGATCTGCACAGCCCCTACGATGGCATCCCCGCAAACAGAACGCCCAATTTCTAAACGTTCAGACCATACTTTTTTGTCACGCTTCCCCTTTTTGCAAAATGCAGATTCAGAAGCAGGTTCTGCCATATCGGCACGGCAGTTCCTTCCGGTTTCCCGCTCCTTCCTCCGGTACCTTGCATGACCCCTCAGTCCCATGTCCACGCTCTATCTGCGTCAACGCCAGCTCCTCTTGCTTCCCCACAGTTAGCGCGGCCATTCACATCGATTACCACCAGTCCCGCTGCCTCCACTCAGCCGCAAACTGCAGAAGCCCCGGGGCCGCCACATGGCACAGTCGAGTTTGCGCTGGACCGGTCCGTGCGGCGCATAGATGCAGATGGTCACCTGCATATTGCGGCCTGCATCCTTTCCGCAGCCACGGTCTGCCCCTATTACGGGCACGAAATTCCGAACGCCGCAGCCCTCGGCCTTGATCCGAATGCGCTATATCAGGTGTATCGGGACGCAACAGCCCTACAGGCCGCAGCGGCCAGCATGGCGGGCAAACCCATCCTCATGCGGCACCAGCCGGTTTCCGCGCAGGCCCACCCCAGCATGCTGACAGTCGGCGCGGTGGGCAGTGATGTCCACTTCACCCCGCCCAATCTGATCGGCAGCCTGACCATCTGGCAAAGCGCTGCCATTGCCGCCATTCAGAGCGGCCAGCAGAAAGCCGTCTCTGCCGGATACCGCTACCGCGCTGTCGCGCAAACGGGCACGCATGACGGCACGCCCTACACACTTGTCATGGCGGATATCGTCTTCAATCACCTCGCCCTTGTCACGGAACCTCGTGTCAAAACAGCCATCATTGGTGATGCGTCTCCCGCCATTTCGTCACGCGCAAACGGCAAAAGGCCCCACACCGGCGCGCGACTCTCCGGTCCGTCGTCCATGGCTGGCGTGCGTGCTCCGGCCATCCAGCCATCCTCGGCCTTTGTTTCCTCGTTCATCGCCGCATCAGGCGGCACGGCCCCGTCCAGTTCGTCGCAGCCCTGCCTGCAACAGGGCGCCCTCACATCCAACAGCACAAGGCAGGCCATGCCCACACACGCACACGCCACCTCTCACACCCATCCGGCCGCATCTTCCTCCGTGCAGACAGACGCCTCAGCCATTCCGGCTGCTGCACACACGCCCAATGCAGCATCGTCTGAAGCCACCGCCAGAACCGTATCTTCCCTGCCAGCAGCGGCACCATTGGCAGGTTCAGGCGGTACCCAACCGCACTCTACCACCATACCGTCCTGCACGGCGGCTCAGCCCGCCCTCAGCATGGATGCCGCCATCGCGCAGGCCGTTCAGCAGGCCGAGGCCGGGGCCATGCGCCGCATGGAAGCCCTGCACACGGCCCGCGCCGCAGTGCGCCCGTTTGTGGGGGATGTCACCATGGACAGTGCCGCCGCTGTCTATGGTTTTGCCCTGCGTGAAAACGGGGTGGACACCACCGCTCTGCCAGAAGCCGCGCTTCAGCCGCTGTTCCAGCAGTTCGCCCGTCTGCATGCGCAAACGCAGTCAGCAGGGCAGGGCGCTGCACTGGGAATGGATTCCTCAAAAACCGTTTCCTTCCGTGAAGAATTCGGTCTCAACCGTATTACGGTGAAAGCATAACTCATGGCGTTTCAGACACAGATCACCAGCCAGCCCGCGCCTGCCGTGCCGGGAGATTTCGCCTCTCTCAACCCCACCGCAACCTTCCCTGCAGGCGAGGGCGCTCTGGTGGCCGCCAGCGGCGGCTGTGCAGTAGGCGCGTTCGGGTGGGTACAGAGTGATGGCCGCAGCGTGGCCAACACCCCGCCCAACGGCACCACCACCGCGCCAGATGGTTTTGTGCATCGTGACATTACAGGCCAGATCAGCAGTTTTTCTGATGAAGCCAGCCTGATCATTCCAGAAGGCTTTCCCGTAACCCTGTTCACGGCGGGGGATTTCTGGGCCACCAGCACCACGGCCGCCACACCGGGGCAGGCAGTGTTTGCCTCCACCTCCAACGGCAGCATCGCCACCGGCACGGCGGGCAGCACAGTGCCAGATGCCGTGCAAACGTCTTTTGTCACCGCCTCCACCTGTAGCGCGGGTGAACTTGTCAAACTCTCCACATGGAGCCACGCAGTATGAGCCTCTTCCCTTCAGAACTAGCGGAACTCAACCGCCTTGGCTTCATCATGCCGCAGGCCCGCGGCATGATCGCCAACGCGCTGCTGGCAACAGATGCCATGGCGCTGGATGCCCAGCCTGCCCTGTCCACCAGTGCCAATGCCGGTATTCCGGCTTTCATGAGCGCATGGGTTGATCCGGCCCTCATCAAGGTGGCCTTCGCCCCCATGCGCGCGGCAGAACTGCTGGGCGAGGTCCGCAAGGGCGATTGGGTTACCCGCACCGCCATTTTCCCCATGCTTGAAACCACTGGTGAAATCAGCAGTTATGGGGACTGGAACGCAAACGGGCAGGTCAGCCTCAACCCTTCCTACCCTGAACGTCAGTCCTACCACTATCAGGTCTTCCTCTCCTGGGGGGAAATGGAACTGGCGCTGGCAGGGCAGGCGCGCCTGCAATGGGTGGCCAGCCTACGTGAAGCCGCAGCCCTCAAGCTCAATAAGTTCCAGAACCAGACTTACTTTTTCGGTGTCAGTGGCCTGCGCCTGTATGGCTACCTGAATGATCCACGCCTGCCCGCCGCCATTACGCCCGCCATCAAGGCCGCAGGCGGCACAACGTGGGATACCGCCACGCCGGAAGAACGGCAGGATGATGTGATCGCCCTCATCAACCAGCTCCGTAAACAGACCGCCGGGCTGGTGGATACGGAAACTCCCATGGTGCTGGGCCTTTCCCCCACGCGCATGGGCCTGCTCACCCGCCGTAACAGCTTTGGTCTTTCTGCAGCTTCTCTGCTGAAAGATACCTACCCCAATCTGCGTTTTGTGCAGGCTGTTGAGTATGGAGATGCAACCGGCAGCACCGTGCAGACCATGCAGATCATGGCCGACCATGTGGACGCCCAGAAAACGGCGGAAACCGCCTTTACGGAAAAACTGCGCGCCCACGCGGTGGTGACAGATGCCTCCGCCTGGAAGCAGAAACTCTCGCAGGGCACATGGGGCGCCATCATCTACATGCCCGCTGGCATTGCCACCATGACAGGCCTGTAAACCACACGCCCGCAAGGGGATGTTTTTACACAGAGCTTTCACAATACCTCTGAAAAAACATCTCCCTCCCTAAAATTTTCCCGAACAGACGGATCTTCCCTATGGCATCACCCGCAACCGTTACCATTGGCTGCAAACTGCCCAATGGCCTTGTTCTGGCATTGGGTGAAACCCGCCACACACTGGCTGGCACACGCGCTTCCGCCGTGGTGGGCGGCTATGGCCTTACCCCTGTCCCGGCAGATTTCTGGTCAGCGTGGTCCCGCCAGTATGCAGCGTTTCCGCCCTTGCAGCAGGGGCTGATCTTTGCGCAACCTACGGTTGACAAAGCCGCAGCGCAGGCGCGCGAACACGCCGCCCTTCGCACTGGTCTGGAACCTATCAACCCGCAAACTCCGGCCCCCGGCATCACCCCCGCCTGAATAAACCCCGCCAGAACGGATACGTCATAATGCCCAGTGCCCCTTTTTGCCTCACCCTCTGGCAGCAGAGATACCCGCCCCTGTTCGCCAGTGTGGGGGCGGAAGGCGCACAGGCCTGTTTCAGCCTCGCCAGCTTGTTCCTCCCCAATGATGATACGTCCCCCGTGCGCAATCTCACCCAGCGGGCGGAATTGCTCGGGCTGATTACCGCCCATCTGGCCCAGTTGGGGCTTGGCTCAAGTACCGCTCCCACACTCTCTTGCCCTGCCAGCCCTCTTTCACAGGCCAACGGAACACCTGCGGCAGGATGGTCGCAGGCCACCGCATCCGGTGGTCCGCAAATAGTGGAAACACCGCAAAGCCAGCCCACACTTGTGGGCCGCATCACGTCCGCGCGCATGGGCAGTATCGAGGTTCAGGCCGATGCAGGCCCGGTATCAGGCTCTCAGGGATGGTGGATGCAAACGCCTTATGGTGCTGCCTATTGGGCAGCCACCGCCTTCCTCCGCACCGCCCGCTATGTGCCGGGATAATATAAACTCCCGTTATTACATTTTACAGAAACAGGTTTTGTAAAATGGTCAAAGATAGAACTCTATAGTCCTTTTGCACCGCAGAGCCCTTTGGTATCTGGGTCAGACACCTGCCCATCAGGGTGCAAAACCTGTTTCCACCCTTCAAAATTGCGCTCCCTTTTGCGTAGTGGCCTCTCAACCACCGCTCCCAAAACCATTGCGGGTGCTCCATCAGCGTTTTCGTCCGCTATTCCTCAAGGTTTTTCACAGACAGGACACCTGCATGATCCTTACGCTGCAAGGCGGAGCACAGGCGCGTACCCTCCTGCGCATGCTGGCCGCCGGAACGTCCCGGCCCGGTGTTGATACGGCTCCCGCCACGCAGGGGAACCAGCCCTCACACGCAACAACAGGCCCCTCTGCTTCAACCGGTACACAGTATGCGGAAATGTCTGGTTCACATCCCCAGAATCCCAACCTGTCAAACACGTCATTCCAAAGCACAGCACGCAACCCATCATCCGGTGCAGCGTCCACGTCCTGCACCGCATCAGTAAAAGCAGGGTTTCTACGGGGCAGATCTTACCCGGATGGCACGCCGGTCGCTGCCATTGCTGCCGTGCAGGAATTTGGTGCTGTCATCCGCAAGACAACACACCGGAGCGGTGCCGTATCCATCGTTATTCCGCCCCGGCCATTCATGCGGGCGGCCATGGCGCAGGATGCTCCAAAATGGAAAGAAATCTTCCGCCAGGCTCTTGCTGAAAGCCTCGAAGCGAGCCACCAACCAGAGGCTACATGTCGTATCCTGCACATGCCCACCACTGCCTTGCAGCGCACCGGCCAAGCCATGCAGGCCAGCATCACCAGCGCCATTCAGGCCGTCCATACGCCACCCAACAGCCCGGCTACCATCCACCATAAAGGGTCTGATAAACCGCTTGAGGACACAAAAACACTTCTAAACAGCGTCTCTTTTCAGGTGCAGTCATGAATGGCCTGTTCGGCATCGCGGCAGCGGCCACCATGGCTCTGCTGCCATCAATCCTAGCCACCTTGCGGGTGCAGGATGGCACCATCACGCTGCCAGATGGCTCCGTGCAGCCGTGCTATACGGATGTGCTTGTCACCATCAAGGTGCAGGCCGCCACCAGCGCGGATCTCATACAAACGGCTGGGCTCAACCAGAGTTCTGAAAACCGCCTGGTCTATCTGCCCGGTCTTATCAAAGGGCTGAACCGTACCCATCAGTTTGGGGGAGACAGTCTGTTTTTTGAAGGCGCGGAATGGCTGGTCACAAGCCAGCCCGAAACATGGGGAGGCGGCCAATGGTCCAAACTTCTCGTCACCCGGCAACTGTCATGACCATCCAGCCCGTTACGGCCAGCATCACCACGGCGCTAAGGGAGTTCCTCCGTGCCGTTCTGCCACCAGGTCTGCCGGTGCAACTGGCACAGCAGAACCGCACCGTCGCCCCCGCAGGCCCGTTCGTTCTGCTTACTCTTCTCACACGCCAGCCCCTCGCTACTGTCGCCCAGACAGAAACAGAAACCATAACGACCCTGAGCGTGCCGGAGGAGGTGAGGGTGCAGGTCAGCATCTTCGGGCCCGGCGCGGGGGATAACGCCCAGAGTATCGCTACCCTGTTTCGCACGGACTGGGCATGCCGTTATTTTGAAAACCTGTTTCAAAATAATAAGGAAGAACAGTCCTCAGATGCAGAATCGTCTCTCGGCACAGCAGCAGAGTGGCTGGAAAAATACGCTCCCATCGCACCAGAACCTCACGCTGCCGCTCAATCTGTTTCTCTCCCGGCTGAAGCCTCGAAACCGGGCCCTCTTACACCCTTATCACGCACGCCCCCTCCCAGCGCGGAGGCGTTTCCTCAAAACGCTCCATGCCAGAATACACAGCCTTGCAACGCCTTTCCGGCATCGGTCCCGGCACAACCGGCCGCTTCATGCTACGCACCGGCCCGCATTGTCCCACTTTATGCCGGGCCGCCACGGCAGATGCCTTTTGTAAATGGTGAACGCCAGTTTGAAGAACATTGGCTTCTGGACCTGCATTGTCAGGTGCGCACCACTCTTACGCTTCCCACCACCACGGCCAGCGCCGCCAGCCTTGCGCTGATATGCGCAGATACCCTCACGGATGAGCCCTCTGCATGACCCTACCCATCAGTTCCCTTGTTTCCGTCACGCCGGGCGTGATCTCCCCCGGTGGCACTGTCAGTCTGCTGACCGGCATGCTGTTCTCCACGCATGTCGCGCTGTCCTCCGGCGTTTCAGTGTTCACCTCGGCGGCGGATGTCGCAACGTTATGTGGCGCTTCCAGCCCGGAAGCCGCCATCGCCAGCGTGTATTTTTCAGCCTATACCAACGCGCAGGATACGCCTGAAAAACTCTATATTTTTCAAATTCATGCCACCCCGACGGATGCAGAATACGGCACTTACCTCAGCACCGCTGCTGCAACGGTGAGTGACTGGGCACCGTTCCTGTTTGCACAGGAACCCTCAGCCGCTGCAAAAACACAAATCGCTACCTGGATGGCCGCCAACCCCAACCGATACTGGGGTGTTGTGCCAGATGCAGATGCCACGATCCTCAGCCCCAACGCCACCGACAGTTTCGGTTCAACCGTCAAGGCGCAGTCCACGCCCGGCATGACCTGCCTGTGCAATACGGATGGCACGGGCCTGCTGGCCGGGGCGCTGTGTCTGGGCTGGGCGGCCAGCCTCAACCCGCAACGCACGGGTGGCCGCACCACCCTGATGTTCCGCAACAATGGCGGCGTGACCCCGGCCAACCTCACGCCATCTCAGGCAGAGGCCCTGCTGGCTAACGGCTACAGCTTTTACGGCAGCTATAAAAGCACGGACAGCACATTCAGTTTTCTCAATAACGGGGCGGTCTCCGGTCCGTTCGGCTGGGCAGACAGCTACATCAACCAGATATGGATGAACGCCAGCTTCCAGTCAGAGCTGCTGACCCTGTTCTCCAGCGTTGGCCAAATTCCCTATACCGCACAAGGGGATTCCCTGATCGCCACTGCCGTGCAGGGCACCATTGATACCGCCCTGGCGTTCGGGGCCATCCAGCCCAATGTCACCCTTTCCGCGGCGGAGGCACAGGCCGTCAACGCACAGGCAGGCCGCACCATTGATAGCGTGCTCTCCACCCGTGGCTGGTATCTGCTGCCCGGCGCGTCCTCCGCTTCCGCCAGCACCCGCGCCAGCCGTGGCGCCGTGCAGGGGCGCTTCTTCTACACGGATGGAGAGTCCGTGCAGTCCCTCACTCTGGCATCGGTAGAGGTTCAGTAATTATGGCCGATTATGATATTACAGCCGCCAACTCGGTTTTTACCATCACGGTGCCGGGTCTGTATAACGCGCCCATAACATTGCAGAACTACGCCGCAGACCGTGCTTTTGAAACAGAAGCGCGTGAACTGGCTGAAACGGCCATGAGCATTGATGGCTACCTCAATGCAGGCTGGGTGCCCAACCCCGTAACGCAGACCATTGCGCTGGCCGCCAGTAGTGAAAGTGCTTTGGTATTTGAAGCCATTGTCATGGCGCAGGACTCCCGCCGAGGTCTGTACCGCATGGGGGCTGAAATCCAGATTCCGGCTATTGGCCGCAAATATACCATGGTGCGTGGCCTGCTGCGGTCTATTGTCAGCATTCCCGGCGCAGGCCGCGTGCTGGAAGCCCGGCATTTTGAAATCACGTGGGAGCGTGTTCTGCCCGCCGCCATTTAAGCGGCAGAAAGGAAGAGCCCATGAAAACCATCGATTACACACATAGCAAACCCGGTGCCGATCACGGCAAACGCTTCTGCCTGACCCGCATGGATGCCTTCGCGGCAGATCAGTGGGCGCGGCACACCCTTCAGGCTGCCATACGTGGCGGCGCACGCATCGGGGCTGATCTGGCAGAGGCCGGTGTGGCCGGACTGGCCAGTCTGGGGATAGAGATTTTCGGGTTCATGGAAGAAACCGATCTTGATAACGCCCTCAACCGCCTGATGCAGTGCGTCACCATCCGCCCCGACCCCGCCAACCCGGATCTGACCCGCGCCGTTATTGCCGCCGATTTTGAAGAACCGGAAACACTGGGCATGGTGCGTTCTGAAGTGTTCCGTCTGCATGTGGGTTTTTTACTGGCCGCCGCACACCAGCTTTTCCCCGTTGTGGCGGCCCTGCTGGGCGAGGCAGCCCCCCCCCCGTCCAGTGTGTAAATATTTCTCCCGCATTGTCGGTTGTCCTCTCATCCGGTCTGGCCAGCCTGAAAGACCTGAAAACGGTTTATGATAGCGAGGACCTTTACACATTGCTTGAAGTCGTCTCCGTCACCAACTGGAACACAGCACAAGCCCGCTCAGTCCCCTAACGGCACGTAGTCTCTTTGTCTTCCCGGCTAGTGGCGGCTTTGAAATATCCCGCAAGGAACAGTCCCAATGTCTGAAACCGTTCTGGATGAACTGGTCATCCGCCTTGGGTTGGATACCTCTCCCCTCCAGAAAGATGCCCAGCAGGCCGTTACTGTTCTGGATGCTCTGGCCCAAAAGACGCAAACGGCCACTACTCAAAGCAGAAAAGCAAGTCATCAGGCGGCTTCTTCTTTACGCCATATGCGTAAGGAGGCCATCGGCCTTCTGGGTGTGCTCGCCGGTGGTCGCGGGCTTGCAAACCTTCTGAAACAGCTTTCGCAGACCAACCAGAAAGCAAATGCACCAACCTCTTTGCGGCAGGGCGGAAATACCAAACGGCCCCATTCTTCCAGTTTTTCTACGGGTTTGAACCGTTTTTCAGAGGCACCTCATGCGCTGCGCGGTCCACTTCCATCTCACATGGCAGAACCCAAAGCGTCCCCATTACTCCCACGCCAACAACAGCATACGCCACTACCAGTCTTTATACCCCAGCCTCGTTCGTCTTCACCGTGGCCAGCATCTCTGGCGGGGCAGTCTGTCACACGCCCCCAGCGTCTGCTGCGGCATCCTTCCCGTGCGGTATCGTCTTCTTCTGCGGGCAGCACAACGCCACACAGATCTGTTTCTCCCCGTTATTTCCTCCACACCACAACACATCTTACGCAAAATATTTTCCATTCTGCGTTGCAAAAGAGAGATATTTCGCAAAAATCAGACATCAGGGACACTGCGAGCGCTTCCTCCCAGGGGGCAGATGCTTCTTATCGTAGTGGGGAGTCTTCTATTTCTCCTGACACCTCTTTTACTTCGGGTGCAAGGGCTCCCCTTTTTCCCTCGCATCCACTACAGCACCTAGCCACACGGAATACGCTAGTCACATTTCCATCCAGCAGAGATACCCGAAGCAGAAGTAAAGCTCTCAATTCCACTCAGTCCTATCTTGCCTTGGCGGAACACTCCCCCATTTTGGGGACGCAGAAACCTGCATTGCAGAGAAAGCTCTTTTATTTTCAAAGTAGGTTTTCAGCACCAAATACTCCAAGATTTCACGTTACGCCTATTGCCTCCAATCCTCCACTACCACGTTCCACCTCACCCTCTCGTGGCGATCATCACCCCGCACTGAAAAACCATGTTTCTGCGTCCCGGCCTCTGCACGCCCTCTCTTTTATGCAAGAGCAGAGAAGATCCTTTCCTACTAAAAAACATTTTTCATCTTCAGTTTTCACCTCTTCCCGTGCCCCTGCTGCGTCAATGGCTCGCAGAACATTTTCGCCTGCATGTCCGTCTGCGCCGCAAGTACGCCACAGCGGGAAAGATCCTGTTTTCTTCTCGGATACCCTAAAAGCCCTACAGCCGTTTCTGCCCAATTCTCCCATGCTGCGTGCGGTCAGTGTTCCGGCCGCTCCTGTTTACGGGGCACAAGCCCCAGTGCAGAACACCACACATATTGGGCCTGTCACCATTAGCGTGCCATCAGGAAACCCGCAGGACATTGCTCATGTGCTGCGTGGCCTTGGCGGAGGCGATAGCCATACTCTTAGCAGTCTCGCCACGCATGGGGCTGTATAATATCTTTCCTGTTGTATGAAAGGATCTTCGTATATGCCCATGGTGCCGGTTACACTGCCCTCTGTCTGGACTGTGCCCGTAGCAGCAGGCGTGCCGGTCCTGCTCGGGCAATCTGTCACGCATGGGGTGCAGGCGGCTGCATCCGTCAGTATCGGCACGATGCTGGATGATTTCCTTATCAGTCAGGCGGCTGGCCAATGGGGTATTTTCAACAGTGCTGGGCAAAGTGTGCTCTCTGCGGCACGGGTGCTCTCCGTATCTGGCGAGAGCGAACAGCATATTGCTACAGCTCCCTTGGAAGACGGAAGTTTTCTTTCCTACAGCAAGGTCGCCAGCCCTCGCACACACCGCGTACTCATGGTGTGTGATGGCTCCGAAACCAGGCTGGATGCTCAATCCCTTTCGGCACTTCTGCCAAAACCGGTTTCAACACTGGCTGGGGGAGGAGGGCTTTATGTGCGCAAGGCGTTCTTCGCAACGCTCGCCGCGCTGGAGGCGGATCTGTCACTTTATTCCGTTATCACGCCAGAGCGGAAATACAAGAATGTAAACATTACCGGCTACCGCTGGCTAAGGGATGCGCGGCACGGCATTACCATGCCTGTGGTGGAAATAACGCTTCAGGAAGTACGCCTGTCTGCTACAGAAAATTTTATCACAACGCAGCGGCCCCAAGGGCAGCGGATAGTATGCGGTGGCGTTGTCCCGGCACAATCATCTTCCACAATGTCCTTCACCCGCAGTTTGTATGATAGCACACAAACAGCAGGCGCACCCCACAATACCACAAGCTGGAATAGCCTTGCCGGGTGTCCCTTATGAGCAGCGCCTTTTTCACAATCAGTAGCACCACAGATCTGGTGATGATCCCCCTCGCCACTACGGCCGCTCAGATGCTTAAGGTCACCCTGTCCGGGCAAAGCGTTCAGATTGCCTTGCGCCAACGTTCCACAGGATTATACGCAGATTTCTGGCTGGAAAATAACCGTTTGCTATCTGGCATCTTATGTCAGGACCGCACATGGCTGGCGCGGGATGAAGCCACGGGCTTACCGGGTGATTTTACGTTTACCGATACGCAGGGCACGCAAAATCCGACCTATGAGGAGCTGGGGAGCCGCTATCTTCTCTTTTATCGCGTCGGCTGGTTGTAGCCGCCATATCCGTCCGCGCCGCGCGTGATGCAAAGCCTGTGTGCGTCCTGCTTCTTCAAACACCATTGGCATATCCATGGCTCAATCCGGCTTTTTTACATCTCGTTCCTTGCGCATCACCTTCCGTCTGCTGGCTAATGCGTTTGGCCCAGATGGTGCGGATACCGTTATCCTCACAGGGCTTCGCGTTGCGGTCGATATCACACAAGCGCAGTTTCCAACAGGCGAAATTGCAACCTTGAGAATAAATGGTCTCTCGCCAGACCTGATGAACCGTCTGAGCCTCGCGGCACCCAACCCAACATTCCAAAGTGCAAGCGAAGTTCTGGTTGAAACGGAGGAAGGGACATCCCCCGCTGTTCTGGTTTTTCAGGGTGGGGTCACACTGGCCTATGCAGATTATACAGGCGCTCCAGATGTCGCCTTTATGGTGCAGGCGTTTTCAACAGCACTTCCCAATGCTATGGCCGCGACACCTACCGGCTTTCGGGGGGCTGTTCCAGCCACGACGGTACTGGCGACCGTTGCGCGAAAAGCGGGGCTGACATTCGTCTCACATGGTCTCAATTCTACCCTGCACAACCCGTATCTGGATGGCAGCCCCGGCCAGCAACTTGCTCAATGTGTGGAAATGCTTCCCATGCGGGTCAGCCTTGGGCGCGCTCAACTGGCAGTCTGGCCTGTACACGGGGCGGCCAGCAACAGCGGAACAGGGCTGGCTGTTTCTGTATCAGCCCAAACGGGCCTGATTGGTTATCCCTCATGGTCTGCGGGCGGGATGGCCGCACGCATGCTGTTCACGCCACAAATAGGGTTTAACAGTGTGATCGCTCTCAAAAGCCGTTATCAACCTGCAGGATGGGGCGCGCAGTCTGGTCCTGTCGCCACCGGTTTCTGGGTCGTTACGCAGGTTCGCCATAGTCTGCAAAGTGAAACCCCCAACGGGGTATGGTTTACGGATGTTGTGGCACAGGCGCTTCAGGAGCCCAGCGCATGAGCACCTCTTTTGCAAACACGTATCCCGTTTTTAATAGAGCCGATGCCGCCGCATCAGATTTCAATGCCTTGAACAGAGTCATCGCCCGCCTTTTATCCACACGGCGTACGGTTGTTGTGGTGCAGGTTAAAGCGGTTTCTGGCACGGGCCTCAACCCGGTCGGCTTTGTGGATGTGCAACCCATGGTGCACCAGCAAAATGCCGCGGGGGCAGTTACCCCGCATGGCGTGCTGTATCAGGTGCCCTATTTTCGGCTACAGGGAGGCAGCCGTGCGGTAATTGTTGATCCTGTCGTGGGAGACATTGGGCTGGCGCTTGTGGCAGACCGCGATATCTTCAATGTCAAAACGGCCCGCACTCCGGCTGCTCCCGGTTCTTTCCGTCAGCATAACATGGCGGATGCGCTCTATCTGGGTGGTTTTCTAAATGGCACGCCCCAGACTTATCTTTGGCTCCATGATAAAGGCGTAACTCTTAAAACGGCTGGTACAGTCGATATAATGGCACAAAGCCTGACGTTGACAGGGGATGCCACCATCAATGGTGCGCTACACGTTTCCAAGGATGCTACTGCTTCCGGTATTTCGCTTACGCAGCATACGCACCCAGGGGTGCAACCGGGCAATGGAGAAACGGGCACCCCACAAGGCTAAAAGCCGGGCCAGGCTGGAGGGCCTTACCCGGCTTGGCAGCACAGTCCGGCATCACGCCAGACTGTTATTATTTATTACCTTGTCTTTTGCACTGCGGCCTCCGGCAGTGCGTGACTCATACGGTCAGACGGCATGCACTTTGGCTTCACGCGCCCAGAAGCGCAGGGCACGGCAGGTTTTGACAAATTCCGGAACCGAGGAGGGTTTTTCCAGCGTAATAACCCCTTCATCCAGCGCATCATCCGTCAGGCCCGCTTTTTTCAGCAGCGGAGCAGCTTCAGGCACATGCGCAATGAATTTTGCATGCGCATAGGCATCCGTCACAAAATCCTTGGCGTCTGCGTCGTTCGCAAGCTGTTTAGCTCCGTCTTCAGTAAGCAGAAGAACAACCGCATCATACAACACAGATGGGCCACCCGGCACCCGCTGCCCTGCCGGAACATGCCGACCGCTTGATGTCTTGATCCCGCCAATGTGCGGTGCCACCAGTTCCAGATCAACGCCTTCAGCCTTGGCTGTTTTTTCCAACGCTTCCAGAATGGCGTCGTCCGCACCGTTGGTAATCAGCACACCAATTTTGCGGCCTTCAAAGGTTGTTGGACCATTTTTCAGAATGCTCAGGGCAGGGGACTCTGGCAGGTCAATCACCTTGCTGGCAGGGGGTGCGGCTTCTGGCAGTTTTTCCAGCCCCAACCCGTCAGCCACGGCCTGCGCCAGTCCCGTGTCAATATTCAACAGGTGAGAAACCACCCGGGCACGAATGGCCGGTGTTTCCACCTTGCTGAGTTCAAAGGTAATGGCCTGCTGAATATGCGTCTGCTCTACCTCGGTCTGGCTTTTGTAGAACTGCCGCGCCTGACTGTAATGGTCCGCAAACTTTTCTGACCGCACACGCTCTTTCCGGCCCTCTACGTCCTGCGGATAGGACGTAAAGCCTTTCTGCGGGTTTTCACGCGGGCCACCGGCTTCTCCACCCCAGGAGTTGGGCTCATAATTGACCCGCCCTTTAGGGTTATGCATCGCGCCGTGGCCATCCTGCTGAAAATGATGGAACGGGCATTTGGGCGCATTGATGGGAATATGCGTAAAGTTCGGCCCACCCAGTCGCTTCAACTGCGTATCCAGATAGGAGAAATTGCGGCCCTGAAGCAGCGGATCATTGGTGAAATCAATCCCCGGCACCACGTTCTGGGTGCAGAAGGCCACCTGCTCGGTTTCCGCAAAGAAATTATCCACCATGCGGTCCAGCACCAGTCGGCCAACAGGCTGCACGGGCACCAGTTCTTCCGGAATCAGCTTTGTGGCGTCGAGAATGTCAAAATCGAACGTGTCAGCAAATTCATCGTCAAAAAGCTGCACACCCAGTTCCCATTCCGGGTAGTTGCCTGCCTGAATGGCGTTCCACAAATCACGACGGTGAAAATCAGGGTCGGCACCGTTTATTTTGACGGCCTCGTTCCACACAACAGACTGCAGCCCCTGTTTGGGCTTCCAGTGGAACTTGGCAAAGGTGGATTTGCCATCCGCGGTGACAAAACGGAACGTGTGAACGGCAAAGCCTTCCATAAAGCGGAAGGAACGCGGAATTCCCCGGTCAGACATCACCCACATGATCATGTTCATGCTCTCTGGGGTGAGGGAAATGAAGTCCCAGAAATTATCATGCGCGGATTGTGCCTGCGGAAAAGCGCGGTCCGGCTCTTCCTTCACGGCATGCACCATGTCCGGAAATTTGATGGCGTCCTGAATGAAGAATACGGGAATGTTGTTGCCAACAAGATCCCAGTTGCCTTCCTTGGTATACAGCTTGACCGCAAAGCCACGCGCATCACGCGCCACGTCAAAAGAACCCTTGCTGCCCGCCACGGTGGAAAACCGCACAAACGCGGGCACACGTTCACCCACACGTTGCAGCACATCTGCCCGTGTAATGTCAGACAGGGAATGGGTCAGTTCAAAAAAACCATGCGCGCCATAGCCACGGGCATGCACAACCCGTTCTGGAATACGTTCATGGTCAAAATGGAAAATCTTTTCTCTGAAATGAAAATCTTCCAGAAGGCTTGGGCCGCGTGCGCCTGCTTTCAGTGTGTTCTGATCATCCGCTACAGGCACGCCCTGCTGGGTGGTCAGGGTTGGCACGTCACCGTGGGCGGTCTGGTGTGTTTCGCCACCTGCGCCGCGCTGTACCTTTTCTTCGCCCAATGTCACGGGCTTGCGGTCTGTATCTGTGCTGCTCATATGTCTGCGCCTTCCCTATAAAATCCCGAAATGTGCGGCACCCCATGCACAACCCTGCCAGACAGGATGTGGCCATTGATCCACCTGTCTCGCGCTAGGGTGCCGGGGCGTGGTGTGCTGAAACTTTTCCGTCAGCCGTGCCTGATTTCGGTCTTTAACGCCTTCATGCTGTTCAGGGTTTCCTTGCCTCGAACAAGGTCAGCCATGAGCCTGGCGCAATGCGGTGATTGTCCTTCCCCTTATATCCCGTCAGAAAATAAAGAGTTTATGTCATGCAAACAATGTTGCTTGACTGCGCAACGTGGGATCTGGCGGTTGATGCCGCCGGAAACATAGCCGTAGCCTCCGCTCCTTACGCCGTGGCCCAGAACGTGGCCTGTGCGGTGCGCGTGTTTCTGGGCGAGTGCTGGTACAACACCAGCCTCGGTCTGCCTTACCTGAGCAATATTCTGGGCCGCACCCAGTCCGCCGCCCTGTTCCGGGCTGATGTGGAGCAGACAGCCCTCAGGGTGCAGGGCGTGACCCACGCCACTTGTGTCCTGACCGGCATCAGCCCCCAGCGCCGTCTTTCCGGTGTCATCCAGCTTACTCTTGCAGATGGAAGTCAGACCAGTGTCAGCCTCTAACACCATACCCGGCGCCAGCATAAATCAAACGGCTGGCAGCGGCACAACATCTGTCCCGGCTCCGGTATTGGATGCCACCGGCTTTATCATGCCTGAGGAGCCCGACATGCTGGCAGGCGTTCTGGCGGATATCAACGCAGCCTTTGGCAATACGCTCAATACGGATCTTTCCACTCCCCAGGGGCAACTGGCCATGTCGCTTACCGCCATTCTGGGCGATGCTTATGACCAGTTTCTGGCGCTGGCCAATGGGGTAGACCCCGCCCGTGCCTCTGGCCGGATGCAGGATGCCATTGGCCGCCTTTATTTCATGTCCCGTCTGCCTGCCACGGCTACGGTTGTCACCTGCCTTTGCACTGGCGTTGCTGGCACGCTCATTCCCCAAGGCGCGTTGGTGCAGGACGCCACTGGCAACAGCTATGCGGCAGATGCCGCCATTACGCTGGACGCCACCGGCACAGGCAGCGGTACCTTTTCCTGCACGCAGGCAGGAGAGATCATCTGCCCAGCCCAGAGTATTGCCATCAGTCAGTCTCTGGCCGGGTGGGCAACCGTCACCAACCCCGTGGCGGGGATGACGGGGCGCGCCGTGGAAAGCCGTACCGCGTTTGAAGAACGGCGCAGAATTTCCGTTGCGGCCAACGCCATTGGCCCGCTGGATGCCATCTCTGCCGCCGTTCAGGCTGTGCCCGGCGTGAGTGATGCCTTTGTAACGGATAACAGTACCAGCACCGCCATAACTGTTGGAGGTGTCACACTCGCACCCTACAGTCTGTATGTATGTGTCAGTGGGGGCGCAGATCAGGCCATTGCACAGGCTATTTTGCGAAAAAAGCCGCCCGGCTGCGCCTATACAGGCAGTACCACGGTGACAGTAACGGACCCTAATACGGCCTACAGCACAGCGCCCAGCTACAGTGTCAGCTTTCAGCGGGCCACGCCAACACCGCTTTTTGTAAAAGTGACAATGGTGGCGTCTTCCATGGTGCCCTCCACTGCCACAACGGCTGTGCAGTCCGCCATACAGGCCGCATTTGCGGGGAATGATGGAGGCAGCCGCGCACGGATTGGCGCCACACTGTATGCCAGCCGTTTTTACGCGGGCATTGCCGCACTCGGCACATGGGCGCAGATTGCGGATATTACACTGGGCACTCCTGCTACGCCTAGGGGCGTAAGTGCGACCTTCGGTGTCAGTCAGGTCCCTACGCTTGATCAGGCAAATATCAGTGTGGTGTTTGCCTGATGCAGAATGTGCAGCAAACCGTTCTCTCCCAATATGCATGTGCCCCCAGCCTGAATGCGCTGATTGCCGCATGGAATCAGGCGTTTGACCCCGCCACACTGATTGAAACATGGTACCAGAAGATATGGAATCTGGAGACCGCACAAGGGTATGGGCTGGATGTATGGGGCCGCATTGTGGGCGTGCAGCGTATTCTGAGCATAACATCCGATACTTTCATAGGGTTTGAAGAAGCGGAAGAGTTGACGGAAGAAGGGTTTAACACCGCGCCGTGGTATTCCGGCACCGTCTCGACCGGCAATTATCGCCTGTCTGATGATGGCTTTCGCCAGTTGATCTGCGCCAAGGCCATGGCCAACATTACAGATGGCTCCATTATCAGTCTGAACGCCATTCTCATGACCCTGTTCGCCGGGCAGGGCGATGCCTGGGTCTCTGATAATGGCGGCATGAGCATGACCTATACGTTCGGGTTTGTGCCCTCTGCCGTGCAGATTTCCATAATCCAGAATTCCGGTGTCCTGCCGCGCCCCGCAGGCGTGCGCGTGACCTATGCCATCAAAGGGCAGAAATGAAACAGTCTGATTTTCCTGAACGATTTGCAAAACCCATTGCAGATTTCGCCAGTGCGGGTAATCTGGCCGCCATTCCGGCCACGCAGGCCGCAGCGGGAGATGGCACGGCATCCATCTCTCTTGGTTTCCCGCCAGAAACGTTTATCGGCCGGTCTGCCGGGGGTGTGCCGCCGCGTGGGCAGGACATGAACGGTTTTCTACACCGCCTGTCCGCCGTGTTGCAGGCCTATCAGGCCGGCATGATCGGGCAGTATGATGCCACGTTCGCATCCCACATTGGCGGTTATCCCGCAGGGGCGGTTGTGGCGGGGGCCTCACCGGGCACGTTCTGGGTTTCCATGGCTGAAAACAACATGACCACGCCCGCTGCAAACGGGGCTGCGTGGCAAAACCTGTTTGCACAGTATCTCCCTCTTGCCGGTGGAAAATTGCAGGGCTCCCTTGCCATAGGCAACACCTATTCCTTTGATGCCACGGGCGGATACAGCGTGCTGTATCGCCTCTCCTCCGTGGGGTCTGATGGTGTGCTGGATGTTTATTCCAATGTGGGAGGCACCCGTATCAATGTGGCGCGTATCAGTGCGGATGGTTCCATTTCCATATTTGGCGGTGGCCATTTTTCAGAAAATGGGCAACGGGTGGCCACGCAAAGCTGGGCGAACGGCCAGTTTGCCACACCGGCCTGGGCCAATGCCCAATTTGCTACACCATCATGGGTCAGTTCCCAGTTCGCCCAGTCTTCGTGGGTCAGTTCACAATTCGCAACATCTGCGTGGGTAAACGCCCAGTTTGCAACAAGTGCCTGGGTCTCGGCACAGTTTGCAACATCCTCATGGGTGAACAGCACGTTTGAGCATGCAGGCGTGTGTCTGACAACGTCAAACTACATCAATGATTTTTATACAAATGATGATCGGATTATTAACCTGCCATATGGCAACATGATGCAGTGTTTCAATGTGCAGAATGTTTCCTCCGGGCGTATCACCTTTCCGGTGGCGTTCTCCGGCGCGCCACAATCCATTCAGGTGCAGGCGGTCACTGGCGGGGTTATCTCGCACTATCATTGCGTGTGGGAACCGGACGCCGCAGGTTTCACCCTTAATCTGTATGGCTCCTACAATGCCATTTACGTTCAGGCAAAAGGAAAGAAATGAGCATGACAGAGAATGTTCTTTCCAGTGTGCCTTTTTCCACACTAGCGCAGACACAGGTGCAGGCAGCCTATCCCGCCCGTTATTACGCCGGGTATGATACCGCCGCCACCCAACCCACCCCCGTTACCGCGTGGTATGATACTTGGAGCATGAGCAGCGTGGATGGTTTGCCGCCTGCCAGTCAGCTTCTACCCGTAAGCTTCGCAGACTGGGCCAATACCACCGGCTTTCGTCTACCGGCCGGAAAAGCCGTGCAGAATGGCGCGATTGTGGATTACACGGCTCCACCCCTACCTCTTGCCACACAGGCCGCACGCGCCTTGCAACAGGCCGCCAGCACAAGCTGGGCCACTTACGGTATGTATGGAGAAACGCCCCCCGTTGTGTGGCAGAGCTATCTTGCCAGCCTGCGTGCTTTGGCAAACGGCACAGACACAACCAGCACGCAGCTTCCCACTCCACCGGACATCAGCGCTGCGGCATTCTCTGCGGCCACGCATAAGGCTTCGTTTGTTCAGGAAACAGCTCCTGAACACAAAAGTGTCTCAAACGGTCCGGACATGCCTGATGTGTCTGCCATGCGTCCGTCACGCGCAGCGTCTATCGTCGCCGGGCAGGGAGCATGATTGCTCCATTACCTTCCAGCGGCTGGCACCCTGCACCGGGCCGCACCATACCTGTGGTTGTACCCGCTAGCCTCCGCCTGCGCGGGCTGCTGGGGCAGGCGGTTACAGTGTCATGGTCGCCAAAATCCAGTGCAGATACGCTGGATTTTACCCTGGATACCTCGGAATGGCTGCACGGGACAGGTGATTACCTTGCCAGTGTTGCGGCCAGCGTAACCACTGCCGCGGGGCAGAAGACGGATATGCGCGTGCTGTGGGCCACGCTGGTCAATGGTATGGCGTGTTTGTTTCTAAGTGGCGGTATTCCCGGCACGGTGCAGACCGTTCTGGTGAGCATCACCACGCAGCAGGGGCGCAGCCTCAGCCAGCCGGTTGCCATCGCCATTTTGTCCACCAGCCCTGCAACACCGCCTGCTACAGCACCCAGCCTGCCAGATGGCACACCCGTACCCCCCAATGCCCTTGCGCTTTCCCAGTCGGTTATTCTGACTACGGAAAGCGGAAAACCCTATCTTCTAGCCTGAAGGACACAAAACCCATGTCCGGGTCTTCCACCACGGCGGCCACCCTAAGTGGCACGCCGCTTTCCGCGTTGCCTGTGCAGGCCCAGCCTGCAGCAACGGATCTTGTTTTTGGTATTTTCAACGGGCAGGGGCAGTTTGTACCCCAGGGCAAGATCTGGTCCGGTGCGGTTGATAAAACAGGCGATACACTCTCTGGTTTGCTGGCCTGTCCTCTTATCCCGTCTGCCCCTGCGCATCTGGCCAACAAAGCCTATGTGGATGCCATGAGCGGGCAGGTGCAGGGGGCTGTCTCCACCCTTGTGACACAGGCGCAGGATGCCGCAACACAGGCCGGGCAGGCGGCCTCTGGCGCGGCGGGGGCGGCTGCCACCATTGTGGATGCACAAAAAGGCACCCCCAACGGGCTTGCGGCACTTTCCGCATCCGGCAACCTGCTTCTGGGTGGGCTGGAATGTCTGGGCGTGCGGAATGGCCATGTGCTGATGACGCTTGAACTCCCCACCACAGACCCCGGCGTAGCGGGCGCATGGTGGAACAATGGCGGCTATATCTGCATCTCTCAGGAAAACACATGAGCATGGCACCTGTTCTTAAAACCCGTATCCTGCTTAGTGCGTGTTCCGGGCTGCTGCTGGTTTGGTCTGTGCATACATTTGCAGCCCCGCGCCCCAATCATCTGCTTCCACAATACCAACAGAGCTACCCAGCCGCGCCAGAAATACCTCATGCGTCGGTTTCATCCTTGCGCGCCTCTTCTACTTCCGCGTTTGCTGGCAGCACCACTTTTCCCGCCCACGTTCCTTCAGAACGCTCCGGCAAAGAGGCGCTAGCACGAGGCGCGGTAAAATCTGGACGCGCGAAAGAAAGCTTGCGAACTCTTGGTGTTTCCGCACCGCTCGCCGCCACAGCCGCCACAGCCGCCACAGCCGCCACAGCCGCCACAGCCGCCACAGCCGCCACAGCCGCCACAGCCGCCACAGCCGCCACAGCCGCCACAGCCGCCACAGCCGCCACGCCGGAAACGTATGCGCCCACGCGGCCCCCGGGCGGCATAGATCCTGCAACCGCTGTGCCCTCGTTGTGGCAAAACGCCACCATCGGCCAGATAGGCGCCATGGCGGACGGCAGCGTGCAGCAGTCTGACAAGAACCAGCCCAACGGTGTTGCGGGGCTGGATGCCGCAGGGCGTTTCACCGCTCCAGTTGCGGGGGATGTCACGGCCGCCACAGCCGGCAGCGCGCTGAGTGGTGCCCTCAAGCGCCCGCTGTCCGCGCGTTTTGCCGAACAGCCAAGTGCTGGGGATTTTGGCATCACGCTGGATGGCACCAGTGATGACAGCACCGCTTTGCAGGCCGCCAAGGCAGCGGTGCCAGCGGGCAGCATGGTGCGTATTCCCGCAGGGGTGCTTCACCTCGCAGCCCCTCTGCAAAGTAAGACACCAACCCTGTGGCAGATCAACGGCACCACGCTGGCAGATGGTGCGCCCATTACCAGCCTCGGCACGGATGTGATTGAAAGCACGCTTGAAGGCGGCAAGTATTTTGCACGCGGAGAAAGCCGTGCGGATATGGCTCCCGTGCTCCGTAAGGATCTGGATGTCACCCACACGGGCGGCACCACCGGATTTGTGATGAATCTGGAAAAAGGGAACTGCACCATTCCGGCAGAAGGAGCCGCCCTGAATGATTATGTGTGGTGCCATTCTACCGTTTTGAACAGTTCCGCCTTCGGGGGCGGGCAGCATGTGGCGCAGGCCAGTCTGGCCCAGCGCCCGGCAGATGCGCTGGCTGATGGCAAGGGCTCGCGCTCGCAGATCTGGGCGGGGTATGATGAAGCGCGTGATGAGACCGGGCAGGCGTCCTCTGTTGCCGGAAGCATGGTGGGGCGGGAGGTTGATGTTTACGCCAATGGGGATGATCCCGTAGGCTGGCGTATTGGTCTGCAATTACAGATAGCCGGAACCAGTGCAGATGGCACACCCGGCAAGGTGGGCAAAGGCATTGCCATTGGCAATAATGATGCCACCAGCACATATGGTACGTTGATTGACGCCGCAGGCCGGTTTGATACCGCAGGGATTGATCTCTCCCGTAGCACGCCCGTCAATAACGCGCCGGTGCTGAACATAGGGGCCAACCGCAATCTTGCGTTCAGTGATGATCACAAACCGCATTTTCAGTTTGATTCCGCCGCTTACACCCTGCGCTACTGGTATGATACCGCCAACCTGCTGGCCATTGGCATGCAGGGGGATGTCACAACCAGTATCAGCAACGCTGGCAGCGGCGTGGCATGGACGCTGAACGGCCAGGCCCAGCTTGGCCTGAATTTGACCGGCCTGAACGCACCGGAGGCCCTGCGCCTGGCAGCAGGCCAAACCCTCTCCTGGGAGCCAACGGCTGTTGTGCACAGCGGTTTTGCCAACGGGAAACTGACGGAACAGGTCGCCGCCGGTGTGGCCCGCACGCTGGATACAAGCGGGAACGAGACCCTGCCGGGCAGCCTGCAAAACAGCCAGACCATTGTCAGCCTCACCCAGCCCACGGCACCGGCCTACGTGGCCAAAGGCACCGCCGCCATCGGGCTGGACACCACGGGCCTGACAACGCCGGAAGCCCTGCGCGTGGCGGATGGTCAGGCCATTTCATGGGAGCATACGGCATCCGTGCAAACCCGATACGCCAGCGGCCAGTTGCAGGATAGCCAGAACGGCACCCCCCTGCGCACGCTTGATGCCAGCGGCAATGAAACCGTAACCGGCAGCACGCGCAACAGCGGTATGACCACCAGCCTGAACAATAGCGCAGCCAGCGCCATTACGCTTACCGGCAGCGCGGGCATTGGTGTCAATCTTACAGGGCTTTCCACCTCCAATGCGCTCCGGCTTGGGGATGGTCAGAGCGTTGCGTGGGAGCCCACGGCGGTCATGACCACCGGCTACACCGCCACAGGGCTGACAGATGCCAAAGGCAGCACCCCCTTGCGCCAGCTCGACAGCAACGGGAACGAGACCCTGGCAGGCACCATCACCCCCAATGCGGGCGTGCATCTGCCCACGCTCTCCCGCGCCAGCATCAAGGCCCAACCCAACCCGCCCCCCGGCGTGATGGTGTTTGACGCGGAGGATGACGCCCCGGCCATTTACACCTCCGCCGGGTGGATGCTGGTGGGGCTGAGCGCCCTACCGTAAGGCCCGGTAACGCGGGATTTTTCATATGACTGTTTTGTGTAGTGCCACAGACTGAGGAGAGGGCGGGGGAAGGGAACCTTGCGGAGGGGTTCTGCATTCATGTATGGTAAGCATACCTCATAACCGTGTTTTGCAGAGCTGTAGAGCACCATGAAAGCTGGAATGACCCGCACCCCCCTTCTGATAAGTCTTGCACTGGCGACCGGGCTTTCGCTCGGTCAGGCCCATGCGGCCGCCAAAACGGTCTATTTCCCTCATAACGCGGAAAGCAAGCATATGGCGGGCACTCTGGAAGGCCCGCAAATGGCTGAATACCACCTTGCCCTGCATCAGGGGCAGGAACTGTCCGTTCTGTGCCATTCCCGCAAACGGAGCGTGTCGTTTTTCGTCAAGGACCCAGCAGGCCATCTGCTCTATACCACGGCGGATGGTGGGCTGCGGAACCACCCTTTGCATGACCACTGGCATGGCCGTGTGCCGGAAAATGGCAATTATACCGTAGGCGTTTTTCTGCATCATGGTACGGAGCGAAAAGGCCAGAACGCTTTTTACAAGCTCAACCTGAGCGCTCATTAAAGGCTGCCTGAGCGCACATTTCCTCTCTGTATGGCCCCTATACACGCCCTTCTTCCGCCAAACGGCGGGGAAGGGCGTTTGTGCTCGCCCATGCCCTGCGGCCATGCCGTGAGTGAGGCGGACTTCTGCCGCTGCCTGTGATACATCGCCCGCAGGCGGCTCCCGTCTCCAGGAGGGGCCGCTGGTATGACAGGAGCGGGGGAGCAAATGGAGAAGTCCTTCAAGGCCATGCTGGACAGGGCGAATGAAAGTGTAGCTGTCAAAATGACCATGCTGTTTGGCAGCATCTGGTGCGTTTATGTGTTTTTCCTGTTCTCTCTTGTGCCGGTTCTTGTTCCGGCATGGCAGAATACTCTGCTTTATATCAGCAACTGTATTCAGCTTGTGGCGTTACCAGCGTTAATGGTGGGCAATGCCGTGCTCAGCCGTGGGGCGGACCGTCGTGCTGCGGAGGATCATCAGGCGCTGCTTGAAATCCTTTCAGATGTTCGGGAAGAACTGGCAGACCTGCGGGCCAAAACGGCAGGGCTTGCGCAAAGTACCTCTGCTGCCCTTGCCCGCCCACAGTTGGAGAATCTCTCCATTTCTGACCAGACGTTTCTGGATGTGAATGACAAGGGTGAAGAAACACCCGGCTAGGCACTCGCCTGCAGGCAAATAGAGGGTAGAGAGAACCATGCACCATCAGGCGGCCCCGGCAGTGGCGCTTTATCCTCTGCTCCGTGGTGAAAGGGCCGTAGCATGACCTCCCTTGGCCTGTTTGCCGTTGTCATTACCCTCTCCACGGTTTTTGGCATTATCAATCATCGGCTGTTGCGGCTGCCCCTTACGGTGGGGGTTCTGGTTATCTCCCTGCTGGTATCAGGCGTTCTGGTGCTGGCAGATATCTTCATGCCGTGGCGCGGCGCGCATATGGCCCACCAGCTTCTGGCCCAGATTGATATGCCAACCAGCCTGATGCAGGGCGCATTGGCCTTCCTGCTGTTTGCCGGGGCGCTGGGGGTGGATATGCACTACCTCCTGCTGCGTAAGTTCTCGGTTATTGCGCTGGCCATTCTGGGCACGTTTCTGGCGGTTATTCTGTTTGCATCCGGCATATGGGGCGTGTTCCGGCTGGTGGGGCTTTCAGTCTCTCCCGCATGGTGCGTGGTGCTGGGGGCCGTTCTTGCGCCAACAGATCCGGTTTCCGTGGTGGGCATGTTGCGCAGGCTGGGCCTGCCGGGGCCGGTTCAGGCCCTGTTTGCAGGGGAAAGCCTGCTGAATGACGGCGTGGGCGTGGTGATTTTCACCGTGGCGCTAGGTGTTGCGCATGAAGATCATCCTCCGTCCATCGTGCATCTGGCGGAAGCCTTTGCGCTGGAGGCCGGAGGGGGCGTTGTGCTGGGCCTTGCCTGCGGGTGGCTGGCTGTGCGGGCCCTACGGCTGGTGAAAGATGCCCATCTTGAACTGCTTATCTCTCTGGCCCTGTGCAGCAGTGCATACAGTCTGGCAGGTGCATGGGGGCTTTCCGGCCCCATAGCGGTGGTGATGGCGGGTTTCATGCTTGCGGCACCTCGCACGCAGGCCATGATCTCCGCGCAGGGCCGCAAGGATATGCGGCTGTTCTGGTCGCTGGTGGACGAGATCCTGAACATTATGCTGTTTGTGCTGATAGGGTTTCAGGTGCTCAATGTTGCCTTCAACGTGCCGTTGCTGATGGCCATGGCGCTGGCGGTGCCGCTCTCCATTCTGGCACGTGGGCTGAGTGTGCTGCTGGCCATGCTGCCCGTTTATGTCAGCCGGCAGGACCGCATGGGCGTTCTGGCCGTGTTGACATGGGGCGGCCTGCGCGGGGGTATTTCTGTCTCGCTGGCGCTCAGCCTGCCAGAAGGCCCCATGCGCGACATCTTGATGGGAGTCTGTTATGCGGTGGTCGTGTTTACCATTCTTGTGCAGGGGCTAAGCATCGGCCCCGTGGTGCGCAAATTCCATTCTTCTGAACAGGAAAGCTCTGCCTGATGCTCATGCGGCCTACCGCCCGCTTCCGTCTGCTTACGTCTGCGGTTCTCTCCAGCGTCGCGCTTGCGGGTGACATATCGGGTTTTCCCGGCATGGCGCTGGCGGCGGCACAGCCAGCGGCATCCGGTGCCGCATCTGCCGCCACACAAGGTTCGGCTGGGTCCGCATCTGCTGAGGCCGCATCCGGGGCCGCTGCACCCACGCGGTCTTATGGGGGGGCTTCCGTCACGTCCGCGGCTTCATCCTCTGGGGCGGTTCCATCAGCGGTGTCTTCTTCCAGCGGGCAGGGCACGGGTCCGGCAGCGGCAGTAAGCGCGCAGGGTGGTCAGGCTGCCTCACCAGCCGGGGCGGCAAGCGCCGGGCAGGCAGCGGTTACGCCCGCACACAGGCAAGGGTATGCGGCACGGAACGGGAGCACACGTCAGTCAGCACGTTCGGCTCAGGCACGGCAAGCACCTCCCGGTTCGGCTCAGGCGGAGGGCGTGGAACATGTGGAGGTTACGGCAGATCCCGTGGCCCTGCATGCTGGCGGCGGGATGATCCGCCCGCAGACAGTGCCGCAATCCGTCAGCGTGATTGGTTCGGATTACATTGCCCGGCAGGCGCCTTCCGCCACGGCGTATGATCTGGTGTCCGTTCTGCCGGGGGCCAACGTGTCCTCATCTGATCCGCTGGGTTTTTCTCCCCAGACCAATATCTCGGTGCGTGGGCTGAACGGGGATGCCATTGGGTACGTGCTGGAAGGCATGCCGCTGAATGATATTGCCTATTATACCGGCTACCCCAGCCAGTTTGCCGATAGCGAGAATTATGAAAGCGTGGCGCTGGCGCAGGGATCAGCAGATATTGAAAGCCCGGTGCTAAATGCCGCTGGCGGGCTGATGAACCTGCGGTTCCGCACCCCGGCGGAAAAAGCCGGGGGGATGGTGAATGTCTCCTACGGGTCTTATGACACCAACCGCGAATTCATTCGGCTGGATAGCGGCGAGATTGGCAAGACGGGCCTGCGCGGGTTTGTGTCCTATTCCCACGGTGCTGCGGATAACTGGCGCGGCCCCGGACGGGATGAACGCCAGCATGTGGATTTCAAGCTGCTCAAAACATGGGGCAGGCAGAACAGCGTGGCGCTGCTGGGCTCATGGAATCAGGCCATAGACAGCTATTACCCGCAGGCTACCAAGGAAAGCTGGGCGGAGGATGGCATTCACGGCGCAAACAACCTTGCCCGGCATTATAATCTGCAAAATGACGCACAGGGCACGGATTACTGGCGGCTTTATCGCCAGCCTGAACGCACGCTGTATCTGGCGGCTCCGGTTGAACTGCATATGGCCCATGGGCTGACATGGCGCACAACCCCATATGCACAGGGCGCTTATGGCAACGCACCGGGGGGCACAACCATCCCCACATCCGGGTTGTGGAACGGCAACCAGCTTCTGCCGGACAGCTTCACGCTGCCCAGCACGCAGGATGGCATGGCCACCGTGCGGGCGGATTATACCCAGCGCAGCTATCGCTCCGGCTTTACCACGGCTCTGGAATGGCGGCATGGCCCGAACACGCTGACCGCAGGCTACTGGTATGATTATTCCGATGATGCCGAGTATCAGAGCTTCACACCTGTCAGTGAAAACGGCAATGCCCGTGATATATGGGGTGGCAGCCACGGCACGTCCCTCACACTGGCGGATGGCAGCCTGTTCCGGGCGGTGAACAACCATACCATTTCCCAGACCAACGCCCTGTTTGTGAGCGACAGCCTCTCCCTACTGCATGATAAACTCCTGCTCTCCGCCGGGTTCAAGGAGGTCATGCTTACGCGCAACGGCACCAACGCCATGCCGGGGTCCGCTTATCACGCCAACACCAACACGGCGGTTCCGTTACCGCGTCTGGCCGTGCGGTATCAGATCACGCCGCACCATCAGGTGTTTTTCAATACCACAACCAATTTCCGCACCCCGGCGGAAACAGCGCTCTACAGCGCGTATGATCCTCAGTCTGGCGCGTTGAGCATGCAGGGCGCCACCAACGTCAAAAACGAATATTCCATTTCTGAAGAACTGGGCTACCGTTATGCGGATGATCTGCTGGTGGGTAGCCTCATGCTGTTCAACTACAATTTTACAAACCGCCAGATTGAAACACTGGGGGTTATCAATGGCTCCTATGTGTCCTCCACCCTCAATGCGGGCGGCCAGACATCGCGCGGTGTGGATGTGGAACTGGGCCTGCGCCCGTGGCACCATTTCAGCCCCTACGTGTCTGGTGAATATCTGCACGCCACCATTGATAATGATCTCATGTCTGGCGGTGATCTGTTGCCCACACGCGGCAAACGGGCCGTGCGCAGCCCCACGCTTCAGGCCGCTGCTGGGCTGACCTATGATGATGGCCATGCCTTTGGCGTGTTCACGGTCAAATATACCGGGCACCAATATGCTACCTTCATGAATGATGAACGCATGCCCGATTACGTAACGGCCAACATGGCCGTGGGGTATCGGTTCAATGATGCCTCATTCCTGCATCGGCCCGAACTGCGCATGAATTTTATCAATATCACCAACCAGCATTACCTCTCCGGCGTGGCGGACCCCACATCAAACGCCAAGGACACAACAGGCCGTTATGGCACCACCATAGCGGGTGAAAGCCCTGATTATTACATTGGCGGAGGATTTGCCGCCCTGTTCACGGCATCAACCGGGTTCTAGGCGTGGCGGAGAAACCACACGCACCCGGAACAGGCCGTACCGACACCGGCCCAACCGGAGCGGAACAGAAAAACGCTGATAACCTGAGGGAAAGCGGGGGGGGGCAGGCCAAGCCTTCAGTAACACCGCAGAAAGCAGCGCCTGAGCACGGCTCCTCACATCCTGCCCGCGTGCAGGGTGCCAGTGCAGACAGACCCAGTGCGGGAGAGAGAGACCAGAAGGCCACTGCTGAGGATCATGCCCAGCCCGGCCAGTTTGGCGTGCATGGTGTGCAAACCAAACGGGACTGGCCCTGCCTTACCCTTGCAGAAGTGCAGTCCGTTCTGGCCCATTATCCTTCCGCTCCTTCCGCTCCTTCCGCTGTGCGGATTGTGTGGCACAGCATGCGCCCCTTTTCCGCAGCGGCGCGTGTGCTTGTCTCGCAACCTGATGCAGTGGCGGAGGGGGATAATACGGCGCATACGTTCAGCCAGATTGCCGAACATGACGTCAGTTTATCCCAGCCAGAAGCCGCTTTTATTCTCAAACGGCACCACGCCAGCCTGCGCACTGTTGCCGCGCTGGAGGAAGAGCATGCCTTCATGCGGCATCTGGCGGCCAAAGATGTGCCCGTCTGCCTGCCAGTGGCAACGCGCTCCGGCCATACGGCACTGGCGCAGGGAGAGTGGACCTATGAACTGTTTCCACCTGCCCCCGGCCAGGATGACTACCGGGATGTGATGTCCTGGAAACCTTATCACTCTACTGCTCATGCCCGCGCTGCCGGGCAGGCGCTGGGCCGCCTGCATCTGGCGGCATCTGATTATGCGGCACCATCTCGTGGAGAGGGGACCGTGCCCGCCCCACAAAGGCAGGGCACGAAGACGCAGGCGGAAAATACCTCAGGGAAAGACGATTTTTCACAAGGTATGGCTGTGCCTGCCGGTAGGCCGCTGACATCCAGCATGAACGCCCTTGGCCAGTCAGATCTGCTCCCCGCATTGCGGCAATGGGTAAAGGAGCACCCCGGTCTGGCGGAACAGCTTGCACCCCATACGTGGGAGGACGATGTGCAGGCTGTGCTTACGCCGTTCCATGCCGTATTGCGCCCGCTGCTCCCCCATATTCGTTCCTGCTGGGGGCATGGAGACTGGCACGGTTCCAATCTGTTCTGGCAAAATCCGGAAGAAACGAAAACAGAAGCCAAAGTATCCTGCATTCTGGATTTCGGCATGGCCGAGCGCACCTGCGTTCCGTTTGATCTGGCCGTGGCCATAGAACGCAGCATGATCGACTGGCTGGACCTTTCCCGCTCCCATGGGGTGGTAGCCTACGCGCAACTTGAGGCATTTTTGCAAGGATACCATGCCACGCACCCTCTTGGCGCAGTGGAATGGGCGCAACTGGTGGCGTTCCTGCCGTTGGTGCATGTGGAATTTGCGCTTTCGGAAGTCGCTTATTTTGGAACACTTTTGCAGGATCATGCCTCGGCGGATGTTGCGTATGCTGATTATCTTCTGGGCCATGCCCGCTGGTTCGCCGGGCCGGAGGGGCAGGCGCTTCTGGACTGGCTGACCCGATATGCGGCCCATGTTTCGCCCGCTATCGACGCGGCTGCTTCTTCTGCATCGGAGCATCGTCCCCATGCCTGAAAGGCAGCGTCAGGCCCCTCTCCGATTGAACGGGAGAAAACAGGCTGGGTGGAATTATGTGATGCCATATTTTCAAAAGATATTGTTAAAACAGCCTTGTTTTTACCCTGCTTTGATGGGTGTCCTGCCAGTTTTCACAGTGCGGGGTTGGGCAATGGCGTGTGAGCAACACAGGACATTCCCTGCATGAGCCCGCTTGAAATCGCTGCGGTGGTCGCCAGCGCGCTGGGCGTCTGGCTTACGGGCCGCCGCATCATGCTGTGCTGGCCCATTATGCTGATAGCTTCCGTGTTGTATGGCGTGGTGTTCTGGCAGGCGCGTTTGTATGCCGATACCGCCTTGCAAGCTGTGTTTGCCACATTGTCCCTCTATGGCTGGTGGCGGTGGCTGCGCGGCGTGGAGGAGAAAGGGGCAGTCACCATCATGCCTCTTTCCAACGCAGCATTATATTACGGGCTGGCTGCAAGTGCTGCCGGAGGCATGGCGCTGGGCCTGCTGCTTCGTGCCACAACGGATGATCCCATGCCACTGCTGGATGCTCTGCTCAGCGCCTACAGTATTCTGGGCCAGATCTGGATGGCTCGCCGCTATCTGGCAAACTGGTGGGTCTGGATTGTGGTGGATACGCTCTATACTGGCCTCTTTCTGGTGCGCGAACTCTATCTTACCGCCGCACTCTACGCCGCGTTTGTGGTGCTGGCAGCCGCAGGGCTGCGGCAGTGGCGCAGGGCAGGCACCATGGCAGACTACAGACGCGACTGAAAACCTAGTTCCCTAACCAGAACGATAGGCAGAGCACAAAAGCCAGCGTGCTATTATAGAACAGATGGCACAGAGCAGTGCTCCAGAACGGGCTGCCCCGGTCGGACTGCGTTGTCAGATAAAAACACCCCATAAAGCAGAGTGTCCCTGTTAGCCCGACATGAGACGCCATCAGCCAGTTTCTATATAAATGAGAACCGCCATGGTGGCAGATAACAAACAGGAATGCCGTCGTCAGAAAAGAAAGACCCCATACAATACGGGGCGAGGAAATCAGTTTTTTCAGAACATGGTAAGGGAGATAGAAAAAGAGAAAAGTTTCAAGAACAGGCGCAACAAGCGTGGCTGCTATAACAAACTGCGGAAACTCAGCCTGTGGCAGGTTGGCAGGGGGCACAAGGTGCAGAGTATTGCCACCCGCGCCGAGCACCAGCAGGACCGCATAACACAGCAGGCAGATACGCCAGTTGACGAGAGGCTCCCGCATAATGTCAGTTGATGGCGGAAAGGATGAGGCGGATGCAGTATATAATCCGGGTGGTGTCGTCATTATAGTATGCTACCACCATGAAATCATGCTGTGTGCGACAAAATAGTGTGGCCCAGGTAGGAACGACCATGGCCACCTTATAGCTGACCGCTCCCTATTCCCTGCACGTAGCTATACTGCCCACCTATTTGCGGCAGACCAGCGCGAACCCCAATCACCCCTTAAAACCCCGCCAGATTCGCGCAAGATATAACCCTTTCAAACCAAAAGATTTTCTTCCAAACCGCCAGATGGAAGCGTAACAATTCCCCGCTTTCCACACAGGTTCGCGCACACCCGCACATTCCCCCAGTCCTTTTCTGCTGCTATGCTCCCACAGGTCGCTCCCCGTGCGGGAGCGTGGATAGAAACTAACATTACTCAACATTTGCAAAATGGTTAAACGGTCGCTCCCCGTGCGGGAGCGTGGATAGAAACCATTGCAATGCGGCGTGCATCAAATTCCTCATAGGGTCGCTCCCCGTGCGGGAGCGTGGATAGAAACGCTCATTGCCGAGGCAAATAGCCTCATGCCGCGTGGTCGCTCCCCGTGCGGGAGCGTGGATAGAAACCCTGCCACAATCAGACTGAGGTGCCTGAGTATGCGGTCGCTCCCCGTGCGGGAGCGTGGATAGAAACACTTGTGTTCGGATACACAATTGATAGGGCCAAGGTCGCTCCCCGTGCGGGAGCGTGGATAGAAACATCTGTTTACTTGCCCACAGAGTTGAGGTCTGCACGGTCGCTCCCCGTGCGGGAGCGTGGATAGAAACTTGAAAACGTGCCGACATATGCTGAAAGATCACCAGTCGCTCCCCGTGCGGGAGCGTGGATAGAAACATTGCCCTAGATATTTCATCTGTCAAAGTATAAGGTCGCTCCCCGTGCGGGAGCGTGGATAGAAACTGCAAAAGAGTTTGGAAAAGAAGTGCGTTGGTGAGGTCGCTCCCCGTGCGGGAGCGTGGATAGAAACGGCGGCGGCTATTTGTGGCGTGGATAGTAACGGGGTCGCTCCCCGTGCGGGAGCGTGGATAGAAACTGCCAAAGTCTATCGTGATTTAGAATTTGGCGAGGTCGCTCCCCGTGCGGGAGCGTGGATAGAAACGAGGTTGTTACTGGCAGACGTGCAGACATTCGTGAGTGGTCGCTCCCCGTGCGGGAGCGTGGATAGAAACGAGCGCCATTATAATTATACCCGAAAATATTGAGGTCGCTCCCCGTGCGGGAGCGTGGATAGAAACGATTGATTACGTCAAAGAAAGCGGTTTTACGAATGGTCGCTCCCCGTGCGGGAGCGTGGATAGAAACTTGCCGAAGATATTAGCTGAAAGACCAGTATCTTGGTCGCTCCCCGTGCGGGAGCGTGGATAGAAACAGCACCTCACGTTGGGCGAGCTGTGCGGGCTAAGGTCGCTCCCCGTGCGGGAGCGTGGATAGAAACATTTGTCAGATCACCAATGATGAGCTTGCCTCGTGTCGCTCCCCGTGTGGGAGCGTGGATAGAAACACCGCCCTGCCTGGTTGGTTCCTAGTGGGTGCCGAGTCGCTCCCCGTGCGGGAGCGTGGATAGAAACCCGCTGCGCTGGCGTCTGCTGCACTGGCGGGACGGTCGCTCCCCGTGCGGGAGCGTGGATAGAAACGCGTCCTGACCCATGATGGTGAACCATGGTTTGTGGTCGCTCCTCGTGCGGGAGTGTGGATAGAAACTGCCTGTTCATAAGCTGTTTCGCTCCGCGTTGTGCGGATCGGTAGCCGGGGGAGGGCGAGTCTTATAGTCCCGTTGTGGTGGCGGGTGCTTTCTCTCCCCTGTGGCCGTCTTCTGTATTCAGGAAAACACGATTGTGCGGCGGCCGTTTAGCATAACACGTTGTTCCACATGCAGTTTTACCGCGCGGGCCAGAACTTGCGATTCAACGCCCCGGCCTGTGGCAATGTAGTCCTCGGGGGAGAGGTTGTGGGTGACGCGGGCGGTTTCCTGCTCAATGATAGGCCCTTCATCCAGATCAGCCGTTACGTAATGGGCCGTGGCGCCAATCAGCTTTACCCCGCGCGCGTAAGCCTGATGGTAAGGGCGTGCGCCCTTGAAGGAAGGCAGGAAGGAGTGGTGGATGTTGATGATCTGTCCGCTCAATTCAGCGGAAAGCCGGTCAGAGAGCACCTGCATGTATCGGGCCAGAACAATCAGGGAGGCCCCTGTTTCCTTCACTAATGTCCGCAGCTTGTCTTCCTGCTCGGCCTTGTTTTCTTTGTTTACTGGCCAGTAATAATACGGAATGCCCGCCTGCGCGGCAGTTTGGGCACTGTCCTGATGGTTGGAGACAATGGCGACAATTTCCGCCCGCAGCCAGTTGACGCGCACCTGATACAGAAGATTGAGCAGGGCGTGGTCAAAGCGGGACACCATGATGATGATGCGCGGCAGCACGCTGGCATCATGCAGGCGCATGGTCATGCTGAATTCCTCCGCCACCGGGCTCAGGCAGCGCTCCATGTCCGCAAGGCTGTTGGTGCGGGGCGCCACAAAGGCCAGCCGCATGAACAACGTGCCGGTATCTGGATCACTGAACTGGTGGGTTTCAGCGATATTGGCCCCTTTTTCGGCCAGAACGGAGGAAATGGCCGCCACAATGCCGGGGCGGTCCGGGCAGGAAAAGGTGAGAATGAAGTGCATGGACCTGTGTGGTTATCCCCGTCTGGATGATACGGGCTGGCCTGTCGCCCGGTGCGGATGCAAACCGGGTAGGGCCAGCTTGGTTTGGTGGCCTCTTGTGCCAAGGCACGGGGCGGTCTGCAACTGGACGATGGATAACGCTTGACAAAATCAAAGCCTGTAAAAACCGCGCCCAGGGATGTGGATGAGTTGGCATTTGTTCGAATCGTCACACTTCTGCCACGTCAAGCCTGTTTCGGTCTGAGTCCGCAGGAAAAGCCACAAGCCGCAGAAAACCACCATTTTTTGTATATTGAAGTGTGACAGAACAATGACTCTTATCCACAGAAACCGGGGATAGGGTGTGGGAAAACTCTGTGGATAGTTTTCTGATGCACAGGTGTACAGCCTGTTTCTGACACGTTTCCCGGTTTGTTCTTTTGCCCGGCCAGAAGAACTGCGGGAGGCCCGATAGAGACGAAAACACCCGCCGCGCGGCCAAGACGGCTCGGGTGACAGGGGTGTGTCAGCCGGTGGATTTTCCCTGCTTGGTGCCCGCTGCTCGCGCGAGTGTGAGGTGCAGGACTCTGCGTCCGTTTGGTTAAAAAGAGGGGGTGAAACTCTGCCGGTGTGGGGGCGAGGGAGTATGGTAGCAGCAACGGCCAAGCATGCAGGCACGGGGTGGCCGCATCGGGATGAAAGGCCAAGGCATGCAGTCCCACCCACGCACCTGACAGATTTTTCACTCAGTCTCCAAGCTGGACTGTTCTGAAACAACCAGAAAAAGGAAATGCCGATGTCGGGAAATCTTTATTTCAAAGGAGCCGTAACGGGTCGGATTGCCCGGTTTTTTGAGATATTCAGGACGCAGAAGCATGTGGGGCTGAAGACGTTCTGGCTGCCCCTCCTCCTATGCCTTGCGGCTTATGCTGCTGCGGAAAGAGCGATCATAAGCGCCGAAATGGCTGTATATTTTTATGCGTTTACTGTGCTGCTGGCTGGTATCCGGCGCGGCCTGGCGGAGGGTTTTACAAAGCCGGTGCTGCCTGCCGTGCAAGGCGGTGCAATTGGCGCATTGGGCATTGCGTTTCTGGTGCTAAGCCATCCCTTTCTGTCCGTTCATCAGGAAACCCTCACACTCATGGCGTGGGCTAAAATCCTGGCAGAGTCTGTGCTGATCGGGATGAACCTGTTCTTTTACGGCTATATTTATGCCGGAGTGCTGAGTGAGATATTTCTCACCACGGAAGCGCAGTGGATCAAGGGGGCGCCACGCCGCCGGGTTATTCATAAAATTGTCCGCGTGGCCATGAAAACGGAGAAGCTTGAAGGTTTGCCGACCGAGCAGGCGATGATTGTGTATGCCCTGTGGGGAATTACTGTTGTGTTTGGCATTGTCCTCCAGAAATACATCAGCAGCCTGTCTTTCCTGCCTCACTAAGTTCCGGAACGGTTGAATGATGTCCGCACAAAACGAGTGCGCATATGTGTTGTTGCTGAGGGAGTGAAGGCTTTTGGCCCATGGCAGGCTTTCAACGCTGTTTCTGGAGCCTTGAAATGCCTGCCAGTTTACTGCGGAGGATGGTCGCTTCCTAATTCTCTTGCAGGGAGGATAGATAGGACGCCAGCACAACGGCCTCATTATGTTCGGTGTCGCGGGCACCGTAGAGCAAGGTGACTGGTCCCTTTTGGGCAAGGTCCAAAATCTGGCGCACGCAGTCCGGGTTCTGGGCAAGTTCCTCCCGGTAGCGGTGCTGAAAGTCGTCCCACCGGGCGGGATCATGGCCGAACCACTGGCGCAGGGCGGTGCTGGGGGCAATGTCCTTCAGCCACACCGTCAGGTGCGCGCGCTCCTTGCTGACACCGCGCGGCCACAGCCGGTCCACCAGAACGCGTGCGCCATCGTCGGGCAGAGGGTCTTCGTACACGCGGCGAATGCGCACGCGGTCTCTTGCGGACTGTGAAGGATGGGCGTGGGGCATGGCATATCCTCTTCGTTTTTGGAGCCGGAACTGTGCGGGCGGGGCTTCAGCCGGGTGAAGAAAAAAGCGTGGGAAAGGCAAAGCGTGGCGTCAACGGTGCAGGTGAACACTCGCCGGAGAATGCGGCAAAAGGGCAGCAGAACCAGCGTCTATGTCTCCTTGCTCCAGCGTGGCGGACTTGCGCCCGCTCTGACGGATGTGGCCTCCGCTTTACTGTTCCGTTAAAAGGCTGTTTGAAAAGTTGGTCAGGTCGGTCAGGTTGTTTTTGGCGGTTGATTATGCTGGCTGTTCCAAACAGTGCGTGAGACAGACCCATGTTCTCCCTGATAATAAGAGAGGTCACAAGTCTGCCTCTGGCGGTCAAGTCAGGCGGCGCAGAGCGCATCTTCCACTGTGGTAGCGGGGCCGAATACCTCATGCCGCAGGCGGTTTTCCGGAACGCCCGCCGCTTTCAGGCCGGAGATCATGTCCTGCATGAAGCCTTCTGGTCCGCAGATGTAATACACGGCGTCTGGTGCAGTATTGGCGCGCACCCACTCCACAGTCACGCGGCCCTGATGCGCGGTTGTGCCAGCAGTCTGCTCAGCCGGGAGCGGCCCGTGACTGTAGAATACATCGGCTTTGATAGCCCCTTTGGCCGCAAGGGCGCGGATATGGGGGCCGAAGGCTTCGGTCTGGGCGGAGTGCGTGCCGTGGATGTAGTGCAGGCCGGAAGCCGTGCCTGTTTGCGCGCCAATGTCTGCGGTCAGTGTATCCACCATGGACTGGAAAGGCGTCAGCCCTACGCCAGCGCTCAGTAGCACAATGGGGGCGGCAACAGGCGTGGGCAGAGTGAAGGACCCGGCAGGGGCGGATACCAGCAACTCCGTGCCCACAACCGCGCTGTCATGCAGCCAGTTGGAGACAAGCCCCTCAGGCTGACGGCGCACGCTGATACGGTAGCCTTTCTGGCTGGGTGCGGAGGATATGCTGTAGTTCCGCCGCTGGGAACCCTGTTCCGGCACGGTGATGTTGAAGCTGAGATACTGGCCCGGTTTGTGCGGCAGCACGGGTTTGCCGTCCGTTGGTTCCAGATCAAAGGACATCACGGTTTCGCTCTCCGCCACGCGGTTGCGGATGGTAAAGGCGCGCCAGCCGGTCCAGCCGCCGGGGGCGTCCGCGTTGGCGGTGTAAAGCTGGGCTTCCCGGTTGATCAGCACGTCGGCCAGAAACTGATAGCCCTTGGCCCACGCATCCATGATCTCCGGCGTGGCGGCATCGCCCAGCACATGCTTGATGGCCCCCAGCAGGGCAGTGCCGACATGCGGGTAGTGTTCGGGCAGAATGTTCAGGCCCACATGTTTTTCCGCAATGCGTTCCACCATGCCGCCCAGCTTGCCCAGATCATTGATGTTGCGGGCATACATCAGCACGGCCAGCGCCAGCGCCGTGGGCTGTTCTCCATTTTTCTGGTGCGACCGATTGAACAGCGCGCTGATGGCAGGGTCTGCCAGCAGGCGGGCATACATTTCCCGCGTGATGTCCAGCCCGTGCGCCTCAAGGGCGGGCACGCAGGCGGTGATGATGGCGCGGGTGGTGTCGTCAAGCTGGGGAGCCATAGGAGTCTGTGCCTTTAAAGATGTAAATTACATACATCTTATTGAGCGCTGGAAAAAAGATGTCAAGGTGATGTATCTTTGCGCATGCGTCTGACCCTTTACACAGATTACGCCCTGCGCACGCTGCTCTATCTGGGCGTGCATGCAGACCGCCGTGTCTCCATACGGGAGGTGGCGGAGGCCTATGGCATTTCAGAAAACCATCTGGTGAAGGTGATCCATCACCTGGGCCGGGGCGGCTTTGTGGATACGCTGCGGGGCCGGGGTGGCGGCCTGATGCTGGCCCGCCCTGCCGATCAGATCAATGTGGGGGATGTGGTGCGCCACACGGAGGAAGACATGGCCCTTGTGGGCTGCATGAGCCCTCCCGGCGCACCCTCCGGTTCAGCCCCTCTGGCGGGCGGTAAATCTGCTGCTTTTGGGGCAGGCGGGTGCCTTCTGGCCAATGCCTGTCATCTGCGTGGCGTGCTGGGCGAGGCGCTCGGCGCGTTCATGTCTGTGCTCGATAGCCGCACTCTGGCCGATCTTTTAACCCCTTATGAGCGGAAAGTTCTGATGCAGGCTGGACCAAGTGAAACACCGGCCAACGCGCTGAAAACTGCGGAAAAAGTGGCCTGACACCCTGCCGCTACCCCCCTTTGGGGCGGACACATGCGGAAAAAACACGGGGGACGGGATTAAAAACAGGCCTTTCTTCCTCTATGCAACGGGCGGCTTAACTCAGAAGGTCTGTCCGTTTCCTCATGCTCCACTTCACGCCTGATTCACCACTTTCAATCGCCATGCTGGCTCTCTGTGGCGTGCTGGTATGCGTGTTCGAGTTCGTGAACGGCTTTCATGACACCGCAAACGCGGTGGCGACGGTCATTTACACCCGCTCCCTCCGGCCTGCCGTGGCGGTGGTGCTTTCCGGTATCATGAATTTTCTGGGGGTGCTGGCAGGTGGCCTGAGTGTGGCCTATGCGCTGGTGGAATTGCTGCCACCTGATGCGCTCTCCCCACCCGATGGTGCGCCCGCTGTGCCCATGCTGCTGGCTATGTTTGGCACGGCGCTGACATGGAACCTGTTCACATGGCGGGCGGGTATTCCCAACTCCAGTTCCCATTGTGTGATCGGGGCCATTGTGGGGGTGGCTATTGGCGATTCCTTCCTGCACGGCCGCCATCTGGGCGATGGGGTGGACTGGCAACAGGTGACAAAGGTGCTGGAGGCGCTGGCTTTCTCGCCCGTTCTGGGGTTGGTGGGGGCAGGGCTTCTGTATCAGGTGCTGCGCGCTGTGGTGAAAGACCCCGCCCTATATCAGCCGCCGCCCGAGGGTGATGCGCCGCCAAGCGGGTGGGTGCGCTGGCTGCTGGTGGGCACCTGTAGCGCCGTCAGCTTCTCCCACGGCAGCAATGATGGACAGAAGAGCATCGGGCTGATCATGCTTACCGTGGTGGGCCTGTGGCCCGCCCTCTATGCGCTGAACCCGCATGAGGCGCATCGCCTACCGCTGGCCCCTGCCCACGCGGTCCAGATGCAGCAGATTCTGGAGCAGTACGATCATGACGGCCTCCGCGCCGATGCCCTTGCGGCTGCGGCCCGCCTGCGCGCCCAGAGCGAGGCTGCGGAAAATCCAGTTGCCTCCCAAACCGTACAGAGGGCAGCGGCCCCGCAGGCTGGCCAGACGGACGCCGCCTTGGCCGTAGTGCAGCGGGGAGATGTGTTTCAGGTTGTGGCGGGGCTGAAGAAGGTGATGCATCAGGCGGCGGTTCCGGCCCGGGTCAAGGCTACGGCCAAAGCCTTGCAGGCGGAGTTGAAGCCGGTGGTGGAATTTGCGCCATGGTGGGTGCGCCTGCTGAGTGCGGCCTGCCTGAGCCTTGGCACCATGATTGGCTACCAGCGGATCGTGCGCACACTGGGCGAAAAAATTGGCCGCACACACCTGACCCCAGCCCAAGGGGCCTCGGCTGAACTGGTGGGGGCCGGGCTTATTCTTACCGCCGGTTATACGGGGCTGCCGGTCAGCACCACGCATATTGTTACCGCAGGGATTGCGGGCAGCATGCTCGGCTCCGGCAGTGGGGTGCAGCGCAGCATGGTGAGCCGCATTGTGCTGGCATGGCTGGCCACGCTGCCGGTTACTATTATTCTGGCCGCACTGTTATTCTACGTGCTGAGCCTGTAAGCCGCCTCTTCCGACAGATACGGTAAGAACTGTGACGGACTTTTCTTGCTCGATGCAGAAGTAGCCCATGATCTGGAACAGTGATTGCCTTTGACCTCAGAGACATACTTAATTTCTGAGCAGAAGACCGGGAGTTCCCCATCGTCAACACTATATAATGCTGTCAGTCGTAACCAGCGAGATCGTGAACGAGCATCAATATTCCACCTACCATCTTTGACGCGATGAATAAATAGTAACCGAAACATAGAAGAATGGCTGACTTGATGCTGATATACTTGGTGGAAAACAAGATTGAATATATCTAAAATCAAACCAATTATATCTGATTTGCGTAGGTTGATGTCTAAAAAATGGTTGATTTATAATTTTATTCGATATTAAATATTCAAATATAAACATACTCAAGCAGTCTGCAGTTTTTTATTTTCCTTCAATTGTTCTCGATTCAGTGTGAGTTAAATAGGATTTATTATGCAAATATCTGATATTAATTGGGGAAATGAGAGCGCAGAAAAAGATCTTAATTTACTTGATTATTTTGTAGATTCGCCAGAACTTAAAAGGCTTTCTGAAAAACGGAAAGATATTGTCGTTGGAAGAAAAGGAGCTGGGAAAAGTGCTCTGCTAAGGAAATTAGAGGAAATATTTAAAACGAAGAGATCTATAACTGTAAAAATAACACCTGATCAACATTATATTGCAAATATTGTAAACGACCAATCTACAGTAAATCTTTTTGGGAAAGAAATATTTTTCCAATATGTGTGGATTAGGAAGATATATACAGAGATTATATTTAATTTGGCAAGAAATTTTGGTGGGAAAGTTCATAAATTTACAAGACAGAATAATATTACAAACAAAACGTTAATAGATCATGTAACTGACTTGAGTACGTCTTTAAAATTGAAGGCTGGTAGTCTGGGTGAGTTTGGCCTAACGATGGAAAAAGAAATAATAGATTCTAGTAATATAGTTGTTTTGAGAGAAGTGATAAACCAGTGTATTTTAGAAAATGAGCATAAAGTAGATATAATAGTCTTAGTTGACGACTTAGATTTAGGTTGGAATAATTCAGAAATATCAAATGAGGTTCTCAAAGGGTTACTGTCTGCAGCCTCGGCAATAAGGATTGATCATATTTTTCCGATTGTTTTTCTGAGAGATGATATATACTCAATTTTAATGAGTAAAATACAGCATGCAGATAAGTACAGGAATATTGAAAGAATAAGATGGGAAAAGGAAAAACTCATTGATGTTTTAAGAAAGAGAATTGATTTTAACTATATTGGAGCTGGGATAAAATTCGATAATGGAGAGGATTTGTTTTATAAGATATTTCCATCAACTGTAGGAACATCAAATTGCAATAATTGGTTGGTTGAACGAACTCTTTCTAGGCCACGAGAGCTTATACAGTTTGCCAGAATTTATACGGAAATGATGACGGGCGATCAACCGGATCCAGAAGTGATGAAATCTGCAGAATCAGAATATTCATCAATGAAATTAGAAGATGTATGTGCAGAATTTTCCAATCAGTATCCAGATTTAAGAAAAATAACTGATTACTGGTCTTCGAAATTAAGGCGGAAAAAATACCATTTAAAATATAACGAAATAGAGGAAATGTTTGAAAATATCTTTGAAAATGTATCTATAGATGAAGATTGGTATAAAAATATTGTAAAAACAAAAAATGTAAGAGCTTTACTTAAAATATTTTACGATGTTGGAATTATTGGTGATTTTATTTTGGGGGGCGCGGGAGGAAGTAAAACCTATTATAGTTATGAAGCAGGAGCACGTAACCCAACATTTGATGACATACAAGTTCATCCTTGTTTTCGTAGCGCATTAGATACCGTTCAGCGTATACGACAAGCAGAAACACCAACAAATTCTTCATTGTTTAGTTAAATTTCTATTTTCAGTATATAGACAAAGTATTTACTTCAGAATTTTTGTAATATTTATTTGATTAATAGGTTTTAATATTTTATCTCTCGCGGATATATACATGTATTAAGGCGCTTGTGGATGATGGTTTCCCAACTCTACATGCGTCATCATTTGTTTGATGCTTAGAAGGTAGAGAGCGTGGGTAAGGAACGTCATGAACTTACTTTGGCGCCTATAAATGTAAAATTGAGAATTGGCAGCACGTAAAGCGTTGTCCGAACGATCTGCTAATGTAAGCCCTCTAATGCCTTAAAATACAACTGTATTACTACCATGAGTGTTTTATGGTCGGCACTAAGGTTACGTCACTGGATGTTCTGACGCGAATTTTCTGTGCCTCAATTTGATGGGACGTTTATGGCTGGAGAGTTTTTTCCAGCTGATTTTTCATAGCGGCTTTTGCGGTATGTTGGGCTGCGGTCACGCGGTCCAGAAGGTCAGCGTGTTCTATGCCCCAGTGGTAAAGCATTTCGATGGGTTCAATGAATTTCTGGCCCATTTCTGTCAGGCTGTATTCCACAACGGGCGGCATGATCTGCTGCACCGTGCGGGCTATGAGGCCCGCCTGTTCAAGCTCGCGCAGGGTTTGCGTCATCATCTTTTTGGAAAGATCGGGGATACTGCGTAGCAGGTGGCCGGGGCGGGAGGAGCCACCCAGCAGATGCAGTGTATGCAACACCATGGTGGTCCATTTGCCGTTGAACAGCCGCAACAGGCGGCGCGGGGCGCAGTGCTCGTCAAACGGGGCGGTGCGGTAGGCGGCGGGAAGTTCAGGCATGGCGGTATGGGAACCTTTTGGTATCCGGGGCACAAAAGAGTGCCGTATTGTGAGATCAGAGGCAAGCCGCCATTCTCTGTTCAGGCCCGGCGTGCAAGCATTGGCTGGCGCGGGTATTCTGAGTGTTGCAATAGGGAAAAACCAATATGGCACATCGTGCTCTTGTGGTCGGTTCAACCGGTATCATCGGGCAGGCGCTGACCAACCGTCTGCTGGCGGAAGGATGGGTGGTTCATGGTCTGGCCCGCACCCCACGGCAGGACGGCGGCAGTCTGCCCGTGGCGGCTGATCTGCTGAACGTGGAGGCCCTGCGCACCGCTCTGGCGGAGGTTCGCCCAACCCACGTGTTTTTCTGCACATGGACACGCCGCGCCACGGAGCGTGAAAACTGCATTGCCAACGCGGCCATGGTGCGCAACGTGTTTGAGGCCCTGCCAGCACCAGCGGACATTGCCCATGCCGCCCTTGTAACCGGCCTTAAACACTACCTTGGCCCGTTTGAAGCCTATGCCAAAGGGGCAGCACCAGAAACGCCTTTCCGTGAATCCATGCCCCGGCTGGATGTGGAAAATTTCTATTACACGCAGGAAGATGAACTGTATCAGGCCGCAGAAAAACACGGTTTTACATGGAGCGTGCATCGCCCCCATACCGTGATTGGCTACGCCATTGGCAATGTAATGAACATGGCCAGCACGCTTGCCGTGTATGCCACGCTCTGCCGGGAGACAGGCTGCCCGTTCGTGTTTCCCGGTTCTGCCGTGCAGTAGTGGCATGGTCTGACCGATGTAACGGATGCGCGCCAGCTTTCTGCGCATCTGCTGTGGGCCGCAACATCCGCCGCCGGACGGAATGAGGCTTTCAATGTGGTCAACGGGGATGTGTTCCGCTGGAAATGGCTCTGGCCCCAGATTGCGGCATGGTTCGGCATCGAAGCCGCCCCCATGCCCACGGAAACAACGCCGCTTGAACCCCGCATGGCTGGCGAGGCCGCAACCTGGGCGGAGATCAGCGCCAGATACACGCTGCGCGAGCCTGATCTGGCCCGTCTTGCCTCTGCCTGGCACACGGATGCCGATCTGGGCCGCCCTGTGGAATGTGTGACGGATATGACCAAAAGCCGCCTGGCCGGTTTCACCCGTTATCAGGCCACCTCTGCGTCTTTCTTTGATGTGTTTGAACGCCTGCGGGCTGAACGCTTCATTCCGTAAGACGCCAACCTGTGCCCGCCTGAACACGTGTTGTATTGCTGGCCCGAGACGAAGTGGGCACATTCTGATGTGAAGCTGAAAAGCGACGATAAATTTCAGCAAACGCACGCTGATATAAGGCACTGGCGGAGAGGGAGGCACTCTGTGCCGGCAGGGCGGAGAGCATCAGGTCTGTCCTGTTGAAAGGACTGCTTCCCTGTCTCCCAGTCTCCCTGTCTGCCAAAATGCCATTCCGCTGAGGCCCAATGGCGCGCGAGGCCCGACTGCTAACGGTGTGATGGCGGGCTGTGCCTGTCGTCCGCTTTCGGCTCAGGCCCCATGCTTTTGCGCGGGGGCCAGTTTGTCCGGGCTGGGGCTGGCGGCTTCAAAAGGATGAGAAAGCAGAGGGCGGCCTCACAAACAAAAACAGGCACGGAACCATCGGGGCGGAGGGCTACCCCGGATGGTCCGTGCCTGTAGAAAGGTGCCCGTTTTTGAAGTGGGCTTTAGAAAAAGAACGTTAGCCTTGTTTCTGCACTTTCCAGCCGGTTTCCTGCAGGCGGAAGGAGAGCAGAATAGCAATCACAATCCCGACCACCAGCGGCAGGAAGGCACGGTGGAACAGGGCCATGCTGTCCGTATCGCCGCCAGACATCAGGGCGGACACCAGCGGAGACATAACGCCTGTTGTGCCGAACACCAGAAAGTTCATGACGCCCGCAGCCGTGCCTTTGACTTCCGGCGGGTTCACTTCCTTCATGGAGGAGAACGGGATCATAGCGGCCCCGGAGGCAATGCCCATGACCAGCGCCACGGAATAGCGAGGCAGAACACCAACCGGCACATACAGCGCGCAGAGGGAGGCCGCCAGCAGCACCACAGCGCCCCCAATCAGCACCGGCTTGCGCAGGCCGATCTTGTCAGAAATCCAGCCAAGCAGCGGGCAGCCAATCACCCAGCCAATGGGCACCATGGACACATCAGATGCGGCAAAAGCCATGGTTACATGCTCACCTTTGTTGAGCATGGAAGCGCCCCAGCCCAGTGCGCCAATGGTGGTGGGCACAAACAGCAGGCCGCCAATAATCCCGGCAAACCAGCTTTGCGGGTTGCTGAAGATGATGCGGAACGGCTTGAACAGGTTGGCAGCGGAAAGATGGCCGTGGTGGGCGGCGCTATCACCTGAATCGCGCGGCATGACAAACCATGTGGCAATGGCCAGACACACGCCAATCACGCCAAAGCCCAGCCAGACTGTCTGCCATGGAATATGAAAGGAGCCGTTGGGGTCAATCAGAATACGGGTGGGTTTGGACCCGAAAGCTGCGCCGGCCATGCCAAGGCACTGCGTAAGCCCCACAAACAGGGCCAGCGTGCGGGCAGGCAGATAACGCGCCGCCACGTAGGATGACCCAACAAACGCGCAGATGGCCCCCAGCGCCTGAATGACATAGCCACCAATGCCTGCGGCCACACTACCCTGCGCAAAGATAAGGCAGCCAACACTGGTAATGGCAATTCCAATCGGCATGGTGGCGTGCGCGCCATAACGGTCAAGCAGCACACCCACGGCCAGCGCGGCCAGTGCGTACACAATGTAATAGGAGGCAATCATCAGCCCCAGATGGCTGTTGCCCCAGGCCTGTGTCAGCTCATCCTGCATAATGCCGGGGGCAGAGCGGATGGCGTATTGATAGAAGTAGAATAACGCACACAAAAACCACGCCAGCACATAAAGCGGCTGTATTTTTTGCGGCTGGCCAGCCTGTGCACTGTTCGGCAACGGCGTGGTGTTGGGCGTTTTGGAAGCCGACATGAAAAATTCCGGTATCTCAGCGGGGATGCCCCCATGCTCCGCCAGTGGCGGGAGCATGGGCACAGCCGGTTAAGTTATTTTGCAGGCGGACGGCCGTTTGCTGCGGCCACGTGGCGGCCCCAGGAAATCAGCTCCGGCGTGCAGTCATCACGCGGGATCACGCATTCAATCAGGGTGGGGCCTTCCTTGTTGTCCAGCGCCACTTTTACGGCATCAGCCAGTTCACCCGCCGTGGTGGCGCGCAGACCCTTGCCTTTGCCATCTTCCGCATTGAACGCGCTGATAATGCCAGCGTAGTCCCAGTTCTTGATGTTGTTGTACGGGCCATCATGAATTTCAACTTCAATGGTGTACCCGGCATTGTTGATCAGGAAGATGATCACCGGCAGCTTGCGGCGGATCATCTGTGCCACTTCCTGCGCGGTCAGCTGGAAGGAGCCATCACCCACCATCAGAATGGTGCGGCGTTCCGGTGCACCTACGGCGTAACCAAACGCTGCGGGAACGGACCAGCCAATGTGCCCCCACTGCATTTCAAATTCCACACGGGCACCGCGCGGCAGTTTGGTGCGCACCACGTTGAACCAGGAATCCCCGGTTTCACCAACAATGGTGGTGTCAGGCGTGACAATACCCTGCAGGGCGTGCTGGATATCAGCGCGGGTCAGTTTGTCATCGCCGCTGCCAACGGTTTCCGTAATGGTGCCGTTGTGAACACGCTTGTACTGAACCAGCGTGGAGTCTTTCTTCGGCTTGTTCTTGAAGTGCTCGGCCAGCGCTTCCAGCAGTTCCTTCAGGTGGATGTTGTCAAAGGAATAGCCGTGCAGTTTGGTAATGTTCTTGTCCAGCACCGCCACGTTCGGGCCTTTGGGCCATGCGGTCCAGCCTTCTGTGGAGTAATCATTAAAGATGGGGGCCAGAGCGATAATGCTGTCTGTCCAGTTGAAGATTTCATTCACGCCGGGGGTGGAGGCGCTGCCCCAGTAGGTGCCCACATAACCAGGGTGATCTTCAGGGAAGAAGCTTTTGGCCGCGGCCATGGTGGCCACAACGCACCCCAGAGCATCCGCCAGTTTGATGGCGGCTTCTTCCGCACCGGCGGCGCGCAGGCGGCTGCCGATCAGGATGGCGGGTTTTTCATGCTTTTCAATGAAGGCTGCCACGGCTGCCACGGCGGCATCCAGTGTGTCCTTGTTGGACGGACGCTCATCCAGCACGGCGCTGATTGGGCCGGGTGCGGCGCAGGGCTGTGCGGAAATGTTGCACGCAATTTCAATGTAAGCCGGTTTCTTTTCACGCAGCGCGGTGCGGATGGCATGGTCGATCTTTTCCGGCGCATCTTCGGCTGATGTGATGGAAACAGCAGCACAGGTCAGCTTTTCTGCAATTTCCAACTGGTAGCCATAATGCGGCACGCCAATGGTGTGGTGCAGAATGTGGCCGCTGCCGTGATCGTTCGAGTTCGGTGCGCCAGAAATCAGAATAACCGGCAGGTTTTCAGCATTTGCGCCACCAATGGCGTTCAGTGCGGAAAACGCGCCAACGTTGAAGGTGACAACTGCGGCACCTGCGCCGTTTGCACGGGCGTAGCCTTCTGCGGAGAAACCGCAGTTCAGTTCGTTACAGCAGTAAACCTGTTCACAATCCTTGTTCATCAGAAGCTGGTCAAGCAGCACAAGGTTGTAATCACCCGCTACGGCAAAGTGGTGCTTGAGCCCGATCTGTGAGAGACGTTCGGCAAGATAGGTGCCTACAGTATAAGACATGTTTTTCTTTCTCCTTGGTGGATGATCGTGAGATCCCACTTACTGGAACGGAAGATACCGGAAGGTAACGTAAACCGTGTTGCCCTCTGTTGTGGGGTAAACACTGTTTCCGGCACCATCATTGCCCCGGAAGGCAAATTTCCGAATATAGGTATATTGCAGGCCAGCCATTACACTGCCGTAGTGGCCCTGCATGAAGTGCCACCATCCCCCTGCCGTCAGGGAGGCGAGGGTGCGCGTCTGGGCGTTACAGGTGCCAAATTCAATATCGCACCCACCCAGATCCAGATCTGTCACGCCATAGCCGTACTGGTGGCCATCAGCCCCCATGTACCGCTTGCGTCCTGCCGTTTCCACACCGCCATAGGTATAGAGCAGCACGGAGGAGGTGGGATGCCCGATCAACCCCAGAGATCCCATCATTTCCGGCACGGGGGAAAGCTGGCCGCGGCCATTGAAGGTGGTGTCTGGCAGCAGGCTTGGCCCATAGCGGCCAATGCCATCCCCGGCCAGAACATTGCCTGCCAGTTGCAGTTTTTTGGTGCCCAGCGGCATGGTCATGCCCGCGCCAACACCGCCGCCAAAAGTGGTGTGTTTCTTGGTGGTGGAGGCACCGGGCGCCACAGAAAGAGACCGGAACCAGCGCGCCAGCCCGAACACTTCATAATGCCCGAAGGAGGTATCCGCTGCCCCTTTCACAATAATGTCAGGCACCGGGTTGTCGGTATATTGCGTGGCGGAATTGAGTAGAACACCACCCGGATTGGAATAATACACCCGCGCGCCATGGGCCTGCCCATAAGCGGCGGGCAGTGTATCGCCTGACGCGAAGGAGGAGGAAAACCCGACAGTTGCCTGCGGGTCTTCAATGGAAAGGCCCAGCCAGTATTTCTGGTTCCAGTCCTTGCCAATGCGGATCTGCGGCACACGGGTAAAGCTGATACCCGGAATCTGGTTGTTGTCCGTTACGGCGGGAAGCTGTTCCTGCCGGGGCAGAATGCCCTTGGCGTAGTTGGTGGCAAGGCTCCAGGCCTGCCCCATCAGCAGATGAAAGCCCCAGTCTTTTTCCGTAAAGGTGAAGTAGCCCTGCCGCAGGCGGGGGGTGTACCCGCTGATCTGCACGCTGTTACTGGTGCCCGCAGCACCTGCGAAGTCACTTTCCACATAAGCCTGAAGCCGCACGGATTTGGAAGGATTGGCCTCCATCAGCACGGACATACGGCTAAGCTGTGCCGAAAGCCGTTCTTCATCCAGCCCATGGTTGGGGCTGTTTGCGTACGGAAAATTGCCCCATGCCGTGGCGGGGCCGCTGCTCATGTTGGAACTGCGCCAGATGTTGGAGAGTTCAACAAACCCACCAAGGCGCACGGAAATGCCGCCAATGCTGAAAATGGGCGGCAGCGTATCCACCGCCGTCTGGGTAATGGCCTGCGGGCTTGATGAAGAAAGATCAATATTGGAGCGTGTTTTTTGCGGATCATCCGCTTCAGGCATCCATTGAAACCCCAGCGGGCCACCGCCTGCGGTCTGGGATTTGAACGGAAGCCCGGCTGTTGCCGTGCGCGGGGGCGCCATATCTGGCGAAAACCGGATGGACGGATCAACCGGCCCGGAGGAAAGGCCCTGCGGTTGAGCCGTGAACCCGCCATTGCTTGCGGTGATGGTGTTGGTGGAACCCACGCGCCCTGCGCGGGTGGAGGCGGTGCGTGTTGACTTGGGGAGTCCCTGTTTGTGGGCCTGACGCTGTTCTATGGCCTCCACCTGTGCGGCCAGCTTGCGCATTTGTGCCTTGATAGCCGCCAGTTCCTGTGCATCATCCGCCCAGCCCAGAACGGGTTTGTTAAACATGCAGAAAATGGCAGTGCCAATCAGCAACCGGGTTTCCAGCTTTTTCTTGCTAGTCCTGTTTTGTGAAACGGCAGAGGTCACGCCTGGTCCTTCGGGAATGTACTCTTGCAAAAGAGAGTGAGGTCTGTCTGACGGTGTTTGGCGGGCAGAGACATTGATCTGAATCAATGATTACAAAACAGTAATTATAACAAAAAAGACATCTAGCCCCTATCTATCGGTTTTTCTAAAAAATATTGCCCACACAACAGATATTAAAGTTTTATTTAAGAAGGAAATGCGGTTGCGTTTGTGGCAACACACCGTGGCAAGCACGTTTCCCTTCACTTTTTGTAATGTTACCCCATACGTTCCGGTTTTGACAGAAAAAAAATGACACATCTGTCAGAAAATGGGGAAGGGCAGACCGTACCCTCAAAAACCTGAACGGAAAGGGTGCGCAAAAAGCCACCACGCGAAGGCTGGCTGGGACGGTGAGCGGCCAGACACGGCGAACCGGAAGGCAGGATGCTCCACCTTTGGGTGTACACCCATGGCACCCATCCCCCCAGAAAGGCGCGCAGCGTCGCACAGAAAAAAGTGCGACAGATGGACCTGAGCGATCCTTCAATCGCCCACCATGGCGCTACGGAATACTCTCATAGAATGCGGGAAAAAGGCGAAAATCTCTTCATCCGGGCAAGAGATTTTCAAATGTCTTCTTGCAGGCTAAGCCCGTTGTTTACCGCATGATCCATTGTCTGCGGGCGGGGTTGCGCTGTTCCCAGCCTTTGCGCTCCAGTTCTGGCGTATCCGCCTGTTCCTGCGGATAGCCCACACACAGATAGGCCAGAAACTGCCAGTTGGGGTTGACGCACAGGGTGCTTGCGGCCTCCTGCGGGTTCAGGATGGAAACCCACCCCACCCCAACGCCCTGTGCCGTGGCGGCCAGCCAGAACGTATGAATGGCCATGACGGCAGACCACACCGTGGTTTCCGGCATGGTGCCCCGGCCCAGCCCGCGCCCCTGTTCCGGGGCGGTATCACAGAACACGGCAATCTGGTGCGGTGCATCATCCAGCCCCGCCAGCTTGAGGGTAGCGTAACGCTGGGCATCTTCCCCGCCGTGGCCGGAAAGGGCCTGTGTATTGCACCGGGCAAAATTCGCGCGGATGGCGGCGCGGCGGTCTGCGTGTTCCACGCGCACAAAACGCCATGGCTCGCTAAGGCCGACGGAGGGAGAAAGGCAGGCGGTGTGCAGCAGGTGGTCCAGCACGGCGTCAGGAACCGGGTCTGTGCGGAAATGGCGCACGTCCCGCCGCCATGTAAAAAGCTGATCAAGCTGGGTGCGGAACAGGGGGGGGAACAGGGATGGTGTCTCAGAAGCGTGTGTGGTCATAGCGCAATCATGGAGAGTACGGCGGCTGCCAGCAAGAGCACGCTCAGCAGGGCACACGCCCGTCTGTAAAGCACCAGCCCGCGGTCCAGATCATCCACCGTGGCGTTGGGGGTGCCATCGCCCATCCACACATCATCCACCCGTGTGCCACCATATTGGCGCGGCCCTGCCAGCCGCAGGCCGAGCGCACCGGCCATGGCGGCTTCCGGCCAGCCTGCGTTGGGGGAGCGGTGGCCCGGTGCATCCCGCCGTACGGCGGCTCTGGCCTGCGCGCGCCGTTCCGCCGGGGCGGCCCAGATCAGGCACAGGGCCGCAAGGCGGGAGGCAGGCAGGTTGATCATGTCATCCACCGTGGCGGCGGCCATGCCAAAGGCGGCATGGCGTGGGGTAAGGTGGCCGATCATGCTGTCCGCCGTGTTGACGGCTTTATAGAAAACCGCCCCCGGCAGCCCGAACAGCGCGGCCCATACCAGCGGCGCCACCACACCATCTGAAAAATTTTCGGCCAGACTTTCCAGTGCGGCCCGCACCACGCCAGCTTCATCCAGCACGCGGGTGTCCCGCCCCACAATCTGCGCCACAGCCTGCCGTCCTGCCGCCAGCCCTTCACGCCGCAGGGCTGTGCCAACGGCCCGCACATGTGTCCAGAGAGATTTCTGCGCCACCAGCGCTGTGGTCAGAACACCCTGCACTACAATCATGACAGGGGGAGGCAACACCGCATACCCGATCTGAAGCACAAGGCTGACAACAGTAAGCGGCACCAGCACGATCACCACCAGCGCCAGTATCCCCATCCAGCGGCGTTTGCGCTCGGAGTATTCAGGCAGGTTGAGGGCCGTGTCCAGCCTGTCTATCAACGTGCCAATCCACATGACAGGATGCCCGATGGCCTCCAGCAGAACGGCCGGGTAGCCCCACAGGCTTTCCAGTATGGCGGCCAGTGCGGCCACAGGCAGAGTGGTGACGAGAGGAAAGAACAGCATGCGGGCAGGAGGCTCACAACTCAGGCCGGACGAGCAGGAACACTCATACCAGCCGCCAGAACGGGAGAGCGGACGCACACGCGGCCAGCCCATGGCGCAAGAAGGTGGTAACACATATGCCGCATTGCTACAGCCTGGCACACCCGCCTTGCCAGCAGTATTCGCTCCATCGGGCTTTGTGCGGCAGCCCCGATGCTCCTGCCAACGGAGTGCCCCTGTGTTGGTTCCGCTGTGTCTGGCATGGTAGGGGCTACCGTTCTTCCGCAGGCAGGCGCAAAGGGTGACGGTATGCCGCAGACAGACCCAGAAGGTGCGGTCAGTTCAACAGGTTCAGCAGCGCGAGACGGTCTTCCGGATTATGCGGCAGCCCCGCAGAGCGATGGACTGCCCGATATCCCCGCCCATGGGGGGCAGGTGCGGGCGGTGATGCAGCATTTTCCCACCGCGCCCCGGCCTTTTTTTGATCTTTCAACCGGTATCAGCCCGTTTGCCTATCCGCTTGCGGTGCCGGAAGCCGCTGCTTTCACCCGCCTGCCCGAAGAGGATGAGGAAGCCGATCTGCGCGCCGCCGCCGCACAGGCCTATGGTGTGGTGGATGCCGCGATGGTGGTGAGCGGTGCTGGTAGCCAGAATCTGATAGCCTTGCTGCCGTTTGTGCTGCCAGCGCAGCGTGTGTGTCTGCTGGGGCCAACCTATTCCGGCCACCGGCTGGCGTGGCAGGGGCAGGGTATAGCGGTGACGCAGGTGGATGCGCCGGAGCATCTGCATGAAGCCGCAATCCAGCCCGGTACGGTGTGCGTGGTGTGCAACCCCAATAATCCGGATGGGCGGGAGATACCTGCGGCGCAATTGCGGCTGCTGGCGGACCAGTGCGGGCAGCATGGCAGTCTGCTGGTGGTGGATGAAGCCTTTGCTGATTTTGGCACCCAGACAGTTGCCCCCTTGCTGCCGCACCCCGCGCTGGTGGTATTGCGCTCCTTTGGCAAGACGTATGGGCTACCCGGTGTGCGGCTGGGCTTTCTGTTGGCGGAGCCGGTTTTGGCGGCGCAGGCGCGGGCCGTGCTGGGCAGTTGGCCGGTGGGCTGCGTGGGGCTGGCGGCCGGGCGGCAGGCGTTGCGTGATACGGCATGGTTGAACCACGCCCGCCAGCAGGCGGAGCGCGCCCATGCCCGCCTGACCACACTGTTGCGGCAGGCCGGGTTGCCGTGTTTCGGGCAGGCCAGTCTGTTCACGCTGGTCACACTTCCGCAGGCACCGGCCTTGTGGCGGCATTTATGCCAGCACGGCGTTGTTACCCGCATCTTCCCCGATCAACCGGGCCGCCTGCGCATTGGGCTGCCGGGCACAGATGATGCCTGGCAACGATTGGAAGACGCTCTGCGTGCCTGGCGTGACCAGCAGAAATGACGGCCAGTGCACCCGTATCAGCACGGTCTTCCAAGCCGCTCCGGCTTTATGGCGTGGCAGCGCATCTGCCGCAGGCGGTGCGGCAGGGCAGCCTTCCGGCGCGGGATGAGCGTGGGTTTTTCCGTCACGGCCCCAGCCTTGTGTCTTCTCTGACGCAATGGGGCGGGGGAGACGTGCGGCCATCGGTCGTGCTGGCGGCGGACGATGTTGAGGTGCCGGGTCTTGTCTCGCCAGAGGGTGTGCTTCTGGCGGTGCAGTGTGTGCCAGCCTTGTGCGATCGCGCCTATGGCGCATGGCACGGGCAGGCCCTACGGGATATTGCTGCGGAAAAACTGGCTGCACTTCTGCAAGATACTGATTTCGCACCGCCGGGGGGTGAAAGTGCGCGCCAGTTTCAGGCCCGCATTGGCGCGTGGGCGGAGGGGGCAGATCTGCACGGCACAGCCCTGTTTCTGGCGCGCCCCGCCGTGGTGCGGGCCATGGCTGTGCATGTTCTGGGCGGTGACAGTGCCCTGACACAAAAGCTGGATTGCGCCCCCGGCACCCTCAGCCTGTTCACCCGGCAAGGCGGAGACTGGCGATTAAGAATGATGGGCGCACCGCTTGGTGGAGAAAACTGAACCGGGGGATAGATGAGAAAGTCATCTTGCATCCCAAGGATTTTTCAGGAAGCTGAGCCCTGAGCCCTGAGCCCTGAGCCCTGAGCCCTGAGCCCTGAGCCCTGAGCCCTGAGCCCTGAGCCCTGAGCCCTGAGCCCTGAGCCCTGAGCCCTGAGCCCTGAGCCCTGAGCCCTGAGCCCTGAGCCCTGAGCCGAATAAAAAATTATCGGCGGGACGGGGCGGTGCGATTTTCCAGGACGGGGGTGGCCAGTGCGCCAAACAGCAGGCCCATGGTGCCCCACAGCACAAGCTGCATGCCAATGGAGGCTTCCCGAAAGCGCCAGAGCACAACAGCAGGAAAGCCATCGGGCACTTCATTCACATCGGGCAGGCCAAACTGCACCAGTGCAATCAGCGCGATAAACAGCCCTGCTCCGCAGAGGGTGCCGGTCCATGCGCCGCGCGTCTGCGTGATTTTCTGGCCAATCAGCGTGGCAATAGCGGCCACGGAAATGGAAAGGCCGATCATGGCAAAGTAGGTGGCGGTGCGGAACGCCAGCGTGGCGTGCATCCCTACGGCGGGCGGATTGGGCGGGTATTTCAGGTCTGGCACCAGCACCACGGTCAGGAATCCGGCCCCGGCCAGCAGCAGCGCCAGCGCGCGAGGAGACCACAGATTCAGCCGCCCGTAGGCATAGGCAAACACCAGCGCAAACAGACCGCCAAAGCCGGTGCCATACAGTACAACAGCCGTCAGCAGCCCGTAGCTGGCCTGCACCGTGCGGCTGACCAATTCCGGCTCCGCAGCATGATGGGTGGCTTCCGCCGCGTGGCGGGAGGCTTCAAACGCAATGGCGAGGGCAACCTGTGGCTCGCCAAAAATGCGGGCGAACAGAAAGGCAAGCGCTGCGGCCGCGCAGCCAGCCAGCATGCCACGGCCCAGTAATCGTCCAGCGATCATGAATGGAAAAAATGCGGCTTAGTGGCAGGGAAAGCCGAGCAGATGCCGCCCATCATGCACAAATTCATGCACTTCCTGCCCGGAGATCAGGGAGATGGCACCCTGTTCCGCCCCAACAAAATACAGCAGCACAACAGACAGAACCAGCCCGAACACGGCCCATGGCAGCAGGGCCTGAACCGGAATGGCAACCGGAGCCGGAAGGGCAATTGCGCGTGCACGGGTATGAGGAGTGGGGTGAGGCATAAGAATCAGGCTCCGCTGGTAAAAACGCGTTCCGCGGTGGAAAACAGACTGTTTCGGAGGTCTGACTTCCAGCCTGATCAGCTTGAGGCTGACCAAACGGGTTACAGTGGCGCGACCGTGCCGGAGTCTCACCGGCTTCCCCAAAACCAATGCCCTATGGTGAACGGCGCGGAGGGGAGTGTCAATTGTGGAATAGGATAGTCAGGGCAGCCAGAACCAGACAGTCTGCCACAGTGGCGGCCGCCCCCAGCACATCACCCGTATAGCCTGCCAGATGCTTGCGGGCGGAACGCGCAACCAGCCAACCAGAGAGCCCCGCCGCGCTGATGACAAGACCCAGCGCTGGTGCCAATCGCCAGAAAAGAGGCTGGTTTTCCGGCAGCACCGGCTGCTGTGAGGCGCTGTTTATCAGGCCGGTCATCAGCAGGGCTGCGAGCAAAAGAGCAAAACTCTGTGCTACTGCAAAAGCACCACGGGGCAGCGGCGAGAGGGATCGCGCCAGCCCATCTGGCCGGGCAGGCGGGAGTAAACGCGGCAGCCAGAGCAGTGTGGCCCGGCTGAGCAAACCGGCAAGCGCCAGCCCGCCAACAAGGGCCGGGGCGGGTAAGGCCGCCATGGCTCCGGCACGCACCAACAGGTTCAGGCACAGGGCCAGAACGCCATAACTGCCAATGCGGCTGTCCCGCATGATCTCCAGTTTGCGTTCCCGTGCGTGCGTGCCGTAGCTGTCCGCCATGTCGGCCAGACCATCTTCATGAAACGCGCCGGTCAGGGCGCTTTGTGCCGCCAGCGCCAGCCCAGCGGCGGGCAGGGCGGCCACATGCATGGCTTCCAGCCCCCATGCCATGCTGCCGGTGAACGCGCCCACGGCCCCCCCCACCAGTGGCCAGCACCACAGGGAACGGGCCAGCGGCCATGGTCCGCTTTGGGCGCGCTGGCGGGCGCTGAGCAACCCGTTGATGGGCAGGCGTGTCAGCAGCCCGATGCCGCAGGCCAGATCCAGCCGGATACGGCTGAACAGGCTCTCGGCAAAGGGGCCGGTGCGTGTCATGCGCGCTCGGAGACCGCCGCCTGCGTGAACGTGGCCATGCCCGTGTGGCAGGCCAACGCCGCCCGCACAATGGGCACCGCCAGCGCCGCACCGGAGGCCTCGCCCAGTCTCAGGTCCAGATCAAGCAGCGGGCGCAGCCTTACCGCCCGCGCCAGCCGGGCGTGCCCTGTCTCTGCCGAGCAATGGGAGAGCCATGTATGGGCCAAGCCGTGCTCGGCCAACCGGGCCAGAGGTGCCACGGCGGCGGTGCAGACGTACCCATCCAGCATGACCGGCACGTTTTTGTGGCGGGCTGCCAGCGTGGCCCCCAGCAGGGCTGCCAGTTCATACCCGCCCAGTGCGCGGGCGGTTTCAAGCGGGTCACCCAGCAGGGCGGCGTTGTGGGTCAGCGCGGTTTCAATCACGCGGGCCTTGTGCCGCACGCCTGCATCATCCAGCCCCGTGCCGCGCCCGGCCCACAGCATGGCGTCTCCACCAAACAGGGCTGCGGCAAGGGCTGCGGCCGCCGTTGTGTTGCCAATGCCCATCTCGCCAAGGCACAGTAGATCACATTCCTCGGGCACAGCGTTGTAGCCGGTCTGCACGGCCTTCAGAAAATCCATCTCCGTCATGGCGGGGCCGGTGGTGAAATCTGCCGTGGGGGCCAGATCATGCACCGGCACAACACGCAGTTCTGCCTGTGCCTGCCGTGCAAGCTGGTTGATGGCCGCGCCACCTTGGCGGAAGTTATGCACCATCTGCGTTGTCACTTCCGGCGGCCATGGCGAGACCCCTTGCGCCACCACGCCATGGTTGCCCGCGAACACCAGCACCAGAATATTTTCAAGCCGGGGCGTTCTGCGCTGCTGCCAGCCGCCCAGCCATGCGGTAAGGCCCTCAAGCTGGCCAAGGCTGCCGGCCGGTTTGGTCAGCGTTGCTTCCCGCATGGCAATGGCCTGCTGGCAGGCAGTATCCGGCGTGGGCAAGTGCTGGCAGGCGGCGTGCAGGTCCGACATGCTGGAGAACAGGCTTTGCGGGGGGGAGAGGGTGGAAAGTGGTGGCATGGCCTTATTGTGTGCTGTTATACGCGCCCATGCAAACGGAAGCAGAAAGCGGATAGCGTATGAACACGCTCAGGCTCAAGGCGGACCCCGGTATGCCATCGGCCAGCCAGACCATGCCCGAGGAGGAGTCTTCTGCCTCCCCCGCGCCGGATGTGGCGGAACAGCCCGCGCAGGAGAAGGGAGGGCTGCGCGCGGCCACACTGGTTCTGGGTGGTGCGCGGTCCGGCAAAAGCCGCCATGCGGAAGCGCTTATTACCGCGTTGCCCGCGCCATGGGTATATCTGGCCACAGGCCGCGCGTTTGATGCCGAGATGCAGGAGCGCATTGACCACCATAAAACCGGCCGTGCGGAAGGGTGGATAACGGTGGAGGAGCCGGTGGACGTTGCCCACGTGCTCCGTGCCCACGCCACCCAGCCCCTGCTGCTGGATTGCCTGACCCTGTGGCTGACCAACCTGCTGCTGGAAGAGCACGATATTCCCGCCGCAACCCAAAACCTGCTGGCGGCTCTGGGCGAACGTCAGGCCCCGACCGTTCTGGTGGGGAATGAGGTAGGATTGGGCATTGTGCCGGAAAACAAACTGGCCCGCCGCTTTCGGGATGAAGCGGGTTTTCTACACCAGACACTCGCCGCACAGGTAGGGCGCGTTCTGTTTGTAGCGGCCGGATTGCCCCTGGTGCTGAAAGAAACACCGCGCGATGAGGGCTAGGGCGGGAGCATGGCGTTGCCGAGCCATTTCAGGGAAAGCGGAGTGACGCCCATTGTTTCCCTGAGCACGGGTGGCGCAATGGCCAACCCGTTTCCGTTCAGCATGTCCTGCCCGAAATGAAAACCGGGCGATGTTTGCGGGACCACATAAAGAGGGATGTGGTCCCGCGCGGGCTTGCCGGAAGCGGGGCGGAGGCGAGGGCGCTCTGTGCTCAGAAGTCCAGACCCGCCTGAAGGAAGACATAACGCCCGATGGTATTCTGAGCATACATTGCCAGATCGGTATTGATCACGCCATCGGGCACAAACGGCGGTTTTTTATCAAGAATGTTATTGACGCCAGCTACAAAATTCCAGTCCTTCAGCCTGTAGCCCAGCGTGACATCATGTGTGAAGATACCCGGAACATTCCATGATCCCGCAGAGGACCGTGTCAGATCAACCGAGCCATTATTCAGCCGCATGCCGCTGGTGTAGTTCATCATGTAAGACAGGCTGAACGCTTTGTGTGACCATGTGGCCGTAGCGTAATCCGTAATGCGTGGGTGGCCTACACCGGCTCCGGCATAAGCACCGCCCCCGGTGTAGTAGAGGCGGCCTGTGCCGTTTCTGAAGGAAGAACCTGCATAGGGCTGAACATTGTAGCCTACCAGCCCCTGAAGGTTGTTGCTGAGGGTCAGCACATCCACCCGGCTGAGGCGCACACGGTAATCAAGATCAAAATCAATGCCATTTGTGGTCATCTGGCCAAGGTTCTGCGTGGTGGCGTTCACCATGGTAATCTGCCCGTTGCTGTCACGCGGGGAGATGTTGGCGCAATAGCCGGGGGAAGCGCCCGTGTAGCACTGGTCCACAATATACTGGGTGCCTACGGAGCCAATGGTGTTCTTGAGTGACGTATGCCAGTACTCAACCGATAGCGAGAGCCCCGGTGTCCACCGTGGCGTAATGACGGTGCCAAACGTGTAGGTTCGGCCAATTTCTGGTCCCAGTTTTGGGTTTCCGCCTTGCAGGCTGGGCAACTGGTTGGAATAGGCTTGTGTCACTTTTCCGGGCACGGCTCCGGCTTTCATACAGTTGGCAACAACAGTGGCTGCTGCTGCGCCGTAATAGTCAGGCCGTGTGCATGGGTCTATGGCGGCGGGAAAACCAACTGCCTGTCCACCATAAAGAGAATACACGCTGGGCTGGCGGAAGGAGGTGCCCAGGGTGGCGCGGAAGCGGATATCCCTGATGGGAGCCCAGTTGATGCTGACTTTCCAGTTTTCCGTATCGCCAAACGTATTGTAGCGGGACCAGCGGCCCTGTGCGTCAACAGTCAGATCCTTGGCAAAGGCCACATTATGCAAAAGCGGCAACTTGCCTTCCAGATACACTTCCGTTGCGTTAAAGCCGCCGCCTGTGTTGGAGGTATAGGAACCTGCAATATTGCCAGCCTGTACTTCCGGGTCCGCGTGGTAGGAAAGCTGTTCGCTATGGTGTTCCATGCCCAGCGCAATGCCAACGTTCCCACCCCCTTTGTAGGGTAGTTTGACGACATCATTGTTGTTGATACGGAGGTTGAAGTCGCGCAACTGGTAGGTGGAATGGTCAATTTCCGTATGCCGTGCGTAATCAACAGCCTCTTTGGGCCAGGTCTGGAACGGGTCAAACAGGGTGCACCCTGCCTGTGATGTGCAGACGGAGGGGTCATACCCGATGGAAGAGCCGTTTTGTGAAACACCCAGCTCCTGCAATATTTTGGCGTAATTCACCAATCCCTGCGTGCGCAGGGTGTTCTGCGTCATGCCGTAGGACATGGAGGCATCGTACTGCCAGTTGCCAATAATAGTACCGCTACCTCCGGCAATAACCTGATAGGAATCATTGGCGGAATCGTACGAACGTGGTCCGAATTCCACCGTCCGTTTGTAAAGTCCTACGTCCTTTCCCCACGCATTATAGGGGTTATCTGCTGGCAGCACGAAGGCAGATGGCAGAGAGTTTGCCCCCACGCTTCCCGTAAGAGGCTGGGCGGAAAGTTGCGCTTGGGATGTTTTGTGGGTGTAGCGCACATTGGCATACAGATTGAGATGTTTGTTGATCTCATAATGCGCATCCCCTGTCAGGGTGCCGCTTTGCATATATTGATACAGCGTGCCTTCCGGCCCGTAATTGTAGCGCTGGGCGGCAGTAAGTGGCGCAAAGCCCCCTTTACCATCGGGCCGAAGTTGCTGGCCGCCAACAAGGGCTGTGGCGGTGGGCGTAATACCAGACCCATACACAACAGAGCCACCGGGAGCGGGGTTGTTGATCTGCGGGTTATAGGCCCAGTCCCGGTCCCGCTGCATGATGGGGCCCTGGCTCAGATATTGGCCGCCAATGGTGATGTTGCCGCGGTCATGATCGAAATTGAAGCCCTTGATGCCGGAAATCATGCCCGTGCGGTTATCGCCGTACTGGGTGATTCCCCCTTTGACGGTAATATTGCCCGTGGTCATGTTGTGCTTGAGTTTGATGTTGATGACACCGGAAACAGCATCAGCCCCATAAAGTTCTGAGCCGCCATCTTTCAGGATTTCCACACTCTGCACCATGGAAACCGGAATCATGTTCAGATCCACGCAGGATGAGCCTGAACCTCCGTTCTGAACCTGCCTCTTGCCATCTACCAGAACCAGCACGCGCGAGGCACCCAGATTGCGGATATCCGGACAGGCAATACCGCCGCCGCCATTGGTTGTGGTGTTGTAGCTGCCGCCGCTGCCCATGGACGGCAGGCGCTGAAGATAATCGGACAGTGTGGTGGCAGAGGTTCGCTGAATATCTTTTGCAGTAATAATCTGCACAGGGTTGGCATTGGAGTTATTGGAAGAACGCAACATGGAGCCCGTAACAACCACGTTTTCAGGAGATGTGCTGCGGGTTTCCTGCTGATCCGCAACGTGAAGCAGGCTTTTCTGCGTGGTTTTTTTGGATGTGGTCGTGCTGTATTGCGTGGCAGGAGCAGTTGGCGCCTGTGCCGTTTCCGCGTGCGCCAGGCCAGCCTGAAGCGGGGAGAAAATAGCAAACAGACTGAAGCTGGATGCCGAATGCAGCAGGATGTTCCGTAGGGTTTTACAGCGCATGATCAGAACATCTCCAGAGAAAGGGCTATGCAGGACGGACAGGTTGGGTACTATTTGTTCCGGGTTTTTAATATATTTCCTGCAAAGCCCGTTTCACGGCAATTTCATATTGTTCTGCGTTACATAACTTTGGGTTATAGTGAGATGGCGGGATAAGTATTTTTGGTATTCGAGAGAATGCGTCAGAATAAAAACAGGCAAAGTGCAGTATTGCGTTGGTCTGAAGGGGAGACCGTCTTTGGCCGTTGAAGGAGCATGTCCACGGCCACTTTCTTGCTCTCGTATCATAAAAAAGGCCACAGAAGCGGTGGTGCGTTCTGTGGCCAGCCGATGGGTGTGAGATCAGATCACATCAGATGCGATCCACAGCCTTGCGGCCGAGGGCGGGGTCATCGGTAAAGAAACCGTCCAGCCCCATATCCAGATAGCGGCGTATTTCGGCTATGGAGCCTTCCACATTGCGGGCGGCGTCTCCTTCACTGTTCCGAAGCTGGCGTGGTAAAAACTTGTTTTCCGGGCGGCAGGTATAGGCATGCACCAGCAGGCCTGCGGCGTGGGCGTCATCCACCAGAGTGGTTGGTTCCTGCCATGCGCCTTGTGCGTCACGCGGGATAAGGTCTGTCAGGGAAGGGCCGATGACATCAGCATAGATGCGGATATCTTTCAGCCCATCCGGTTTCATCAGATCACCAAAGGTCGTTTTCTGTCCTTTGGCGGCAAGATCAGGCGGGGTCTGGTTGCGTTCGCCCATCAGGAACATCAGCCGAGCCTGCGGGTTGATGGCTTTTACGGCGTCTTTCAGGCGGCGCAGGTTTGTTGTTTCAAATGACTGCACTTCAAGCGGCGCGAATTGAGTGTAACGGTGTGCGGCAACAATGCGCAGGAAAGTGGCTTCCGGGTCAAACCCCAGCGCATGGAAATGCGTGGAATTCTTTACTTCGGGTATCAGGCCAATGACGCGGCCCCGTGCTGCGGATTCCGCCGCCACAAAGTCGATCATTTCCTCAAAGGTGGGAATATCAAACTGGCCATTATAGCGGGTGTTGTGCACGCGTAGGGTGGCAAGGCGTTCACGCGCGCGCAGCGTTTTCAGTTCCGCCAGCGTGAAATCTGTGGTGAACCAGCCCGTCTGCTGCCGGCCATCAATGCTCAGGGTGCGGCGGCGGTTGGCAAAGTCCGGCCTGTCTGCAACATCCGTGGTTTCTGCAATATTGCTTTCATGGCGGCAGACCAGAATACCATCCTTGGTTGGCACAAGGTCTGGTTCTACAAAATCCGCACCATCTGCAATGGCTTTTGCATAGGACGCCAGCGTGTGTTCCGGGCGCTGGGCAGAGCAGCCACGGTGTGCGAACACAAGTGGCTTTGGCACCAGAGATGGAGCCGCCCAGCTACGGGTGGCGCCCAGAACGCTGGCCGCGCATGTGGCGGCCAGAACGGAACGGCGGGAGAAATCAGCCATATAAAACCCCTTAGAACGTTGCGCTGAGTGTAAGGAAATACATGCGCGGCGCAATGGGGAAGGCGGTGTACTGGCCAGCGGCGTTGTTGGTGTTCAGGGTGGACCAGCCTTTCTCGTTTGTCAGGTTGGTGATGTTGCCCTGCACATGCAGGGAGCGGATATGCGGAATACCCTTGATGTCATACCCTGCGTTCAGGCTGAACAGGGCGTAAGCGCTGGCGTGCAGATCATTGGTGAAGGTGGTGTAACGTTTGCCAACCACATCGCCAATAAACTGGGCATCAAAATTGCCCCAGCGGGTGGAGGCCACAAATTTTTCGGTCCAGTTGGGCACGCCCGCAACGTTCCTGCCTGCGGTGTGCACCACGTTCGCGCCGTTCATGTAGTTATCGTTATAAACGGATTTGTTGTAGGACAGCGCGTTATAAAATGAAAAATGCGGCCCGAACTGCGCGGTGAAGGAGAAATCCATCCCATCTGTGGAGACGGAGCCAACGTTGGTCAGTGTGGTGGCGCTGCCCACAATGGAGGAAAGTGTCTGGGTGGAGGCCACGGCCAGCAGACGGTTTGAGAAGTGGACGTGGTAATATTCAAGCTGGCCGCTGATATTTGTCAAAGGCCCGGCGTTCAGGTGCCGGTTGGTCCGGAAGCCTGTTTCATATGTCCAGGATGTTTCTGGTTTGCCGTGGTTCTTGAAGTCTTCAAACGCTGCCTGACTGGTAACACCCCATGGGGTTGCGTTGCCATAACCGGAGGCCGCAAAGGAGCGCATGTTTTCCTGAATGTTGGCAAACCACTGTTCATGCGGCGTGATGTTCCACAACGCGCCAAAGGCGGGCAGAAATGGCCGGACAGAAGCAATGGTACCACCGGGCACGGTTATGGCCGTGCTGGGGGAAAGGGAGCCCGGAAGCCCCGCCACGGGCAAGGTGCCGTTGGTGTAAACCAGTTCAGACTTGAAACCCGCATTCAGCGTGAAGTTCTTTGAAATCTTCCACGTATCCTGCAAATGCGTGGTCCAGGTGTTGGTGTAGAAATAGTTGGTGTACTGGTTGATTAAGGCGTTCTGCTGGCGCTCATAAGGGGTGGTGGGGTTGTTGACATCAAACGGATACCACCGCCGCGCCTGCGTGTTGTTGTTGCGTTCATACCAGCCGCCCAGTTCAATGGTGTGCTGGCCAACATGGTAGCGCAGCGTGCTGGTAATACCGCCCCGGTTATCCCAGTATTCCGTGGTGCGGGTGGCCATGCCGGAGCCGCCAAACACATCTGAAAGCTGAGAGGAGGACTGGTTGGGGAAATAGGCAGAGAACAGCGTGGGCAGCCCTGCTGCCGTAATGGGGCCTGCCACAACACCTTCACCCAGATCATGATGATAATAGATGTTGGTGTCCCATTTCAGGTTGTCACTGAAATCATGGTGCCAGTTGGCGTACATCAGGTAATCCTGACGTTGCGCGGCGGAGTAATAGTTGCGGTAGTTCAGACCCGCAGAGGTATAGGCGGGCGAATTCTGATAATATTTGATGGCTTCATTCAGGTTGGGATACATGAAGGGCCGCACGTAAAGGGAGCCCCCGTTGGGCATGACAATGCCGTCTTCATTGGGTTCCACTTTTTGAGACCAGTCAAAAAACACACTGATTTTGTTTTTCTCGTCCTGATGCACAAATTTGGCGTTAACCTGATTGCCGCCCTGATGGCCTGCAAAATCCCACGCGCGGGCGTCCTGCCGCGCCCAGGAGACATAGGCGGAGTTGCCGTTGCCAAAATCACCCGTGTCGATACGGGCAAAGGTGCGGAAGGTGGACCAGCTACCAAAGGTCTGGTTCAACTGGCCGCCCAACTGGTGCCTTGGGTCTTGCGATGAGAATTCAAGCGTGCCGCCAAGGTTACTGGTGGAGGCCGTGCCCAGTGCGCCCGCGCCGGTGGAGACCGAGGCAGAGCCCACATTTTCACTGATAACGGCGCGCTGCGGGGAGAGGCCGTTATAGTTCCCGTAATCCTGATCCCCCAGCGGGATGCCATCAAGCGTGTAACCAAGCTGGTTTTTGGCAAACCCGTGGATGAACAGGGAGGAGTTCTGCTCGTTATTGCCCCATGGGTCCGCATTGTTGAACACAACACCGGGCAGAATTTGCAGGGCCTTGATGGGGTTGATGCCGGGCAGGGTGCGCTGCATCTGAATATGGCCCACCGTCTGCTCGGACCGGCTGTGGCGGCCGGTGGCAATAATCTGTTCTTCCGCACTGGCATGGGTCGCCTTACGTGCGCCACCAGTCTTGCGCGAGGTAACGGCTGCGGGTGCCGTGGCCACAGGTGTGGCGGCAGGGGCTGCCGGGGTAGCCGTCGGGACTGCCTGCGCCGCATGGCGAGACGTATGATGCGTTTTGGAGGGGGTAGCCGCATGGGCCACGGAAAACGCCAGTGGAGAACAGAACAACCACAGAGCTGTACGACGGGGAGAAGACAGAAAATGCATGAAAATGCTGTGCCCTGGATGGTTAGAAGCCCCTGCTTCATAAAAATGAAAGCCGTTGAATAAGAGTGACACTTTTATGAAAAAGGCCGTTCTGTGCGGGTGTGCGGCGTTCGTGTCACAGTCACATCATGAAAAAAGCGGAAAAGTCATTCCGGGGTTGACAGCCGGAACGGGAAGATTGGTTGCGCGTTGTGACTCTATCCGGGCCACGTGATGTTGCCGGAGGAGCAGGCACGTCCTGCTTATGGAAACCCCGGACGGTTTCCCGTGCTGCGCCGTGGCGTACCCGCAGACGGGTGCCCGCTTGCATCTGCGGGCTGATGGTGCTCTCTGCTAGTGCCAAAAGGCGGCGTCATGGTGGCTCGCTTGTCCAGACTATGAGAGATGCGCATGTCAGATGAATTCTTGAACGTACAGCTTCTGATATCCGGCAAATGGCGGGATGCTGAGGGCGGCCGTACCCTGCCGGTGCAGGACCCTGCCACCGGGGAGGAGATCGGCAAGGTGGCGCATGCCTCCAAGGCGGATCTGGCGCAGGCGGCTGAAGGCGCGGCCAAGGGGTTTGATGCCTGGCGCGCCCTTACGGCGTGGGATCGGTTTGTGATCATGCGCAAGGCGGCCGATCTGCTGCGTGAACGCGCCCAGAGCATTGGCCGGATCATGAGCCGGGAGCAGGGCAAGCCGCTTGAGCAGGCCATTCTTGAGATCAAGGGCGCTGCCGGTGTCATTGACTATTTTGGTGAGGAAGGCCGCCGCCTGAATGATGTGCTCATTCCGCCGCGTGTGCGCCATGTAGAACAGCGCGTGCTGCACCGGCCTGTTGGCGTGGTGGCGGCGTTTACACCGTGGAACTTCCCCATCAACCAGATTGCCCGCAAACTGGGCGCGGCGCTGGGCGCGGGCTGTGCCGTGATTGTAAAGGCACCGGAAGACACCCCGGCATCTCCCGCTGAACTGCTGCGGGCGTTTCTGGATGCAGGCGTGCCGGAAGGGGCCGTCTCTCTGGTGTATGGCGACCCGGCTGAAATCTCGGAATATCTGATTGCGCATCAGGTGGTGCGGAAAATCTCCTTTACTGGCTCAACGCCGGTGGGCAAGCATCTGGCGTCTCTGGCTGGTGCGCAGATGAAGCCCGTCACTATGGAACTGGGTGGCCACGCGCCGGTTATTGTCTGCGCGGATGCGGATCTGGATGTTGCGGCCGAGCGGCTTTCTGCGGCCAAATTCCGTAATGCAGGGCAGGTGTGTATTGCCCCCACGCGCTTCCTGCTTGAAAAAAGCATTGCCCCGGCGTTTGTGGAAAAGTTTCAGGCCCGCATGAACAGCCTGAAAATTGGCCGTGGCGTGGATGATGGTGTGACGCTTGGCCCGTTGGTCAACCCCCGCCGCGTAAAAGCCTTACAGGAACTGGTGGAAGATGCCCGCGCCAAAGGCGGCAAGATCTGGCAGGCTGAAACGCCTCTACCCAACGAGGGCTGCTTCTTCCCCCCCACGCTGGTGCTGGACCCCAACCTGTCCATGCGCGTGATGCAGGAAGAACCGTTTGGCCCGCTGGCCATTGTGTCTGAATTCACGGATCTGGCAGATGCGGTAAAGGAAGCCAACCGCCTGCCTTACGGTCTGGCAGCCTATGCCTATACCCGTAACGAGCGCACGCAGCGCCTGCTGGGCGAGGCCGTGGAAGCCGGTATGGTGGCTATCAATCACCATGGTATTGGTGTGCCGGAAGTGCCGTTTGGCGGCATCAAGGATTCCGGTTACGGCACGGAAGGGGGGCCGGAAGCCCTGCGCGCCCACACCATTCTCAAGCTTGTATCCAGCCAGCATGTGAAGGCGGATTTCTGATCCACGCTACGCGCCGTGCAATAAGGAAAAGGGCGGTCTTCGGGCCGCCCTTTTTTTGTGTCCCCGTACCCACCCTCACTGAAAAAGCAGAAACCTGTTCATGGTTGTAAAGTGTGAGCAGTGCTCTGTTCTGGTGTGCTCGGTGCAAGGCATGCGGTGTGTTCGGATTTGAACCGCAGGCGGCCCCTCGCCATCCCAGGAGTCTCGGTCTAACCCTTCCGAGGGGGTTGAACACGCTTTTCTGTTTCTCAGTTACCGACGGCGCGTATCATAGCGTCATAAGGTCCACCGTCCAGTTGGCGGACTGGATTTTCACATCAAGATCCCGCAGGTCACGCGAGAGTTTGTCTGCCTTCTTCTGCAGGGCCGCCACGTTCATGGTGGGCACAAACCGGATTTCAGAACGTGTCTGGGCCGCGCGGGTGACGGTTGCGGCACTGGCAATGTCCTGCACCACGCTCACCAGAGCGCGCAGGCGGTCACGCTCGGCCAGTGCGTCTGTCATGGTGCCGCTTTCAAACGGAGTATGAGCGTTTGTGTGGTTGATGGCGCAGATCAGGGTGCGCAGTTCCAGCGCGCTTTCTTCATACTGGGTCAGAAGGGCGTTGGGGTCTTCTGCCGGGTGCTCTCCCTCCTGCACCAATGTATTCCGTTTGATGCGTGCATGAAGCTGCCCCTGTCGCTTCTGAAGATCTCCACGCAGAACAAGGGCTTCAGCAAGCTTCATCAGGGTATCCTTTCCATTTTGTCAGCCCACGCTATGCTGGGGGTGGTGTCTTGGCAAGCGTCCAGGCTCGTCATGTTGGGGTAGCTTCTCGCGGAACAGAGCAGACGTATGGCAGCCAATTCCCCAGTTGTGGGGCCGTGGGTAAAACTGCCCTATGGGATACGCAGGATGGTTTCACGTGAATCATATAGGCCGATCCCGCCGCGTTGAGTGCTGTGACTGAGTCCGTTTTCGGGTGTGGTCCAGATCGACACACGCAGTCCCTCTTTTTGGAGCGCGGAGGTTCACGGTCTTGGCTCCCTGTACCGAGCGAATAGCGGAGAGAGCAACCGTCAGAAACAGTGCTTATGTATGTTATAAAACAAAGGCAGAAACTAAAGCAAAGGCAGAAACCGAACCCGAACCCTTGTCGCCGCTTCAATGGGGTGGCCGGGCCGGATGCTGCCAGGCAGGTGCGGAGTGTGCGGCGCGGTTGGTTGGGTCTTCCCAATCGGAAGTGAGGGCTTGGGATGGGGGCAGAGAAGTGTCTGTCCTCTGAATGGTGGAATGGCCTTGGCAGAACGTTGGCAACGCATGATAATCCGCCCGACGAACGCTGATGAGGCACGGGCTATTTTTCTCTCGCTGGACATTTTTGCCACCATACGGGTTGGATTGTAGCATCATGAAACGCACGGCTGATCTTCCGCGCCACCCACCGCCTGTTGTGGGCTTTTCAGATTGCTATGTTGGCGGCTTTGTGGATGGCTTCCACACGCATGACCGCGGGCAACTCTCGGTGTTTCAAGCCGGGACGGTTACGGTCAATACACAAACCGGCAGTTTCGTGCTCGGCCCCGGTCAGGGGATGTGGATTCCCGCCAACACGCTTCATGAAGCCACCTGCCGGACCGATCTGGTGTTTCAGGTCATTTATGTTGATCCGTCCCTTATCGGGGCAGATCTTGCGTGCAAGATGTTTGATGTCTCCTCCCTGATGCGCGGGCTTGTGGATGAGATCATTGCCATGCGGTTTGATTTCACCATGGATGAGCGCATGTCCGCCATCGCCCGGCTGCTAGTTGATGAAATAGGCCGCGCACCTCGCATTGCCGAGCGGGTACTTTTTCCGATGGACCACCGCCTGCGCCGGGTGTGTGAGGCTATTATCGCCCAACCGGGGGACTGCCACGATATTGACCACTGGGCGCGGGAGGCGGGCATGGCGCGGCGTACGTTCACCCGCCTTTTTCAGGTGGAGATGGGCATGGGGTTTGCCGCATGGCGGCGCAGGGTGCGTGTGATAGAAGCCGCATCCCGCATTGCGGCTGGCCAGTCGATCGCGGAAGTTGCGTTTGATCTTGGCTATGAGAATGCCGGCAGCTTCAGCACCATGTTCCACCGTACCTTCGGCGTTGCGCCCAGCACGCTACGCTTTGGCTCAGCACCGCTATCGCGCCCCTGAAACAGAGGGCGCGTTGACCCCGGCCCAGTGGCGGGGCTGTTTCTGCTGTGTCTCCAACCACCATCCCAAACCTGATCTTTACGCTCATACCCTATGCCGGGTTCCCGTCTCAGGCAGGCCCGATATCGGCGATCAGGCAGAATGTGCTCGCATTCGGGCCAAGGACGGGTTCGTTGCTTGATGCACCTTCCAAACGCCGTTATGTGCGCAACTAAGTATCATTCTTAAAAACAGATATCCATCACCTCCCCGCCTGCGGGAGCAGTTGGTCATGAAACGAGTTGGGTATGCAGCGCAGCAGGATCATCTATACGCTTCTTTTTTTCTTCGCCTTGAATGATACGGCTCTGGCGGCTGATCAGGAGAAAAAAAGCAACGAGGTTCAGGAAACCGGAACCGCTTCATCCGGAAAACACGCGACCGGAAAGGCAAAAAAGCGCGGCGCAGAGTCAGAACAGGTTGAAGTGCGAGGCCGTAAAAGCTCAACCATTGCCTCTGCCGCCACAAAAACAAATACGCCCCTCGTCGAGACAGCGCAGTCTGTCAGCGTCATCACGCGGGACGAGATGGATACGCGTGGCGTGCTGACCCTCAATCAGGCCGTGCGCTACACCGCAGGCATCACTGCTGATACACGTGGTGGAGAAGGGACACGCTATGATCTTTTTGATCTGCGCGGCTTTACTGTACCAACCTTTCTTGATGGGCTGAAGTTTCAGGATAGCCCGACGGGTTTTGCTGTAGCCCAGACCGATACCTTCCGCCTTGAGCGTGTTGAACTTCTCAAAGGGCCTGCGTCAGCCCTGTACGGGCAATCCAGCCCCGGCGGCCTGACAGCGCTATCAAGTAAATTGCCGACAGATCAACGGTTTTATGGAAGCGTCAACACAACCGGCGGCATGTTCGACCTCTACCGTGTTGATGCTGATGTTGGCGGTTTTGCAACAAATGATGGTCAGGTGCGCTACCGGCTTTACGGCACCGTGAATGGGCAGCACACACAACTGAGCAAGACGGGAAGCAGACGGTTCAGCATCAGCCCCTCCTTTACATTCGGGGGAGACGGACCAACCACCCTGACACTGTTGGGGAATTATCAGTACGATCCGGAAAGCGGTTCCTATGGCGGTCTGCCGCTGGTGGGGTCTCTCAAGCGGGCATCCTATGGTTTCCTGCCGCGCAATTTTTATGATGGTGACGTGCCTTCAGAAAAATTTAACCGCAGACAGGGGGCCATTACCTATATCTTCAACCATCGCTTCAATGATGACTGGAGTTTCAGCACGCGGGGCCGGTATGATGATATCCGGACCATATATCGCAGTGTCTATAATAATGGCTATTATGATAGTGATGATGGCACCAGTGGCCAAATGCTGTCCCGCTCTGCCTACGGCACGCAGGAGCATACCTATAATCTGGCGTTTGACAGTCAATTCAAGGGGCATGTGCGCACCGGCCCGCTGAGCCATACGTTGATGTTCGGGTTTGACTACATGCAGCAGAAGGCAAGGGATGCGGAAGCCTACGCCGATGCGCCTGATCTGGACGTGCTGCACCCCGATTATCACATGATCATTCCCAATCTGGACCCTTATCAGAACTACGTGACCAATTCCCACCAGATTGGTGCTTATGGGCAGGACGAGCTTCGCTGGAAACGCTTTATTGTAACAGGCAGTATCCGTAATGACTGGTACCGTTCGCGTCAGATCGAGTCTATTAACCAAACTGATACCCGGCAGAATGCCAGCCAGATTACATGGCGCGCCTCTGGCCTCTATCACTTTGATTTCGGTCTTGCGCCCTATATCAGTTACTCCACGTCCTTCCAGCCGCAATCGGGCAATGTCTCCAATGATGGCGGCACAACAGAGCATCAGGCCAGTCCATCCATTGGCAAACAGCTTGAAGGGGGGCTGAAATATCAGATTCCCGGAACATCTGTTTTGCTGACAGCCGCTGGCTTCCATATTGAACAGAGCAATGTGCTGGTTTCCGTTCCCAACACGGGTTACAGCGTGCAAAGCGGGCTGGTTCATTCGGACGGGTTTGAGTTTGAAGCCCACGCGGAACCCTTCCGTAACCTTATGCTGACGGCCGCCGTCAGCGTCCAGAAGGTCAAGGATGACGCAACCGGAAAACCCTTGATCCAGTCGGGCAAGGGAAATGCCTCCCTGTTTGCGTTCTACACCATGCCGTCTGGGTCTCTGAAAGGTCTGGGGGTTGGTGGTGGCATGCGCTATTCGGCAAAGGTCTATGGTGGGGAAGCTACTTACGGAAGCGTGTGGCTGCCGCAATATGCCCTGTTTGATGCCTCCGTCAGCTATGATCTTTCAAACCTCTCCCACTCACTTCGGGGGTGGAAGGCGTCAGCAAGTGTGCGTAACCTCTTTGACCGGCATTATATCGCCAACTGCTTTGCCTATGGGTCTGATGGACAATACTGTTATTACGGAGAACGCCGCAACGCACAGGCCAGCATAGGGTACAGTTGGTAAGTCTCTTCTGAAAACAGCCTTTTTCAAAACTATCTGCTAACGGGCAGCGCGTGGTCTTTATGATGAAGGCCGCGCGCTTTTGCCGTTTGATGGTATGCTTTTCTGGCCATCATGCGTTGATCGTATCGAACCATCATCGAGAGAAAGCATTAAAAGACCATACAGATGATGTGAGGACGCGATGACAGCTACCAGACGCACTCTGCTCGCCCTGTCTGCTCTGGGCGGTGCCGCGGCCCTGATGCCCCGGTCGGGGCAGGCGCAGGGCTCCCAGAATCCGGGCGATGTCACTCCCACCATGGGGCGCGTGACACGTAACGCGCTGCCGCTCAATGTAGCGCAAACAGGCCAGCGCTTTCGCCCTCCCACACGTCTGGGCCTTGGCGGGGTGCCGATCGGCAATGGCTTTGCGGCTTGCTCGGATGAGGAGGCGCAGGCCGCACTGGCAGCGGCGTGGGAGGCTGGCGTTCGCTATTTTGATACGTCACCCTGGTATGGTCTGGGGTTGAGCGAGCGGCGTTTCGGTCATTTTCTGCATACGCGGCCACGGGATGAATTTGTGCTTTCCACCAAGGTGGGGCGCCTGCTGACAGCCGCTCCTCAACCACCTGCCGGCACCATGTGGCATGACCCATCCCCCTTTGCCTATCGTTATGATTACAGTGCGGACGGTGTGCGGCGCTCTGTGGAAGATAGCTTGCAGAGGCTGGGTCTTTCCCGAATTGATATTGTCTATATTCATGACCTCTCGCCTGAGAACAAGGACATGGGGGACCGATGGACAACCTATTTCGATCAGGCCGCCAAAGGCGCCATTCCCGCATTGACCAAAATGCGGGAGGAAGGACTGATCAAGGCGTGGGGGCTGGGGGTAAATACGCCGCAGGCTGTTCTGCGGACCATTGAGATTGGTGATCCGGACATTGTTCTGCTGGCAACGCAGTATTCGCTCTTCCGGCATGATGAGGCTCTGGCGCACACATTGCCCGCCCTTGCACCGCGCGGCATTTCGGTTGTGGTGGGGGCACCCCTGAACGCAGGCTATGCGGCGGGGCGTGATCGGTATGACTATCAAGCGACCATCCCGACCGGAATGGCGCGTAAGCGGTCAGCAATGCAGGCTATCGCCAAACAGCATGGGGTTGATCTGCGTACGGTGGCGCTTCAGTTCGCGGCAGCGCATCCCGGTGTGGCTGCCGTTATTCCGGGGGCTCGCAATGCGGCACAGATGCAGGCCAACGCACGCTCCATGGAGGTTTCAATTCCACCCGCGTTGTGGGATGACCTCAAACAGAAAAAGCTGATTGCACAGGCCGCACCGGTGCCAGCATCCTCCTAATATCAGGTGGAGGTGGAACCGGGGCGGTGCGGGGCTGCCGTAAAGGCGGTTTCACTCTCTGCCTGCGGGCTCTTTCTCCGCGCAGGCAGGGAAGGTGTGGCTTCAGAACGTGGCGGAAAGACTCACGTTGAAGGAGCGACCCATGCCCGGCAGGGCGCGGGTGGTGCCGATATAGCGTGTATCGCCCAGAGAGAGACCGCCCAGCGGCAGGTAGTAGGGTTGGTTGAGCACGTTATCAATTCCGGCATCCAGCGTCAGCATCTTCCATGTGTAGCTGCCGCCAAGGTTTAGCAGGGCATAGCCTGCGGTGCGGGGTTCGCCGCGCAGCCAGTCCACCGTGTCCTTGGGTTTGACAAAGTTCATCTCCACCCGGCCGGTCCAGTGACCAACCGTTTCATGCACCGCCACCGTGCCGTTAAGCGGCATCATGTGGTACAGGCCGGAATGCGTGACTTCATCCTGCCCACGCACCCAGTTGAGCACGCCGGTGACTTCACCCTTGCCGTATTGTGCTGTGTCCCACAGCGTGTAATGGCCGGAGGCGTTAATGCCGTAGGTCTGGGCATTGTGGTTGGCGAATTGCAGCAGATGGTGCCCGTTGGTGAAGGTGCGAAGCTGCACCACGTTGATGTAATTGTGCACGTAGCTGTAATAGGGCTGCACCGTCAGGCCCCAGCGGTTGGCGGCAGTGGGGTCATGCCAGTCCAGCGTCACGCTGGCCGTGTTGGCGATTTCTGACTTCAGATCCATGTTGCCCACATAGCCGTTGCCATCGCCAAACCAGCCGATCATGCTGGAAGACATGGTGCCACGGCCCCACGCATAGCGTTCATACAGGTTGGGCGCGCGGGATTTACGGGCGTAGCCGCCTTCCAGCGTAAAGCTGTCCGTTACCTTCCAGCGGGCCATGGCGGTGACATCAAAGTTCACATCCGTCCGCCCCCGGTTGCGGGCGTTGAAGGCGCGGGCGGCCATGGCGTCCGTCATGTTCATCATGCCGGTCCAGGAATAAGGGGCCACGTCTCCCGTGTTCATCATGATCAGATCATTGCGGAACCCCAGCAGGGTGGAAACGCGCGGCGTCCAGTGGGCTTCCCACTCGGCATAGTGGCCCAGCCGGTCGCGGTGGCCGTTATTGATGTTGTGGTAGGTGTCCGGCCCCATCATCATGCTGCCTTGCAGCGGGGGCCACCAGTCATTCAGCCCCACATGGTCAAACCCGCTGCCCAGTTTGAGCGTGTGGAAACGCCCCAGCGGTATGGTGGCCTTGAGCGAATAACCCGCCAGGCGGGAGTCATTGTTCATGGGCATGCCGGTGGTGGCGGAATGGCCGCCCTTGTCCGCCAGCATGTCCATGGCGTGGGTAATGCGCTGCCAGTAGCCACGGGCTTCAAACGTGCCCCAGTCAAATGATCCGGTATATTTGCCGTTTACAAAGGTGGAGCGGTTGTTGGTCATGTCCATATACTGGTTGGCAAAGCCCTCACGCGGGGTATCCTGCTGCCCCACGGTAATGGCCACCAGATGGTTGTCCTTGTGCAGGCCCACCGTTACGGCGTGATTATAGGTCAGGTAATTGGTGGAGTGCACGGTGCCCATGCCCGCGCCCCCCCGATAATTGCCGGACTGATCATAAGAACCCGTATAGCGGATGCTGAGCAGATGGTTGGCAACCGTGACGGAACCTGAAGCCCCGTAGGCCCCGCCATTGCTGCGGTAGGTACCGCGCACCCGGCCTGTCACAAGAATTTTTCCCTTGCGGGCAAAACGGGGGTCTGCCCGTTCCACATCAATGGTGCCGCCCAGACTGTCGCCCCCGCTGCTGACAGGGGTCAGGCCCGCAATGCTGGTGGCAGTCTGCACGCTGTCTGGATCAATGTAGGAGAGGGCGGGGTTCATGTGGTTGGGGCAGGCGGGAGAGATGCGCACGCCATCCACAATAGTGGCGACGCGATCATCCGCCATGCCGTTCAGCACGGGCAGGTTGGCCAGCCGCCCGCCGCCATAGGAGCTGAACCCCGGCTGGTTACGGAACAGCGAGGACACATCCGGGCTGGAAAGCCGGGACATGCGCTGCGAGCTGGCATCGGGCGAGGACGCTGTCAGCGGGGCATCGGAGAGGGAGGTTTCCTCTTCCTCATCCGTTGAGATATCCAGCCGGGGCAGGGTGACAACAGAACTGCCAGAGGCCGCGTTGCTCTGGCTGGCGCTGACCTGCGCAGCCGTTGTTTGCGCCTGCGCGGCGGAGATGGTGGGGGCCGCGCACGCTGCGGCAATAACCCACGCCCACGCCGGTACGCGGCGTGGGTTGATAAGCGTGATCATAAGAACAATCCTGAAAACAAAGCGTGCAGAACCCTTTTCCGGTCGTAGGGCCGGAAGGGCGCGAAGAGGCTTTGTTCAGGCAGGAGGCCCGCGGGAGGGCGGCAGGCCAAGCGGAACGCTGGGCGGTGCGCGTGGGGTGGAGGCATGGCTGCCGCGCCGCATCCACCGCAGAACGGGCGGGGGCACCAGCAGGACGGCCATGGGGAGCGCCGCTGGCAGCGAGAGCAGCGGGCAGAGCGGACACCCCTCCGCCCCATGGTGGTGGCCGGAATGCGGCTGCGTCGCCTTGTTGGCCATGGCGGAGGCCATCTGCCGGGCCTGCGCCGCCATCATGTGGTGGTGTTGGTTGGTGCTCCGTAATGCCGGGCGATGGACCGCTGCTGGTGGAGAAGATGCCTGAGAGGACGGCTCCCATGCGGCATCGCCGCCAGAAGACCAGGCCTTGGGGGAGTGGCTTGCGGAAAATTCTCCACCAGCATGAAGGGCCGAACTGCTCTGGGCCGTGCCTGAGAACGCGGTACCGGAGGAGGCTGCATCCATGTCCTCATCAGGCATGGTCATGCGGGCAGCAATATCTACGCCCAGCAGGCGGGCTATGGTTGCGCGGGGCAGTTCATCCGGTTGTGCAAAGCTCTGAAGCGCCAGCAGGCCGAGAAAGCCTACCAGTGTCACCACCACCAGCGGCCATTTCAGCAGCGTCTGTAAAGGGTGGGTGTGGCGAAACATCAGAGCGGCCGGGACTCCAGTGTGTGCGGTTCTGTAAGGACTGGCCCGTGTGGGCGTGCATCTTTCTTTATTTGTCTGCCGCAGGCTTTGTGTCAAACATGTGGCTGCCGAGAATGTGATCTTTCTGATTGAAGGCGGCTGGCAGAGCGATAAAATTGCACAAAACGCTCAGGCGGACGGCATGGAAAGTGGGCGTAGAACTGGCACTGGTGGTTGATCCGCCAGCATGAAGGCGAGGAGTCGGGGCCAGACTGGCCGTGGTGGGGATCAGCCTTGCAGTTTGGGTATGGGCGGGGCAGGCCCTGAAAAGCAGGGCAACAAAATAAGGAACGCGGACGGGTGAAACCGCAGGCTAGACTGGGGCAGGACAATGGTGGGCTGACGCTAGACGTGCGCGCGCCTGAAATCTGTCCTCCGTTGGCATTTCCGCAGGGGGCGGAGTTCTCCGCCCGCCAGCGCGCCACCCGGCGCGCCGGGCGTCTGGCCTTTGTGGCGGCGGTGGCAGGGCATGGGGTGATTACCGCCTGCCTGCTGGTGACATTGCACACGCTTCCTCCTCAGGCACCGGGGCAGAAAGCTGTGGAGATGGTGTTTGAAACGCCCGCCAGCACCCCGGCCCCGGCTGCGGCGCAGACAGAGACCGCACATCCGCCCGAACCCATGCCAGTACCGCCTCACTCATCAGAGGAGCCGAAGCCATCCACGCCAGCGGAGCATCCGCCAGCCTTGCCCCGTGAGGCTCATCCCATGCATCATCCGGCTGAGCAGCCTCAGCACGCTATGGCTATGCCGGAAGAGGCGCTTGCAACCCCGCTGGAAGCCGCACCCACGCCCGCGCTCCCTCCGTCCGTTCCGCCCATGACGGACGCCTTGCCAGCGGAGGGCGTGCCTGCACCGCTTGCCTTGCCGCAGCCGGTGCCTCCACACGAGCATCAGCACCCGCCTCACGCTACCCACACGATGCCAGCCAATAAAGTGCCGCCGTCCATGGCGGGGGCATCAATGCCCACTCACGCGGCAAATGCTGCGGCGTCTCCTGTTGCGCAGCCTGCCAAGGTGGCGTCCGCTCAGGCTCAGGCTCAGGCTCAGGCTCAGGCTCAGGCTCAGGCTCAGGCTCAGGCTCAGGCTCAGGCCGCGCCGTCCGTTGCGGCAGCGCAGGCCTCTCATGGTCCGTCTGCGGCGGCGGCATCTGTTGCGCATGTCGCCAAAGGGAGCGGTGCTCGCACTCTGGTCTGCACTCCACCGCAGACACATTATCCCCCCATGGCCCGCCATCTGCATGAAGAAGGGGAGGCCGTGGTGGAGGTTACCCTGGCGGCGGATGGGACCATTGCCGGAACCCGGCTGACGCAGAGCAGCGGGTATGATGATCTGGATGCACAGGCACTGACCGCCGCCCGTGGTCTCCACTGCGCCGCCCCAGCATCCGCCCCCATGGTGGGGCGTATTCCGGTGGGATTTCACATTCGTTAAGGTGTAAATAAAGTTTATTTTATAGATGTGTGTCCAGTTTGATACATTGAGCGCGTCTGAACCAGTGCAGTATAGTGCCCCAGATTTTGATCAGGGCGACGGGCTCATGGTGTATGTTTTCTCTCACGCGCAACGGCATCAGTATGCTGATGCGTATAACAAGATGATGCAGGCCCGTGCCATGCAGGCCGAAGGGTGGGATAGCGCGACATCTCCTTTTCTTGCCCGCCCGCAGGAAGACACGTTCGACCGCGAACATAACCCGCTTTATATTGTGTCCCTGAATGAGCAGGGGGAACATTCGGCCTCCATGCGGGTATTGCCCACCACCGGGCCGACCATGCTGCGCTGTGATTTTCAGGCCCGTTTTAAACCGTGCCCCGATATTGCCAGCTCGCATGTGTGGGAATGTAGCTGCCTATGCGGTATAGGAGACAGCATAAGCCCGGCAGGGCGTGCCAGCACCATTGATGCCTCAAAAACCCTGTGCCGCACGGCATTGGAAAACGGTGTGCAGCAGATTATCGGTATTTACGGCAAGAACATGGGGCGGCTGTTCCGGCGTATCGGGTGGGAGCCCAGCACGCTTGCACAGACCAGCGAGGAAGACGGGGAGCTATGCCTGGGGTTGTGGGATGTTTCCCCTCTGGCACTGCGCCATATGGCGGAACGCCAGGCCATGCCATTCTAACGCGCTGATAAGGATAACCCCCGGCAGCCGCCATGCAAGGCAGCAGAGGAAACGCTTATGTTGAAACTGAAATCATCCTCCCGGCAGATGCGCCCTGTGGTGTTGCAGGAGATGCTGACAGAAATCACGCAGGCAGCTTCCCTGCCGGAACTGAACACGATTGTGCAGAGCTTGCCGCAAAAGGGCGGCCTGTTTCATATCGTTTACCATTATATGGGAGACCTCGGCCGGGAGGAGGGTAATCTCCAGCCCGGTTTTACAACCTACCCTGAAGAATGGATTACGCATTATCTGCGCAAGGGATACATGGAAGTGGACCCTGTGGTGCATCTGGGTAAGGAAGCAATGCTGCCGTTTGAATGGCGGGATCTGAGCATTGAGAATACGGCCCAGAAAAAACTGTTTGATGATGCCCATGACTTTGGGTTGGGGAAGGCCGCCCTCAGTCTGCCGGTGCGGGGTGTGGAAGGGCAGACCGCCCTGTTCACCATTACCAGCACGGACCCCGCCGCTTTTGCCGGGGTCAACCGGATGGCCTACGTGCGGGATTATCAGACAATAGGCGTGTATGTGCATGAAGCCTTTGCCCGGCTGGCCCATGTGGCGCAGGAAGCCGCGCTGGACCTTTCCCAGCCAGAGCGGGACTGCCTGAAGCTGGCGTCCGAGGGATTGCTGGGCAAGGACATTGCCCGTTCCCTTAAATTGCCAGAACCCGCAGTGCGCCTTTACCTGCGCGTGGCCCGCCACAAACTGGCTGCTACCTGCACCAGCCGCGCGGCAGAGATTGCCCGCCAGCGTGGGCTGATCTAACCCCCGCTCTCCTTGCGGGCTGGCAGGTTTTTCCAGCATTCAAGCGCAATGCCACGGGCAAGTTTAAGGTCCACTATGGGGTTGGGGTAGCTCTTGCCGGGGGTAAAGCCAATCTGGCGGCATAGGGTAGCATCCGCTTTCCAGGGGGTGTGGATCAGCTTGTCCGGCATCTGCCGTAATTCTGGTACCCATGTGCGGATATATGCACCTGTAGGGTCAAATTTTTCAGATTGTCCAACCGGGTTGAAAATACGGAACCAAGGTGAGGCATCTATGCCCGTGCCAGCACACCATTGCCAGTTCATGGCGTTCTGGGCCGGGTCTGCATCCACCAGCCGGGCCTGAAACCACTGTTCGCCTTCTCGCCAGTCTGTCAGCAGATGTTTGGTCAGGAAAGAGGCCACAACCATGCGCACGCGGTTATGCATCCAGCCGGTGGCGTATAGTTGGCGCATGCCCGCATCCACCAGCGGATAACCCGTCTGGCCCTGCTGCCAGGCAGCAAGCAGGGCGGGGCTTTTCTGCCATGGCATATGGTCAAATTCCGGGCGCAGATTACGCCATGCCAGATCAGGTTCATAAAAAAGCTGCATCCAGGCAAAATCCCGCCAGCCGAGTTCGCTAAGAAATTTCTCGGCGTTTTCTGCCAGAGCAGGCGTAGTGGCGGCGGCGCGTACAGCATGCCACACCTGCCGGGCAGACAGCAGCCCCGCCCGCAGATAGGGCGAGAGGCGGGAGGTTGTATCCTTGTCGGGCCGGTCATGCTCCTGAATGTAATGGGCCAGATTATCGTCAACAAATGTGGCCAGAACCTCCTGCGCGTCGGCTTCCGTGCACGGCCAGTCGGCTTCCGCAGCATCCGCCCCTTCTGGAAGCGGCGGGACTGACGGCACGGCGTGCGCAGTCAGTGCCTGCGCGGCCTTGGGCAGAGCGGCAAAGGGGATATGCTGCGGAGCGGGCAGGCAGCGGCCAGGTTCCCCCATGGCGCGGGCGGCTTTCCACCACGCGGTAAAGACGCGGTAAGGCGTTCCCGCCCCGGTGCGAATGGTCCACGGTTCATGCAAAAGCCGGGCAGCGGAGGAGTGGACGCTCACGCCCTGCTGCTCCAGATGAGCCTTGAGGGCCGTGTCCTGCGCCTTGCCGGTCGGGTCATAACGGCGGTTCCAGAACACGCTTTCAATACCAGCAGCTTTTACAAACGCGGCGACACTATCCGGGGTGTTGCCGGAAAGGGGGTGCAGTGTGCCTCCTTGTTCAGAAAGCGCGTTTTCAAGGGCTGTGCGGGCCTTGGCCAGCCACCAGCCAATGGCGTCCCCGCGTGTGGTTTCCGGGTCATGCACAAATGCACACAGAACGGGCTGCCCCGTGGCGCATGCGCCTGAGAGGGCGGGATGGTCCGCCAGACGGAAATCGTCCCGGAACAGCACAAGAACAGGAGACACGGATGGACGGGGTTTTTCAGCACTCATGGAGCCAGAGTGCCCGCAAGTCTGGGCCCTGACAACCGGTATGGGGCGATGTAACGGTGGCGGGGCCCAGACTTGCCGGAGGGCTGCGCTCCTCCACACATCACGATGGAACACCTGAGGGAGGAGCGCGTTGCACGCGGAGGTCTTGCGTTGGATGTAGGGAACCTGGACGTGCCTGCTGGTTACGCGCCGACCGGACGCTGGCGGGTGTGTCAGGTTGCCGGGAAAGTGGGACTGGTATTTTGCACCGAGGCCCCGCCACCCTATATTGGAAAAGAATACGGGCCATGCGGCATTGCATCGCGCGGAGAGACAAAAAGGATAAGTGAGATATGGCAGTTTCAGAGAAACCGGAAAGCTGCACATCCTCTGGCTGTGGACCACGGGAGCCTTTGACACCGGAGCAGGAGCGTATTCTGCGCCAGCATGGCACGGAACGCCCCGGTTCCAGCCCGCTGAATGATGAGAAGCGGGCCGGGATTTACCACTGTGCCGGATGTGGCATGCCTCTTTTTGAGTCTGATGCCAAATACGAAAGTGGCAGCGGGTGGCCGTCCTTTTTCGCCCCTCTTGAAGGCGCTGTGGAAACCACCCGGGATACTCGCCACGGCATGATCCGCACGGAAGTACATTGTGCCAAATGCAAGGGCCATCTCGGCCATGTGTTTCCTGACGGTCCACCACCAACAGGTGAACGCTATTGCATGAACGGTCTGGCGCTTGATTTTCATCCTGTCTGATTAGAGCTTGCTGTTTTGGGGTGATAACTTGGAAGCTCAGGCGGACGCTTCCCATTTAACGAGAGGCTGGGATAAAGGAAAAACCCTTTGCCGCCTGCCACCCACCATTCCCGCTTTAAGCCGAAAGCCGAAAGCCGAAAATGCGGGCGGACGGGCAGGGACATGGAAACACTGTCGCGCCTCTTGAAATGGACACTGCGTTCGCCCATCTGCATGGGTATGACATACGCTCATGCGACTGCCGGAAACGGTTTTGCTTCTTCTTCTACGGCTGAGACAGCCCAGCGCCTGCGCCGGGTGCAGCGGCTTGCGTGGCTGCTGGACGCGGCCTTCCGCGTGCCGGGAACACGCTTCCGGCTGGGGGTGGACGCCATAGTGGGTCTGCTACCCGTAGGGGGGAGCGTGATCATGGGAATGGTCTCGCTCTATATTGTGTGGGAGGCATGGCGTATGCGCCTGCCCACATCAGTACTGGGCCGGATGGTTGCCAATATCGTGTTGGAAACGCTGGTGGATACCGTACCTGTGGCAGGAGATCTGTTTGATGCCGCGTTCAAAGCCAACCTGCGCAACGTGGCGCTGATGGAACAGGCACTCGGCCTCCGTCCGTAACGCGCTGAATGGCGGCGGGGCTCTCACCGGAAAGGAAGTGAAAAAGGAGCTGGTGCGGTATGCCAAGGTATGCGGCATCAGCCCGAAGCTGATAGGGATAGAGTGGGCGGATCACAATCCTTAGTTCAGGCTGTCTGGGGCGTGTGCCTGAACACTGCTCCTGCAAAGCTACCATTTGTCTGGAAAATGGAGGGCCGAGAAATCCCTCTTTTCCGGTCACACCACAATCGTGACCTATTAAGAGTGCTCGTGACAGAAAAACTCGGAGAGAGCTTTTTTCGAACCCTTCAAGTCACGCAGCTTTAGAAGCCGTCGCTCCGGACTTAAGCGGTCAGGATGCGGCGGTTTTTTTGTAGGGGAACGCGGCTGGTGGGGTGGCGGCTATGGGGCATGTTTCCTGCTTTCCGCCCACAGCACGCAGAAAGAGAGCCCAGCCGCGTTCAAAATACTCCAGCCGTTCCACACAGCATTCCAGTGGTTTCAGGCCGAACAAGGCATCTTCCAGAGGTTGGCCGGTAATCAGCCCGCATAGCAGGTTGGCTGTGGTGTCATCTGCATTGCCGGGTTCAATCTGGCCTGCGGCTTCTGCGGCCTTCAGTAGCCGCACCACACAGTTATGAATGGGCATGCCGATGGTGTTGGTGGCATGTGCAATCAGGGACGGATAGCGGTATGCATCTGAAATCAGGATACGATAGGTACCCAGAGATTCCGGCTGGAGAATAAGGTCCAGCAGCAGGCTCATCACGTAGCGCAGTTCCTGCAACGGGTTATGCAGGGGTGTTTCTTCTATGGTGCGTAGAACGGAGGCCGTCAGATTGGTGATAACCGCCTTGAACAGTTCTTCCTTGGAGGGATAGCGCCGGTAGAGGGTCTGTTTGCTGGCAGAGGCCTTGCGGGCAATCTGGTCCACCGAGGTTCCGGCATAGCCATACTGCACAAACAGCCCGGCGGCTATCTCCAGCAGATACTGGTCCAGTTGTTCTGTATCATGCGGGGTAGGGCGGCCACACCGGCGTTTTTTCCCCTCAAGGCAGGGGTTCGCCATATCAAAGGGGGCGGTCGTCCTTTCTGGTTTTGGCATCAGGCATGAACTCGAACAGAGGGAAGGGCGGCTTGCGCTGCCCCTTGGGGGGTAATGTTCGCCATAGCGGGTGCGGATCTCATCCTCAATAGGCGTATCCTGCCTCCTGTATATGGGAGAAGTGGCCAAGGGTTACAGGGGGAGCACACGGAATGGCTGGTCTGATCTCTCTTTCATGCCCGGTTTTCTCCATTTTTTCCAGTGTCCCGATGATGTGAGGCAGGTGTGCGCTGGTCTGGGGCGCTAAACCGGCGCAAGATCGCGGCGTTTTCAGCCGGATCGGCCTCGTGCCTGTGGCTGGCGATCATGCAGCAGGAGCGCAGGCATTATGGTGGAGCTATCTCCTCCCCCGGAAGGGGCTGATCCTTCACAACACACACCATCCCCCCTTAGTCCCACGTCGCAACTGCATGTGGCCACGGCGGCGCTTGTCGCGTTAGAGCGCACGTTGGGGCGCTTCTACCGGCTGGCGTTGACAGTGGTGGTGCTGGCCATTCTTTTCCTGCTTATCAGCACCGGCGGGCCTGTGCTGATGGTGGTGTGTGCCTCTGCGCTGGTGGCGGTTGTGCTGCACGGGGCAGCGCAATGGATTACCCACCTGTTGCGCCTGCCGGAATGGTTATCCGTGATTGTGCTGGTGATGGTGATTGCAGGCGCGCTTACGCTGCTGGTGCATATTTCCGGGCCGGATATCATGGTGCAGGCCAGCCATTTGCGCACGGCTTTGGAAACACAGATCCGCACCCTGCGGGATACGTTGAACAATGATGCGCTGGGTCATCTGGTTATGGACCATATTCCGCAATCCATGGGTGGAAACCAGACGGGGCCGGGGGCGCGGAGCCTTGGCGCGGATTTTGCCGGGTCCATGACCAATGTGCTGACCTCCACCTTCGGCTCGGTCGGCACGCTGATCGTGATTGTGATTGCGGGTATCTATTTTGCGCTTTCCCCCCGGCTGTACGCCAACGGTGTGTTGCGGCTGGTGCCGGAAGGGCATCGGCCACTGGCGCGTAAGCTGCTGCACACCATCGGCCATACGCTGGGCGCGTGGGTGGCAGGGCAGATGCTGGATATGACAGTGGTCGGCTTTCTCACCTGGTGGGGTCTGTGGGCCATAGGTATGCCGTTGGCATTACCCCTTGGGCTGATAGCGGGCATGTCCAATTTCATTCCGTATCTGGGTGCATTTCTGGGGGCCACGCCCGCGCTGTTGATCGGGCTTTCCGTCAGTGGGCGGGAGGCGCTTCTGGTGCTGGGCCTGTATGCCGTGATCCAGACTTTTGAGGGCTATGTCATGTCCCCATTCATTCAGAAACGGGCCGTGAGCATGCCGCCTGCGCTCACCATTTTATCCCAGACCATTTTCGGGGCGTTTCTGGGGGCGTGGGGGTTCATTTTTGCCTCCCCCATAACGGCAGTTCTTCTGGCCGTGGCCACCCAGCTTTCCGCGCCACTCAAACCCAAGGATGAAATCTGATCTTGCGGGGCGACTGCCACAGGTGCAGGCCGCAGAAAGCGGAAGAAAGGGTAAGATAATTTCCGTTTTCACAAACCCTCTGGCGCGATAGGGTGCGGCGGCAGTAAGCCGCAAGAAGGGAGGCGTTTCGGTCATGGATGCACGCAAGCCGCTGGATATGTTTGCCGTCAGCCTGACGGCTGTCCTGTGTCTGTGCTTTGGGTTGCAGCAGATTGTGCTCAAGGTCGCAGCGCCCGATATGGCGCCCATCCTGCAAATTTCCCTGCGGTCCGGCCTGTCCGCCCTGCTGGTCTGGCTTTACATGGTCTGCCGTGGCGAAAAACTGAACCTGTTGGCGAACGGCATATGGAAACCCGGATTACTGGCCGGGGTCCTGTTTTCTCTGGAATATCTGATGGCCGGTGAGGCTCTGCGCTACACATCGGCCTCCCGTACCACGGTATTTTTATACACATCGCCCATTTTTGCCGCCCTTGGGCTGCATGTTCTGGAAAAAACGGAACGCATGGCTCCGCTTCAGTGGGTGGGGATACTGCTTGCGTTCAGCGGCATTGCGCTGGCCTTTTTCGGGCAGGGGGGCTCGGCGGACGCCGCCCATGGCTACCAGATGCTGGGCGATTTTCTGGCGCTGATGGCGGGTGCGTCGTGGGGCATGACAACGGTTGTGATCCGTGTGTCCCGGCTTGCGTATGTCTCAGCCAAACAGACATTGATGTATCAGCTTGTGGCCGCTTTTGTTCTGCTGCTGGTCAGCGCAGTGTGTTTGCAGCAGACCACCTTTACCCTTACGCCCCGGCTGGTTGGCAGCGTGGTGTTTCAAGCCACCCTTATTTCCTTTGCGGCTTTTCTGGCATGGTTCTGGCTGCTGCGGCATTATCAGGCATCCCGCATTGGGGTGCTTGCGTTCATGACGCCTCTGTTTGGGGTCGTGCTGGGCTACTGGCTGCTGCATGATCCGCTTGAGCCCGGTTTTCTACAGGGTGCTGCGTGCGTGCTGCTGGGTATTGTGCTTGTCAGCGGTTATGCGTGGATCGGGCAGGGGTTGCGCAGGCTTTGGCCCTTCTCCCGTTTTCAGGCCTGAGGGGGGCATTGTTCACGGGGCGTTTTTCAACCGGCCCGGTCCTGTGTTTCTAACCTTCGGCTTGCAGAATGCAGTTGCGAAGACGCAAAGCCTGCTCAGGCCTGTTTGTTATGACACATGACTGCTCAGCATTTTGTGGTGGCTTTTTTCGCACCGGAACCCTCTATAGTGCACGCCCGTGTTGCCAGTTCAGAACAAAAGAGGCCAATGGCTATGCCCGCAGAGTACGAGAAGTTTCGCAACCTCAGCCCCTTTGAACTGAAGGATCTGCTCATCCAGCTTGCCTCCGGGCGGGCGCAGCACACCATGCTGGATGCGGGGCGCGGCAACCCGAATTTTCTGGCCACAACGCCCCGGCAAGGGTTCTTCCAGTTGGGGTTGTTTGCAACGGCGGAATCAGAACTTTCCTTTTCCTATATGGCAGAAGGGGTAGGGGGGGTGCCCCGGCGTGATGGCATAGAAGAACGCTTCAACGCCTTTGTGGCCGCCCATAAGGATGAACCCGGCGTTGCGTTTCTACGCCGTGCGCTTTCCTATGTGCGGGATCAGCTTGGCCTTTCTGCCGATGGTTTTTTGCAGGAAGTGGTGGCCGGCATTCTGGGGTGTGATTATCCAACCCCGCCGCGCATGCTCAAATATGCAGAAAAGATTGTGCGCCATTACCTTATTCGGGAAATGGCCGGTGGCGCCATGCCGGAAGCCACAACGGACCTGTTTGCGCTGGAAGGTGGCACGGCGGCCATCAGCTATATTTTTGCCTCCCTGCGGGAAAACGGGCTGATCAAACCCGGCGATAAAGCCGCCATCGGCATGCCGGTCTTCACCCCGTATGTGGAAATACCGGAACTGCGGGATTACCAGTTGCAGGAAGTGGCCATTAACGCTGCGCCTGAATGTGGCTGGCAATATCCAGACAGCGAGTTGGATAAACTGCTGGACCCCGCCGTAAAAGTCTTTCTGGTGGTCAACCCCAGCAACCCGCCGTCTGTCAAAATCAATGATGCCGGGCTGGCCCGCATTGCCGAGATTGTCAAAACCAAGCGGCCTGATCTGATTATTGTCACGGATGATGTCTACGGCACGTTTGCGGATAATTTCCGCTCTCTTTACAGTATTTGCCCACACAATACGGTTCTGGTCTATTCTTTCTCCAAGTATTTTGGCTCCACCGGCTGGCGGCTTGGGGTTGTGGCAACCCATGTGCAGAACGTGCTGGACCGCGCATTGGCGGCCCTGCCGGAAGATGAGAAACAGGCGCTGGACAAACGCTATGCCTCTCTGACCCCCGATGTGCGTGGCCTGAAGTTTATTGACCGTCTGGTGGCGGATAGCCGCAGCGTGGCGCTGAACCACACCGCAGGGCTTTCCACCCCGCAACAGGTGCAGATGACCCTGTTCTCCCTTTTTGCGCTAATGGACGGACGGGATGCTTACAAGGCCGCCCTGAAAAACCTGCTGCACCGGCGGGAACTGGCCCTGTACCGCGATCTGGGCGTTTCCGCGCCGGATGATGCTGGCAGCACGCATTATTACACCCTGATTGATATGGCCAAGGTGGCCACCCAGCTTTACGGCACCCGCTTTGCCCGCTGGCTGATAACGCGCGTGGATTATGAAACCATCCTGTTCCGCATTGCAGAGGAAACAGGCGTTGTGCTGCTGCCCGGCATTGGCTTTGCCGTGCGCAGGCCATCCGCCCGTGCGTCCCTCGCCAACCTGAACGAGTATCAATACGCGAGCATCGGCACAGCCCTGCGCCGCATGGCGGATGAATATTACGCCCGTTACAAGCAGGAAAAGGGCGCAGAGGCCCCGGAAAGCCCGAGCATTCAACCCAAAGGGGCTGACCCCATTAGCGGTTGAAAGATGAAGAATAGGGCTTTCTTAAAATTTTGAGAGCATTTTTCACGTTTTAGATAGTCTCTCCCCGGCTGGAATTTTAGCAGTGATTTGCTGGGGAGTAGGTGTTTTCGGATGAGTAATATTTTCAGGAGGGTGCTTATTTTTTTCTCCATTTTTATGAGTTCCCTCCTGGTTTTTGGTTTCAAAAAATTTCGTATGTGGAGAGGGCACAAAAGATCTTTGATGCGGTCCTGAATGAGGGAACAACATTATGCGTTCCCGATTAAGATTTGAGCCAAATAGTAAGCAAGAGCCATAGGCCCTATCATCATGAAGCGGCCTTGAATGTGCGGTCTCTGCGTCCCTGAATGTTGCAGGGGCCAGACGGGGTCCGGTTACAGAGCTTACCAACAGGTAATATGAAATAATGGGTAGAATGCCGCCTTTTAGTTGACAATGATTATCAGTTACAGTTAATGCGCAGCCCCGGTGCAATGTGTAGGGTGCGAGTCAGCAATGTGTTTTCCGTGTAGGACGGGTGGCCTTCTTCTGGTGGTGATGAGCGTGGGGGGCTTGAGTGCAGAAGCACTGGCGGACCCATTGATCGCCCGCAGTGCAAAAGCCAGCAAGGAAACGCAGGCAGGTCTTGCAGCACCCCCCACCGCAGCAGGTGCGGGCGCAGTTTCAACTACTGGGGCTCCGGGCTCCTCTCCTCGCCCATCAGGGGGAGAAAGTGCGGTTGCGGCTAAGTCCGAGGTGGTTACGGTTACTGCCACAGGGCTTTCGCATGCCTCGGCTTCCACCAAAACACGTACACCCATTATTGAATCCCCTCAGTCCATTTCCATCGTGAACCGCGAGGAAATAGAACTGCGTGCGTCCCCCACCATTGCGGATGCGCTGGCCTATACAGCCGGGGTGCAGTCCGAGCCCTCGGGTATTGATAGCCGTGTGGATGAAGTGTCGGTTCGTGGCTTTGGTGCTGGCGGGTTTTCGTCAAACAACAACTTTGTGGATGGTCTGCGCCTGCCTTCTGGCGGGCAATGGACCCGCACATCGTTTGACCCGTTCGCGCTGCAACAGATTGAGGTGCTGAAAGGCCCGTCTGGCGCACTGTATGGGCAGACGGCCCCGGGCGGCGTGGTGAACCTGGCCACCAAGCGCCCCACGGAAAAAAGCGAAGGCGAGTTCTTTCTGCAAAGTGCTGGCTTTACCGGCATGGATAACTGGCAGGGGCAGGCCTCGGGCGATGTATCTGGCAAGCTCAACCATCAGGGCACGGTGCTGGGGCGCGTTGTGGCGCTGGCGCGGTATGGCGGCACGCAGGTGGATGATGTCATGCTGGGGCGCTACTACGTCTCGCCCAGTCTGACATGGAAGATCACCCCGCACACCACATGGACGTTGCTGGCCCAGTATCAGCGCGATCAGGGCGGTTCCACCTTCCAGTTTATGCCAGCCACGGGCACGCTGTATTCGTCCAAAGGCCGCCATATTGCCAATAATGCCAATATTGGTGAGCCGGATTGGGATACATTTGACCGTAATCAGGCGTTGGCCGGCTCTTTTCTGGAGCACAAATTCAGCAAATACCTGACCGTGCGCAATAATACCCGCTACACCTATATTGATACACTCTACCGTGCCACCGTGCTTTCCGGTGATACGCTCAAGGCCTGTCCCCCTTCCATTACCGGGTGTGTTGCCGGAGAAACGGTAAACCGCCGCGCGGTGGAAGGGCGTGGACGCTCGCAGGGTGTGGCGACGGATACCCAGCTTGAAGGGCATGTAACCACCGGCCCGGTGCGGCATCTGCTGCTGGCGGGCACGGATTATTTCTACACCAACTGGGAGCACAGCCGGGATTTGGTCAACTCCTCCCTTGTGTTGCCCATGCTCAATATTTTTGACCCCGTGAAACGTGGTTCCGCAGGCTACGCCAATGCGTTGGCTCCGCAGATTTACACCTCCACCCTCAGCCAGCAGAACGGCATCTATTTTCAGGATCAGCTCAAGTTCAACCGCCTGCGTGTGACCATTGGCGGCAGGCAGGACTGGGCGCGGGATGAAACCCTGAACATCCTGACCCAGAAGCGCTACAATACCCGTTCAGATGCGTTTACGTGGCGGGCAGGGGGCGTGTATCTGTTTGATAACGGGCTGGCCCCTTATTTCAGCTATGCGCAATCCTTCCAGCCTCAGGTTTCTGATCCCTCAACGGCCCTGAATGGTGTGCCGTTCAAGCCCACCAAAGGGGACCAGTATGAGGCTGGTCTGCGCTACCAGTACGGCAAAAGCATTTATGTCACCTTCGGCGGGTATCAGATCACCCAGACAAACATGACAACGCCAGACCCCAACGGCACCCTATGCGGCAACGCAACCTGCCTTGTGCAAACCGGAAAAGGCCGGGTGCGTGGGCTGGAACTTGAAGGCCGCGCCACCCTGCCGTGGGATATGGCCGTTATTTTCACCGGCACCCGGAGCGATGCCCGCGTCACGCAGTCCAACACAGCATCACAGGTGGGCAATTATCTGCCACAGGCCCCCAAATGGATGGCCTCTCTGTTTGTGGATCAACGGTTCCGGCACGGCTTTTTTGCGGGGCTAGGGGTAGGCGGCGGCGTGCGTTACACGGGCCATAGCTATGGTGACACCAACAACACACTCTCCATTCCCGGCTATACAGTGTTTGACTCGTTTCTGCGGTATGATTTTGGGGTGGCGCATTCGCAGTACGATCATCTGTCGTTTTCAGTCAATCTGCGCAACATTGCCAACAAACGCTTTGTTTCAACCTGCACCGGTATTTCCGCCTGTTATTATGGGCAGGGACGCAGCTTGACAGCGCGACTGGAATATCGCTGGTGAGCACATATGTTTTCCTGATCGGAGCCAGTGTGCTGGCAGTGGTGGGCGGCATGCTGTGTTATCTGGCATCCCGCAATCAGCTTTTGCTGGTGCGGCCGCCTAACGCCCGCCTGTGCCTGCTGGCCGGGAGTGTGCTGGTGTGTGGAGCACTTGTCCTGTTGCTTCAGGCCAGAAGCCCCGCCACGGCAGTTTTCATGGTGGTGACCCTGCTTATGGCTGTGTGGTCCCTCCTGCCACTGGGTTTGGCGCTGGCCATAAATAGGAAGAAAAACCCATGAGCACACAATCTGCTTTGTTAAAAGCCGAACCCCTTTCCAGCCGCAACTGGTTCCCCAAGGTCTCGGCTGCCGTTGTGGCTGGCGCGGTGCTGACGGTGGGTATCATGGGGGTAGTGGGGGTGCTGTGCCATGCTGATGGGTCACCCCGCACGCTGTCTGCCCAGTTCCTGCTGTGGTTGGTGCCTCCTGTATGGTGCAGCCTTTTGGGTGCGTGCTTTCTTTTCCGTTCCGGGAGGCAGGCCTGGGGCGTGCTGGCCGTTGCCAATGTGCTGGTGTGGGGCCTGTTTTTTGCCATTCGGGGGCTGGCATCATGAAAATTCGGGGTGATATTGTCCGCACCTATCGGGATGCACACAGTTGGGTGGGCATTATTGCCGGGTTGTTCCTGTTTGTGGCCTTTTATGCCGGGGCCATCACGATGTTTGAGCAACCGTTGCAGGAATGGGCTTCTTCCGCCACGCCGCGTCCGGCTCCTACCCCATTGGAGCGCATGCCTTCCCTGATGGAAAAGCTGTTTTCCGCCCATCCGGAAGCCGCACGCAATTACAGTATTGCCCTGCCAGCCGCCACGCCGGGGCAGGGGGAGTTTTCATGGTCTGCCGCTAAACCCGGTGCCCACGGGCGCGGCGGACCTACGACACAAGTGAGCCTGAGCGAGACGGGTGAACTGATCATGGTTCAGCGCCATCCGTCGGCAGTAGCACACTTTGTGGATGAACTGCACCAGCAGGTTGGCCTGCCGTTGCCCCATATGGTCAGCCGGTATCTGATGGGCACGGTAGCGCTGCTTTATGCCGTGGCGCTGATTTCTGGCGTTATTGCGTTTCTGCCGGGTTTGGCAAAAAACCTTTTTGCTGTTCGTCTGGGCCGCAATAGTAAAAAAATGTGGCTGGACATGCACAATCTTCTGGGTGTGTTTTCCCTGCCGTTTCATCTCATCATGGCGCTGACATCAGTGGTGTTTGCGTTCCATGAGCCCATTTTTGTAACGCAGCATTTCCTTCTGGGCGGTAATCACGTTTCTCACCACACGCAGGCTGGTGCGGGCCATGGGGCGCGCGGCCAGCATGGCGGCGCAGACCCTACGGGTGTGCATCCGGGGCGCCCACAAGCAGGATCATCCGATACCGCTCCGGCGGCTCAGGGTGGGCAGCCAAATCTGACACAAGGTGACGCTTCCCCTGAACCTGCCCAGCCTTTGCCGTTGCCTCCGCAGCAGATTTTAGCGGCTCTGGCCCGGCAGGCATCTGGCTTTGTGCCGGATAGTCTGAATTACACGCAGCGGCCGGGGGCGGGGCTTGTGTTGAGTGTGGCTGGGCATGATCCGCGTTACAGTATGCGGGGGCCTGTCAGCGGTTTTGCTGAGGTTAATCCTTATACGGGCAGAGTGACCTCCACGGATTATCTTCCGGGCCATCAATCCACTGGCTTTTCCATTATCACCACATTTTTTGCCCTGCATTTTGGCAGTTTTGGTGGTGTGGCCGTGCGGTGGGGGTATGTTGTACTGGGGCTGGGGGGCGCGTTTCTGTTCTATACCGGCAACAGGCTATGGGTGGCCTCCCGTCAGAAACAGGAGCGTAAAAGTGGCCGCGTGGAAGATACGCGCGGCACCCGTTTTCTGGCCTGCCTGACCTCTGGCTGTGCTTTGGGGGGTGTGGCTGGAATTTCCGCCGTTTTCTGCGCTGTACCGTTTCTGCCGCAAGGGGGAACATACTCGGCGGTTATGCAGCTTTATTATGCTGTTTTCTGTGTGTTTGTTGTGGCCGCTTTTCTGCTGGGCAGTCAGCGGTGTGACCGTGTTCTGCTGGCAGGGGCTGGTATTTTAACCGCACTGGTGCCTGTCTCGGTCAGCCTTGCAGGGCATGGCGGGTGGCTTTCGCCTGTTACGCAGGCTATCGGGCTGACATCTGTGCTGGTGGGCGTGTTTCTGCTGGTGTGCGCCTTCAGAAAAGTTCGTCTGCCACCACAGGGTAGGGTGTCTGCCTGACCGCTGTGCATTCTTCCAGCGCGTGTAAGCACAACCGGCGTGAACCGTGCTGGCAGGACTGTTTCCGGTTTCCTGTCCGTAATGGCAGAACCATTGCACAGAATGTAAAAAAGGCGGGAGCCCGAAAGCTCCCGCTTTTTTGATGTCAGATTGTAAAGAAACGTTTCTTGATCAGTCGTTTTTTCCAAAGGCTGGACGGGTGGCTTCAAACAGGAACCATGTGCGGCGCTCTGTTTCATCAATCCAGTTTTCAATCAGGCTGGCGGTTGCCACATCATTGGCATCATCACACAGCGCATGCACTTTGCGGAGCTGCTTGGTGAGGGTGAGGTTATCATCCCGCAGCTCGGCCAGCATGTCTTCCGGGGTGACGTACAGGGCGTCATTATCCAGAATCTGTGTGCGACGGCCAATTTCCCCAACGGAGTGCAGGGTGGTGCCACCAATCTTGCGGGCGCGTTCGGCCAGCGGATCGGTCATGGCAAAAATCTGATTGCTCTGTTCGTCCAGTAGCACGTGGTAATCGCGGAAATGGCGACCGCTCATATGCCAATGGAAATTCTTGGTTTTTACATAAAGGGCGAACACATCCGCCAGTGTATCAGCCAGACCAATCGATACTTCTTTTACAGCATCGGCTTTCAGGTCTGTTGGCGTGCCCAGATATTCTTTGACATGAGCGGCCTTGGCATCAATTGCTTTGGTAGCGGGAGCTGATTTACTCATAAAACCCGTCCTTTTTTCACCATTAAAATACCGTGTCATCACGGTCAGGCGTGACGTATAAGGATGTAGGTGGCCTTAAGTTGCATGCAAGGGGCCATGTATCAGCCATGAATATGGCGCAGGGATAGGGCGCTGCGCCTCGGCTCCGTCATTCAGCCTTAAGAGGGCGGTCCAGCAGGCGGCTGCGGGCTTCTTCAAGGGTTAGGGTTTTTGCCAGAAAATCCGACACGGTTTCAATAATGGGCACTGCCACGCCATGGGCGCGGGCCAGCCCCAGCAGGGCGCTGGCGGTTGTTACACCCTCAGCCACGCCGGGCAGGGCGGCGGCTGCATCCTCCGCACCAGCGCCACGGCCCAGAGCCAGCCCCATCTGATAATTGCGGGAGGCCACCCCCGTGCAGGTGAGCACCAGATCTCCCATACCAGCCAGACCGGCGAGGGTTGCGGGCTGGCCGCCCAATGCCGCCGCCAGCCGTCCGGTTTCTGCCAGTCCTCGTGTGATAAGGGCGGCGCGGGCGTTTTCTCCAAGGCCAGCGCCCATGGCGGTTCCTGCAGCAATGGCAATAACGTTTTTGGCGGCGCCGCCTAACTGTACGCCGGTACAGTCGTCACTCGCATACAGCCGGAATGTGGGGGAGGAAACGGCAGCAGCCCATGTCAGGGCCTGCTCCATGCGGGGAGCGGCCACCACGGCGGCGGCGGGTAGGCCTGCCGCAATTTCGTGCGCAAAGTTAGGCCCGGAGAGGACTGCGCCGGGACATTCAGGCCGCACCCGTGCCATAACATCCAACGGGAAGGTTTGGGAGGCACGCTCCACCCCCTTGCAGCACAGAATGGCGGGCACGCCTTGCGGTAGCAGCGGCAGAACAGACGCCAGATGCTGTACCGGCACAACAACCAGAATAAGGTCCGGTTTGGCGGGAATGGTGTCAGACACAGTTACGTCAGCAGGGAGAGGCCAGTCTGGCAGGCGGGGCATGGCCCCTGAAGGCAGGCGGGATGCCGGATTGCGCGCCCATACCTGCACACGCGCCCCTGTGCGGTGCATGTGTAGCGCCAGTGCGGAGCCCCACGCGCCTGCGCCCATAACCAGAATATGCCTGTTCATGGCATCAGCCGTGCCAGATGTGGCCCCAACAGGCAAGCAATAGAGCTGTGAAGAAAGCGGGAGGACGGTGTTTCAGGCGGAAAGGGCGGCGACAGAGGCTGTCTGCTGAATCAGGCCGGCCTGCACCTGTTTCATACGGGCTTCACGCAGAAGGCAGACCACACCGGGCACGCAGTTGCCGCACTGGGCTTTGCAGCCTTTGGAGGCATAAATTTCACGCGGGCGGGTAGCCCCACTAGCAACGGCGGATTCCACATCTTTGTCCGTCAAGCGATTACAAGAGCAGATGACCATCAAGATCGTCCCGTTCTGAGTCTGACATCGTGACCATACACGAATGAGAACTATTCGCAATGTACTTTCTGCAAGTTCTTCACACGGGGCAAAGAGGCTCCGATGGGCTGAGCATTTCCGGTAGGGAAAGGATGGCTGCGTGCGGCTGTGGAACAGGCAGAAAAAGCAGGCTGGCAACCGCTATGTGGGGGCGGGTGGCAGAAAACCAAGGTGGTTACTGCAAAAAAGCGAGTCTTTCCTGTAGCGGGCAGGTTTTCTACAGGTTCACGCCTTGGAGGTCACAACGCGCTGGGAGGAGCCTGCCGCATGATCATGGCGTGAGAGCACAATAACGAGCGAAAGAAAGGCCATGCATTCCGTGTAAAGCAGTGTCATGACAAGTGGGGGCATAAGAGCCATGCCATCCACCGGGCCGGGAGAGCGCGCGAGAATGATGGTTACCGCAATTAGCGCGGACGTGGAAAGAATCGCGGTGGTTGCCAGCATCGCCATTCGTCCCTGCCACACGACCTGTTGTTCCGCCGGAGTGCGGTCTGCTCCACCCTTGGCGTAGAAAGCATGATGGTTTTTGACATGCGCTACAAAAACACAGGACAGCACCAGCAGCGCACTGGCTACGGAGTGCACGGCTTTGAATGGGCCGAGAAGTGCTACGGCGTAGAGAAGCGTTTCTGCTCCGGCCACACAGAGCACCACCCAGAGGGGTGGCGCTTTTTTCAACTGCGGTGTGGCGGAAAAGTCCATCAGGCCCAGCCGCCTGAATGGCGCCGTAACGCCCAGCGCGGCTTTATCCAGCACAGCAACAACGCGGTCTGCAAAGGACGCGTGGGGTGGATACGGCATGTGGCTGTCCCGTGTGGCTGGTGTCTTGTAAAAACAGAAACACTGTAAAAGCGTATCCTGCCCGTGTTCAACGTAAAACCGTTACGGGAGGGTCACATCCACTCGGGCGCTTTACTCGCTGGCAATGGGCAGAGCAGAAGGGGGCACGCGGGTGACGGCAACAGGAAAAACCCAGTCATACGCAATATTGAAGAAAAACGCATAAACCAGATAAAACAGCGCGAGCGAAAAGCTCATGGAAAATGCCTGCGGAATACTGATACGCAGATACCACGCAATGGCGGGTAGCAGCACAACCTGCAACCCGGCCTCAAACAGCAGCGTGTGCAGCACGCGCACGCCAACACTTTTGCGGGCCGAGCCTGTCAGACGGCGCAGGGCGTGATCAAACCCCAGATTATATATGTAGTTCCACGCGGTGGCCGTTATGGCGCTGCCGACACCAATAAAGTCCATATCTTCCGTGTGCAGGCCAAACAGATACGCCCCCACGGGAATAACCAGCGCCAGTGCCACACATTCAAACAGCAGGGCGTGGCGCACACGGTCTGACGGGGAGCGCAGAGGAGCGGGAGCAGAATCGAGCGTTGACATGCGCGCAACCTATCTCCTACCCAGAGAAAAGAAAGATAGAACCTATCTGGAAAAATGATAGATGAGCGTTTCTCTGGATCAATTGCAGGCATTTGTTACGGCAGCGGAAAAGGGATCTTTTTCTGCGGCAGCCCGCCTGTTGGGTAAGGCGCAGTCTGCCATCAGCACCCAGATCAGTAATCTGGAGGTGGATCTGGGGCTGATGCTGTTTGATCGCTCTGGCCGTCAACCTGTGCTTACGCAGGCGGGTCTGCGCCTGCTGCCAGAAGCCCGCGTGGTGCTGGAACGGCGCGAGCACCTGATAGGGGTTGCGCATTCTTTGGAAGAGCAGGTGGAAAACAAGCTGGTGGTGGCCATAGATCAGCTTTACCCCGAACATGCACTGGGCACGATTTTTTCTGAATTTGCAAAGAATTTTCCCTATGTGCAGGTGGAAATCCTGTTTCCGCTTATGGAAGATGTCGGCCAGCTTGTGCTGGAGGGCGTGGCGGACCTGGGCGTGATGTGGCAGCAGGACCACCCGCAGCCGGAGCTTGCCTTTCAGGCCATTGGGTATGTGCCGCTTAAGCTGGTGTGCGGGCGTACTCATCCGTTGGCCCACAGGCAGGTAACGTGGGAAGACCTGAAACGCTACCGCCAGATTCTGGTGGCCACCCGTGGGCGCGAACAGACACGCCAAAGCCTGCGCGTGGCGGCGGATGTCTGGTGGGTGGAAAGCCACTGGGTTATTCTGGAAATGGTAAAACACAATATAGGCTGGGCATTTGTCTCAGACCATGTGCTGGCGGCCTCTCCCACAGCGCCGGATATTGTGGCCCCCAACCTCCAGTTCGATGCCGGAGAACGCCTGACCCCTCTTGTCACCGTGTGGCACAAGAAGCATCCTCATGGTCCTGCCGCCCAATGGCTCCGCAACCGCCTGCGCCAAGGCGGTATTCCCGGTGTTACGCATCCGTCGCGCGAACCCTGATCACCCATCAAAATCCCGGCAGGGTCGCGCACGCGTCAACTCATTATAAAATAAGAATTTTTTCAAACACGCTGATCCCAAAGCGTTCAGCAGCAGCACTCGTAACCGCCAGTTCGCGCAAAAAGCGCATTCCGCCCAGCCCCAGACAGGTGCTAAACTTACAGCGTCGCTCCCCGTGCGGGAGCGTGGATAGAAACTTATGAAGGAACAGCAGACAGCGGAAGGCATAATGGTCGCTCCCCGTGCGGGAGCGTGGATAGAAACGTGCTATCAATAACGATACTGGCGAAACAACATAGTCGCTCCCCGTGCGGGAGCGTGGATAGAAACTTTAGTTTTTGGGTTTATAATTTCGCTTTCTTTAGTCGCTCCCCGTGCGGGAGCGTGGATAGAAACTCTAGCCTCTGATGGTAAAGCCATTATTGAAAGGTCGCTCCCCGTGCGGGAGCGTGGATAGAAACGGGCATTTCTTTGGTTGCCGGAACAAAAAATGCCGTCGCTCCCCGTGCGGGAGCGTGGATAGAAACAGCATTGCGTCAGTAGAAGGGAGATTCCCAGTGAGTCGCTCCCCGTGCGGGAGCGTGGATAGAAACGCTTTCTACGGCCCACAAAATCGGCAGGATTTGGTCGCTCCCCGTGCGGGAGCGTGGATAGAAACCCCAGAAAAAGGTCTATGCTGGCTATGGAAGGGTGTCGCTCCCCGTGCGGGAGCGTGGATAGAAACTCCGCGTGCCTTGGTGAGTACTGCGCGAGCTTCTGGTCGCTCCCCGTGCGGGAGCGTGGATAGAAACTGGAGTTGCAATGGGACCAGGTTGATTTTGAACGTAGTCGCTCCCCGTGCGGGAGCGTGGATAGAAACGTTGTCGATGCATCCGAGTGCGATATTAACTGCGTCGCTTCCCATGCGGGCCGTGGGTAGAAATATGGGGGGAGAGCACGAATTGGTCATGTTCTCTGGCGGGCCACATGCAGGCGCGTTGGCGTAAGCCGGGAGGAGAGAACTAAAGCTCTTACGGGCTTCAGGGCATCTATGCGCAAATTGGAGGTAAGGATTGCTTAATAAGCAATGGTGACAGGTCATTCTGAATGATTACATTTTATTAAGAATAAGTGATACCTGAGGGGAAGGGAGGTCAGTGGTTCTTTACGCGCACTCTCTCCCTGCCCCTGCAGACAAGGCGCGATGGGAACCTTTGCGAGAGCATCTTGAGTGTGTCGCGCAAAGAGGGGCGCTTTTTGCACAGCCATTCGGACTGGCCATGCTCGCGCGGGCTGCGGGGCTTTTGCATGATATTGGTAAAGCATCTGCGGCGTATCAGGCTTATATCAGTTCAGAAGTCAGCCAGAAGGGACCAGATCACAGCACGGCGGGGGCACGTGAGGCTGTAACGTTATATGGCCAGCAACTGGGGCGTTTACTCGCGTTTGTTATCGCGGGGCACCATGCAGGGTTGGCCAATGCTGTGAAAGGCCGGTATGAGGACGGCCCTTCAGCCCTGTTGGCGCGGTTGGATAAAGAACATTATCCTCTTGAATGCTATGAGCAATGGAAAACGCTGGCGCTTTCCTTGCCGGAACGCAAACAGCTTTTGCCAGGAAACAGCCTGAAAGAGAAATCGGATTATCCGGGGTTCTATCAGTATTTTTTAACGCGCATGCTGTTTTCCTGTCTGGTAGATGCTGATTTTCTGGAAACAGAACGGTTTTATGCTCAGGCAGAAGGCTTGCCGCCGCCAGCCCGAGGCGGAGAACTTTCCGCGCGCCATGTGGAGGCCATACGTGCCTATATGGCCAGCCGTCGGAAAACCGATACGCCGCTCAATATTATGCGGGCAGAAATATTGGACCATGCAATCAAAAAAGCAGAGGAAAAGCCCGGCCTTTTTACCCTGACAGTGCCAACAGGCGGCGGCAAGACACTGACCTCGCTCAGTTTTGCGCTGGAACATGCCTTGCGGCACGGCTTGCGGCGCGTGATCTATGTTATTCCCTATACGTCTATTATCGAGCAGACTGCACAGGTTTTTCGGGAGGCGTTGAGCCTGCCCGATGATATTCTGGAGCACCATTCCAATTTTGATTGGGATGGCCCCGGCCCGAATAGTGAGAATGATAGCGAGCATGAGGGGCGAGACGGGCTGGACAAACTGCGGCGTGATGCAGAAAATTGGGATGCGCCAATTATTGTCACCACGACAGTGCAGTTTTTTGAAAGCCTCTTTTCCGCCCGGACCAGCCGATCTCGTAAAGTGCACAATATAGCAAACAGCGTGATTGTGCTTGATGAGGTGCAAACTCTGCCTTTGCCGCTTCTGCGCCCGTGTATGGCGGTTCTGGAGGAACTGGCAAACCAGTATAAAACCAGCGTTGTGCTGTGCACCGCCACACAATCCGCCTTGCGTAAATGTGACGACGCTCTGCCGCCCCAGCGGGAAGGCGCTCCCCGGCAAGGGTTCGCCATAGACGGGCAGCGTGAACTGGCTCCGCATCCAGAACATTTATATACCCAACTCAAGCGGGTGCAGGTTGAATGGAACCAGACACCCGTAACGGATGAGGAAATAGCCAGGCAGTTTGAGCAGTGCGAGCAGATGCTGTGCATTGTCAATACTCGCGCCCATGCGCAGGAACTTTATGCCCACATTGGCCAGATGCCGGGCGCACGACATCTAACAACGCTAATGTGCCCCATGCATCGCCGTAAAATTCTGGCGGAAGTGAGAGAGGATCTCAAAGCGGGCAGGCCGGTCAGGCTGGTGAGCACAAGCTTGATAGAAGCCGGTGTAGACGTGGATTTCCCAGAAGTATGGCGTGCGGCGGCGGGACTTTCCTCCATTGCTCAGGCCGCAGGGCGATGCAACCGGGAAGGGCGTATGAAAGGGCTTGGGCGGACTGTTGTGTTTGAAGCCCTTGATCCTGCCTTCCAGACTCTGTCTGAGCCTACAGAGCCTCCTGCCTTGCCAAAATTACGTATGCTGCGGTCCATGATACCGTTTTGGGAGGCTACGCGGGCCGTGCTACGGAGAGGGTTGGACCCGCTCAGTTTAGAAGCCGTACACGCCTATTTTCAGGAACTTTACTACAACAAGGGGTATCAGGCTCTGGATGCCGCTACCCTGCCGAACGGGAGAGGCCGCAGCACATCTTTTTCCATTCTGCCCGATATTGCTGAAACCGTTGGCAGCTTCACGTTTTCCTTTGCTACCATTTCAGCCGCGTTTCGTATGATTGATACAGCCTTGGAGCCTATTATTATCCAGTGGGATGAAACGGCACGCACTCTGATCTCAGAGCTGGAGTATGCGGACTATCCGCCTGCTGGTGCTCTACGTAAACTTCAACATTATACGGTTCCTGTTCCCCAAAAAGTGCGTATGCAGTTTGTGGCGGATGGTCTGTGCCGTGTCTTGCGGCAGGAGCAGTATGGAGATCGTTTTGTGGTGTTGGAGGCGGACAATAACAGCCTGTATAGCATGGAAACCGGCCTTGAACTGAAAGACCCGTCCTACAGAACGGAAGAAAGCAATATCTGGTGATCCCGAAAAGTATAAACCCTTCAGGGTAACTCAGGATCTCATACCATGATGCGCAAATTATGTTTCAATCCACGTTCAAGCGACTAGATAACTTGAACGACAAAGCTTTGGGGGTATTGATAGCTAGGTGGAGCATTTGCTGTCCAAGGGGCGTTATGTCCCGAAGTAAATGTTTGTGGCGCCACATCAACCAAAGCGGAAGGGATAGGAAGCACAAGTGAGATTTTGATGGTAAGAGCGAAGGTGCGAACATATGCACGGGGAGGAGTTTTTTTAACCCACCATGATGGTTTGTTATTCATAATATGTGCTTTATATTATGATGTGTTTTTCTGTGTGACTCCCTTACCAAGGTACTGGGGAGTAAAGCAAGTGTGTTTGTTTTGGCAGATGAGGTGAGGTTGTTTGCCAGTGTGGGTGTGAAGTGATTTTACAAATTCGATATTTGTTTTCCTGGTTGGGGTATAAATCAGCGGAATAAATTAAAAATTTCTATTATTATTAAAGGGATGTAAAAATATTTGTTTTACAATTTTTCTAAAATCGGTCATTTAATCTTAATGTAATGGTGATGGTATGAGGGTTCTATGGGGGTAAGACTACATATCTGGGGCGAACGCGCCTGTTTTACCCGTCCTGAGTTCAAGTCTGAACGTGTCAGCTATGATGTGATCACACCATCGGCAGCACGTGGAATACTTGAAGCTATTCACTGGAAGCCTGCCATCCGGTGGCATATTGACCGTGTTCATGTATTGAAGCCTATTCAGTTTGGCACCATCCGGCGCAATGAGGTTGGGGCCAAAGCCAACGCCCGCAATGCCGCCACGGCCATGAAGGCAGGACGTACGGATGGGCTGGGGCTTTCTGTTGAAGAAAACCGGCAGCAACGGGCAGCAACTATCCTGCTGGATGTGGCTTATGTGATTGAAGCCCATTTTACCATGACAGAAAAAGCTGGTCCGGGTGAAACAGCGGCAAAACATATCAGTATATTCAATCGGCGCGCAGAAGCCGGACAGTGCTTTCATCGGCCGTGTCTGGGTACGCGGGAATTTGCAGCGGACTTCGCTCTGTTGCCGGATGGCGCGCCACTGCCAACATCCACTTTTTTGGCGCAGGAGGATGCGGCGGAGAATATAGATCTTGGGTGGATGCTGCATGATATTGATTTTGCGCATGGCAATGTATCACGGTTTTTCCGTGCCCATATCCGCAATGGCGTGATTGAGGTGCCCTCAGCAGACAGCCCGGAACTGGCAGCATGAAAACGGAAATCCGTCAGGGGCCATTGCAGGCGCTGGTCCGGTTTTATGAACGCATGCCAGATGCGGAAGAGCTAGGCTGGAGCCAGGAAAAATTCGGCTGGTCCATTGTATTGAATAAAGCTGGAAACGTGGTGGATGTGAAGGATCTTCGCAACCATGATGGTAAAAAGCCTTTTGATACCCTTATGAAAGTACCTGCCGCAGTCAAACGCACTGCTGGAATATCTCCCAATTTTCTATGGGATAAATCAGCCTATGTGCTGGGGCGAACAGCAGGCGAGGGCAAACGCACGGCGCAGGAACATGCGGCTTTTGTGCAGGATAACTTGGAAAAGATAGGGGAAACGCAGGACCAAGGTTTACTGGCGTTTAAGGCGTTTTTGCAAAGCTGGTCTCCTGCTCGGTTTGATGCTGCGCCGTTCACACCGGACATGCTGGACGCGAACATCATGTTCGAACTGGATGGAGACAGAAAACGTCTGCATGAACGTCCGGCAGCCAAGAAACTAGTGGCTGAGTTGGCGCAGACAGGAGGAAGCGAACCTGAAGAGAGTTTCTGTCTGGTAACAGGTCAGCATTGCGCGCCTGCGCGTTTGCATCCGGTCGTCAAAGGGGTGCAGGGAGCACAAACTGCTGGTGCAGCGCTGGTCTCTTTCAATAATGATGCTTTTACATCCTATGGTAAGGCGCAGGGGGAGAATGCCCCTACATCGGAACTAGCGGCGTTTCAGTATGGCACCGCGCTGAACCGCATGTTGCAGAAAGGGAGCCGTAACCGCCTTTCTCGCCCCATAGGCGATGCCACTCTTGTGTTCTGGGCAGATGCCGCAGATGCAAAGGTGGCGGAAGAGGCTGATGAACTTGGCTGTCATCTGCTGGCCGTTGAAAATCTGGATGAAACCGAAAGCCGCAAAATTGGTGATGCACTCGAAAGTATTGCCAGAGGCCGTAGGCCAGATGAGGTTTGGCCATTTTTGACCGAAGGAGTGCGCTTTCATGTGCTCGGTCTGGCTCCTAATGCCGCGCGTGTTTCGGTGCGTTTCTGGTTGTCTGATTCCTTCGGGGCTTTTGTGCGCAATATTGCCCTGCATTATCAGGATATGGCGTTGGAGCCAGCGCCATGGCGCAAATTGCCGTCTCCTGCACTTCTACTCGCCAAAACAACTGCCATGCAGGAAAAATTTGAGAACATTCCAGCGCATCTGGCAGGAGATCTGATGCAGGCCATTCTTTCGGGTGGCTTTTATCCGCGCACATGGCTTTCCGCCACCATCATGCGGTTGCGGGCAGGCGATAACCCCGAAAACGGCTGGCACGCCGCTGCTATCCGCGCTGTATTGCAACGGAAAAAGCGTAAAACCAACCCAAGCCTTTCAGAAAAGGAGAGCATACCCGTGAGCCTGAATCGGGATTATCCGAATGTAGGATACCAGCTTGGCCGCCTGTTCGCGGTGTATGAACTGGCGCAGAAGGGCGCATTGGGTGGGCTGAACACCACCATGCGCGATAAATATTTCGGGGCAGCATCCGCAACGCCTGCCAGTATTTTCCCTGTTATTATTCGCAACGGGCAGAACCATCTGGCAGCGTTGCGGAAAAAACTGCCGGGGTGGGCAATCCTGATTGAAAAAGAGTTGGAAGAAATATTCGACCGTATTCAACCGGCGGAGCCTCTTTCCTTTCCGCGCTCTCTGCCGCTGGAACAACAGGGGGAATTTGCTCTGGGGTATTACCAGCAGCGTAAGGCCAAACTGGCCGGACAGAAAGACGGGCAAGCCCTTCCCGAACAGGGTGTTGAAGAAGAAGAAGACAACGCATGAGCACCGCAGCACCCGTTACAAACCGCTATGAGTTTGTCCTGTATTTTGATGTCACCAATGGCAACCCGAACGGAGACCCGGACGCAGGCAACCTGCCGCGGCTGGACCCGGAAACCAACAAGGGGCTGGTGTCAGATGTGGCGCTCAAGCGCAAGGTGCGGAATTACATTGCCGATGTTCAGGGTGATAAAGCCGGCTTTGAAATTTACGTCAGTGAAGGGGCCACGCTGAACGTTCAGAACAAGCGCGCGTGGGCGGCCATTGTTCCGGAAGCCAAGAAGGATGAAGAGCTGAAAAAGCTGCCCAAAGATGTGGAAAAAGCACGCGCGCTGACCCAGTGGATGTGCGCCAACTTCTGGGATATCCGCACTTTTGGCGCAGTCATGACCACGGGGGTTAATGCAGGACAGGTGCGTGGGCCAGTGCAATTCACGTTTGCTCATTCTGTAGAACCTGTTGTGCCGCTTGAAATTTCCATCACCCGTATGGCTGCCACAACCGAGGCCGATGCCGAGAAAAAAGGTGGTCGCACCATGGGCCGCAAGCATATTGTGCCTTATGGGCTGTATCGGGTGCATGGGTTTGTGTCCGCACCGCTGGCGTCTCATCCTGTAAAGGGCACCGGGTTTTCCGAGGATGATCTGGAACTGCTGTGGTCTGCTCTGAGCAACATGTTTGAAACGGATCGGTCCGCCGCGCGGGGTGAAATGGCCACCCGCAAGCTGGTTGTTTTCAAACATGCAAGCGCTCTGGGCAACGCCCGTGCGCAGGATCTGTTTGATCGGGTCAAGACCTATCGCACCTATCAGGGCTCCAGCTATCAGGTGGACCATGCGTCCAGCCACAACCCGGCCATGGATAACTGGCCACCCGCCCGCTACTGGAATGATTACCGCATTGAAATAGACAGCACGAACCTGCCTGATGGTGTTGAAATCATCGAGCGGTAACGCAGCATGATGCCAGAGCCGAAAGCGCGGGAGGAGGAAGACCGCCTTGTTCCCATTTCGGCTTTGCAGCACTACCTGTTCTGCCCGCGCCAGTGCGCATTGATTCACGTGGAACAACAATGGGCGGAAAATGGTGCCACGGCGGAAGGCCGCATCCTGCATGAAACGGTGGATGCCGGACTACCTGAACGCAGGCGGGGTGTGAAAATCCTGCGGGCCGTGCCTTTGCGCTCTTTCCTGCTGGGGGTGTTTGGCAAGGCGGATGTTGTGGAACTGCACGGCAAGGGAGAGATGGCCCGACCTTACCCGGTAGAATACAAACGGGGCAGCCCCAAACCGCATCGGGCGGATGAGGTGCAGCTTTGCGCGCAGGCCCTGTGCCTGGAAGAAATGTTCGGCTGTCCGGTGCCGGAAGGGGCGCTGTTTTATGGCAGGCCGCACAGGCGCACCATTGTTGTGTTTGATGAGAACTTGCGCGCTTTGACGCGGGATATCGCGCAGACCGTACAGGCTTTGTTTGCATCCGGGCAAACACCGCCGCCCGTGTGGCGCAAGGCGTGTGGGCAGTGCTCTCTGGAGGAAATGTGTCAGCCGCGCCGGTTGGAGAAAAAGGCATCTGCTCATGCCTGGTTTCTGAAAACTCTGGAAAGCTGAAGGCTGATGCGTAAGCACCTGAACACCATTTATGTTACCACTGAAAATGCCTGGCTGAAAAAAGATGGGGCAAATGTTGTGGTGGAGGTGGAGGGCAAGGAGCGTGGCCGCGCACCATTGCATCTGTTGGAAGGCATCATGTGTTTTGGCCACATAGGGGCTTCGCCCGCATTGCTGGCTGCCTGTGCGGAAGCAGGTATCGCGTTTTCCTACCTCTCGCCATATGGGCGGTTTCTGGCGCGGGTTGAAGGGCCACGTTCTGGCAATGTGCTGTTGCGGCGCACGCAGTATCGTGTTGCAGATGATCCTGCACGGAGTATCGCCATTGCCCGTCATGTGGTGGCGGCAAAGGTAGCCAACCAGCGTACGGTGGTCAGGCGAACCTTGCGTGATTACGGGGCCTCTCTTCCGGCGGAGGCGACGCAAGCTCTTCAGGCAGCGGAAGCATGGTTGACAGATACTACACGGCGCATTGTGCGCGTGACGGATATGGAAACTTTGCGTGGTGTGGAAGGTGAGGCTGCGCGAGTATATTTTGGCGTTTTTCCGCGGTTTGTGCGTTCAGATAATCCGGCGTTCCATTTTGGCGGGCGGTCGCGCAGACCACCGCTGGATCGGGTGAATGCCCTGTTGTCTTTTTTATACGCCTTGCTGGGGCATGATTGCCGTTCCGCACTGGAGAGCGTGGGGCTGGACCCGCAGGTGGGGTTTCTGCACGCTGATCGACCAGGCAGAGCCAGTCTGGCGCTGGATATTATGGAAGAACTGCGTCCTGTTCTGGCTGATCGGGTTGCGCTGAGCCTTATCAACCGGGGGCAGATCAGGGCGGAAGATTTTGTGTGCCATGAAGGCGGAGGCGTGACCTTGCAGGATGACGCGCGTAAAACGGTGCTGACAGCCTGGCAGGAACGAAAAAAGAAGGAAGTGCGTCACCCTTTCCTGAACGAGAGCATGACGTTCGGCCTGGTGGCCCATGTGCAGGCACTGCTTCTGGCCCGTCATCTGAGGGGAGATCTGGATGCCTACCCGGCGTTTATCTGGAAATAAGTCATGCTGGTTTTAATAACCTATGATGTGAACACTCAGGACGCAGCAGGCAGAAGGCGGTTACGGCGTGTAGCCCGTGCGTGTCTGGATTACGGGCAGCGTGTGCAGCATTCCGTGTTTGAGTGCGAGGTTGACCCGGCCCAATGGGCGGAGTTGCGGCACCGTCTGCTGGCGGAGGCAGATGAGAGCAAGGACAGCCTGCGGTTTTATCAACTGGGTGCAAAGGGCAAGCAGCGGGTGGAACATGTGGGCGCCAAGCCGGTGCTGGATCTGGAAGGTCCATTGGTCTTTTGATCTGTCCATCATTCCCTGATTGTCAAACAGCAGGTGCGGCCTCTACCATAGCGGCATGACGGGAGCGTAAGAGCATGACCAGACTGAGCGTTTTAGGGGGGTGTCTTTTTCTGCTGGTCTCCAGCGGCGGGGCTGCGTGGGCGCAGAAGCCGCCACCGGCCTCCAGCGCGCAGCAGGCGGAGCCTTCTCCCAAAGTGGTGGTGCCGGATGCCGGGACGTGGGACGTCAAACAGTCTGACAGCAAGGATGGCGGCGCGTTCTGTCAGCTTGAAGGTACATTCAGCGATGGGCGTAAACTGGCGTTGCTGACAGGCCAGCGCACCTACCCGCACCATACGCTCATGGTGGAGGAAACCAGTTGGCCAGACATGACGGGCGAGAACATCAAGCTGATCTTCCAGAGCGCAAAAGCCGAAAAATGGCAGCAGAGCTATACCATGTTCGGCGCGAATGACACGCTTTCCACCACGCTGGATATGGATGATCTGCGTATCCTGTTTACAGGTCTCTCACATAGCGGCTGGCTGGTGATTGGCTTCCCCACAGGAGATGAGGACACATGGGTCATCAGCATGGTGGGCTTTATGGAAAAAGCGAAGGATTTCCGCGAGTGCGTCTCTCGCGTGACCGAGATTGAGGGCGCGATCTAGGCATTAGCTGGGGCTGAGGGAATGGGGGGCGCTACTTTTGTGGTCATACCCCATAAGGTTCTTTCAAGATCTCTTTTGGCCTGACAAGAATAGAACGGTGTTTAAGAATATGGAGATAAGGGCGACTAAGGCGTTTCATATGTGAAAAGCCAGCGTTTGCCCGGCACAACGAGCGTTTAAGCCTGAAATGCCGGTTCTATCGGCTTCCAATGGGACTATCTGAGCGAAACCGACCCTGTTTCGCTGTTGAAAGACAACCGGACTGATATCCTCAACTTTTCAAAAAGTCTTTTAAACGGCCTCTTCTGGCAGATCTTAGAAGTCTGCTTTGGGTGTGCTCAGTTCCTGCTTCAGCAGGGTTTCAACGGCGTCCACCAAGGCGCGGCCGCTGGCTTCATCTCGTGCCGGGGCGGGAAAGCGGGGGCCGAGGCGCACGCGGTAGCGCATGGGCAGGGGCGGGCGACGCAGAAAGGGCCAGCCCTGTGACAGATATGGGGAATTGGTTTCAATCAGCAATGGCTGCACGTCTGCCCGTGTGCGCTGGGCAATGGCAGCAAAGCCGGGTTGAAACGCACCAGGTTCCGCACCGGGGCGGGAGCGTGTGCCTTCCGGAAACAGCAGCAGTTGCCCCGCTTCTTTCAGGCTCTGGCTGGCGGGGCCAATCAGGCGCAAAAGGCTGTCATGCCGGGGGTAGCCCGCCGTGCGCAGCGTGCTGCCCAAGGTGGGGCGCTCCCAGATGGAGGCTTTGGTGACGCAGGTCATGTTGGGCAGGGCGGCAGCCAGAATCAGGCTATCCAACCGAGAGGGATGATTGGCCACCAGCACAAGGTTGTGCTCCGTGCGCAGCGGGGCCAATGCATCCATATCACACGCCACAATGCCCGCTGCCTGAAGATAGCGGATAGCCAGCCGCGCGACGCCATGCAGCCACGCCCGCCCCAGCCTGCGGAGGCGGGGGCCGTCAGGCAGAAGATGGCGCAGCACGAAAGACCCAGCATCCAGCGCCAGAAAAATGACGGCAATCACCATCAGAGAACTGTAAAAGCGCAGGCAGGCACTTAAAGCAGAAAAGCGGAACATGCGGGCTCAGGGTTTCTCCGGCAGGCGCAGGGAAGCCCCTGCATACTGGCCCTTTCAGTCCGCCGCCAGTGGAAAGTGACACGCGACCTGATGGCCGGGGCGCACCGTATGCAGCGCAGGGTCTTCAACGCGGCAGCGGTCCTGCACCATGGGGCAGCGTGTATGAAAACGGCAGCCGGAGGGCCGGGCCACCGGGCTTGGAATATCGCCGCGCAGGGGCGGGTGCCGGGGCGCGCCCACCACCGGGCGGGGCACCGCCTGCGTCAGGGCTGCGGTGTAGGGGTGGGCCGGGTGATGCAGCACGTCATCCGTTTCACCCAGTTCCACCACAGCGCCCAGGTACATGACCGCCACGCGGGTGGAAATCTGCCGCACCACCGCCAGATCATGCGCCACAAACACGTAGGTCAGCCCCAGTTGGGCTTGCAGATCAGCAAACAGGTTCACAATCTGAGCCTGCACGGACACATCCAGCGCGGAAACGGGTTCGTCCGCCACCACCAGCCGGGGAGAGAGCGCCAGCGCACGGGCAATGTTGATGCGTTGCCGCTGGCCGCCTGAAAACTCATGCGGGTAGCGGTCCAGCGCGGCAACCGGCAGACTGACAAGGTCCATCAACTCATGCAGGCGGGCGGTGATGGCAGCGGCAGGCCGTTTGCGCCCGTCCGGGCCGGGATGCACGCGCAGGGGCTCGGCCAGCAGATCACCAATGCGGCGGCGCGGGTTGAGCGAGGCGTAGGAATCCTGAAACACCATCTGCATCCGCTGGCGCAGGGGCCGCAACGCGCGCTCGCCCAGATGGGTGATGTTCTGCCCCTCAAACGTGATCTGGCCGGAGGAGACATCCGTCAGCCGCAGCAGGCATCGCCCCAGCGTGGATTTGCCACAACCGGACTCACCCACCAGCCCCAGAACCTCACCGGGCAGAACATCAAGCGAAACGCCATCCACTGCCTTGAGCGTCTGCCCCCGTGGGAGGGAATAGGTCTTGCGCAACGCCCGCACACTCAGCAGCGGCGCGCCACCCTGTTCAGGAGAGGACACGGGAAAAGCACTCATGCCGTGTGCTCCCGCATGGAGGAGAGAGTGCAGGATAGCACACTCATGGGGAGACCTCCCCATGAGACGGCGGGGGCGTGGGAGCTGCCTGATGGCGTATGGACGCAGCGGCTGAAGCACATGCCGATATCAGCCGTGGGGGCAACGGCGTGCCCTCCGTGGATAGCACGCAGGCAGCGCTCTGATGTGGGCCGACGGGTACCAGCGGCGGTGGAGGGGCGGGCAGGCAGGCTTCATGCACGTAGTGGCAGCGGGGGCTGAAGGCGCAACCCGCGGGGCGTTCCGGCGGAACGGGCGGGGCACCGGCAATGGCTGGCAGGCGCTCTGGGCGTGGGCCATCCAGCGGCGGAATGGAGGCCAGCAATGCGGCGGTGTAAGGGTGCCCCGGCTGAGCAAACAGCGCCTGTGTCGGCCCGGTTTCCGCCACCCGGCCGGAATACAGTACCAATGTCGTGTCACACGTTTCCGCCACCACGCCCATGTCATGCGTGATCAGCAGGACGGAAGACCCATAGGCGGTGCGCAGACCACGGATGAGGTCCAGAATCTGGGCCTGCACGGTCACGTCCAGCGCGGTTGTGGGTTCATCAGCAATCAGCAGTGCCGGGTTGCAGGAGAGCGCCATGGCAATCATGGCGCGCTGGCGCAGGCCGCCCGAAAGCTGGTGCGGGTAGCGGTCTGCCGTGCGGGCAGGGTCCGGCACGCCCATTTCTGCCAGCAGGTCCACCGTGCGGGCGCGGGCCTGCTTGCGGGAGAGGCGTTCATGCGCGCGGATCTGCTCATCAATCTGCCAGCCTATGGTGTAGACTGGCGTAAAGGCTGTCATGGGGTCCTGAAAGATCATGGCAATCTGCCGCCCGCGCAGGCGGCGCAACTGCTTTTGCGGCAGGCCCACCAGTTCCTGCCCCCGGAACAGGGCAGAGCCGGTGATCTGCACGCCGGGGCTGTCTATCAGCCCCATCAGCGCCATGGCGGTTACGGATTTGCCGGAGCCGGATTCCCCCACCAGCCCCAAGATGTCCCGCTCCGCCAGTGTGAAGGAAACATTCTCCACAATGGGGATCATCCTGCCGCCGGAGGGAAAGCTGACGCACAGGTTACGCACCGCCAGCAGCGGCGCGGCGGTGTGCTGCGTGGGGGAGGGCTGACGGGGTGCGGAAGGAAAGTTATCTGGCATCACGTACCCTTGGGTCCAATAGCAGGTAAACGCTGTCCACCACTGCATTGGCAAGCACAACAAACACGGCGGAATACATGACCGTGGCCATGATCAGCGGCAGGTCCAGATTGGTGAGCGCCTGATAGGTCAGCCGACCCACGCCCGGCAGCCCGAACACCACTTCCGTCAGCAGGGCGCCGCCGCCCACAAGCTGCGCGAAATCCAGCCCGAAGAGGGAGACAAATGTGACCATGGAGGTGCGCAACCCATGGCGCAGCAGCACACGGGTGGGGGAAAGCCCCTTGGCCCGTGCCGTGCGCATGAAGTCTTCACCCGCCAGCGCCACCAGATCAGCCCGCAGCACGCGGCTGTAGATACCAATGAACATCACGGCCAGCACCACCCACGGAATGACCAGCGCCTTGAACCAGCCGAGCGGGCTTTCCGTAAACGGCACGTAGCCCAGCCCCGGCACCCAGGAGAACAGCCACGTATCATGGTAGCGGCTCTGGGTAATAAGGTTGGCCACCTGGCCCAGCCAGAACACCGGCATGGAAATGCCAATCAGCCCCAGCATCATCAGCCCACGGTCCACCCATGTGCCCTTCATGGCGGCGGCCAGCGTGCCCATGGCAATGGAGGCCACCACCCAGATCAGCGCCGCCCCGCATACCAGAGACAGAGTAACCGGAGCCGCACGGGCAATTTCCGGCACAACCAGTTCGCCACGGTCCACGTAGGAGGCCAGATCGCGCGTGATGAAGAGTTTCTTCATCATGGTGGCGTACTGCACGGGCAAGGGGCGGTCGAACCCGTATTCCTTGCGCACTTTCTCCATGGTCTGGGGGGAGGCGTTGCGCCCGGCAATGCGGGCGGTGGGGTCTGCCCCGGGTGTTGCGAAGAACACGCAGAACACCAACGCGGAAATACCGAACAGCACAAAGACTGTCTGCCCAAGGCGGCGCAGCAGGGCAGTGATCATGGCGTGCGCTCCTTCATGAAGACCGCCGTGCGGCATCACGCACATCCAGCGCGTCCCGCAGGCCATCGCCCAGAATGTTCAGCGCCAGCACCACAATCACAATGGCAAGGCCGGGGGCCACGGCCACCATGGGGCGCGTGTAGATCAGCCCTTCGCCATCCTGAATGATGGTGCCCCAGGACGCCGCAGGGGCCTGCACACCAATGGAGAGAAAGGAGAGCGCACTTTCCGCCAGCAGGGCCAGCGCCATCAGCAGCGGGCCGAGCACCACCAGCGTTGTCATCACGTTGGGCAGGATATCAAACAGCACAATGCGCCAGCGGGGCACGCCAAGGCAGCGCGCCGCCGTAACAAATTCCGCCTGCCGCAATGCCAGCACACGGCCACGAATGGGCCGCGCGGCATAGGGCACATATACCAGCGCAATAATGACAATGGGGATCAGCAGATTATCTGCCTCGATCACGAACGGCCCCAGCTTAAGGCCCTGACTGACCGTAACAATGGAAAGCGAGATAGCGAACAGATAGACCGGCACCGCCCACATGATATCCATCAACCGGGAGAGCACGGTATCCACCAGCCCGCCAAAAAAACCGGCGGCAATGCCTGCGGTGGCGGCCAGCAGCAGGCATAGCACCGCTGCACAGGCGGAAATCAGCAGCGAGTTACGGCCCCCATACAGCAGGCGGGCCGCAACATCGCGCCCCTGACTGTCCGCCCCAAGCAGGTAAGCGGCGTGGCCCGTCGGCCCGATGGGGCTCAGGCCCAGATGCAGCGGGTTATCATTGGGCTGCATGATGTCCACCTCATGCCCATCAAGCATTATGCTGCCTGCCACGTTGGAGGTGAACGGGTCCACCCGCGCCACATCGTGCGCATAGAGGGGGGCCAGCAGGCAGGCGATGGTCATGCACACCAGCACGCCAAGCGCTGCCATGGCGGAGCGGTTGCGCAGCAGCGTGCGGCCCGCCTTGCGCCAGGGGCCAGCCGGGCGCGCGGGTGCGGGCACCGGAACACCCGTGCCGGAAGCAGAAGAACAATCAGCCGTCATTGGATCTGAAGCTGGGAGAGCAGAATTTCATCATTGAGTGTTACGATGACGTTACGCGCGCGTTTTGACAACAGCGTAACCCGTTTGATCTGCACCAGCGGCACGGAGGGCGCCTGTGCCATCAGTGCCCGGTCTACTGCTGCCCATGCCTGTGCGCTGGCGGGTTTGTCAGTCAGCGCAAGGGTGGCGGCGTGCTGCATCTGGTCTTCAATGGTGGGGTCACAAAAGGCGGACATGTTCAGCGAGTTATCGGAATGTGGGTGGATGCTCTCGCACGAATACAGCGTGTGCAGGATGCCTCCGGCGGAAGGATAATCCGCCTGCCATCCTGTCAGCGCGACCTGCACGTGATTGTCACTGTTCTGAACGTAGGGAAACTGCACTGTCTGCGTCATGCTGCGCACCACGGCATCATACCCGATGGCGGCAAGCGTGCTGCGCAGTTCCATGGCCATGGAGCCGTAGCGCCCATCCAGCGGCGCGACGATGGTGACTTTCTGCCCTGCCGTGCCACTCTCCCGCACTAGCCTGCGGGCGGTTTCAAGGTCCGGGGCCTGCCATCGCGCGGCGGGATGTTCGGGTGAGGCTCCTTTGGTGTAGGCGCAGGACGACTGATGAGCCGGCGCGCCTTCGGGCAGAAGCTGGCAGAGCGGCACGGCTACGGCAGGGCCACCATGATAGATCACCATGGCATGGCGATTGACGGCGTAATTCAGCGCCTGCCGCGCCTTGAGGGAATTGAACGGCGGCAGTGTGGTGTTCAGGGCCGCGTAATAATACAGCAGCAATGTATAAAGCTGCACCTGTGCGGCATAGCGTGAGCCAACTTCGCCCAGCCTGTCGAGCGGTACGTCCTCATACATCCAGTCATACTGGTTGTTTTCAATGGCCGTGACTTCAGATTCCGGCTCCAGCCCGAAGGTCAGGCGTATATGGTCCGGGTAGCCCGCGGGTTGGGCTTCATGCGCCCATTCCTGAAAATATGGGTTCCGTTCCATCTCCAGATACTGGGTGGGGTCATAAGCCGTTATGCGGTAGGGGCCGGTGCCGGGTGGCGCGCTATTGCCCATGTCATGCGGCGGGGTGCTGGCGGGCAGAATGGCGGCGTGCCCCCATGCCAGATGTTCCAGAAAATCCGGGTCTGGTGTGCTGAGGTGAAACACCACGCTGCGGGTGGCGGCATCTGTTTCCACACCGCCTGCCAGTGTGCAGTGGGCGGGGTCTTTCAGGCAGGCGTCCGCCCCCACAATATGGCTGTAATACGGGCCAGCGGTCGGGCTGCCGACCTTGAACACTCTGCGGAAGGAGGCCGCAACATCCTCCACCCCCAACGGCTGGCCGTTGGAGAAGCGGATACCCTTGCGCAGTGTGAGCCGGTAGGTCAGGCCCCCTTCTTCCGGCGTGGGCACCTGTTCCACCAGATTGGCAATAACCGGCAGCGCGCCGGGGCCGGAGAATTTGGGATAGGCCAGCAGCGTATCATACACCGGCGTTTCAATCTGCCGGGTGAGGGACATATACGCCACCTGCGGGTCCAGCGTGCCACCGGAACTCTGAGCCGTGAGACGCAAGGTGCCCCCACTGTGGGGCAACGGAGCGGAAGCAGGCGTGGCGGAGGCCGCAGCCTCCCCGTTTGAGGCCAGCAGCATGATGCCCGTAATCGCACAAAGAGCCGCCTTACCAACCCGCCGCCTTCGGCCATGAGCGCGGAGGTGAGAGCCGCACGCTGCCTCAATGACCGCCGATAAAGGCGAAAGTCCCACAGCGGAGACCGAAGCCCGTGCATTATGTGAAATAAGACGCCGCTGTATCATGCTGCCGTTTTTGTTTCCTGCAGACGGTCCGGTGCTCTTGGCGGGTTCGGAAAACCCCTATCCGGGCCTTTCTGTCACGAGCGGTATCAAGACGTTATGATTCCGTCGTGACTGAAAAAGGTGGGTTTTTCGAACCCTCAACTTTGCTCCTTTAGGGAGAGGCGTGGCCCGTAACCCCTTTCACCAGAAAGACGGGTAACGGGAGGGCGGCTAACAGCCTACTCCTGCGGCTTCATGATGGTGGCGAGGTGCTCGGCCATTTCATCCGCGCTCTGGTTGGCGTCCACAGTGCCCTTATAGCGGGTATCCGGGTCCATCACTACAAAGCGGGGAGACATGCGCATGGTGTACTGCCATTCAGGGTCATCCACTTTTTCAATTTTTGCGTGATATTCCTGCGTCAGTGCTTCCAAGGAGCGCGGGGCGGCGGTGCCAGCCACCACGCGCGGGCCAATGGCCGCACCGTACTGGCGCAGGCGGTCTGCATCATCACGGTCCGGGTCAAGGCTGACAAAAATGATCACAGCCTTGCGCTTGCCGGGGTCCACCTTGTCCAGCGCGGCGGACATGTTCCGCAGGGCGGGTTCACACGCATCCTGTGCGCAGTGGGTGGCGCCAAACAGCACCAGCATCCAGCGGCCACGGAAGGTCTGGTCCGTCATGGTGCCGGTTGTGGCGTCCATCAGGCGGAAAGACCCACCAACCTCATTGCCATAGGTGCTCAGGGTGGGGCCGTGGTGCATGGCAAAGCGGGTGGCCATGTAGCTGCCCGCACCGGCAACGGCCAAAATGGCAACGCCAATCAGTGCAAAGCGTTTTTCAGAAGGAGTCATGTCTTAATGTGCCTCTGCCCAGTTGCGGCCAATGCCGGTTTCCACCACCAGCGGTACGGAAAGTGTTGCTGCGGCTTCCATGACCTCACGGGCCAGAGCGGCCACGGCTTCCGCTTCGGCTTCATCTGCTTCAAACAGCAGTTCGTCATGCACCTGTAACAGCATGCGGGCGGAGAGCCCGGCGTCTTTCAGGGCGCGTGGCAGGCGTACCATGGCGCGTTTGATAATATCCGCAGCCCCCCCCTGAAGTGGGGCGTTGATGGCCTGCCGTTCTGCATACTGCCTGCGGGCCGCGCTTTTTTCCTGAATACCCGGCACGTAGCAGCGGCGGCCAAACGGGGTGAGCACATAGCCGTGCAGGCGGGCTTCCTCGCGCATGCGCTCCATATAATCCCGGATGCCGGGGTAGCGGGCGAAGTACGCATCAATATAGGAACGTGCTTCCCCTGCCGGAATACCAAGCTGCCGCCCCAGCCCGAAGGCCGAGATCCCGTAGATGATACCGAAATTGATGGCCTTCGCGCGGCGGCGGGTGAGGGCATCCATGCCTTCCAGCGGCACACCGAATACTTCGGACGCCGTGCGGGCGTGAATATCCTGCCCCAGCGCAAAGGCTTCCCGCAGGGCCGGAATGTTCGCCACATCCGCCAGCAGCCGCAGTTCGATCTGTGAATAGTCGGCAGACACCAGCTTCTTGCCCTTGGGCGCAATAAACGCCTGCCGGATACGCCCACCTTCTTCCGTGCGGATGGGAATGTTCTGCAAATTCGGCTCGTTGGAAGAAAGCCGCCCTGTGGTGGTGATGGCCATCTGGAAGGACGTATGCACGCGGTCTTCCGTGGTGGTCTGGCGCAGCAGGGCATCCGTATAGGTGCTTTTCAGCTTGGCAAGCTGCCGCCATGCCAGCACCTTTTCCGGCAGGGCGTGGCCCTGATCGGCCAGATCCTGCAACACGGAGGAATCCGTGCTCCATGCCCCAGCCTTGCCGCGCTTGCCGCCTTTCAGGCCCATCTCGTCAAACAGGATTTCGCCAAGCTGGCGGGGGGAGCCCACATTGAACTCACGGCCTGCGGTCTCGTAGATGTCTTTTTCCATCACGGCCATACGGGCCGCAAAATCTTCGGACAACCGGCCCAGTTCCGCCCGGTCAACGGCAATGCCCGCTTTTTCCATGGCCGCCAGCACCGGGGAGAGCGGACGTTCGATCTGCTCATACAGCGCCAGCGCCTGATTGGTGCGCAGGGTGGGGTGCAGCACATGCCACAGCCGCAGCGTGACATCCGCATCTTCCGCAGCATATTGCGTGGCGCGGCCCACGGGCACCTGCGCAAACGGAATACGGTTGCGGCCGGTGCCGGTTACGCTGTCATAGCTGATGGGGGAATGGCCCAGGTGCAGGGTGGAAAGCTCATCCATGCCCTGCCCATGCAACCCGGCGGACTGCGCGTAGGAGATCAGCATGGTGTCATCCACCGGGCCGATGGTGCTGAAGTCCAGCCCTGCACGGTCAAACACCAGCAGGTCAAACTTGGCGTTCTGAAACACCTTCAGCACGCTCTCATCCGTCAGCAGCGGGCGCATGATGTCCAGTGCCGCGTCTGCCGTAAGCTGTTCGCCTGCCGGTTCTTCCAGCGTGCCTTCATGCCGCAGCGGCACGTAGCAGGCTTTGCCCGGCGCCGTGGCAAGGGAAAGCCCCACCATGTTGGCGTGCAGCGGGTCCAGCCCATCGGTTTCCGTATCCACGGCGCACAGGCCCGCTTCCTGCGCGGCGCTGACCCATTTTTGCAGGGCTTCTGCCGTGCGCACGGTTTCATACGGGCCATAGGCGGCTGCCATGGCGGCGGTTGCGGCCTCGCTGGGGCCAGCAGCAGCAGGGGCTGCGTCTGGTGCCGCAGCCCCTTTGACAGATGCCTGAACCATAGCGTGCGCCGCCCGGTGTGCATGGGCGCCCGAAGGATGCCCCATGCCCAGCCGTTTCAGCACGGAACCAAAGCCCATGTCTTCCAGCCAGTCGGCCAGAACGGGTTTATCCAGCTCCCGCACGCCCAGTTCTTCCACCGGCATGGGCAGGGGCACATCACACGCCAGTTCCACCAATTGGCGGGAGAGGCGGGCGGCATCCGCGTGCTCGATCAGCATGTCCCGCCGCTTGGATTTTTTCATCTCCGGCGCGGCGGCCAGCACGGCTTCAAGCGTGCCGAATTCATTGATCAGGGCGGAGGCTGTCTTGGGCCCAATGCCGGGCACGCCGGGCACGTTATCTGTGGAGTCCCCCATCAGGGCCTGCACGTCCACCACCTTTTCAGGCAGCACGCCGAACTTCTTTTCCACTTCTGGCAGGCCGATGGGGGTCTGTTTGATGGGGTCCAGCATGCACACGCCGGGGCCGATCAACTGCATCAGATCCTTATCGGAGGAGATAATGGTGCAGGTGCCGCCCATCTTCCGGACCGCCGTGGCGTAGGAGGCGATCAGATCATCTGCCTCCCAGCCCTGTAGTTCAATGCCGGGCACGTTGAAGGCCTGCGTGGCATCACGGATCAACCCGAACTGCGGGCGCAGATCTTCGGGCGGTTCCGGCCGGTGCGCCTTATATTGCGGGTAGATGTCTGAGCGGAAGGTGTGCCGCCCGGCATCAAACACGACCGCCAGATGCGTGCCAACATGTTCGCGCAGCAATCGGGCCAGCATGTTGGTGAAGCCATACACGGCGTTTACCGGCACGCCGTGCGGGCTGGTCATGGGGGGCAGGGCATGGAAGGCGCGGAAGATGAAGCCGCTGCCATCCACCAGAACCAGATGAGGTGCGTCAGATTGGGTCATGATAAGGCTACCGGCTGAAGGGCTGCCGGACACGGCCGTGCAGGGAAGAAAAGCATGCGTTTGGGATATGCGCCCTTCGCCTCGATGTCCAGCGTTCACACAACATGCGCGCATGCCTTAGCCCACACAGGGCAAGGACAGCCGCCGCACTGCGCCCGGAGGGAGAGGACCTATTGCGCCATCAGAGAGACGTTAGCGTGAGGGGGAGCGGAGCGTCTGTGGTCTTTCTGTATCGGGGGTGGCTTTGGTCAGTTCCTGTTGCCGTTGTGGCGTCTGTTCCACAAAGCAGCATAGCGAAGAGGCAGGACGATCCCTTGCTGGCGTTTAAAAGCCGACCGGAAACATGAGCAAGAACGATCTGAGGATAGACTTTGTCCTCTGGCTCTGATGACAAACAGGTGCAAGGCGAGGTTCGAGCATATGAGGTTCAAGAGGCTTTTATGAAGTCCCCACAACGCAGCGATGTTCTTGCGCATAAGAAGGATGGGCTGGAGGGTTTCCAACCCCTCCATAGTTACTTTTCAAGCTGCCTTTAAAAACCTGTCGAGACGGAGACGACCCCTGCAAAACCACCGCCGACAAAATAGGTGGGGGCTCTTCCGGCAATGGTGGTGCCGTAAACGCCCTGCGTGGTGCGGGCATTGGCGGAAACGCTGTTTACCCCGGACAGATAACCCGACTGGCCAAGATTGATCAGATTGAGCTGGATCTGGGGAGAACGCGCAAAGCCCACCTGCCGCAGCCGGTAACCCATGCTGAGATTGGCCGTAACAAAGCCCGGAATACGTTCATCATTCATGAAGGTGGAATAGGTGGGCCCCACGTAATTGAGCGTGAACTGTCCAAACAGATGCGTGTCATCATAGGACAGGCCAATAGTGCCGGAAAAATCGGGTGTACGAATAGCTTTTTTGCCGCGTGTGGGCAGGTAATCCATGCCGGATTTCAGGTTATTGTCTATGGTGGCGTGAATATACTGGCCCGAGAGGTACGGGCTGAAATGGTGCCAGGGCTTGAGCCCTACCTCAAGCTGTGCGCCGCGGGCTGTCTGCCCCCCACCATTGAGGGATTCCGTCACCAACGCACCATTCAGGTTGCTTGTTGTGCTGATCTGGCGATTTGTGAAGTTGTAATTGAAGAGAGCAGCGGAGACGTTCACCAGCCCGGTGTGGCGGTAGCCCACTTCCTCGCCAATGGAGTATTCGGGGCGGGTGTCACTGGTGGCGCTGCGGGTCTGTGCACCGGTGACCACGTTGAAGCGGTCATTATAGCTGGAAATGCCGGAGGGGGCGCGAAACCCTGTTGTCCCGTTCAGGAAGATCTGGTCCTGCGGTGTCAGATCATAACTGGCGGAAAGCTGTGGCTGGGGCGAGAAATAGCTGGCCCCGTTGCGGTAGCGTGCGCCTGCAAGCTGATTGCTGATGGTGCGCGTTACCATAATGGCGCGAAACGTGGCGGAAAGCGTCAGCCGGTTGGACAGGGCATGAAAACGGTCCTGCACAAACAGGGCATTAACCTGTTGCACCAGATGCGAGTTATAGGATGTCAGCGGTTCTCCTGATGCAGTCAGAATAGGGTAATAGCCCCGCATGTTGGAAACCCCTCCATTTGCATCCACGGCAGCATACCGCGAGGGATTGGAGTAATCATAATAGGAATACCACGCGCCGCCTGTCAGGCTGTTGCGGCCTGCATCCCAGCGCAGGGAAGCCGTGATGCCGGAATGCGCCTGCTTGAAGGTATCCGTTGCAACAGCGGTAATCTGGCCTGTCTGGGGGCCTGCACTGGCCTGTAGCGGCCCGGCAGGCTGGTTGCCCTGATAGCTGTGCTGCGGGTCAAGCGTGGTGCCAAACCCGTCATACCCCGCGACATAAATGAAATAGGGCGTAAGCGAGAGATGGAAATGCCGGTTCAGCCTGAATTCCAGCGGGGCTGTCAGCAAGGTTTGGGCACGGGCGTTTTCCTGCAACAGGTAATAGGAACTGTCACCTTCCGTATAACGGGATGAATAATTGAACTGGGTGCCACTGGCATGCCACTGCGTAAGTGTAGGAGCCCGCAGGTAATATTGCCGCTGCCGGTTAAAGGAAAAAATGAGCGAGGCAGAACTGCCCTTGCCCCATTCCCGTAACAGGCGGCTGTCCACATGGTAGCGTGGGCTGTCTCCGGCCCCGCGCCACTGGTTGGCGTTGCGGTAGGAAAAGGACGCAAAGCCGGTTACGCCTGTATGCCCTATTTCTCCACTGTCCAGCCGCAGGAATTCACGGTTGAGCGCATAGGACCCGTAAGAAAGATCCATCAAACCGCCTGCTGTTTTGCGCGGTTTGATCATGTGCACGCTCAGTTGGCCGCCTACTGCGTTGTAAAGCGGTGCCGTGGCTTCCGCCGCGCCTTGTGTGAGGGTGACGGAACTGATGTTTTCCGTATCTGCCGTGGCGGAGGTGTAAGGCATCAGGAAAAGCGGCGGGGCAGCGGGCACACCTTCAAACAGATACCCGATTTCTGTCTGGTCCAGCCCGCGGATGGAAAGCCCCTGCTGGTCATCATTCGTGCCGAGCGGGTCATTGGCGGAATAGATCACACCGGGCAGGGCGGCGATCATGGCAGTCGGGCTTTCGGTAGGGCTCTGGCGGGCAATATAATCCCGCGTCAGGCCGCTCTGTGCATGGGGCGCGCGTTGTTGCGGCATCAGGCCGCCGCCTGCGGTGCGGCCTGTGGTACCATCTGCGGTGGTGTGGCTTTTTACGGTAACATATTCCGGGTGCGCAGGGGCTGTGTCTTCTTTTTTCTGCTCGCGCGTTGTTTCTTCCTTAGTCGTGCTGGATGTTTCTGCGGCGGCATCTGCTTCAGGCGTGCCACACAGGCCGGAGAGCGCCGTAGCCAGCACAAGCACGGAAGCTAGAGCACGATCGGGAGGAGAAGACGGGGTACGCGGCATGCAGATCAGACTTTTCATCGGATTTTATTGAGTTTTTTATAGACTAGCGAGATTTCCAAAAGGCTCAAATGTTATAATATAACATTTTTGTTAGAATGGATTTGCAACCTCAGCCGTAACAGGTGGGGAAAGGGGTGTTCAAACGCGAACGTTCAGGCCTCAACCGGTTCCAGCCAGCGTGCCTGTATGAAGGGCAGCATGCTCCTGACGTGGCAAAAAGAGCATGGAAAAGGGAAAAAGCCGGTCTTTTTGGTATGTGTCCCTGCGCCATCTGCGTGGCGTGCGGCGGGTAGGTTGCACGCTGCTCTGAGAAGGCAAGGTAAGGGTTTTTGTGGCTTTCAGGGCGCTTGTTACGGTTACTGAATAACATATACGCACAGAATGAGGAGATCAAAGGCCGTCTGCCTCTCTTCCGCTACGCCATAAACGGACACGTGATGCCAAGTGACAGCAACCGCTATGTAGCCTGTTCCCGCCAAGGGAGAGAGAGATGTCCGTAAAAAGCAGGGTCACAAACCATAGTCACAGGCGCATTTTTTCACAACAGACGTCAAAAAGGGAGGAGAGGCTTCCTTTCTCTGCCACGTTGCATGCCGGGCGGGCTGGTGGCGTTCTTACGGCATCTTTCTTTACGATCTGGGCAGGCTTGGCGCCTGCCTTTGCTGCCACCGCTGCACCTGTTGCGGCCACATCTCGCACAGCGGCAGCCGTTGCGGCTACAGGCAACCAACGGCCGGTGGGGCGTGCGTCCGCTGCCAGAGGCACGACGGTGTCCCTTCATCCGGCAACGGAACAGCCTGCTTCGGTGGAAGATGGTGCGGGTCAGCCTGATCCGCTTTCCTTCAACGCGCTTTTTGATGGGCAGAGAACGTTGGGCACCAGCGGGCTGAGTTCTTTGGAAGGGTCAAGCGGTGGCGGTATTGCAAGCTGGGCCACCATTGGGGGGTATGGTAGTAAAAAGAGCATGGGTATGGCGTTTCACTACAGTTATGTGAATGTCACCAACTATACGGACCAGAACGTGGGGGCGTTGATGGGGTTTTATGACCGCGTTGAACTCTCCTATTCTCACAATTTCTTCCAGACTGGCGGCACGGGCGCCAAGCTGGGCATTGGCCGGGGCTATCAGTTTGATCTGGATACAGGCGGCATCAAGGTGCGTCTGTTTGGTCATGTTCTGGATAAAACACTTCTGCCGCAGGTGTCAGTCGGGGCCATGTACAAACATGATGGAGACGCCAAGGTCATTCATGCCGTGGGGTCCAAACATACAGATGGCGCGGATGTTTATGTTGCTGTTACCAAGCTTTTCCCAAAAATAGGGATTCTGGTTGATACCACCCTGCGGCTGACCAAAGGCAACCAGTGGGGTATTCTGGGCTTTGGGGGGGACAGGAACGATAATTATTACCCGCAGTTTGAAGGTTCCCTTGGGTATCTGCCGTCCTTTATTCCGGGGCTTGTGGTGGGGGTGGAATATCGAACCAAACCGCGTAACCAGAACTTCACGCCGGAAAGCAACTGGTTTGACGTGTACGCCAGCTATTTTGTCAACAAACACCTGAATATCACAGCCGCTTATGTATCGCTGGGCACCATCGCAACCTACCGCACCCAGACGGGTGCCTATTTCTCACTTCAGACGGGGTTTTAAGGGGGGCATGCCAAGCTGCTTGAAGGTGCTGTCTGGCCCATCAGGTGTATCAGGCCGATCTTCTTGCGTTTGAGATCATCCCTTTTGCAAGATGCCTGTTGATAATAGTTGTGGAAGAAAAAGCAGTTTTTACGCCCCATCACTTGCTCCGGCCGGGCGTAACCACTAGCGCGGAGTGAAGAGTGAAGAGTGAAGAGTGGAAGGGGTAAGGCTCTGAAAACCCTATTCTGAATCTCCCAAGCGCAGGATTACCACAGGGTTATGCTTGTCACCCATTCCCCAAAGGAGGGTTTTTAGAAACCCCTAAATGCGGAAGCGGGAGAGAGTAGTTTACCCTCTCCCGCCACGCCCTACTGTTTTTTACTTTGTCTGATTTTCGAGTGTGCTGATCACCAGCCCCGGTGTCAGAATTTGCGGCAGGGTGACCTCCGGCCCGTGGGCGGGGCTGTAGATGTAAAGCGGCACCCCATCACGCCCGCGTTCTTTCAGAAAAGCGCTGATGGCGGGGTCATGGTTGGTCCAGTCTCCGCGCAGTACGGTAATGCCCTGTTTTGCAAATGCCTGCTGGGTTGCGGGAACATCCAGCGCCACCCGTTCATTCACCAGACAGGTAATGCACCATGCGGCGGTCATGTCCACAAACACTGGCTTGCCTGCGGCCTTCAGGGCCTCAAACCGGGCGGTGCTGAAGGGCTCCACGCCTTTAGGCAGGGCAGAGGTCTGTGGGCTGCTGGCCGCAGCAGAACCCTGCTGGTGCAGAAGGGCGGGAATAAGCGCCAGTGCGCCCAATAACCCCAGAAGCGCCAGCCCATGCAGGGCGGCATTGGTGCGCGTGTGCCCTTGCTGGATCAAGCGGGTCTGCGCCACGCCATACAGCCATGCGGCAAAACTGAGCAGCACCATGCCGGTGGCAAGCAGCAGCACAACGGAGGCTCCGCCTTCCAGCGCCGCCACCCACAACAGCCAGACGCAGGAGCCGAGTAGGGGAAAGGCCAGAAACTGGCGCAGATACTGCATCCACGGGCCCGGGCGCGGCATGCGGGCAGCAAGGCCCGGTATGGCGGTCAACAGCAGGTAAGGGGCAGCCAGCCCCAACCCCATGGCGGCAAACACCGCCAGCCCCGCAACCGGCGGCCCGGAAAGCGCACCGGCAATCGCCACCCCCATGAACGGGGCGGTGCAGGGCGTTGCCACCACCACGGCCAGAATACCCGTCAGCACATCATGCCAGTGGCCGTGCTTGGGTGTGCCTGAAACCCCGCCAGATACCGGCATGAATTCAAAAACACCCAGCAGGTTCAGGGCCATGCCAAACAGCAGCCATGTTATGAGCGTGACAAACACCGGAGACTGGAACTGAAAGCCCCAGCCTTCTGCTGCACCGGCCACCCGCAGCGCCATCATCAACCCGCCAAGGGCCAGAAACGTGACCATCACCCCCAGCGCATAGCACCCTGCGCTGGTAATCTGTGTGCGCCGTTCCGCCTTGCCCAGTTTGGCGACGGAAAGAGCCTTCATGGCCAGAATGGGGAAGACGCAGGGCATCAGGTTCAGAATCAGCCCCCCCAGAAACGCAAATACAACCTGCTGGCCAAACCCGGCCTGTGTCAGGCTGGTGGCGGCTGTGGTGCTTCCCCCGCGGGGGGGCGTCCCTGCTGCGTCACCCGGTGCGGGCTTGGCGGTCTGATACAGGGCGTGTTCGCTGCCTGCTGCGTCTTTCAGAACAAGAATGCCGGAAAGGGATTGGGTTGATGCAAGGTCGGGCAGGCGTTTCAGGTGCAGTTCCACAGCGCCGTTCTGCACGGCCTCGTTCTGCGGGGCCGCCTGATCAATCAGGCCGGGCTTGTCTGGCATGAACCACGCTTCCTTCACTGCGCGGGGCGAGAGATCCTGCCCGCTCACGCGCAACGTGCCATCTGCGGCAAGGGTAGCGGTATAAGGCGAAGGAACCGGCGTGGTCTGCGTAGCGGCCTCAAACAGGGGCGTTTGAGCGGAAGGATGTGGTGCGCCTGCCGCCAGAGGCAGGCTGAGGTCTGCTTCCTCCGGCACGCAGACACTGGCGCACACCAGCCAGCTTGCATGTGCTTTAAGCGTGGTGGGGGCACCCGTGCCAGAATCTGCGCCTGTGGCGGAGGTTTTTTCGGCAGAAGCAGCCTCTTTTGCCGCATGCAACGACAGGGAAAGCGGCAACACCACATCGCCCGTATAGGCATAGGACATCAGTGAGGCATCACGGATGCGTTGAGGTGTGGGCCACTGGATGGCGTCGGTTTTGCCAGTCAGCCCCCCTTCCGCCGTTATGGTGACTGCCGTGGCCTCTCCGGCATCACCGGGGTTCTGCCAGTATGTGTGCCAGCCCGGTTGCAGCTTCAGGCGTAGCGCTACACGCAGGGGCGTGCTGCCGTCTGCCGTGTCACTGTTGGTTATCAGTGTGGCAACGCTGTGTTCGGTGCTGACTGCCGCGCTTTCCGCCGCCTGTGCCTGCGGCAGACAGGCTCCTGCCGCCACCATGGTAACCGCAGCCAGCAGGGCACAGGCCCCTGCGGCCCAGAGACTACGCAACACAGCACGCGTGCGCGGGGCAGCGGTTTGATCAGGCGGAACAGAGCAGGGCAGGGCTCGGCAAGGCATGCACGGACTTTCGAGTAGGAAAAAACAGATGTGGTTCTCTTATAGACCAGAACGGGCCAGGGACGGCAGAGGATGCGTACAAAATTGGTGCAGATAACGCGGCCGCGCAAATGGCACAGGCTTGGGGGCATGGTAAACACGCTGCACGGACGGTCTGCGGGGCGTGGCGCTGCCATGGCGGAATGGCCCCATTGGGGCCCCTTCCTCTGCGGGGAACATCCTGCTCTTCTAACCGGGGGGGGCTAAACGCGTCTGAGCAGACAGGCGGCGTGCCGTGTCTTGTTCAAGCGGGTCCTTTCGGTTCTCAGCGCTGGCTGTAGGATGTCGCCACGCAGGCAACAGGACCGACTGTTACGAGCACGCCACAGTTGCGGATAATGAGCCCCCCTTAGCAGAAGAGAACCGGCAGTAGGGCCATGCCCGGCCTCTCATAGGCTTATACTGTGCAGGGAGAGGGGCTGTTATCTGGTGTTCCGCTGGCCTAAAATCGGTCAGCCCGCCTGATATGCGGGGTGCCAGTTCGTTCGTGGGGCTGGTGCGTCTCATTTAGCCAAAGCAGTACCCATGTTTTCTTTTGCCCGATTGTTCCGCCGCAAGGCTTCCGTGGCGTCAGCCGTTTCTGCGCCTCTTACGCTGGCGGAAGCGGCGTCCAATGTGCGGGTGCTGGATAATGCGCAGCCACAGCCAGCCGGGCTGGTGGACGATGGGTTCCTGCCAGAGGGGGCGCGCTCCCTGTTCCGTGGCTGGGTTTCAGAGCCTCTTGTTCTGCGGCAGTACGAGCTTGAAGATGTAGTGCTTGACCGCACGCTGATGGTGTTTCTCAAGGATGGACGGCCCATTATGGATACCGCCTATCTGCAACCACAGCAGGCCGTGGCGGAGCTGACCGTGCGGAAGGAGGATCTGGTGCCCGCCCCACCGGGGCAAGCCGCCATGGCCGCCTGTTTTGACCACTGGAGCACCAATTATTACCACTGGGTTGTGCACACCGTGCCCACCCTGTTCAGCCTGCGCCAAAGCGGGTTTGGAGGCGGGTTGATCCTGCCCCATCTGACAGAGTGGCAGGAGGAAACCGTGCGGATGAACGGGTTTGATCCGGCCCGTGCCACCCTGACAGAGCCAGGGCGGCAATATGCTTTCCGCAAAGTGATTTACACAGATTGCGTGCGCGGCGCAGCGGATTTTTCCATTCTGCCAACATCCCGTCAGGCCTATCACGCGCTGGCGGCGCAGGCCGGGGTGACGGGGCAGGAGGCCCGAACGCTTGATCTGTTTATTGAACGCGGAGGTGCCGCCAACCGTCTGATGCCCAATGAGGGTGATCTGGCACAGGCTTTGGCGCAGGTCGGGTTTACCATTGTAAGGCCGGAAACCCAGAGTGTGGCCGGTCAGATGCGGCTGTTTGCGCGAGCGCGGTTGGTTGTGGGGGCGTTAGGCGCGGGTATGGCCAATCTGGCATGGTGTCGGCCCGGCACGGTGGTGTGTGAGCTGGTGCCCCAGCAGCATCAGAACCCCTGCAATTTGGCACTGGCCATACAAATGAACCTACCCTACTGGGGCGAACTGGTGGAAACGGGGGTGGAGACGGAAAGCCATGTGGCGGCGTCTCAAAAGGGGTTCAATGTGCCGGAACTGGTGCAGCGCGCCCAACAACTGGCCGCATACGCGCAGGCTCATGTGCAATAGCTTTGAAGCGTGCGCGCTGCCCTGGATGGACCCAATGGTGGGTGGGGTAGTAGGCCCCCTATGCAGCCTGCCAGCACCGTTTTGGATCTGTGCTGGCTAACAACAAAAAAGCTGCCGGGAAAACGCTGCCTCCCGGAGAGAAGAAGGCTTACGAACGTTTGGACCATTCCGCCAGTTTGTCCACCACGGCCTGCGCGGACATGGTGCGGGCATTGCCCAGTTCCAACGTGGTATCCGCGTTCAGCACCTTGCCTTCTGGCGTGACAATAAGAGCCACCGGAATGGCTTTGACTGTCACACCATATTTGCGGGCAATATCCATGTTCTTGTTGAAGTGGTCCACATTGACTGAGACCACAACAAAGTTTTCCTGCACCCATGGCGCAATGGCCGGGTGGCTGAGCACACCTGCCAGCACGCGGCAGTCCGGGCACCAGTTTGCGCCAAAATCAATCAGCACCTTGCGGTTGGTCTTGCGGGCTGCGGCAAAGGCGTTTTCCACGGCCTGCGGGGCCTCTTCCGGTGCGGCGTAGGGGTGGGCAACGGCGGTAATCTGCGCGTTACCAACTTGCGGTAAGGGTTGGGCCGCAAGGGCCGCACCGGTGCCTGAAAAAGCCGTAAGGGTGGTTGCCAGCATAAGGGCGGAAAAAGACCGTGACGCAACCATGCACAGATGCTCCAGAAAAGGGTACAAAAAGAAACCAACTGTAGGCTGAGACAGGGGGCTGCCGTCAATCCTTGTAACGGACGGAAACGGGCGGATAGTGGACCGAATGCTGTGGGCAGGTTGGGCACAGGTCTTTTTTGCATGCGGATGGGGTGATCTTCACGCCGTTGTTACGGAAAATAAAAACGGTGGCGCGGGAAACGCTTGTTAAGCTGCTGTGTCATAACACCCGGAAAGCGGATTGAATCCGCTCGATTTTTTTGAGTGAGTCTGCCCATGCCCTCCTCTGTTGCGCCTGTGGATGAAACCGTAACCTGCCCGGCACCCTTTGCAACGTTGCAGCGTCCCACGTTTGTGGTGCCTGATCTTGCCTGTGATACCCATGCGCACGTGATTGCGGAGGATACCGCCCGTTACCCCTTCATGCCAGACCGCAGCTACACGCCGCCGCCCGCGCCGGAAGCCGCCTATCTGGCCATGCTGGATGCGCTGGGGTTGCAGCGTGGTGTTCTGGTGCAGCCCAGCATTTACGGCACGGACAACCGCTATATGCGTCACGTGCTGGCGCGCCATCCAGACCGTCTGCGCGGCGTGGCTGTGATTGATGCCACTGTCAGCGATGCAGCACTTGAGCAGATGCATGCTGAGGGCGTGCGGGGCGTGCGCATTAACGCCCTGTTTCGTGGTGGTGTAGCGCTGGACAGCATGGCGCAGATTGCCGCACGCATTGCGCCCTTTGGCTGGCACATGCAGTTTCTGATTGATGTCGCGCGCGGGCTGGAACTGCTGCCCCGCATTGCGCGCCTTGGGTGCGGGGTGGTGATAGACCATATGGGTTATCTTACGCCTTCCGTTGCGCAGGATGTTGGGGCACTGCGGGCGCTTGAAAAATGCGTTGCGGAGGAAGGCTGGTGGGTAAAACTCTCCGGCGCGTACCGTCTGGTGCAGAACCTTGAGGACATGCGGCAGGTCACGCCGCTTGCACAGGCGCTGATCCGCGCCAACCCGGAGCGCATGGTGTGGGGGAGTGACTGGCCCCATGTGGCCGTGCGTGACATGCCAGACACCACAGACCTGCTTTCCATGCTGGCGGAATGGGCACCGGATGATGTGACACGTAACCATATTCTGGTGCGGAACCCTGCGGTGCTCTACGGTTTTGCGCAAAAGACGCCAGACTGAACCCGTAGTAAAACCTTTTTAAAATCGTCTGTTCCAATAATAAGAAAAACTGGAAAACAGTATGACGTGGCTGACTGGGCTTTCCCGTGCAGAGAAAGCAACCTGCCTCTCCGCTTTTGGCGGCTGGATGCTTGATGCATTTGACTACATGATTTTCACCTTTGTCATTACCACGCTTATTGCGCAGTGGCACATCAACGCGGCTTCTGCCGGGGCATTGGTGACAGTCACGTTGCTGTTTTCTTCCATTGGGGGATGGGGCGCAGGCATTCTGGCAGATCGGTTTGGCCGCGTGCGGCTGCTTCAGGCCAGCATTCTGTGGTTTTCCGCCTGCACATGCCTCATCGGGTTTTGCCAGAATTTCACACAGCTTTTTATTGTCCGCACCTTGCAAGGTATCGGCTTTGGCGGGGAATGGGCCGTAGGCTCCGTTCTGGTGGGGGAAATTGTGCGGCCCGAACACCGGGGGAAGGCGGTCGGGCTGATCCAGAGCGGCTGGGCCGTGGGGTGGGGTGCGGCGGCGGCGCTCTACGCGCTGGCCTTCAGTGTGCTGCCGCCCCATCTGGCGTGGCGCAGCCTGTTCTGGGTGGGCATTCTGCCAGCCTTTCTGGTGCTGTATGTGCGGCGTCATGTACCGGAACCTGCGGGGTTCCAAGCACTACAGGCCACGCGGCAGAAAGCGCAGGCTCAGCCGTTCTGGGCCATATTCAGCCCCGCTTTGTTCAGAACAACCGCGCTTTCTGCGTTGCTGTGCCTTGGTATTCAGGGGGGATATTACGCCATTACCACATGGCTTCCTACCTATCTGGAAAGGGAGCATGGGCTTTCTGTCATCCATACGGGTGAATATCTGATGGTGGTGATTATCGGCTCGTTTCTGGGGTATGTGTGCGGGGCGTTTCTGGCTGATGCCTGGGGCAGAAAACCCACATTTTCCTTTTTTGCCGTGCTTTCCCTGTGCAGCGTGATTGCCTACCTGCTGCTGCCACTCACCAATATGGAAATGCTGATTGCAGGCTTCCCGCTCGGGTTTTCTGCATCGGGCATCTATAGCGGTCTGGGGGCGTATTTGTCCGAACTGTTTCCGCAGGCGTTGCGGGCAAACGGGCAGGGATTTGCCTATAATTTTGGGCGCGCCATGGGGGCGTTCTTTCCCGGCCTTATCGGCTTTTTAAGTCAGAGCATGGGGCTGGGCAGGGCGATCTGCTTATTCGCCGCCTGCGCGTATGGCGCAGTCTTGCTGATTGTGATGTGTCTGCCGGAAACAAAGGGTAAGGTCTTGCAAAATTCCTGATTATTCATAGGGGAACAACAGCAGGCATGAATCCCTTCCCGTGCTGGCAAAAGGATTCATGCCCCTGCATAGGGCACCGCTTCTGTCACCCTATTCCTGTTGTGTCTTTACCTGGCCTGTGGGGTTTCAGGCGGCAGGCTGTGGCACAGCGGCTTTTTCAAGTACGTTTTTCAGTTGAGCTTCACTTTCAGGGGAAAGGGAGGTTTGCAGCACACGGGCGTGGCCCTTGAACTTCTGAAGATCTGCCAGCACTTTTTCAGGCTGCGCTTTGCGCACCAGAATGAACAGGGCAGAGGTATTGGGCGGAATGGTCTCGCTCAGAGATTTGATGAAATTATCATCAATACCGTAATCAGAGAGCTTGCCCGCCAGTGCGCCAGCCCCAGCGCCCACCACGCTGCCAGCTACAAACCCGGCCAGCGGGTTCAGGCACAGAAGCCCCACCAGCACGCCCCAGAACCCGCCGGAAAAAAGGCCCCAGGATGCACCAGCTTTTTCAAGGTTGATGCTCTGGTGCAAATGCACCTTGCCCTCGGCATCACGCACCACCACCACGGCGTCTTCAAGATCGAGCAGGTATTCTTTCTGTAGTTTCCGGCATTCTTCCAACGCCAGTGTGGCGTCATTGGTATGGTCAAACCCCAGAACAACAAGATCAGACATGAAATTCGCTCCTTATAGCGTAAGGGGAGACAGAGTATTCCGTCAGTCATTCTCCACGCTGTGGCGTAAGGATGCAGAAGCACAGCACCTTTGCCTAATGCGTTTTGCAGAAATCAGACATTCATGAATTTTATAATTTCATGAAACAGGACCGATAAGTTCCTGAAAACAGCACGCATAACAGACCGGCATGCAGCTCACTTGTCCGCATGGCGGCCTCGCCTGATAGTGCGCACAAACATATATCAGGAGGTTTGACATGAAGGGGTTTCGTCACGTTGCCCTGCTGGCAGCCTGCGGTCTGGCTTTTGCTGGCGCTGCACACGCCCAGACAGCACTGAACACGGCGCCCGCGCCAGCCGCTATTGTACCAACCGCCACGTTGGGGAGTGAAGCCCCCATGACTGCATCAAACGCCGCATCCGGCGTGCTGGACCATGATGGTGTGCCCACGGTTGACAACGCCACCGCAGGCAATATCGCCGGGCTGATGTATTACTGCTATGCCCGCGGCATTGATGACGACACAACCGTGCGGTCCCTTGGCCGTTCTCTGGCCAAACGCGGTGATGTTCAGTCTGATGCCACATACCCCAGTGGTGGGGCAGGCCTGCTGCTGGTTGGCAGCGGTGGCCGTCTGCTTGACCTGAACACCCTTGGCAAGGACCAGCGTACCGCAACCTGTGCCCATGCTGCCCAGCGCGGTATTGAACTGGATGACGGTTCTTTCCTGCTGCCGTCCTGATTTTTCAGGCAAGATCCCTTTTACGCAGAGTGTGGCTTCTGCGTAAAAGGGATGTCCGAAAATATTTTTTGTAAGTTAGACAATAAAAAAATTCAGTTCTTCTCTATTCTTTGCAGCGCGTGAGGTGACACTCCCTGCCAAAATCCAATGGGCACAGGGGCAAGTCGTTCTATTCACACGCAAAAAGTGTATTGCATTCCAACTTAGGGATTTCTCCGAAAACTCATTCTTTAAGAACGGTTTTTCTAATCTGATGTCTTTGGATGCAGATTGTTTCTGGCAGACCCAGTCTGGCACGATAGAACTATTTTTCGGGTATCCAGAATACCTATAGGCAGACATCGAAGAAACGTACCAGTAAGCCCCATCGACACCACAGGTTCTCACCTTCTCCTTCTACCGAAGTGCAAAGCAAGAAAGTTGGTAAGTGTGACGTCTCCTTCAATGAGAAGGATCAGGACCTTTTCTGCTTCCCTGCCAGCCTGATGCTTTACCCCGTTGTCCGTTGAGGGCATCGGGAAACAGGTGGCGTCAGATCCTCACGCACACAGAGGAGCGGCAATATAAAAAGGGCTGGCAGGCGTGGACAGGCAGGAGGCCGGGTTAATGTCCGTGGTCGTCATGCGCGCCGGGCTGGAGCACAAACAGCCGAGAGCAATAGGGGCAGACGGTCTGGTGACCACCAATTTTCAACCAGACACGCGGGTGCCCAAGCGCGCCCAGGCCGCCATCGCAGGCAATCTTGCGTCTATCCACCACAATGGTTTCCACATGCCCAAGCCGGGGATGAGGCACCGGATTGGTTGGCTGAATGAGCATTCCGCAAATCCTCCCTCTGGCGCACGGTACTCTTTTCATGAGGTGTGCGGCCAGCCTGTTCGTGCAGCCTTCAGCCCCCGCATGGTTTTCACATGGGCATGACTGGCGCTGATATGGCGGGGATGATACGCGGTTGAGGGTCGAGTTCCTACCATCCCTCTCATCCCATCCGCGTGAGCATGCTGTTTTTTCTACCGTTTCTTTCCCGTGTCAGCAGGGTCTTTCACCGCACAGATGGGGCTAGGGTGGCCTCTGTGCGGGGACATGTGCGCTCGGGATGCAGGCCCGCCCGGTTTGATCGGGCGCAATCGGGGCAGGCTCCGTTCAGGAAGGCCTCTCCCCTTCCGATTGTGCGCGGTGTGGCGCAGTTTGAATGTGTTCACGTCAGTCTTACCCGGTTGACGCGCCTTCTGAGTGTCAGGTTTTGGCGCAACAGAAGCCACGCGGGTGTCGCCTGCTCTTTTTTGCGGGGCGGGGTAGGTTTGGCGGCGCTTGCTGTCGGGCTGGCTGGATGCACAACAACCCTACCGTCACCACCTAAGCCACCAGCCCGCTTTGCGGCTGCGGCGCGGCTTGTTCCGCCAGATCACACTTTTGTTCTTTCTGATGGCGCGCGTATGCCTGCGCGCGTTTGGCCCGCACAGCAGCACGAACACGCAGTCCTGCTGGCCCTGCATGGGTTTAATGACAGCCGGGACGCTTGGGAGGCACCGGCCCCGTTTTTCACTCAGCACGGTGTTACGGTCATCGCGCCAGATCAACGGGGTTTTGGGCAGGCTCCCCTCCGTGGGGGCTGGGCAGGAACAGTTCGCATGGTGGCGGATGTGCGTGAGGAAATAGCGCAAATTCAGCAAACACACCCGCAGGCCCCACTTTATCTGGCGGGGGAAAGTATGGGCGGCGCTGTGCTGATTCTGCTCATGGCCCAGCCAGAAGCGCCAAGGGTGGCCGGCACGATGCTGCTTGCGCCTGCCGTGTGGAATCTGGGGGCGGGGGCCGATATTCCGCTGCGGGTGCTCTCCACTCTCTTTCCCAGAAATCTGGTAACAGGGAGAGAACTGCCCGTGCATGTTGTGGCCAGTGACAATATGGCCGCGCTGATTCGTCTGTATTATGACCCACTTACCCTGCGTGCTACGCGGCTGGAAGCCTTGCAGGGGTTGGTGGCCCTCATGAAGCAGAGCGCCCGCGCCGCCCGGCACATCCATGGCCCCACCTTGTGCGTTTACGGAGACAAGGACCAATTGGTGCCGCCGTCTGCCATGGCGGAAGTTTGGCGCAGCATGCCCGCGCATGTACGGCTGGATCTGGTTCCCGGTGGCCACCATCTGCTTCTGCGGGACCGCAATGGCAAGCTGGTGACGCAGGACATGCTGGGATGGATGAACACGCCAAATACATGGCTGCCCTCTGGTGGCGATAGTGCCACAGCCGCATGGCTGGCGCAGGGCGTGGGAGAAAACGGGTGGGGGAAAAACACTCTGCCGCTCTTCCTCCCCGCCCAGATGGACACACTCGCAGGGCCCTGATTGGGCGCTTACTCAGGAGAGAACGCACCGTCACCAACAGTGGCAAGGCCGCACGCGTATCACTCTCTTTTTACAGGGGAAGGCATTTCCTCGCCCCTTGCGAGACAGAACGCAAAGCCGGGCTTTTGCTGGCGCTCTTGCCTTCAGGCTCTACGGACAGATGCTTTTTCTGGCGGAATTGCCTCTTTGGCCGTAATACGGGCTTGGCAGCATCCCGCCTTTGCGCTAGGGAAAGGCCCGTGGACCCGTAGCTCAGCTGGATAGAGCGTCGCCCTCCGAAGGCGAAGGTCGAAGGTTCGAATCCTTTCGGGTCCGCCATTCAATAAGATAAAATACAATAAAAACAATACTTTAGCTGCATTAAGGGAAATTTTACCCCTCTTATTCCCCCTCTTAAAACTGACACTTGATTTCACAATACCTAAAGAGGCAGGCTTCATCTGATTTGTTATTTATATATTGATATAGAAAAAACGAATAAATGCGGTCGCCTATCCAATCGCCTTTTTGGGTAGGGACACCCTATTCATAGCCACATAAAAAAAGGGCCTTCCTTGTGAGAAGACCCCATACATATTTAGCTGTGGTTTCTGTTCAGTCTCCCACGACCTTTCGGCCCGTCAGCCTGAACCAGTGCAGGATGCCTGCATCCAGAACCGCCATAGTCTTATGCTCTATTTCTGTAGGGCTGTTCTTCTGGCTTGCCCATGCTTCTGTTCCGGCCTCTAGTGCTGCGGTTAATCCCTTTTGGAAGAGTTCGTCCGTGCTGCCTTTTGCATGGTGGTAATCCGCCACAATCACACCCAGACGCTCGGGCGATAACTCAGAGGCTCCGGGGCCGCGCTGCTCGTCGGCATAGAGTTCTGTCAGTTTGTCGCAAGCGGCTTCTGTGGCAGCGCGCAGGTTCTTCTTAACAACATGCGGCTGCATTACTGTCTGCTCTTCCATCCTCGCGAACAGGAGCGCCAGTTTCCCGGTCACACCTTCAATGGCAACACCAAAGGGCAAGCCGGCATCATGTGCGAGTATGGCGGCCATGCGGCCCATCCCCGGCACATTCACCCAGCCTTGCCCGTCTTTCTCCATACGGTCGCCCTCATCAAGGGATGCATAGGCACGATCTGCCGCGACTTCCGCGCTGGCTTCCAGAACGCGCCCATCCTTCACCGGCCAGTCATAGATGGCAGAGAGACGCTGACAGAACTGGCGGGCGTGAAGATCATTCATTTCACAGGCCAGTGGACAATCCGTGCCGTCCTTGAAGACGACGGAGGGGAGGAAGGCGGCTTTACTGTCCTTGTCCAGAACCGGGCGCATCCACAGACAGCGGACGGCCTGCGGGTCCAGCGTCGCGGGGTCAGCGATGATGCCAGGAACGGCAGAGGCGGTTGTGTAGGAAATGTTCATGCTGTGGCGTCCAGACTGTTCTGAGTGAGGAGGGCTTGGGGTGTAATGGTGACGATGCCCTCCGGCGCCGGGTGGCATACGGAGCAGGTCCAGCCCTCTGACGTGTCACCGGCCTTTCGCCACCAGTGCGTAAAGCCGCAAAGGGAGCAGGGACCATCTGCATGAAGGCGATGGTCTGCCTTCACAGGGCTGGCTGTGATGATGAAGCGGCGGCGCTGTTCATTCCATTCCCAGCCCTGTTCTTTCAGCCAGTGCGGGTCTGGATCTCCGAAGATGTGTAGTTTGCCGGTCTCAGGGTCACGGCGGATTCCTGATTGGGCGTCATGCTCTGTAGGTAGTGGGTCCGGCTGCGGTGGCTCCGATGCTGCTTTCTGCTCATGGTCTGGCATGGCTTGTGCGGTCAGGTGCTCAATAATCTGCTCACGGCCAGCTTTCAGCAGGTCCAGAAGATCAGGTGTGATGGCCGCCTTATCGCCCCGTATGACTGGGCCGCCATCCTTCAGGACAATCTTACAGCCAAGGAAATCCAGCTCCTTAATCAGTGCTGCGGCGTCTGTTTGAGAGGCGGAATGCGTTCGATGAGGAGCGGGCGAAGCACTGTCGTGGGGCACCGGCAGTCCGTCAGCCCACGCCATCAAGCCGGATAGTGCTTTGCTCACCATGCCAAGGCCCTCCGGGCATTGTAAAAAACGGTCGGGACGGTCGGGACGGTCGGGACAGGCATCAAAAATGGCAGTTTACCGGCACTTTCCCGCGTGTGGCGCTGTCCCGACTTGTGGAAATCGTGGTCGGGACGGTCGGGACACTGGGAATCAGCCCTGCTTTTGGGAGAGCGCGTCATGCTGTCTCTCCTTCCAGAATGGAGCCGGACACCGCATAAACACGGAGGCGCCCTTCTCCCGGGATCCTTCGGTAGCGGGTCAGGTTTTTCCCGTCTCCCGGCAAAAGATATCCAGCCTCAAGAAGGACCTTGGCCGCGCGGTTTGCATCAATGCCCTTGCAGACCTCTTTCCGCCACATCTCAGGGAGGATCAGATATTCCCACTGGCTCCCATCAGGCGCGTCTATCAGTCGCCGGAAGCCCACACGGGAGACGGTGCGGCTGTGAGGATTTTCCACCCCTCCATCTGGTCCGCCTAAAAGAGCAAAGCGGCTTTCCCCATGCTGTTCTATGAAGGCCCGGACCTGCTCTATCGCTTCCCGGTCTTCTGCGGCATCGGTCCCGTCGCGTTCTTCCAGCCACGACTGGAAACAGGCCTTTGCTGCTCGTGTGGCTTCACCCCGGGCCCACGGCAAAACGTCATAGGCCGTGGCCAGCTCTCCCGCAGCGGAAACCAGCCCGAAGCGGCGCACGACGGAGCGCACCTGTCCATCCGCTGGACCAGCGGGCAGACAGTCAGCTTCAAACTTGTCCCCTAGGGCGTGTCGTCAGTTAAACGGGGGGATTATGAAGCTTGTACTCCCGTTTGATCTGTGATGTTTTCTTCCTGTTTCTGGAACGGGGAGAGTGTGAATGCGACGGTATGGTTTGAGCGATGGTCAGTGGGAGCGAATAAAAGATCTTCTCCCGGGTCGCGAAGGTCATGTCGGTGGGACGGCTGAGGATAACCGTCTGTTTATCGAAGCCGTGCTGTATCGTTACCGTGCAGGCATTCCCTGGCGTGATCTGCCTGCCCGGTTCGGGGACTGGAAGAACGTGCACCGGCGGCTGCGTCGCTGGTGCGAAGGCGGCGTGATCGAGCGGATTTTCCGGCATCTGGCTGCTGACCATGACAACGAATACATGATGATCGACAGCACCATTGTCCGTGCTCACCAGCATAGCGCGGGCGCCCGTAAAAAAGGGGGGCGGATCAGGCCACCGGGCGGTCCCGTGGCGGACTGACCACGAAAATCCATGCCATTGTCGATGCCGCGGGAAAGGCTGCGGCTCTTTCCCTGACGCCCGGACAAAGGGCCGACATCACAGAAGCAGAGCCATTGCTCGATGAAGTCGATCCCGAGGTCTTCATCGCCGACAAGGCTTATGATGCCGATCCCCTCATCGAAAAGCTTGAAGAGCGGGGGATCACACCGGTTATTCCGTCAAAGAAAAACCGACGCAATCCACGGAAAATCCTCTTCTCGCTTTATAAAAAACGAAACATCATCGAACTCTTCTTCGCCAGACTTAAACAGTTCAGGGGTATTGCAACACGATATGACAAGCTGAAGTCAACTTTCCTCGCAGCCGTGCAATTCGTCTCCGCCATCATTGGAATTAACTGACGACACACCCTAGCTTCTTGGCACCATTCGGAGGCCCATCCCAAAAGCTTCATGCGAGGAAAACCAGACGTTCCATGGTTCCATGTACGCCATAACGATTCATCATCTCACTGAAATACGAAGGGGTGTCGCAATGTTCAATGGACACTCTTCGCTATCCACTTTTTCAAATCCGCATCGTTCATGGAAGACGCCTATCCAAAAAGCCTGAACTAATTATCTAACTTGAAATTCATAATCATGCGATGATTCCGTTCAACAATAGGAACACCGGCCTTGGTTGCTGGCGCGTATCTCTCGCGCCGACAGTATTCTAGAGCACTTTCGTTGAAGTCGGAGTTTGTGCTGGAAACCACATGGCAATTTACGTTGCGCCCTGTTGTGTCAATATCAGACATGATCTCAACGTGACCCATCGCATTTTTCTTGATCAGTTTCTCTGGGTAGACAGGGCCATTATAGATACGTTTCGGGGTATCTAATTTCGCTCCCTGCGCCCAAACAGGGCTTGGTAAGGTCGCACAGCTTGCAACCGCAATAGTAAAGAAAATCGGCATTAAACGCTTCAAATTCACCTCCTGTTAAATGCCGGTGAGGATAGCGGTACCGGGAGAGATAGGAAACGTCTTCCTGTAAGGTGCTGTCAGGCTTACTTCGCCTACCCAGATTGGTTGGAGGGTTGGAATGAAGACGGAAGCCAAGATAAAAGCTGCATCAATCTGGAGGGCTCTAAAGGCGTTCCTTTTTAAGTAACATCAGCATCACAACTTATTAATATGGCTGCGGGTAGAAAAGCCGGGATACGGGCTGCAAACCCTCCACGTGAATGTCAGGCTGCCAACGTGGGCCGCATAAGCGTGCATGAAGAGTTCAGAGCAAGGTATGTCTCGAAAACAGGGGGGCAAAATAATCACGGCGGATTTATATCAATAATAATAGTAAATAAGTATTGTAATCATAATGTTTATCAAGAAAACGTTATGTTGAAATTTATGATTATAATAACCATATTCTCTATCAATCATGACGCACACAGCGCAGATATTCAGAATGTGCGTATTGTATGAATATTACTGGAATGCAAGATGCCACAAGACGAGAAGAAAAGAGATTGGTCCCACGTTCTGCCGCATCTTCATTTGCCGCACTTCCACCTTCCACATATCCGATTACCCCACATTCACTGGCCGCATTTCCACATTCATTTTCATGATCGACCGCTGGCGGGGGAGCCGCATCCTGAACGCCCCTTTCACTGGCGGCTTTATGGGTGTGAGATGGTTGCCACTGCGGTGCTCATGGTGGTCGGGCTTGCCTGCGTTATTCTGCTCTCAGCACCCCATTCATGGATAGGGGATCATCTCGCTCTGCATCCTGCCATTCAGGCGGCATTGTGCGGATTATGTTTCGGGCTGGCTGGAACAGTCGCGGCAATGACCCCCTTTGGCAAGGTCAGCGGGGCGCATCTTAATCCATCAGTCACACTGGCTTTCATGCTCTCAAAAAAAATCGTGTGGATTGATGCGCTGGGTTACATCATTTCTCAGATTATCGGTGCTGTTTTGGGAACAGCGCTTGTTTATGGCGCAGGATATTTTCTCTCTTCATGGAAAGTGCATGCGCTGGCCGTGCATTACGGCGCGACCGTGCCTTATACGGGCGTGCCTGTCTGGTTTGCGCTTGGTTCTGAAATACTGGTTACGGGTCTGTTGATTGCCACACTATACTGGTTGGCGGCGCATCCGCGTTTCAAGTGGATCACCCCTTGGATTGGAGGGATCTTCTTTTTTGTGATGAATCCACTTACCGCCTGGATTTCCGGCAACAGTGCCAATTTTGCGCGTTCGTTCGGACCAGATCTGTTTGCAGGTAACTGGAATGGCTTGTGGATTTATCTGCTAGGCCCTTTTATCGGGTCTTCTCTTGCTGTTATCGCCATTCAGGCGGATATATTGGGCAAAATTCATCTTATGGAAGCACGGTTGGTCAATTTCGGGCATCATGGGCGTGTGCCGCATATGGATGACCCGCATTTTGTCCACGCGGCCCCTGAGCATTATGAGGAGTATAAACAGCATCTTCAAATGATCTCAGAATTACAAAAACAACGCACAGTAGAAGATGACATATGAAATTGGTTGGTGAAGGCGGTAGCCTGACACACCAGGATATGTAAGGATTTTTTTATTTCCTGCTTTTACAGGCCATGATGCAAAGGCCACCCGCGCGGAGCGGGTAGCCTTTGTGGGAGAGAAAAAATTAAGGAGCCATGGAAGACGCAATGGCTCCGCTCACCACCCCCGCAATAACACCCGTGGCAATGCTGGTCAGCAGGAACTGATTGCCATACTGGAGCCAGCGGTAACCGGAAGGTGGAGCCCACAGACCGGGCCGCCCGCGCCAGTTATTAACAACCCAGCGGTCACTGTATGGGCCGTCATAACGGTCCCCGCGCTGCCATCTGCGGTTCATGTCATAATTATCAAAGTTATCGCCTCGGCCGCCTCTGGGGCCATGCCTCATCTGGCCGCCCGGTCCACCACGCGGTGGGGGCGGGGGAGTAGCGCGCATGTCTCGGCCGCCTTGTTGATAGAAGCCTCCGCGCTGGTTACCTGGACCAAACTGCTGCGCCAAAGCAGGCGAACCAAGCATCAGGATGCCGGTTGCCAGAAATGCCGCAATAGACTGTGTTTTCACCCGTTTTTCCTTCGCATAAGGGAGCATTCTGTCGTGCAGGGGGAAAATGCCCTCATGCAAACGGTGGCCTGTTTTTGAGGCTGTATTGTGGCGTTGCAGCATGGAGTTCCTCCAACATAGAAGGATAGGTGTCGCTGCCTTCGGTGGGTGTTTTTGTGAGCCCTAAGCGCATGTTTTGCGTTTGGTATTTGCCGCGTATCGGTCTGATTGCGGTGTATCTGTTTTGATACAAATCACATTTTAAAAAAGACGGCCCCGTAAAGCCGCCTTTCTTGAGGGAAACTCTGGAGGAGTAGATCAGTTCTGCTGGTTGCCGTCCTGCTGGTCGTTATCGCTGCGAGACTGGTGGTTGTGGCTACCCCGTTCTCTCCTGTTCTTCCGGTGGCTGCCACCGTTACTGTCTCCCTCTTCACGGTTACCGCGCATGTTGCCCATACGCTCCATGTTGCCGCCCCGCCGATTATCAGAATTGCTCCCCATGCTTTGCATATCCTGCATGCCGCTCATCGGGCCCCGGTCACCATACTGGCTGCCAGTGCCATGCCCGCGTTCACCAGATTCACCATTATGGGAGAAATGACCGTTTTGGGACTGATAGGAAGAGTCATCCTGAGCCTGTGCCATGGCAGGCAGGGCAAGCCCAAAGGCCGCAGCGAGGATAAGTGCTTTTTTCATCTCGTAATATCCTTTCCGCTGGCCAATTTGTTTGCCAGCGTTCAGGCGGACGTTATGGATCAGGATGATTTTAATAAAGGGATGGATGAAAATATCATCTATTCACAAAGGATGTTTTGAAAACCAGAAAATGAACCATGGTGTAATTATGATTATAGGCCGGGAGGGCAGACATATTTACGTTACACACATCGGCCTGATGAGGCTTGTTTGGACAGAATGGGGCATGTACGTTGCTTTATGACGTAAGAGCGCCCGTTTTGTGAGGGTTGTTTCAGGGGGAGGTAAAAAGGCCTCGCAAAAGTGTGTACGCGCTAATGTGGAGCAGGATGACTTTCCGTGCGTTAAAAACGCGGGAGGTATCATTATGACGAAAACTGAAAAAGAGAAGAAACCATCAAAGAAAGAGCGTGAACTTGATGAGTCTCTGAAAGAAAGTTTTCCGGCCAGTGATCCGCCATCACAGGAAGATCCGGATAAAAAGGCAGGGCGTTGATACGGCTGCGCTAGCCTGAAAATCGTGTGGAAAAGCCTGCCACTCCGTGCTGGAGGGCAGGCTTTTTTGTGGAAATACTGCTTCAGTAACCGCCGCCGCCCATGCTGCCATAGGGGCCAGACTGTCTGCCGCCCTGCTGGTTTCCGTAGCCGCCACCAGGGCCGCCGCCTTCCCGGCCACTGTAATGTCCGCCATGTCTGCCACCATTTCCCCCTCCGCCGGGGCCACCAGGACCACCCATTCTGTCGCCTCCAGGGGGCGGAGGCATGCAGGCGGCCAGAGTACACGTTGCCAGAAGAGCAGAAAGGGCAGTGAGGGCTTTCGGTTTCACGAATAACATCTCCAAAAAGCGTATGAGAAAAGAAGCATCCGGTAGGACAACGAAAAATTTATGGCAGAACCAGAGGCAATAAAGGCCGGGATGAAAAAATCAGGAAGCCCACGTCAATTATAAAGGCCAAGCGGGCCAGCAAACATCCATAATCCGGCAATCAGCAAAACGCCTGTCACAATAACGGGGAGGATCACCGCCACCAGAAAACTCCGGTTTGTTGGCTGGGGTGCGGGAATACCTGCCTCGCGGAAAATGGCATCTGCCCGCGCATCCGCTTCGGCATCTTCGGGGTTTTCTTCGGTCCAGTTCTCTTCTGGCATGGGGGAGATACTCCTGCGGCAAATATGTGCGTCTTGTAGCGTAGTCTGACAGAAAGAGCCCTGTTTTCGTCACAATGCTCCCGCACGTCGATCTGGTACAAAAACGAACTGTCAGGCGTGTGAATGATCAAAAATCCGGCCGTGGGCCTTGCGTGTGTCTGCCTGTTTCTGGCGGGATGCGCCTCTCATCGGCATGATGACGCACAGAGTGTCTGCCAGCAAGGGCCATCAGGCCAGGCCCGTCATGGCATGCACGGCACATTTCTCAGCAGTGTAGGAAAAACAGTGGGGGGTGCCATGCCAATGGCCCTGAATGCCATACCCGGTGTAGGGGGTGTGGCGGGTGGCCTTGCCGGTATGGGTATGCAGCAGGCCATGGGTGGCTTTACAGGCGGTCCCGGTCATTCCCTGGGGCAGGATGATGGGTTCCGTCAGAATGGCTTTGATCGGCACAAACCGCCTACTGAGGATGAGGAGGACGCCGCGCAGAGCCAGAGAAACGTTAAAACTATTCCCTGCAGGCCGGAAGAAGACGATATGCCCGATCTGCATGCGGAGGATATTCATATGGAAGAGACGCGCTAGTCTGGTTCGCGCCGATACCGTGGAGCGGAGAAAACCTGCGTGCCATTAAAAAGGCTGCCCCGAGAGGCAGCCTTTCTTGTGGTTTTACTTGTCCGCTGCGGGGGCAGTAGGGGCAGGCGGCGGGGGCGGCGGAAGGCAGGGTGCTTCTTCTTTCTTGGCAGCAATCTGAGCAAGCTGCTTTTTGGTCAGCACATCATGAATTTGCACTTCTTTTTGCAGGTGCTGGGTTTCGCGGTTGGTGCGCAGGGTATCCAACTGCTGCGTAAGCGCTGTGAGCTGGTTGGTATCAACCTGACCTGGTGTGGTCAGTAGTGTGCGGATCTGTTCATGAATGGCGTGTTCCTGTTCCATATCCGCTTTGGGGTCTGGACGGTTTGCTTCCATGATCGCCTTGATCTTCTTTTTCTGAGAAGATGTCAGCTTAACGCCATCCAGAGAGAGGATGTGGCCGTGCGGGTGGCACATGCCATGGTGCGGCGGAGGTGGCGGCGGCGCGGAAGTTTCATCAGCCCGGGCCAAAGAGCCTGCCGCCGTGAACATTCCAAAAGTAAGGGCCGTGGCCAGCAAAGCTTTTTTCATTCCAAATGCCTTATGTCGTCATCAAAGGGAGAGGCACCGTGCAGGCACCTTTCCATAGAGCCATGATAGGAAGGGATATGTGGTGATAAAATGGCGCATTTGTGGAGGAAGCGATAAAATGATGCTCCCGCCTGATCTGGAAGGAAAACGGCTAAAAAAACAGAATTTAATCCAAAAAACGAATAAATAGGAATTATTTAAAAATAAAATAAATCAATATAGTGTGATATAAAACAAGACCAAATTTGTTCTGTTACTTCAGGTATAAAATACAGAATTGACGTATCAAGAAAAAAGAGTAGCCTCCAAAAACAGAGGTTACTGCGTTTCCTGCATAGATGGAGGCGCGGAAACTTCATGTTTTTTATGCTGCCTGTGGCCAAAAAGGCTGGTGAAAAAAGCCGCTTTTCCCACTGGCGCACATTGGAGGCATGGATATGGGCTTGTACGGCGCTATCATTTTTTTCGGGGTGGATCTTATTCTGTTCGGCTTGGGGCTGCATGATATCAGTTTTGCTGCTTTCACAGCCGCATTCGTGTTGCCCGGCATTATTATGGGGGCCTATGCAGGACACGGCGTGAAGCAAGACAATATTGAACAGGCCTGAATTTGTTTTTCAGGTGGCCTGCTGAAACGGGCTGACATCATGCCTGTATGGGACCGCCCATGCAGGCATTTTTTATAGCAGGTGGTTTCGAGCCTGTTCTTAATCTCAACATCTCAACATCTCAACATCTCAACGCGCACGAGAACAGAGCCCTGCTTATTCGTTTATTTCGAAATTAAAGTAAGGGCAGTCCCTTCGCTTCTAAGCGGCACTATAATCCCCATTAAAATGAAGTCACCTAAAAAGCCAAAGAACTTGGGCATCACTAAAAACACGACGGTCAAGTTTACAATTTTTCAGGGAAAACGTTTTAAATCAAAGAATTAAGACAGGCGATGGTGGAGCTGAGGGGAGTGGAATAATTCAATTATATCAAATGGGTAGAGTGTAAATCTCCACAAAAGTGAAGCTATATTTATCAATAACTTATGTAAGCTTTGTAAAACTCAGATAGAGGCACTGAACCAGTCTTCAGCTTAAATGTTTTTGTGCAATCTTGATGTCATCCATTGTTACGCCGCTGCGACAGCCAACGGTGCAACATCATCAGAAGACCGTAAGTAGACTCAGCGAATCATACAGCCAGTATGCTGGAGTCCTAATAAGTCCGTAGGATGAGGCCAAGCAATCTGGATCAAACTTTTGGTTGTGGCAGTAACCAACTGTTATAGGCGATTTAGGACGAACACTGGCTTCCCGATGAAAAAGATGGGATAAGCGTAAGGATGTATTAGGAGGAACATGTTTATTGATTTTGCAGAAATGGAGAAATTAAAAGTATTATATGTTGGTATTTGGTGGAAAAATTAACCAATACAGCATAATTTATCTATCGCAATATAAAAGGAAAGAAATGGTATGAGTCAGAAAAGCATATTTTTATCCCATATACATGAAGAGCAGGAGATAGCTTTATACATTAAGCAGGCTATTGAAGATGAGTTTGGTGGCTTTGTTGACGTATTCGTTTCGTCTGATGGCACGAGTATTCCTGCCGGAACTAATTTCCTACAAAAAATTGAAAATGGCTTAATCAACTGTGTTGGGGCTATTTACCTAATTAGCCCGAAGTCTGTGAATAAAAATTGGATAAATTTTGAATTAGGCGCGATCTGGATTCGGAATGCAATTAATGTGAGAAATGGCGATATCGAAATACCCACGCTTCCTATATGTCACTCCGGTATGGATCCCTCCAGATTGCCGATGCCTTTATGTAGCCTCAATGCAGTTAGAGCAAATGAACCAGCAGGGCTAAGTTTTGCGCTGAAATCTTTGCAGGCGGCCGTTGGAGGAAGAGGAAGTCTCAAAACTGATATAAATGCACTTATTGGAAAAATATCGATATTTGAAAATAATTATACTAAGAATTATAATATTATAAAAGCATTAAAGTTAATGGGATTAAATGAAAATGATATTGAAAGAATACGTTCGGAAGTTAAATTAGCGTCATCACTTCCAAATAAGCCACAAAATTTTTGCTTTCAAAGTATAATAGTAGATCAACACCTATCTGATGATCTGATTTTCTTATCGAAAAATGAATTGAACGGAATTCTATTTCTTGATCTTAAGGGTGTTGCAATGGCTTTTGTAGGGAACCGGCCTCGCAATGGACCAGAGTTTGAGATAAAATTCGCCTTCTCGGCCTTTGCAGAGGCTATTTCTCAAAAAAAGTAGAGACGTGGGCCGCATTTAATGCGGCCCTTAAACTCAAGTAGCCTGCACGGCCTCATTAGCTGCATCCAACTGCTGCCGGGCAAACGCCCATTCATCAGCAGTTGGTTCCCGCCCCTCTTTGATCGGGCGCAGCAGGGCGGTAATATCCTCCACAATCGTGGGGCCGTTTTGGACCAGAGCTTCTACGGCCGAGATGGCGATCTGAGTATAGTTCATCTTCTGTTTTCCTTGGTTTTCTGCCAGTTTTCGCGGCTTGTAAAAAGGGGGTCCATACTGTGGACACCCTTTACAACCATTTTCCCGACGCCGGGAAAATGGTCAGTTAGTGGTAGACGGCAGCAGCTTGCGGGCCGCATCGAGCGCGGCCTGCGCTGCCTCAACGGCAGCCTGCGGCAGCGGATCACCCTTGGCGGCCGCATCATCCAGCGGAGCAATCAGATCATGTGCCCGCTGAAACGCTGGCTTGATCTTGGCGACCACGGCAGGATCAGCCGCCACGTTGTGCTCATAGTCGGCCGCCATCTGGGCTGCGGCTGAGTAAGACAGGCTCAGGCTATAGACTGCCTGCTTGCGCTGGATGAGCTGATCCCCGCTGCATGCCACCAGGCTGCCGGACAGGCCAACAAGCAGGAGCAGACCAGCAGCACCGCCGCCGATTCCGCTGGCCTTTTTTGTTGGGGCAGCAGTGGCAGCCTGCTGCTGGACTACGGCGGCAGCGGCCGCAAGGAGCGCCCCACCTGGCACGGTATCGGATGCCACCTTGATGGCGGCCGGGCCGATATCCTTATGGGTGGTCAGCGCATGCACAATGGCAGCCAGACCGTCCCGATCTGCTGAGAGCTTGGCCAGGATGCCACTGGTGTCAGAGATAGCCAGCAGAGGCAGGGCTGCGCCCAGCAAGGCAATGGATGTGCCCTCTGGCAGCTCGCCAAACCAATCAGCGATACCCGTGCCAATGACAAGAGCCATGGCAATGAGGGTGGTAGGCTGGCGCAGATAAGCGCCGATTTTTGAGAGTTTCATGCGTTTTCTTTCAGGCGGCCGAGCTCGGCCGCGTTGAGATCATCAGTGGGATTGGAGGGAGTAGGGCTGGACGGTGCTGAGGATCCGGCACCAGTTGCGCCGACATACAGATGCCACTCGGCCAGCCTGCGCCTGGTCAGACCAGGCTCGCGGATTAGATGGCCGTTGCGGTGCATGTGATCCCACAGCAGCAACTGCTCTCCGGCCGCGATGGTCTGCCCGGAGTTGAGCAGCCGCAGCAGCGTGGATCCGGCAATGGCCGAGGTGCCCAGATTGTATTGCCAGTCCAGGAGCGCTGCCTCCTGATTGGGCGTGATCCGCACATGGATCAGGGCGCGTAATTTTGTCCGCAGGCCTGCGAGGGTAAACAGCAGCAGATCCTCCGCCTGCTGTTTGGCAATCGGCCGCGTGCGCGCCGTGACGGCGGACCCGTCGGCCAGGCAGCGGTTGCCGTAGCCGATGGTCCAGTAACCGGCCGGACAGATGTACGGACGCAGGGACAGGCCCTCGTATTCGCGCGCCAGTGCAGCCGCGAGAGCGATAGAGTCATTCATTTTGATTTCCAGGTATAAAAAAGGCCGCTCAGTGGCGGCCGGGGTGGACGAGTTTACAGGCGGTAAGGCTAGGATTAGTCCGCCAATGCAAAATGCCCTCAGAAAACTGCCATTTTATATTGCATAGTATCTGGGCGAGTTTTGGAGGTCTGGTTTACAGATGGGCCATTGCTGGTTGTCAGCAGGGCAATTTGCGAACGTGCGCAAACTCGCAAGTTATGGAGCGCTGCCCCAGCCGAGCAGATGCATGATGCCCTGGACAAGCCCCCAGCCGACACCAATGCCGCCGGTGATCAAAAACTGCCTCCAGCCGCGCATGGTTTTAAGCTCCGCCTGAATGGTGGCGATGCCGCTTTTGATGCTGGCAACGTCTGATTTTGCTTCGTCTTGTTTGGCCTTGACCAGAGCCATGTCGCTCTCAAGGGTCCGCATGCGACCATCCATCATGGCAAACTCACCCCGGCCGATCAGATCACCGGGCGGATAATTGGTATCAGGCATCTGTGCCCTTTCCGCAGGCATAAAAAAAGCCGCCTCACCGGGCGGCAGAAACAACAGCAGGACGCTGTATCAGCTCATGATATTTGCCGGCCTGTCCGGCAGTTTTGTGCTGGTGGTGTCCGTGCCATCAGCAATGACCTCAATCGTATCAGCATATGCCAGCATCTCGGCCGTGAATTTCTGGCCCCGGACAAACGCGCGGGATTCCTGCTGCTGGATCCAAGCCAGCTCTGTCTGCGCCTGGACCGAAAGCGGAATGGGTGGCGTGTAGTCGACGATCTCGCCATCCTGCACGCCCCGGCCATTCGGTTTCCGGAATGTGGTAATATCTGCCCAATCCCCGGCAGAGACTGCAATCATGTCTGTGGCCGCGGGCACACTGGCAACGTTGCTCATGGCCCAGGTATCGTACCAGCCCAGCACCGGCGTGGGTTGTGCGGCCGAGAGATCAAAACTGGCATAATAGCGTGCCGGATGCAGCAGTTTGCCATCCTGCACATGGATAGACGGGGCACCCCGCGCCAGAGACCACTGCGCTGGCGTGAGAGCGATCATATCGGCTGCTGCTGGCAGGGCGTTGATCCGGGCATCATCAGCCTGCGTATCAACAAGACTGGTCACAAGCGTGATGCCGGTGGCTGCCCTGTCATACTGTGCATAGTAGCGGGCCGGATAGGCAGAGGCGATCAGGGCCGCACCCGTCAAAGCTGTTTCTGTCATGATTATCTTTTGCCTTTTGCCTGAACATAAATGGCATCATAAGAGCCGTAGAGATTGAGCGTGAAACCCGATGCATCAGGCTCCCAGACGCAGTGATAATGCGCGATCACGCCGCCTGTGACGGCCTGCACCTGAATGGATTGTGGCGCACCGGAAAACGCCTGCGGGAAGCTGATGCGACCGGATGAGACGTTATCCACCCGGAAGCACTGGAGGATATTGCCATATGGCAGGTTGATGATCCGGTCATCACTGGTGGAAAAATCATGATTGAATGATGTGCCCGAATAAATATCCGTCGGGATCTCTGATGTCAGGGCAAACACATTGCCGCTGGCAGTATAGAGACGGTTATCGCTGGAGCGGAACTGCAATTCATGCCAATTTCCATCTGCCCCCTTAACCTGCAATGAGGCGTATTCGTACGATCCGACCAACGTGCGGTGGCAGAAGATGGATGCGCCGGAATACGAATCATTGTATTTGGATATGAACTGCCCAGCCCACGGATTATTGCCCGCAGTGCCAAGATTGCCGCCCCATGTGCCATATCCGGTCATATAGCCATTGTTGACAGTCAGGCCAGCGGAGGCATTGATGGTAAGCCCCCCTGACATGGCATCCCCGCCCTTGCTGACCTTGCCATCTATATTGGCTTGCAGACTGGACTGGGCATTGGTGAGATTGCCCTGGACATTGGCGACATCTGACTGAAAAGCAACAGGCCCTTTAACAGTCGTGATGTTTCCGTTCCATGCAACATACACATCATAGCGTTTGCCCTGATAATTATAGCCCAGGAAATTCATCCCGGAGCGGTTATTATCTGGATCTCCAATCACGTCCGTGATCTGCATCCCGCAAGTAAATGCGGAATTCGCGCTATTGGACGGATTGCCAACAGTCAGGGCAGCCGTCCAACGGAAATCACCTGTATTGGTCCCGCCGAACCAACCGGAGCCATACCCGACATGCACCGGGCCGACTACGGTGAGGCTTTTTTGTAAAATAAGAGAGCCATCCTGACCGAAAATTGGCAGATATTCAGAAGGAATTTCGTTATAGACCTCAACGCCACCGGCAAAGTTCAGAGCTGATGTGCCCCCGCTTGTGGTACCAATGATGGTGGTGCGCGAGAGCGTGCTGGGCGTACCGATTGTGAGTGTGCCGATACCCCATTCGGCACTGGACCCATCGTCGGCAAAGTAAAAGACAGATCCGCCCCCCGGAAAGGCGGCCGAAAAACTGCGTCTGGCGGTGGCTGGACCATTGAGGGTAAAGCTGCCCGTGCCGGGCGCTGTGGCTGTCTCCAGGACATAGTTGCCAAGCTGTGGTGCCATTACAGGCGCTCCGTGAGGGTTAAAGTCAGGGCATGCCGGTCAGCAGCGCCAAAGGGATTGGACAGATCATTGCCACTCAGGCGGCCAAACAGCGCCTTTGCCGCAAGATCAGCCGGAGTGGCGGATGGGTCCGGCAAAAACAGGATGTTTTGCCCGGTGGCCGCCACACGCAGGATCCTGTCCAGGACAACGGTGTCCGCATCGCCATAAGATTGGTGGGCAATGCTCAGCTTGCGCTGATACCAGCGGGCCGAGACAAACTCAGCGCCACCCAGGGTTGTGACACTGTCCTGCCCCAGCGTGCGGTCTGCCGTGCTCTCCGTGCTGTAATTGCGCACTGGCTGCCAGATGGGGCCAGCGTAGGCCAGTGGCACGGATAAAAACCCGTCTGGATTGCCACTATCATTAATAATGATAGTGGCCGTATCACCCGTGACGGCCGTGGGTGCCACCAGCAGGATCTGGCCATTGGCCACCGCCTGCGCCGTGCCCTGCCAGACCGTATTGCCGCCGGACAGAACGGAGACAGTCATGCTGGCCCCGGCCGTCAGGTTCGTACGAAACAGCCCAAAGGCTCGCCAGGGGCCAGCAGGCGGGTGGCTGATGGTCAGCTTTGCCGTTGTGCCTGGCACACGCCAGCCAAGGCTTGCCGCCCCCTGCTGGTTGCGCAGGTTTTCCACCGGCAACGCCGAGACCTGCGCAGAGGCCGTGAGCGCCGCGTCGAGCACGCGGTTCTCCCAGCCCAGTCCACAATTTTCCATTGAGTTTAAACCAGTATTTGAAAGGTGACGGTCTGCTCGGTTGAGCGGATCTGCTCGCTCACTACTCGCCCTAGCTGCCTGTCTTCCAGCCCCGGTGCCGGGGCCGAAATGCCAACCACAGAGCCCAGATCAATTCCCCAGGCGAGATCCTGCGGGATGGTGACCGCCCAGAGACGCCTCTGCTTGCCCCAGAGCGCTCCATGGCGTTGCGCAATGAGGGTGGCATCCGTCTGGCGGGCCAGAGCCGTGGTGACGAGTGCCGGGTCATTGGGTACCCGCCAGTATGCCTTGATGTCTGGAGACCACCAGATGGCCGCCCGATCCGCCACCGCGATGATGGCCTGCCGCGCGGCCGGGGCCTGCGGGTGCAGATTGGAGCCCGTGGTCTGAGTGGTAAAATTGTGCTGCCAGCCAATGCGCCAGCGCCATGTTGGCGGGTCCAGCGAGCTGTCCAGTGTTGCGGCGGCAATCTCCGTGATCAGATCCGCATTAAGCTCCGCCACCGGCGTGGCAGATGGATCCGGCGCTGTCAGCAGGATGGGCCGCAGCGTGCCGGTGCGGGTTGGCACCAGGGTGATGCACAGCCCGCTGAGTAGCGTGCTGACCGCCTGCTTGCCGGTAATGGTTGCTGACCCATCCCAATACCACCCACCCGGCCAGGGCGCGATCGAGGACGTGGCCGGCCATGCCGCATCAAGATACGCCGCAGGCATGACCAGATCCTCCAGCAGCATCTGCCGCAGGATATCCAGCACGTTGGCAGGTGCGGCCCCGGAGCGGAATTTGCCTACCGCATCCACCGTGATGCCATACACAGGCTTGGTGCCCAGCCGCAGCCAGGTGCCAGCGGACCCGGTCTGCACGGTGTAGGTGCCTGGGCTGGGGCTGGAGGCATAGATATCCGCCACCGTACCAGCCGAGGCGATGCCACCCGGATACCCGCCCTCATACAGCGCCGTGATGGAGGCCGGGCCATCCGAGATCTGATAGACATAATTGACGCTATCAATCAGCACGGGCGTGATATTGCACACGGTTCCCCGGATCCGTGGCATGCCCTTGCCTGCCACGTTACTGTCTCCATCCAGTTTGCCTGCCCCGCCATAGACGGAGACCGGCATGCTGCCCTCCAGCCAGTAGGTGGCGTCCAGCAGGTCAATCACCACAGATGTGCGGTCCGGCCGCCAGCTCTTGCCCAGACCGGCAAACACAGGCCGCAGGCTGGTGCTGGCAGGATCTTTCCAAACCCGCCGCACGCCATCCCAGATCTTGCTGCCGGTGTGGATCCGTACCGGCAGATGATCATTGACGCGGGTGGTCAGCAGGCTGTCCATCACGCCACCCGGATTGGCCAGCGTGATGGACCCGGCCGAGAGCGCACCGCCCATGGCATCCGCCGTCAGGGTCAGGCCCCGGTCCAGCGCAAACGCATCCGTCACATAAGGCGGATACGGTATGCCAGCCTCATCCACATACCCACAATCGGAGTAGCGGATGGTGTCCGTGGCCTCTGGATTATGAGCATGACGGCGCAATGTGCCATGTGCCCGCGTGCCGTGGCCATAGGTGGCCGCAAGCGTGCCAGCGGCAGGCTGGACAATGTCCAGCTCTACCGTGCGGATAACTGCCATTTTATGCTGCCTTTTGTTGCCTTGCGCCCACGGCCTGCATCCGGATCAACTGTTGCAGGGTCGCGTTCATAGTTTTGATTTCGGCTTTGACCTGGAGCATTGTGTCCACCTGTTTTTCCGCCAGTTGCTTGGCGAGGCTGGCCGTAAAGGTGTCAGCGCCCAGATTGCCGATGTCCTGCAATTTGGTCAGCATGTCCTGATAGGCCTTGCTGTAATCCGTGCCGGAGCCCAGCCATTGCTTATCGACGGACAGAGCTGTCTGGGACTCTGACTGGAGGCGCGTCAGCGCATCGTAATCCCCGCCCATGGCTGCCTGATAATCCGTGTCAAAATTATCATTGGCCAGTTTGTACTGATCCTGCACGGACAGCGGCGAGGCATCGGACGTGCCCAGACCCTGCACATAATCCGCAAGGCTGGAAAAGGCAGACGCCACCGAGGATTGTGCCTCGGAGAGATATTCCGCCTGCTTTTCCGCTGCTGCCTGTGCCGCCTGCTGCTGGGCAGCAAGCGCCTGATCGGCATAGGTGGTCTGGATCTTGAGGCGCTCGGCCGCCAGCGTCTTGTCCAGGTCTGCCATCTGGGCAGCATAGGTCTGGCTGTCAGCATAGCTGTCCCCCAGATAACTGCGCCACTCATCCCGCAGGCTCTGGCGCTGCTGATCGGCTGACACGTCAAAATTGACCAGATCCGCACCCTCCTGATCCCCGACCGCGGCAAGGTATCTGCCCTGCACGGACTGGTCAGACTGGGTCAGTTTGGTGTTTTCCGCGTCCAGCATCTGCTGGGCCACGGCGTTGCCCTTGTCCAGGATCACCTGATAATCCAGCCCGTAGGCCTTGGCCTGGTCTGCTGCCTGCTGGTATTTATCCCGCAGATCCGCCACCTGGCCAACAAGGCTCTGTGCCCCGTTATTGGTGATATCCAGCAGCTCCTTGAGGGTGCTGATCTGGGTTTGCAGAGCATCGGTTGAGATGGTTTTGCCATCAAACCCGGCAAGCACCTTGCCCAGGTCCCCCGTGTAGCCACTGATGTGACCAACGGTGATATGCGTCTGATCGTCAAATTTGGCGACAGACACATGCAGGGCATCCAGCGTATCCGCCAGTTGCTTGATGCTATCAATGGCCTGCGTATAGCTGCTGACACTGTCAAAGCTTTTGGGCATCAACTGCTGGAGAGCAAGGTTCTCGTTGGCATCATCGCTTTGCAGTGTGATGTTGGGCAGCAGGTCTGTCAGAGCCGTGGAGCGGTGTTTTTTCCCTTTGTGGTAGTGCCCCACCTCCCCATAACTGCCATCAGACACGGTAATCCCGGCATCGGCATATGTGGCATTGACGCTGGCAAGATCCGTTGTGAGGCCTGCGGTCACATCGTCTTTTGCATGTTTGGAGCGCGTGCCACCAATGGCAAGCTGACCATCTGACCCGATAACGCTATCGTATATACGGTGGGTTTTGTTAAACAGGCCACCGATGATACCGCCGATTGCGCCCAGGACAGTGCCCCCGATCATGCCGCCAACAGGCCCACCAAATACGGTGCCAACGGCAGTGCCAATACCAGCACCCACTGCCGCACCGATTTTGCCACCCTGACCGCCGCCGGTGAGATTGGATGCCTTTTTGCCAAGGCCATACCCTGCGGCCAGACCGCCGATCACTCCCCCGGCCAGAGACATTACCCCTCCTGCGGTGCTGGCTGTATCCTGCCCACTATCCGACATCAGGCCGCCATTGCCGGAAAACATATCTGACACGGAGCCAAAGCCGGAAGACGCATTGGCAGACGAGGATGAGCCAGACCCGAAAAGATTCTGAATATCACTGACACTCATGCCATTTGAGGCTGTAGCCTGACCCGATGAGGAGAGACCGGCATGACTTTCTGTGTTGCCAAACAAGCTCATCTCATCACTGGATGACATGCCGGAGTCCCCAGTTTTGGAGGATCCGTTATCACTCAGATATTGCTGGACTTGATCATTGCTAAGGCCACCACCAGACCCAGCGCTCTGCTGCCCAAACATTTGATTGACGTCATCCAGAGTGGTGCGAGTGCCACCGTCAATCTTATTAAGAAGCGGGTTAATCAGGGCCATTTTTACGATCATGGCCGCAATCTGCACCTCAATTCCTTTGAGGACAGACTTAAAAGACATGCCGCTGGATGTACCCTGCAAGAATCCCTGCGTGACACCATCTGTCAGTTGATCGGTCATATTCTCTAGGCTGCCGGTAACATCCTGAACCACCTGCTGATGGTGCTGGTAAGCAGCCGTGGCATCTGAAAGTGCGTCAACACTTTCCAGATATTTCTGCACGGACTCGTCCTGAAGGGAATTGCCTTTTTGCAGTTGCTCCTGTTCGGCCTGCATGCGGTTGATGAGTTTGGTGCGGGCATCCGCATTCATGCCGATCGTGTCGGTCTCTGCCTCAAACAGTTTGACCTGATTGTCATTTGCATAAGTCTGTTGTGCCAACTGAACCTTTTGTGCAGCAGAATACTGCTCATCAAGGGCTTTTGTCCGTTTCCCAACAGCTTCCGCAAAGGCGGTACTACCCTCCTTGTAATGATCCAGCGCATCCGTATATGCCTGCACATAATTGGTCGCATGCTCCGCAGCAGCACCACCTCTGGACCAGGCATCAGAAATCTGCCCCTGAAGGGACGTATTGCGCTGCATGACGGCCGTGCCGGTTGTGTATTCTGCTGCCAGAGTGCGGGCAGCAGCAGCCTGCACCAGTGCTTTTTCGCTGGCTGAGGCCAGACCTCCCGAAAGCTGGCGTGCAGCATCGTCCGCCTGCTGGGATGCCTCCACCATGGCCCTGTCATAGCCCGTCAGAGCTGCCGCAGACTGGGCAGCGCGGTCCTGCTGTTCAATCAGATCCGCAAACGGCCCACGCAACCCACCAAGGGCAACCTGCTCAGCCTGAAGCTGGCCGGTCAGGTTTTTCAGTGTGGCATTGTAGGCTTCAGGGTTTTTAGGATCATACTGCATCGGCCCCATCGCCTTCAGCTTGGAGATAGCAGTCGTAAGGCCCTGAATTTTGCGCTGGTGATCGGAAATCTGGCCGCCCAGACTGGAATCCGTTCCAGCCATGGCGTCAATTTCCTTCCTGTTTTCCTCCCAGGCTGCGGTGTTTTTTGTGGTCGCTGCCGTCTGGGCCTCTACCGCAGCCGTTGTTGCCGATGTCTGACTGCCACCAGATACACCTGTGGCGTTGGTATTGGTGGGCATAGAAAAGACAGGATCAGAAGAATAACCCCGGTCCATAAGGGACGACAGACCGGTGGCCCCGACAGTATCAAGACCACGTTCCACTCCATTTTCCAGCCACGAGCCGCCCTCCTTGACCGTGTCCCATATCCCGCTTGCAACAGATTCAACTTTGCCAGGGATCTGCTCCACCAGACCGATAAGGTCCGTCAGGGCATTGATCCCGGCCGTGGCCATGCCAACAATGCCATCGCCCATATGCTGGAAGGAATAGACTACGGCGTCTCCCACGCCGCCGGTTTCGTCTTTCAGGGCTTTCAGGGATGCCTGAAACGGTGTAAGCGCCTGCTCTTCCGCATTTTTCGTGGTCTGTTCAAGCACTTTAAGAACGGTATTCAGAGCACCCGTGCGGTTGCCTGCCTGCTCCATATGCTGGACCATGAGCACCAGACCAGCGTTGAAACCGGGCATGCCCTGCTGGGCAAACTCTTCAGCCGCCTTGGCAGGATCCTGCAAGGCGGACGCCATGGTTTTGGCGGCCTCTGGCACAGTCTGCCCCATGACGGCGGCCAGATTGCGGGCGTCCGTCATGTAACGCTCAATCTGGCTGCTATCCACGGTTGGCACGGAGACAATGGTCTGCACGGCCGTGCGGCTGTCTGACAGGGAGAGGTCACTATCAGACTCATGCAGACTGCGGGCGGCTTTTTCCGCAGCCGTCGCCATGTCCGCGTAATCCGTGCGGGTGGCGCGTAGGTGGGTGCTCAGTTGGGCAAGCTGCTGCTGCTCGCTCTCCGAGGCGTAGCCCAGGGCGGCGATGGCCGCCACACCGGCACCCAGACCAGCCACCAGCGCGCCTGGGCCGATCAGGGCGCTTGTAACCCGTGTCAGGGATGCCCTGAACCCGCCCATGATCTGCACCATGTTGGGTACCTGGTAAAAGGCTGCCTGCATGGCGTTTCCACCAGCGAGGACTTGGTCAAAAAACTTGTGCGCTTCATCAGCTAGGATACCAAGCTCAAACGCGGTCAGTTTTGCGGCACCAGCATTGCTGGACAGAGACGCCGTCTGCCGGTCCAGCGTGGTTCTGGCCTTGCCGACATAGGCATCATACTCCTGCTGGGAGATGATGTTGGCTGCCAGGGCCGCGCCCGCTTTCTCCTGCGCCTCTGCATACTCCTGCTGGGCGGCCGCCAGCGGCACCAGTTGGGCACGCAGTTTTTCTGCGTCCTGCGCGGCCGCCTCAAAATCGGCCTGCCGCGCATCGGACTGACCATATTCGGGTGTGGACACACCAGCCCAGGCATTGATCTTGCCCTGAGCACCTGCGGCAGTGGTTTCGTTCTGCGTGCGGAGCGCATCCTGCTGCGCCTGGGCGGTGGAGACAATGGCCGTTTTCTGAGCCTGATAGGCGGACGTGATCCGCGCCATGGAGGCTTCATATTCGCCCATATCGAGAATGCCCGCACGCAGGAGTGTATTCAGTTCCTGCTGGGATTTTGCATAATCCTGTTCCGCACGGGCCAATGGCACCCATTTGGCACGCAGTTTGTCAGCAGCTTCAGCGGCCGCTTCAAAATCAGCCTGTTTATCCGATGTGTCGGCCGAGCCGGATGACACACCGGTCAGGTTGTCAATGTGCGACCGGAGGCCAGAGGCCATCTGATGGGTTGCTGCCTCAGCGGCAGTGCCAAGTGTGGCGTACGAGGCTGCAATGTCACGCAGTGCCGCGCGATAGTCCTGCACCGTAATCTGCCCAGCCCGAAACTGGGCGGAGACATCCCGCATGCTGAGCAACTGGGCAGACTGAGCGGCCGTCAGAGTGTCAAAGGACAGTGCCGCCGAGGATCCTCCTTTTGCAGCTTCACTCTGTGCCACCTCATAGGCGGACCATTGCGCTTCCGCCTTGGCAAGACTCTGTGTCGCCTTTTCAATTCTCTGGTCCAGCCCGGCCAGAGTGCGCTGGCGGTCTTCTTCTGTCTTTTCGCCCCGCGCAATGGCGTCGGCCATCACCTCTTCAGCTTCTGCCCGCTTCCTCAGCAGGGTTTCCAGAGTGCGTGTGGAACGTGCCACTGCATCATTACTACGCTGCACACCGTCGGCCGTCTGAGAGGTTTTCTTGATGACCCGATCTGTGACTTCTGCAACATCCCCCAGTTTTTCCAGGGCAGCCGCATCCTTTTCCACTAGTCCTGCAACATTGCTGGCGTACGAGATGCGCAAAGACTCTTCATTGGGCATCAGACTTTTTCCTTCAGGACAAGGGCGGGATAGGTAATGGGCTGACCGGCCGAGCGCGATCTGCTGCGGCCGTGGTTCTGGCGGAGGATCCACGGTGCACCAGGAATGACACCGGCCGGGATGGTGACGAACTTCCGTTCCGCCTTGATGTTGGGATACTGGCGCTGCACGATCTGGCGTGTGGCCTCCACAATGCCGGGTGGCACTGATGTTTTCATGCCGCCCGTGTCGATCTTGCGGGCGTAAGGCTCCGGGTTCAGCACCATGACCTCACTCCCGGCCGGGATGCGGGCGAGATCCTGCGTCCAGACCCGGCCATCCACCACCACGCACCAGGCGCGCCGAAAGCGGCCTGAGCGGACGGGAGACAGGCGCATGGCCTGCTCTACCGCCAGCAGCGTGGCCTGCGGCAGATAGTGGAAGCGATAGAGGATCACACCATCAGGCTGCACAACGGCTTCCCGTGCGTCCTTCTGGCCGTCCACATAGGTGGTGTAGGCGTTAGGAGCCTGATGGCTGGAAATCAGATCATCACGGATCTGAATGGCCCTGGTGGCAAGATGGGCAGACAGAGCCTCCGGAGAGAGGGTCTTTCGGGCAAACAGGCGCACGGAGCGCGCAAACATTGCACCATTCGCCATGACCTATTTCCCGAAAATGGTTTTGAGTTCCTGCTTGATCTGGATGGTGCTCAGCCTGATGAAATTCGCATCCAGAATACGGACACAGGCGATCACGAACTCACGGTTTTCTCCATACAGGCGGTTGCGGTCACACCATTCCTGCACGGCCCGATAGGGGAGTTCCTGCGGGCGTGGGATGCCACGAACAGCCCCCATGCCGCCCCCGAAGACATCCTGTGTATGAAGACGCTCGCCCGCCAGCTCGTTCCAGCAGCGCCAGGGCGTGATCAGCCAGGGCTCTACCGCCACATAACGGGACTGGGCATCCAGCGCTTCCCAGTCCGTATCCGGTATGGCGCGCCCCTGATATTTTGCGACAAGGGGCGCATCCATCATCACCCAGCAGAGGGCGGCTGAGAGTTTTTTTCCGCATCCTCAAGCAGCGCCTTGCTGGCCATGCCAACACTGCCTGCGGCCTGAAGAGCCAGCACGAGCAGCCCCATATTGGCGCGCTTGAGGATGGCGGCCTTGAACTGCTCAATGGTCATGGGGGAGCCGTCCATGTTTTCCAGACCGGAGATATCCAGCAGGCATTTTTCAGCCAGCGCCTGAGCCTGGCATTCGTCCTGGACGGATGGCGGCAGGGTGTCCGGTGTGACACGATCCGTGGAGGCAGGCGGCAGACCGGTATTGAGCCGGATGGCGGCCGCGCGCTGCAAGGCAGCCAGACGGTCAATATAGGCGGTGGTGAAACCGCGTGTGGTGATGGTGAACTTGTCCCCTTCGGGACCGACATCAATGGCCTGGCCATTATCGAGAGCAGATTCATCACGCATGTAACGGGCAGCTTTTGCCATGGTCATTTTTCCTGATTGATATGAGGGGCTGAAACAGAAAAGGCCGCACGCAGCGGCCAGTTATGGTGAAAAAGGGCGAGATCAGGAGCCGGTCGCGGCAACACCTGTCAGGCGGAAAATGGCGAAGGTGGGACCACCATCTTCCGTGGGATTGCCTTCGATATCAAAGGAAGCCTTCACGGTCTGGTTGGTCTCGGACGTGTTGATCTTGGCGTTCCGCAACGCGGCATTGGTGAACATGAAGGCATAACCGTTGCCGCTATCATCAACGGATTTGACAACAATCTGCCCCTGCGTACCAGCAAGAGCGGCGTCATATTCATCCCATGTGCGGAAATAGAATTCGATACTGCCGGATGCCGTGAACTGTCCCGTGCGCACACCGCAGGCACTGGCGTGGCCGTTACCATAATCATTCCCGTTGCCATCACGCGCCAGCGTGCAGGTGAACTGGGTGACGCACCCGGCCGGAGCCTGCCCGTTGATGGTGGCGCCAAGAAAGTTATTGACGGTGTTGTGGACCTTCCCGCCAGGAGCAGCCAGAACCGAACTGGCGATGTCCGTGTCGGATTTGACCTCATCCGCACAGATGGCATCCATGCTGATCGTGCCAAACTGGCCCTGCTGCAACTGGATCTGCACCTGAGTGATAAGGCTGCCCGGATAATGCAGGAACTTTCCGAGCAGTTTCTTGCGGATGGTGAAAGTTTTGTCGAGACCGGAATTGAAGATGTCCAGCGGCCTGACTGAAGTCTGCGCAGACAGGTCAAGCATATCATTGCTGCCTTTGTCTCCAATCAGACCATAGACGGATGCAAATGCCCCCTTAGCAAACAAAAGGGTCGAATTTTCATTGGCTTGCCCAATATATTGAGCGAAAAGAGATACTTTATTCACGGGATCAGAAATGATCACGTAGCCTGTATTTGGCCACGATTTGAAAATAGGTAGCCCTGCGCCGCTTGTGTCATGCGCCCAGATTGCATCCAGTCCTGTATTGCTGGCCTGATTATACGAGATCTGGATCAACTGTGCTGCACTGGCCGTAATGGGGGGGATACTTCCCATAGGCACACCAGCCCAGTCTGCCCCCATGACACCGCCGATCAGGTCATCAAACGTACCAGAGGACAGCGCCCCGGAGATTGTTCCTGAAGCCTGCACCTGCGTGACAACAGATTGCGAGACCTGCTTCAGGTCATTGATTTCCTGTGGGCGGGATGTGGTCTGGGCGCGTGAGAACGTCTCGCCCGTGATGCGCAGCGCCTGATAGTTGCCAGTTGGCGGCGTGGCGTAGAGTGTCTCCAGCGCAAAATCCATGCGCGTGTCATTGGTCTGTGCGCCTGCCGCCAGGCCGGATGTGGCCCCAGTGAACGCCATAGGTCACCTCATAAAAAAAGGCCGCACATGGCGGCCTGTATCGGGAAACGATGCCCTGACAGATCAGGGCGATGTGGAACGCCGGTTAGCTGCTGGCGGGCGTGCCGGAGCTCTCAGTGCCGCTTGTGCTTTCCGGGGAAGCGACAGGCTGCTCATCCACAGGCATCAGCCCATAACGGAAGTTTGCACCCTGCTGCATGGCCAGACACATGAGGGAGGCGTCAAACGGCAGGGACGTCTGCACGGAGCCGGTCAGGATGAACGGCTGGTCCGCCCCGCCGATTTCCGCCAGCACCTTGTAACTTTTTCCGGTTTCTTCGGCCGGTGCGGGCGTAAAAGTCGGCAGGCCCCGCACCTCACGATTGAGCCATGCGCCATAGCGCAGGCCTGCGCCAACAGATGGCGCGATCAGAGCCAGGGCAGCCGTGGTGCTGGCCGCTTCTACCGCCGCGCTGGCAAGCAGAAACTTGCCGGATCCGGGTGCTGTTTCAATGAGAGGGAAAAACTTCATGGCTGTTGCTCCAAGGCATCCTGATAGGTGTAATCGACCATGAGGGTCAGCGCGTACCAGTTGCCGGTATCATCAAGGTTGGGAGGGACATTGCTCTGTCCCCGATAGAACAGGCCTGCCGGCCAGCCCTGCGGTTGTGTGTTGATGCGTGAGGCCCGGAAGGCCGTGCTCATGGCTTTGACATGAGACAGCGCCGTGGGCGTGTTGATGCCGGACGCCTTGCGCACCATCAGGTGCAGCATGATCTGGCCGGTTTCCTCGTCCGCTGCCTCGCCCATGCCAAGCCGGTCAGAGACCGAGCTTGCGATATCCAGCACCCAGTAACAGTCCGGGCGGTCAGCCACCTTGGCGACAAGAGGGTCAATCAGCTGGAGGCCATTGGCCTGACAGACGACCGTGGCACGGCTGAAGGCGTCATTCCAGACGGCATCGCTCGTCATTACTGGCCTCCTGCGGCAATCAGCCGCCAGCCGCAAAGGGTCGCCCCGTCATAGATCGGCACGGCATCGGTCAGCGTGTAGAATTTCGGGCCGTCCGTGATCTCCATGTCAGCGGCAGGCGTCAGGCCCTGGGCGTTCACCTCATCAGCCATGATCTCGACCACGAATGCCGCCTTTGCCACGCCATCCTGAATCTCGGCTGCCTGTGGAGGCGGAGAATACGCCTTGAGCGTCACGCTGGTGCCATTGCTGCTCAGCACCATCTGACGCCCCTTGGCGCTGATCTGGCGGCGGCGGCGCTCTGTGCGGTAGCTCACCGGATACCACCAGACCGATACCCGGCCAGCAGATTGGCAGCATCCTGCGGGAGGCCGCCTGTGCCAGAGGCCGTTGCGACCCATGACGTGGATCCGACACCCTGCTCTGATTCTGATTTAAGATTTGGGTCTCGGTCGCCACCATGCCAACTCGCTGCCGCCGTGATGCGGATGGCCCGCTGGATCTCCAGCGGGATGGTGCCCCCTGTGCCATCAGATCCTGGTGGACTGTAGCCTGCCGTGTAGGTGACAACGTAGCGGGCAGGATGCCAGAGAGCGGGGCCACCATCCGGCGGATAGAGCATACCGCAGGAGGTATCCATGGCATTAAACACGTTGATCAGATCATCACCGCCCATGGCCGTGCTGTTGATGGATACAACCTTGAGCGCCGTGACAGGATACCGCCCCAACACCAAACTGATGCGTGGCTGATCCTGCCGCAGATCCATGATGTCCCGCCAGTCTGACGACAGGATGGGGCGGCCGATATAGGCCAACACAGCGCTGGAGGCTTCCAGCAGCCTGCGGGTTAAATCCGCATCCTGCGTATCATCAGTGATTTTGAGGTCTGATTTGAGGTCAGACAGGGAGGCAAGCGGCACCTGATTAGGCGGTGCCCCCACTCTGATCGTTATCGCCATTATCCCGCTCCTGCTCTGGCTTTTCCTGTTCCGGCATACTGGATGAGGTAGTATTCCGGCTCTTTACCGTATGGCGCGCTGCCACGAGGGCTTCTGAGGGGGAGAGCCCCCTTTTTTCCAGGTCATACCGAAGCTTTTCAACCGCACGGGCATTTTTGAGGCGCTCATCATGTTTTTCGGTTGACGACAGTTTCCGGGGTTTTTCAGACATATTCCTACTCCAGACATGGAAACGGCCTCCCGAAAGAGGCCGTCAGACAGATCAGGATGCTGCGATCTGCAAGAACTTCACAGCACGGCTGTCCAGGCTAATCCCACCGGTGCGTTTGGTGGCGTAAAACCCAACAAACGGCTTGTTGGTGTAGGGATCCCGAAGCGTCCGGATGCCAATACGGTCCACGATCATGTAGGCCCGCTTGAAATTGCCGAACGCAATGGGGATAGCGCTTGCTGCAATATCCGGCATGATTTCCATGTCGTTCACGCCATACCCCAGCAGCGTTGCCGGTTCACCGATCTGAGATGATGGCTGCCAGAGATAGTTGCCCTGACCATCTTTCAGTTTCCGAACTGCGGAAACTGTAGTGCTGTTCATCAACCAGGTTGCCCCCTGCCGGAGCGTGCTCTTGGTCGCGTAGATCATGTCCAGCAGCTTGTCTGATGCAGCCGCATTGGTGCCCAGACTTCCCGCTGTTGCACTGGTCAGGAGCTGATAAGTCCCGAACGTGCGGGTTTTGTCACCATCTGCGGCAGTTGGCTGGGAAAAGAGGCCTTTTGGTTTCTTGACACCATCACCAAACAGATAAGCCTGAGCTTCATTCTCCGCGAACGCGAGAGCAAGCTCATTGCCGATATAGGCCTCCAGATCGACAGCACTGTCGTCAAGCAGCCGCTGGGAAATCTGCGGGTTGGCATACATTTCACCAAATGTCGCCTCAACCTCGGTAAACTGAGGGCCATTTGTTGGAGGGCGAGCGTCAGTTTCTCCGACCCAACCTGCGCTTGTTCCGTGCAGCCCGACAAGGCGCTTGTAACTATCAGCCCCCACTGTCATGGCCGTAAACAGCGAACGGACATCACTCTGATCGCCCAGGATATCAAGAATATTGCGGTCCACCGTGTCAGGGACGAGGTAACCACCATCTTCTCCTGTCTGGGTGGTATTGGCACGCCGCTCAATATCCCGCAGCTCATGCTCTCGCTCGCCACGACGCGCCCAGCGATCCCATGCAGTGCGATATTCTACCTGTACAGGATCCTGACCAGACGATCCTCCCGGACGGCCGGGACGACCGGACCGGGTAGAAATCTCGGTCAGGGCATCAGATAGACGCCGGATTTCCCCATCAATACGCTGGACATGCTCTTCCGTGACAACATCTGATGTGCCGCGCTGTTCGAGCTGCTGCAAACGCTGGTCATTCTGCTGCCGAAATTCGGAGAATGCCTGCTGGATACCCTGAAGAAGACTGCGCACATCAGTCGTGTTATCAGGGGAGCTGGACCCAGCGCCGCGTACATGCAGACGTGCGCCACCAGACATCAGGTTGCGTTTCAAACTCATTTTTTGCTCCAGATTGGAAAAAATTCAGGAAAATGTCTGTCTGAGGGCTTCAAGATCCTCAAGGATCCCGCTGTCCAGCGCACCATCATCCCGATGGGCGTCTGCTGCCCGGAAACCACGCGAGGCAATGGCCTTCGCCCGGTTGTTTGAAAAGCCACCTTCCTCCCGAAGGAACCTCTCAAAATCTCTCTCTGTACGGATATTCTCCGCATTGCGCACATTGCCGACCCGCGCTTCCGGATTGGCCGCAAAGGTGACAATGGAGACTTCCCATAGATCAGCCTCCGTGATTGTCATCACGTCATCATCGGCGTCATATTCATACGAATTGATGATGAACCCGACCGACAGACCATCAATCGCCCGTGCCTTCAGCAGGTCATAAGCTGCTTTTGCTTGAGGAACAGACAGGATCAGTTGCCCCTGGACGAGAAGGCCCCGCTTGTCTTCCGACATTTCGGTGTAAACACCGATCGGCTGCGTCCAATCATGCTGCCAGAGCATTTTGGGCATTGTGCCGGCTGATTTGCTGGCGGCGAGACTGGCAGAGAACGCACCGGGCGCAAACTGCGTGCCGTAACTGGTCTCCAGAACGCCAAAAACTGATGCGTAGCCCTCAAAGGTGCCATCATCAGCAATGCTGCGGCAGTCGAAGCGCAGATTGCACTCACGCGTCCAGGGCTTTCCAGCGCCTGACCGTGTGGAAAGGTAAGGAACTCTCATATTGTCCTCAAAAATGCTGGGATCAGCTATTACCGGCCGGTTTGTTGCTGATCGGATTACCCTGGGCATCCAGAACTGATGTGTTCATGGGCAGCACGGGCCGATCCAGACCCGACACGGGCGGCATATCTTCCAGTTCACGGGCATCGGAGCGCAGCATCCAGCCTGCCTGTATGCCACTCTGATAGGCCTCATAACGGGTTTTTATATCCGCTCGCTCAAGGGCCGCCACATTGTGTTTGACATACACATTAGGAGCAGATCTTCCGATCAGATCCCGCCGGAATGATGATTCCCACCGTCTTACCCACGGCAGAAGTGAGTATTTGACATGCGCCAGGAAAAACTGCTCCGACGAGGCAAAGGTTGATGCCTTGTCGCTATGCCCCACCATCATGGGAAACACCCGCATGGTGCGACAGATTTCCTCGACCTGATTTTTCCGGGTGGCGATATGCTCCGCATCCACACCGCTCATCGTGACTTTGGTGAACGTTCCACCACGGTCCATGATGATCGGACTGAATTGCTCCAGGCCAGTATGCTGAGATTCAATTGCAGCTTTCAGCCGCTTATACTGGTCATCGCTCAGTTGATCTTTCACCGAGAATACGCCAGATGCCTGCACCCCGTTCTTATGGAGCCGTGCATGGCTTTCCTCCAGCGCCACAGAGAGTCCTATTGCTTCACGTGCGGCCCGGACAATATCCAGACCAGCAAAGCCGTTCCAGGACGGGCCGCGTACGATCAGAAGATCTGATGCCGAGAACTGCATGGGAGCGCCGCCATCTGGCAAAGTGACCTTCACCACAACGTTCCACTGGTCATCCTGCTCAATACGGTACCAGCGCGGTTGCAGTGGGAGGAGTTCCTTGATCTCCACAAGACCTGTTATAGGATTTTTCACCTGGTTTTTGACTGCAATACCGTTCCCAGTCAGGACGGCATGCATTGTCAGTTGCTCGACAAGCTCTTCTCCTGTTTGCCAGTCATTCGGAAAATCAAGTAGTGCCTGGAGCGGACTATCTGAAAAAAGAAGACGTTTCGGGCCAGACTTTTTATAAACGCCACGGGGCATACCCGCTACGTCTTCGGCTATGACACGCGCACACGCCAGAACAGTGGTGACTTCCAATGAGTTTTCCCAAGTAACGGAAACTCCGGATTTCGCTGGGCGGCCCACAAAGAGATCCCGGAACAGTTCAGCCGGTCCTATACGGGCACCGCGCTCCTGATGACCGATGCCGAACAGGCGTTTCCAGAACCCCATTTTTCGGTCTTTCCTTTCATGATTGAGGAGATCAATTCTCCCACCAAGATTTCCCCTGGACGACTGGATTGAGAGACATGAGCACTACTGTGTCGAAAAGCGACATAAGAGGGTCTATCTTTGACCAACCTGCGGCCTGCTTTTCTATGACAACGGCATTTCCTTTCGCTTCCACACGGGCATTTCCGACTGCCCATGCCATGATGGGCTGCCCACAATGGATCAGAGTACGTCCAGCAAGTTTCCGTTCTGCGGTTTTGATTGCCCCTGTGAGCTTCCAGCCCTGGGACACGCCATGCACACGCTCATCCCGATGGATGCCTCGCTCGTCAAGTGCAGCAACAATGTCAGCAACCCCTTGCGGATCCAGACCGACGCCATACAATTTGCCAGACTGATCAACGTCAGCGACCGTCTCAGCCAGATCTATGATGTCAGGACCAACCTCATCGACAATGACGAGGTCACCATCCTTAACAAAATCATCCATAAGGGAAGCCTCGCGCTTGCGGCGTTCAATTCCCTTTTTGGTTACCCAGCTTTTTTGCCAATGCATCCAAACATCGCTTCCAGCCTCTCTGCCAAGGATGGACAGGGACAGGAGGTCATCCAAGCCGCCGCCATCAATACCGGCCACGATAACCTCAGATCTCTCAATTATCGCATCCAGCGTCAGATCCTGACGCGCCTGGGACTGCCAGAAATCCGCGCCCGCCCAGCGATCATCCCGTAAGGCAATCCCGATTTCGATATTAAGATGCTGGGAAGCCCACTTGGCCAGTTCCTCCACGCCTTTGCTCTTGGCCTTGTCGAAATCTGCCTTCAGGCGCTCAACAGTGATGGGGCGGCCAAGGTTGGGCAATACCATGGGCCAGATGGCAGGATTTTCCCAGGGCGCAGGTTCACCCAGAACCTTGGCCGGCTTCTGGACATCTTCCGGGAACTCGTAAAGTACCGGCAACACATCATTGGCGACCGGGATCTCTTCATCATTCTCATCTTTATAGAATGATGCCCCATCACGAATGGCGCGAGCCTGCTTGAGATCAGCCTTGAAAATACCACGCGGCGGCTCATCGCTTTGTGTCGTGATGATTGCCAAGAAGCCTTCTTCCTGGCTGATCATACCCCCGCGCAACTGGATCATGACACTATCGGCCGCAGAGCTTTTAGCGATAACATGCTCTTCATCCACCAGGACTCCGGCTGGCTTCACCCCCGTCACAACATTGGTGTCGAACGCCTTGATGGTCAGGGTTGCGCCAGTCGGCAAATAGGTCAGGCACTTGAGATGGTTCTGCAAACTGAAGCGCTTTTTTAGTTCACGATTAAGCAGAACCATACCGGATGCCTGCTTGAAGGAGAGATCCGCAATCTGCTTCGTCGGGGCCACGATCAGGAATTCTGCATTTGGCCGCGTGTTAAGAAGCACGGAAACCAGCATCAAGGCCGCGCCATAGGTGGTCTTGGAGTTTTTCTTTGGGACCAGGAGAAAAAGTTCGCGGATCAGCCGCTTATTGGTCATGGGGTCCAACGAGCCATGCAGCATGGCAACGATTTCACGAAACCATGGTCCACTTGCATCCTTCAGCAGCGGCGTGCCACCGACATCCGGCAGGCGCAAGCTATCGAAAAACTCTACCGCCTGGGCTGCTTGAACCGGGTTCACCGGATCGATATCAGGCAGCAGAGATCGACCCGCGCGGATACGTTCGCGCCAGTCTGGACGGCTCATGTTCAGCATATCAGTGCCTCATAGGTGCGGGGAGCGCCGAAAAGACTGACTTCTCCGCAGATTGATCTTCAAGGGGCAGTTCCCCTTGCCCCATCTCAGATTGTTTCGGCGCTAGGCGCGCATGCATGTAAGGAGCAAGCTTGTCTGACGCCATTAGCCTCCAGCTAGGAGGCGCAAGTGGATCCCGCAAAACCGCCAGCCAATAGGCGAATGGTGTCAGGGTCGCATAGTTTTCAATGTGCGGGCCGCTATATTCCGGCGCGATGACCTTTTTCTTTCGGCCAGCACCAGGACGAGCACCACCGCGTGCCATCTAAACATCTCCTTTGATTTCTTTGATTGTTTTCAAAACTGTCTGAAAAATCTGCGCGTGCCCCTGGCGCGGTTAGGGTGCCCATGGGGCTGTGAAGATTTAACCCACCCCCACCCCTAGCCGAGCGGCCATGTCAGATCATGAAAATCCGGAGATTTCTGCCGTTTTTCAACGATGATACCGTTCCCGCATCCGGGCGGCACGGGCTTTGGCCGTTTTTTTGGTGTGACACGATCCGCAGACCAGCCGGATGTTGGCTGGATCCAGCGGAGCGCCACCATCCTTGAGTTCCTGGACGTGGTCGCCAAAGAGGCGGACACCTGACCGGCCACATTCCTGACAGACATTTCCCCGTGCGGCAGTGAGCTGACGCATCAGATCCCGCCAAGGCTTGGTGAGATAAAACGGATCAGCCTGCTTTGGCGGCGGCTGCGCAATGCGCGTGTCTATGGTGGCTAGTCCAGGAGGCAGGCATTTGAGGCGTGGTGCCATTGCTGTGCTCCGGGCATAAAAAAAGGCCGCGTAGCCTCTTGGCTGCACGACCCCACATCATGGTCCTTAAAACACTGCATTTTGGAAAGTTTGGAAAGAGAAAAATGCAGTCAGGCGTAAATTTTTTTCGTGATGGACGATAACCCTTTGTGAAACCAGCTTTTTACCGTGACATGATTGCTGCTCATCGTATCACCAATCTGTCGCCAACTGTATCTATGGCGGCGTGTCAGCGGGTGGATCATCATCCAGAGCAGAACGACGCGGCGATGCCCGGCGTCCTGAATGGACTGCACCCAGTCAAATGCCTCATCCATACGACTGATGGCAGCGGCTGAGGGCATCGGCGGACGGATTTCACTTTCAGCAGTGAGGGAGAGCAGATCATCCAGATCCATCAGAGTTTCGCCCCATGCAGCACAGCGACTGGACGGACGGATGCCATGGGCTGGCAGGCAGGCCAGGGTAAATCCGGCCTCAAACAGGCGATGCTCCACTGCATGGGCCATTTCGGCCCCGCTCATTGGTTTGCAGGCAATCATTTCTGCTGGCGTTCCGTTGGTTCCCATCTGGTTCCCTTTCGGTTCCCTTTATTATCTATATATATCAATAAGTTAGAAAGAAAGGGAACTAAGGAACCAAGGGAACCGCTGTTCTCTCACGGAACAAGAGGGCGAGAAACAGTTTTCTCCGTGAGGCGCGGATATTGGTTCCGTTAGTGGATTTTGGTTCCCTTTAGGAAAATACAGCAACTAAAGGGAACCCGTTACGTTCCCATTAAGTTCCCTAGTTCCGTTTCGGCGTTATTCGCCATCATCTGACAGGCCCAATTCGCAGCACCGAACCCAGAAGCAGCCCTTGTGCTTCATTTTGCCGATGCCAACAGCCTTCTCTGTCCCATCCTTGTTTTTGGGCGCGGGACGGTAACTCTCCAGCCTGGTAAACTCATACATGTATTTTTGGCCAGCGAATACTGTATCCTTGAACAAAGCGGCCAGCATAGCGTTACGCGGCCATATCCACAATCCATCACCATCACTTGCCCGCAATGCAGGTTTCCCACTTCGTCCTTTTGGCTCATCAGCTCTCACAACCCGGATACCGTAACTTGCCAGGACCGCCGCAACATTATCACGCGAATAGCCCACGTCCTGAAATTCTGCATCTTCTTGCATGCGCGGCCTATCAGGCTCCAACATCCGGCTGATCAGCACGTTGAGCGGCTGTCTGTCCGTGGAGCGGTTCATTTGCACCTTTTGGGACAGGAGGAAATCAATCATCTGCTGCGTGCCGCTTTGCGTCATGACCTGATCAGCACTGCGGATATATCCAATCACGCCCTGCACAGCATCATCAGCCTCGCTTTCTGCAGGCACATGATCGTGGGTGAGAGTCCACCATCCGGCCAACAGGGAGCCCATTTGATCCATTTCGCGTGGCTGGCACCCTGCCTTACCGATGGCGGCACGGAGGATGATACGCGCCTCGCGGTAACGCTCCCACGCAGCGATGGCGCGGCCCCACATGGCTGGCCCAATATCCTTACCCCATGCTGCTAGATCACGATGCTCTGCCGTATGATCAGCCCCCTTATGGGCAGCAACCATCTCAACAATCGTAAATCTGCCCAGATGCTGTGCCTCCATGTCTGGTGGCCTGATGGATGCCATGATGATGCTACCGGCCACAGAGATCTTGCGGGCGATACCATCCGAGCCACCACGCGCACCTTTAGTACCTTCGCCGCCCGTAGCAGACAGCACTAGATCTAGCAGGGCACGGGCCGCGCGCTGATCAACGCGGTCTGAGGCCTCATCAACAAGCATCGGTATTGCACGGCCATCAACCGTCTGTTCAATTCCGGCCTTTGAGGCATCATTGGTTGCAAACTTGAGAGGGATAGCGTTTTTCAGCACCTCCAGAAGCGATGATTTACCGCAACCCGCGCCACCAGTTAAGAAACCGGCTGGCCGCCACGGAATAGCCGCACCATAATAAGCGCACGCCAGCATGCCCATAACAATGACATCACTGCCCGGAATACGGAAATTCCAGAGATCACGGATACTTTGTTGGAGCGCACGCGCCTCCACTGCACCACATGGGGCTGCGGGGCGCGGCTCAGGTGCGGCTGCGGCCCAGATCTGATTGCCGATGCGCGTGCCCGGCCGCTCCAACCTGGCACCAACCAACACGCGATCACCACAATGCACAATTGGCATACCTTTCGGATCAGGCCATACGCCTGGACGCCTGATCTGGATATGATCACCATACAAACCGGCGCGAAAGCACTCACGCTGGAGATACTCGGCGGCATGATTGATTTTAAAATCAACAACAACATCGCGGCTAGTTTCCTCACCGTCCTGACCTTTCTCTTTTATTTTGGTTGTTTTTGGGAATTTGGCTTTGAGCCACGAGATATTACCGCCGAACAGCGCCACCAGATCGGCACGGCGCGTCATTTGCGATGCCTTGAGCACACGCAACTGGCCAACGCGATCCAGAAAATAAAAAGCACCGTCCAGATGGCCGATTGTCACAACCGGGCAATCTTCTTCCTGCTGCGGCGCTTCAGGCGGGCCACCGCCGCCTTTTTTGTCTTTGCCACCATCAATGATTTGAAAATGCCTATCGGCCGAGTGAACGGCGGCCCTGATATCCGATAATGCATCACCCGAGGACATCATTAAAATCCTTACCTTTGGGCGGCTTTGCTACGCGCACGCTGCGGTCCGCCTGCAAGAATTGATCTATTGCTTTGCGGAGACCCTGCTGCGCAGCGGGCGCTTCATCACGATCCGCCAGTATCAGCACATCTGTTGCCGTATCTGGCAGTTGGACTGAGCCGAGATTTGAGAGAGAGACTGCGGCGAGGATCCGCAGTTCCGGGCAGGCCAGTGCAACTGACAGGCAGGTTTCGATACCCTCCCCAATCGCTACTGTTTCGCCCGGCTTGATCTGTTTTAGCGTGGTACCTGCTGCACCTTTGCGGAGCGGGATAAACCCGCCAGACATTCTGCCGCGCACCTTTTTGGCGCATTGCAGCTTGGCTTTGGTCCATTGACCACCATGCTGGCCGAGCCATGTCTGGTGCAAGGCAATGATCTTGCCCTCCAGATTGGAGATGGCAGCCAGCATGGCGGGCAATGGAGCACGGATTTCATGGCAATAATGCTCAGGCGCAAATCGGAGCGCACCTGGCGCATGGTCCAGCTTGCGCAGGTCTATGCCACGGCCTTTCAGGTAGGCATCGACAGGCGAACCGATGATATCCGGCCGGGCGTCCAGCCATAGTTTGCGGGCCGTCGCACGGTTGTTTTTTTCATATTCTTGCTGGGCTTTCTCCGCCTTTTCGCATTTCTTTTTAATTTCCGCACGGCGGACGGCAACTGTCTCATCTGTCAGCCCCAACCAGCTTGATCCCCACCGATAAGCCTCTGACAGATCTCCGCCTGTCAGGCTGGCGGCAATCAGATCCAGCGCATCACCCGACTGGCCAGATGCAAAATCCTTCCAGATGCCTGCCTTTGGCCCATACAGATGCACAGCCAGAGATTTTCCTGCTTCACCCGCCACAGATCCACACTGCCATTCCGCACCGTTTCTGCGACCACCCGGCAGCACCTCACGGGCCAATTGTTCCATGCCTTGTGCCAGCATGGCAGACAGTTCCGCAGCAGATAGTTTCTGTTTGCTCATGCCGCGACCTTCGCCAGGGCAAAGCGGACAACAGGCGGACCGTAGCCCAGGCGAGCCAGAACAGGCGCAAAGCCACGCACACCGTTGAGGATGTTGGAGAGGTGCTGCTCAGATATGCCAAATTCTGGTGCGGCCGCACGCTGAGAGCCGCATCTGCGGATAAAACTATTCAGATTTTCTTGAATTTCCCACCCTGTCGCAAGGCGATTGGCTTGAGCTAGGACTGGATAACGCAGAACCTTGATCAGGCCAAGGGCTTTGGCGACATCATCCCCAATAACCTTGAGCGCCACAGCATCACGCACGGCCTGCGGCTTTAAGCCATGCTGGCGCGCAAAGGCTGCTGCGCCACCAGCCTTGCGCGTTGCGGCATTGATACGGGCTGCAAAATCCAAACCCTTGAGCAGAAGATCATCCATTTTCACGACCTCCACCCAAGGACAGAGGCCGCCAGCTAAAGCCGGAGGACACACGGACCTGCTGCGACTGATCAGGCCGGATCCGGCAACTTTTGGCTAATGCATCAGCATTGAGAGGCCGACAGATAATAAGATGCCGCCCAGGCAAAGCCCGCTCGCCAAATGTGCGGACCGTTATGGCTGTTTTAAGCATGAGCCGTTGGCTCCTGATTTTTGCGTTTACGACCAAGCCCCAGAGCGGAGCGGCGCTGATAAACGGCGCGTTCCGAAACTTGCAGTTTGCGGGCCTGACGCTTGATGCTCAGGCCAGCCCGATCCATCCGGCGGAGTGTGCCGTCCAGTTCACGCCACTCTATGGCTGGGCGCACCATCAGACTGCACCACTGTTCGAGCTTCTGGAAATAATGTGCGGCTTGTTATCCCGGATAATCTTGTGCATGGCGGCACCAATATGGTCCGAGATAATGCGTGACTTATTGATCTGGTCAAGGATCTCATGCGCCTCTGCCACGCTCACCTCGCCATCTGCAATGCTGTCCAAACCTACTTGTAAAACCTCGCTGGTGGACTTGGCATATTTGGCAAGATCACGCGGGACATATCCATGCGCTTTGAGGTTGGACGGGATAAGATCATATCCTTCAGCCCGTGCCATGGCTGCAAGGATGAGCGGCGCCTGAGCAAGCCGGTCCAGCTCAATAGCAACATCAACCGGAACAACCTGCGGTTTATTGCGGTTCTGGTAGTCGCTTATCTGGGATTTACCGACACGAATGGCCGATGAATGTTCCAGCGCGAATGGGCCTCCATTGCGCTCTATGGCTTCTATGGTGGCTGTTTTTATGGCTGCAACGTGCATCAGCGGCACTCCCCAGCATTGTGGGCAGCAGTGTTGTCACCGCTGCCCACGCCGTCCATCATGTGATTGCAACAAACATGAAAGGACGATTCCGTGGCAAAAAAAGACTTTAGCAGCCTACCGCCCGCTACCCGCGCGATATGGGAAACGATCGAGGATTTGCGCTCTATGATGGAACGTCTCATGTGGTTTAATTTCGCGCAAAAAGCAGTTCTTGGTGCATTGGTAACGCACGCAAGTCCTGAAGCTATAAACACTGCTACAGAAGCTTTAGAAGAACTCGCCAAGAACGAGAAAGACGCTGAAGGCAGGGAGATATTCGAGCAAATAGCGGCCTCGTTTAAAGGCATCACCGAAACTCCCTGATCATTGTTTCTTTTAATTCTTTTACTGAGGCCTGAACGCGACGAGGCTCGACAGATACGTCCTCAAACTCTGGCTGTAAGAGCCATAAGATAATCTTGCACCCGCCACGCTGGACCTTGAGAACTGCGTGGCGGAAGAGCCTACGGACAACATCCGGCTGACAGGCTGGGGCAGCAGGCGTACGGTTGAGATCATGAGTTTTCATGCTGCTTCATCACTGCTTTTCTGTTCGCCCAGGATATCATTGAGCGCGTTGACGAGACGTTCCACGACACAGATCCGTGGAGACAAGCGCCCATATTTCCACCGCGTATGGGTGCTTTCGGATACACCCGCCCTCAGACATATCTGCCGCATGGAGATGCCATTGGCTTTAGCCTTAGCTTCAATGTCAGAGTGCGTTACGATATGCATAATTGCTTAGATATGAGCATTTACGATCATAGTAAAGAGCATTTTTTAAGCGATACTTCCGCCTTTTGTATGTGCGAAAATGCTCATATGTCGAAACAGCACATTCAAGATGAGCTACGGAACCGCCAAAAAGCGTGGATAGAACGCATTAAACAGGCGACCGGAAAAAGCTATACCGAAATCGCCAGAGAAAGCGGCTGTGCAGCCAGCACAGTGTATCGTTTTATGGGCGACCAATCAGACCATTGCCTGAGCGCGGCAACTGAGGCAAAGATCAAAGCGCGTTTTGGCGATAACCCAGAAAAAGTTGACGCTGCTATTCCAGTTCCGATCTCTGCGATCCCGGTTGTCGGCATTGTGCAGGCAGGTTTGTGGCAAGCTGAATATGCGCGTCCATTTGCGATGGCAGACGAATTTGTGAGTGTAGGGCCAGATCCGCGATACGCAGGCTTGCAGCGCAGCGCGTTCAAGGTGTTGGGAGATTCGATGAATCTTCTTTATCCGCCGGGAACAACAGTGATAGCCGTCTCATTTTATGATTTAGGCCGTGGGCCTAAGACTGGCGAAAAAGTGATTGTTGTCAGGAAGGTAGATGGCTACGAGGAAGCCACCATAAAAGAAATAGAAATACTTGCAGATGGGCGTGTTGCATTATGGCCCCGAAGCACAAACCCTGAGTATTCACAAGCTCTAATTCTTCCGGTGAATAGTTTTTCAGATGAATTCCCCGATAATGGATGCCACCCAGAATACCGTATAGTTGGATTGGTTACTCAAAGTATAAAGCTTGAGTAACCAATAACAATTTATTTTGTAAAATTATTATTCTATGGAATTTGGCTTATAGCCTTTTGATATTAAGCAATCACTCATTAAAGACCTCCTTTGCCCAACCTGATCCAATGTGCGACTCAATGTTTCAGGTGCTGGACCTAGTGCCTGAGCCACCTGCAAGCGACAAGCGGCAGCATCTTGGTCACTGACTCCATAGAACTGAGGAGGCTGTTTGTGCTCATAAAATCCGCACCCCCCTAGAGTAAAAGATATCAGCGCTAAAATAAGCGCTTTATTCCCTTGAAATCTTTGCATTCTACCGTCCTACGAAGCCTTTTGGTTTAATGTCAAATTTGACATTAATTTTTTAGCGGATTGATGATTCTGCCGATATGAGCATTTTTGCTCTTGAAAAGTGTATGCATTTTTGCTCATTATGTCCCATCGCCACGACGCGATGGAGGAATGAATGACTGAGTCACGGACCTATTTGATCGAAGCGACCGATGGCGGCTTTGTCCTGGTTGAAAAAAAAAGCGGCCATGGCCGCCCAGAAACGCAAGTGCCCTATTCCATTGAGCAGGAAGCAGAAAGTGGCTTGAGGGCAGCGTCCAGCCCTGCTGCCTTTCTGGTGAGCAATCGCAAAATGAAAGCGCTTGATCTGGCCCGAGAAATAACACGCCTGTTTATTCAGAGCGATCGTTTGGAGGCTTCTGCCCTTCTTGCTGTAAGAGAGAGCGTAGAAGATCTGGTTACGGTTTCCATCGCTGAAATCCGTAGCCAGACGGAATGCATTTTGCCGCAGGCAGAGTAATTCTGCAGGTTAAAAGTTAAATCGGCAGAATATTATTTGTAGGTTTCGAGGTAAGCCTCACGAAGTGCATCAAAATGCTCTTTATAGGTCTGCTTCAATGCTTCCTTTTTGTAAATCACGCTAAGGTCGCTCGACCTGTTTTCTGTTTTGCCATCATCTTCTGCGCGCTCGTTTCTCTCATGTGCTCGCAGAAATTCAGCAGTGATTGTTGCAGCCGCTTGAATAAGCGCTGCTTCAATTTCGGTTTTGAGGTCTTTTTTAGACACTGGTTTTCCTTTCTCGACTCTGCTGGCGCAACGAGAATGGGGAAAATGGGCGGATTGGGCAACCAGTCCGCCTATATGGAGGAATGAATGACACGCCATGCTCTGATAACGCCCTGCGGCGATGACCTGGACGATGCCGGCCTGACTTATGGCGGCATTGCCCAGCAGCTTATGGCCCATGCGGAGGAAGCAGACCGGCAGGCTTTGCGATGCCGCAAGGCCAAGATGCCCTATGGCGAGGGCGTCTGGTTTGCCGTGGCAAAGAATTACCGCACTCAGGCGGCGCTTATTGCTGGCCGCCTGATGGATGGATCACTCAGGGAGAGATTACATCTCTAAGATCGTCTATGTAATTCTGACGTAATGCGGCCAGAATATTGCGGAAATAATAGGAGATAAATTTCTCATTCAGGTAATCATTCCGTTTTTCGGGGTTTCTTGAAGAAAAATCGTGCATCTGACGCATAAACTCTACTGTCATACTGGATGCTGCGTTGATCAAGGCGGCTTCCGTGGTCGGTGTGAGGTATGGGGGCATGGAATATCTCCGCTTATTTCACTGACTTGGGCAAAATGCCCAAACATAGACGTTAGAAAAACGAAAACATTACAAAAATATTTTGTTTGCAATTAGTTAAGGAAGCTTAAGTGGAAAATACTTATCAATTTGAACAGTATCGGGCTGCGCTGGAGCAGCATGTCCACCGCACGGTGACAGATCCCGATATCCGCCAGGTGATGCTGGCACACATTGCGCAAATGGGCGCGGCCATGCACGCAGAAAGCGTCAATACAGACGCTGCCCTGTGCTTGCACCATGTGCGCCGCCGCAGCCCCTTAAGCCGGTTTGTGCTGGGCGTTGTGGAAGGCGTGGCGTGATGAGCATGAGCAAGAAACAGAAGGAAGCCCTTGAAGCTCTTGAGGATGCCTATAAGGACACCATCAAGCTTATCAAAAATGCAAAACCTGATGATCAGGTCGCTCTCCTTTCTACAGCAGCAATAGTAAATCCGTCAGGATTTTCCAGCGCTGGCATGCATACGCTCGGAACTTTCAATGCACTGATTACCGCCGCAGGTCAGTCTCTCGTCCAGGTGGTGATGATGGCTCCCGATGATGAGCGGGATAGGGTTTTGTTCAGAGTTATGGTGATTATTGCGGAAACTGTAAGGAGAAAGCGCAAGGGAAACGAAACGCCGGTCACCTCTGCTTATATCGACAAGGTAAAGAGCCTGATACTCTTACCTGACTACAGCGCATGCCCAGATACCAAATTACACTAACCGGCGCGGGCCGTGGCCGGTTTGAAGCCATCATGACCGACCACGCTACCGGCTGGCAGATCGTGTTTGGTGATTGCCGCAGAGAAGTACGTGGCAGCCAGCAGATCTGCGCAGGCCCGCAAACGGATGGCCGAAGCCTATGGATGCTAGAAATGCAGAAAAAGGCAGACGGATACTATCAGGTTGACCTGACGGCCGCCCCACATTGGCGCATCCGTTTTGAAGAGTGCGAACTGGACACCGAAGACGGCCGCCAGTGCATCATTGGCTGGTGCAACCAGGCAGAGCCGTTGGCGGCGGAGAAGGAGGCAGCGTGAAAATTATGAGCGGAGACCTGTTCGTGTCTCAAAATCCGCGATCTATATATGCAAGCGTACATATCCTGCGGGCCGATAATGCACCCAATTCAAACCAGATCAATATTCGGTTTGAAACCAAATGGACCGATAGAAAAGGGGTAGTAAAATCATTTCTTGAATACAGGAAGAATATAAAAGTCTGGATATTCAAGAATGACGCAACACGTCACCCTATGACAGAGGTCTGCGCACCAAGAACGCATGTTATTGGCTATGTGCCAGACACGTTACCCTGGAATAATCTTGAGCCCTCCATGACAGGACTTTACCGGCAGGCATCTCCGTTAGGACGGAAAGCTGTAGTCCTGGAGGCAGATCATGCAGCGGACATGGCTGCCCGAGAAGTCCTTATTGCAGATCTCTATTCTCGCATCGGCCGACTACGCAGAGGGCTAGAGAAGATTGCAGAGCCTTCCGGCGTGAGGTGTGCTGTCAAAATGATGCGTACTGCCAAAGCAATACTGGAGGATGATCAATGACCGAAGAAACCAAGAAATTTTCCCTGGTAACGGATGCGCGGTATCTTGCACTCCTGATTCCGTCCGTCCAGTTGGCGGAGTGGTGCTCCACAGGGAGCGTTCTGCTCTATATGGGGAACGAGCAGTTTTTCGGCATTGATGTCGCACCGCATCCTGATGGCGGCATCATCCTCTCTGCCCAGTCGCGTTTTTCCTGGGTAATGGTCAGGGATCCAAAAGGCTCTGTGACCGAGCCAGTCAATATCATCTTCCCAAAGAAATTTCTGGAGGCATGCCGCCGCCCTGAATTCGGGAAAATGTTTACTGAAAATCAGGAAATCTATGAGGTGGAAGAAAGCATTCCGGCCTTCATGCAGCCCGGCCCCGTGCATGTCTTCTACTGCGGCGCCTATATCTGCGGCCGGGAGCAACCGCCCGAAGACCACGATGGCAGCGTTCTCTATTCCTCCCGTGCAAGCCTGGACGAGAAGGAGCAGGATCCATGGGTGGTACACATCCGCACAAGAGAAGTGAAGTCACCCAAGGTTTGGGACATTGTCAGCACAGCCTCTGCTGTCAAAAGTGATTCCATCATAACCAACGAGGCCATGCGCCTTTTGTCCGATACAATGGCGGCTCATGCCCGTGAGTTTTGGGATGATACTTTGCCAGTGTGGCAACTGGAGGAATTCAAAAGCAAGCATTGCGCGCCTGGCTTCAGGGCACTGTGCAAGGGCGGCGTGGAGATTATCGCATCCATTGCCCAGGCAAACCCAAAAGCCTTGAAAGCGGAGGCAGCGTGAGCGAGGAATTGAAGGCTTTGATCTTTCCCGAAGCTATGACGGAAGACATTGAGAAAGCGCTCGGAATTATGTGCTTTGAATGTGGCCAATATGCTCGGGCCTTCAACTGTGGAGGTGAAAATATCCCGCCGAAGGCGGAGAAAGAGCAAGCGGCAATAATTTTTAAAGTTTTGAAAAATGTCTTGTCAGGAATGCCTTTTGAGGAGGCATTTACAAAAATGCACAATGCTGCCGTGCGCGCACAAGAAAGAGGAAACACCCGCGCAGGAGAGAAGGCGTGATCCCGTTAAACATTGCCGGCTCGGATGTTGTTTTGCGAGGAGGCCGTGACGGCGTGCGCGACTTGTTTGCCCGCCGTGTAAACGGCTGCCTTGTTACTCGCTGGGAGCCGACGCCAGAAGAACTCAAAATTCTCAATCAGGGCGGAAGCGTTGAATTGTGGTGCGCTGGGACACGATCGCATCCACCCGTTGCGCTCAAAGTTGCAGAGCATGAGGACAAACAGTCATGACTACCCCTACCAACTGGCCCACCCCAGAGCAGCCCGGCGTGCCGATGTTTCCCAATCGGGATGGCAAGCACGTCATTGACGTTGATCCAGATGGTCAAAAAAACGAACTGGTCTATTACTGGAAAGCGGAGCATCAAGTCTGGGTATCATACGATCACGAAGGCCCGGATGATGCTCTTGAGGAATATGACCTGATCGGATGGGCCTATGTCGGCCCCTGTCTCACCCCTACCCAGATCAGCGACATGCTGGCGGGGGAGCGGGAGCGATGTGCAAATGTTTGCGACACACTGAAAGCCCGTGAGAGGGAAATACACGGGATTGGACTTTCCACTACCGCAGTAGAACGCACAGCCAAGGCCTATGACAGTGCTGGATATCTAATCCGCAAATTAGGAGAGGCACGATGAGCCAGACAACAGAGCAACGTATCAGACATAAGGCAGTTATGCCTGATTGGCCGCGCATCATGCGGCGTGAAAAAGCCGCTCAGTATCTCGATATTTCTCCAGGCGTTTTGGACAGGGAAGTGGCGGCTGGTAAGTTGCCCAGACCTATACCGATTACGGCAGGCATAAAAGGGTGGGTGCGGGATGATCTGGATGCCTGGATTGAGGACCAGCGCACACTGCCAGACAGCAAAAGCGACTGGGATTAATGGCGCGCATACATCTAAAATATGTGCAGACAACTTTGAAAGACCGCGAGGTTTATTACTATTTTCGCAGGCGTGGGTATCCACGCATCAGGTTGCCAGGACATCCGGGCTCTAAGGAGTTTATGGCTGCCTACCAGCAAGCCTTGGCAATAGAGCGGGAGCAGGTTGGCGCATCGAGGACAATACCGCGCAGCATGAAGGCGCTTGCTATTGCCTGGCGGGCATCAAGCCAGTTCAAGGGGCTGACACCCGCATCTCAAAAGACCTACAACCGGCTGATGGAAAACTTTCTTGATCGCCATGGCCATAAAGCTGCTGCCACGGCCGAGCCGCGTCATATCCTGGGGATATTGGAGAGTATGAGTGATACTCCGGCCCAGGCAAATGCGCTGCGCAATGTGTTGCGGCAGATGTTTCAATATGCCTTTGAGCATGGGTGGCGGCAGGATAATCCAGTCAAGGACATCAAAAAACTGAAATACCGAAAAACTCCTTTTCCAACATGGTCGGAAGAGGATATTCGGATATTTGAGACTTTCTGGCCGATCGGATCACGGGCACGCCTGGCATTGGCGCTTTTTTTGTACACGGGACAACGCCGAAGCGATGTGATCCGCATGGGTCCCGCCCGCCTAAAGCATGGCAGTATTGAGGTTGTGCAGATCAAGACCGGGAAATATCTGCTGATACCAATGCACCCGGATCTGGCCGAGGTACTCAGCGCACATGACCATCCAGGCGCAGCATTCCTGATGACGCAAGCAGGACAACCTTTTGCATCAGGTAATGCATTTTATAACTGGTTTAAGGATTGCGCCATCAAGGCCGGTGTGCAGGCTAAACTTGGGCCGCATGGACTGCGCAAGGCAGCAGCCAGACGCTTGGCTGAGGCAGGATGCACACCATCGGAGATCCAAGCCATTACTGGCCACAATACGCTGTCAGAGGTGGAGCGCTACACCAGAGAGGCCAATCAAAAATTGCTGGCCGAATCCGCATGGAAAAAGCTGGGGAGTATGAGCTCGGGAACGCCCCAAAAAGGGCCTAAAAAAGAGGGGGTGTGAAAACTTTGTGAAAAAAGTTTTCACTTTCTTCAAGAAAATATAATTAAAACAATGATTTATCTAGGCGGGTGGTGGAGCTGAGGGGAATCGAACCCCTGACCTCCTCATTGCGAACGAGGCGCTCTCCCAACTGAGCTACAGCCCCGCCTGTATGGTTTTTGGGTGTATAGGGCTTACTAATAGCGTGTCAAGCTGTATTGTGGCATGGTTTTGGCATGGAGGTGTTCGCCTTCAATGCTGTGAATTCAAAGGAGTTGCCGCTTGCTGTTTGGCCTTTTTTCACTGTTGATGCGGTTGCTGAACATTTATTGCTGGATTCTGCTCCTGTCCTGCATTTTCATCAATCTTTGCATGTTCGGCATTCTGGATAGCCGTAACCAGTTGGTCTGGAAGGTGGGCGTGTTCTTTAATCGCCTGACAGAACCGGTGCTGGAACCTGTGCGGCGCCTACTGCCCATGCCAGGGGGAATAGATTTTAGCCCCATGGTTGTGTTGCTGGGTATTCAATATGTTGTGCAACCCATTCTGGTTGAATTGTTCAGAATGCTGATAATGCGTTAGGCCACAGAGGGGCGATGTGAAGCAGTTCGCATCGCCTTGTTTTTTATCCTAAGGGCGTTCGGTCACGAACGCCCTTTTTTGTGAGTGCAGGGTTTTCCATTACTATTAAACAGGGGTAGCTCACCTTCTTTTCTGTCTTACAAGCATACAACTGCAAAGGGAGGCTAAGGCCACTCTTCTTAGGTAGGAACAAACACCAGCGCTTTTGGGGCAGTTTGTATCATGCGGACCTGAGTGTTTTGGGTGTGGAAAACGATTTCCTGCTTTTCCTGATCAGGTCTTATGAGAAACGTTTTTTACTCTGCCATAGCGTTTCAAATATTTTTATAATATTCTTGTTATTTATTTAATTTTCCGAATGGGTTTTGTTTGCGAAAACAGTTTCGATATTTTGTCTGTCCTGATTTTATAGGCTTCACCAGAGGAGGTGGAGGATTCCAAAAAAAACCTTTTCCCGCCTGTATAAAAATCGTAACCCATTGATATTTCTACTATTAGAAAAATTAAAATAGGGGTTTTTAGAACTCTCTAGGTGAGGATTTTCATGGTGTTATTGCAGGCCATAAAGGCGCAATCAACAGATATGCCAATTTTCAAAATTCTGCATATTATGTTTTTTGGTCAAACATTTTTTGTTCTTTTTGATCATGGTAACACCCAGTTTTTTTCAAGAACAGGATGCTTGTGATAATTGAAGAGGAGGGGGTCTTCAAGAATATTGTCTATAAAATCTGCTTTCTTTCAGATTTCATCATCGCAACTCCAGATGCGAACGTTGCTGGTCAGGCATTGTGCAGAAGGAGTGATATAATTGCGTATGTGTAGGCAGACAGAGGGGTAGCAAGGTAACATACTCCGGTAAGGCGCATGAAGCTGGGCTGGAGCATCCAGAAGACGCTCTACTTCGTCCGGGCGGGTTCATTGCATTCAGTGTGCTGCATCCTTGTTTTATTACACCGGGCTTGAAATGGCAGAAGGATGACCACGGTCAGACAACCGGCCTCTGCGTTGCACGCTATTTCAGCAAACAAAGTTTTATAGAGAACTGGAAATTTGGGGATCGCCCCAAAGATGAGAATGTAATGCCGTTCTCTGTCCCTCGTTTTCCAAGGACTATCGGAGACTATCTCAATGCCGTTGCTTCTGCCGGCTTTCGCATCACACGAATAGAAGAGCCTCAACCAACTGAACACACCTGTAAAAGAGCGTCACGATTTCGCAGATGGCGTGACCTCGCGGCGTTCCTGCTGATGGTCAGGGCAGAACGCCCGAAGTGAGGGCTATGGGACGTCTTCAGGCGTGCATCCTGGCGTGAGAATATTATGCGTTTTCCATGGGAGATGACGCCATTGGAAGAGCACCAAAAAACGGACTGTGTCTGTGCGACGCGCTTATGGCCAAAAGCCTGAGGAAGTATTTCACGTCAGATGCACAAACATCTGTGGAAATACACATCAAAGCTTCACGATTTTAGGGGGAGTCTAAAATGGTGCCCAAGGGCGGGATCGAACCACCGACACTGCGATTTTCAGTCGCATGCTCTACCAACTGAGCTACTTGGGCACCGCAGCCTCGCGGCGTGAGAGGGGGTTTATCTCAGCCTGCGTGCGGGATCAAGTCACCTTTCGTCATTTCTTTCGTCTTTCTCCATATTTTCTTCGTCAACCGGGGGACCGGGGATGCGGTACTGCCCGGTAAACCAGCGCCCGAGGTCAATATCCGCGCAGCGCTGGGAGCAGAACGGCCGTGTAGCCTGCTGGGTAGGTTTGCCGCACACGGGGCAGGAAGCTGTTTTAGTCATGGTCAGTCGTCCAGAAAAAATCCGGCAGGGAAGGATCAAGTTTTACGGCCAGAGCCTTGCCGCGCTGGGTAATGCAGTCCGCCAGTGCCTGCGGGTCTTTCTCCAGCGCGGTGATGATCCCTAGCCCACCTCGAATTTGGGTAGCGTCGGGATGATTGGCAAGAATAATGCGCAAGGCTGCCAGAGCCTGCCCATGCGGGCAGGAGAGGAGTTCCGGCAGGGAAGGGTGGGTACGGGCCCGGACAATTTCCACAAGCCCCAGCGCCGTAATGCCAAGGCAGCGTGGGCGCAATGGGTCTGCCTGTAGCATCGCTTTAATGGGTTCCAGCAGGGCCTGACGCTTGCGGGTGGAAAGGCCTGCAGGGTCAATCAGGATGGCCCCGGAGAGGTTGCGTAGCCTGATCTGTTGAAACAGGGCGGGCAGTGCATCCCGGTTGGCGGCAAACTGGGCGGTCTGTTTCGTCCAGCCTGTTGCCGTTGGGGGCGCGTCCATATCAATGGCGATCAGCGCAGGCGTGGGCGTGATGCTCGCCGTCATGCCGCCGGGCAGGGAGACGCTTGCCTCCGCCAGTGCATCGCAGGCGTGGGCTATGGCTTCAGGGAAAGGGCTGAGGGCCTGCTCACGACGGTCTCGCAAGGTTGGGGGTATCAGTGCCGCCGCCGCCGCGGAATCTACTGTGATGCGCGCCTGTGGCCAGCGGTCTGCCAGCCGCTCAAGTGGTGTTGGGCCACGGGTTAGCAGGCAGGGTTTGTCTGGCAAGGGCGTGGCAGGTGGTTCCTGTGCCTGCACACGCAGACCTTTGCCGCCTTGCGCCGCACGGGTTACGCACACGGTAAGCATCTGGCCTTCCGTAACGGGGTTCTTGCCGTTCTGTATGGGAAGGAAGCCGCTTTCCCCTTTGCCCAGATCCACAAAAGCACCGCCCATGGCGGGCATAAGGGCGCTGATGCGGGCCTGATACACGTCTCCTACCCCATCAGGGGCGGCAGGCCGCCACAGGGCGTAATCGAGAAGGGTGTTGTGCTGGGTAACGGCAAGCCGAAGCTCGCCGGGAAAGAAGGCAACGCGGAGAACGGAGCTCACGGAAGCCAGTGGCCCGGCTGACCACGGAGCAGTTGCGCCGTTTCAAACAGGGGCAGACCAATGACACCAGAGGCGCTACCGGAAATAAAGCGGATAAACCCGGCAGCATGCCCTTGCAAAGCATACCCCCCCGCTTTGCCCTGCCAGTCTCCGGCATCCAGCAAGGCCTCAATCTGATGGTCGGTGAGGCGGGAGAAAGTGACAGCCGTTTCCACCACGCGCTCTCCCGTGCGGCCATCAGGCCACGCAGCGGTAGGTACGCAGCGCAAGGCTGTGAGCACCGTATGGCGGCGGCCGGAAAGCAGGGTCAGGCATTTGCGTGCCGTTTCCCGGTCTTCCGCCTTGGGAAGAATACGGCGGCCAAGGGCCACAACCGTATCAGCCCCCAGCACAAGGGCAGGTTCTGTTATCTGATGGGCAACAGCCGCAGCCTTTTCTGCCGCCATACGGCGCACGTATGGGCGCGGCTGTTCATTACGCTGCGGTGTTTCATCAATATTGGCGGGAAAAACGCGGTCTGGCGTCAGCCCCAGCTGGGCCAAAAGGTCCAGCCGACGGGGCGATGCCGAAGCCAGCACAAATGCAGGACGCACCGCTGTTTCCGCGCCAGCAGGCCCGGAGGCGGTCATCGTCTTACTTGAAGCGGAAAGTGATACGACCTTTGGAAAGGTCATACGGTGTCATTTCAACGTTCACGCGGTCACCAGCCAGAACGCGGATACGGTTTTTGCGCATCTTGCCGCTGGTGTGTGCCAGAATCATGTGTTCGTTGTCGAGTTTCACACGGAACATCGCGTTGGGCAGCAGTTCGGTCACTGTGCCGCTAAATTCAATCATGTCTTCTTTAGACATGGCGTCCTTCGTTCATTTTCAAGCCTCGTTACAGTTGGGATGAGCAGATATGGGTGAGGGACCGTATCCGGTCAAGCGTTAGGTGTTCCCTTTGCCAGAACATCCAGCCGGGCCGAGATGCTCAGCGCGTGGGCTTCAAGCCCTTCCGCATGTGCCAGCGCCACCCCGGCAGGGCCAATGCGCCGCAGCGCATCCGGCCCGCCGGAGAGGAACGTGGTACGTTTCATGAAATCAAAAACAGACAGGCCAGAGGCAAAGCGCGCGGTGCGTGATGTAGGCAGCACATGGTTGGGCCCACCCACGTAATCGCCCACCGCTTCCGGGCAGAAACGGCCAAGGAAAACCGCGCCAGCGTGCCGTACACGGGCAAACAGGCTTTCTGGATCATCCACCATCAGTTCCAGATGTTCCGGGGCCAGACGGTTGGCCAATGTGACGGCTTCTTCCAGCGAGCGCACAATCAGAACAGCACCATTACGCTGCCAGCTTGCGCCCGCAATGGCAGACCGGGTGAGGGTACGCAGTTCCGTTTCAACTGCCGCAATAACGGTATCAGCAAACGCGGCATCCGGGGTGATCAGCGTGGCCTGCGCCAGTTCATCATGTTCAGCCTGCGCCAGAAGATCGAATGCAATCAGGCGCGGGTCTGTTGCCGAATCGGCAATCACCACCACGTCAGACGGCCCGGCAATGCTGTCGATTCCCACATGGCCGAACACCTGCCGCTTGGCTTCCGCCACATAGGCATTGCCGGGGCCCACAATCCGGTCAACCGGGCGAATGGTCTTGGTGCCGAACGCCATGGCCCCTACGGCCTGTGCCCCGCCTACACGGTAAATTTCCGTCACGCCAGCGCGGTGTGCAGCGGCCAGAACCAGCGGGTTGATCACACCGTTAGGTGTGGGCACACACATGGCCAGACGCTCCACCCCGGCTACACGGGCGGGAATGGCGTTCATCAGCACGGAGGAAGGATAGGCCGCCTTGCCACCCGGCACATACAGGCCCACGGCATCCAAGGGAATCCAGCGGAGCCCCAGTGTCATCCCCACATCATCCGTGTAGCGGATATCCTGTGGCATCTGGGCCTTATGGAAGGATTCAATGCGGTCTGCCGCAACATCCAGCGCAGCCAGAAGATCCGGGCTGACCTGCGCCCGGGCTTTTTCCACTTCCTCTGCTGTAAACGCCAGTTTTTCAGGCGTGAGGGGAAGATGGTCAAATTTTTCCGTCAGCGCGCAGAGGGCCATATCTCCGTCACGCCGCACCTGGGCCAGAATGTCCGCAACAGGGGCATGCACTTCCTGCCCCTGTTCTTCCCGCGCATCCAGCAGGGAGGAGAAAGCGGCTTCAAAGCCGGGGTCACGGATATCAAGGCGTTTCATGAAGACTGTTCTGCCTCAGCTTTTTCGGTCTGTCGGGCGTTGGCCTCAAGGGCGGTGCGAAAACTGTTGATAATGGCTGAAATCTCTTCAGGCCGCGTTTTCAGCGCCGTTCTGTTTACAATCAGGCGGCTGGTTACGTGCGCTATGGTTTCCACTTCACGCAGGCCATTGGCGCGCAGGGTGGAGCCAGTATCCACCAGATCCACAATCAGGCGGGAAAGGCCCAGCATGGGGGCCAGTTCCATCGCGCCATGCAGATGGACAATATTGGCGTTGATGCCGCGAGCCGCAAAATAACGGCGGGTGACGGCGGGATATTTGGTGGCAGCCCGAACTTCGGACCAGCGCGCCCATTCGGCGGGGTCATGCGGCAGGGTGTTGGGCTGGGCAATGGAAATCCGGCATGCGCCAATGCCCAGATCAAGCGGGGCATAGATTTCAGGGTAGTCAAATTCCATCAGCACGTCTGCGCCGCAGATGCCTACCTGCGCCCCGCCAGAGGCGACAAAGGTTGCCACATCAAAGGAGCGCACGCGCACAACATCCACGCAGGGGTCTTGCGTGGGGAAACGCAGCTTGCGGCTGTTATCGCCCAGACAATCATCACTGGGCGCCAGCCCTGCCTGTTTCAGCAGGGGGGTAACCGCTTTCAGGATACGGCCTTTGGGGAGAGCCAGCACCATGGGGGCCCGTTCTTCCGTGCCCAAAGGGCGTACGGGTTGAAGGTCAGGCTGAGGCACGGTCATGAAAACTCCGGTCGGGCAGCAGGGGCAAGAGTGCGTGACGGCGGCACTCCTAGCACAAGGCGGCCCGGTATCAAAGGCAGAGCACCTGCCCGAAGAGACTTAATGCGTCTCTCCGGGCAGAAAGCTCAGCGGCGCCACCATCCAGTGCGGCGGCGGGGAGCAGGTTGCTCATCATCAATGACAATCGGCTGCACCACGGAAGGATCAGTCGCGTCCTTGCTGTCTTCCGCCGGAGCCGCCTCGGTTTTTGTGGCGACAGAGGCCGCTTTGGCTGCCGTGCGGCGGCGGCGCGGTGCCGGCTTTTCGGCCTCCACTGCCGGAGCTTCAGCTTCAGCAGCGTCTGCAACGGAAGCCGTCTCCACCTTTTTCCGCGTGGTGCGGCGGCGGGTGCGAGGTTTGGCTTCTTCCGCAGCATCCGCTTCAGGTGCGGTTTCGGCTTCGGTTGTGGGGTCGGCCTTTTTGCGCGTCACACGGCGGCGGCGCGGTTTAGGGGCTTCTTCCTCGGCTGTTGCGTCAACGCTTTCAGCAGCAGGTTCCGGAGCCTCCGCCGCAGTTGCGGGCGCTTCCTCTTCTGCGGTCCGCGTTGCCGTGCGGCGGCGGCGTGTGGGCCGTCTGCGGGCAGGCTTTGCCTCTTCCGGCTCAACAGCAACGGTTTCCACCGTTTCTTCCACCTGCGGGGCAGCGGAGACTGACGCAGGCGCTTCGGCTTCCACCACTGCTTCCGTTTCCACAATGACCGGGGCAGCCTTTATGGGCTCAACCGGAGCGGACGTCTTGGCAGGGGCCGGGGTGCGGGCAGGCTGCGGAGCCGGTTCCGGCTCGGCCATGCTGCTTTCGATCAGATCGAAAATATCGATGCTGCCGCCAAACGGGTTGGCGGGGGTCGGCCCCTGCCATGTGGGACGGGACGGCCGCGGAGCCGGACCTTCCTCAATCGCAACCCGGATCTGGGGCTGCTCTTCACGCTGCACGCGGGAGTGACGTGTGCGGCGACGGCCCGGAACCAGATTATCTGTTGCCTCGGAGTCGGCATCTGCCTGTGTGGGGGCAGGCTGTTCTGCTGCGGCAACCGGTGCAATCTGTTCAGGAGCCTGATCCTGGTTGTGCTGAGCTTCCTCCCGATTCCCGTTGCCACCACGGCGACGACGGCGACGGCGACGGCGACGCGGCTCGTCCTCACCTGCGGCAGCCGTTTCCGGCACGGCGGCTGTCTCTGCAATAGCAGCGGCAGCGACAGGAGCCTCGGCCTGAGCTTCAATCACCGGCGCTTCATCTGCCACCACATTTTCAATGGGTGCCAGAACGGTTGGCGCACGGTTTATCCGTGGGGGCTGGCGGCGCTCAATCCGGATTTCCGGGATAGGCAGGGAGGAATCCGCTGCAAACAGGATTTCCATGTGGTGGCGTTTTTCAATTTCCGCCAGCCAGTCGCGCTTGTTGTTCAGCACATACAGCGCAATCTCTCCGGCCACATGCACCGTAATGGCGGACGCGCGGCGGCGTGCCCCTTCTTCTTCCACAGCGCGCAGCACATGCAGGGCCGAGCTTTCAATGCCACGCACCATGCCGGTGCCCTGACAGTGCGGGCAGGGCGTGAACGCGGCTTCCGCCACGGACGGACGCAGCCGCTGGCGGGACATTTCCAGCAGCCCGAAATGGGAGATGGAGCCCATCTGGATGCGGGCGCGATCATGGCGCAGCGCGTCTTTCAGGCGGCGCTCGATCATGGTGTTGTGGCGGCGGGACTCCATATCAATGAAGTCGATCACAATCAGGCCAGCCAGATCACGCAGGCGGAGCTGGCGCGCGACTTCATCAGCCGCTTCCTGATTGGTGCGGAAGGCTGTTTCTTCAATGTTGCGCTGGCTTGTGGCCTTGCCGGAGTTCACGTCAATCGCAACAAGGGCTTCTGTCTGGTTGATAACCAGATACCCGCCAGACCGCAGGGAAACCACGGGCGAGAACATGGCGTCCAGATGCCCTTCCACATGATAGTGGGTAAAGAGCGGCTGGTTTTCCTTGTTCCACAGACGCACCTTCTCGGCGTGCTGGGGCATGAGCAGGCGCATGAAGTCCCGCGCGGCTTTCCACCCGCTTTCTCCATCCACCAGAATTTCATTGATCTCACGCGTGTACACATCGCGGATGGCGCGTTTTACAAGGCTTGCTTCCTCGTAAATCAGCGCAGGTGCGACCGACTGAAGCGTGAGTTCACGAATATCATCCCACAAATGCAGCAGATATTCGCAGTCGCGCGTAATTTCCGGGCCGGGCCGCTGGGCGCCTGCCGTCCGCACAATCATGGCCATGCCACGGGGCAGGTTGAGGTCAGACACAATATCCCGCAGGCGGCGACGGTCTGCCACGGATGTAATCTTGCGGGAAACCCCGCCGCCACGCAGCGCGTTGGGCATCAGCACACAGTAGCGGCCAGCCAGCGAGATATAAGTGGTAAGGGCTGCACCCTTATTGCCGCGTTCTTCCTTGACCACCTGAACCAGTAGCACCTGGCGGCGGCGGATGACTTCCTGAATACGGTAGTTGCGCATGAAGCGGGCAATCCGCTTCTGGATCAGCGCTTCTTCGCCGGTATCGGTTTCACCGCCGACATAATCAGGGGTCTTGCTGCGGCCATTGGCGCGGGGAGCGTCTTCGTTCCCTTCGGCGGAGGCTTCGGTTTCCGCGTCTTCGGACTCGTCAGACTCCGTCAGATCCGTTTCGGTTTCGGTCTCATCGGTCCCGTTGTCGGCATCATCCAGCAGGGTTTCTTCTTCGGCCTGCAGGGCGAGCAGCTTTTCACGGTCGGCAACCGGAATCTGGTAGTAGTCCGGGTGGATTTCGCTAAAGGCCAGAAAACCATGGCGGTTGCCGCCATATTCAACAAAGGCGGCCTGAAGGCTGGGCTCTACGCGAACAACGCGGGCAAGGTAGATGTTTCCTTTGAGCTGCTTTTTTGCAGCCGCTTCAACATCATAATCTTCAAGTCTGTTTCCATCCATAACGACAACGCGCGTTTCTTCCGCGTGCGTCGCATCGATCAGCATACGCTTTGACATAAAAAGAAAAACTCCGGTGTGCCGGTGGCCGGCCTGTCCGGTGCGTCCGCTTGGGCGGGTGGGCACGGAACGGGGGCTCTTCCGGCAGGCGAGAATAGGTATTTACGACATAATGAGGGGCAGCGGCCAACCCGGACAGTGAGGTGACGGCAGAGGCACGAAAACAGGAGTCTGTTTCCCCTCTGGTCATGCGCTCAACGTATAGGCTCCGGGCGATGGTCATGTATCCTTCAACCAAAATTTCCTGCTCCCATCCGCGCGGGGCGGCGCTGTAACGCCAGCCGCGCCCTTTGACGTGAAAAGGAGCGGAAACAGGATGCATGACGGGCAATCTGCCTTGGGCCATGCCTACTCACCATGACGCAAAGTGCAACAAACCGCAAGCCATTCAGAATAACTGTTTTTTAGACCTTTCTACGGTGTCATGGTTTGGACATTATCTTTCTTCAGTATCGTCGCAATTTTCAGGGTGCGAGAAATCATGCCGCCAGAGCACCAGCCATTACAGCCTTTCTTCATGCCCACGTTCCATACGGTGGAGGGAGCGCCAGCCCCTGTGCGGGCCAGCGATAGAGCTATGGCATCCGGGCTGAAAGGCCAGGCAGGGGAGGCCGCAGGCCCCTGTGCTGCAGAGGGCGGTTTGTGTCAGGTCGCCTCAGGCGTCTCTCCGGGCAGTTCTGCTGAAGGGGATGTCGCAGGGCTGGAGCCAAAGGAGCAAAGCAGCGTGTTCCCATATCATGCCAAGGCCGGTTTTTCGGCAGGTTCCCTTCTGTTGCCCACGCGGCGCGGGCTCATCAGGGGCGGGGCCGGTCTGGTGATGTTGGGGGCGGCTGGTTCTGTAGCGCAGGCCGCCGCGCATGGTGGTAGCAGCGCTGCAAAGCATACGCTGTCAGCCCCTGCCATTGTGGGCAAGGCCAAGCCAGCCCTGCCTCTGGTCATGCTGGACCCCGGCCACGGCGGGAAGGACCCCGGAGCCATTGGCTTCTCTGGCACGTATGAAAAACACGTGGCGGAAGCTGCGGCGGCGGAACTGCAACGCCAACTGGTGGGCACGGGCCGCTACCGCGTGGCGATGACGCGCACGTCTGACCGCTTCATTCCGTTGGATGGCCGCGTGGAACTGGCGCAACAGCATGGGGCGTCCCTGTTTATCTCCATGCATGCGGATGCGCTGCATAATGCCTCCGTGCGGGGGGCAAGCGTTTACACACATTCCCATGGCGCATCTGATAGTCAGACTGCGGCCCTTGCCCAGACAGAAAACAGTGCGGACCGGTTTGGCGGCCCGCTGGTGCAGGGGGCATCGCCAGAAGTGCAGCAGATTCTGGCCAGTCTGGTGACGGAAGAGGCGCGCCGGGGTTCGGCCCATATGGCCAGTGCCGTGGTGTCTTCCTTCCAAACGCGTATTGCGCTGTTACCGCACCCACATCGGCATGCCGCATTTGCCGTGCTGAAATCGGCGCAGATTCCATCTGTTCTGGTGGAAATGGGCTTCATGTCCAACCGGCTGGATGAAGCCGCGCTGCGGCAGGCCGGGCATCGGGCCATGGTGGCGGGGGCCATGTGTAACGCGGTCAACCGGTATTTTGCCTCCGCCGGGGTTGGGTTGGGGTAAAAGACAACGGTAAAATTGTTACCAAACGGAAAGGAACCCTCTTGGCGGGTGGCTCGGTTTGTTTATAAAATGAAATATTATAACATGACTGAGTGATGCAAAGAGATGAAACAGAGCTATCGTGCCGGCGTAAAACTGGCCTCCCTTCTGGCCAGTGTTTCCCTGCTGGGGGCCGGTATGCTGGTTGCGCAGCCAGCCGCATGGGCTGAAGACGCTAAACCCGCCGCTGAAACTGCCAAGGCCAAGGATGGCGCGGCAGACTTTTTTACCAAACCGCAGAGCGTGACCTCCACCGGCTCCGTTACGGTGCATGGGGCGCATATTGACTATCAGGCTGTCTCCGGCACCCTGATTGTGCATCCCAAAGGCTGGGATGACGCCGTTCTGCCTGATGAAGACAAGGATAAAAAAACACCGGCGGCGGCCTCCATTTTTTATGTGGCCTATTTCAAGAAAGGTGTTCGCCCGGAAAATCGCCCCATTACATTCATTTATAATGGTGGCCCCGGCTCCTCCACCGTATGGCTGCATATGGGTGCGTTTGGGCCCAAAAAGGTTGTTACGGCGGATGATGCACACACCCCTGCCGCGCCCTATGCCATTGTGAACAACAATGACAGTCTGCTGGATGTATCTGACCTTGTGTTTATTGATGCGCCCGGCACCGGCTATGGCCGTCTGACCGGCACGGACAAGGAAAAAACGTTCTTTGGCACGGATGCAGATGCCCGTGCCTTTACGGACTTCATTGCCCAGTTTCTCTCCCGCTATGGGCGTTACAATTCCCCCAAATATCTGTTTGGGGAAAGCTACGGCACCACCCGTTCCGCCATTGTTGCCAACCAGTTGGCGGATGATAAAGGCATTGATCTGAACGGCGTTATCCTGCTCTCACAAATTCTGAACTACGATAACGATATTGATGCCGCGCAGATGAATCCCTCGGTGGATCAGCCTTATGTGCTGGCCCTGCCCAGCTATGCCGCCACGGCGTGGTATCACAAGCGTATTCCCAATCAGCCGAACGATCTGAAGGGTTTCTTGCAGGAAGTAGAGCACTTTGCGCTAACGGACTATACGGCCGCCCTGCAGGATGGAAACAGCATCACGCCAGAAAAACGGGATGCCATTGCCCAGAAACTGCATGACTATACCGGCCTGCCTGTAGACTACATCAAAAAGGCCGATCTGCGCGTAAATGGCGGAGAATTTGAAAAAACCCTTCTTGGGGATAAAGGGGTTGATACAGGGCGTCTGGATAGCCGCTTCTCTGGCCCCACCATGGACCAGCTTTCCCAATATCCGTTTTATGATCCGCAATCTTCGGCCATGTCTTCCGCCTATATTGCTGCGTTTAATGATTACGCGCGCAACACGCTGCATTACGGCAATAGCTCCGTGGTGGGTGATGGGTATCAGGAATACAAATTCTTCTCAGACGCCATTACAAAGTGGGATTTCTCACACGCGCAGCCGAATACGGATTTCCCCATCCATGGGGCTGTGAACGTGCTGCCTGATCTGGCCTCGGCCATGAAGCATAACACCAGCCTGAAAGTGATGCTCAACCAGGGCTATTATGATCTGGGAACCCCGTATTTCGAGGGGATTTATGAAATGCGGCATCTGCCGATTTCTCATGATCTGAGCAAGAATATTCAGATTGTGCAGTATGAATCCGGGCACATGGTCTATGCGCATCAGGACTCTCTGGCCCAGTTGCATGATAACGTGGCAAAATTCATTACCGGCACCTACTCACCGCTTGCTGGTAAATAAAATAGTCCGTTCAGCCTATTTTGAAAAAGCCCGTCAGATCAGTCTGGCGGGTTTTTTATATGTGAAAGCAGTGGCTTGTCTTAATCAGTCGTCTCGCTGCGGCGTTCTACCCTGCGTGCCTGACATCTGATGTGGTAAAGGAGGGGCCATATCTCCAGAAATTGGGGCGTAGACGTCTCTTTCCGTTAAGGTAGCCTGCTTTGCGTGTGCTTCAGGATGGCCATGAGGACGCTGACGGCAAGCCCTGCCAATGCTCCCAAACCAAACCAGTATAGAAGACCTTTCTCAAAGTCCCGATACAGACACAGAAAAAGTGCGAGAACAGGCCCGCAGAACCGGAGAACCTGATACGCTTTTCTCCGGCTCTGGGCGAGCGGAAAAAGCTTGCAGGTGCGGGGCTGGAGGCGTTCATGCGCCCAGAATGCGCAGGCCCACGCAACAAACATACATAGGCTGATCATGACGCGTGCCTGTGCAGTTTTCTGGCTATGATCAATGCTACCAGCCCCATGAGTATGATCAGCGCGTCCAGCGTGTAATAGCGTGTTGCATCATGCCGCCAGCCATAACTGTGGGTAAGAACGTCAACCACCGGCAGGCCGAGCGCCACAAAGGCCAGCCCTGTAAGCTGCGTGCGCCAGCAGGAGGAGGCCGTGTTTTTGAACGCGCAGACAAGCCCATGAAGGGTAGAAAGCATCCAGAGTGCGAAGAATACCTGAATTTCCGCGTGCATGCGGTCTGGCATGGGGGCGGGCAAAAGGCGGTTGGCCCATAACAACCCTGCAATGGCTAACGGAAGACCAACCAGAACCCCTATGGTCAGGCCTTCCGCTGTTTGGAACAGGATCATCTGTCCGGATGTTTTGCGGCGCTTCATCAGGAACAGCACCAGCCCACTGCCCATAAGCACGGTGCAGGCCATACCGGAGAGAAAATAAAGCCAGGACAGGAGAGGCGAGGAGAAACGGGCGTAATGCAGGCCGTGCAGGAGTTCTACCGTGCGGACAGCTGCCCCTTTCTGAATAAGGGAACTGATGAAATGTCCATCTGTACGGCTGAATGTTACCAGATCACGTGTCAGGAACAGACTGGCGTCATCATTGCGAAAAATACGGATCTGGTCTTTGGAAAATATGATCAGTTCGCACCGTTCGGCATGCATGATCTCTTGCGCACGGCTGATCAACGGCCCCAGTGGGGGCGGCATGGGGCCTGTGCGCGATGTGGGAGCCGGGGTGTTTCCTTTTGCCGGGGGTGTGGCTGGCGCAGGAACCGGAACAGCCGCCTGTTGCGCAGGCAGGAAGGGGTGCGGCGGAAGGATATCGCGCGCACGTATAACTGTGCCTGTGTAGGTGATCATGATCAGAAAAGGTAGAAATAGAACGCCGGTCACAAGGTGAGCATCCAGCCACGCACGGGGGCGTGCGCCAAAGGGACGAAACAGGATCAGATCCGGCCACATGGCCTTGATCTGAATGGCGATGCCAGAACCTACCGTAAGCAGAAGGCAGACGCCCAGCAGGGTGACAATGGTGCAGCCCAGTACCGGGCCATTGCGCAAGGCGTAGTGAAAATCAAAGAAAAACTGGCCGCCTGCTGTCTGGCGTGCCGGAAAACGGTGACCATCCACAGGGTCCAGCACCGGGCCAATAAATTCATGCCCATCATAATGTAGCACCCGGATAACCGGGTCCCGGTGGGAGGGGAGCGTTATAAAGGCAAACAGGTCTTTCTCCTGCTCCGCCACCATGGTCTCTGCTGCACGTTGCAGCGCCACGGCAGTGGGCGCAGGCGGTTTGTCCAGAGAGACTTCCGGCTGCATCCACTGGGTTATTTCTTTGTCAAACACGCTGAGCGTGCCGGTGGCAAACACGCATGTCAGCACCAACCCGGCCAGAAACCCGACCCAGCTGTGCAGCCATCCCATATGAACCCGAAATGTGTCACGCATGAAGAGCGGTGTCTTTCATGGCATGATGAGGTTACACGCAGCGATCAGGCCGCACAGCGCCAGCAAAATCCACAGCCCCCACCCATGGGTGCGTGCGCCATACCCCAGCAGCAGCAAAAGCGGCAACGCTGCCGTGGCAACCGCTTCTGCCACTGTAATGGCCACCCTGTTTTCCACACCGTCGCGCAGCACCGCATGCATGACAATAAAATGAGCGCTCAGATAGGCGAGCACGGCAGCAGTGGCCAACTGCGCCATGCGTTTGTAAACGGCATGGCGTTTTTCAATCCGCCTCCGCGAAGCAGGCGCTGCGGGGCGGGAAACGGGCTTTCTGACGGCGTCTGGCATGGGGGTGTGGTACAGCGTTTGAAAGGAGGAGGACAGGGTTTGTGGAGTGTATGACAATAAATCAATTTTGCGAATAGCTATCAATTGCGTATGAGGGGGTCAATCAAGATGCTCTTTGTGAAGGTTTGAATGATCATGACGCGATGCCTGTTCTCCCTTGGCCGGTATAGGCGTCACCTCCTGTTGGCGACTGCTATCATTGTAACAGGTGCGGGAACTGCCCGCGCGGGCGCGGCGGAAACGCCAGCGTCCAAGGGCAAAGCAATCCCTGCTGTAGCGCAGACACCTTCCCATGCGGGCAATTCGCAGCCCGCAGGATCGGACACAGCTCCTCCGCCCGCGCCCGCAGGTGCCCCGCAGGGAGAGAGCGGTGTATCATCCTCCGCCAGTGCGGACGAGCAGATTGTGGTCAAGGCCAAGCGCCGGAACCAGATGGAAGTTATCAGCGGCGGCCAGTTGGGGGCTCTGGGTACCAAGAAGGGGCTGGATGTGCCCTTCAATATCCGCAGTTATACGTCCAGCCTTATTCTCAACCAGCAATCGCAGACACTCGGGCAGGTGCTGGAGAATGATCCGTCCGTGCGCACCACTTACGGCTACGGCAATTTCTCTGAAATGTTCATTATACGCGGCTTTCCTGTGTATGGTGATGATATTGCAATCAATGGTCTGTATGGCATCACGCCGCGTCAGCTTGTTTCTCCGCAACTGTATGATCAGGTGCAGGTGCTCAACGGAGCCAGTGCGTTTCTGAACGGGGCAGCCCCCGGCGGCACTGGTATTGGTGGCAACATTAACCTCATGTTCAAACATGCGGAAAATACGCCCATTACTCGCATAACGGGAGATTATACCAGCAAGGCCACGGGGGGCGGCAGTTTGGATGTGGGGCGGCGTTTTGGGCAGGATAAAGCCTATGGGCTGCGCCTGAACGTGGCCGGGCTTTCCGGCCAGACATCCATTGATCATGAACGCAGACACAGCGCCGCAGTGGGCGCAGATTTTGACTGGCATGATGATCGCACCCGTATTTCCGTGGATATGAATTACCAGAATCAGGGCGTGGACTGGGGGCGGCCCGGTGTGTTTCTGGGCAGTGGCGTAACCCATGTGCCCCGCGTGCCGTCTCCCGCCCATAATTATGGGCAGGCCTGGACATATAACGAACTCAATTACATTTTCGGCATGCTGAACGTAGAGCATGATTTTTCAAAACATCTTACAGCCTATGCTGCTTTTGGCGGCATGGGAGGGAACGAAAAGGGGGACTATTCTTCCCTCACTCTTTCTGATGGTCGAACCGGCGCAGGCACCAGCGGCAGCATGTATGTGCCCGTTGTGCAGACCAATGAGAGTACGCGCGCCGGGGTGCGGGCCCATTTCACTACAGGGCCGGTCAAGCACGAAATGAATGCCGGTGGGTCTGGCTTGTGGGAGGAGTTTGACACTGCTTATGCCATGGCGTGGGGCTCCTCCGTGGCGACCAATCTGTATCATCCCAATTATGCGGCGCCACTGGTGCAGAATCTGGTGGGTGGGGACATCAATAATCCCAAACGCAACAGCCAGACACGCCTCTACAGCCTGTATTTTTCAGACACCATGTCCTTTTGGCATGATCGCATCGCGCTTACGGCGGGCTTCCGGTATCAGAACATGTTGATCAACGGCTACGCCTATAATGGCGGTGGGCTGACCGCCCATTATGATCGTGGTGCCATTACGCCTGTTGTCGGCCTGGTGATTCATCCAACACGTCGCACCTCCCTTTATTTCAACCGCATAGAAGGGTTGGCACAGGGGCCACGAGCCACCGGCGCGAATGTTGTCAATCTGGGGCAGATTTTCCCGCCTTACAAAAGCGTGCAGTATGAAGTGGGGGCTAAATACGATATTGGACGTTTCACGACCACACTGGCTTTTTATCAAACCTCCCAGCCCAATTCCTACACGGAACCGTATGGGAATGAGGGGGCGTTGATTTTCCGTGCAGACGGCCTGCAACGCAACCGTGGGGTGGAGTTGAATATTAACGGGCAGATACTGCCCGGCCTGCGGTTTAACGGTGGTGCAACGCTGATTGATGCACAGTTGCGGCGTACGGCAGGGGGAGAAAATAATGGCCATAGCGCCATTGGTGTGCCGAATTATACCATTAACGGTAATCTGGAATATGATCTGCCTTTCCTGAAAGGGGGCACTGTGGTCGGGCGGGTGGTCAATACCGGCAAACAGTGGGTCAATACCGCCAATACGCTGCATCTGCCTGTCTGGACACGGTTTGATCTGGGCGTGCGTTATACGTTTGCGGTGCAACATAAACCGCTTACCTTGCGTTTTGGCGTGGATAACATTGCAAACACCCGTTACTGGTCATCCGCGTTCAATGGCTATCTATTGCAGGGCCTGCCAAGAACATTCAAATTCTCCTTCACGGCAGATTTGTAAAAAACGGGAAGACAGTATCAGGCGCATACGTTACGGGCGGCTTTTCAGCCTTTCTTTTTGACAGTCGCCCCCCGGCCCCTGCCGTGTTGCTCCAGGGAGGTGTCTCCCTACCGTGCGAGCAATTTCAACAATAAGCTTGAGCCCGCGCGTGGTCAGTCTTAGGACAGAACCAGATTGGGAGATGTCTGTTACAGACACTTCTGTTTTTGAAACCACCCTTCGGGGTGGTTTTTCTGTTTCTGGATAGACATCATGCAAGATAATCGATGCGCAACGGCGGAGGAAGTCGCTGTTCTGCGTGAACGTGTGGCGCGGGTGGAAGGCGGCCATGATCATCTGCGCGATGGTCTGGACATCCTTTCGCGCCAGTTTTCTGAATTGCGGCGGGATCTGACACAGGCTGTAGATGATAATGCGGCCTGCACGCGGCAGGAGATTATGAGCCGTGTTGATGCCATGAGCCGCAATACACACCGGCGCGATGCGGAAGTTTCTGATCGGCTTGCCCGCATAGAAGGCGGAATCCGTCTGGCAAACTGGATTACTGTAACGGTGATTGCAGGCGCAACCACATTGCTGAGTTGGGCGCAGATGGGGGATGCCCTGTGGCGTTTCTGGACGCATTTTCTGGCAGGTGGTGCATGAGGACGCCTGTGGATATTGCCGCCCGTACGGCATGGGGGGAAGCCAGAGGCGAGGGTGCGCAGGGTATGCAGGCCGTACTGAACGTGGTGCATAACCGCGTGGCCCAGCCGGGATGGTGGGGGCGGGATGTAATCTCTGTCTGCCGTGCGCCATCCCAGTTTTCCTGCTGGAGAACACAGGATCCAAACCGGACAAAACTTCTGACCGTAACTGCAGAAAATCCACAGTTTCATGAAGCCCTGTTACTAGCGTTTCAGATGGAGCTGGGGCAACTGCCGGATCTGACAGATGGCGCGGATCATTACTTTGATTGCCGTACACCGCCGCCCTTCTGGGCGCGTGGCAGGTTTTACAGAAAAACAATTGGTCATCACGCGTTTTATCGGGTGGGCCTTAAGGGGGATGGATCATGAAGCAGGCTCTTGTCACCGGAGGGAAGATCAGCGGTATTGTTGCGCTTGTTCCCCTTCTGGTTTCTGAAGTTCCCGCACCGTGGGATACAGTTTTATGCACAATCGTGATTATCTGCGGGGCCATTGCCACGGCGGTACCCGCGCCGCAGACCGGGTCTGGCTGGATGATGGCCTATAAACTGGTTTCTGTTATCGGCCTGAATTTTGGGTGGGCCGCCAACCATCTTGCGGCGGGGCAGCATACGGTGCCGCAGCCGCAGGCACCTGATACGTCAGGCAAAGCCAGACAGTAGTTTTCCTTTTTCAGATGCACAATAACAGGCCGCCTCAGGGCGGCTTTTTTTATGGAGCAAGATGTATGAAGCAGATTTCACGCCGCGGGGTGATACGGTCAGGTGGTCTGGCCTGCCTGGGGAGTGTGCTGACAGCCTGCACGGTGACCACCAAAGGGGCTGTAACATCCTTGACTTTGGATGTAGGCAAAGTGGAGGCCTATGCGCAGGCTGGATATAATTTTGCACAGATGGTTCTGGCTGTGCCCAATGTGGTGCAGGCGCTGGGCGCACCCGCCGTTGCAGTTGTAGAAGTGTGTGCGAAAAATGTTCTGGCTGCTCTGGATGTTCTAGAAAAAGATGCGCATGGAAGCCTGACTGTTTCTTACAATTCGGCCTCTGTCAAACAGGCATTTCAGTCCATTCTGGCTGATTTTCAAACCGTCATTACGGCTGCTACAACGCTGTTGCACGCACAGGTGAAGGGAGACCTCTCCCCCACGGTTCAGAGCAGACTTGCCCTTGGCGTGACTGCGGCGGAAACCATTGTGTCTCTCATGCAGGCCATGGTGAGCATGAGCAGTCGGGCAGAGGAAAGAGTGCCGCGTATGAGTGAGAGCGCAGCCCTTGCTGTGCTCGGAGTGCGTCTGTGATGGGGCTGCATGCTCTGCTATGTACTTTGGCAGGTATGGGTAGCCAGACCATGCTGGTTATTCTGTTTGTCTTGTGTCGGCGTCAGCAGCAATGGCCGGATGCCTGATGTGATTGCAGGGGCGGGAACAACAGGTGCAGGCAAACGTTGTGTCATGATAGCAACAAGGAATGAGACAATGGAAAAACTCTCTGAAGATTTTCAGAAACGGCAGAAACCAGCCGCGCGGGTTATTGTGTCCGTGAGCGTGGCGCTGGCCGTGTTCTTCATGATGGTGGCCAAGGCACTACGGAATAAATAAGGCCCTCGAAAGTGTGACCATGCTTTCCTTGTCCGGAGAGTATTTCCGCTTTTTAAACTACGTTTTTATCAGAGAAACGTAGCCGGACAGGCAGGTGTGCTGCCTGTCTGATTCTGCGCCGCAAAGAGATGTCAGCCTGACACTTGATGCGGCGTTATTTTTTTTCAGGATACCTATGCAAAGAAAATTGGGATGTCGGCCTGCGGAGCGTCGGGCCGGGCAACCGCGGCTGTCCGGTTTGCGGATGATGGCGCGAAAGGCTCCCGCGCGTCTGGTGCGTGACCATGTTGATCCGGCCCCTCTCTTGTTGGGGAACGACCGGGTGGGGGACTGCACATCGGTCGGGCTGGCCAACCATATTCGGGCCACGGCAGCGCTTGCCGGATTTCAGGTGGCCGTAACAGAGCAGGATGCCCTTCGTTTCTATAGTCTTTCTACAGGCTATGACCCCTCCCGCCCCGTAACGGATCAAGGGGGAATGGAGGTGGATGTTCTGGCCTGTGCCGGGCGTACCGGATACGGACTGGCCACGCAGACGTTCTACCCTTTGTGGGGCACGGCGGAGGAGGGGGACTTTAACACCCTACGCTTGATTGTTGCGGGCCTTGGTGCGGCCTACGTGGGGGTGCAACTGGCGCTGGCTGATCAGGCTCCGGGCGTGTGGGACACTCTTACGCCGGGAGACCAGCGGCCCGGTTCCTGGGGTGGGCATTGTGTGCTGGTCTGGGATTATGCCGGAACGGCGGATGATGAGCTGGTCACGCTGCTTACGTGGGGGACGCGCCAGAAATGCACATGGCGCTGGCTGCGCTCCCGCCTGATGGAAGTGCATGGCGTGTTATGGCCGCAACTCATGCTGCCGGGCGGCCTTTACCCAACAGGGGATGATCTGGAAAAGCTGCGGGCTGAGAATGCTGCTTTTCTGGGGGCGGTTTTAAGCTGCTGACATAATCCCCCAAAACTGTACCCGCTATCCACAGGCTTACCCACGCAACCATCCGCAGAATCTGGGGATAAGTGGAAAAGCTGCCTGCTCTGTTCGGGCAGGCTGGCGTGCCCAGCGCTAGGGAGTGCGTTGGCGCGGTGGTTTCTGCAAACCTGAAATCTGTCGTGCAAACGGGATCGGAAGGGAGGTATGGTCCCTGTACCTGAAAGAGTATTGGTCCCTGTGTTCAGAGCGCCTCCGACGAGACGCGCTCTGCGGAGGGGAGCGTAGGTTGGTGGGGGAAGCAGAGAGTGACAATCAACCCTTTCGGCTGCCAGTCTTTTGTAACCTCTCCTTTTGCAGAAGAAATAAGGCGCCCAAGCAAGCCACTACCAAAGCCGACTGCATGCGGAGGGGCAGAAACAGGTGGGCCGCCCGTTTCCTTCCATTTGAAACGTAGGTGATGGTCTTCCTGCGCCCATTCGAGGGAGACAAGGCCATGGCAACTGCTCAAAGCGCCATACTTCATGGAGTTTGTCGCCAGTTCATGAAAAATGAGGGAAAACCGGGTGACTTCATTTTTGGCAACGCTGATGGGGGCTCCATGCAGTGCACAGCGTGTTCCGTAAGGTTGCAGCACGGCTTGCAGAATGCCGTGTAAATCCATGGCCTCGGCCTGAAGCGGATCATCCCCTTTTGCATGGCGCGCCAGAGAGGAGACACGGGCAAGGGCACAGAGTTTTCTTTTTAAAATATGGGTTGCGCTTTCCGTGGCGTCAGGGTGTGAGGCTTCTTCTTCAGAAAGGGTGACAAGCCCGTTTACAACGGCAAAAAGATTGCCAATGCGGTGATGCATTTCCTGTGTCAGCATGCGTTCCCGCTCAAGCGCATGCTCCAGTTTCAGCCGCAGTGTGGTGGTTTGCGTGATGTCACGGGAGACACATAAAATAGTGGCCGTGTTTCCAGAAGCAGCAATCTGGGGGATGAGAATATTATCCCAATACATAAATCCATCTTTCACACGGCTTTTGCCCTGAAAGCGGGCTTTTTCACCGCGTGCGGCTTTCTTGAGCGCCCTTTCTCCTTCCTCATGGACTTCGGGCGGCAGAAGGGACAGCCACGGCATGCCAAAGCCCGTATGTTGCGGAACATTCAGTGCCTGACATCCTGCGCGATTCATCATCAGAAGAGTGCCATCGAGCGCTAACACCTTGATGCAGTCTGGTGTGGCATCAAGCATGGCGTTTTGCATATCAGGAAGCGCAATGGGAGAGGCCGTCTTCAAGGCAGGAAAAAGAGTCTTGGCATATGTCTCGGCTGCTTTTTCCATATTTTCCATGTTCAGCTCTGTGTGGATAGGCGGGAGAGGACGCGGTGACCTTTGAATATTAGGGTTTCATGAAAAAATGGCAATATTTTGCAGGTAAAGAAAGAGTAAAGAAAATATTAAAATTAGTTTCCGTTATATTCATTATGGATAAACACTGATTAAATTTCTCATGACATAGTCAAGAATATCGGGAAATGACGCGGAATGTCAGCAGATCCGTTATTTTTGTTTATTTTTATTATGAATATTCCATCTGCACTGTCAGCATAGCCGGAAGGGTGTTCAGAGTAGGCAACTTACGTCTCTCTGTGCCGGAGTCTGTATGAAAAATCAGCCGTAAAAAGAGGGGCTGGATTTTGTGGGCGGAAAAACAGGAGTTGAGAGCTTGGAGTCCGGAAAGCATCAGGGAAAGCTGGCGCTTCTAAGTGGTAAAAAATAGCCTCTGGTTGACCTGACAGAGTCTTACGCAGTGTCTTGGGTTGGAGAGTGCTATGCTGTCATTGACTTACGCGGGACAGGTTAACCCAGACAAAGTCAACCACGCAGAGGCGCGAAGGGTGTCTTACGCACATTTTACGAAATCAAAATTGTAAAATAAGAGGGGGTGGGTGTAATTTGGTAAGTGAACCAGTCACTCGACCAAATTACACCAAACCCTGTAAACATTCGCAGTAAACTGCGATATGTTGGTGCCCAGAAGAAGACTCGAACTTCCACGACCTTGCGGCCACAGATACCTGAAACCTGCGCGTCTACCAATTCCGCCATCTGGGCTCAGAGGCAACCCGGAGTGTTCCGGGGTGGTGAAGGGGGATTTACTCTGCCTTTAAGGGGCCGTCAACAGAGAAAATGAAAAATATCTGACAGATTTGTGTGGTGCCGCGCTCTGGCCCTGTGGAGTGGAATGGAACACAGTCTGAAACGCCCGCCTGCCAAAGGCTTTTGGCCGTATTTCAAAGGGGTGGGCAGGAGCCAGAGGGCGGACCGAAACGTGACGGCGCGCACTAAAAGATTAAGGCGTGCCGGACGCCCCCAGCCCTGATGAGGGAAGCAGAAGGTTTTTTGGGAATGAGCACAGGTAAGATAGCAACAGTTCTGGGTGGCAATGGCTTTGTTGGGCAGTATGTGGTCCAGAATCTGGCCGAGGCCGGCTATACCGTAAGGGTGGCCAGCAGGCGGCCCGACCGTGCAACTCTTCTGCGCCCCCTGGGGCGGGTGGGGCAGATTGCGCCTTTCTATGCCTCCGTGCTGGATGATGCTTCCGTGGCCTGCGTGGTGGAAGGCGCGTCCATCGTCGTCAATCTGGTAGGTGTGCTGGGCTCCACATCCCGGCAGGGGCTGGAGGCCGTGAATGTGCTGGGCGCTGAGCGTGTGGCGCGTCTTTCCGCCGCTGCCGGTGTGGACAGTTTTGTTCAGATGTCCGCCCTGGGGGCTTCTCCCTCAGCCGCTTCCGCTTACGGGCGTAGTCGCGCTGCCGGGGAGGATGCTGTCAGACGCCATATTCCGCACGCCTCGATCGTGCGGCCCTCCATTATCTTTGGCCCGGAGGATCATTTCTTCAACCTGTTCGGCACGATGGCCCGCTATCTGCCGATCTTGCCGGTCTATGGCGCCAACACCCGTGTGCAGCCGGTTTTTGTAGGAGACGTGGCGCAGGCACTGGCCCGCATTGCGTTGGATACCACGCTTGCGGGAAAAATCTGGTCTCTGGGCGGGCCGGAAGTTCTCACCATGCGGCAGATTTATCAGTGGGTGCTCAAGGAAACGCAGCGTGACCGCCTGCTGTTTACTGTGCCTTCTGCGCTGGCATCCTTGCAGGCCAGTATTTTTGAGCGGCTGCCGGGCAAGCTGATCACGCGTGATCAGTTGCGGATGTTGTCCGAGGATAATGTGGTGCCCCCCGACCAGCCGGGATTTGAGGAACTTGGTATCGCGCCGCGCAGTATTGAGAACACCGTGCCCTTCTATCTGGACCGATATCGGGCTGGCGGCGGTCGATCTGGTGTTATGGTTCCAGAATAAGAGGTTAGGGGTATATAGGTCCGTTTTGATACTTAAATCATATAGGATTTTTGGTTTATTTTGATCTGAATCGGCAAAAAAGAAAGAAAGGACAGCAATGCTGTCTTTTCATTGCATGGGGTAAGGCGCTACCTGAGGTTCGCTTGTCTGGGGGCGAGGTCTGTCTTGACGCGCCCTTTCTTCGGGAATTGCCGCATGACCACACCGATGCTGAAATTTGTCTCTGTTGCGCAGCAGCAGCCTGAAAAACGGACCGCCCAGAACCGGCGGGCCGATTTCGATGAGATTTATGAAGATTTCAAACCGGTTAAGGCAGCGGAACAGGCCAGCCGATGCTCCCAGTGCGGCGTGCCGTTCTGTTCCGTGCATTGCCCGCTAGGCAACAATATCCCCGATTGGCTGATGCTGACCGCAAACGGTCGGCTGGAGGAGGCGTATGAGGTCTCTTCCGCCACCAACACGTTTCCTGAAATCTGTGGCCGCATCTGTCCGCAGGATCGCCTGTGCGAAGGCAACTGCGTGATTGAACCCGGTTTTGAAAGCGTGACCATTGGTGCTGTGGAGCGGTACATTACCGATACCGCGTTTGAGAACGGATGGGTCAAGCCCACCCGCCCGCTGCGCGAACGGCCGGAATCCGTTGGTATTGTGGGTGCTGGCCCGGCAGGGCTTGCTGCGGCGGAACGCCTGCGCGCCGTTGGGTATCAGGTGCATGTGTATGATCGGTATGACCGCGTAGGCGGCCTGCTGGTCTATGGTATTCCCGGTTTCAAGCTGGAGAAGGACATTGTCTCCCGCCGCCACAGGCTGCTGGAAGACAGTGGCGTCACCTTCCATCTGGGGCAGGGTGTTGGAGACGCGGAAGGCGAGATCCCGTTTGCGGACCTGCGCAAGAAGCATGAAGCCTTGCTGATTGCCACTGGCGTGTACAAGGCCCGTGAAATTGGTGGCCCCGGTGCTGGCCTGCCCGGCATTGAACGCGCGCTGGATTATCTGACCGCCTCCAACCGTCGTTCTCTGGGTGATACATTGCCTGATGATGCCAGAGGGCTGGATGCCGCAGGTAAGAACGTGGTGGTGCTGGGTGGTGGGGATACCGCCATGGACTGCGTGCGCACCGCCATCCGGCAAGGGGCAAAATCCGTGAAATGCCTCTACCGGCGTGACAAGGCCAATATGCCGGGCTCCGCACGGGAAGTAAAAAATGCGGAAGAGGAAGGTGTGGAGTTTGTCTGGCTGGCCGCCCCGGAAGCGTTTCTGGGTGATGACCATGTGACAGGCGTGCGCGCCACCCGCATGAAGCTGGGCATGGCGGACCCTACGGGCCGTCAGTCCGTTGAGCCGTTGGAAGGCAGTTCTTTCACGCTGGATGCGGATCTGGTCATCACGGCGCTGGGGTTTGATCCGGAACCCCTGCCGCAGTTGTGGGGGCAGCCTGATCTGGCAGTTTCGCGCTGGGGTACGCTCAAGGTGCGGCAGGACAGCTTCATGACCACCCTGCCGGGCGTGTTTGCCGCGGGTGATATTGTGCGCGGCGCCAGCCTTGTGGTGTGGGCCATCCGGGATGGGCGGGATGCCGCCGAACGCATTCATAAATGGATTAAAGCAAACGCATCGGCCGATGCCGTGGCGGAGCAGGGGTAATGGATATGGACAAGCTCCCGAACACCGGAATGGGTGAAAGCGCCGAGGCTTTTCTGGAAGCATGGGACAACAACGTTGCCGCGCTTGAAGGGCTGTATGACCCTGCGGATGAACGTGATTCCTGCGGCGTTGGTCTGATTGCCGCCCTTGATGGCAAAAGCCGGCGTGATGTGGTGGAAGCTGGCATTGCCGCGCTGAGTGCCATCTGGCACCGTGGCGCGGTGGATGCTGACGGCAAAACGGGTGACGGCGCAGGGATTCACGTTGAAATTCCGCAGGATTTCTTTGCCGATGCCATCACCAGTACGGGTGATCAGCCTGAAGACGGCACCATTATTGCTGTGGGGCAGGTGTTTCTGCCCAAGACGGACCTGACCGCGCAGGAACAGTGCCGCCAGATTATTGAAACCGAGATTCTGGCGTTTGGTTACGGCATTTACGGCTGGCGTCAGGTGCCGATTGATACGTCCTGCATTGGGGAAAAGGCGAACGCCACCCGGCCGGAAATTGAACAGATCATGATCCGCAATCTGCCCGGCAAGGCGGAAGATGCGTTTGAGCGTGATCTGTACGTCATCCGGCGCAAGATCGAGAAAGCGGCCATTGCGGCGCAGGTGGACCTGTATATCTGCTCGCTCTCCTGCCGTTCGATCATCTACAAGGGGATGTTCCTGGCCGAGCATCTGACCGAGTTCTATCCGGATCTTCTGGACAAGCGCTTTGTCAGCCGGTTTGCCATTTATCACCAGCGCTATTCTACAAACACCTTCCCCACATGGAAGCTGGCGCAGCCATTCCGGCGGCTGGCCCATAACGGGGAAATCAACACCATTTCCGGTAACGTCAACTGGATGAAAAGCCATGAAACACGGCTGTCTCATCCAGAGCTTGACCCGTGGATGGAGGATATCAAACCGCTGGTGCAGGCGGGTGGGTCTGATACCGCCATTCTGGATAACGTGTTTGAACTGCTGACCTTCTCCGGGCGGGACGCGCCTGCGGCCAAGGCGCTGATGGTGCCTGCCAGCGTGGGGGGCAATTCCTCCATGAAGCAGTCCCACCGGGACATGTTTGCCTATTGCAACGCCGTGATGGAACCGTGGGATGGCCCCGCTGCCCTGTGCGCCACGGATGGCCGGTGGGTGATTGCCGGACTGGACCGTTCCGGCCTGCGCCCCCTGCGCTATACCGTAACGGCTGATGGCCTGCTGATTGTAGGGTCTGAAACCGGCATGGTGCGGGTGCCCGAAGCCAATGTGGTCAAGCGTGGCCGCCTTGGGCCGGGTGACGTGATTGGCGTGGACCTGCAAACACCCAAACTGTATGGCAATGAAGAACTGCTGGATCTTCTGGCCGCCCGTCAGGAATTTTCCTCCTGGGTGGGGCGTATCCAGAAAATTGGTTCCATTGTGCGCTCTGATGTGACCGAGCCTGTGAATTATCAGGGCGAGGAACTGCGCCGCCGCCAGTTGGCCGTTGGCACCACGCTGGAAGATCTGGAAACCATCCTGCAACCCATGGTTGAAAATGGCACGGAAGCCATTGGCTCCATGGGGGATGATACGCCACTGGCCGTGCTTTCTCCCCGTTATCGGGGTCTGGCGCATTATTTCCGTCAGGGGTTCAGTCAGGTTACCAACCCGCCGATCGACTCCCTGCGGGAATCACGGGTGATGAGCCTAGCCACCCGGTTGGGCAATCTGGGCAATATTCTGGATCAGTCTGCTGACCAGTGTGAAATGCTGCAACTGCCCAGCCCGGTTCTGACCTCTGGCGAGTATGAATCCCTGCGGGCGTTCTGCGGTGCTTCTGGCTGCGTGATTGACTGCACCTTCCCGGTAAAGGATGGCGAGACAGGGCTGCGCGAAGCCATTGCCCGTATCCGGCGTGAGGCGGAAGAAGCCGTGCGCGGCGGGTGCACGCATGTGTTCCTGAGTGACGAGAACCAGTCTCCCAGCCGTGCCTATATTCCCATGATTCTGGCCACTGGCGCGGTGCACACGCATCTGGTGCGTACATCCCTGCGGACTTTCACGTCCCTGAACGTGCGGACCTCCACAGCGCTTGATGTACACGCCATTGCCGTCACGATCGGGGTAGGGGCCACCACGGTTAACCCGTATCTGGCGCAGGAATGTATCGCAGACCGGCATCGCCGGGGCCTGTTTGGCACGTTCAGCCTGCGTGAATGCATGGAACGCTACCGCAAGGCGGTGGACAAGGGTCTGCTCAAGATCATGTCCAAAATGGGCATTTCCATTGTGGCGTCTTACCGTGGTGGGTGCAATTTTGAAGCGGTCGGTCTTTCCCGCGCGCTGACGGCGGAATTCTTCCCCGGCATGCCGTCCCGTATTTCGGGTATCGGCCTCTCTGGTATTGCCCGCAATGTGCTGACCTTCCATGGCGAGGCATGGGATGCCACAACCCTCGCCCTGCCGGTGGGCGGCCTGTATAAAATGCGGCGCAGTGGGGAGCAGCACGCGTTTGATGGCACGCTGATCCATATGCTGCAAACCGCAGTGGCCACGGACAGTTTTACCATCTACAAACGCTATGCGGATGCCGTGAGGGCGCAGCCCCCTGTGGCCTTGCGGGATCTGCTGGATTTCCGTGAAGGGCGTACGCCTATTCCGGTAGATGAAGTGGAAAGCATCACTCTGCTGCGCAAGCGGCTGATTGCGCCTGCCATTTCGCTGGGCGCGCTGAGCCCCGAAGCGCATGAAACGCTCTCCATCGCCATGAACCGCATTGGCGCGAAGTCTGATTCCGGTGAAGGTGGGGAAGACCCGGCACGCGCCAAGCCGCGCCCGAACGGTGATAACGCATCCTCCGCCATCAAGCAGGTGGCATCCGGCCGCTTCGGGGTGACTGCGCAGTATCTAAATGACTGCCGTGAGCTTGAAATCAAGGTGGCGCAGGGTGCTAAACCGGGTGAAGGCGGGCAGCTTCCCGGCTTCAAGGTGACGCAGCTTATTGCCAAGCTGCGCCATGCTACGCCGGGTGTGACGCTGATCTCTCCGCCGCCGCACCACGATATTTATTCCATCGAGGATCTGGCGCAGCTTATCTATGATCTGAAGCAGATCAATCCGGAGGCGACTGTCACCGTCAAGCTGGTGGCGCGGTCTGGCATTGGCACCATTGCTGCAGGTGTGGCCAAGGCGAAAGCTGATGCCATCCTCATTTCCGGTCATTCCGGCGGCACAGGGGCCAGCCCGCAGACATCCGTGAAATATGCGGGCCTGCCGTGGGAACTGGGTCTGGCGGAAGCGCATCAGGTGCTGATGCTCAACCGTCTGCGCCACCGCGTGAAGCTGCGCACGGATGGCGGTATCAAGACCGGGCGTGACGTGGTGATTGCCGCCATGCTGGGGGCTGAGGAGTTTGGTATTGGCACGGCCAGCCTTGTGGCCATGGGCTGCATCATGGTGCGGCAGTGCCACTCCAACACCTGCCCGGTGGGTGTGTGCTCTCAGGATGAAGAACTGCGCAAGAAGTTTGAAGGCACGCCGGAGAAGGTGATCAACCTGTTCTCCTTCATTGCAGAAGATGTGCGCAATATTCTGGCGTCTCTGGGCTTCCGCACCCTGAACGAGGTGATCGGCCGGACCGATCTGTTGCGGCAGGTCTCCCGTGGTGCGGATTATCTGGATGATCTGGACCTGAACTCTCTGCTCTCTCAGGCAGATCCGGGGCCGTTTGCCCGTTACTGCACGCTGGATGGCCGGAACGAGGTGCCGGACACGCTGGATGCGCAGATGATCAGTGATGCCAAGCCGCTGTTTGACCACGGGGAGAAAATGCAGCTGCACTACAATGTGCAGAACACGCAGCGCGCCATTGGCACGCGCATGTCCTCCCTGATTGTGCGGCAGTTTGGCATGAAAACGCTGGCGCCGGGCCACCTTACGGTGCGGTTGCGCGGCTCTGCCGGGCAGTCTCTGGGGGCGTTTGCGGTGCAGGGCATCAAGCTGGAAGTGCTGGGGGACGCCAACGATTACGTGGGCAAGGGCCTTTCCGGCGCCACCATCAGTGTGCGGCCGTCTCCGTCCTCGCTGCTGGTGTGCAACCAGAACGCCATTATCGGCAATACGGTGCTGTATGGCGCCACGGCGGGCGAGCTTTACGCCGCAGGCCAGGCTGGTGAGCGCTTTGCCGTGCGTAACTCTGGCGCGGTTGCCGTGATTGAAGGCTGTGGGTCTAACGCCTGTGAATACATGACAGGCGGCACAGTGGTGATTCTTGGGCCTATTGGTGACAATTTTGGCGCGGGCTTTACCGGCGGCATGGCCTTTGTGCTGGATGATGACAACAGCTTTGAACGCAAGGTGAATCCGGAGTCTCTGCTCTGGACGCGCGTTGCACAGGGCGAATGGGCAGATAAACTGAAAGCATTGGTGGAACGCCACGTTGAAGAAACGGGCTCCCCCTACGCCACCATGCTGCTGCACAAGTGGGATGAGGTTCTGCCGCGCTTCTGGCAGATTGTCCCGCAGGATTATGCGCGGATTATCGGCTTTGAGGTGCCGCAGGAAGCGCAGAAACAGTCTGCCTGAACAGGCCGCAAGGCACACTGAACAGGTCAACCGCAAACGGGCGGGGCAGGGGGCGAAAGCCTTCTCCCCGCCCGTTCTGTTTGCAGTGTGATCCGTCTTGCATTCTGTGGGGTCGCGCGTAGCAAAATTGCGCGTTACAGTGGCCCCATGCAACACATGACGCTTCTCCCCCGTTTTCAGCAGTTTCCGGCTCTGGCCGCTGAAACGGCTGTGTCTTCTCCCGCCTCTGCCGAGGCTCCGGCGCTCCCCCGGTGGGACCTTTCCGCGCTGTATGCCGGGATGGATGATCCTGCCCTGACGCAGGATTTGGCTACGGCTGAAAAACAGGCCAAAGCCTTTGCTGCCCAGTATCAGGGCAAGCTGGCAGATCTGTCCGGCGCGGATCTGGCCAAGGCCATTGCGGAAGGGGAAGCCATTGAGGAGCTTCTGGGCAAGGCAGGCTCCTACGCCTCCCTGCTGTTTGCCGCCAATTCATCCGATGCGGCCATTAGCCGGTTCAGTCAGTCCATCAATGAAAAACTGACCGATATCTCTGCTCATCTGCTGTTCTTCACCTTGGAGTTGAACCGCATTGAAGATGCGGATCTGGAGCAGAAGTTGCAGGACCCCGCACTGGCGCACTGGAAGCCTTTCCTGCGTGACACGCGCCTGTTCCGCCCGCATCAGCTTTCTGATGAGGTGGAAAAGGTGCTGCTGGAAAAATCCGTTACCGGAGCGCAGTCCTGGTCCCGCCTGTTTGATGAGACCATTGCCGCCCTGCGTGTCACGCTGGATGGCGAGGAGGTGACGGTTGGCGATGCGCTGAACCGGCTTTCCGATTCTGATCGCGGTGTGCGTGAACGCGCAGGCAAGGCCGTTGGGGCCGTGTTCGGGGCTAATATTCGCCTGTTTGCGCTGATTACCAACACACTGGCCAAGGATAAGGCTATCTCTGATGGTCTGCGCCATTATGCGCGGCCCACATCCTCCCGCAATCTTTCCAACATGGTGGAAGACGAGGTGGTGGATGCGCTGGTTTCCGCCGTGCGGCAGGATTACCCGCGTCTGGCGCACCGCTATTACGCGCTGAAGGCCAAATGGATGGGGCTGGACAAGTTGGAGCACTGGGACCGCAATGCACCGCTGCCCGGCTGTGAAGACCGCAAGATCCCGTGGGACGAAGCCAAGCAGATTGTGCAGAAAGCCTATGATGGGTTTGATCCGCGCATGGGCAAGGTGATCAACACCTTCCTAACCCATCCGTGGATTGACGTGCCGCCTGCGCCCGGCAAGTCACCTGGCGCGTTCGCGCACCCCACCGTGCCATCTGCGCATCCGTTCATCCTGCTCAACTATCATGGCCGCACGCGCGATGTGATGACGCTTGCGCATGAGCTTGGGCATGGTGTGCATCAGGTTCTGGCAGCCAGGCAGGGCTACTTCCTGTCCAACACGCCGCTTACACTGGCTGAAACGGCCAGTGTGTTTGGTGAAATGCTCACCTTCCAGTCCCTGCTGGATGCTGAACAGGACCCTGCTCGCAAACGCACCCTGCTGGCTGGCAAGGTGGAAGATATGCTCAACACCGTGGTGCGCCAGATTGCGTTCTACGAATTTGAAACCCGCGTGCACGACGAACGCAAAAGCGGTGAACTGCTGCCCGAACGCATTGGCGAGATCTGGCGGCAGGTACAGACGGAAAGCCTTGGTCCGGCCTTCAACTTTACCCCGGACTATGATGTGTTCTGGGCGTACATTCCGCACTTCATCCACTCACCGTTCTATGTGTATGCCTACGCGTTTGGGGACTGTCTGGTGAACGCCCTGTATGGTGTGTTCACGGATGGCACTCCGGGCTTTCAGGACAAATATATTGCCATGCTGGAAGCCGGTGGCACGCTGCGCCACAAGGAACTGCTGGCACCCTTCGGGCTTGATGCGTCCGACCCCAATTTCTGGCGCAAGGGGCTGGATGTGATTTCCGGCTTTATTGACCAGTTGGAGCAGGCCTGAGCAATGGCAGAACGTGATCTTGATAACAGCGGCATGTTCGGGGAACTGCGCCGCATGGTGCAGACCACGGGCACGGTAGGCGGCATTGCCGCCCGCATGGCCGGACACAAGATAGGCCTGCGGTCTGGCGGCGCGTCCCACGCGGAAGATCTGAAATCCATGCTGGGGGGGCTGAAAGGCCCGTTGATGAAGGCGGCCCAGCTTCTGTCCACCATTCCCGGTGCCCTGCCGGAGGAATATGCCAAGGAACTGGCCGAACTTCAGGCCAATGCCCCGCCCATGGGCTGGAACTTTGTGCGCCGGCGTATGGCAGCGGAACTCGGCCCGGGGTGGGAAAAACATTTCCGCTCCTTCGGGCGGGAAGCTGCGGCGGCTGCCAGTCTGGGGCAGGTGCATCAGGCCGTGCTGACAGACGGCCGTCGCGTGGCGTGCAAGCTGCAATATCCGGACATGAAAGCCGCCGTGGAGTCTGATCTGCGGCAGTTCCGTATGGCCATTGGTGTCTACCACCGGCTGGATAACGCCATCCGACAGGATGACGTGGTGGAGGAACTGGCCGAACGCCTGCGGGAGGAACTGGACTACACGCGGGAGGCCGCCAACATGCGGCTGTATCGCGCCATTCTGGCTGACTGCCCGGAGATCACGGTTCCTGCGCCGATTGATGAGCTCTCCACCCATCGCCTGCTGACCATGGAGTGGGTGAGTGGCCGTAGCCTGAACGCCGCGATTGAAGCCGGACTGACCGAGGAGCAGAAAAAGAAGATTGCCCGCTCCCTGTTCCGTGCATGGTATCTGCCGTTGTATCAATATGGCGTGGTGCATGGTGACCCGCATATGGGCAACTTCACCCTACGCGATGATTACGGGCTGAACCTGCTGGATTTCGGGGCGATCCGTATTTTCCAGCCGTCCTTTATCAAGGGGAACATTGACCTCTACCGGGCCTTGCAGAGTGGCGACAAAGCCATGGCGACCGAGGCTTACGCCGCCTGGGGCTTTACGAACCTGACGCCCGAAAAGGTTGACGTGCTGAACGAATGGGCGGGCTTCCTGTACGCTCCGCTGATGGACGACCGTGAACGGTTCATTCAGGAAGACAGCAACCCTGTGTTCGGGCGCGAAGTGCTGACAAAAGTGCATGAAGGTCTGCAACGCACGGGCGGCGTCCGCCTGCCGCGCGAATTTGTGCTGGTGGACCGTTCTGCCGTGGGGCTTGGTTCAGTCTTCATGCGCCTGAAGGTGAAGATGAACTGGTATCAACTGTTCCATGAAATCATTGCGGAATTTGATGAGCAGGCCTTGGCTGAACGCCAGAAAGCTGCCGTGGCAGCCGCACGTTTCCCTGAAACGCCGATAACGTAACGGGTTATCGGCCGCAGGAGAGACGGCAAAGGCCCGTGCTCTTTCAGTCTCTCCTGCCAATCGGGTTCTGCCTTCTTCATGCAGGTTGTTTGAAGTGTCAGCCAGATCAGCCGGGCCACGTTTCTGGGGGCTGAGTGTGTTGGGCGGGCATTCCAACAACGTTTTATCAAGCCTGCAAATTTTCTGTTTTTCATTCCCCAAAAGTTTGCATCACTTTCCAACTATTGAGTTTTTAAACAGACTCTTACGGGAGGAACGGCAGGAATATTGGCTCACCCGTAAAAAGAGGGGGACCATATTTCGAGGTGGACTGGGGTGCCCCCATGCGAAATTTGATTCGCTGGTGGTAAGGGTGGCTTACAGGTTTGCCGTGCTGCATTGCCGGGAAGAAAACGGCGTGGCTCATAAAATCCAGTCCGGCCTGATTGAAATAAGGGTTGGTCCCTTTTTCAATGTGGCAGCCGTGGGCTTTCCCTTTTTCATCAATGTCGCATCCCACTATCGCCATACCGGTAATGTTCCGTTGCTCCATGAGCGTCGGGTAATAGGGTGGGGGTGTGGCCAGTTTGTTGAGGTGTGGTCCGCGGTTATCATCCACAAAGCCATTATACTGTGTAGGCGGGGGCGGCGCAGGGTGTGGCGTCGGCTGTGTCATCCCCATCACCAGCACATACAGCCCGCAGCATGCCGTTGCGGCGGTCAGTATCCAGCTTTTGGCATTGGGGGCCTCTTCCTGCTTCTGTAACAGCGGATGCGCGGCTGGTTCTGCCGGAGGCGGCTGATGTTTTTGGGTTTCATCAGGGTCAGGCGGGGCAGAAGCCATGAAGCAGCCTCGTCAGGAGAGCGGAGCAAGATTATAGGCTACCGGCAGAGGCTACCCCGTTTCAATAAAAAGCGTACAGGACCATCCTCACGTTTTCTATAGTTCCGTTTTTGCAAAGAGCACTCAAAAAAACGGTCTGGGTGGGCGAGTGGCTCTTTGTTTTCTATGGGCTGCACCTGATTTCTTGTTTCTTAAATACTCGTGCTTTTCGCAGATCTTTTTTCACGGAAGATAAGGCAGGAGAGTGGGGCCGCCGGTAAAAAGCGGTGGTCCATATTTGGCGAAGGACTGTGCCTGCTCCGGCTTTATGCCGAAAAACAGCCGCATACGAAAATGCCGTGTAACCGGTTTGCCGTGCTCCATGGCAGGAAAGAAAACCGCGCGGGCCATATACTCCATGCCCGCGCGGTTGAAATAAGGATTGGTGCCCCGTTCTATACGGCAGGCATGGGCCTTGCCATCTTCGCCAATATCGCACCCTACAATACTGATACCGGAAATACCTTTGTCCTTCATTTCTGGTGGAGCGCGCAGGCGTGGTGTCTCTACTCTGTTCAGGACAGGCTTGTGATTGTCATCCAGAAAGGCGTAGCTGCCGGATGACGCGGATGTCTGGGTTGGAGACGTATCGGGCTGATGGGCGATACCCATAACCAGCATATAAAGACCACAACAGGCTGCGGCAGCGCTAACAATCCAGCTTTTGGCATAAACCGCTTTCTTCTGCTTCTGGGGCTGGGCAGAGAGCACAGGCTGCTCATCCTCCTGCGGAGAACGACCAGGGGAAGGCGGTGGATCAAAAGGCGCGGGAGCCATCGACAGGCCTTATGCTGGTAAGATGGACGTGAGACTACAGGAAGAGATCAGTATTTTTCAAATGAAAGCATCGTGCCACAGGTATACACGAATGAGGATGATGATCTCGTAAGGAGAGTGGCCTTTGTCAGTGAAGGGGAGTGACAGGTTAACTCCACATTCTGCTTATAGCAGGCGTTTATGATTCAGGTGTGGATTCTCATATCCTGTAAAGAATGTTATTAAAAACGAGCATCTACAATGTGGCTTTCAAGGTAAGGCAAAATTTGAGAAAGAAATGGATGATTTTTCTTGTAAAAATCCGTTTTAACGTTTGGTCTGTTTAAAATTGACATGATTTCTTTTCCGAGATCATGGTCGGATGCATCTAAGCCGACATTTATGAATGCTTCCTCAGTCTGGCCAGCCCAGCCTTGACCTGTCCAGGTTGTTGGCTTCATTTGAAAGCAATCAAAAAGCATATTCATATTTAAGAGGGTATCTTTTGATGACGCTTTATTGACTTTCGGCCCAAAGGCTTCTGAAAGTCTGGTTTTAAGAAGGTCATGTGCCAGCTTATGCCGCTCCTTCATTTTTACAATAAATGCATGAGGATAAGATTTTCCATCCCACAGACACTCATAATCATGTACTTCCATCAAGACCTTTCTGGCAGCTGACCCAAGTTGACTTTCCAAGCAAGGTTTAGGCAGAATAGGCCACTCGACATCAGGATCGTCGAAAGCTGGAGCTGCCAATCGGCCGGTTATGAAATAACAGTATTTGTTCATATATATCGAAATAGACCGGGGTTGAATAACCCCTTTGTAAGTATGATAAGGGTTTAATATTTTGCTTGCTGCGGGACGGGCAACAAGCTCAAAATTATTTAAACGAACTGGCCATTTGTCTTCTTTCCATACCCCATTTTTTTGTTTGTAGGCAATGATGCCAAAAGGGGAGTCTTGCCTGTGGGCTGTTTTGCGATGCAGTAGAAGAACGGGAGATCTATTCAAGAAATACGAACCATGAAGATCTCTCAGTAAAGTTTTATTTTCGTGAGGCAAGATTTTTCTTGCGCGCAAGAGGTCTCCTACCAGGAAAACTTCGGGATTACTCAAATGGACCTCCTGATTTCTCTTTTGAAGAGACAATAACGTTATGGGATAATATACCGTCTATAGAAATTTTATCCTAAATTTTTCCTCGATAAATAGAAAAATTTCATTGTTGTTAGGAATATGTATAGTCTGTGGGTAGCGTATTCTGCTTATAGAGATAACCTTCCCTATGAGGCGTAAGTCTGATTGATAGAGGTAGAAACACATTTTTAATAATATTGTAATAAAAATATATAATATTTTTCGCGCTAGAAAAATTTTACTATTCCAACTTCTAAATATTTTTACATACTTCTACACGATGTGTTAGAAAATTTTATTTGCGCCTTATTTAATATACGAATCATTTTTTGGGGAGCCCGAATAGAACGGGAGAGCGCAGATAATGGCAATAGATATGATTGAGTCTGATCTGGCTATAACACGCATGGTTCTTTTTGAAGTCGGTCAACTCGAACGCCCTTTGGTTCGGTGGATTGCTGAAATGAAACAGGTTGACCCGCGGGTTTTTGATAAGCTCCAACAAGCCTGGCTTGAGCGTTATGAGCAGAAAATATCCTCGTGCTATAAGATAACCCAACAGCCTTTATTGCAGAATGTAACGTTGGCGCACATGCCACTGGCTGCAGCCATGATGCCGGAATTGCTCAATAGACAGAGTCTGCCTCGGCCGCCTGCATGGTATAGAAGTTTTGCGCGTACGTATCAGACAAATGCGCTTGGTTTCATAACGTCAAGTTTTTTGCCAAAACCCGTCCGAATGTCGGATGGCTCATATTATAATAGAACGCCAAACAACCTGCGTGAGTATTTCTACAGTTTCAGTGATTCAGGTACGAGCCTGCCTGATGAAAAATGGTTTGATCAGGCGTTGCAGGATTGTGAGAAGATGGAACGGGATATACCACATCTTCTCTGGTTGGCGCGTGAAATGGTTTTGCGGGAGGATGCCGCAAGTTCCACAGAGTCAATGGATTCACGGTTGGAGCTTTTCCAGGTTCCAGAAGCCCCTCAACCATCGTTAAAAACGCTTGCACGTTATAAAGAGCATCTCGCAAAACCAGAGGGGATAAAAGATCTTGAATTTGCAAGATCGTTTGTTCGAGAAGCTTTTGAGTCTTCAGAAAAGATATTAACCTCTTGGCATTTGTTGAAACAGCCCGCCCTTTATCGGGCTGCTATTTTGTCAAGATTTGTTCGGTTGGTTACAGGAGCAGTTTCCAGAACAGAGTCTGTTCGGAAGGTTGCTGAAGCATTTCTTCTCTCCCCTTCGCTTTATTCATTTCGTTTTGGTGGTGGCGAAAATAACGGCATAATGAGGTTAGGGCGTCAAAAGGGATTGCGCTATAAAAATCCACCTCCCGTCAAATCTGTAAAGCCAGATTGTCATCCATGTTCCTCTTCATTATCACCCCCGACAATTTCCCCTGATATCATAGCAGGTTGTTTGTGGATGATCGCCGCTGCTGCGGATGCTGTGGATCTTGAATGGCTTCTTCCAGCCTGTAAAAAGGCTTTGGCAGCGGAAGATGTGGCTATTTTCAATCGTCTGGTTGCAACGGTAGGCCTGATTGGAACACCCGACGCCATTCGGGGAATGGTCCGCTTACGCGCACGTGTCAGGCATGCCACAATGTTCAATGCTTTGGAAAGATCTTTGGCAAAAGCGGCCGCAGCTTCAGGGCTTACGACAGTTGAGGCGGAAGAACTTCTTGCTCAGGAATACGAACTCGATTCAACAAGTTCTCACCGTGTGAACTTGCCTGATGGTTACGCGGCCGTCCTCTCGATTACTGGTTCCGGTCAGGGTTCGATTTATTATGAGGGGGAAAAGGGAGATCGCATTTCAAAACTGCCTCCATTTGTCCTTGAACAAGAAAAATGCAGGGTGCTTCTGAAAAGTATGCGGTCAGATGCCAAGGCAATTTCGGCGGATATGCTGGTGCATCGTTACAGGTTGGAGCGTTCATGGCTGACCGGCCAAACCTGGACTTTGAGGGCGTTTATCGAAAGATGGTTAAACCATCCGCTTCTTGGTTGGCTGGCGCGTCGGCAGATATGGCTTGTTGCTGAACCGGGAGGTTCTATTAGAACATGTCTGTTTGGAAGGGAGGCGACCACAGTATATGATCCAGATGGTAATAAAGCGCCTCCGCTTCATCCCGATACTCTTCTTAGCTTGTGGCACCCACTTCAAAAAATGAGCGATGACTGCAAGGGGAGTGTTGTTGCACGGTGGCGGGAGACACTGGAGCGTTTGGATATCCGGCAACCTATCCGTCAAGTATGGCGTGAGACCTACACAATAACCCAAGCGGAGCGAGAAAGCTCTCCTTCCTCCTACCGTTATGCACAACGTATTCTTGGTCAGGCTCAGGTAATAGAAATTGGGCGTAAACGCGGGTGGCGCATCCGAACCCTTACCGCGCATATTCCATCCAGTGAGGGCGCCCCGTGGTCTTTAATCATACCGGCGTATGGTATTTATGCGGAATTCCGTACAGGGGGAGTAGGGTATAATGACCTCGGTCGATCTGCTCCGGCTTTTACGCATGTCATGACTGATCGAGTAAGGTTCTGTATTCTTAAAGATCGTGGAGACTGGCGATTTGATGGAGGGCGAAAGCTGACGTCCATGAAAAAGCCAGTTCGGCTGGCAGATATAGACCAGATCGTATTTTCGGAAGTTATGCGAGATCTGGATCTTATGGTGAGTGTTGCAGCAAGTAACCTGAAGTTTGATGCATCTTCTATTCAGGCTGTGCCAGAACTAGGAAAATGGAGACGCCAGCAGGGTTTGTCAGATATAGCATTGCCAGATGAACCCCATTATGGTGGGCTGGCCCAAAGCAGGCGGCAGATTATCGAAGCTCTGCTGCCTTCTTTACAAGAAAAGGGGGCTGTAACACTGGACGAGCGGCATGTTATCGTTACCGGTAGGCTTCACCAGTATCGTATTCATCTCGGAAGCGGTGAAGTCATTATGGTCCCTCAGTATCGCCACCTCACATTAGAAACACTCTCGCACTCGACACGTGAAGAAGATATTGGGGATTATCAGCCTCTATATGATGACGATATCCTGAATTCCATTCTCTATCGGATCGCCTTGTTGCAAAAAGACCATAAGATTAGAGATAAAAATATTTTAGAACAACTTCGTGACGAATGAAAAATATAAACTGCTCTTTCTCATCGTGTCATAAAATTTGTGATGATATCAGTCAGCTTTCCAAACGGGGGCTGGAGGAGGGGTGCGGCGTTGAAGCGGCCCTGTTTGTAAATGCCGCGTGGGTGGGGGAGGGCCATGAAACCTTCCTTTCCGTGATAGGCTCCAATGCCGCTTTCTCCCACGCCGCCAAAGGGCAGATCTTCCTGAGCGTAATGCAGCAATGTGTCATTGACCGTGACATTTCCTGAAACGGTATATTTCAGAACCCTGTTGAGTTCATGGCGTTTTTTTTCAAAATAATACAGTGCCAGCGGGCGAGGGCGTTCGTTGATGAAGGCGATGGCTTCATCGGGATGCCAGTATGTCAGAACAGGCAGGACAGGCCCGAAAATTTCTTCCTGCATGACGGCCATTTCGGGTGTTGCGTCCAGCACAAGAACGGGGGCGAGGAGATGATCGGCAGGTGAATCCTCTCCCAGCCGGATAACACGCGCCTTAAGCGTCTGGGCATCACGTATCAGGTCTGTCAGCCGTTCGTAGTGATGCTGGTTGAGGATGGCTGTATAATCGGGAGATCCAGCATAGCCGTGTGGATAAAGCTTTTTTACGGCGTCCTGAAAGGTTGTGGCAAAAGCGTTCTGATCCGCTTTATGGACCAGCACATAATCCGGTGCGATGCAGGTTTGTTCGGCATTGATCAGTTCACCAAATGCAATACGTTCCGCCGCACGTTTCATGGAAAAACCGGGTTCGATCACCACGGGAGATTTGCCGCCCAGTTCAAGTGTAACCGGCGTAAGATTTTTGGCGGCCGCCGCGGCAATTTTTTACCAACTGCCGTGCTTCCTGTGAACAGGATATGATCAAACGGCAAAGCCGTGAATGCAGCCCCGGTTTCTGCGTCGCCCATCACAACGGAAAACTGCTCTGGGGTAAAAACAGCCTGCACAATCTGGGTGATGACTGCCGATGTGGCAGGTGTGAGTTCCGAAGGTTTGAGCATGGCGCGGTTGCCATCAGCGCACTGGCGGCAGCGTGCTGGGCGCAGGTCCATGGTCTGGCGCTGTTGGGCATCAACGGTCAGCTTCTGGAGAAAAAAGTGGGGCCAGACCCCGTTCCTGCCCCGTTGGACGTGCTGCTGGATGGTGTGTGTTGCGGAGAGTGGTCAAAGCCCACACACGGGGCGCATGGACCAGAAGGGAGCGCGGCGTCCGCCGGCACTATGGGGAGAGCGATGGGGAGTGGTTCCGCACCATTTTTTTAATTTCGGGCATGACCGGAAAAAAGCAGGCCGAGAGTTTTTAACACGAGAAGAAGTGGAGGCGTGTGAACCCGGAAGAGCATGGCGCGTTAATGTTGGTAAGGGTCTGGCTGACCGGACCCAACAGTATCAAGGAGAATTCCGATGGGCGAATTTACTGACAAAGTTAAAGGCGCTGCTGACAAGGTTGTGGGTTCTGTCAAGGAAAGCGTTGGGAAAGTGACCAACGACCCGGAACTGGAAATCAAAGGCAAGGCACAGAAAATCAAAGGTGATGCCGAAAAGGCCAAGGGCACCGTAAAAGGTAAGCTCAACGACCTCTGATCGGATCTGAGAGGTTTTTGGGGAAAGAGCGCCTGAACAAGGCGCTCTTTTTTTTATGGCGGGAGCGCGCAAGCTCTCTTGAGGCTCTTTTGTCCGCCAATGCGATGCACGATGACCTTGTCTCGAAGAGCGCGTAGTCCGTAGGGCACCTTCTCTCCGATAGGGCAGGCGGCTATGTCAGACATTCGTATGAGTGTCCGGTAGAGGGCGAGTTTTCCAGTGGGCCACCAAGCCGTATCCTTCCTTTATTAGGTAAGGTACGGCTCGGTGGTATCAGGCCTTAGTAGGCCTGATAGTCCACTTTTTTCAGGTGTGTTTCATTGTAATCCAGTTGGTCCTTGGTCAACTGGAAGCCAACTTCAAAACGGTAGTCGGATTCCGTGTTCTTGGGCGGAATGGGCAGATCAACCGTCACCACATGCGTATCTGTGGTGTAGCTGGACAGATTGGCCGGGAACTGGAACGTGTGGTGGAACACGTGCTTGTTCACAATTTTATCGCCATGCACCACGGCAATGAACCACGGCAGGGTGACCGTGCCGTCATGCGCGGCCATGCCACGGCTGACCACAAACCGCAGCGCGATTCGGGTTTGCAGGTCCTTGCGGCCTGCGGCCAGACAATCACCCTGCAACTTCAGAATGCTGGCACGCGTGACCAGATGCGGGAAGGTGAAGGTTTTGCCTTCATACTGGTAGTAATCCGCCGCTTCGGGGGGGATATGGGTCAGCGGGCAGCTGGGCGCGAATGAGACGGACTGGCTTTCTTCATCTCCACATCCGGCCAGTGCGGTCAGCAGGCCAAGTGCCACAAAGCCGGACAGCGCAACGCGCGGTAGCAGGCGGTGTGGGTGGGAAAGGTCATGCGGCATGTGCGAATCCGGGCTCATCAGTTAAAGGGTTGAACAGGCAGAAAACAGGACCAAAAAAGGACTAAAGACAGACACACCTATCAAACGTGGGGCTCCGATGCCCGAAAACGGCTTGCATCCGCCCCGCGCTTTGCGTAGGCCATGCGCACGGTTACCGTGCCTTCTCCGGGTTTCGGGCATAGCCTTTTTTCAATATGCTTTGTCATAGCCACTTCTTCTATACCGTCCGCCGCAAGTTTGGGGAACACCATGCCCGATCAAACTCAAACCCTTGCCACAGCAGAGACCGCCACGGCCTCTCATGGCAAATCTCTTAAAGTGCTTCTGGCTGGCCCGCGCGGGTTCTGCGCCGGGGTCGATCGCGCCATCCGTGTGGTTGAGGAAGCCATCCGCCGTTATGGCGCGCCGGTGTATGTCCGGCATGAAATTGTTCACAACCGTACGGTGGTGGAAGAGCTGGAAGCCCAGGGCGCCATTTTTGTGGAGGAGCTGGATGAGGTTCCGCCCGATGGCCATGTTGTGTTCTCCGCCCATGGTGTGCCCAAGACCGTTCCGGCTGAAGCCGAGCGCCGCAATCTGCTGTATCTGGATGCCACATGTCCGCTGGTGTCCAAGGTGCATCGTGAAGCTGAGCGCCACTTTGCCGGTGGTGGCCCGGAAAGCCGCCATATTCTGATGATTGGCCATGCGGGCCACCCGGAGGTGGTGGGCACCATGGGCCAGTTGCCGCCGGGTGCCGTGACGCTGATCAATGATGCGGATGAAGCCCGCAGCGTGCAGCCTGCTGATCCTTCCCGTCTGGCCTTTATTACCCAGACCACCCTTTCCGTTGATGATACGGCGGAAATTGTGGATATCCTGCGTGAGCGGTTCCCGCTGATTGAAGGCCCCCGGCGTGAGGATATCTGCTACGCCACCACCAACCGTCAGGAAGCCGTGAAGGCCATTGCGCCGGAATGTGATCTGGTGATCGTGATCGGTTCTCCCAACTCCTCCAACTCTCAGCGGTTGCGGGAAGTGGCGGAACGTTCTGGCGCTACCCGTGCGCTGCTGGTGCCGCGCCTGAACGCGCTGGACTGGTCCGTGCTGGAAGGCGTGGACACGCTGGGCATTACGGCCGGGGCTTCCGCGCCGGAAGCGCTGGTGCAGGAAATGGTGGCGGAACTGGCCAAGCGGTACACGCTGTGCATTGATGAACGCACGGTGAAGGAAGAAAACGTGACCTTCCGCCTGCCGGCCCCGCTCGGTTAAAAAGAGGCTGCTGCTGTTATATGGCCGTTTACACGGATGTGAGTGACGAGGCGCTTGAAGCGTTTCTTGCTGACTATGCCATCGGGGGGCTGGTTGCCTTCCGGGGCATTGCCGAAGGGGTGGAAAACAGCAACTTTCAACTGCGCACCACACAGGGGGATTTTATTCTCACCCTGTATGAAAAGCGGGTGAATGTGCGTGAACTCCCCTGGTTTCTCGGCCTGATGCAGCATCTGGCGGTGCAGGGGGTGACCTGCCCGCAGCCTGTGGCAGATAAAACAGGCACCACGCTGAAAACACTGGCGGGCCGTCCTGCCGCCATTACCACTTTTCTGCCCGGCGTGTGGCCTCGTAAGGTTCGCACCTGCCATTGTCGCCCATTGGGGCGGGCGCTGGCCCAACTGCATGAGGCCGGACGCAGCTATGCTCCCGTGCGGCATAACAGCCTTGGGCCTGCTGCGTGGCAGCCGCTGCTGAATTCCTGCCGCAGCGGGGCAGAAACCGTTCAGCGGGGGCTGGAAGCAGAGCTTGATGCCGCTTTTGCCCATATTCTGCCCCTCTGGCCGGGCCGTGACGGCAACCCGGACCTACCGCGTGGGCAGATTCATGCTGATCTGTTCCCGGATAACGTGTTCTTTCTGCATGATAGCGTTTCCGGCCTGATTGATTTCTATTTCGCCTGCACGGATATTCTGGCCTACGATATTGCCATCTGCCTGAACGCCTGGTGCTTTGACGTGGATGGCTCCTTTAACGTAACGTTTGCCCGCCAGCTTTTGCAGGGATATCAGGATGTTCGGCCGTTAAGCGCGCCGGAACTTGCAGCCCTGCCTGTTCTGGCCCGGGGTGCCGCCATGCGCTTTTTGCTGACGCGGCTGTACGACTGGATCAACACCCCGGCGGATGCGCTGGTAACCCCCAAAGACCCGCTGGATTACCTCAAGCGGCTACGCTTCCATCTGGCGACGGAGAATGTGGATGGATATGGCGTCTGAAAACGCACCGGCAAATGCGCCAGAGGCAGCGCAAGATGTGGTGGAAATCTGGACCGATGGCGGATGCCGCCCGAACCCAGGCCCTGGCGGCTGGGGTGTGCTGCTGCGCTTCAAGGGCACGGAGCGGGAGCTTTCAGGCGGGGAGGCGGAAACCACCAACAACCGTATGGAACTGACCGCCGCGGCCGAGGCGCTGGAAGCGTTGAAGCGCCCCTGTGTGGTGCGCCTGCATACGGACAGCGAATATGTGCGCAACGGCATTACCCGCTGGCACACGGGCTGGGTGCGCCGCAACTGGCGCAATGCTTCGGGTGATCCGGTTGCCAATATGGATTTATGGCGCAGGTTGCTGGATGCCGCCAAACAGCATGATGTGTCCTGGCACTGGGTGAAAGGCCATTCCGGCGTGCCGGAAAACGAGCGTGTGGACGTTCTGGCGACGGAAGCCCGCAAGCTGATTGAAGAAACGCTCTCCTGAAAATCTGAAAGACAGCGTGAAGCGTCTTTCAGGGGAGTATGAAGCGGGTCCTTTTGCGGCTGAACGTATTGGAATTTCGTTCAGCCAGATCCGCAGCATCTGATCAAATCCGCCTTTTCAGACTCGAAATCCCCTCGCGGTTCTGACGCGCTGATTCTCCATATGGCCTTTAAAGCTGGCTTGCTGTCGCTGATGGTGAGGGTACTATCTGCGTGACCTTGAACCCTTCCTTGCGCAGCAGGGCGGGCAAGCCGTTAGGGCCGCTCATATGCAGGGCACCGACCGCCACAAACAGCTTATGGCTGCTGGCGTGCATCTGGATGATTTTCTTTACCATTTCTATATTGCGGTCATCCAGCATGGCTTTGGTGTGGGCTTTTTCCTGCGCGGTCTTCAAGCAGTCACACCACTCCCGATAATGCTCAAGTTTGTTCAGGTCACTGTTGGCCCACATGGTGGCTATGGCCAATAGCTCCTTACGGCCTGTATCAGAGCTGAGATCATGCAGGGCGTCATCAATCAGGGCATCTTCTGCTGCTGCGGTGGTCCCAATCAGTAACTGCCGCTGGGCAGTGGCTGTTTCAAGCGGCACAATGGGTTTGTGTACGGAACGGGCATATCCCTGTATGACGGAATCAATGGCGTAATCAGGATAAATCCCATCCTTGCGGCCACTGAGGGAAACAAGAGCGGCAGCTTCCATTCCTGTGGCAAGCGCATCAAACGCATAAGGCGGCAGGCATTGCTGTGCGGCAATCTCATCCAGCCGGGCCTTGCGGTGTGTATCAACAAGATGCTGAAGGCGGGCAGGGTCTTCTTTATCGCGTAATACCTGCAAGGTGGCGGGATCAGACAGGGAGAGCTCCACGGCAATGGTGTCGCTCTGGTGGAGGGCTGCCCGTATGAGGGGGCCGGGAAAGGCCCAGTTCAGCTTGGCCACATGCATGGTGCCATACAACCAAGAGGAATGACCGTCGCTGGTCACCTGCCATAAAAACCCCCGGTCTGTGGCCGTGCGGGCAATGTCCTTGAGTTCTGGAGCAGAGGGCATGTGCGCAGCGACAGGGCAGGAGGATGATGCGGCTGGCGGCGGCGTGGCGGCTTGCCCCCATGCTGCGGAGGAATGAAGGCCCATGCTGGTGCTGAAAAGGGTGGTGACTGAAAGAACGGCTGTAATCACGGTGCGCTTTGAAAGGGATCTCATAAAAAACCTATTCTGGCTCAGAGATAAGGACACTGTTGAGTGTGTATCCTGTTGAAATACCAGATGCGCGAAAGAACTGTGTGAAGAATTTGTTTGTATGTCTCTGCCTCGTGTGTGTTGGAGGCAGAGACGACTAACAGGTTATTTTGGCTAACGCTCTTTGCGGCGGTTTCTGCCTGTTGGCGCTCGTTCCTGCATGTGCAGGCCGCTTCTCAGCGGTCTGTCAGGCGGAACTCAATACGGCGGTTGCGGGCATAGGCTTCTGGCGTGTTCTGGGCATCGAGCGGCTGGTAGTCCGCAAAGCCGGTGGCCGCCAGACGGTGCGGGTCAATCCCTTCCGCCACCAGAAGCTTGACCACGGTAATGGCGCGCGCACTTGAAAGCTCCCAGTTGCTGGGGAAGGCAGTGTGAATGGGCTGCCGGTCTGCATGTCCATCCACGCGCAGAATCCATGGGATATCGGCAGGGATATGGGCCGTCACCTCTTTGAGCGTATGCGCCAACGTGGTGATTTCCTTCCTGCCCTCAGCAGAAAGATCAGCACTGCCAACGGGAAAGAGCACCTCGCTCTGGAAGACAAAGCGGTCTCCCACCACATGCACGCCCTTCTGGTTGTGCAGGATATCCCGCAGGCGGCCAAAAAATTCCGAACGATAACGGCTGAGTTCCGTCACCTTGTTCGCCAGTGCCGTATTCAGTTTTGCGGCCAGATCCGTAATTTTGGCATCACGCGCCTGCACGTTTTTCTGCGAGACATCAAGCGCCTCACCCAAGGCGGCCAGGCGAGCGTTGAGGTCTGTCAGCGTATCATCCAACTGGGTGATGCGTGCCTGATCGGCCACGGTCAGGGCCGTTGCGGCATCGGCTGTTTTTTTGGCGGTTTCAATGGCGGCGGCATCAGCGGCCAGGGCCGAGGCATCTTGCTGGTGCTGGGTTTGCAGGCCAGTTACGGTATCGCTCAGCGCATGGTTGCGGGCGTGTTCCGTATCAAGCTGGCGGGAGAGTTCGGCTGCCTGTCCCTCCAGCTTTTCCAGCACATGCTCACGCCGGTTGAGCGCTGCGGAGAGCAGGGTCTGCCCCATCACGAACACCAGCAGCACAAAAATAACCACCATCAGCAGGGTGGAAAGGGCATCCACATAACCGGGCCATGCATCCAGCCCGGCATGCAGTTTTCTGCGGCGGCGGGCCATGGTCAGGGTGCTTTCGGGGTATGAGGCGCGTTATCGGCTGCGGCCGCAATGGTGCGGGCCAGCACGCGCAGATCATTCCGCAAATCCGCTGTCATGCGGGTGCGGCCTTCTTCTGAAGTCTGCACCAGTATTTGCAGCAGGCGTTCAATATTGTGCAGGGTCTCCGTCTGGGTGGCCGTGCCTTCCAGCCGGTCAGACAGTTTGCTTAGAACAGCGCTTTCCTTCTCGCGCCGGGCTTCACTCACCCGCACCAGATTTTGCAGGGATTCCAGATTTTCCGCTGTCTGTTCAAGCAGGGCCTGAATATAGGCGGGAATGGGCGCACCGCCTTCCGTGGTGGGGGCCGATGCGGAGCCCGTCGCGCCAAAGCGGGTCTGTTCGGCCAGCCATTCTTCCAGTTCGTTGAAAAAGCGGTTCTGGGCCTGTCCTGCCGTCAGGTCCAGAAACCCAAGCACCAATGCACTCGCCAACCCGAACAGAGAGCCGGAAAACGCCGTGCTCATGCCGTGCAGCGGTTTGGCCAGCCCGGTTTTAAGCTGCCCGAACATGGCGTCCAGATCCCCGCTGCCAACGGACATGCCAGCAATCACATCTGCAATGGCGGCCACGGTCAGCAGCAGGCCATAGAAGGTGCCCAAAAGGCCCAGAAAGATCAGCAGGCCCGTCATGTAACGGGAGACTTCACGCCCCTCATCCAGCCTGCCGGAGACGGAATCGAGCACGGCCTGCATGGCCGGTGTGGAGAGCGCAATAGGTTGCCCGCGATGATCAGGCCGGGAGCCCAGCGCTGTGGCCAGTGGCACCAGCAGGCGGGGGGCGGGGGCAGTTGTCAGCCCGGCGCGGGACTGGCGGATGGTTTCCACCCACCGCACTTCCGGCATCAGGCGGCGGACCATCATCATGTTCCAGCCCACGCCCACGGCCAGAATGCCCAGAATCAGGCCGTCAAGCAGAGGGTTGCTGAAGAAGGCATCCCGCAGGGGCCGCCAGAGCGTGGCGGCCACAAGCGCCACGCAGACGAGGAACCCGATCATTCTGAACAGATACTGTGTAGGACGGGTCATGCTCTTCGGTTCCGATTTTTAGAGGGGAATCGTCAGGGGACGGCGTCAGACTGATAAATGTCCATGTAATCCTGCACGCCATCCGGAGCAGGTGTTTTGGGCACACCAATCACACGGAGATAGATGCGGGTGGAGGGCGTGCCGCCATTCATCAGCACGCTGCGGGCCGCCAGCCCGCGCGCCAGCGCCATGCGGCGCGGCAGGGAGGGATCATCCGCAGCGCCGGAGCTGTAAACATCAATCAGTGCGCGGACATGGGGTTTGTCAGACAGACGCTGCCCAAACGCCAGAATGGCCTGATGGGTCTCCGGGTTCAGGGCGGAGGAGCCCGGCGCAAAGGTCAGCCTTACGCCGCCGGGAATAGGGGTGACCGCACCCTTTGCGTTCAGATCAACCGCAGGCTGCGGCGGCACGGGGAAGGGGTGGATCTCGATATCCGGCGGGGCCGGGGTCAGGGTGGGTTCCGGCGGTGGCGCAGGTGGAATGGTGGGTGAGGGCGGCACATGCCCGTTGCTAGGCTTGCCTGCTTGTGTGGTGCTCTGCCCTGTTGTCCGTCCTGCCGCTGGTTGCGCGGTGGTTGCTCTGGTTGCCTGTCCGCCGTTTGGAACAGAGGAACTTGTGTGCCCCGGTGAGGCAGCGTGGCCTTGCGTGCCAGTGCCAGTTGCGGGTGTGGTCTGCGGCTGGGCAGGCTGGGTGGTTTTGGAGACCGAACTGCTGCTGGTGGCGGTGCGACTGGATGAGCGGGTACCTGCTACCGTCGGAGCCGTCTGTTGGGATGATGCCGCAGGGGCGCTGGTGAGTGGTGGCTGCATGACCGGCTTTTGCGCCACAGGCCGGTGCCCGGCGGAGGGATGCGCCGGAGCGTGCGGGGTTTTGGTCGCGGGGGCAGCCTGCTGTGCGGGTGCGCCGCCCAGAGCATCCAGCGCCTGAGAATTGGTGACAACCTGAGCCTGCGCGCCAGCGGCGGGCAGCAGGAGGAGGGCGCACAGCGCAGCGAGACGCGGCGATGGGAGAAGGGTGCTCTGCATTACGGGCAAGACTAAACCAGAAAAGAGGCCGGGTGGAATGGGTGAACGCATTTTCCGCCCGCAAAGGGGCGAATATGCGGCATCAGGCCGAGAACTGCTCGGCCGTAATGCGTTCAGAAAGGGTCTGGCCGGGGTCAAACAGCACGGTTACGGCCAAACTCCGGTCTTCATGCACATGAACGGAGACAACATCCCGGATCTCGATCGAATCTGCCACGGCCGCAACGGGCCGTTTCTCGTGTTCCAGAATGGTGAAGCCCACATGCGCGGTAGAGGGCAGCAGCGCGCCCCGCCAGCGCCGGGGGCGGAACGGGCAGATGGGGGTTAGCGGCAGCATGTTGCCCGCCAGCGGCACAATGGGCCCATGGGCGGAAAGGTTATAGGCGGTGGAGCCTGCAGGCGTGGCCACCAGTGCGCCATCACAGATCAATTCGGGCATGCGCACCATGCCATCCACATCCACCCGCAGTTTGGCGGCCTGCCGTGTCTGGCGGAACAGGAACACATCATTCAGGGCAAGGGCTTCAAAAACCTCGCCAGAAACCTGCGTGGCCTTCATGCGCAACGGGTGCAACTGGGCCGCTTGGGTGGTGGCCAGCCGCTGGGGCAGATCTTCCTCCAGCATGGGGTTCATCAGAAACCCGACGGAGCCGCAGTTCATGCCATAGACCGGCACGTTCAGGTTTTCTTCCAACACCACGCGCAGGGTTTCCAGCATGAAGCCATCGCCCCCCAGGCACACAATCACTTCGGCCTCGCCGGGGTGCACGTTGCCATACTGGCGGGCCAGACGGTCAAATTCATGGCGCGCGGCCTCGGTGGGGGCGGCCATGAAGGCAATGCGGGTCGGAACATCCTGTGCAGCAGGCAAGGGCGGCTGGGCCGGGATCGGGCTGAAGGTCATGGCAGTCGCCCCAAGGCTGATTGTGCGGAAAACAAAGGGTTTCCCTTATCCTGCAACGGCGGTGGGGTGAAGGAGGGGGAACGCATTTTTCTCCGCTTCCGCCTGCCACTGGGCTTCCGCCACATGGAGGGCGAACTGTTCAGCCAGGCAGGTGCCCAGAATGTCATCATAAACGGCAAGGGTGGCGGTCTGCATGGTCAGGGTGGTGTAGTGCTCCAGCACCATGGCGCGGGCGGCTTGCCCCATGGCCAGCCGTCCTTCTGGCGCGGCATGCAGCACGGCGGACAGCGCATCAGCCAGGGCCTCGGTATCACCGGGCGGCACGCTCAGGCCCGTCATGCCGTGCTGAACGGTTTCCAGCGCGGCCCCATGGCTGGTGACAATCACCGGGCGGCACATGGCCTGGGCCTCCACCACCACACGCCCGAAGGGTTCAGGCCGCAGGGACGGAATGACCACAGCGGTTGACAGTGCGAGGGCCGCAGGCATGTCCTGACAATGGCCCGCAAAACGCACCTGTTCGGCAAGGCCCAGCGTCTGGGCATAGGTGGCCAGTTCCTGCCCGTAGGTGCTTTTTGCGGGGCAGGAGCCTGCAAACACGCAATACCACGGCAGGGTTGGGGTCTGTTTTTTCAGGCGGGCGAGGGCATCAAGCAGAAACCGCTGGCCTTTCCACTCCGTCAGCCGGCCGGGCATCAGAATAACGGGCGTATCCGGCGGAAGCGCCCATGCCTCGCTAAGGGTATGGACGCGCTGGCCGCTTACGGCTTCCGGGCTGAACTGCCGGATATCCGCGCCACGGGGAATAACGCGCAGCCGGTCTGGCCCCACATGATACTCCTCCGCCAGCCGCTGGCCGATATGGCGGCTGATGGCGATCACACGGTCCCCTGCGGCCAGAACGGCGTTATAGCGTTTCTTGCCGGGAAAAGAATTGGCATGCACGCCGTGCCAGGTGGTGACAAACGGTGTGTCCGTGCGGCGGCACGCCAGCCGCGCCACCCAAGCTGGCGCGCGGGAGCGGGCATGAACAAGAGAGACCTGATGCTCCTGTATGATGCGTGCCAGATGGCGGGCATTGCGCATGATAATGAGCGGGTTCTTGCTGCCACAGGTTGGCAGCATGATATGTGTGGCCCCCAGCCGCTCCAGCGCGGGCACCAGCCGCCCCCCGGCGCTGACAACCACCGCTTTTGCCCCGGCCTGGGTAATGGCATCCGCCATTTCCAGCGTGCCCCGTTCTACCCCACCCTGATTCAGCGCAGGCAGGATTTGCAGGATAACGGGAGAAGATGGCGGATTAGTCATGTTCGGCTGTTAGCATGGTTTTCACGCCACAGACCACTCCGCAGTGTGCCTGCGTTGCCAAGTTGCGGGTTGACCGGTACGCAGGCTTGTTTCCCTATGGCGGGTGTGATGTCTGATTTGTCTTTTTCCGTGCGTGGTTCGGCCTTGTGCGTGCCGTTGGGGTTGGGGCTGCTGCTGCTGGCCCAGCCAGCCCGCGCCCTGCCGCAGGCGGATAAAACCCTCAGCACCCTCCATGTTCATGAACAACCCCGTGCGGCGTCTCCGGGGCAGGCAGGTGACCACTCCGCCACCCCCGGGGCCGGGCATGCAGCGGCTGCATGGACGGCTGATGCGTGTCTGGCCATGGTGGGGGAAGATCCGTTTGGCGCACGGGATTACGCGCAGGACTGGCTGCACCATGGGGGAGATCGCGCAGCCCGGCACTGCCATGCTCTGGCGCTGATTGAACTGGGGGATGAGCAGACAGCCGCGCAGGAACTGGACGATCTGGTGACCAAGGAGCCATTTTCCGGGCCGGATAGTTCCGCCAGTGTACGGGCCATCATGGCGGTAGAGGCCGTGGATGCGTGGCTTGCCGCCGGGATGCCGCAGAATGCAGTGCGGGTGGCGGATTACGCCCTAGCCATTCGCCCCGGAGATGAGGCGCTGAGTGTGGCCAAGGCGCGGGCCCTGCTGGAACTGAACAACCCGCAGGCGGTGGTGGCGGAACTGGGCGCATTGGTGGCGCATACCCCCACAGCGGGAGCAGAGGCTTATGTGCTTCTTGCCTCGGCCGAGCGGCGATGCGGCCAGCTGGACAAGGCGCGGGAGCATGTGGCCCGTGCCCTTGCGCGTGCGCCAGAAAACCCTGCTGCCCTGCTTGAGGAAGGGATCATCCGTGAGCAGGTGGGCGATGCCGTGGGCGCACGGACAGACTGGCAGCGTGTGCTCGATCTGGCCCCGGATGGGCATGAGGCCGATCTGGCCCGGCAGGATCTGGCTGTGCTGGCGGCAGACCCTGATGCTGCGGATGCGGAGTCTCCGTGAAAACGCAAGGGCAGGGTGTCATGCGGGGTGGGCCACAGAAGACGGAGCCAGAGCGTATTCTGGTGATCCGGCTAGGCGCGCTGGGAGATTTTGTGCAGAGTTTTGGTCCGTTTCAGGCCATCCGGCAGGCGCACCCGCATGCTCATATCACGCTCCTGACCACGCGACCGTTTGCGGAATTGGGCAGGCTCGCGCCGTGGTTTGACGCGGTCGAGGTGGATGCCCGTTCCCGCTGGCGCAACCTGAAAGGGGTCATGGCCCTGCGCGCGCAGTTGCACGGGTATGATCGGGTTTATGATCTTCAGACCTCTGGCCGCACGGCCCGGTATTTCTGGCTGGCGGGCCGGCCAGAGTGGTCAGGCCATGTGGCGCGCGCCGCACTGGCTCATGCCAATCCATGGCGGGATGACATGCACACCCGCGCCCGCCAGCGTGATCAGTTGCGCATGGCCGGGATTGAGGATGTACCTGTGCAGCCGGATGTAAGCTGGCTGGCCGGAAGAGGGCCGCATCTTTCATCCCCCTATGCTGTGCTGGTGCCCGGAGCTGCGCCGCATCGGCCAGCCAAGCGCTGGCCTGCGCGCCGTTACGGAGAACTGGCGCAGAAAATGGTGGCGCAGGGGCTTCTGCCCGTGGTGGTGGGGGGCGCGGCGGATAAACCGCTTGCCGAAATGATCCGCCAGTTATGCCCGCAAGCCCTTGATCTGACCGGCCAGACCAGCCTGCCCGATCTGGCCGGTGTTCTGGGCCGTGCCGCAGTAGCAGTGGGGAATGATACTGGCCCCATGCATGAGGCCGCCCTGATGGGTTGCCGTTGTGTGGTGCTGTTCTCTGCCGAGAGCAATCCAGCCCTTACCGCGCCTTTAGGGGCCGCGCCGGGGCAGGTTTGTGTGCTTTCTGTGCGTGATCTGGCTCTACTTTCTGTTGATAGGGTTGCAGCCGCGCTCTCGTGGCGTCATTAAGAGGCTTGTTTGAGACACCTGTCAGCGTGGTCTGGCGGGGCTTTTTGCGTCTGAATGTGTTGGCTTTTTGTCCCGGTGTTTCGCATCGGGCTTTCAAAATCCGTCCTTTCAGTCCCCAAGCCCTCTCCCTGCCGCCGGTTGCGGGTGTATCAGACGGTTTCTGAATGTTTTTTTTCATCTTTTCAGTATTCTGGAGTTCTTCCATGCCTGCCATCACCTTGCCCGACGGATCCGTTCGCAGTTTTGACGGGCCGGTAACGGGCACGACCATCGCCGGGTCAATCGGCCCCGGTCTGGCCAAGGCGGCGCTTGCCATGGAAGTAAATGGGGCGTTGCAGGATATCAGCCGTCCGATTGAACAGGACGCATCCATCCGCTTCATTACCCGCAAGGACCCGGAATCGCTGGAAATGATCCGGCATGACGCGGCCCACGTGCTGGCCGAGGCCGTGCAGTCCCTGTTCCCCGGAACTCAGGTCACCATCGGGCCGTCCATTGAAAACGGCTTCTATTACGATTTTTACCGCAACGAGCCGTTCAGCCCGGAAGATTTTGCCGCCATTGAAGCGCGGATGAAGGAAATTGTGGCTAACGCGGAACCGTTTGTGCGGGAAGTGTGGCCACGGGACAAAGCCATTGCCTTCTTTGAAGAAAAAGGCGAGCGCTTCAAAGCCGAACTGATCCGTGATCTGCCGGAAGATGAAGACATTTCCATCTACCGTCAGGGCGAATGGCTGGATCTGTGCCGTGGGCCGCACCTGCGCTCCACCAAGGATGTGGGCACCGCTTTCAAGCTCATGAAGGTGGCCGGGGCTTATTGGCGTGGGGACCATCGCAACCCCATGCTGACCCGCATCTACGGCACGGCGTGGCGTGACCAGAAGGAACTGGATGCACACCTGCACCAGCTTGAAGAAGCTGAACGGCGCGACCACCGCCGCATCGGGCGGGAAATGGATCTGTTCCATTTTCAGGAAGAAGCCGTGGGCCAGATTTTCTGGCACGCCAAGGGCTGGCGTCTGTATTCCGCGTTGCAGGACTATATGCGCCGGGCCCAGACCCGCAACGGCTATCAGGAAGTGCGCACGCCGCAACTGGTGGACCGCGCCCTGTGGGAGGCCTCCGGCCACTGGGACAAATACCGCCACCACATGTTTGTGGCCACGGTTGAGGATGAGGACAAGACACTCGCCCTCAAGCCCATGAACTGCCCGTGCCATGTGCAGATTTTCCGCCATGGCCTGCGGTCCTACCGTGAGCTGCCCTTGCGCATGGCGGAATTTGGGGCCTGTCACCGGTATGAACCTTCAGGCGCGCTGCATGGTCTGATGCGTGTGCGCGGCTTTACGCAGGATGACGCCCATATCTTCTGCACCGAAGACCAGATTGCTGATGAAACTGTAAAGTTCGTGCACATGCTGCATGCGGTTTACAAGGATCTGGGCTTTGAACATGTGCGCGTGAAGTTTGCTGATCGCCCTGAACAGCGGGCCGGAAGTGACGCCACGTGGGACAAGGCGGAAAGCGCGCTGAAAGAAGCCTGCACCGTGGCTGGCGTGGACTATGAATATAACCCCGGTGAAGGCGCGTTCTACGGGCCGAAGCTGGAGTTTGTGCTGCGTGACGCCATTGGGCGGGACTGGCAGTGCGGCACCTTGCAGGTCGATCTGGTTCTGCCGGAACGACTCGATGCCAGCTATATTGGTGAGGACTCCGCGCGGCACCGCCCGGTCATGCTGCATCGCGCCATTCTGGGGTCCTTTGAGCGGTTCCTGGGTATCCTGATCGAACAGCATGCGGGCCGCTTCCCGCTGTGGCTGGCGCCTGTGCAGGTTGTGGTGGCCTCCATTGTGAGTGATGCCGCACCCTATGCCGAGGAAGTGACAGCCGCCCTTCGGGAGGCTGGGCTGGCGGCTGAGGCTGACGTGCGGAACGACAAGATCAACGCCAAGATTCGCGAGCACAGCGTGGCGCGTGTGCCGGTTATTCTGGTTGTTGGCCGGCGTGAGGCAGAGCAGCGCACCGTGGCTATGCGGCGGCTGGGCAGCACGGATCAGGAAAATCTGGGCTTTGATGAGGCCGTTACCCGTCTTGCCGCAGAGGCCACACCGCCGGATATGCGCAAAAAAATGTAAAAACCAGGGTGCGATCTGGAACAAGGCAGGGATGACGGCGTTTTCTGCGCGGACACGCTTGATAAATGCCCCGGAATTGCGCACATAATACTGTGCAGAGCGGAAGCACCCAAGCGGGTGCTTTTGTTTGTTTATTGAATCCATGACAGGAGCTGACCATAGCCAGACCCCCTATTCCCGCGCCGCCCACCCGCGAGGGACCACGTGTTAACGAGGAGATCCGTGTACCGCAGGTTCGTCTGATTGACGAAAACGGCGAGATGGCCGGTGTATTGACCACCCGTGATGCGCTTGCGCGTGCTTACGGCGTTGGGCTTGATCTTCTTGAAATCAGCCCGAACGCTGAGCCGCCCGTTGCCAAGATACTGGATTACGGGAAGTTCAAGTACGAGCAGCAGAAAAAGCGCAACGAAGCCCGCAAGAAGCAGAAGGTTATCGAAATCAAGGAAGTCAAGGTTCGTCCGAATATCGACGAAAATGACTACCAGGTTAAGATGCGTTCCGTGAAAAGCTTCCTGGGGGATGGCGACAAGGTCAAGGTGACCCTCCGCTTCCGTGGGCGCGAAATGGCGCATCAGGAACTGGGGATTAAGGTTCTTGAGCGTATCCGCACGGAAATGGATGAACTGGCCAAGGTGGAGCAGATGCCGCGCCTTGAAAACCGCCAGATGATCATGGTGCTCGCACCGCGGTAACAGGGGGCAGGACGGCCTGTCAGAGACCTCTCAGGCTTGTGTCTGACTGATATAAAAAAGCGCGTTGTGCAGGATCTTGCACAGCGCGCTTTTTTGTTGAGGGGTGGTTCTGGTTGCGGCCTTTTGGCGGAAGATCCTGCAAGTCTGGTAGCATGTCCCTTTCGGTTGGCCGGTAGAACCAATGGCGTGAGAGTTGGGCCTACCGGATAAGCGGGGAAGAGGTGCGTTTGCGTTCTTCTCAGTTCAGGGGGCCAGAAGTACTGTGGCGTTGGCGGAAGCGCGGACCGTCTGCGTTTCCATAGTGCTGGAAGGCGGGGGAGCAGCATCCGCAACGCTACGGGCGGCCATGGCGGCCATGAACATAGGGCGCGGAAACGGCGTGCCAGAAACAGAGACCGTGGCAAAACGCACCACATGGAGCCCAAGGGACGCGGCCAGAGTCTCAGCCTGTTTTTTTAGATCAGCAACAGCCGCTTTTTCGGCTTCCAGCAGAAGGGTTTGCTGCTTCTGCGGAGAAAGGGACCATTCCAGCCCTTCCAGAAGCAGACCATTGGCCTGAAGTTTTCCGGTCAGGGGCAGCAGGGTTTTGCCGTCTGGCGCGGTGAAGGTCATGGTTTGGCTGGCGGACCATGAGGACGCCTGCTTTTCCTTTTCGCCGCGAATTTCAGAGACCGAATAATGCAGAATGGCTGCGGTTACGCCACCAGCCTGCTCGGCAAGTTCAGCGGCCTTATGCACCTGTGTGTTAACGGCCTGCTGGGCGGCGGCAGCACTGCTATCGCGGCTTTGGGCACGGAAGCTGGCGGTAAGCTGATCCGGTGGAGCTTCCACTGAGCCCGAGCCTGTCAGGTCCAGTTTGGTATAAGAGTCTTCGGCTTTACTGTCCTGTGCATGGGCCGGCCCAATGCTGAACATGGCCATGGCGCAAGCGACCGGGGCTGCGTAGCGGAGAGAAAAGAAGCGGCTCATGGCAGATATTGTCCTTATTTTATAGCGCGGCAAAGACAGCAATACTGGCCAGGAAAGAGGATCTTTCAAACCAGCCCCACCGCAACGTTCTGAAACAGTCTTCATTTTCAATATTACAGGACATCCATGGCGGAAATCTGGAGAGCATGCCTTTTTTACGTCTGTTTCGGCGAATGGAAGAGAAGAAGCGGGAAAGGGACGGGAGAAACCGTGTGCAGATGGGAATGGTAGAGGGTGCCGGATCTGGCGTGTGTATCTGCGCAGACGGTTAACCTTGGTTGCCGGTTTCCGAATGTATTTTCAGATAAGGGAGAGAGTGCGCCGCCGCGGGGTTCGCAGCGGCGCTTATGCGAGTAAGTTGCAACAAACAGAGTAAAGTTACTCCCGCTTTGGGAGGACTGCTCTGTTTACGGAAAACCTATTCCTGAAGCATATAGCCAGCGTTGCGCACAGTATGCACCAACGGACGACCGAAGGGTTTATCGATCTTTTGCCGCAGGCGGGAGACATGCACGTCAATCACGTTGGTCTGCGGGTCAAAATGGTAATCCCACACGCCTTCCAGCAGCATGGTGCGGGTAACCACCTGCCCTGTGTGGCGCATCAGAAATTCCAGCAGCCGGAATTCACGCGGCTGAAGGTCTATCCTCTGTCCGGCCCGTTTCACACCGCGGGACAGCAGATCAATTTCCAGATCTCCTACCGTCAGGCGGGTCTGGGGCTGGATTTCGTTTCTGCTGCGGCGGACCAGCGCCTCAACGCGGGCTTCCAGTTCGGCAAAGGAAAACGGTTTGGTGACGTAATCATCCGCGCCAGCCTTAAGGCCAGCCACCTTGTCTTCCACCTCTGCCAGAGCGGAGAGCATAAGCACCGGAGTCAGGTTGCCTTGCCCGCGCAGGGTTTTGATAAGGTGCAGGCCGTCCACTCCATGGGGGAGCAGACGGTCTAGAATGACGATGTCAAATTTTTCATTGATGGCTAGCGCAAGGCCATCTTTGCCGTTGTCAGCCTGCTCTACCAGATGTCCGGCCTCTGATAAGCCTTTGGCGATGAAATTTCTGACCGTGAGGTCGTCTTCGATAACAAGAATGCGCATTACCTGAACTTTGACTCCGGAACGAATTACCAAAAGATTACGGTCTTCCTACTCCAGTGTCACGATAGCGTGTCTATACGCGTTCGTCATCTCCTAACGGGGGTGTCAGGCCATCAAAAATGGCAAGAAGTGCAGCAGTGAGAGGCGAGGCGAAGATCAAACCCGGAAAGCCGAGGATGGCACCGAATAAGGTTTGCGAAAGAATGGTAATGGCTGGGGGCATCTGCACAGCATGGCGCTGGATGACGGGGGCGAGAATATTCCCCTCTACAAACTGGATAACGCTATAAAGCGCCGCCACCATTATGGTTTCGCGCGTGCCAAGAGAAAGTGCCAGCAGCAGGGCAGGCACCGCCCCCATGATCGCCCCGATATACGGGATAAAGTTACACAGGCCCGCCAGCACGCCCAGCGCCAGCGCCAGAGGTACCCCGATAAACCACAGTCCAATGCCCGAAAGCGTGCCTACCACCAGCATGTCCAGAGACTGCCCCGCCACCCACGCCCACAGGCTCTGGCCTGCGCGCAGCATCAGGGCTTTGGCGCGGGGGCGCTGGGTTACGGGCACCAGCCGGAGCGCGCCGTTGGCATAAAGTGAGGGAGACATGGCAAAATACAGGCCAGCAATCAGAATGACCACAATGGTGCCCAGTGCGCCAAACGCGGAGCCCACAATGCCCGTCATGGAACCTGCAATGCGCGACCCCAGAGAAGCGAGACTGCTGCCGCCACCCTGTTTCCCGCCAAGAGAGGCAGGCAGGTAATTCAGAATCATCTGGCCGGTAGGACTGCTCTCCAGCGTTGCGCGGAGAGAGGTTTCCTGCTGGTGCAGCGCATCCTGCAGGCGTGAGACCTCACTGACAATGGCCGGTCCACTGCCCCAGATCAGCAGGGCCACGGCCGCAATCAACCCAACCGTGACAGCCGAGAGCGCCCAACCGTACCGCATGTGCAGATGTTTCACGAGAATACGGGACAGACCATGCAGAACCACGGCAAACAGTGTGGCGGCAAAAATAACGGTCAGAACATCACCCAGCAGCCAGACCGTCAGGGCAATGACGGCAAGGGCTAGCGTCAGACGGAGAATATGCGTGATGCTGCCCAGCCATGCGGCGGGGCTGTTATCAGCATTCGGAGCAGGGAGCGGCGTATCTGTTGCAGTATCTACAGTGGAAGAAGAAGAGTCGGACGTCATAAAAAAGGCTCTTTCACAATAAGGCGTAGGTCAGACAACGGCAGAACAGGCGCCCTGGGTGCATTACGGACTGTAATAAAGTCAGATATTCCGTAAGGGAGTGTCATTTTTGAAACAATTTGCGGGATGTATTCCTTAAACCATTGCAGAAATGTCTGGCGGGAAAGAGCAGGCACTTCAAGGACTTTTCCTGCGCCCCTGTTGTAGAAGGACAAGGAGTGGACGGGAGAACATTGCACGATGCGTCCTGAATACAGGTGCAGAAAGCCGCAGACTCACGGAAACAGACGGTGAGGATAAGGACGCACGATAGTAAGAGAGGCCGTGAAAAATATGCCGAGCAGCAGGAGGGCTAGCCCCGATAGGAGGCCGCCTTGCCTGCTTTTTCAGTCTTCCTCGGCGTTGGCGGCTTCCAGTTCTGCTTCGGCTTCCAGCCAGCGTTCTTCAACTTCTGCCTGTTCCTTGCCAATGGCGGCCAGCCGGGTGTTCAGGCGGGTGACATCTTCTGCCTTGCCATCCGTATAAAGGGCGGGGTCTACCAGCGATGCTTCTATCTTGGCGCGTTCGGTGGCCAGTTTGGCCAGCCGGGATTCGGTATCCTTGATGATCTTGCGCAGGGGGGCCTGCGCCTTGCGGGCCTCCGCCCGTTCGCGCCTGTCATCCTTCCGGCTTTGCTGGGAGGCTGTGTCCTGCTGTTTGGCACTGCGGTTGGCGGAGCGGTTCTGTTCAATCAGCCAGCTTTTGTATTCCGCCATATCGCCTTCAAAAGGCGTCACCTTGCCATCCGCCACCAGCCACAGGCGGTCCGCCACCAGTTCCACCAGATGCGGGTCATGACTGATAAGCAGCACGGCGCCTTCAAATTCGGAAAGGGCACGCACCAGCGCATCTCGCGCATCCAGATCGAGATGGTTGGTCGGTTCGTCCAGAATCAGCAGCTGGGGCGCATCCCGTGTGGCCAGCGCCAGCAGAAGGCGGGCTTTTTCACCACCCGAGAGGTCGCGTACAGGGGTTTCCGCCCGGTCCGCATCCAGCCCGAAGCGGGCAAGCTGGGCACGGATAACGGGGGGCAGCGCTTTGGGCAGGGCGCGGGCCATATGGTCTATCGGGGTATCGTTCAGCACCAGTTCTTCGGCCTGATGCTGGGCAAAATAGCCGATCTTCAATCGCGGATTGCGTTCCAGCGTGCCAGAGAGCGGTTCAAGTCGCCCCGCCACCAGTTTGGCGAAGGTGGATTTCCCGTTACCGTTGGCACCCAGCAGAGCAATACGGTCTTCCATATCCAGCCGCAGCGAGATGTTGGAGAGCACAGGCTTGCCGGCATAGCCCACACTCACGCGGTTCATGGTCAGCATGGGGGGTGGAAGCTGTTCCGGCTCCGGGAAGGCAAAGCGGGTGGGCGCATCTTCCACCACGGCTTCAATGGCGGGCAGTTTTTCAAGCGCTTTCAGCCGTGCCTGTGCCTGCCGGGCTTTGGTGGCCTTGGCGCGGAAGCGGTCCACAAAGGACTGCATATGGGCACGCTGGGCCGCAATTTTTTCTGCCTGCCGGGCCTGTTGCAGGGCGTGCTCGGTGCGGATTCGTACAAAATTCTCGTATCCGCCGGGGGTCAGGGTCAGTTTGCCTTTGTCCAGATGGGCAATGGCATCCACACACGAATCCAGAAGGCCGCGATCATGGCTGACAATCAGCGCCGCACCGGCGAATCGGATCAGCCATGTTTCCAGCCAGAGGGTGGCTTCAAGGTCCAGGTGGTTGGTGGGTTCGTCCAGCAGCAGCAGGTCGGGCTCCAGAAACAGCGCCGTAGCCAGAGATACACGCATCCGCCAGCCGCCCGAAAAGTCTGACACAGGGCGAAGCTGGGCTTCTGCGTTAAACCCAAGCCCCGCCAGAACCGAAGCCGCACGGGCAGGGGCGCTCTCCGCCCCGATGGCGCGCAGGCGTTCGTGAATTTCGGCAATACGCACGGGGTCTGTTGCGGTTTCAGCCTCGGTCAACAGGGCCGTGCGCTCGGTGTCTCCGGCCAGAACCGTCTCGATCAGCGAGGCACCATCGGCCGGTGCTTCCTGTTTCACGCGGGCCATGCGTGCGCGGGCAGAGAGGCGGATTTCCCCGCCATCTGGCGCAATATCGCCCGCAATGGCGGCCAGCAGGGTGGATTTTCCGGCTCCGTTGCGCCCCACAAGCCCAACCTTGCGGCCTGGCTCTATGGAGAGGTCAGCCTGATCAAGCAGGGTGCGGCCTGCAATGCGGAGGGTAAGGTCTGAGATGACAAGAAGACTCAACGGGGCTCTCGTTTCTGCTGCAAGTGTCGTTTGATGAGGGAAGTACCTACCAGCCTGCGCGAATATGCTCTAGAGGAGCAGGCTGAAAGGCCGCGTTTCTGGCGGCTGAACCACAGAGGAGACCCCAAGATGGCGACAGAACGCACTCTTTCCATTATTAAGCCCGACGCAACCCGCCGCAACCTGACCGGCAAGATCAACGCCGTGTTTGAAGACGCTGGCCTGAAAATTGTGGCTCAGAAGCGCGTGCAGCTGACCCCGGCCCAGGCTGGCGCTTTCTACGCAGTGCACAAGGAACGCCCGTTCTACAATGATCTGGTATCCTTCATGATCTCCGGCCCGGTTGTGCTGCAGGTTCTGGAAGGCGAAAACGCCGTTGCCAAAAACCGCGAAGTGATGGGCGCTACGGACCCGAAAAAGGCCGAAGCACACACCATCCGCGCTCAGTTTGCTGAAAGCATTGAAGCAAACTCCGTGCACGGTTCTGACAGCGCAGAAAACGCTGCCAACGAAATCCGCTTCTTCTTTGCGGAAACCGAAATTCTTCCCTGAGAAGAATTGAGGCACCACGCCTGATGCCCTGAAAAGGGCGGAGGCACGGTTCAGCAACAGGCCCGGCCGGGCATTCTGCGCATGATGCGTCAGGATGCCGGGTGCGGGCCTGTTCTGTTTTTGGGCCTGTGCTGCACGCAGAAGTTATAAGTGACATGCATCCACGGATCAGCGCGTGCGTTTTATAAGGCGGCCAAAAGTAAAATATTTCAAATCAAGGCATTATTGTCTTTTTTGATACGCCCTTCAGCAAGGTGGCCGTCAGATGCATGGGTGATGGCAGGTTGTCTCCATGTTCCCGCAGGCGAATAGTTTATAGTTTGCGCCTTCAACTCTTGCTGACACATTCGGCCCGATGCTGCGTTTGCATCTGCCGCTACCGAAAGGAATGGCATGAAAGTTCTGGCGGTTCATCCCAGTGCTCTGATGTACACAAAAGTGTTTCTCAGGCTCGAACCTCTTGGCCTGGAACTGGTGGCCGGGGCGGCGCGTGATGCCGGGCACGATGTCCGGATTATTGATCTACAGGTTGAGACCCATAAGGATTACTGGAAGCTGGTGCATGATTTCCAGCCTGATGCGGTCTGTTTTTCAGGCAGTTATCTGGCCAATGTACCGGAAATTATTGATCTCTGCCGCGCAACGCGCCTGCATTATCCCAATATTTTCCAGTTCATTGGAGGGCACTCCGTCTCCTTTATCGCGCGGGATGTGCTGGCGCTGTCTGAAGGGGCGGTCAACTGTATCCTGAAAGGGGAGGGTGACGCATCCGTTGGCACGCTGCTGAAGGCGGTGGAAGACGGCACGGACATTCTGGAAGTGCCCGGTGTGGTCACCATGGATGGGGAAGGCCCGCCGCCCACTTTTGTGAAATCCCTTGATGATATCCGCCCTGCGCGTGATCTTCTGCGGCACCGTAACAAGTATTTTATCGGCACGCTTGATCCGGCGGCGTCTATCGAATTTGCGCGTGGTTGCCCGTGGGACTGCACATTCTGTTCCGCCTGGACCTTCTATGGTCGCTCCTACCGCACCGCCAGCCCACAGGTGATTGCGGACGAACTGGAGGAGATCAAGGAGCCGGGTATTTTCATTGTGGATGACGTGGCCTTTGTGCATGAAGAGCACGGCATGGCCATTGCCAATGAGATTAAGAAACGCGGCATCAAGAAAGAATACTACCTTGAAACCCGTGCAGACGTGCTGCTGCGCAACAAGGACGTGTTCAAGGTCTGGAGCGAAATTGGTCTTTCCTACATCTTCATCGGTATGGAAGCGGTGGATGAGGAAGGGCTGAAGCAGTTCCGCAAACGCGTCTCTCTCGACAAGAATTTTGAAGCTCTGGATTATGCCCGTTCACTGGGTCTGATTGTGGCCATCAACATTATTGCTGACCCCGATTGGGACCGTAGCCGCTTTGAAGCCGTGCGCCAGTGGTGTCTGGAAATTCCGGAAATTGTGAATATTTCCGTCACCACCCCCTATCCGGGCACGGAAATCTGGCACAGGGAAGCGCGCCGCCTGACCACGCGTGACTATCGCCTGTTTGATATTCAGCACGCTGTTCTGCCTACCAAACTGCCATTGCCTGAGTTCTACGAGGAACTGGTGAAAACCCAGCAGGTGCTCAACACCAAGCATATGGGGTGGCAGGCGCTCAAGGATACCGCTGGCATTGCCGGACGGCTGCTCCTGAAGGGGCAGACCAACTTTGTCAAAATGCTGTGGAAGTTCAATTCGGTCTTCAACCCAAAGCTTCAGCTTGCCGACCATATGCGCAAGGCCCGCTACCTGATGCCGATCCAGCCCGATGTGGTGAAATCCATCGACCGCAAGGATCTGTATGTGCACGGCCCCGGTGGACGCAAAACCCGTGCGCTGGATGACAAGACAGAAAAGTTTGTGGACGAAACCCGGATGGGCGAAAACGTCTGAACGGAAAACGAAACTGCCACGTGAGACCTGCCGGAGCCTGTTGACACAGGCCCCGGTCTAGTCAGCACGCTTCAGACGATCAGACGATCAGACGATCAGACGATCAGACGATCAGACGATCAGACGATCAGACGATCAGACGATCAGACGATCAGACGATCAGACGATCAGACGATCAGACGATCAGACGATCAGACGGGGTGCGGTCAGTTTTTAGTCTGGTCGTCCGGCATGTCAGGCGGCGGAAAGTGGAAGGCCGCGCTGGTATAGGTTTCAATCACGGCGCTGAGTGGCAAACCATCGGGCTGATGCAGCACGGCCTGATGGCGCAGGGTTTGCGGTGCCAGATCCAGAGTCTCGCCTGTCCCGGCGGGGATAGGGGTGTTTTCCCATCCCTGTGGTAGGGGAGACCACAGCCGCTCTGCCACCACCAACTGCCGGGTGAATGCGAGATCTGCAATGGCACGCCCGAATGGGGTGTCTGTGGTTTCCAGCGCTGTGTTCATCTTTGCCGTCAGGCGTTCAGGCAAATACCAGTTTTCTGCGTCGGATAGCACCAGACTGCCGCACATCAACCGCACATGCCGATAGCGCAGAGCCTTCTCTCCTTGTGCGGGAAGGGCCAGATGCACACGCAAACTATCTGGGCACGGGCGCTGGGGGGTATCCACAAGAATTGCTCTGACAGCGGGTGCGGCAGGCGTGCCTCCGGCAAGGTGATGGGTGCGGCACCAGTGTTCCAGTGTGCGGGTGGCGCTGTCTGTGGTGAGCAGCGCGTTATCCAGCATGTTCAGCAAAGCTGTGAGCATCAGCCGGTGGGGCGCGGTATCTCGCCAGGCAGACGGAAGCGCGGAAGCCGATGGGGAAACAGAGCGAATTTTCTGCATAGGCTGGTTTTATCGCACCTGTGGCACGGCGCACAGGGGATGAAAGTAAGGACCCCGCTTTAGGCAGGCCAATAAGTGCTGTATGCTGCATGCAGTCATGACAAAATGGGAGGCGAATGGACTTATGGCTACGGCAAGTTTCATTGTCGAAGGAATGTCCTGCGACGGGTGTGTTTCTGCCATCAAGCGCGCGCTGGCCGCCGTGGATGGGGTGCAGGATACGGATGTCAATCTGGCAACCGGGGAAGTGAAGATTCAGTATGACCCTCAGCGGGCTGGAACGTCTTCCCTACAGAACGCCATTCGGGGTGCCGGGTACGACGTAAGCTGATGCATTGTGGCTCCCATTATGGGGCCAGAACGTGCGGATAACATCCGGTGCAGTAAAGTCCTCCTTGGGCATGACATGTCATGCGGTGTGCACGGGGGGGATGTGCCAGCCGGTGCTCTATGCTGCGTGCAGCAGGCGTGGCAATGTGACGCCGGTAAGGCTGGGGCAAAAGCCCCATGGCGCACGGAAATGGTGAGTTTGGTGGGAATGCGAGCAAAAAAGACCCTCGGCCTTGGCATGATGCTGGGTGGATTGGCGCTGCTGGGCGGCTGTTCTTCTGAAATTGGACGGGTGCCGCTGCTGGATACGGATGTGTCCTGCCTGCGCAAGCAGATGAAGGGCCCCATGTTTCTCAGCTTTCCGCTTGCAGCCAATACCTGCCAGCGTATGAGCAATCATAATCTGGTGTTGGGTGAGAAAAACGCACACCCGCTGCCGCTGAACCTGAAAGATGCGCCAGACCTGCAAAAGCAGGCGGATGAATACGGTTACAGCTATACCAAATAAGCGCCGAAAGGCGTGTGGGCTGTTGCCCTAGCTTTCCAGTTCCGTGTCCCAATACAGGTAATCACGCCAGCTTTCGTGCAGATAGTTCGGCGGGAAAGCGCGCCCGTTATCCTGCAACTGCCATGATGTAGGCCGTGCAGGCCGTGCGCGGGGCAGCATGCCAATAACATGCGGCAGATGCGGGCCTTTGCGCAGATTACAGACACCGCAGGCCGTTACCACGTTTTCCCACGTGGTGCGTCCACCCTTGCAGCGCGGAATGACGTGGTCAAATGTCAGATCATGTGTGGGGAATTTGTCACCGCAATACTGGCAGGAAAAATTATCCCGCAGGAAAACATTGAAGCGGGTAAAAGCTGGTTTCCGGGCGGCTGGAACGTAGTCTTTCAGCGCAATAACGCTTGGGAGGCGGAAGGTGCGGTGGGGGGAATGAACTTCAGCATCATATTCGCTCAATACAGAAACCCGGTCCAGACACACGGCCTTCATTGTGTCCTGCCAGGACCAGAGCGAGAGCGGAAAGTAAGAGAGCGGACGAAAATCCGCATTAAGGACCAGTGCCGGAAAATTCAGCGTACTGCCATCAGCCAAAACCCGCCTCCCTGTTTCTCGTGAGGGCGCAGCTTCAACACTGGCGTTATAAACTCTGAGCGGAACGCCGTTGGAGGTGCGTCGTCGAGATCACTTTGTGTCAACAGTATTGCAGATAACCGGGCTTGCAGCAAGAAAACGCGCAAGTATTTCATAAAACAGTATTATTTCTCTATTGGCGTCATCTGGAGGCTGTTTGAAAAATCTGTCAGGGTGGTCGGGCAGGTGTGTTTGTGGCTGATTGTTTTGGTGTGTCGTTTCGATGTCAGCCACCCTGCTGGCACATCTGGTTTTTCAGCCCCGGAGGGCGGTTATCGGCCTTCAGATGCCGGCGTTTCAAACGGCATTTTGGTGGGAAGGGATTGTTGCAGACTGTAAAGGGGAAAGTGTGAATGTGGGTCACCCGTTTTGCACCGAGTCCAACCGGGTTCCTGCATCTTGGCCATGTGGCGTCGGCTTTGTTCGGGTGGCGATACGCAAAGCCGGGCGGCCGCTGGCTGGTGCGGATGGAGGATATTGACCCGCAACGCTGTCGCGCTGAATACGCTACCGCCATTCTGGAAGATCTGGACTGGTTGGGCCTGAAGCCGGATGGCGCGGCGCTATATCAGTCGGCTCGTATGCCCGCTTATGCCCGCACGTTGGCGGAGCTTGACCGGCTGGGGGTGTTGTATCCGTGCTTTTGCACCCGCTCGGAGATCGCACGGGAACAGGCGGGCATGTTCTCCGCCCCACATACTGCCCCGGATGGCAGTCTGCTCTATCCCGGAACCTGCCGTCACATCAGCGGGCCGGAACGGGCGCGGCGTTTGGCGGAAGGCAAGCCACACGTTCTGCGGCTGGATATGGAAAAAGCGCTTGCCTTGGTGCGTGAAAAAGCCAGCCTGGAAGCAGAAGCAGAAGCAGAAGCAGAAGCAGAAGCAGAAGCAGAAGCAGAAGCAGAAGCAGAAGCAGAAGCAGAAGCAGAAGCAGAAGCAGAAGCACTTCCCGCACGATCACAGTGCGGGCATTCTCCGCACGCACCGGAGCGAACGCAGGGGAGGAGGGGCGAAGGGCAGCAACAGGCGCGCATTGGCGGCGGCACAGAGCAGGACCATTTTCAGATGAAGCGTTCCGTATGGCCGCTGGTTTATGAAGATCTGGACCGGGGGCAGGTGGTCTGCACGCCGGAATTGTTTGGCGATGTCGTGCTGGCGCGTCGGGATGTGCCTGCGTCTTATCACCTTTGTGTCACGCATGATGATGCCATGCAGGGTGTCACGTTGGTGGCGCGGGGGGAGGATCTACGCCCGGCCACGGACCTGCACCGGCTGCTGCAGGCGCTTATGGGGTGGCGCACGCCCACGTATGTGTTTCATCCGCTTTTATGTGATGCGCAGGGACGGCGGCTGTCCAAACGGGATGGTGCGGCGTCCGTGCGGGAGATGCGCGCAGCGGGGATGACACCGGAAGCCGTGCGGGCCATGGCGGTGTTTGCGGGGTGCTCCACCTGAAAAGAGTAGGGGCAGCGCGAGAAGAGCCGCGCCTTACGTAAAAATCATGGCAGAAAGGCCTTTCTCCGGTTCCGCCGAAGGCAGAAGCGCATTACTGTGCCGCGCGAAGCGGGATTTTTGGAATCATCTCCCATTATGCTTCGGCCGCCTGAGGCGGCGAGAATGAAAAATTGAGTCAGGAAGTGTGGAAATCATGAGCATTGTCGCTGACCGTCTGAACAGGATCAGCCCCAGTCAGACGATTGTTATTTCGACCAAGGCCCGCGCGCTGAAGGCGGAAGGTCGGGATATTATCAGCCTTTCAGCCGGAGAGCCGGATTTCCGCACCCCGGACAATATTGCCCGCGCCGCCATGAAGGCGATTGAAGACGGCAAAACCCGCTACACCGATGTTGCGGGCACCCCCGAACTGCGCAAGGCCGTGGCGGAACGCTTCCGCATGGATAGCGGGCTGGATTACACGCCCGAGGAAGTGATTGTTTCCACCGGCGGCAAGCAGGTGATCTACAACGCCATGATGGCCTCCCTGAACCCTGGGGATGAAGCCATTATTCCGGCTCCGTGCTGGGTGTCCTACCCTGATATTGTCACGCTGGCGGAAGGCGTGCCGGTGATTGTGCCCTGCAAGCGTGAAAACGGCTTCAAGCTGACCGCTGAGGAACTGGAAGCCGCCATTACGCCGCGCACCAAATGGTTCTTCCTGAACTCCCCATGCAACCCCACGGGGGCAGCTTATTCCGCTGAAGACCTGCGGCCGCTGTGTGATGTGCTGCTGCGCCACCCGCATGTGTGGGTCTTTACGGACGATATTTACGCCAAGCTGGCGTACGATGGTTTCCGCCCCGCCACGTTTGTGGAAGTGGAACCCCGCCTGCGTGCTCGCACCGTGACCATGAACGGTGTTTCAAAGGCCTATGCCATGACCGGCTGGCGCATTGGGTTCTCTGGCGCGCCAGTGGAAATGACCAAGGCCATGAACAAGCTGCAGGGGCAGTCCACCTCCAACGCGTGCTCCATTGCACAGGCCGCTGCGGTTGAAGCGCTGACCGGCCCGCAGAACTTTATTGGCGAGATGGTGACAACCTATCAGGGCCGGCGTGATCTGGTGGTGTCCATGCTCAATCAGGCAAAAGGCTTGCAGTGTGACAAGCCGGAAGGCGCGTTTTACGTGTTTCCGTCTCTGGAAGGCTGTTTGGGCAAGACCTCTGCCGGTGGCCACAAGCTGGATACGGATGAAGCGTTCGTAACGGCTCTGCTGGAAGAAGAAGGTGTGGCTGCTGTGCATGGCTCCGCCTTCATGTATCCGGGCCATATGCGGATTTCCTATGCCACGGATACGGAAAGCCTGCGGGAAGCCTGCGCGCGCATCCAGCGTTTCTGCGCGGGGCTTGTGTAAGCATGGTCCGCTCTTTTGCCCGCCGGATGCAAGGGCTGCCCGCGCCTGCCACCATTGAAATGGCGCGGCGCGCCCGTGCCCTGCGGGCAGAAGGCAAACAGGTGATTTCTCTGGCGTTGGGGGAACCGGATTTTCCCACGCCAGCCGCCGTGGTGGAGGCTGCGCATCAGGCAGCGCTGGCCGGGCAGACCAAATATCCGCCAGTTGATGGCACCCCGGCGCTGAAGGCGGCAGTTGCCCGCAAGTTCAGCCGCGAGAACGGGCTGGACTATGCCCCGGACGAGATCATGGTCTCCAACGGTGGCAAACAGGTTATTTTCAACGCCTTCATGGCCACCCTGAATGATGGGGATGAAGTGGTGGTGCCCGCCCCTTATTGGGTGAGTTACCCGCTTATTGCCCGCATGTTTGGTGGTGTGCCGGTCTATGCGCCCTGTCGGGAAGAAGACGGCTTTCGCCTGAAAGCCGAGGCGCTGGCTGCGGCCATGACCCCCCGCACGCGCTGGGTGGTGCTGAACTTCCCCAACAACCCTACCGGCGCGGTGTGTGAACAGGCTGATCTGCACGCCGTGGCAGAGGTGCTGCGGCAATACCCGGATGTATGGATTCTGTCTGATGAGATCTATGAACATCTGGTTTTTGATGGCGTGCAGTCAGCATCGATTGCGGCCGTAGCGTCCGATCTGAAAGACCGCATCATCACGTTGAATGGTGTCTCCAAAGCCTATGCCATGACCGGCTGGCGCGTAGGGTTTGCCGGTGGCCCGAAAGATCTGATTGCCACCATGCGGGCCGTACAGGGAAACGCTACCTCTGGCATCTGCACCATTGCTCAGGCCGCCGCTGCCGCCGCGCTGGATGGTCCGGCTGATCTGGTGCGTACCATGGCCGAAACATACAGCCGCCGCCGTAAGATGGTGGTCGAGGCTTTACGTGCTGTGCCCGGCTTGACCTGCGCCATGCCGGAAGGGGCGTTTTATGCCTATCCGGGTGTGGCGGGTTGCCTTGGCCGCACAACAGCAGGCGGAACCCGGCTTGAAACCGACCATGATTTTGCAGTGGCTTTGCTGGAAGAAGCGCATGTGGCCACGGTTCCGGGTTCAGCGTTCGGGCTGTCTCCCTATCTGCGCCTTTCCTGCGCCACCCGTGATGAAGACCTGAAAGACGCCTGCACCCGCATTGCCCGGTTTGTGGACGATCTGCACTAAAGGAAGTTGTAGGACGCGAGCCGTTTTGCGTTAAACCGTTTGTTCTTTCTGGTGTTGGCGCGCCAGATGCTCTTTCAGGACGACACAGACCGGATAAAGCGTAAAACGCCATCCCCTACGTTCTGGTAGGCGTAGTTCTGAGCGCTGCTATAAATGGTGAAGTCATTGGCGGGCACAATCTGGCTTTCCGTGTCAAAATCCAGCCGCAATGTGCCTTGCAGCACAAAAATCATTTCATGCCAGCCTTCCGGGTCCGGATCAGCCGTGTAGCGCTCGCCTACTTCCAGAGACCACAGCCAGAGTTGGGTATCATGCCGGGCAGGGGCAGCCCCCAGCAATGTGGCCTGACTCTGTGGTCCTACGCCACGCCACATCACTTCCTCCAGCCGCCGGATTTCACGCTCGGGGTTGCTGACCAGTTTCAGGAAGGACGTGTTCAGGGCTTCCGCCAGGCGGTCCAGCGTGCCCAGGCTGATATTGGCGTTGCCGGTTTCCAGATTCACAATCATGCGGCGGCTGATGCCGGAAGCCACGGCTAAAGCTTCCTGACTTAAGCCAGCTTCTTTGCGTAGGCGGCGAAGATTGGTTCCCACATGGGCAAGAACATCAGAACGCGGGGCTTGATTGTGCATTATAGTGCCCATATATGCTGCAAACTATGAACCGGATTCATCCCACCTCTGTGTCGCCAGTCAAGATGCTCTCCCGTCAGGAGATGATTTTGATTGGCATTACCATGTTGTGGGGGGCAACGTTCCTCATCATTCATAATACCATGCGCCATACCGGCCCGCTTTTTTTCGTAGGGGTAAGGTTCATAACGGCGGGTATCATGTCCGTGGTGCTGTTCCATAAATCGCTGGGCGGGTTCCGGCGGCATGAGGTCAAGGCCGGGGCCTGTATCGGGGTGGCGGTGTTTCTTGGCTACAGTCTGCAAACTCTGGGGTTGAAAACCATTCCCAGCAGCCAGTCCGCCTTTATTACGGCATTGTATGTGCCAATGGTTCCGTTTCTGCAATGGGCGGTCCTGCGCCGCAGGCCCCATGCCATGAGTTGGGTTGGCGTGGCCTGCGCCTTTGTGGGGCTTGTGCTGCTGACAGGGCCGAATGCCGCCACCGGCCTACAGTTCAGTGCCGGAGAAATCTCCACGCTGTTGTGTGCATTGGCCATTGCCGTGGAAATTATTCTGATCAGCCGCTTTGCGCCGGGCGTGGATAGCCGCCGGGTGACCATGGTGCAGCTTCTGGTGGCGGGGATGCTGGCTTTTTGTGCCATGCCGTTTGCGGGTGAGGCCGTGCCTGCCTTTTCCTGGGTTTGGGTAAGTGCTGCGGTCGGGCTGGGAGCCATGACAGCCATTATCCAGTTTGCCATGAACTGGGCGCAGAAAACCGTCTCCCCGACCAGAGCAACCGTGATCTATGCGGGTGAACCCGTATGGGCAGGGTTGGTAGGGCGCATGGCGGGAGAGGTTCTGCCGGCCTCTGCTCTTGTGGGGGCAGGGCTGATTGTGGCGGGCGTACTGGCTAGCGAACTGCGCTTGCCCCGTAATCGCAAAAGGACGGCTGCCTCATCAATCGAGATAAAACAAGCGCAGTAGCGCAAACACCGGCCCGGCCAGAGCTTTACCCGCGCAGTACGTTGCGCGTGTAGCTTTTTGCCAGATCAGCCGCACTTTCCGCTTCGGGCAAAAGGGAGATTAGCTGGAGTTCATCACAATACTGGGCCATCTGTTCGCGTAGGGCGTGGCCGGTCACGGGGCGGATTGTTGGCTCACTGTTCAGCATGGCCAGCACGTTGTCAGGGGTCATAGTGGGGGTATCATCCGCAATCAGGGTGGCGGCCTCGCTCCGATGGGTGTTGGTCCACTTTGCAGCATCGCGCAGGGCGAGGGTGAGGGCGGTTGCGGCATCCGGGTCTTCTTCAAAAGCGCTGGCGCTCACGCCTAAAATCAGGTTGGTACGGTCCGCATAATGACCGCTGTTGCTGCTAACCAGTTCGGCAAACAGGCCATCGCTCTGATTAAGGAGCTGCCATGCCAGCGGATCATGCGCTACAACGGCATCCAGTTCCTTGCGTTGGACAGCACCCAGAAGTTCTTCAGCGGGCAGGGTTTTCCAGTTCACGCCAGCCATGGCGTTAATGCCCTTGCGGCGCATCATGATGGCAAAGAACAGTTTATCCGCGGCATTCAGGTCTGGCACGCCTACGGGGCGGTTAAGGAGATGATCCAGCCGGGTCACGCCAGAACCGCGGCGCACCAGAAGGCGGAACACGCCGGGTTGAATGCCCAGCACAAGGCTGGCTTGCAGCCCCGCGTGCAGCCGGGGTAGCCATGTCAGCGCCGGGGCAACGGCATAGGCTGCCTTGCCATGTGCCAGCGCATCCAGCGCTTCAGAACCATCCAGAAAATCTCCGGCAGTTTCCAGTTCCAGACTGTAACGGGCAAAAAAGTCTTTCTGATACGCCACGGCCAGCACCGGGGCCGTGGTGGCGTGGGGCCATGCAATGGTGAGCTTTCTGTAACGGCCATCTGGCTGCTTGTGCGGAGGCCGGTGGGCGCGGTGGAGTTCATAACCGCCCACACCGCCTGCCATGGCCAACCCCGCAAGGCTGGTAAACAGAATACGGCGGCGGAAAACCGGGCTGGAAGAAGGTCCGTTTGTGCTCATGAAGTCCTTCCTACACCGTGTTTTTCCGGGTGTCGTCCTGCAAGGGAAACCGGAAATGAAAAAAAATGGAAAAAGGGGCTTTACGACCCGCCGGGAACCCGGTTATACGGTGCCTCGCTGATCCCGAATAGCTCAGTTGGTAGAGCAAGCGACTGTTAATCGCTGGGTCGTAGGTTCGAGTCCTACTTCGGGAGCCAGCCAGATTTTCCCCTGACAATTTAAACGTACTGCCTTGTCTAGCATAAAATTATGCTTGCATGTGGGCCGATAATGCCGCCGCTTTGTTGCGGTTGCGGTTGCGGTTGCGGTTGCGGTTGCGGTTGCGGTTGCGGTTGCGGTTGCGGTTGCGGTTGCGGTTGCGGTTGCGGTTGCGGTTGCGGTTGCGGTTGCGGTTGCGGTTGCGGTTGCGGTTGCGGTTGCGGTTGCGGTTGCGTGGGGCGGAGGCAGCTTTCAGAAAAGCCGCCTCCTTTCGGTCCTGCTACTCAGCGCAGGGCGGCGATGCCTGTCAGTTCCACGCGCCATGCGGGGTTGGCCAGTTTGGCTTCCACAGTTGCGCGGGTCGGTTTGTTATTGCGGTCCAGCCACGCATCCCAGGCGCGGTTCATAGCGGCCATATCGCTCATGTCAGCCAGAAAGATCTGAACAGAAAGCAGGCGGCTTTTATCCGTGCCAGCCTTGGCCAGCAGGGCATCCACCTGCCGCAGAATATCGGCCATCTGGCCCTCGGCATCCAGCGAGGCATCATCCGCTACCTGCCCGGCCAGATGCACAAGGCCGTTGTAAATAACGGCACCCGTCAGGCGTTCTTCGGGCTCAAGGCGTGTAATGGTCATGAATAAGGGCTTTCTTGGTGGGGTTGGGGGTGTCTGGAGCAGAATTGGCTCAGCACAGGGGCATGTTATCAATCAGCCGGACATCGCCAAGGCTTGCCGCCACAAACAGGCGGGCTGTGGGGTCTGATGGCTGGGTGAGCTGGAGGTTTTTTTCTGAGCGCAGTTCAAGGTAATGCACCGTGAACCCGGCTTCTTCCAGATCATGCCAGCATGTTTTCAGGCAAGCTTCCAAATTTTTCCCTGCCTTCAGTTCTGCAATACATGTTTGCAGGCTGGCGGGCAGGTGGGCGGCGCGGTCCCGCTGCGTATGGCTCAGCCTCCGGTTGCGGGAGGACAGGGCAAGCTGGTCTGCCTCACGCACGGTGGGTACCGGCAAAATGGAAACCGGCAGATCCAGATCCTGCACCAGGCGACGCACAATGCACAGTTGCTGGAAATCTTTTTCACCAAAAACGGCAATATCTGCACGGGTTTGCATGAATAGCTTTGTTACAATTGTGGCCACGCCGTTAAAATGGCCGGGGCGATCATTCCCGCACAGCATGGCGTCTAGCCCGGAGACAATAACGCGGGTTGAAAAGCCGGGAGCGTAAATCTGTGTTTCATCCGGCGCGTACAGAATATCTACCCGTCCGGTTTTTTCCAGTAACGCGGCATCTGCTTCCAGCCCACGGGGGTAGAGGTGAAAATCATCCGGGTTGTTGAACTGGATAGGGTTAACAAAAATGGTCACAATACGTCGGGTGGCCTTGCCATCCAGCGCTGTAACCAAGGCAAGATGGCCTGCATGGAGAGAGCCCATGGTGGGAACTACGCCAATGGTCTCCCCCGCGCGCTGCCACTCCGTGACACTCTCAGCCAGTTCCTGCCTTGTTCTAACAAGCTTCATTGTGTGTCCTGATAAGCAAAAGAAAAGGGCCGCTACGGGGCTGGGTGGCGTTATCCCATGCCCCGTGCTTGCCCGGAATGCTTTTATTTTACTGCTTTTTTGTAAAAGGTGCCAGAAGCAGGCGGTCGGCAGGGCTCAGGCGGGCAGTGGCAGTGCTGGCCTGATGCCAGTAAGGATAAAGCAGCGGCGGTTTGCTGGCCTCATCCAGCCGCTTGATCTGATCTTCAGAAAGCGTGAGGCTGGCAGCTTTCAGGTTATCTGCAAGCTGTTCATCCGTGCGGGCACCAATAACCACGGATGTTATGGCTGGGCGATGCATGGTCCAGGCCAGTGCCACCTGCGCGGCGGAGACGCCCAGTTCTTCCCCCACAGCCACCAGCACTTCTACAATATCAAACAGCTTTTCCTTGTCATGCACCGGGGGTTCGCCCCAGTTTTCAAGCTGCCGCCCTTCTGGCATGGGCTTGTTGCGCCGATATTTGCCCGAGAGAAGCCCCCCGGCCAGCGGGCTCCAGACCTGCACGCCAATGGATTTATCCACCGCTATGGGCAGCAGTTCATACTCTGCTTCACGCGCTTGCAAGGTATAGTGAATCTGCTGGGCCACCGGGGCGATCAGGCGGTTCTGCTCAGCAATGGAGAGCGCCTTCATCAGATGCCAGCCGGAGAAGTTTGAAACACCAGCGTAGCGGATCTTGCCTGCTTTTGTCAGCGTATCCAGCGCTTCCAGCGTCTCGTCCAGCGGGGTGATGCCATCCCACTCATGCAGGTAATAGAGATCAATGTGATCACGCCCCAGCCGTTTCAGGCTGGCTTCACAGGCGGCAATCAGATGATAGCGGGAAGAACCCTCTCCATTTGGTCCATCATCGGTGCGGAAGCGGGCCTTGGTGGTTACCAGCGCTTCCTTGGTGCGGCCCTTGAGCGCCTGCCCCAGAATGGTTTCTGATTCGCCCGAGGAATAGATGTCCGCCGTATCAAACATGTTGATCCCGGCATCCAGACATTGGTCAATCTGGCGCGAGGCACCTTTTACATCGGTGTTGCCGGTCTTGGCGAAGGCCCCTTTGCCGCCAAAGGTCATGGTTCCCAGTGTGAAGGCGGACACAAGCAGACCGGAACGGCCTAGCTGACGATATTGCACGTTTTTGTACTCCGTCACGTTTTTGTAAGCCCATACCCTTGGGGAGGGGGCGTGCCATGGCAAGGGCAGGGCAGCGTAACACACGGGTTTTTGAGCCTGATGAATGGCTGCTCCGCAGAGCTTGCAAGGGCGGAAGAAAGTGGGAGCACTCTGTTTTCTGTGGCCGCTGTGTCAGCCCGCGCGGTCACGGAGGGCTGTAGGAGGGCGACATTGGGCGCGGAGGAGAAGCGCATGGGGAAGGGCGTAGGTATCTTCCCTTCCGCGCGGTTTCCGCACGCATAAAAAAGAGGGCGCATGGGGTGCCAAATAGGGGCCTGCAAGAGGTGAGATTTCGGGCGGGCTGTGGTAGGATCAAAGGATGTCTTACGCTGATTTTGTCCATCTCCGTGTTCATTCCGCTTACTCCCTCAGTCAGGGGGCCATTCGTGTGCCAGAACTGGCGGGGATGGCGAAAGACATGCAGATGCCCGCCGTGGCCATTACGGATTCGGGCAATCTGTTCGGGGCGTTGGAATTCTCGCAGTACTGCACCAAATCCGGCATACAGCCCATTATTGGCTGTCAGGTTGGTCTGCCATCCCGGAATGACAAACCCGGCAGCCCGGCGGAACCCATTGTGCTTCTGGCCCAGAACGAGGTGGGGCTGACCAACCTTCAGTTTCTCTCCTCTGAAGGGTTCAAGGAATCTGATCCGTCTGATCCGACTGTGCAGTTGAAAACGCTGTTCGAGAAATCGGAAGGGCTGATGCTGTTTACCGGCGGCACACGCGGCCCGCTGTTCCAGATGCTGGCGGAAGGGCAGAAGGAAGAGGCCGAACGCTGGCTGGCGCAGATGCATGAAGCGTTTGATGATCGGCTGATTGTGGAACTGCACCGCCACAATCTTGCTATTGAAAAGGCCGTGGAGCCCGGCGTTCTGGCTCTGGCCAATCAGTTTGGCCTGCCGCTGGTGGCGACTAATGAATGTTTCTTCCCCAAGCCTGAAATGTATGAAGCCCATGATGCGCTGATCTGTATTGCGCAGGGCCGCACCATGGCCGAGCGTGATCGTTGGCGCGTGACGCCGGAACACTGGTTCAAGCCGCCTGCCGTCATGCGGGAACTGTTTGCCGATCTGCCGGATGCCTGTGACAACACGCTGGAAATTGCCCGCCGCTGCGCCGTGAAGGTGGAAACGCGCAAGCCGCTGCTGCCCATCTGCCCCAAGGTGCGTGAAGGGGCCACAGAAGATGAAACCCTGCGCGCCATGGCGTGGGAAGGGTTGGAAAAACGCCTTGCGGGCATGAACGTGGATGAGGAAACCCGCAAGAAATATAGCGATCGTCTGGCATTTGAGCTGGATATTATCTCCAAGATGGGCTTCCCCGGTTACTTCATGATCGTTGCGGACTTCATCCAGTGGGGGAAGGCGCATGATATCCCGGTGGGGCCGGGGCGTGGGTCGGGTGCAGGTTCTCTGGCCGCATGGGCGTTGACCATCACAGATATTGATCCGCTGCCGTTCAATCTGCTGTTCGAACGGTTTCTGAATCCTGAACGTGTGTCCATGCCTGACTTTGATATCGACTTCTGTCAGGACCGGCGAGACGAGGTGATAGCCTATGTGCGGCGTGAATACGGGGCGGACCGTGTGGCGCAGATTATCACGTTCGGAAAACTGCAGGCCCGTGCTGCGGTGCGTGACGTGGGGCGTGTACTGGGGCTGCCTTATGGCATGGTCAACCGCGTTGCGGAACTGATCCCCAACAACCCCGCCAAACCTGTTACCTTGAAGGAAGCCATAGCGGGCGAGCCCAAATTGCAGGAGATGCGTGAAAGCGATGAATCCCTGCGCAGGCTTCTGGAAATTGGCCAGCAGATTGAAGGGCTTTTCCGCCACGCCAGTACACATGCCGCAGGTGTTGTGATTGGTGACCGCCCACTGGTTGAACTGGTGCCACTCTACCGAGACCCGAAGAGTGACATGCTGGTCACCCAGTACAACATGAAGTTTGTTGAACAGGCCGGGCTGGTCAAGTTCGACTTTCTGGGCCTGACAACCCTGACCATTTTGCAAAGGGGCGTTGGTTTCCTCAAGAAAATGGGCATTGAGGTTGATCTCAGCCGCATTCCGCTGAATGACCCTGCAACGTATGAAATGCTCAGCAAGGGTGACACCGCAGGCGTGTTCCAGTTTGAAGGCGCGGGTATGCGCGACGTTCTCAAACAGATGCGTCCTACCCGGCTGGAAGATCTGATTGCCGCCGTGGCGCTGTATCGTCCGGGGCCGATGGCGAACATTCCCGATTACTGCCGCCGGAAACATGGGGAGGCGTGGGAGCCCCCGCACGAGGAAATCCGCGATATTCTTGAAGAGACCTACGGCATTATGGTCTATCAGGAACAGGTGATGCAGATTGCCCAGAAAATGGCGGGCTACAGCCTTGGCGGCGCTGACCTTCTGCGCCGTGCCATGGGTAAGAAAATCCGTGCGGAAATGGATACGCAGCGCGAGATCTTTACAGAAGGAGCCGTAAAACGCGGCATTGATCGTGACAAAGCCGTTGAGGTGTTTGACCTCATGGCAAAATTTGCTGACTACGGCTTTAATAAATCTCACGCGGCAGCATACGCACTTGTTTCCTACCAAACAGCGTGGATGAAGGCTAACCATCCTGTTGCCTTCCTTGCGGGCTGTATGTCCCTTGCGCGGGAACGCACGGAAAAACTTGCGGCCCTGCGGCAGGAAGCCGAGCGTATGGGCATCAAGGTGTTGCCGCCGGATGTTAATAAATCGGAAGCCGATTTCTCGGTTGAGACATTGCCTGATGGTACCAACGGTATTCGCTACGCGCTGGCAGCTATCAAGAAGGTAGGGTTCAGCGCCATGGAGGCGCTTGTTGCCGCACGGGGCAACAAACCGTTTAAGGACATAACGGATTTTGCCACACGGGTGGACCCGAAGCAGATCAACCGCATGCAGATGGAAAATCTGGCCAAAGCGGGGGCCTTTGAGTGTCTGGATAAAAACCGGGCGCGTGTGTACCGCTCTGCTGATACCATTTTGCGGCGGGCGCAAAGTCAGGCGCAGGAAGCGGCGTCCGGCCAGATTGGCCTGTTTGGCGGTGGTGGGGATGTGGAGCCCCTGCGCATGGTGGATGGTTCCGACTGGCCGGAGTTTGAACGGCTGGCCATGGAAGCAGAAGCCATTGGCTTTCACATGACGGCCCACCCGCTAGACGCCTATGGCCCGGTTCTGCGCCGGTTGGGGGCAACAAAATCGTCAGCTCTTCTGTCTGCTGCGGAGGCCGGGGTAGGGCGTGTCAGCATTGCCGGATGTGTGGTGGACAAGAAAGAACGCCCAACCCGCACGGGCAACAAGATGGCATGGGTGCGCCTGTCTGATGCTTCCGGCGGGTGTGAAGTGACCGTGTTTTCTGAAGTGCTCAGTCGGGTGCGGGAAAGTCTGGTGCCGGGCACAGCGGTTCTGGTCAAAGCGGACCTGAAACTGGAAGGCGAAGCCCTGCGCATTACGGCCAGTGATATTATGGAGCTGGAGCAGGCCGCGGCACAGGGTGCGAGCGAAATGCGCGTGTGGGTGGAGCGGGAAGATGCGCTGGCCCAACTGAGCGCCCTGCTGAACGAACAGCGCGGCGGCCCCGGTCGCATTGTGTTGATGCCGGGGCTGGATGAAACCTGTGATGTGGAAGTGCGCTTGAAAGGTGGCTACCGCGTAACTCCTCTGCTTGGCCAAAAACTGAAGACACTGCCGGGCATTTCCCGTGTCGAGCAGGTGTGACGCCAGACAGAAAAATGGGGTCGGGGCTCTCTGTTTATAGCGCGGCGTATTGGGCGAATGCACCACGCTTTTCAGGTAAGAGAACAGGCGTGAAAGACAGTAAGCCTGCGGCAGAGAGGACCGGGCGTTGATCTCCTCCTCAGGCGCTTTTTATGGTTTTCCGCACAGGAGCCCGAAGGGAGCATGAAGAGCGTGCGTGTGTGGGCGCGTGAAGTGCCATGGCGGGAGCCGGAAACGGTTTTTGCCGCATGGGGAGAGGCTCCATGGTGCGCGTTTCTGGATAGCGGCGGTCCGGTGGTGGATAGAAGTCGCTGGCAGATTTTCTGCACGGCGCCACGCCATGTTCTGAGCGTGAAAAACGGTCTGATTATTCAGGATGCCGAACCTGCCGTTCCCTTTACACCCTCCGATCTCTTCGCCCGGCTGAGGCGTATCATGCCTGCCGCCATACGGGTGGACAACGAAACGGGCACTTATGCCCTGCCGTTTCATGGGGGATGGATTGGTTTTGCAGGCTATGGGCTAGGGCAGGTTCTGGAACAGATCAGGGTGGACCATCGTGTTTCAGATGAACCGGATTTTGCCGCCGGGTTTTATGATCACGCGTTTCTGTGGGACCGTCTTGAAAAACGTGCCTTTATTACCGGGTTATTCACCAATGAAACGGAAGGCGTTCCAGCCTCCGAACCATGGCAGGCGCATGTAACAGCCTGGCATGCTCTGCCTGCGGTTTCTGCTGCCTGTGCGCCGCTGCCAGCCGTCACGTTTGTGCCGGATCAGCCACGAGAGTTCTATTGCGCGGCGGTGGCGCGGGCGCGGGATTATATTGCGGCGGGTGATATTTTTCAGGTGAACATCACGGGCCGATATAGCAGCCATTTTCCTGAAGATTTTTCAAATGTGGCGCTTTATCTGGCGCTGCGTCAGCATGCTCCGGCGCCTTTTGGGGCGTATCTTGGGTGCGGGGGTGGCTATGCGCTGCATTCCACATCGCCTGAACAGTTTTTGCAGGTGAATGCGCAACGGGGCGTCACGTCCCGTCCCATCAAGGGTACAGCCCCACGCGGGCGCACGCCAGAGGAGGACAGCGCTTTTGCCGCCGCTCTGGCTCTGGATGAAAAAGAACGTGCTGAGAACCTGATGATTGTGGATCTGATGCGTCATGATATCGGGCGGGTGGCGCGGGTAGGGAGCATGAGCGTGCCGGAGTTTCTGGCGGTGGAACGCTTTGCCCATGTGCATCATCTGGTGTCTGAAGTGCGAGGGGAGTTGGCCGCAGGGCGGGACGTGTTTGATCTGCTGCAAGCCACCCTGCCGCCGGGGTCTGTGACCGGCGCGCCCAAACATAGAGCCATGGAAATTATAGAAGAACTGGAAGCCTCTCCACGCGGAGCATATTGCGGTAGCGTGTTCTGCATCGGGGTGGAGGGCAGGATGGAAAGTTCCGTCATTATCCGCACGGTTACGCGCGTGGCAGACCGCCTGATGCTGGCATCGGGTGGAGGGATTACCATTCTTTCCGATCCTGAAAAGGAATATGAGGAAATGCGTTTGAAGTTGGCTCCCTTCTTTTCCTTGTTTGGTGGTGCGGCATGACGTTTGTCTGGCTGAACGGGCAGGTGTGTGTGGCCGCGCAGGCCCATGTGAGTCTGGCGGACAGAGGGCTGACGCTGGGAGACGGCCTGTTTGAAACAATACGTGTCAAGAACGGAAACCTTCTGCATCTGGATAAGCACATGCAGCGTTTGCAGGGGGGAAGTGCCGTGCTGGCTCTGCCCGTCCCTTCAGGCGAGGAGGTAGCGCAGGCGGCAAAAGCGCTTCTGGCGGCAACAGGGCTGCAAAACGGCTCAGCGCGCCTTACGGTGACACGGGGCGTAGGGCCGCGTGGCCTTGCCCCACCGCAGGATGTTCGGCCGACTGTTTTCATGACCGTTGCGGCAGGTACAGCGCGTGTGGCATCAGTCTCGGTCATGACAAGCCGGTTGGTGCGGCGGGATGAGCAATCTCCGTTGAGCCGTATCAAAAGTCTGAATTATCTGCCCAATATTCTGGCACGGCAGGAAGCTGTGCGTGCAGGGTATGAGGACGCCTTGCTGCTGAACGTGCAGGGGCGTGTGGCGGAAACAACTGTCAGCACTGTTGTGGTTCAGGAAGAGGAGCGGTTTATCACGCCCTCGGTGGCGGAAGGCGCATTGCCGGGCATCGCGCGGAGCGTGCTGTTGCGCGCTGGTGTGATGACAGAAGAAAGTGTGGATTTATCTCGTCTGCAACAGGCAAAGGCCCTTTATCTTGTCAACAGCCTGGGGGTGCGTGTGGTATCTCTGCTTGATGGGCAATGGATGGAACCTTGTGCGTCCGGTTTGCGCCGGTTGTGCACGCTGTTGGATGTGGCGCAGGGAGGGGTAGCTGGCGCGCGGAAAGGTTCCGTTTCAAGCCATGGCAGAACGTGAGAGCAGTGTTGCCCCGCGCGGACAGGGACGTGGGACATTTGCAAAGACTGCTTGCAAGATAAAACGTCTTTGAAAGGAACTTCTGCAAAACTGGTTAGTTAGGTGATGAGGCTTCTCTATTATAACAGAACACAGAGAGACACATCATGGCTATCCGCTTCTATTCGCTTCTGCTGGGAGCCACACTTGTTGCGGCTCCGGCCTTTGCTCTGGCACAGGATGACAGTGGCAAACCCCCTACGGCAGATTCCGCGGCCGCTCAGGTTGGTAAATCACCACCTGCGGCACAGGACAAAGACGGTAAACGGATTGATCCATCCAAAAAGCTATGGACCAACCCGCGCACGCAGGCCGAGCAACCGGGCACGCAGCCTCCGCCGAATGACAGGCCAGCCGATTCCACGCCAACCACCAAGGAATCCATTACGCCACCTCATGCTTACCAGCCCGGCAAGTATCAGGGTGGCAAATATAGCCGCCAGAAACCCACGCCTCCTCATACGGAAACACAGCCTCAGAAGTGATAAAGCGGCTTCCGGGTAACTGTTAGACCCTGCTGTTGTGACAGTGCAGGTTTCTACAGGGGCTCCTGCGGCCCTTTTCAGGAGCTTTCCATGACGCTGCCTTTTCCTTGCGGCTTTGGTGCTTGCGGGGGAGGCAGCTTTTTTGCGTGACGTGATAGGCACGCCTCTTCTTCATGGGCTAATCTGGCATGCAGAGGCCGGGGTTGTATGATGGCAACCACAGGCTCAATCGTAACATGCAGGAATTGTGTGAGGTTGTGTTCGCACCGAACAGCAGCCTCTGGTCATGGGAAAGGACGGGCACGCCATGCTGGTGGAAGCTTCTCGGAGTGAAACGGCTCAACAGGCTGAAGCGCCGGAATATGATCTTCGGCAGATCGATAGTAATCCGAATTTCTGGTACCCGGTGGCGTGGGCGCACAAGGTGCGTCCGGGCAAGGCTTTCCCCACCCGCTATGCTGGCCACCCCATTGCGCTGATCCGCCCGGAAAAAGGGCCGGTTTATGCACTGGAAGATCGTTGCGCGCATCGTCAGGTGCCCCTGAGCAAAGGGCTGGTGGAAGGCGACTGCATCAAGTGCTGTTATCATGGCTGGGCGTTTGACCGCGCAGGCAAATGCGTGACCGTGCCCTACCTGAACCGTTCGGATGTGGGGCGGCCCGTGCGGGCGTATCCATGCCGGGAAAAGGCGGGCCTGATTTTCATTTTCCCCGGAGATCCCGCTCTGGCCGAGAGTGTGCCGGTGCCGGATATCGCGCAGGTAGGGAATCCGGAATACAAGACGCGCCAGTTCGGCCCGCGTCTGAAATGCCACTACACCTTCATGCATGAAAACCTGATGGACATGAACCATCAGTTTCTGCACCGCCGCCAGATGGGCTCCATCACGGCGCGTTTTCTGGGGCAGGACAAGGGCGAGAACTTTCTGGAAGCCCGTTACAGCTTTGCCCGCAAGGGCGGCAACCAGCCGCTGGCCGAAGCCCTGATTTTTGGTAAGCACCACGATCTGGAAGGGCGGGAGCAGCCGGTGGAGGAAGTGGTGTCCATCCGCACCACCTACCCGTATCAGACGCTGAAAATTCATGACAAGGACGGTGATCTGATCATGGATCTATGGGCCTGTTATGTGCCGCTGGGCTCTGACCAGCAGGGCACGCAGGCGTTTGGTCTGTTGTCTGTCAAGAAACCCAAATGGGGTTTTCTGCTTGATCTGGCATGGCCCGCGCTGGGGCTGTTCACGCACCGTATCTTTGAAGAAGACCGCGAGATTGTGGAGCTTGAGCAGAAAGCATGGCGTGAACTGGGTGGGGACCACAATGTGGAAGTGTTCCCCATCGTCAAGGCGCTGCGGGCTCTGCTGACCCGTGGGGGCGTGCCCAACAAGGCAGCCAGACCGCTGAAAAAGGGCTGAAAACACACTTTTTGCCTTGCATGGGCCAGCGAAAACCGCCATATCGGCATCGCTTGGCCCAGGCCGGGACGACGCACGCGAAGCCTTCACCCTCTGGTGTCCTGTTCACGCAGGGCAGTGCTTCGCGGAGGATTAACCAGAATGGTAGGAAAAACGCCCCATGGCGATGCCTGATTTCACACTCCGTCAGCTTCTGGAAGCTGGCGTTCACTTTGGTCACCACACCCGCCGGTGGAACCCGCGCATGGAGCCGTATCTGTTCGGCGTGCGCAACCAGGTTCACATCATTGACCTGCAGCAGACCGTTGGCCTGCTTGACCGCGCCCTGCAGGCAATCCGCAACACTGTTGCCGGTGGAGGCCGCGTTCTGTTTGTTGGCACCAAGCGCGCCGCAGCCGAACCGATTGCTGAAGCCGCCAAGCGGTGTGGCCAGTATTATGTGAACCACCGTTGGCTGGGCGGTATGCTCACCAACTGGAAGACCATCACGGGTTCCATCAAGCGTCTGCGCCAGATTGAAGAAATGCTGGACGGCGGCACGGCCGGTCTGACCAAGAAAGAAATTCTTGATATGACCCGCGACCGCGACAAGCTGGAACGCTCCCTGGGTGGTATCAAGGAAATGGGCGGCCTGCCCGATATCCTGTTCATCATCGACACCAACAAGGAAAAGCTGGCTGTTGAAGAAGCCAACAAGCTGGGCATTCCGGTTGTGGCCATTCTGGACAGCAACTCTGATCCGAAGGGCGTGACCTTCCCGATTCCGGGGAATGATGACGCCATCCGCGCGATCTCCCTGTACTGTGATCTGGTGTCCTCCGCTGTTCTGGACGGGATTTCCGCTGAACTCGGCGCTTCTGGCCAGGATTTCGGTGCTGCTGAAGAGCTGCCGATTGATCCGGCTCTGGAAACGGAAGCAGCTCCTGCTGCTGAAGCTCCGGCTGCAAACTGAAGTTGACTGACAGGCGGGCCTTTTGCCCGCCTGTTTCAGATAAGATGGGTGCCTGCGCGCAGGCACAAACAGCCCGGTGCGCGCCCCTACACGGGCGCGTTCCGGTTTTTAAGGAGTGACAGATATGGCGGCTATTACCGCTGCACTGGTGAAGGAACTGCGCGAAAAGACCGGCGCAGGCATGATGGACTGCAAAAAAGCGCTGAACGAAGCCAATGGTGAAATTGAAGGCGCCATTGACTGGCTGCGCACCAAAGGTCTGGCTGCTGCTGCCAAGAAGTCCGGCCGTACCGCTGCTGAAGGTCTGGTAGGCGTTGCGTCTGAAGACAAGAAAGCCGCCATGGTTGAGGTGAACGCCGAAACCGACTTTGTGGCCCGTAACGAAGCCTTCCAGAACTTTGTGGAAAGCGTTGCCAAGGTTGCCCTGAAGGTTGGTGAAGATCTGGAAGCCATCAAGGCCGCTACGCTGGAAACCGGCCGCACGGTTGCTGATGAACTGACGCACCTGATTGCCACCATTGGCGAAAACATGTCCCTGCGTCGTGCCCGTGTGTTCACGGTGCCGTCTGGCGTTGTGGCAACTTATGTGCATGGCGCGCTGCGTCCGGGCCTGGGCAAGATTGGTGTTCTGGCTGCCATTGAAGCCCCCACGGCTGATGATGCCATTGAACAGCTTGGCCGTCAGGTTGGCATGCATGTTGCTGCTACCCGTCCGTCTTCTCTGGATGTGACCAGCCTGGACCCGGAAGAAGTTGAGCGTGAACGCGCTGTTCTGGTTGAACAGGCTCGCGCTTCTGGCAAGCCGGAAGCGATCATCGAAAAGATGATCGAAGGCCGTATCCGCAAGTTCTATGAAGAAGTTGTTCTTCTGGAACAGGTGTGGGTGCATGATGGCGAAACCCGCGTGAAGAACGTGCTGGAAAAAGCTGGCGTGAAGCTGGTTGGCTTTGACCGCTTCCAGCTGGGTGAAGGCATTGAAAAGGAAGCCGATGACTTTGCTGCTGAAGTAGCGAAAGTCTCTGGCGTCTGATTTCAGGCGAACCTGACTGATGCAACAGGGCGGGACTTCCCAGGATAGGGAGGCTCCCGCCCTTGTGCTTTCTGCCTTCCCGTTGGGGGAGGTCAATGCCCGCGTGCATGTGCTGACCGAAGAGAATGGTCTGGTGCATGCCGTGGCGTACGGCGCACGCTCCCGTGCAGGGAGTGCGCTGTGGCAACCCGGCAATGTGGTGAAAACCCGGTTTCAGACCCGCAGCACAGGCACCATGCCCCGCCTGTCTGGCGAAATGCTGTACGGGTGTGGTTTTCGGCTGCTGGATGCGCCGCTGGCTTTGTCCATGATGCAGTCTGTGTGCGTTTTGGCTGATACGGCCCTGCCAGAAGGCGAGCCTTGCCCGGCTCTGTTTGCCCATACTCTGAAATTGCTGACTTTTCTGGGAATGGACCCTGCCGTGTCCGAACAGGAAGGGTTGCCGCATGTTGTGCGGTGGGAACTGGCGCTTCTGGCCGATCTGGGGTTCGGGCTGGATCTCTCCTGTTGCGCGGTGACAGGGGCAACGGAGGGACTGGCCTATGTTTCCCCGCGCACAGGTAAGGCTGTGACGGAGGAGGTTGCCGGGGAGTGGAAAAACCGCCTGTTGCCGCTCCCGGCGTTTCTGCTGTCTGATGAAGAGACGGGCACGAAGCAGGACTGGTTGGCTGGCCTCCGTCTGACCAGTTATTTTTTGGCGCGGGACGCCTACGGGCAACGCCATAGACCCATGCCCGCAGCGCGGGAACGGCTGGAAGAGCGTGTGGCGCGTCTGGCCGACGCTGAAGAAAAGGCTGAGACGCTTGTTGAGCATGATCAGCCGCCCGAAAAAAGTGCTGACCCTTCCGAGTGAGGGGGATGAAGATCACTCCCGCAGGGGAAGACGCTCCCGTTCTCTCATAACGCCTCCTTCAGCAGTTTCTGGATGTTAGCTGATGAATGACTGCTCGTGCAGGAACTGTTCCGCCAGATGGGGCCATGTGAGGGTTGGGGTGCCGGGGCGGCCTAGCCCAAAGCCATGACCACCGGAGGCAAAAAGGTGCCGGGTGACAGGCACGGCATTCTGCTGACATGCTTGCTCTAACAGGGCTGTCTGGCCCGGGGCGGCAATCGGGTCATCCGCAGCCTGAACCAGAAAGAACGGCGGGCTGCCGTGCCGAATGTAAGGGGGAATGGACCATGCCCGCGCATCTGCCTGCGTGGGGTGCGGGCCGAGTAATGTGCGGCTTGTATGCGTATGGTTGTATGGCGGTTCCAGAGAAATGATGGGATATGCGAGGAGCGCCAGCGCTACCTTGATGGGGGCGGTGTCTGCGGTATCCGTGGGGGAGTAGGTCTGCCAGTCAGGGCGGGTGGCACATAACCCCAGCAGATGTCCTCCGGCAGAAAATCCCAGAATACCAATGCGGTCAGGGTCAATGCCATACTGGCGGGCATGGGTGCGGAGCAGCCGTATGGCGCGTTGGGCGTCCTGAAATGGCGCGAGGGACGCCGCATGCCATCCTTCCATAGGCAGCCGGTAGGTGAGCACCCCTACGGTTATGCCGAGTTTTTGCAGCCAGCGTGTGGCGGGCGTGGCTTCCTTGCGTTGCGTGATGTGTTGATATCCTCCCCCTGCCGCCATGATCATGGCCGCGCCATTGGGGCGGGCCGGACGGTAGATCTGAAGCGTGGGCGCGGCAATACGGGTGAGAGAGCCGTTAGCGGAAACAAGCGGTGCGAGGTTTTCCGGGCCGCCTCCGCCGGGTGGTGTGCCGGGCCACAAGGGCAGGAGGGTAGTATCGGGCAGGGAGCCAGGTGGTGTGCGGATTGCAGCCGGTTCCGCGCGGCCTGTTACGGCAGGGCTGAGGGCTAGCGTGGTCAGAACCGTTCTGCGCGTAACCCGGAACATGGCGTATCCTTTCTGGCACAGGAAACGGAGGAACATGACAGCATATGGCTCCCGTCAGAGCCAGACCATGCACAAGCAGCGCGAAGAAAGTCTATCACCTTTTCCGACTCTTTGCTGAGGGCTGGAACAAAAGGGCAAGCAACGCTATGTGTCCAGGCGGGCGAGAGCCTGCACAGTGTCCGGGGAGCAGGAAATGAGCGAGACGTTTGAAGGCCATGTGGAAGAGACCAAGCTGGCGGATGCGCTGAGCGAACGGTATCTGGCCTATGCGCTGTCCACTATCATGTCCCGCTCTCTGCCGGATGTGCGTGATGGGTTGAAGCCGGTGCACCGGCGGTTGGTGTACGCCATGCACCAGTTGAAGCTGGACCCTTCGGCGGGCTTCAAGAAGTGCGCCCGCGTGGTGGGGGATGTGATTGGTAAGTTCCACCCCCATGGCGATGCCTCTGTTTATGAAGCGCTTGTGCGTCTGGCGCAGGATTTTGCCGCCCGCTACCCGCTGGTGGAAGGTCAGGGCAATTTTGGCTCGATTGACGGCGATAACGCCGCCGCCATGCGATACACCGAAGCCCGGCTGACTGAAGTTGCTCGTGCGCTGCTGGATGGCATTGAAAACGATGCCGTGGATTTCCGCCCCACCTATGATGGAGAGGAGCAGGAGCCGGTTGTGCTTCCGGCAGCCTTCCCGAACCTGCTGGCCAATGGGGCATCCGGTATTGCGGTGGGTATGGCCACCAGTATTCCCCCGCATAACGCGGCGGAAGTGTGCGCAGCTGCTGCCTTGCTGGTGCGCAAGCCCCAGAGCACCACGGAAGACCTGCTGAAGCTGATGCCGGGCCCGGATTTTCCCACAGGCGGCCTGATTGTTGAAGATTCCGACGCCATTCTGAAAGCCTATGAGACCGGGCGCGGCAGCTTCCGCATGCGTGCCCGTTGGGAAGTGGAGCAGGGCCGATTTGGCACGTGGCAGATCATTGTTACGGAAATTCCGTATCAGGTGCAGAAATCACGCCTGATCGAGCAGGTGGCAGATCTGCTGGAGCAGAAAAAGCTGCCGCTGCTGGGGGATATCCGGGATGAAAGCACGGATGTCATCCGGCTGGTTCTGGAGCCCAAATCGCGCGGGATAGAGCCGGAAGTGCTGATGGAAACCCTGTTCCGGGCCACGCAGCTTGAAAGCCGTTTTGGCCTGAACATGAACGTGCTGGGCGCGGACCGTGCGCCGGGCGTTCTGGGCCTGAAGGATGTGCTTCAGGCATGGCTGGACCACCGGCACGAGGTTCTGGAACGCCGCAGCCGCCACCGGCTGGAGGCTGTGGAACGGCGGCTGGAAATTCTCAGCGGCTTTCTGGCCGTCTATCTGAATCTGGATGAAGTGATCCGCATTATCCGTGAAGAGGATGATGCCAAGGCTAGCCTGATCAGCACGTTCTCGCTGACGGATATGCAGGCAGAGGCTGTGCTGAACATGCGGCTGCGCAGCTTGCGCCGTCTGGAAGAGATGGAAATTCGCAAGGAGCATGACAAGCTCTCGGGCGAGCGGGATGAGCTTCTGAAACTGCTGGGTGATGAAAAGCTGCGCTGGTCCCGCATTGGCCGGGAACTGGATGGCATGGTCAAACAGTTTGGGGCCGGTGCACTGGGGCAGCGCCGTAGCACGCTGCTGTCCGCGCCCAAGCCGGTTGATATCTCTGTGGTGGAAACGGTGGAGCGCGAACCCATTACCCTGATCCTGTCTCAAAAGGGCTGGGTGCGGGCCATCAAAGGCCATACGACTGATCTGGAAAACCAGAAGTTCAAGGAAGGCGATGGTCTGAAACTGGCAGTGCCGTGCCAGACGACCGACAAGCTGTGCTTCTTTGGCACGGATGGGCGGGCCTTTACCCTCAAGGGGGCAGATCTGCCGCGTGGCCGTGGTGATGGTCAGCCGGTGCGCCTGCTGTTTGATCTGGGCAATGATGAAGATTTGATAGCGGTTTTTGCGGTCAAGGAAGGGGCAAAACGGCTTGTGGTATCCAGCGCAGGGCGCGGCATGCTGGTGGAAGAAGACAGCATGGTGGCCGAAAAACGTTCTGGCCGTCAGGTGCTCAATCTGAAGGAAGGCGAATACGCCAAGATTTGCAGCCCGGCGGAAGGTGATCAGGTTGCTGTGTTGGGTGATAATCGCCGCTTCCTGATTTTCCCGGCTGAGCAGTTGCCCGTCATGGGCCGGGGGCTGGGCGTGGCGTTGCAGAAATATGCAGATGGTGGTTTGCGGCAGGCCATGGTTTTCTCCTCCACGGATGGCCTGCTCTGGCCCGGTGCGGTGCGGGTCCGGCAGTTTGCGGATTTGCAGGACTGGGTGGGCAAACGTGCAGCAGTAGGCAAAAATGCTCCACCGTGGGCGGTTAAAAAGGCCTGACCGGGTAAAGGGCGACAACCCCAGCATGGTGCAATGGAAATGGGGCAGTCTGAAGACATAAGAAATAGGCTATAATATTATTTATTAAGCCTTTTCTTATGGCTCTTCAGGGAGGCAGTAGTAAAACGCTGAGACAGCGGGCTGAGGCATTTTTTAATGACATGCCTGCCCGATACTTAGTAATTTATTTCCACTATATTTTATCAGGAAATATTTATCTGAATGGATTTCTACCTCAAATTTTTTGTCGGGTGTATCTTGGGGTATTGAAAGTATCTTTTTTGTTCCTTCCTTTGAAGAAAGGAGCAGAGACATTTTAACAGAATGCGCGGTGGCCTGATAATCAGCTTTTTCTATTTTCGCGCATATTTCGCTTTGCGGTGCAGCATATACGTTTGAGACACTGCAAAACGAAAAATACAAACTGCAAATAACCATTGCTGTTCTGAAAAATGTCATTGCTGAATTCCCCAATGTTCTCATGCAAAGAGAGTATATGCTTCTAGCGTAATAAAATATCTACCGAGTTGTCATGGGTTTTATTGGATGCATGGACGCATTTTTTCATGAACACACGAGGCCTGAGAGCTTGATTTTATGGTTCGATCAGGCAGTCTCCCGCTCTTCTGGCGGCGGGTTGTCCGGGTCAAGCGTGTGCCATGTGCCCTGACTGAGAATTTCGGCAGGGTGGTAGCGGGATTTGTAGGACATCTTCCGGCTTTTCTGCACCCAGTAGCCCAGATACAGATAAGGGAGTCCCAGCCGTTCCGTTTCACGGATCAGGGCCAGAATGGCGAAGCTCCCCAGGGAGCGGTGGGGGGCCGCGGGTTCATAAAAACTGTAAACGGCTGAAAGACCATCTTCCAGTTGGTCGACAAGGCTGACCGCCAGAAGCTGGTGGGTGGTATCCCGGAATTCCACCACCATGGTTTGTACCGTCGTGTCCTCAATCATGCCGCGATATTCTTCGGCATTCATGTCGGCCATGTCGCCTTCTGCGTGGCGGGCACTCTGGTAACGGGTAAACAGATCATACTGTTCTTCTGTGGCCTTGGGGGCGGTGCAGGTGGCGGTCAGGTCAGCATTGCGGCGCAGGGTGCGTTTTTGCGTGCGGTCTGGCGTAAAGCGCGCAACGGGCAGGCGGATGGGAATACAGGCGGCGCAGGTGGCGCATACGGGGGCATAGGCCAGTGTGTGGCTGCGCCTGAACCCCACGCGGGAGAGGCGGCTGTGCAGGGCATCTGCCGCAGGCACATTCAGATCAGCAATAACCTTCCGCTCCATCTGCCCCGGCAGATAGGGGCACGGCTGCGGTGCTGTGGTGTAGAAAAACTGCGGATGTCGCAGCGAGGAAACCATATCATCCTGTCCGGCAAAGATTGGAGCGGGCTGGGGCGCCGCCTAACAGCCTGCCGGACAAGTGTAACAGCATGCTGGCCCGACGCGCACTCTGTTTCAACACCAACAGAGTGCGCAGGGTTTAACCTTGACGTGAAATAAAAACGGATCAGACGCCGTAGGTCTGTTTGATCCGTTCAGCGGCTTCAACTGCAAAGTAGGTCAGAATGCCGTTGGCGCCAGCGCGGCGGAAGGCCAGAAGGCTTTCCATCACGGCGCGTTCATGGTCCAGCCAGCCATTACGGATGGCGGCCATCAGCATCGCATACTCACCAGACACCTGATAGGCATAGGTGGGCACGGCAAATGTGTCCCGCACGCGGCGGATGATGTCCAGATACGGCATGCCGGGTTTGACCATGACCATATCCGCGCCTTCAGCAATATCCATCTCCACTTCGCGGAGGGCTTCATCGCTATTGGCGGGGTCCATCTGGTAGGTTTTCTTGTCACCCTTCAGCATACCGCCAGAACCCAACGCATCACGGAACGGGCCGTAGAAGGCACTGGCGTATTTGGCGGCATAGGACATGATACGGGTGTTCAGCAGCCCGGCTTCATCCAGCGCCACGCGCATGGTGCCAATGCGGCCATCCATCATGTCAGACGGTGCGATGATATCCACGCCCGCAGCGGCCTGATTGATGGTCTGCTGCGTCAGAATGGTGACGGATTCCTCATTCACCACATACCCATCGCGGATCACGCCATCATGGCCGTGGCTGGTGTAGGGGTCCAGCGCCACATCCCCGATCAGCCCCACATTGGGGAATTCCTTTTTCAGCAGACGGGCGGCCCGGCACATCAGGTTATCCGGGTTCAGGGCTTCCGTGCCTTCTGCATCCCGCACCTCCATGGGGGTGACGGGAAACAGCGCCACAGCAGGAATACCCAGTTTGGCGGCCGGTTCAACGTGGGCGGCCAAGCGGTCCAGCGTAACGCGATGCACGCCGGGCATGGAGGCCACTTCTGTCACGGTGTTTGTGCCTTCCGTGAAGAAGATAGGCCAGATCAGGTTGTTGATGCCCAAAGAGGTTTCTGCAACCAGCCGACGGGTGAAATCGTCAAAACGGTTGCGACGGGGGCGGGCCAGAGGGAAGCGACCGGCCTTCATGGGCGGAATCTCCTAGCGTGTCGGCGCTCTGATACGGCCGGGCAAGGAGAGTGCGACCGAATACAGGCAGGGCCAACGGGGTGAACGGCAGGGCGGAGTATGCTCTCCCTGCCGCGTTATGCAACCCCGCCCAGCGCGTATCAGGACCGTGCCAGAACGCTACGGTAACGCCCGTATCCCAGATAGATGACCATGCCGATGGCCAGCCACACCACCAGACGGATCCATGTCAGTTTATCCAGAGAAACCATGACGGCACCGCAGCTCAGAATGCCCAGAACCGGCACAATATCCCCGCCCGGCACACGGAAGGCGCGCGGGGCGTCAGGGGATTTGCGCCGCAGAACCATCACGCCCGCACACACCAGCACAAAGGCCAGCAGGGTGCCGATGGACGTCATGTGCCCCAGTTCCGAGATAGGCAGAAAGGCGCTGAGCAGGCAGGTGAGCACCATGAAGAACAGGTTGGAGAGCCAGGGGGTCTGATACCGTGGGTGGGTTTTGCTGAACATGGGCGGCAGAAGCCCATCACGGGACATGGCGAAGAACACGCGGCTCTGACCCAGAAGCATGCCCAGCAGCACGGAGGTAAACCCGCAGATAATGCCGATTTTTACCGCCAGTTGCAGCCACTGGTAGGGCGTGCGGTTGATGGCGGTGGCCACGGGGGCGGCATCACCCAGCATGTCCTTGTAGTTCACCAGCCCGGTCATGACGAAGGAGAACGCAATATACGCCAGAGAGCACACCAGCAGGCTGCCCAGAATGCCGATTGGCATGTCCCGAGCCGGGTTTTTGGTTTCCTGCGCCGTGGTGGAGACGGCATCAAACCCCACATAGGCAAAGAAGATGGTGCCTGCGGCCCGCATGATGCCAGACCAACCATAATGGCCGAATGTGCCATCATTGGGTGGAATGAACGGGTGGTAGTTAGAGGGGTTGATGTAGGAAATGCCAAACCCGATAAAGGCGGCAATCACCAGCAGCTTGATGGTGACAATAACGGCGTTGACCTGCGCGGACTGTGAAATACCGCGAATAAGGATCCAGGACACCAGACAGATGATAAAGGTGGCCGGAAGGTTCATCAGCCCTGTTACGGTGGAGCCATCAGCCAGTTGAATCGTTTCAAAGGGAGAAGCTGTCAGCCGGGGTGGTAGTACCAGCCCCCACGACTCCAGCAGGGAGACAACGTAGCGTGACCAGCTTACCGCCACAGTGGCAGCCCCCACCGCGTATTCCAGCACAAGATCCCACCCGATGATCCACGCCATCAGTTCGCCCAGCGTAACGTAAGCATAGGTATAGGCGCTGCCGGCAATGGGGATCATGCTGGCCAGTTCACTGTAGCACAGGCCTGCGAATCCGCATGCGATAGCGGCGATCAGAAAGGAAATGACAACGGCCGGGCCTGCATTTTCAGATGCCGCAATACCCGTGAGGGAAAACAGACCTGCCCCGATGGTGGCGCCCACACCCAGCGCAACCAGACTGCCGGGGCCCAGAACCCTTTTAAGGCCTTGTGTGGATTCCAGCTTGTTCAGGGGCATACAGCGGGTAAAAGCCGAGGCTGCGGAAGAAGCAGGCCTTTGCGTCATTAAATTTTTCTCCTGTCAGAACCACGGCAAAAACGGTAAGAGAGCGCCGGGGTAGCCTTCTTTGCCCTATAGAGAGGCTAGTGTGCACATCTTAGCAAGATGTGTTTTGAACGTAATGAACTGGCACGGTGTCCATCCTGGCGGCGGCCGTGCCGGACGAAGTGATGAAATTCAAGGGAGCTCCTGATGAGCCAGACGGATCTGGATCGTTTTTTTCATGCACCGGTTACAGAAATTGATCCGGATGTTGCGGCCGCTCTGGCCAGTGAGCTGAAACGCCAGCAGGACGGCATTGAGCTGATTGCCAGCGAGAACATGGTGTCTGAAGCCGTGTTACAGGCTCAGGGCAGTGTGCTGACCAACAAATATGCGGAAGGTTATCCCGGCCGACGTTATTACGGTGGCTGTTCTGAAGTGGACAAGGTTGAGGTGCTGGCCATTGAGCGCGCCAAGACCCTGTTTGGCGCAGGATTTGCCAACGTGCAGCCGCATTCTGGTGCGAACGCCAACCAGGCTGCCTTCATGGCGCTGGCCAAACCGGGCGATACCGTTGTTGGTATGAGCCTGGCTGCTGGTGGCCATCTGACCCACGGTGCGGCCCCCAACTATTCCGGCAAATGGTTCAATGCCGTGCAGTATGGTGTGCGCCGTCAGGATGGTCTGCTGGACTATGACGAAATGGAACAGCTGGTTCGGGAAAGCAAACCGACCCTGATTGTTGCTGGTGGGTCTGCTTACCCGCGCATTATTGATTTTGCCCGCTTCCGCCGCATTGCCGATGAAGTTGGCGCGGCGCTGATGGTGGACATGGCGCATTTCGCTGGTCTGGTCGCTGCCGGTCTGTATCCCAACCCGATTGAGTATGCGGATGTCGTGACATCCACCACGCACAAAACTTTGCGTGGCCCGCGTGGCGGCCTGATCCTGACCAATAACGAGGCGCTGGCCAAGAAGATCAACTCTGCCGTGTTCCCTGGCTTGCAGGGTGGCCCGCTGATGCACGTGATTGCGGGCAAGGCCGTGGCGTTTGGGGAAGCCCTGCGTCCGGAATTCAAGGAATACCAGAAAGCTGTTCAGAAGAACGCGAACGTGCTGGCTGAAGTGCTGGTGGAACGCGGGTTTGACATCGTGACCGGCGGCACGGATTCCCACCTGCTTCTGGTTGACCTGCGCCCCAAGAAAGTGACCGGCAAGGCCGCCGAGCAAGCTCTGGAACGCGCGGGCATTACCGCCAACAAGAACGCCATTCCGTTTGATCCGGAAAAACCCGCCATTACTTCTGGCGTGCGTCTGGGCAGCCCTGCTGCTACGGCCCGCGGTTTCCGTGAAGCCGAGTTCCGTGAAGTGGGCGAAATGATTGACGAAGTGCTGACGGCCCTTGCCGATTCTGGCGGAGAAGGCAACACGGAAGTGGAAAACGCCGTGCATGAACGCGTCAAAGCCCTGTGCGCCCGTTTCCCGATCTATTCCAAATAAGACGGTCTTCGTTCTACGAAACGGCAAGAAGGGGCAGGCTGCGGTCTGCCCCTTTTTTGTTCTGGGCGGGGAAAGCACTCGCTCCGGTGCCTTGTCTGGCACACCTGAGCAGGAGTGGGATCGGGTGGGGCCAGCCCTCATCGCCCTGAGGCCGCAAACGTGAGTGCAGCTTCATGGGCCTGCCAACAGGACCCTCTTCGTGCGTTATCCGTGTGGGGCGAAGACTATAGAGGCGAGTATAGTATATTGTAGAAACAGTATTTGTATCATTTCGTTTCATTGAGATAAAATATCCAGATTATAACCGTTCCGGAATAACTATTTGTAACATCTATAGTATAACTGTTTTATTTGTTGATTTGCTGAAAAGCGTTTTTTTGCTGTTTGTTGCACGCATGTTACAGTGCGGAGCGACGCAATGAGCGCGATATTCCTCTCTTTTTCAGAGAGCATCTTTACCACTCATCATCCTGACAGATCTGGTCGTCAGCGGCAATGTTGCGGAATTGGCCTGACAGTTCTGCTGATGCCTGTGGCCTGCATCATGGCCCATGCCGCACCGGCTTCCTCTTCTACGCGCCAGTCTGGCTCCAGAACAGAAAATCTCAGGTCTTCCGCTCCCAAGACGGATATGTCTGTACCCAACACCAGCCAGATGAAGCCCGTGGGGAAAGAGTATTTCATAACAGCCCCTGCGTTTTCCTTGCAGCCGGAGCCCCCTGCCGGGTTGAACCGTTTTGGCGCAGTGACTTTCGAGCAGAGTAACCGCAGCTTCATGCCATTGGAGACAGGCCGGACAGTGACCGCCGCCTATCCCGTGAAAGGTGTGCCGGGAATGGATCTGACCGTCAGCATGTTTGCCGGGCATCGGGAAACCAATACAGGCAGCGATGTGGGAACTGCGGCCGTCATTGCCGGGATGCGGTTCAAATGGTGAACAGAAAAATGCCAGTTCTCCACATGAAAGTGTCCCTATCATGACGGCGGAACGCCCCAAGACCATCTCGGCCCAGACTGTCTATGAAGGTGCCGCTCCGGATACGGCGCTTCCGGTCCTTGTGCGGCTTAATGCTTATACGCGTTTGGTTGCACTTCAGACCGGCATCCGTATTCTTTACTGGGATGCTCGCACCGAGCATGATTTCAGTTACTCGGTCAGGCATGATGATGATCTGATCTATTTTGGAGCCTACACGGGCGGCAAAGCCCATCTTGAGGCCCGCTGCCGTGATGGTCTGACACATTATGAAACGGATGGCGGTCTGCATGATGCGTACATCGCCTATCGTCCGGGGTGTCGGATTGATTTTACCAAAACAGCAGGGATGGGCGCTGGTGTGACCATTGCCCTCAGCCCTTCGGTTCTGGCTGACCTGTCTGCGGAAGATGCAGCGTGCCTCGATCAAAAACTACGGTCAGGGCACTATTTTAATCAGATCAGGGGCGGGCGGCAACTTCTTGCTTTTGCAAACGGATTGCGTGCTGTCGGCAGCACAGGCAGCACAGGCAGCACAGGCAGCACAGGCAGCACAGGCAGCACAGGCGAAGGCGAGCGACCGGGCAGCCAGTTGCAGATGCTGGGGCAGAGTTTGTCTTTTATGGGGCTGCTGCTGGAACAAATGTTTCAGGGGGAAGCGTCTGATACCTCCTTATCCAGGCAGGAGATACGCAGGCTGAATAATATTCGTGACATGCTGCTGGCGGATCTTGCCGCACCGCCTCGTCTGGATAAACTCGCCCGACAGGCGGGGATGAGCGTGTCCCGCCTGCAACGGTCCTTCCGCATGCTTTTTGGAACCAGTGTGTACGCCTTTTTTCAGAAGGAACGCATGCAGGAGGCGCATCGGCTGCTTCTGAATGATGAGGAGTCCATCCTTGGGATTGCGCTCCGCATGGGATACTCAAACCCCGGTCATTTTACAGCCGCTTTCCGTAAACAGTTCGGGTTCAACCCCTCAGACCTTCGGCAATCATCGGGCCTCAGGCGATAACCATAGCGCCACCCGTGTTCAAACCCGGCTCACGCCAGAACGTCTGGTGCGCCATGCGCTCGACAACATGAGGCGGCAGGATCAGCCGTTTCTGGGTGGGCTCCACACGCGGGTGGACGCTATGCAGGCCCGGTGTGTTGAGGGCAGCGTCAAATGTTGTGGTGTCCGCTGGGGCAATATGCCGGAAATCATAGGAAAAGGGCGGCAGCCCGAGCAGACGTTCCAAATGGTTCATGACACCGCTGGGAGAGGCCACAAGCCGGTCATACTCCACAACAATGACGTGGTGGGCGTAGGGGCCGAAAAATACCTCGTTCAGCAACCGCCATGCGTAGCCAAAGGCGCCCTCGCGTGAGGCCAGATAGTCAATACGGTCATGCTGGGTGGCGCGGTGGGCCATGGGTACAAGTTTAGAACCCAGTAGAGGATCACGGGTGATCAGATGCTCGAACGAGTTGAGAATCCACACAGGGTCTCGCACACAACAAATGATTTTTGCTTGCGGGTAAAGGGTTGTCAGAAGCCCTGCATGAGCACTCCAGTCCCGATTGATATCGATCAGGAATGGGTTTTTGGCTTCTGGGTCAAGATAGGTTTGCAACACGCCGCGCATGATGTTCTGCCATTGGTCTTGAGTAAACGCGGGCTGATATTCTCCCTCACTCATAAGAGACATCATGCGGATGAGCATGGGGGCGACAGGCGTGTTGTGGGCTGCGGTTTTTACATAAGGGTTCTGCCGCAGAAGTGCCGCAAGCAGGGTTGACCCGGACCGGGGCAATCCGGAGATGACATGAACGGAAGGAAGGGCGTTTGACATGCCCGTGACGTCACCCCAAAACCGTCACGTCGTCTTCCCGAAAAAAGGATTTCAGTACCCCAATCCGTTTTTTGACACTGCGCAAAGAGGCGGCTTCCGGGCCAGATTCCGGGTGATGACGTGGCGTCACCGTGCCGTAAGGGAGTGTCCCGAGAGAAAATTCCTACTGCTCGACACATTTAATAATTGGGCCACAGGCCGGGGGTGGCGAATTCCAGAAGGTGGCCGTCGGGGTCTTCAAAATACAGGCTTCGGCCGCCTGCGGGCCATGTCATTTCGCCCCGGAAGGGAACGCCTTCGGTTTGCAGATGGCGCAGCCATGGTTGGTAGCTTTCTGCAGGAATGGCGAAGGCCATGTGCAGGGGGCCTGAACCATCATGCCCCGGCACAACGCCATGGCTGTTGGGTCTGTCGGCTTTTGATGCACCGCGTTTGAAGAGAAGCAGCACCCCCTGACGCCCAGCATCAAACACACTCAATACCTCGCCGCGCTGCATGCAGGGCAGATGGAGCACCTGTTCGTAAAACAGAACAGCGCGGGCCATGTCATCCACATAAAGCGACGTTTCAAGGAGGCCGGTAATTGTCAGGGCGGTATAGGGGGCTGTCATTTGTCCGTCCTTGCTGCGCGTGTTGGGTGTGCGATCTGGCTATATGATGCAAAAAAGGACGCGGTGCCTTGGTCTGTTATCGGCGGAGCCTGAGAGCTTATAGCGGCGTATGTCTGCCCTTTTCCGGTTGTAACGCACGTTAGCCCACCGCGTTTGGAGACCGCCTGTTTTTAAGACACGGGCTTGATGAATGCTTTTGTGGCGAGCCCGCGTTGGATACTGCATTCCTGCGCCAGAAAATCCAGCAGGGCGCGCACGGCTGGCACCAGACCACGACGGGAAGGAAAAACGGCGTGCACAATGCCCGCCCGTGGGCTCCAGCCGGGGAGCACGTGCACCAGCCGCCCGGCTTCAATATCCTGCCAGATCATCATGGTGGGCAGTTGCACGATGCCAATACCGGCGAGCGCGGCTTCACGCAGCACGGCCATATCATCCGTTACCAGTCGCGGGTCATGAAAAATGGTGGCGGTCTGCCCGTCCTGATTTTCCAGCAGCCAGGAATGGGCTCCGGGCGTGGTATGCAAATCCAGACTGGGGAGTGCCGTCAGATCTGCCGGGCAGGCAAGGGGCTGTGGCACCAGAGCTGGGGCGGCAATCAGGCATTGGGTGCTGGTATCAAGCGTGCGCATGACCAGATCGGAGGAGGGGAGAGGCGGAAACCGGACGCGTATGGCGAGATCCAGCCCTTCCTTCAGAACATCCACCCGCCGGTTGGTGCTGTCCAGTTGCAGGGTGACGGCGGGGTGGCGCTGCATGAAGCGCGCCAGTAGTGCTCCGAACTGAAAATTAAGCAGAGCTACCGGGCAACTCAGGCGAACCACCCCGCATGGTTCTGTCTGCAACTGAGCTACCGAGCGTTCGGCCGTGTCGGCTTCTGCCAGCATGGCCACACAATGTTCGTAAAAGCGGTGGCCTGTTTCCGTGACACTGAAGTGACGGGAAGACCGCTGGATCAGACGTGCATGCAGCCGATCTTCCAGCAGGCGGATGCGACGGCTGAGAAGGGATTTCTGGAGGCCGGTTGCACGGGCGGCGGCGGAAAATCCGCCATGTTTCACCACCTGCACAAAATACTCGAAGTCGTTAAGGTCTCTCATCGTTCCTTCCGTAGAACGCACCGTTCGATCTGATAGTCTTCATGAGACAATCAGAAAAGCCCATGTTCATCTTCAACGGAAGAGGCATTGGGCCGTTCTTTCTCTCATCAACAGGACAAACCACCATGCAGAAGAAAATTCTTGGTCGTTATGGAAATGATCGTGGCCATTGGGTGGGAGATGGGTTTCCAGTGCGGTCCCTGTTTTCCTACAGTAATTTTGGTGAGCACCTCAGCCCGTTTCTGCTGCTGGATTACGCAGGCCCGCATGACTTCAGCCCCACGGACAAACGCCGTGGCGTAGGAGAGCATCCCCACAAAGGCTTTGAAACCGTCACCATTGTTTATGATGGCGAGGTCGAACACCGGGACTCCTCCGGCGCTGGCGGCGTGATCGGGCCGGGGGATGTGCAGTGGATGACAGCGGGGAACGGTATCCAGCATCAGGAATATCATTCTCCGGCCTATGCCAGAACAGGCGGTCCGTTCCGGATGGTGCAGCTATGGGTCAATCTGCCTGCAAAGGATAAAGGAGCGCCTGCTAGCTATCAAACCCTGCATGCAGCGGATATTCCAACCGTGCCGCTGGCCAATGGCGCGGGAAGCCTGAGGGTGATTGCCGGTGACTATAACGGTGCGCACGGTCCAGCACGGGTATTTTCGCCATTGAACGTGTGGGATGCCAGGTTGCCGGAAGGCGCTCAGGCCACGCTTGATCTGCCGGAAGGGCACAATAGCGCCATTGTCTCTCTGGAAGGACGGCTGATTATCAATGGCACGGAGGAAGTGGGGAATGCGCAGTTCGTCCTGCTGGGGCGTGAGGGCGCAAGCGTGACGGTGCAGGCCGCAGTGCCTTCCAGCTTTCTGGTGCTGACAGGCCAGCCATTGAACGAACCGATTGCCGGTTATGGCCCATTTGTCATGAACACGCAGGACGAAATCCAGCAGGCGATTGAAGATTTCAGAGCCGGGCGGTTCGGCGGTATCCCGGCCTGATGGAGGCACGGTGTAGGACCAATAGTGGAGAGGCTGGTGTAGCAGGGAGGAAAGGGGATCAGCGTCTTTTCTTCCTGCTGCCTGACGATGCAAGCCTCACACCATCCTGCATGCAGAGAAAAGCGTAAAAAATAAAAACGTGCTGCATCCTTCAAGGAAAATTCTGTCTGGAAGCATGCCTCTTCTGGAATACTCAAACAGGTAAAGGACACACAGGACCATGACACAAGAGACACCATTTCGGTTCGTCACGCTTCTGGGCAGCCTGCGTAAGGCGTCTTTCAACGGTATTGTGGCGCGTACGCTCCCTGACCTTGCGCCGGAGGGCGTGACCATCACGCCGCTTGGGAGCATTAGTGCATTCCCACATTATAATCAGGATGTGCAGGACACGGATTTTCCGGCTGAGGTTCTGGCCATGGCTGATCAGATACGTGCTGCGGATGGCGTTATTATTGTCACGCCTGAATATAATTACTCCGTGCCGGGTGTGCTCAAGAATGCGCTGGACTGGCTTTCCCGCGTAACGCCGCAGCCGTTTGCAGGCAAACCGCTGGCAATTCAGACTGTCTCCCCCGGTGCCATAGGGGGTGCGCGGGCGCAGTATCATCTGCGGCAAAGTCTGGTGTTTCTGGATGCCTTTGTTCTTAATCGCCCGGAAGTGATGATAGGGCAGGCCACAGGCAAGTTTGATACCGAGCGGCTGGAACTCACGGATCAGAAAACCCGGGACTTTCTGGTGCGGCAGATCATGGCGCTGGCGGAACTGGCCCGGACAGTGAAAACACAGCCCAGATCTGACTGATATAGTCTGTAAGAATATTTTTTTCGTAAAAAGCTGAGGAAAGGAGATTAAAAAAGAGCGGCGCTACGCCTCATGCTGTCAGCAGGTTACCCCAGTGAGTGTGATGAGAGACAATGCATTCATACTCAAATAGATAAAAATGTATGTCGTTCATACAGCTTCCCCAAGTCTGGCCAGCCTTACAGCAGTGTGTCCACGCATGGGGCGTAGGTTGGGCAGCACCAGAACGCAGTTGCCATAAGGGGTTCTGATTTCATCTGGGCCATCAAATGCCACAAGGCTTCCGGCTTTTTTGACAACATCTCCGTTGCGGAAGGCGCGGGTGAAAACAAAGCGGCTGCTATGGGCCTGCACGGTGTGGGTTACAACCGCGCATCGCGGTGGGGCTGGGGGTGTTGCGCACAGTGTTCGGGGCGGCAGCAGGCCCATCTGTTCCAAAAAAAGCTGGGCGGTTATACGGGCCGTGGTAACGCTTTCGGGCAGCCAGTGCTGGCCAGCTTCCAGCAGGCACGCGGTTGCTGCCGTGCGGTTGGAGGCAAAGCGTTCATAATCAATCAAGCGTGGCCCTTCCTCGTGCCCGCCATCCTGTACCACCAGCGGCGGTTTTGGCTGGGCGGCGGAAAGGGTGCAGGCCAGAGCATGGCTTTTTTCCGTCAGGCCACAGAGATAGGCGGGCGGAGAGGGCCAGAGCATGGAGTGCAGGTCCAGCAGGGCATCCACGGTTTCCATAATGGGAAAAACCTGCCGCACACGCTCCATTTCCACGGAGGAATGGTTGGAGCGGACAAGATCAGCGCACCACAGGCGGTTCATGTCCTCTTCCACAAAACGGGAGAGGGTGGGTTTTTGCGGGTCGAACCGGGAAAAAGCCTCCAGATTCAGGAAAATCAGACTCAGCCGCCCGCGTTGGGGGCGAATGGCGCGGGTAAGCAGATCAGCCAGCGCACAGGCACCGCTATACTCATTGCCGTGCATCAGGGCCGTGAGGGCCACATGCGGGCCGGGTTGACCTGCTTCAAAATGATGCACGCCGGGAATGCCGCAATTACCCGCTTCCCATGGAGAAAGATCGGGTGGGGGCACGGCAATTCTGAAGTGGGGTAACTGTGTCTGGGGGGGCGGTAAGGTTTCAGAAAGCGTGCGAACACGAATAAGGCCCCGCTCCGGGTTATGGCGGCGGGACGCGCAACTCATGATATGGCGGGCTCTGGTGGCGTAACCGCGCCAGCGGCAGCAGCGGGCAGCCTCTTTTGCGGCATGACTGCCAAGGCATGTGCCCACACCCATAAAGGGGCAGTAAAGGGGGCGATGCAGACAGGGCAGTTGCAATCAGTCACCATGGGCTGGGCAGTATTGTCTGGCTTGCGTGTTGGTGCAATCCCTCTCCCTTCTGGGGGTAGGCGCTTTAATACGTTTCTGACACAATAAGCGCGTGACGTCCGACCTGTCCCTTTTTCATCGCCTGTGGCGCCTGTTGCCGGTGGAACGCCGCCGCCGGGCGCTGGCCCGCATAACGGCAGCACTGGCCCCTAAAGCCACATGGCCCGCGCCTGTGTGTGATGGCAGGGTGGTGGTGGCGGGAGAGATCGGGCGCGGCTCGGGCCTGGGGGAAGGGGCGCGTCTTCTTTTAAGAGGGTTACAGGCCCATCATGTGCCCGTTGAGGCTGTTGAAGCGGGGCTGCTGGCACCGCGTCCAATAATGGCGAAGGTGCCATTTCTGGCGGAAAAACAGGCGGCTCTTTTATTGCACGTCAACAGCCCGCAAACGCCAGCGGCCTTGCTGCGCTTGGGCCGTAAGGCCGTGCGGGGGCGGCGCATTGTGGGTTATTGGGTGTGGGAACTGCCCAAGCTGCCGGAAGAATGGCGGGCGGGTCTGGAGTCGGTGCATGAAATCTGGACGCCCTCCCGTTTCAGTGCCCGCGCGTTGGAAGAACTGGCACCAGGACGTGTGCGGGTGGTGCCGTATCCACTGGTGGATGCACAGCCTCAGCCCTCCGCGCTAACGCGGCAGGATTTTGGTCTGCCAGAACAGGCCGTAGTGGTGCTGACATCCTTTAGTCTGGCCTCAAGCTTTGCCCGCAAGAACCCTTTGGCGGCTATTGCGGCATTTCGGCAAGCCTTTGGGGAGCGTCCGGACCGGGTGCTGGTTATGAAAGTCTCCAACGCCACGCATTATCCTGAAGATATGCGGAGATTGCAGGCGGCCACGCAGGGGGCGGCCAATATCCGGTTTGAGACGCGCACCCTGCCCATGCCGGATGTGCATGCCCTGACGCGCTGCGCCGATATTGTGCTCTCCTTGCATAGAAGTGAAGGGCTGGGGCTTGTGCCTGCGGAAGCAATGCTGCTTGAAAAGCCTGTGGTGGCGACAGACTGGTCTGCAACAGCCGAGTTTCTGGATGCCTCCTGCGGCGTGCCTGTGCCCTATACGCTTGTTCCCGCGCAGGATGAGCGTGGGGTCTATCAGGTTGCGGGCGCGCAGTGGGCGGAAGCCAATGTGGGCGCTGCGGCACAGGCCCTGCACAGGTTGGCGGAAGATGCCCCCTTGCGGCGCAGGCTGGGTATGAATGCACGGCAGACTGTGCTGAAAGCCTTTGGAGCAGCCCCTTTGCTGAACGCTGTAGCGAGGCTGGGGCACGGGAAGGGTAACGGAGAATAATGCGCGTTCTGGTCTGGCAATGGGGGCGGCGTGGTGCAGGCCCTAAAATGGCCGTGGAACTGGCGCGGGGCCTGAACGCGCTTGAAGGCTGTCAGGCCGTGCTGTCTCTTTCAGAAAAAGCGGAAATTCTGCGCGCCGATCCCTCAGTCACGAATGATCTGTCCGTGCGTACCTATACAACGCTCATGTCCCTGCTGGGGCGTGTGCTTCAGGCCCCGTGGCTGGTGCGCCAGCTAACGGCCAGAGTGCGGCGTATCAGGCCAGACCTTGCCATATGCGCCATGCCCGGCCCTCTTGATCTGCTCATGGCGCAGGCCCTGCGCCGGGCGGGGGTGCCGGTTGTGGTCATTGTGCATGATGCACAGGCACATCCGGGGGATGGTTTTCCGGGTCAGATCATGTTGCAACGTCTGCTTGTCTGGCGGGCGGAGGCTGTGGTGGCGTTGACCACCCATGTTGCGGCCTTGCTGGAGGCGCAGCGCTGCATGCGGGGGCGTAAGGCCATTGTGGCGTCTCATCCGCCCTTTGCGTTTGAAGGTGGCACGGCGCTCGCTCAGCCGCTGGCGCATGGCGGGTCAATCCGTCTGCTCGCCTTTGGCCGGTTGCTGCCCTACAAGGGGCTGGACCTGCTGGCGGATGCCTTGCAGGAAATGGGTCAGACACAGCCCGGTTATGTGTGCCGGGTTGTGGGGAAAGGGCCGGATGCGCCTTGGTTGCATCGGTTGGCGCACGTGCCGGGTGTAAGTGTTGAAAATCGCTGGGTGCCGGAGGGCGAGATCGCCAGTTTGCTGGCGTGGGCTGATGTGCTGCTTCTGCCTTACCGGGAAGCGAGCCAGAGCGGTGTTGGGGCTGCAGCTCTGGCCGCGGGGCGTTGGGTGCTGGCCACCAATGTAGGCGGTCTGGCCGAGCAGTTCCGCAGCAAGCCGCAGGCCGTGCTCTGTGCACCCACAAGTGCGGGCATAGCGCAGGCCCTGCGGCAGATGATAGCCCAGCCGCCCCCCGTGCCGGAGCCGGAGGGCAATGCGACTGTCAAGGCGGATTGGGCCTCTATGGCCGGGAAGCTGCTTTCAGACGTTTGGTGCGTGTTGCCTCACCCTGCTGGGTCTTCTGCTGCGGGACCAGTGGCGGCAAAGCCTGCTCCTCGGACAAAATCCTGAGCTTTACGGAGGCTCCAACCTCTATTTGCCGGAGTTTTTTGCGCTCTGTCAGGCTGCATAGCGTCAGGGCCGTGCCGGTTTTGCCGCCCCGGCCCGTGCGGCCGATACGGTGCAGATACGTTTCTGGCTGATCCGGCGGGTCCATGTTGATGACGGTACGGATATCCGGTACATCCAGCCCACGCGCGGCAATGTCCGTTGCCACCAGAACGGGCGTGCGGCCTGCGGCAAAGCTGGTGACGGTGGACGTACGCTGCGCCTGAGAAAGGTCTCCGTGCAAAGGGGCTGCCCCCACGCGGAGCTTTTTGAGCGCACTGGCCAGTTGATCCGCTTCCGCTTTGGTTTTGACAAATATCAGGGTGCGGCTTTTGCGGTCACGGTTGAAAAACGCCTTGAGAAATGCCAGGCGCTCGGCGGGCTCCACAAAATACGCGCCCTGCCGGATGGGCCCCCGTTTTTCGGGTGAAGGTTCAATCTGCACTTCCACCGGCTTGCGCAGAAGTTTCTGCAGGATGGGGGTCAGGGTTTTTGGCAGCGTGGCGGAGACCAGCATGGTCTGGCGCACCTGCGGCAACCCATCCACCACGGTGGCGCTTTCCTCAAAAAATTCGGGGGAGAACAGGCGGTCTCCTTCATCCAGCACCACGTGGGTGCAGGTGGCCAGATCAACCTCGCCCGTGTGGGCAAAATCCAGCAGGCGGCCGGGGGTGGCAATCAGCACACGGGGGCCATCGTGCAGCAGGTTTTCCGCCTGCGGGGCACGGTCCACCCCGCCATACAGCGTGATAATGCCGGGTGTGCCAGCTTTCTGTCGATTGTCTCTGGGGTTCAGCCCCAGACAGATGCGAAACACGCCTGCCGTTTGCAGCGCCAGTTCCCGCGTGGGCACCAGCACCAGCGCATCCTGAGGGCGGCGCGCCTTGAGCAACTGATGCAGCACCGGAAGGGCATAGGCTGCGGTTTTGCCCGTGCCCGTGGGAGCTATGGCCAGAACATCGCGCCCGGCGAGTGCCGCCGGAATGGCCTGCTGCTGGATGGGGGTAGGAGTGGCCATGCCTGCCTGCGCGGCGTGTGCGCACAAGGACGGCAGAAGGCCCATTGCCTCGAAGCTGTTGGACATGCTGATTTTATCCGCCTTGACCCGGTTCAAAAACATGCTTTGCATGGCGTGCTGCCGCTCTGGCTGCTCTGCAATACGCAGGCACCGGGCCGGACAGCGCATGAAAAGCGGGGGAGATCGCCTGATGGCTGAAGACGTATATGCTGGAAAGGCGACGGTTTCAAACACTGTCTTGCACCAGGCCGCTACCGGGGCAGCGGTGCCTGTGTCTGCCTTGGTGGTGGGAGAGGATTTTGCAGGAATGCGCTCGCAGGCGTTGGGGTTGGTGAGCCGGGCAGGCTGGCAGGGGCAGTTTCATGCCGTGCGGCCTTCGCGTATCGCGCGGCTGGCGCTGCGGGGCCCACAGTGGCTGCGCCCCCGCTTTCTGGATGATGGTGCAGGCCAGCCGCTGTCCTTTGCCGCTGATCAGGCGCGGGTTGTGGTGAGTATTGGCGGCAAAGGGGGCGCAGTGGGGGCGGCCCTGCGTGCGCCGGGGCGGCCCGTGGTGCAGATTCAGCACCCGCGCCAGCCGCTCTCCAACTTTGATCTGATTGTGGCGTGTGTGCATGATGAGATCTCAGGCCCCAATGTGCTGCTGGGCCGCACCGCCCTGCATGGGCTGACGCCGGACAGATTGGCGCAGGCACGTGAAACATGGATGCCCCGTTTTGCCCATTTACCCCGTCCGTTGATTGCCGGACTGATAGGGGGCTCCAACGGACGGTTTCAGTTTGGCGTGGGGGAAGCTGCGCGGCTGGGGGCCATACTGGTTAAGGCCGTTGCGGAGCAGAAAGGCAGCCTGATTGTCACGCCCTCCCGCCGCACAGACCCCCAGGCGCGGGAAATGCTGAGTGATCTGGTGGATTCGGTGGGCGGCACATTGTGGGATGGTGAGGGCGAAAACCCTTATGTGGGCCTTATTGCCTGCGCTGACCATCTGGTGGTGACCATAGATAGCGTGTCCATGGTGTCTGAAGCTGTGGCGGGAGAGGCTCCTGTCTCGGTTTTTCCGTTGCCTGGAAAATCACGCCGTATCACCCGTTTTGCGGAAGAACTTGAGCGTTCAGGCCGAATACGGGTGCTGCGTGAGCATTCTCCATTCAGAAAACTGGAGCCATGGGCTGTGGAACCACTGGATGATACGCCCGCGCTGGTGGCTGAGATGCACCGGCGGCTGGGGTTTTAGGGCGCGTGGTGTGCCCCTTTAGACCCAGATGGTGCCCAGCAGGATGAGTGTGCCGATAATCAGGGCAGCCACGTGGCGCATGACGTGTTCAGGCGAGTCTGGGGGGAGGGTCAGGTAATACTGGAAGCAGTAAGCCATCAGCGCGCAGCCCACCAAAGCCAGAAAGACGCGCACAAACGGAAAGGAGGAAATGTTGCGTCGCGGGTCGAACTGCATGGGGTGATCTCCTTCCTCTTTCTGGCTTGATGGCCTGCTCTTTATGCGCCTGAAAACACTGAAGCCGGATAGCCTTGCACAAACAGCGCCGTGCGTAGCGAGGTATGGTTGATCTGCGCTGCAATGGCATTGCGGATGATGGGTTTGGCATAAAAAGCCAGACCAAGCCCCGCTGCCTTCAGCATGGGTAGATCATTCGCACCATCCCCAATGGCCAGTGTGGCGTTGGCCGGAAGAGCGTGTTTTTCCGCCAGAGAGGTCAGTAACGCCAGCTTGGTATCTGGCCCCAGAATGGGGTGCCCGGTTTCTCCGGTCAGCATGCCATCCGCAATGGTCAGGGTGTTGGCGTGGTTTTCCTGAAACCCGCATAGCGTTGCCACGCGGGAGGTAAAGAACGTGAACCCGCCAGAAACCAGTGCTGTATGGGCACCGTGGGCGCGCATGGTTTGCACCAGTTCCTTTGCGCCTTCGTTCAGCCGCACATCGTTCCAGGCTTTTTCCAGCAGGGAGGCAGGAAAGCCTTTCAACAGGGCCACCCGTTCGCGCAGGGCCGTGGCAAAATCAAGCTCGCCATTCATGGAGCGGGCCGTGATTTCGGCAATTTTTTCACCAATGCCCGCATGGGTGGCCAGATCATCCAGCGTTTCGTTCGCCACAATGGTGCTGTCCATATCAGACACCAGCAGGCGTTTGCGTCGGGCATCCTGATGTGTCAGGACCGCATCAACCGGCTTGTCAGCCAGCGCAGCGCGCAGGGCGGGCAGGCGGTCTGCCGCAGTGGCGGGGCAGGGAATGTCCACCGCTTCTCCGGCGGAGAGTGTGGTGACAGTCTGCGCGCCATCCACGGTGTCCCGCGCCAGGGCAATGGTTGCGGCATCAAGTGTGGCGGCGTCGCGCTGTGCGACAAGTGTCAGGACCAGGCTCATCATTTGGAATTGGGTGTGACAGGAATACCCGCATGAAGCAAGCGGAAGACCAGAGAAACAGCGTTGCGGAACGCGGGCAGGTTGCCCTGATCATTGCGGGCCCCACATGCTCGGGCAAATCAGCCCTTGCGCTGACTGTGGCGCGAAAATTGGGCGGCACCGTAATCAATGCGGATTCCATGCAGGTGTATCGCGATCTGCGGGTTGTGACCGCTCGCCCAACGCCGCAGGAAGAAGCGCTGGTGCCGCATCGGCTTTATGGTGTGTTGCCAGCGGCGGAAAAAGGCAGTGTGGCCTGGTGGCGTGCGCAGGCTCTGGGCGCCATGGCGGAAGCATGGCAGGCGGGGCGACTGCCCATTCTGTGCGGCGGCACCGGCATGTATATGCGTGCCCTGACGGATGGTCTGGCCGAAATACCGGATTGCGGAGAGGCCGCCCGCACCGAGGCGCGACGTCTGGTGGCGGAGGAGGGGCCGGAAGCCCTGCATGCCAGACTGGCGGATGTTGATCCGGATATGGCCAGCCGCCTGCGCCCAGTGGATTCTCAGCGGGTTTCCCGTGCGTGGGAGGTCTGGCGCGGCACGGGGCGCAGCCTTGCGTGGTGGCAGGCCCAGCCCGGTTTGCCACCTGCGCCCTGCCGCTTTGTGGCTGTGCGCCTTCTTCCGCCACGCTCAGACCTGCGGGCCAGAATTGCGGTGCGGTTTGAACACATGATGCAGCATGGAGCCATAGAAGAGGTGGAAGCCCTGCTGGCGCAGCATCTTGACCCCGCTTTGCCTGCCATGCGGGCGCATGGTGTGCCGGAACTTTCAGCCTTTCTGCGTGGTGAAATTCCGCAGGAGGAAGCCATACGGCTGGCGGTGCTGGCAACGGGAAAATATACCCGCAGGCAGGCCACTTGGTTTGCGCATCATGCACTCTCTCAACCGGGGCTGACATACGATCTTGATATGTGCATGCCACCTCCCGAGCAATTTTCGGAAAGAAAATTAAGTGAAATTATTTCTTTTATTCTATCCGGGATTGACGATGCCAGCAGGGTTCCCTAAAGATGCCGCCCAACCCGCTTTTGGGAGATAGGAAGAAATGACACCGAAAACCGCTTCTGCCACCATGGCCGCACAGACCCCCACCACCCTACCGGGTGCGGAAGTCCTTATGCGTGCGCTTGCTGAGCAGGGCGTTGAGGTTATTTTCGGCTATCCCGGTGGGGCTGTCCTACCCATTTATGATGCCCTGTTCCGCCAGAACCATATCCGGCATGTGCTGGTGCGGCATGAACAGGCGGCTGTGCACGCGGCAGAAGCCTATGCCCGTTCAACCGGCAAGGTGGGCGTGGTGCTGGTCACCAGTGGTCCCGGTGCCACCAATGCCGTAACCGGCCTGCTGGACGCCATGATGGATTCCATTCCGCTGGTGTGTCTCTCCGGTCAGGTGCCCACGGCGCTGATCGGGAATGATGCCTTTCAGGAGGCAGATACCACCGGCATTACCCGCCCGGTGACCAAATACAATTATCTGGTGCGTCGTCCGGAAGATCTGGCCCCTGCGGTGCATGAAGCATTTGCCATTGCGCAGTCCGGCCGCCCCGGTCCGGTCCTGATTGATCTGCCCAAGAATATTACAGTGGGAGATGCGCCGTACGTTGGGGCCGATCAGGTCAAGCTGCGCACGGGCAAAGTGCAGGTTGACCCCGAGCGTGAAGCCGTGGCTAGGGCCGTTGCCGCCATGAAAAAGGCGCGTCGTCCGTTGTTCTATACAGGTGGTGGCGTGATCAACTCCGGCCCGGAAGCCAGTGAAGGTCTGCGCAAGCTGGCAAAGCTGACGGGCTTTCCGGTTACCTCCACCCTGATGGGGCTTGGTGCGTTTCCGGGCACGGATAAGCAGTTCCTGGGTATGCTGGGCATGCACGGCACGTACGAAGCCAATCTGGCGACGCACGGATGTGATGTGCTGATTGCTCTGGGCAGCCGGTTTGATGACCGCGTAACCGGTCGGCTGGATGCGTTTTCACCCGATTCTTTTAAAATTCATGCGGATATCGATCCTTCCCAGATCAACAAGATCATTCATGTTGATCAGCCGATTATCGGCGATGTGGGCCGGACCATCGCGCTGATGATTGAAGAGTGGGAAAAACAGCCTGCCTATGAACACAAGGCTGAACTGGCTGCATGGTGGGAGCAGATTGAGGCATGGCGGGGGCTGAACTGCCTGCGTTTCAATCAGGATCACGCACCCGAAGCCATTATCAAACCGCAGCAGGCCATCCAGCGTATTTATGAACTGGCGCAGGAAACCGGGCGCGATACGTTTGTCTCCACGGAAGTGGGACAGCATCAGATGTGGGCGGCTCAGTTCTTCAAGTTTGATGCCCCCAACCGTTGGCTGACGTCTGGCGGTCTTGGCACCATGGGGTATGGCCTGCCCGCTGCCGTTGGGGCGCAGATTGCCCACCCGGATGCGCTGGTGCTGGATGTTGCCGGGGAGGCCTCAACCCTGATGAACATTCAGGAACTGGGCACCATTGCCCAGTATCGCCTGCCGGTTAAGCTGTTCATCATCAACAATCACTATATGGGCATGGTGCGCCAGTGGCAGGAGTTGCTGCACGGCTCCCGCTATTCTGAAAGCTATAGTGATGCGCTGCCAGATTTTGTAAAACTGGCGGAGAGCTTCCACGCCAAAGGGCTGCGTGCCACCCAGATGGACCAGCTTGATGGCGTGATCCGTGAGGCGCTGGCGCATGATGGGCCAGTGGTTGTGGATCTGTGCGTGGCGGAAGGGGAAAACTGCTTCCCCATGATTCCATCCGGCGCTGCGCATAACGAGATGATCCTTGGGCCGGAACAGGAAGAGCGTGGCGCAAAGGTCACGCGTGAGGGCATGATGCTTGTCTGACGCCCCCATTTTTTTGTTCCGTGGCGTGGTGATACGCCTTTAGTCTCGCGTGATTTTCAGGAAGTTTTTCAATGCAGCAGAATGCTCCCGGCTCTGCGGTTATCTCCCTGCTGGTAGATAACGAAAGCGGTGCGCTGGCCCGTATTATCGGTCTGTTTTCAGGGCGTGGATACAATATCCGCAGCCTGACCGTGGCCCCGGTGGATGAAGAGGGACTGGTGTCCCGCGTTAATATTGTCACCACCGGCACCCCGGCAGATATCCGGCAGGTGAAGGCGCAGATCGAACGTCTGGTGCCTGTTTCCCGCGTGGTTGATCTTTCTTCCGCCGGGCCGCATGTGGCGCGGGAGATGGCGCTTATCAAGGTTGTGTCCTCTGGTGAGCCGCGTACCGAGGCGCTGCGTATTGCGCAGGCGTTCCGTGCCCGCGCGGTGGATACCACGGCCTCTTCCTTCGTGTTTGAACTGACCGGTTCAACCGACAAACTTGACAGTTTCATTGAACTGATGCGTCCGCTTGGGCTGGCTGAGGTTTCCCGCACCGGAATCGCGGCAATCTGCCGCGGACCGCAGACAATTCAGAGTCACTGAAGATAACAGAGCGGCAGGAAAAACCCCTGCCGTGGTAAGGAGAAAAACAATGTCTATGCGTGTTTATTACGACCGTGATGCGGACGTGAACCTGATCAAATCCAAAAAGGTTGCAGTTATCGGGTATGGCAGCCAGGGCCACGCTCACGCCAACAACCTGAAAGACAGCGGCGTCAAGGACATCGTGATCGGTCTGCGTGAAGAATCTTCCGCCGTGAAAAAGGCGCAGGATGCTGGCTTCACCGTGATGACGCCTGATAAAGCCGCTGCCTGGGCCGATGTTGTGATGGTGCTGACGCCTGATGAAGGCCAGGGCACGCTGTACAAAGAATCTCTGGAAAAGAACCTGAAGCAGGGTGCCGCTCTGGCGTTTGCTCATGGTCTGTCCATCCACTTCCGCATCATTGAAGCCCGTCCTGATCTGGACGTGTTCCTGATCGCACCGAAGGGCCCCGGCCACACCGTGCGTTCCGAATACCAGCGCGGCGGCGGTGTTCCCTGTCTGGTCGCTATCGCGCAGGATAAGTCCGGTTCCGCTCTGGAAATCGCGCTGTCCTACGCATCTGCTATTGGTGGTGGCCGTGCAGGCACCATTGAAACCAGCTTCAAGGAAGAAGTGGAAACCGATCTGTTTGGTGAACAGGCCGTGCTCTGCGGTGGTCTGGTTGAACTGATCCGCGCTGGTTTTGAAACGCTGGTTGAAGGTGGCTACGCACCGGAAATGGCGTATTTCGAATGTCTGCACGAAATGAAGCTGATCGTGGATCTGATCTACGAAGGCGGCATTGCCAACATGAACTACTCCATCTCCAACACGGCTGAGTATGGTGAGTATGTGTCTGGTCCGCGCGTGATCACGCCGGACACCAAGAAGGCCATGAAGGACATTCTGACCGACATTCAGAACGGCACCTTCGTGCGTAACTTCATTCTGGAAAACCAGTCTGGCAACATTGGCTTCAAGGCTACCCGCGCCATTAACGATGCCCACCAGATTGAAGCCGTTGGTGAAAAACTGCGTGGCATGATGCCGTGGATTTCCAAATCCCGTCTGGTTGACAAAACCAAGAACTGATCAGCCAGCCTGTTCTTTCAGGTTTCTGACAAAAAGCCCTGCCGTGCTTACGCGGCAGGGCTTTTTTGTTTGAAAGACCAAAGACTTCGCGCAACGCTCGCCCTCAGAGCAGAGCAGAGCAGAGCAGAGCAGAGCAGAGCAGAGCAGAGCAGAGCAGAGCAGAGCAGAGCAGAGCAGAGCAGAGCAGAGCAGAGCAGAGCAGAGCAGAGCAGAGCAGGCGCGGGACGATGTGGAAACCGGGGTACGATGCTCTCGGTGGGGCAGGGGGAGGCCAGATGCGGCAACCTTGCTCCGGCATCATGCGTTTGACATCGTTCGGTCAATTTAAGGTGCAGAGGGCACTCTGCTGCTCACAACTCTCTGAGCGTATGCCAGACTATGCAAGTGAGACTGAATAGCGATACCGTATCCGACTGTCGGAAGCGGAAAAGGAGAAAGCAATGTTTGCTTCACGTCTGAAATTTGTTGCTGCCCTTGCCTGCGGGATGGCTTTGGTGCCCTCCCTTGCGATGGCGGCGAGCACCGCCACGGGTGACCTGCAAGGGGCAGATGGTGCCGCCCATGGCACCATCAAAGTGACCGAGGCTCCCAATGGTGTCCTGCTTCGTGTGGAAGCAAAAGGGCTGACGCCCGGATGGCACGGTCTGCATTTTCATGAAAAGGGAAGCTGCGAGCCCCCAAAGTTCACCAGTGCTGGTGGGCATATTCACACCGCAAAGCCTGTTGTGCACGGCCTGCTGCATGAGGGCGCGAATGATGCGGGCGATCTGCCCAACCTTTATGTCGCCGCAGATGGCACGGCAACGGTCGAACTCTACTCCAGCCTTGTTTCTCTGAACGCGGGCGGCAAGCATCCAGCCCTTCTGGATGCTGACGGATCATCCGTGGTTATTCACGCAAACCCGGATGATTACACCACCCAGCCGATTGGTGGCGCAGGGGACCGTGTTGCCTGTGCGGTCATCAAGTAAGATTGTTTCATAAGGCGACGGCGCGGGCACAGCGCGAACCACACTGGATATTGGATGCAGAAGTCTGCTCAGTGCGGTTCGTGCTGCGTCGTTTAGTGTAAAAAGGTGACGTTCACCTTCACCTGTTTTCCATGCCAGGGTAACGCGCTGCGCTCACGGCAGGCGTGGTTTGGTTTCTCCTAGAAAAATACTGGCTTCTTCTGGAATCCATTCCCCTGTATTTTCATCCCGCCCTTGCAGGACCAGCCGAGGTGTGGCGGAACTGCGCTGGCTGCTGGCCTCTTTCAGAAAGGGGGTCATACTATCAGACTGTTTGCGGTTGATAAGGCAGCACAGTGCGGTTTCCGGAAAAGCGGAAAGCAGGTGGGCTGAGCTTTCTTCTCCCGCAAAAATCATCAGCGGAGGGCGTTTCCGTTTGGCGATAACGTATTTGTGGATAATGGCCGTTTTACCGCTTCCGTATGGGAACGGATATTTTGCAGTTTCGGTAGAAAGAAGAACTTTCTTGTGTTCATCCAGCCGTGCACCATAAACGTGCTCTCTTGGAATATTGTAGCCATATTCAGCAGATGTTGCAAAAAAGGCTGTACAGTCTTCCAGGGAGGATGTGCAGATAACCGGGTCTATGCCGTGTTCCTGCAAGATCTGGAACAGATCGGCCATTTCTGGCGTAAGGCGCAGGGCCTGTACAAAGGTGGCCTCGACCGCACCGCTTTTTCCGGCGCGGTCAGGCGGGCAACGCCATGTAATGGGCGTAATGGATTGGCCCAGCCCCCATTCATTTGCGGCGCGTGTCATGGCCAGAACATCAGTAATGGTCTGGCCAGCCAGGAGGCGGATCATCCAGCGCTGGGCTTCCTCTCCCCCATGAACGGCCCGCAGGCTGTGATAATAAAAGATCATGCGTGCGCGGAAGGCCTGATAAGCCGGGTCTTTATCCAGAGCTTCAAGGGAGAGAGGGTGGGGCAGGTGTCCGTAGCGTGCTGCTAGCGCCCGGTAATCTTCCAGAATGTCCTCAACCAGTAGGGGCTGGGAGACAGGTTTTCCATCAAGGGTTGTAAACGGCGCAGGTAACGCCTTTTCTGGCATATGGGTGTGGATCAGGTGCCGGAATTCATGCGCAGGCAACAGGAAACTGAAATGCGCCAGCATGTAATGGAACAATGTTTCCTGCACATTGCCAACAATGGCGGTTTCATCCCAGTCAAACACGGCATAGGGGCGGTGGGTCTGATCATATTTTTCCGAATACTGCCCATATTCGGTGATCACGGCCTGCACGCGGGTGCGTGTTTTGGGGGCCCATTTCAGGGTTTCCAGCATGGGCGGGGTTTCCGCCGGGGTGAAGGAACTTGCCCGGGCAAAAGCAGGGGCAGCCAGCAGGCCGGTCAGCCCGAAACTGAAAGAACGGCGGGTCAAAGAAGACGGCATGCGAGGTCCAGAATGGCTGTTGCAAAAAATCCAGCGCGAAGGCGCGGCTGAACGAAAACATACGTCGGGCAGCAGAGTGCCTAATCTTTCACGTTCTGTCACGGGGAGAAGGGGAGGCAAATAAAGGCAAGGCGGAAGGGATAGGGCAAAAAGGCAACAGCACTCTGGCAGGAAAGGAGCGCAAGACTGATGGGGGAGGGCTTTCAGGCGGTCTCTCATAGTTAGGGGAGGCTAGGAGGTGTGCCGTTATATTGGGGACGGTGTATTGGACGAAGGCAGGCGGTTCTCGCCTCACATCTGTTAGTCAAACAAGCGTTATACTTCTCCAATAGCGGACTCTTTCCAGTTTTCCTTGACGTAAGGAACTGGAGCGGTCAGCCGTGAGGGCATGGATACCATCAGCCTTCTTGCTCTGTTGCTGACCCTCTCAGCAGGCTTCAGCATTCTCAATTACCACACCTTACGCGCTCCAGTGACGATCGGCGTGCTGATCTTCTCGATGCTGATTTCTCTGCTGGTCATGATCCTGAATCCGCTGTTCCCGGCCTATGATCTTCAGTCGCTCCCCCGGTCTGTGCTGGGAGCCATCAATCTGCCTGCGGCTCTTTTAAATGGTGCGCTATCGCTGCTTCTGTTCGCTGGGGCCATGCAGGTGGATGTCGGGCATCTGCGAACAAAGCTGGCTTCGGTAACGGCCCTTTCTATTATAGGAACCGTTCTGGCCGTAGCGTTACTGGCAGGCGCGGCATGGTGTGTTTTCCCCCTGCTGGGCCACGCCGTTCCTTTTACATGGTGCATTGTGCTTGGTGCCATTCTTGCGCCAACAGATCCGGTTTCGGTTGTCGGAATGCTGAAACGTCTCGGCTTGCCAGGACCGCTTCAGGCAGTTTTTGCGGGTGAAAGCCTGTTCAATGATGGCGTGGGGGTTGTTATTTTTGGTGTCACAATCGGACTGGCGACCGGGGATAGCCAAGGGGTAACGGCTTCTGAAATTGCCCTGAGTTTCTGCCGCGAAGCACTGGGCGGTGGTCTTCTGGGCGCACTGACCGGAGGGATCGCGCTCCGTGTGCTCAAGGGGCAGCGGGATCCACATATTGATCTGCTGACATCTCTGGCTCTGGCCACCGGAACATTCAGCATCGCCAACCAGCTTGGCATGTCTGGTGCGATTGCCGTCGTCGTGGCCGGACTGTGTTTTGGGACAAGCTATAGCCATGCCATTTTCGATGAAGCGTCCCGCAAGAAACTCGACATCGCCTGGACGTTGATTGATGAGGTGCTCAACGTTCTGCTGTTCATGCTCATAGGCTTTGAAATACTGGAGATCACCCCACGTCTGTTTACGGTGCTGGCCACGCTTGCCGTGATCCCTCTGTCCATTGCCGTACGGGCATTGAGTGTGCTGTTGTCCACTCTTCCTGTTCATCTCCGGCAGTGGGAGCGGGGTCGTGTCCTTGGTATTCTAACGTGGGGTGGCCTGCGTGGTGGGATCTCGGTTTCTCTGGCGCTTGGACTGCCACCCGGAGACTTGCGCGATCTGGTGCTGCCTGTCTGTTACGGCGTGGTGGTGTTCACCATCATCGTGCAGGGGCTGACGATGGAGCGGGTCGTCCGCAGGCTTTATTCCAGTCATGAGGGCGCATGATCTGTTCTTTCAAAGCGGACACATGGTCTAACACGCGGGGAACGACAGGGACTATCGTGTTGCGGATTTTCGTAATTGATTCGTGATTACCAATAAAAATGAAGCCACTTTGAAACTAGCAGTGCGGAGGGAGATAAGTCAGATACTTCGCTTCGGACATTAGGCCCATAGAAGCGCGGCGTGCATCTAGCACTTTAGGGTCGCTGCCTTTTGCATCGAGTGAGAAGGGGGCATAATGATTGTGCTGACAGGATAACTGGGAACCATAATACTGTGTCCCAACTGTAGCGAGGTTCACACGATCTGTTAGTAAAGCATAGTCTGCCTTGTCGAACTGACCCGTTTTCATCAGGGGTTCAATCTGGCGTAATGCCATGACTTGTAAGGCAGGGTCATTATCGGCGTGCTGGATCAAAAGCCACATCATCCTAGATGATTTTTTGCCAGCCTTCACAATACGCGTCCATCCGTGCGTTTTCAGGATGCCTCGGACCCACTGGCTATTATCCCAATCGGTATTAAACATTGCCATAAGGATGCGCTGCTGGAGAACAGTAGAGGTTTCCGTATCGACGCCGGAGAGAGTATCCAGCGTTCCCATCATCGGATAACGCCAGCCCTGATCAGGAATGATTCGAGCCATAATTTGCTCAGTAAGGTTTTCGCTGTTTGAATCTACCTCAATGGCATTACTGGCTGCAGTCAATGCAGCTTCGTAAGTCTGATAATAAGACAGGCTTCGTTTCAATGCTTTTTGAAAGCTATCCCAATTCTTAAACGCCTTGGCGGACGGTAACGCCAATGACACTTGTCCACATAGATGGTCTTGGTAGCCGCGATTTCTGGGAACGACAGCCTTGACGCCTATGTCTTTCAACTGCGCGTCTTCAGCTAATCCTGCGTCCTGCTCGCAGGCATGGACATAAGATTTGATAGCGTTCCAACTCGCAACCTGCTCAGGCGTGGCATCGGGAAATGCGCCGCGCGCGAACTCATAATTACCCGCATCGAAATTATCTTTGGTTATAAAAGGTGCAAGTGATGGAGGCGCAGCCGCAGCGCCAAGCAGAGGCATCAATGCGGCAACAATTACTCGTAATGAGATATTCCGACGAGCCATCTGCCTATTCTCTGTCTTGTTTTTCCTGAAAAAAGGATACTCTACCTAGGGAAATATTGCCAGTGTGCGTTGTTTCTACTTAATGCTGTAACCTGGTATTTATCGCGAGGGTATCAGAGCATTTATTGTCTCCCTTTATTATACGAGAGCGGATAGTTCATTCCCTCCATCAAAAACGACCTATCTGCTCAACGGAAAAAGAGCCGACAGGTGGCAGTCGTGCTGTTTCGGGCATTTGCTGCGCATAACGCAGAGGGCGTGTTTGAGAGCTCAACACGGTATGGGCGGCAGAGAGTTTTTTGAAGCGGACAAAGTTCATGAGAAGGTTTGACATCGGCGGTTGGGATGGAAACTTTGTCAGTTCAATCGCAAAAAACTGCCGATCCATCCGCTAAACGGTGCAAACGCACATCGAGACAAACTGAAACTGCAAGAGCCTGTTTCGGAACGGCCGACACTGGGTGCCTTCAAGAGAGGCTAGGTTCAGTATGGAACCAGAAAAGTATGCCTCTGCACCGCGCATGCAAAGAGACGTGCGTGGTGCAGAGGTTTTTACGAAGGGAGGCTTAGCCTTCCTGTCCCATTAGTAGCCGTTCGAGTGCGCGTTTGCGGCCGATGAGTGGCAGCAGGTCACGCAGTTCCGGACCGTGTTCTTCGCCTGTCAGGGCAAGGCGCAGGGGCAGGAACAGGGCTTTGCCGGAGCGGCCTGTTTTTTCCTTCAGGGCTGTGGTCCAAAGCTTCCAGGTTGCGGTGTCCCACGGTTCTTCTGGCAGCAGCGCGGCGGCGTCTTTCAGGAAGGCGGAGGTTTCCGCTTCCTGCGGTGGCGGCACAATGTCTCCATAGACCACACTGGCCCACAGCTTCGCTTCGGAAAGCATTTCGATATTGCCGCGAATGGCCAGCCAGAAGGCTTCCGTTGCGCCGTGAGGGAGGCGTTCCGCCACGGTAGCGAAAGGCGTCTGGGCCAGCAGCTTGTGGTTCAGGGCCAGAAGCTGCCTGGTATCAAACCGCGCGGCGGATTTTGAAATGTGGGAGAGGTCATACACCTTGGCCTGCTCCGCAAACGGCACCAGAATTGGGTCATCTGAACTGCCAAGCCGAGCCAGATAGGCCACCAGCGCTTCGGCTTCCACCCCGTCCTGACGCAAGGTGCGCAGGGACATGGCGTCAAACCGCTTGGAGAGTTTGCCCCCATTTTCATCCAGCAGCAGCGGCAGGTGCGCAAAGCGGAAATGGTCGGGGCGTGCGCCCAAAGCCTCGGCAATATCAATCTGCACGCCGGTATTGGTGACGTGATCTTCGCCACGGATGATGTGGGTAATGTCTGTTTCCAGATCATCCACAACGGAGGCGAGCGTGTAGAGCACGGTGCCATCGGTCCGCACCAGAACGGGGTCAGACACGGAAGGCAGTTTGACCTGACACGCCCCCATCACAAGATCCCGCCACTGAATGATGCGGTCAGAAAGACGGAAGCGCCAGTAAGGCACCTTGCCATTGGCTTCGGCCTGCGCGCGCTGTTCTGGCGTCATTTTCAGCATGGCGCGGTCATATACCGGCGCGCGGCGCTGGCGGATCTGTGTTTCGCGCTTGGCGGCCAGTTCCTGTTCGCTTTCAAAGCACGGATACAGGCGGCCCGTGGCCTTCAGTTTTTCAATGGCTTTGGCGTAACGGTCCAGCCGCTCGGTCTGGCGGAAGGTTTCATCCCACGTAATGCCCAGCCATGTCAGGTCTGTCTGAATGGCTTCAACATGGCTTTCCTTGGAGCGCTCGATATCCGTATCATCAATACGGAGTTGGAACGCCCCGCCATGGCGGCGGGCAAAGAGGGCGTTGGCAATGGCAAGGCGAGCATTGCCAACATGCAGCATACCGGTGGGGCTGGGCGCAAAACGAAGCTTCATGACGTCTCTATGCCGTGACTGGCGCGGAAATACCAGCCCTCTCCTGCCTGTCAGGCAGCCGGTTTTTCAGTGGGTGGTGGGTGGTTCGTCGTCGTCCGTAAACGGAGCGTCATCCTCCTCATCCACCAGCCGGCGGGGGTCCAACGCGCGCCAGTCCCGCTCCATGGGGGTGGCGCGGGTAGCGGCAAAATCATCCAGTTCATTGGCGGAACGCCAGCCATCCTCTTCGGCTTCCAGCACCACGGCGTCTTCCCCAAAGCTGAACCAGGCTGTCAGCACATCCTTGGTAGAAGCGCCCGGCACGCGGCACCGTTCCACGCTGTCTCTTACATAAGAACGGGCAAACGCGTTGGCGTGCGCCAGATCATGAAAACCGCCAACTTCTTCAACAATGTTGTCTTCTGCGCCGCCTGAGAGATCAAGAATACGCACACGCCAGGTTTTATCTTCCGGTGTGAGGGTTTCTGTCATGCAGAGGAGCCTTTCTGTGCTTTGCGCTGGGAGGGGAGGAGGAATTCCCGCCCGATCTTCACGCGTTCCGTGCCGTTGTAGGACACAATATCCGCCGTGGCGTACGTTTCGTTCCAGCGATCAGGAATAAAGGAGCCGGTGCCGACCACATCAATGGGGGCGTGGGCATCGGCCATGCAGGCGCATTTGGTAACGCCAAAGCCGGAGGAAGCAATGATCTTCACATGAGGGAAGCCAGCCTCATCCAGCGCGTCACGCATGCGCCAGACAGCAGCGGCGGAAACGCCGGTGCCAATCAGGTAACGCAGTTCTGAATCAGAACGATACCGGCGCAGGGCTTCCGGTGCGTGGCGGTCAACCACCGCGTACGATTCCTGCGGGTTCAGCCCTTCCAGAAACCGCCCGCCATGGGTGTCAAGGCGCACGCCAAGGCGGCCCTGTGCGGCAAGATCAGGAAAGCGGCGGCATACGGCCAGCGCATCCGTCACTTCCTTGCCGAAGTAATCCACCAGCACCACCAGATCCGTTTCCGGATAAAGTTCGTGGAACATTTCCGCAGCGCGCACGGTGGAACCCGCATAGCCAATAAGGGCATGGGGCATGGTGCCATAACCATGCGTGCTGTTGAAAAACGGTGCTACGGCATCATTCGCGGTGCCGATAAAACCGATGGCGCCATCGCGTTTGGCGGCACGTCCCCCTACGGAAGCCGCATAGGCCATCAGTTCCTGCATTCCATAGCCAGCGCAGTGGCGGGCATCCATGGCCAGAAACTTGGTGTGGGGCAGGGAGACAGCAATCTGATACGCGCGGTGCGCGGCCACACAGGGGCTGCCCAGCTTTTGCAGCAGAAGCGTTTCCAGATCAGCCAGATGAGTGAAGGAGCCGGTGATATAGACTAATGGCTCCCCAGCACCCACCCATTCGCCTTCCGGGTGGACCAGATCAATTGTGTAGGGGCTGTTCCGCTCCGCCATCACGTTCTTCAGCCATTCCAGCATCAGCCCCGGCGCGGAGATGACGGGACGACGAATGAAGAAGGCGTATGTAACCTCACAGTCTCCAAAGTGAGAGACAATCCGCTTGGTGCGGTTGAAGTAGGAATCCGTTCTGGCCGTAATGACCGGGTCGGGAAGCGGTGCGGACGAACTGGCCGTGTTCAGGCCGGGCGTTTCAACGCCGTTAGAAGGCTGCACCATCCTTGTCTCATCTCCATTCCGGTTCAGGCTGCCTGGATGATGGGGGTTCCGGGCGGTGCGGTAAAGGCACCCCCCGGTTCTGTGATCATGGGTTGGTGGACGCGTTCAGCGTTTGCCGGTCAGTTCCTCAGCCATCAGGAACGCCAGTTCCAGAGACTGCTCGGCATTCAGGCGCGGGTCACAGAAAGTTTCATAACGGTCAGCCAGATCGGATTCCGTCAGGCAGTGTGCGCCGCCCACGCATTCCGTTACGTTCTGACCGGTCATTTCAATATGCACGCCACCGGCATGCACACCTTCAGCCGCACAGGCATCAAAGAAGCCTTTCACTTCCGTCATGATGGCATCAAATGACCGTGTTTTGACCTTCTGCGTGGTGGAGATGGTGTTGCCGTGCATCGGGTCAGTCAGCCAGGTCACGGTACGGCCGGTGGCTTTTACGGCCCGCATCAGCGGCGGCAGGTGCTTGTCAATCTTGTCCGCGCCCATGCGGGAGATGAGCGTAATGCGCCCGGCTTCATCAGTCGGGTTCAGGATTTCCAGCAGCTTTTCCAGATCTTCCACCGTGGAGGTCGGACCAACCTTGATGCCGATGGGGTTACGCACCCCACGCAAGAATTCGACATGCGCGCCGTCCGGCTGGCGGGTGCGGTCCCCGATCCAGATGAAATGGGCGGAGCAGTCATACCATTCGCCTGATGTGGAATCGACACGGGTGAGTGCCTGTTCATAAGGCAGCAGCAGGGCTTCATGAGACGTATAGAATTCGGTTTCATCCACCTGCGGGGCGGAGGCAGCGTCAATACCGCAGGCCTGCATGAAGGACAGAGTCTCCCCAATCCGTTCCGCCATCACACGGTAGCGGTTGGCCAGCGGAGAACGTTCCACAAACCCCAGATTCCAGCGGTGCACTTCATGCAGGTTGGCATAGCCCCCGCGAGAGAAGGCGCGCAGCAGGTTCTGGATACCGGCGGACTGGAAATAACCGGTTTCCATGCGCACAGGGTCAGGAATGCGGGCTTCTGCCGTGAAGTCCGGCCCGTTGATGATATCCCCACGGTAGGACGGCAGCGTGACATCGCCCTTGGTTTCCGTATCGGAAGAGCGCGGCTTGGCGAACTGGCCCGCCATGCGGCCCAGCTTCACTACCGGCACTTTTGCGCCAAAGGTCAGCACAACCGCCATCTGTAGCAGCACGCGGAACGTATCGCGCACCACATCGGCCTTGAATTCGCCGAAGCTCTCGGCGCATGCGCCGCCCTGCAATACAAAAGCCTGCCCTTTGGCGGCCTGGGCCAACTGGGCGCGCAGGCGGCGCACCTCACCGGCAAATACCAGTGGCGGATACACATGCAGCCGGTCTTCCACCGCTTTCAGCGCGGCTTGATCCGGATAGGTTGGCATCTGCTTGACAGGAAACGAACGCCAGCTATCCGGCATCCAGGTAGCAGACGTCGGGCGGGGCTGGGCGAGCGAGGCACTCATGGACTTGATCCTGTCAGTTCTATCTGTCTTGAAGATGTGGGGTTAGGTGTAAAGAAAACAGTCCCCGTTGCCATAAAGGCCGCAAGGGGCTGTCTTTATGTCCAAAACGCGGCCAATACGCAAATTTTCTTCCGGTAATCCGCCCGTACGCGCAACGACTGAGCAGGAAATGCGTAAAGAGAATGAGCGGGCTGTTCACACGGCATGGCGTCTGCCCGCTGGGGAAACACGCAGGAGGTCATCCTGAAACCCCAACAAGATCAGCACCATAGAGCATTCAGTGGCTCGGCCAGACGCAAAGTAACGTGGATTGGATTTTTTCGTGAGTTGGTGCGATACTAACGCCATGCCGCCTGCATCACACAGTGAGGGTGCAGGTTAGGATCATTTTTTTTCACGGGGTGACGCGCAATGGCGCAGCTGCGTAAATCATCTTTCCTGCTGCTGGCGGGTCTCAGCCTTGGTGTGTGTCTGGCTTCTGGTGCATCAGCCGCTCCTGGTGACCCATCCCTGACGCCGGATAACAACATTTCCTTTGGGGAAGGGGCAGCTTCCGGCTCCTCCTCAAAGAGTGGTTCTGCGGAAAAAAGAACCGTGCATGGCCACCGTAATCTGCCTCCGGGTTATCAGGACGCGCCGTCCATGGAGTTCAACCATGGGGATGATCCTGATCATCTGGCCAAGGTGCATCGTGACTCCATTACAGGCTCTGATCTTTCCCGTTATGGGTCCGCCTATCAAAGCAGTGGCCCGTACGGCTCTGGTCAACTTGGCGACTCCACGGGGAATGGCTGGGTAACGCCCCGCTAAATCCGCCAGCCTATATGGCGTGCCCTGCAGCGTTGTTGAGGCTGTGGGGTGTGCTTTGCCTCCCTTGGTGGAGGCATTTCTCATTTTTCCACAATTGAAACGCTTGTTTGGCCGCTGGTCAGGTCTAGCAGGCGGTGTGTGATGTCTTCCTGCTGTGCGGCAGGGAGGGTGAGCACAAACTGCGCGCCCGTGGCATCGTATTCCGGCGTGGCTGCATCCAGCCCCCACTCCTGCAAGCGGGCTTGAAGAATGGCCAGCAGGGAAAACGGGACGTGGAACGTGAGGGTGACACGTTCGATAATGGCTTCCTTGGGGGCTTCGCGCAGGCATTCTGCTGCTGTGCCAGCATAGGCGCGGATCAAGCCGCCCGCACCCAGCTTGATGCCGCCAAACCAACGGCTGACCACAACCGCCACAAAATCCAGCTTCTGTGCCGTAATCACCTGTAAAATGGGTCGCCCTGCGGTGCCGGAGGGTTCTCCTGCATCATGGCAACGGCAGATGGGGCCAATCTGCCAGGCCCAGCAATGGTGTGTGGCATCAGGCTCGGCGGCGGCAATCTGGCTGATAAAGGCATCGGCCTCTTCCGCACTGCGCACAGGGGTGGCCCGTGCCAGAAAACGGCTTTTGCGGATGTCTTTTTCCAATGAGAACGGGCCGATCAGCGTTTCAGTCATGGCGCGTATGATAAGGGCCGCGTCTGAAAGGCGAAAGGGAGGTTCCCCACGCTATGTATGGACGCGGTGGCAGATGCCTCCTGTTAAGTTTGTGGGTGCGATCGACCAACTGCGTTTTGTTCAGATGACGTGTCAAATATATGGCAACAAAGTGAGGGGTTGCTGCGTTGCGGGAGGAGAAGAAACGCACCATCTGAATAAGGGGAGAGACACGTTTCTTCCTCATGGCAAGTTTTCTGAACACAGGCGCAGTCTGTCACACAGGCTGCCGGCAAGAGAGGCGGCATCTGTATGAGCAACCCATTGATGCAAAGCATTAACGACATGAGCCGGGAGCGATTTGTCTCGACTTTCGGTTCTGTATTCGATCATGCGACCTGGGCCGCGGAAGAGGCTTACGAGTGTCGGCCGTTTGCTGATGTCAAATCCCTTTTTACGACACTGACAGCCATGGTGCGTGCCGCACCCGATGAGGCACGCCGGCGGGTAGTCCGGGCTTATCCGGGGTTGGAAACATTTCTGGCCGTGGCTTCAGCCGAGGCGCTGACACAGCCTGTTTCCGATGTGCCAGCGGATCTTAACCGGCTTTCTTCTGAGGAGTTTGCTCAGTTTCGCGCACTGAACAAGGCGTATCAGGAACGGTTTGATATGCCGTTTGTGATCTATGCTCAGGATCTGACACGCGCGGAAGTAATGAAAGCACTGGAGCAACGGCTGCGATATGAACCTGAGGTTGAAACGGCAACGGCGCTAGGAGAGGTGGCCAAGTTTGCCCGCGTAAAGCTGGCGGAAATCTGCCAGAAGCTTGAACCGGGGCAGCCTAAGTAATTGCGTTGCTTGTCCTGAGTATCGCTCGCGTGCGCGTCTGCCTTGCCCAAAGAGCAGGGGCGCAGCGTGCACAATTGCGCTTGCCGTAAAAAGCGGGCACATATCTCTGGCATGTAGCTGTGTGAGAGTGGGGAGTGCGACACGTCATGACGCAGTGGTTTCGTAAAGGATGTCTTCTGGCCGCAGGATTGCTGGCCGTTTCCCTTCCTGTGATAACTGCGTCTCCGGTTTTGGCGGATGATGATGACGGCGGTGATGAAGAAGGCCACAAAGGGCCGGACATGCACAAGCTGGCTGCCAAGCCGCCTTTGCCCCGCGCCCACAAGGATTTCAGCAAATTCCGCTACCGGCCCGCTGGGGACAAAGTGCAGGAACAGGCCGACGCAAACCGCCTTCTGTTCTGGACGCCTGATGGCAAGCCGGATGGCTATGCACAGCGCCGCGGCAGCAGCATTATCTATTACAATGCACAAGGACAGGCCACGCGGGTTCAGCATCTGGAACCCAATGAACTGACTGACGATTAAGAGCCTGTTTAACAAAGGCTCCAAGTTTTTCAGGGCTGTTTGTGGCTGAACACTGTTTGATTGGGCGGGTGCATCTTTGCATTCCGCCGTCAGGTCGGCTTTTTCTGCCCACAGAAATTTACTTCACTTTGCACCGACTGTTTTTTCAGCGCACCATCAACCTCGTATGAATGATAACCCTCTTTCATGAGCTAAGGACGGTGCTCTCGCGATGGCTTCCGGGGCGAGGATGGTACGAGGTTGGATGGTCGTCCCTTATGAGGAACACCTTCAGACCAACCCAACCGGCACTGCCTTTTTCAGGCCGTGCCCACGTAGCCGGGGGTTTCAATCAGATCCAGAATGGAGGCTGATGTTTCCTCAATGGAGCGACGGGTTACGTCAATAACCGGCCAGTTGTGGTGGCGGCACAGGCGGCGGGCCCAGCGCAGTTCTTCCTGCACTTTTTCCAGATCAATGTAGGCGTAATCAGCAGCAGGGTCACGCAGGCGACCGGATGGGATCATCTGGGAAAGGCGCGTACGGCGAATTTCGATCAGTGTTTCCGGATCAATGGTCAGGCCGATCACCGGCCGTTTTATGGTGAACAATGCCTTGGGTGGCTCAATGCCCATCACCAGTGGCCCGTTGGCGGCCTTGATGCCCCGGTTAGCCAGATAAAAGCAGGTTGGCGTTTTGGAAACTCGGGAAACGCCCACCAACACTACATCGGCTTCATTCAGTTCGTTTGTTTCCTGACCATCATCATGCGCCAGCACGTAATGCATGGCCTCGATACGCTGGTAATAGTTTTCATCCATGATGTACTGGCCACCAGGATGCCGCGTAGCTTCCTCCCCCGTTTCTTCTGAAAGGAAGGTCACAGCGCTGTCCAGCACATCCAGCAGCCGTACCTGCATGCTGGCACATCCTGCTTCCATATCCGCCTGCAAGGCAGGATCTGTCAGCGAGGACATGACGGGCCCACGGTCCAGCGCGATGTGACGCAGAACACGCCGAAGCTGGAGGCGGGAGCGGATCAGGTTCCAGTGGCGGAGCCGGATTTCCGTGTTCGGGAACTGCGCAATGCAGGCGCGGGCAACAGAATCAAGGGTCTGGCCTGTGGCTTCAGACACGAGATGAAGGGTCAGTGTTTTCTGGTTCATAATCGTTTTGGCTGAGAAAAAGGCCGCCCTTTTTGGGGGCGGCCCTGTTTCTTCAGGCTTTTACCGCATTGCGGCGGGCGGCAAGGGCGGCCTGTGCGCTGGCAAGCCGCGCAACGGGCACGCGGAAGGGGGAGCAGGAGACATAATCCAGCCCCACTTCCTCAAAGAAGGAAATGGAGAGCGGATCGCCCCCGTGTTCCCCGCAGATGCCCAGCTTGAGGTCGGGCTTGGTCGCACGGCCTTTTTCAACGCCCATGCGCACCAGCGCGCCAACGCCTTCCCGGTCAATGGAGATGAAGGGGTCCTGCGGCAGCAGCCCTTTCTCCACATAGGCAGGAAGGAAGGAGCCAGCATCGTCACGGGACAGACCAAGGGTGGTCTGCGTCAGATCGTTCGTGCCGAAGGAGAAGAAGTCCGCGCTTTCCGCAATCTGGTCTGCCGTGATGGCTGCACGGGGCAGCTCAATCATGGTGCCAATGGTGTAGGTCAGCTCGGCGTTCTGTTCTTTCAGCACATCCGCAATCACGCTTTCACAGGCTTTGCGCACCAGATCGAGTTCTGCTTTGGTGCCCACCAGCGGGATCATGATTTCCGGAATAACGGCCTTGCCAGTTTCCTTGGAAACGGCAAGTGCTGCTTCCGTAATGGCCCGCACCTGCATGGCGTAGATTTCCGGATAGCTGATGCCCAGACGGCAGCCACGGTGGCCGAGCATGGGGTTGGCTTCGGACAAGGCAGACCGGCGGGCGCGCAGGGCGTCCACGCTCTGCCCAAGGGCGGCGGCCACGTCTTTCAGTTCTGCTTCCCCGTGCGGCAGGAACTCGTGCAGCGGCGGGTCAAGCAGACGGATAGTGACGGGCAGCCCAGCCATGATGCGGAACAGGGCCGAGAAATCATCCCGCTGGAAGGGCAGCAGCGCCCCAATGGCACGGGCACGGGCTTCCGGTTCTTCCGTCATGATCATCTGGCGCACATGGCCAATCCGATCCGGGCCGAAGAACATGTGTTCCGTACGGCACAGGCCAATGCCTTCCGCGCCGAAGCGACGGGCTGTTTCAGCATCTTCCGGCGTTTCTGCATTGGCACGAATGCCCAGACGACGCACGGAATCGGCCCAGCCCATCAGGGTGGAGAAATCGCCAGAAAGAGAAGGCGGAATGGTGGGAACACGGCCCAGATAGACAGCACCCGTGCCGCCATCCAGCGTGATCCAGTCACCAGCCTTCAGGGTATGACCGCCAACGCTGAGTGTCTGTGCCTTGTAGTCCACGGTAATGCTGCCAGCACCTGCAACGCAAACACGGCCCATACCACGGGCCACCACGGCCGCGTGGGATGTCATGCCACCACGGGTTGTCAGCACACCACGGGCTGCGTGCATGCCATGCACGTCTTCGGGTGAGGTTTCGATACGCACCAGAATGACATCTTCACCCTTGGCGGCACGGTCTTCCACATCTTCAGCGGAGAATGCAATCACGCCGGTAGCTGCACCGGGGGAGGCCGGAAGGCCACGGGCAAGCTGTGTACGCTCGGCCTTGGGGTCAAGAACCGGGTGGAGAAGCTGATCAAGCGAGGAGGGCGGTACGCGTGTAATGGCGTCTTCCTGCGTGATCAGACCTTCGCGTGCCATGTCAATGGCAATGCGCAGTGCGGCTGCGGCAGTACGTTTGCCGTTACGGGTTTGCAGGAGGTACAGCTTGTTGCTCTGCACCGTGAACTCAATGTCCTGCATGTCCTTGTAGTGGCGTTCCAGGAGTTCACGCACCTTCAGCATTTCCTGATAGGCCTGCGGTAGCGCCTTTTCCATCGGGTTCTGGTCAGGCGTGGCGCGTTCGGCGGACATGGGCTGCGGCGTGCGGATACCAGCCACTACGTCTTCACCCTGCGCGTTGATCAGGTATTCACCGTAGAAAATGTTCTCGCCGGTGGAGGGATCACGCGTGAAGCAGACGCCGGTGGCGCAGTCATCACCCATGTTGCCGAACACCATGGACTGAACGTTGACAGCCGTGCCCCAGCTTGCCGGAATATCATGCAGCTTGCGGTAGGTGTTGGCGCGCGGGTTCATCCAGGAACCGAACACGGCACCAATGGCGCCCCAGAGCTGATCCTTCGGGTTTTCAGGGAAGGGTTTGCCTGTTTCGTTCTGAACAATGCTCTTGTAGTCCTTGACCACAAGCTGCCAGTCTTCAGCGCTGAGGGCGGTATCATCTTCCTTGCCCAGTTCCCGCTTGGCCTGTTCCAGAATGTCTTCAAACCGATGGTGCGGGACACCCAGCACAACGGAGCCGTACATCTGGATGAAGCGGCGGTAGCTGTCCCACGCAAAGCGGGCATCACCGGAGGAGCGGACAAGCCCTTCCACCGTTTCATCATTCAGGCCCAGGTTCAGCACCGTGTCCATCATGCCGGGCATGGAAACACGTGCGCCCGAGCGCACGGAAACAAGAAGCGGTGCGTTGGCATCACCGAAGCGCAGCCCCATGGCCTTTTCAACCCGGCCCATGGCATCCTCAATCTGGGATTCCAGCTCTGCCGGGTAGGCGCGGCCATTTTCATAAAAGGCGGAGCAGACTTCAGTGGTGATTGTAAATCCGGGCGGAACTGGCAGGCCGATATTGGCCATTTCAGCCAGATTGGCCCCTTTGCCGCCGAGGAGATTGCGCATTCCGGCGTTGCCTTCATTATGGCCAGCGCCGAAACTATAGATCCACTTGGTCATTTTGCCGTTCACTTCGTTGGTGCGAACGCAGAGCCAGCTCTACCCCGATCGAGGGGATGGGAACTACCGGAGCAACGGGCCGATCTGCGAACGGATTTTATTTTTTTATTTTGGACGACTTAATCCACCCCATCGATAGCAACGAGCATGACGCGTTTTGTTTCCCGCGGCAATGACTCTTTTTGGGCAAAGGCCCGCTTCAGGCCGGTCTTAGCCCTGACTTGCGCAAAAATCGTTCCATCCGGCTTCGTCCAGCGTATCAATGCCGAGTTCCGCCGCTTTTTTGGCTTTGGAGCCCGCTTTTTCCCCCAGAATGACAAGGTCCGTTTTTTTGGAGACGGAATCAGACACTTTTGCCCCCATCCGCTCCGCCATGGCGCGGGCTTCCTGCCGGGTGAGGGTGTGCAGGGTGCCGGTAAACACGACGGTCTTGCCTGCCAGCGGCCCGCCGGAGGTTTGTTCTTCCTCTGTTATGTTCAGGAACGATCTCAGGTCTTCCAATGTTGCAAGGTTGTGCTCCTCGCTCATGAAGGCCACCAGATCATCCGCGATCACGCTGCCAATGCCGGTAATGGAGCCCAGTTCAAGCCGTTCGTCTGAACCAATGATGGCGGCCTTGCGCAACTGTGCCACCCAGTTTTCATACGTGCCGTAATGGCGCGCCAGCAGACGGGCGTTGCTCTCGCCAATGCGGCGGATTCCCAGCGCGAAGATAAAGCGGGAGAACGCAATGGTGCGGCGCGCTTCTATGGCTTGCATCAGGTTACGCACAGACTGTTCGCCCCAGCCATCCCGCTTCATGATGCTTTCCGCATGGGTGTGCAGGCGGAAAATATCCGCAGGGGTGTGAATCAGCCCTTCCTCATAAAACTCGCGGATACTGCGCTCGCCCAGCCCTTCAATGTCAAAGGCATTGCGGGAGACAAAATGGATAAGCCGCTCCACAATCTGCGCAGGGCAGGTCAGGCCCCCTGTGCAGCGGCGCACGGCTTCCCCTTCCGGCCGCACGGCCAGCGCGCCACAGGCAGGGCAATGGTCAGGGAAGTGGAATGGCTCCGCACGGGGCGGTGCATCCGGGCCCGGTGGCACCACCGCCAGAATTTGTGGAATGACATCACCCGCGCGTTGAATCTGCACCGTATCGCCGGGGCGCACGTCCTTGCGGGCAATTTCGTCTTCATTATGCAGCGTGGCGCGCATGACCAGTACGCCCCCCACATTGACGGGGTCCAGATGTGCAACCGGGGTCAGGGCGCCGGTGCGGCCTACCTGAATTTCAATGGCCCGCAGGGTGGTAATGGCCTGCTCTGCCGGGAACTTCCACGCCACCGCCCAGCGGGGCGCGCGCCCCGCAAAGCCCAGACGTTCCTGCAATGTCAGATCATCTATCTTGTAAACAACGCCATCAATATCGTAGCTCAGCGCGGCGCGGGCACGGCCAATCTCTTCAAAAAAAGCTTCGGCACCACTGGCCGCTTCCAGCCTGCGGGAGAGCGGATTGACCGGAAATCCCCATGCCCGCAACTGCTCCAGATATGCCCAATGGCTGCGGGCCTGCTTTTCTGAACTGAAGCCCATGGCATAGGCGAACAGAGAAAGAGGGCGGCGGGCGGTAACGCGAGGGTCAAGCTGCCGCAAGGAACCCGCGGCTGCGTTGCGTGGGTTAGCGAAGGGTTTGCGGCCAATGGCTTCCTGCGCCGCGTTCAGCGCCAGAAAATGCTCCTTGGAGAGGAAGACTTCCCCACGAATTTCAATCAGTTCCGGCGCGTGCCCCTCAAGCTGCTGAGGCAGATCCTTCAGCGTGAGCAGGTTGGCGGTCACATCCTCGCCTTCCGTGCCATCGCCTCGGGTTGTGCCCCGTACAAAGCGTCCGTTTTCATAGGTCAGGCTGATGGAAAGCCCGTCAATCTTGGGTTCGGCCACAAAGGCCAGCTTCTGGGCATCCGCCTCGCTCAGCCCCAGAAAGCGGGTCGCGCGGCTGATGAAGGCTTCAAATTCTGTCTGATCAAACACGTTGTCCAGAGAGAGCATGGGCACCAGATGCCGGTGCTTGCCAAAAGCATTGTCCGGCGCGGCCCCTACGGTCTGGGCCGCACTCTCTGCCGGTTCAGACTCCGGGTGAAGCGCCACAATGGCATCGTAGCGTTTGCGCAGGGCGTCATATTCGGCGTCGCTCACTTCGGGCGCATCATGCGTATAATAGGCGGTATTGTAGCGGCCTATCAGGTCTGCAAGGCGGGTGAGTTCAGCTTTGGCCTGTGCGGCGTCCAGTTCAGTCGGGGCGAGGTGTTCAGTCATTCTTCTGTCCAAGCAGGCTGGCGGCGGCGGCGCGGGCGGCATCGGTAATCACGTCTCCGGCCAGCATACGGGCAATTTCTTCCTGCCGTTCTTCCATGCCAAGCGGTGCGGCGTGGGTGGCGGTATTGCCATTGCGTACAATCTTGCCAATGCGCAGATGGGCATCCGCGCTGGCCGCCACCTGCGGGCTGTGTGTCACGGCCAGCACCTGCACGGACCGGCTTGCCAGCCGGTGCAGGCGTTCCCCAATGGCGGCGGCGGTGGCACCGCCCACACCGGCGTCAATTTCATCAAACACAATGGTGCCAATGGCAGATTGCTCCGCCAACACCAGTTTGAGCGCTAGCATCAGGCGGGAAAGCTCACCGCCGGATGCCACCTTGGCCAGTGGGCCGGGCGGCTGGCCGGGGTTGGCCGCAATCAGGAAGGTAATCTGCTCCATGCCCTGCGCACTCCAGTTTTCAGGGGGCAGGGGCTGGATATCCACCAGAAAGCGGGCCTTTTCCAGTTTGATGGGTTTGAGTTCACGGGTCACAGCCTGTTCCAGCTTGCGGGCGGCTTTTTCCCGCGCAGCAGAAAGGCGTCTGGCGGATGTTTCATACACCGTGCGGGCTTCCTGCATGGCCTGTTGCAGTGCATCCAGATGCGTGACGCCGGTTTCAAGTGCCGCCAGCCGCAGGGTCAGCCGTTCGCGCAGGCCGGGCAGATCCTCGACTGTTACATCATGTTTGCGTGCGGCGGCACGCAGGGCGAACAGGCGCTCCTCCGCTTCTTCCAGCAGGCGCGGGTTGGCTTCCGATTCATCGGCCAGACGAGAGAGCAGGGTTTCTGCTTCCGCCAGTGCGTTTTCTGCGCCTTCAAGGGCAGCCAGAGCCTCGCTGGTGCGGGCCTCCAGCGGGTCATGGGTCGTTTTTTCGGCAGAGGGAGGCGGGAGCAGGCGTTGCAGAGCGCGGCTGGCACCCCGTAAGGCCGCCGCTGGGCCAGCATTGCGCCGGTCTCGCGGGTTCAGTTCTGCCTGGGCTGCTGCAATGGCCTCACCGCGCCGTTCGGCCTGCTGAAGGGCATGGCGCTGCTGGGCCAGAGCGTCTTCTTCTCCCGCTTGCGGGGCAAGGGTGGCCAGTTCGTCCACCGTATGCCGTAGCCATTCTTCTTCCCGCGCGGCTTCCTGAAGGTTTCTGCGTGCGGTTTCCAGTTCGGTAATCAGTTTCTGCCATGTCACGTAAGCGCGCGTTACGTCCGTGAGCAGGGAAGACCCCACGCCGTAGGCGTCCAGCAATCCGCGATGGGTGCTGGAATCGGCAAGCCCCATCTGCTCGTGCTGGCCCTGAATTTCCACCAGGGTGACAGCCACGCGACGCATGAGCGTGATGCCCACGGCCTGATCATTCACCCATGCGCGAGACCGGCCTTCCTTTGAAATAATGCGGCGGAGCATCAGGGGCTCCCCGGCTTCGGCCGGAATCCCCTGTTCGTTCAGCAGCGCATAGGCCGGGTGATCGAGTGGCACGTCAAAACTGGCGGTCACACGGGCCTCATCGGCGCCCGCGCGCACCAAGCCAGCACTGGCCCGTTCCCCCAGCGCCAGCCCCAGACTGTCAAGCAGGATGGATTTCCCGGCACCGGTTTCCCCGGTAAGCGCTGTGAAGCCTGCGTGCAGGGAAAGGTCCAGCGCTTCGATAAGCACCACATCCCTGATGGAAAGGTTTGTCAGCATGATGGGTCCGGTCTGAAAATCTGACGAAGACAATCTCTGAAGCGGTGGTGTGTTAACCGCCTTGAAGCGTTCTATAAAAAAAATAGGCGAACGGAAAGAGAACAGAAACAAAAAGGGGCAGACCGCAGCCTGCCCCTTTTGTGGAAAATGTTGGCGTGAGCACCTTCAGGCTCAGAGTACGCGGGCCTGATCTGGTGGTGCGGGCTCGGCCTTGACCGGTGCAACCGGCGCTTTCTGAATATCCATGGGCTGTGCCGCACCCGGCTGCTGGCCAAGGGCCGAAGGCGCAGGGGCCGCACCGGCTGCCGTAGGCGGTGTGGTTGTGGCGGCGGGGGCCTTGGGGGCGGTAATCAGCTTGCCCGGAACGGGGAAGTTGTCGCTCAGCAGTTTGTAACGCTTGAGGTTGCTGTAAGCAAAGCGGTACCATTTGCTGCCAGGGTAGTTGTAGCCCAGCACAATACCGGATTTACGGGCCTGATCTGTCAGCCCCAGATCAAGATAGACTTCCACCATACGTTCCAGCGCTTCGGGCACGTGGTTGGTGGTCTGGAAGTCTTCCACAACGCGCTGGTAGCGGTTGATGGCGGCTTCATAGTTGCGTTCCTGCTGGTAATAGCGGCCTACCAGCATTTCCTTACCGGCCAGATGGTCACGGCACAGGTCGATCTTGAGCTGCGCATCTCGTGCGTATTTGGACTGCGGGAAGCGGGTAATCACTTCCTCCAGCGCATCCATGGATTCCACGGTGCCCTGCTGGTCACGCTGCACATCGGCAATCTGTTCATAGAAGCACAGGGCGCGCAGGTAATAGGCGTAGGCGGCGTCCGCGCTGGTGGGGTGCAGGCCAATGAAGCGGTTCAACTGCTGCACAGCTTCCGGGTACTTGCCCTTCAGGTAATAGGAATAGCCTTCCATAAGCTGCGCGTTGGCAACGTAACCTGAATAGGGATAGTTCTGCTGGAGCACCTCAAACTCGGCTGCGGCCAGCGTGTAACGGCGGGTGCGCAAGGCATCAATACCGTTATTATACAGCGTTTCAGCCGAAGCCAGTTTGGGAACTGGGGGCGCTTTCTCGTGCCCGAACAGCCCGCAACCGGACAAGCCCAACAGCAGACTGGCCGACACCAGATGGCGTATGCGGCAGCGAACGGAAAGAGGGTTGATAACGCTCACAGACATCCCGGCTCTTCAATTTGAAGCTGTCTTATAGCACGCATAGCGAGCAAGGAAAGGGAAGGAAAGATGGTCCGTGCGCTTTCTCTCTAATGTTCTTACGCAGCCACCCGCGCAGAAACGGCGGAAGGCGGGGTAAAGCGCCATGCTGACGGATCAGCAAACAGGGAGCGCAGAACCTTGTTGTTCAGGCTATGGCCGGACCGATGGCCAGTGAATGCGCCCTTGATGGGGGCACCCGCCAGATACAGATCTCCTACCGCGTCCATCACCTTGTGGCGGATGAATTCATCCGGGCACCGCAGGCCGGAGGGATTGAGAATCTGGTCTCCATCAACAACAATGGCGTTTTCAAGCGAACCACCACGGGCCAGACCGGCCTTGTGCAGGGCTTCTATTTCCTGCCGCAGGGTAAAGGTGCGGCTGCGGGCCAGTTGATGGCGGAAGGTGGCTGGTGTCAGTTCCAGCGCATAATCCTGCTTGCCAATGGCAGCGGCGGCAAAGTCAATCTGAAGAGACAGATGCAACGTTTGGGTTGTGGAGGGGCGGAGTTCAACAAAGGCTCCGTTCTGCTCTACCCGGATAGGGCGCAGCACTTCAATGCTCTGCCGTACGGCATCCTGAGGCACACGGCCAGCGCAATCCAGCAGAAAAACAAAGTCAGCGGCCGAGCCATCAAAAACGGGAATTTCCGGGCCGTCCACCAGAACAAGGGCATTATCAATGCCGCAGCCATGGAAGGCCGCCATCAGATGTTCAATGGTGGCAATGCGGTTTGCGGGGTTGCCCGCTTCCCCCACAACGGTGCTCAGGCGCGTGTCCACCACGTAATCGAATCGGGCAGGCAGGGGCGCGGCGTTTAGGTCGGTCCGCTGGAAAACAATGCCATGGCCAACAGGGGCTGGTCTCAGGGTCAGGTTGATCGGTGCGCCTGTATGCAACCCCGTCCCTACGCTGGAGATGGAGTGATGCAAAGTATGCTGCACGGCCTTGACCGTTCTGGCCCGGTTATGAGTGGGAACCGCATACGTTTCCGGAGTGGTGGAAAGAGTAATCGGTTCCATCAGGAGACTGTCCATGGCTCTGACGTTTTCCTGCTAGAGTGAAAAACTTTGCAGCTTAACGCTAAAGCCAGCGAGATGTTCTGGCGAGTCAATGATTATTGCCATCTATTACATTGAGAGGCTGTTTAAAAAGTCTGCCCAATCGGGCTGATGGGTGTTCGTTGCGCCTGAAAAATGGTGTTTTTTTGTTCCGATGTGTCCGTATCGGCCTTTAAAAACCGCCTTTTCGGCTACAACAAATAGTCACCAGTCTGACGCTGCGGACTGTTCAAGCGGCCTCTAAAAAACGCGCTGCCCTGTAAGGAGCAGCGCGCCAGAAAAAAGAAACGAACGGAAAAAATTACTGACGGCGCAGGAAGGTCGGGATTTCCAGCCCCGTGTCATCCGTATCGGCCTGCCGCACGCTTGGGCCCTGATCTGCCGGGCTGATGGTGGGGCGGGGTGCGGGTGCTGCCGGTTCGTTCCGAGGTTCATCCATGCCGGTGCTCCGGCGGAACGCACCCGTTACGCGCCCGAACAGGCTGCGGGAAGAAGGCGGCGTGGGGTCCGGCTGATAAGACGAACGCGGTGTTTCCGTGAACAGACCAGAACGCGGAGACGGGATAGGCCGGGCCGCGGGCTGTGGCTGCTGCGGTGCTGCTGCGGGCGGAATCTGGCCCGGAATGCTGTGCGCAGGCGGCGGGGCCACGCGGGACGTACCACCCTGAGGAGCCTGATACTGCGGCTGGGCCGGTGCTGCGGCGCGCGGCTGCTGGGGGGCGCTGGCTTCCGGTGCGGCCTGAGCAGCCGTGTTGGTGGACGGAGCCTGACCAGCGCCAGTTGCAGCAGGGGCTTCCTGCGGGGTTTCTGCATCAGCAGGCACCAGATGCAGGCGTTCCGGAGCAGGGGGCTTCATGTCAATGCCGGTCGCCACAACAGACACACGGATCTTGCCATCCATGTTGTCATCAATAATGGAGCCCCAGATCATGTTTGCGCCTTCGGCCACTTCACGCCCGATGCGCTTGGCGGCTTCTTCAACTTCAAACAGAGTCATGTCTTCGCCACCGGTGATGTTCACCAGCAGGCCCTGTGCGCCAGACATGGAGGAATCTTCAAGCAGCGGGTTGGCAATGGCGGCTTCAGCGGCCTCAATGGCGCGGTTTTCGCCTTCGGCCTCGCCGGTGCCCATCATGGCCTTGCCCATTTCCGCCATTACGCTGCGGATATCGGCAAAGTCCAGGTTGATGTAGCCGGGGGCCATCATCAGATCGGTCACGCCACGCACGCCCATGTAAAGAACATGGTCAGCCATCTTATAGGCTTCACGTAGGGTCGTGCGTTCACTGGCAACGCGGAACAGGTTCTGGTTGGGGATCACGATCAGCGTATCAACATACTGCTGAAGTTCCTTGATCCCTTCATCTGCAATCAGGGCGCGGCGTTTGCCTTCATAGTCAAAAGGCTTGCTGACCACACCGACCGTCAGAATGTTCCGCTCACGCGCCATGCGCGCAATAACGGGGGCCGCCCCGGTGCCTGTGCCACCGCCCATGCCCGTGGTGATGAACACCATGTGCGAGCCGTCCAGATACCGTGCAATTTCATCCGCCGCTTCTTCCGCTGCCCCGCGGCCAACATCTGGCTTTGCGCCAGCGCCCAGCCCGTGGGTCAGATGCGGGCCAAGCTGGATGCGGCGGTCAGCCCGGCTTTTGGCAAGGCTCTGGGCATCTGTATTGGCGACAACAAATTCCACGCCCTGAAGGTTTGACGTAATCATGTTGTCCACTGCGTTCGTGCCGCCGCCACCAACGCCGATGACTGTGATTCTCGGCGAGAAATCAGCGTGATTTTGAGGTGGAACGGTCAGATTCAGTGTCATGAGTCTCTCCTGGGAAACGGCAGCGGCAAACGGTATCTTTTGAAGGGCGGTGTGACGTGATGAGTCAATATTCTTTTAAGTATATCAAACTCTCTCACGAATAAAAGCGACGAGTTTTTGCAAAAAGCCAGATGGCGGGGCTTCCCTGAACTCCACATCGCCAAACGGACGTTCGGCGCTGGCAGCCCAGGACAGCAGGCCCGCTGCGGTGGCGAACCCTGCCGCCGCTGCGGTTTTTTCAGGCAGGCCCAGAATATGCTTGGGCCGTCCCAGCCGGACAGACCGGGTAAAGGCGGGTCCATGCCGGCCCTTGGCGGCGGGTGAACCCAGAATACGTTCTGCAAGGGGGCGCATGCCATCAAGAAGTGAGGCCCCGCCGGTCAACACAATGCGACCACTGGCGGCATTGCCCAACCCTGCGCCATCCAATTTCTCCCGCACCAGTTCAAGCGTTTCTTCCATCCGGGGACGGATGATCCGGCCTAACTGAGCACGGGAAATCTGTTCAAACTGCGGCACATCATTGCCCAGCAGTTCAACGGTCAGCAGTTCATCTTCAACATCAGAGGCCAGATCCGCGCTGCCATACACCGTTTTAAGGCGTTCGGCATTCTCCAGTGACGTGCTCAGCCCCCGCGCAATATCGCGTGTGACATGCAGGCCGCCTACGCCAATCTGTGCGGTGTGCAGAATCTGACCTTCTCCAAACACGGCCAGAGACGTTGTGCCACCACCCATCTCAATAACCGTCGTGCCAAGTTCACGTTCGTCGGCATCCAGCACGGACAGGCCGGACGCCATGGGAGAAGAAACGAGCGCTTCCAGCTTCAGTTCCGCCCGGCTGAGCACTGTTTCCAGATTCAGCAGCGCGGTGGAGGCGGCATCAATAATATGCAGACGGGCCTTGAGGGTTTCACAAAGATGCCCGCGAGGGTCTGCCACGTTTTCTGTATCATCCACCGTGAAATCAATGGGCAGGGTGTGCACAACATCCCGCCCTTCCACCGTGGCCTGCACGCGGCCTTCCGTTACCACGCGGCGGATGTCCGCTTCTGTCACCACACGTCCACCCACGGGCCAACGCACATTGAACAACCGGCTGGCCGGGTGCCCGCAGGAGAGGTTGACCACCACGCGGTCTATGGTGCGTTCGGCCATCATTTCGGCCTGCCCAACCGTGGCGCGGATGGCGGTTTCCGCTTTGTGCAGATCCGTAATGGCTCCGTTGCGGATGCCATCAGATCGTCGCCAGCCGCAGCCAACTACCCGCAGGCCGCCATTGATCTCCCCGCGCCCGATCAGGCACGTGATCTTGGTGGACCCGATATCCAGCACGGCGGAATATCCGCTGCGCCAGGTGCGCGGGCGTTTGTTGGCCTCGGAAGGGGGGAGCGGCAGGATGGTTTCATCCCCGCTCATCCGCAGGCTGGAAGACGAGGAGGCAGGAGTCCCTTTCTTGCGCGGGCGGCCACCGAGGGAAAAATTGGGAGAAGAAGAGCGTGAGCGGTCGTTCATGTGGGGTTTCCCGGCGGGGGGGCTGAGGCGTGAGAGGAGCCACCCTGGGCGGAGTTCTGTTGTGCGGCATGACCGGGGGTGGTGTCCGGCCCGGCCTTGCCGGAGGAATCTGATTGTGGGGCCGCTTCTGGCGGTTTTTCCCGAATGGTCAGCCGGTCTGGCAGGCGCATGTCAATCAGCACCACCGGGCGGTCAAGCAGGTGCGTGGTGGCATGCAGCTTGGCCAGACGGTGAATGGCCGGAACCTCTTCCCCTTCTGGCAGCAGCACGGTTGCGCCGTCTTTCAGCGTCAGGTTCCAGCGGCGGTTGCTCACGCGTACGGCCGCAACCATGCGGGAGCGTACGTCCGGCTCCTGTGCCAGTGCATCAATCAGGGCGGCGGCGGGTTCATTCGCACCGTCACCCACGACCAGCGGCAGTTTGGTGAAGGCTTCTGCATCCTTGCCGGTCATGCCCTGATCCGGCACCTTGTTGCCTTGGCGGTCTATCAGTTCAAAATGCTCTTTGTGCTGCCATACGGCAAAGGGCGGGCGCTCCGTAATATGGACGTCAATCTCGCCAGACAGATGCCGTTCCACCACAACATGATCAATAAAGGGCAGGGCATTCAGCCTGTCCCGCGCGTCCGTTACACTGAAGTTCAGAACCGGTTCGCCCACGGAAACGCCCAGCGCCTTGCGGATGGTGTCTTCACTGGTCAGTTGCGCGCCGTCAATCTTGATACTGGTGACGCGCAGCGGCGCCTTGTTCAGCAGTTTGTCGCGCAGGGGGGCAAGCTGTTCCCGCGTGCCCGGCAGTTGCAGGTACAGATATCCCGCCCCCCCAAGTGCGCCCAGCACCAGAAGCCCGGCCAAAGGCCGCAGCAGCCGCTTTTGCCGCCGGGCGAACAGGCCAAGGCGTGACGGACGATCAGAAGGGGAAGGCGGGGTTCTCATCAGCGGCGAAGTGCCTCTTCAACCAGCCAGCCGCACAGTTCCGGGTAACTGATGCCACAATAAGCCGCCTGTTCTGGCAGCAGGGATGTTTCCGTCATGCCGGGCTGGGTGTTCACTTCCAGCAGCACAACCCGCGCCGGGCCGCTGCCGGTGTCATCCAGCCGGAAATCAGAGCGGGACGCGCCTGAACACCCCAGCGCCTGATGCGCGGCCACGGCAATGGCACACGCCTGTTCCGCCACCGCCGGGTCTATTTGTGCTGGCAGCGTGTGGGAAGAACCGCCCGCTTTGTATTTGGCGTCATAATCATAGAAATCATGCCCCTTGCCGGGGGTAGGGGTGATATCCGTGACTGTCAGGGCGCGATCTCCCAGAACGCCAACGGTGATTTCACGGCCCGGAATGAACTCTTCTACCAGGGCGTGCGGGCCATAACGCCAGCTTTGCACAATGCTTTCCCGAATGTTGGAGCCCTTGCGCACAATCGACACCCCGACGGAAGACCCTTCGCTTACGGGTTTGACCACATACGGGGCGGGCAGTGGGTCTGCGGCTTCCAGTTCTTCAATGGCAATCACCTTGCCTTCCGCCACGGGCAGCCCGGCGGAGAGGAACACGGCGCGGGCGGCGGCCTTGTCCATGGCGGTGGCGGAGGCGCGCACGCCGGAATGGGTGTAGGGCAGGCCCATCCATTCCAGCACGCCCTGAATACATCCGTCTTCCCCCAGCCGACCATGCAGGGCGTTGAACACAACATCCGGTTTCTGGGCGGTCAGATCATTAACAAGCGCAGCCAGATCCGCCCCGGCATCCAGTTCCGTTACGGTATGGCCCAAAGTGCGCAGGGCAGCGGTAATCCCCTTGCCCGATGCCAGACTGACCTCACGTTCGGAGGAGATACCCCCCATCAGAACCGTCACACGTTTAGGGTTGCTCATGCCGGGGTTCCTGCCTTGCCAATGCGTTTGATTTCCCAATGCAGTGTGACACCCGCGTTCTGGGCCACACGTTTGCGCACTTCTTCCCCCAGCGCCTCAAGATCCGCCGCGGAGGCGGAGCCAGTATTGATCAGGAAGTTGCAATGTTTTTCGCTCACCTGTGCGCCGCCCAAAGTCAGGCCACGGCATCCGGCAGCGTCAATCAGTTCCCACGCCTTGCGGGGGGATACATCCGGGTCCGGGTTGCGGAAGGTGGAACCACCCGTTCTGGCCCGTACAGGCTGTGACTGCTCACGCGCGGCCCGGACATCCGCAATGCGGGCAGAAACATCAGCAGGGTTGGCAGGGGTGCCTCGCAGGCGCGCGCGCGTAACAAACGCTCCCTCCGGCAGGCCTGAGCGGCGGTAGCCAAAATTCAGCGCGCCGGCTTCCAGAGTGACGATGCTACCATCCCGCGTAACAATTTCAGCCCAGTCCAGCACCGTGGCGATGTCCGAACCATAAGCGCCCGCGTTCATGCGCACAGCACCACCAATGGAGCCGGGGATACCGGCCAGAAATTCCAGCCCTGCCAGCCCTGCCTGTGCGGCATGTTCTGCTACGGTGGCGTCCAGGCACGCTGCCCCCACCACCAGACCATCGTCTTCCACCACAACATCGGCAAAGCCGCGTGCCAGACGCACCACAATGCCATCCAGCCCGCCATCCCGGATGATTACGTTGGAGCATGCCCCCAGCGCCGTGACGGGCAGTTCTGGCGAGAGCTTCTGCATGACGGCAGCCAGATCCTGCGTATCCGCAGGTTGAAACAGCCATTCCGCCGCGCCACCCACACGGAACCATGTGCGCGGCCCCAATGGAGCCTGAGGCGTGACCCGCCCCCGTGCACCATCAAACGCCTGTTGCACCAGATCTGTCATGGTGACGGCACTCATGCCGCGCGTCCGCCTTTGGCCGTAGCCTGTAGCGCGGCAAGCTGTGCGGGCAGCGCCTGCGCCCAGTTGGTGATGGTGCCTGCACCAAGGCACACAACATAATCACCGGGTTTAGCGATGGCGTTTACCATTTCCGCCAGATGGTCCGGGCTGGAGAGCGGCACTACGGAACGATGGCCGCGTTCACGCAGCCCTTCAATCAGCACGTCACGGTCAACGCCTTCAATCGGGTTTTCCCCGGCCGCGTAGATGTCGGCCACAATCACCGTGTCCGCATCATTCATGCAGGTGCAGAAATCAGAGAACAGCATTTGCAGGCGGGAGTAACGGTGCGGCTGCATGACGGCAATCACGCGGTTGGCCCCGGCCTGCCGCGCGGCTTTGAGCACGGCGGCAATTTCAACAGGGTGGTGGCCGTAATCATCAATCACGGTAATGCCACCGGCTTCACCCGTGCGGGTAAAGCGGCGCTTGACCCCCCGGAAGGAGGCCAGACCGGAGCGGATAACGTCATCGCTGATATCCATTTCCGTTGCCACGGCAATGGCGGCTAGCGCGTTCTGCACGTTGTGAGAACCCAGCATGGGCAGGCGGAAGGGGCCAGCCTTGCGGGTGCGGCGGGTGACGCGGTCCGTCAGGGTGACTTCAAACGTTGCGCCCATTTTATCGGTGATCAGTTTTTCAGCGCGCACATCTGCCTGTGGGGAGAACCCGTAGGTGACAATCCGATGGTCGGACAGGCGCGGGATCATCTGCTGCACGGCTGGGTGATCAATGCACAGAACAGCAAACCCATAGAACGGCACGTTGGAGACAAACTGGTCATACGCAGCTTCCATGGCCTCGGCAGAACCCCAGTGGTCCAGATGTTCCGGGTCCATGTTGGTCACAACGGAAATAACGGAGGGCAGACGCAGGAAGGAGCCATCGCTCTCATCCGCTTCGGCCACCATCCAGTCCCCTTTACCCATGCGGGTGTTGGTGCCGTAGGCCTCAATAATCCCGCCATTGATCACGGTGGGGTCAAGCTGTGCGGCTTCCAGCACGGCTGCCACAAGGCTGGTGGTGGTGGTTTTGCCGTGTGTGCCGCCAATGGCTACGGACCAGCGCAGGCGCATCAGTTCGGCCAGCATTTCCGCACGCCGCACAACGGGAATAAGGCGGCTGCGGGCGGCCACCACTTCCGGGTTGTCCCGGCTTACGGCGGTGGAGATCACAACCACCTGCGCATCACCCAGATTGGCGGCGTCATGCCCGATGGCGATGGGAATACCCGCTGCGCGCAGGCGTTTGACATTGCCGTTTTCCGCAATGTCCGATCCCTGCACGGAATAGCCGAGCATGGAGAGCACTTCCGCAATGCCGGACATGCCAATGCCGCCAATACCGACAAAATGGATGGTTCCAATGGAAAGGGGCAGGGCTCTCATGCGCTGAACTCCGTCTGGCTGGGTGGTGTCGGATAGGCGGGCGAGGGGGAAAGGTGCAAGCATTCTTCTACAACATCGGCCAGACGGGTGGCGGCGTCCGGTCGGGCGAGAGAGGCTGCGGCGGCCGCAGCCCGCGCCAGCTCTTCCGGAGCCGTGAACAAATCGCCCAGCCGGGAGGCAAGGGCAGCGGGGGTGAAATCCGGCTGGCGGATCATCCATCCGGCGCCAGCGGTGGTGATGGCGCGGGCGTTCTCTGTCTGCTCATCACTGGCGGCAATGGGCAGCGGTACCAGAATGGAAGGGCGGCCAGCGGTGGTCAGTTCCGCAACGGAAGACCCACCGGCACGGCCGATCACCAGATGCGCGCTCTGCAACAGGGCGGGCACATCGTTCAGGAAGGGCTCAACCCGTGCCTGAATACCCATATCAGCATAGGCCTTGCGCACTTCATCCAGATCCGCCTTGCGGGCCTGTTGGGTCACACGCAGGCGGGCGCGAATGGCATCGGGCAGTTTGCCAAGGGCTGCGGGCACAACCTGCGCGAACACCGTAGCGCCCAGAGAACCACCCCATACCAGCAGGTTCAGTGTCTCGCCTGGTGGCACAAAGCCTTCCCCTGCCAGCGCGGCAATGGCGGGGCGCACCGGCATGCCGGTAAAGGCGGTGTGGGCCCCCATGGGCAGCTTGGCGACGGAGGGGTAGGACGTGGCGATCACATCCGCAAAGCGGGAAAGCACGGCATTGGCCTTGCCCAGAACGGCATTGCCTTCATGAATGATCAGCGCCGGATGCTTGCGGCCCAGCAGGCGCGCGCCCAGCAGGGGTGGCACGGACGGATAGCCGCCAAACCCCACAACGGCATCCGGCTGGATCGTGCGCAGGATGGAACGCGCCTGCCACGCACTGGCCAGCAGGGTTGTGCCAGCCTTCAGCGCCCGGATGGGGCCACGGCCAGCCACCCCTGCGCCCCGCAGCACATATTGCGGGCAGGAGGCAAACACGCCCTCGGTCCGCTTTCCGGCGCGTTCGTCCGTCATCAACACCAGATGGTGGCCGCGTTCGGCCAGCGCATCGGCCAATGCCTCAGCCGGAAAGAAGTGCCCACCGGTCCCTCCGGCGGCAATGACGATAGTGCGTGTGCTCATGCGGGCCGCCATTGTCTGAGAGTGGTCATGAAGCCGTTTCCGATCTGAGTGCGGCTGCCGGGCTGGTGCCGCGTAAGCGCCAGCACCATGCCAACCGCCAGAGCGATGGACATGGCGGAGGAGCCACCATAGGAGATGAAAGGCAGCGTCATGCCCTTGGTGGGGATAAGATGCAAGGTTGAAGCCATGTTCACAAAGGCCTGAAGCCCGAAACCCGTAACCAGACCCGTAACGGAGATGACCACAAACGGGTCATCCTCACGGATCAGCCGCAGCAGGGTACGCACCACAATCACCCCGAACACAAGGATAATGAGCATGCAGACAATCATGCCATATTCTTCGCCCGCCACAGCAAACACGAAGTCCGCATGGGCATCGGGCAGAAGGTCTTTTACGCGGCCTTCACCGGGGCCACGGCCGGTCAGGCCACCATTGCCAAACGCGCGCAGGGCGGTGTCAATCTGGTAGTGATCCCCCACGCCGGGGTGCATGAACCGCTCCACGCGGGAGCGCACGTGCGGGAACAGGAAGAAAGCGGAAATGCCCGCACCAATCATGCAGGCCACGCCCACGCCCACCAGCACAAGGCTCAGCCCATCCACAAAAAGCTGGGTCATGAACACGGTGGTAATAACCGTGAGCATGCCGATATCCGGCTGGGATTTCAGCAGCATGAGAATGACGCCAAACAGCGCAAACGCGATCAGCATGCCCGGAAAATATTTGGACAGGCGCCGCTGTGTCAGCAGCCAGCCCGTGACCACTGCAAAGCAGGGCTTGAGGAATTCGGAGGGCTGGAGAGACATCAGCGGCAGCGCGATCCAGCGGCGAGCGCCCTTGATCTCAATGCCGTGCACCAGTGTCAGGGCCGTGGCCCCCAGCATCAGCGCGCCCCCCAAAAGGGAGAGCCGTAGAACCGCCTTGCGCGAGAGGGTGGAAACCCCGGTTACAATCACCCCGGCAATGGCAAGGAACATCATCTGTTTGAAGATGAACATGTTGCGTGATGCACCAATGCGCACGGCAACCGCCGGGCTTGCGGCCATCATGAGGATGTAGCCAAACCCGATGAGAATGAACGCACAGATCAGCGTGGTGCGATCAACATTGCGCCACCAGCGGCCCAGAGCGGAATCATCACTGCGGGAATAACCAGGCATCAGCCGTTCTTTCCTGTCTGCGGTGTTGTCTCGGCGCTGACCGTGCGCGCCAGTTCCTGAAAACGCAGGCCTCGGGCTTCAAAGCCCGAGAACTGGTCAAAACTGGCGCAGGCGGGGGAGAGCAGCACCACCGGGGTCTGGGTCTGCCGTGCCACGGCGTAGGCCGCCGGAACGGCGGCTTCCAGCGTACCAACCACCGTATAGGGCGCATTATGGGCCTCTAGCGTGGCGGCCAGTTCTTCCGCATCGCGTCCAATCAGGAACGTATGCGCCATACGGGGAAAATAGGGCACGAGAGAGGCGATGCCGCCTTCCTTGGCCATGCCGCCTGCAATCCACACCAGTTTATCGTAACAGCCCAGCGCGCGGGAGGACGCATCCGCATTGGTGGCCTTGCTGTCATCGACAAACACAACGCCATCCTGCTCGGCCACAACTTTCTGGCGGTGGGGCAGGCCGGGGAAGGTATGCAGGCCCGTGGCAATCTGGTTGTCCGTGATGCCAAGGAAGGAGGCCATGGCATAGGCGGCAGCCGCGTTTTCCGCATTGTGGCTGCCGGGCAGTGCGGGGCCAATGTCCGCCACCTTCCGGGCATTGTGCCATATGGCGTTGGCCTGTCCGTACACATCGCTGGGTGGGGTGACAGGTGCGCCGGAAATGGTGATGCAGCGGGCCGGACCAGCTTTCAGGTGGGCAGCGATATCGCGGCACCATTGGTCTTCCACGCCAATCACGGCCAGATCGGCTTCTGTCTGGCCTGCAAACACGCGCGTTTTGACGTGTGCATAGCCTTCCATGCCAGCGTGGCGGTCCAGATGATCGGGGGTCAGATTCAGCAGGCAGGCGGCATCAAAACGCAGGGTGTCCAGCCGTTCCAGCATGTAGGAGGACATTTCCAGCACATACACGCCGTTATCGGGCAGCAGCGGTAATGCAAGGGCTGCGGGCCCAAGGTTGCCGCCTGCCGCTACGGGCACTCCGGCTTCAGCCAGAATGTGGGCCAGCAATGTTGTGGTGGTGGATTTGCCGTTGGTGCCGGTAATGCCCGCAAACCGTGCCTTGCTACCAGCATGTCGCACGGCCTGATACAGCAGTTCTGCATCGGAAAGGATAGGCACGCCTGCTTCCTTGGCCAGCAGGGCGACCGGGTGCGGCTTTGGCAGGACGTGCGGAATACCGGGGGAGAGCACAAGCCCGTCAAACCCCGTAAGTGTTTCAATCGGCGCGCAGGTTATGCGGGCGGCAACATCCGCAGGCAGATCGGCGCATTGGTGGGCCAGCGCCGTGCGTGCGGTTTCTCCATCATCCCACGCCTGCACACGGGCACCGCCCTTGGCCAGAGCCAGTACAGCAGGCACGCCGTTCCGGCCTAAACCCAGAACGGCGTAATGATGACCCGTGAAGAGCGTGGAAGGAAAAGAGTTCATCGCAGTTTCAATGTGGCGAGACCGCACATCCCCAGAATGACGGAAATAATCCAGAACCGGATCACGATCTTCGGTTCCGCCCAGCCTTTTTTCTCAAAATGGTGGTGGATGGGGGCCATCAGAAACACCCGCCGCCCAGTGCGCTTATACCAGAACACCTGAATGACGACGGAGAGCGTTTCCACCACAAACAGGCCCCCAACAATGCACAGAACCAGTTCATGCTTGATGGCCACGGCCAGAGCGCCCAGCGCGCCGCCCAGAGAGAGCGAGCCTGTATCACCCATGAATACGGAGGCAGGCGGGGCGTTGAACCACAGAAAGCCCAGCCCGGCCCCGACCAGAGCGGCGCAGAAAACCGCCAGTTCCCCAGTGCCCGGCACGGCATGCACCTGCAGGTAATCCGCAAATACATGGTTGCCCACCACGTAGGAGAGAATGCCAAACACCATGGCGGCAATCACCACTGGCACAATGGCCAGCCCGTCCAGCCCATCCGTGAAGTTCACGGCGTTGCCAAAACCGGTAATGGTGATCATGGCGAAGATGGGGAAGGCGAAGCCCAATGGCAGCAGCAGGTCTTTTACAAACGGAAAGGCCACCATGTTGGCAAGGTCTGCTGGCATCAGGGATTGCAGCCACCAGCCACACAACAGGGAGGTTGCAAATTCACACCCTAGCCGTGTGCGTTTGGAAACGCCGTCTGTATTGCGGCGGGAGAGCTTGAGGTAATCATCCGCAAAGCCTACCGCGCCAAACGCCAGCGTGGTCAGCAGCACAGCCCACACAAACCCGTTCTGCAAATCTCCCCACACCAGTACAGACAGCGTGAGAGAGAACAGGATCAGCACACCGCCCATGGTGGGGGTGCCGGTTTTTTCCAGCAGGTGCCGCTCCGGCCCAAGGGCGCGGATGGGCTGCCCACCACGCTGGATGCGCCGCAGCATGGCAATCAGCGGTTTGCCCATCAGCAGGCTGATCACCAGCGCCGTCAGGCAGGCGCAGCCCGCGCGGAACGTGATGTAGCGTAGCAGATTGAAAAGGGGCAGATGCCCGTCATGGATGGAATTGGAGGCAAGAAGATACAGCATCTCAGGCAGGCTCCACCGTGCTCAGGGTGGTCAGCGCTGCAATCACGTCCCGCATGCGGCTGCCTAAACTCCCTTTCACCAGAACGGCGTCTCCCTTGCGCAGCGCGGCGCAGACCAGAGGAGCCAGAGTGGCGGCGTTGTCCGCCCATGCGCCCTGTTTAGCGTCAGGCAGGGCATCAAAAAGGGATTTCATGTGAGGTCCGCAGCAAAAAACAAGATCAGCAGAAGCAGCGGCTGGCTGGGCCAGTGCCGCATGTTCCGCGGTGGAAAACTCTCCCAGTTCACGGATATCGCCCAGAATGGCAATATGGCGGGAGGCAGGAAGAAGGCGCAGCACATCCAGCGTGGCGCGGATGGACGCGGCAGAGGCGTTATAGCTCTCATCCAGCAGGGTGATATCGCCCCCGGCAATGGTGGCCAGCGCACCACGCCCCTTGCCGGGGCGGAAGCTGGCAAGCGCTGCTGCCGCACGGGCAACATCGGCCCCGAAGGCCGCACACACGGCAAGGGCTGTCAGCGCATTGCGGGCCAGATGCGCACCGGGTGCTTCCAGCCGCACCGGCACACTTGACTGCCCCAGATGAGCCTTAAAGGTCGAACCACCTTCTACCGCGTTCAGAGTATCCAGATGTGCAAAGCTGTCCGGCTTCAGGCCGCTGAGCCACAGGGTGGCATGGGCCTTTTGCGCGGCGGCGTGGAATATGGCCTGTCCGTGGGCATCATCCGGCACAATGGCGGTGCCACCAGCAGGCAGGGCGGTGATGATCTCCGCTTTTTCCTGCGCAATGGCGTCCAGACTGCCCATATGGCCCAGATGCGCAGACCCGATTGTGGTGATCACCGCTACATCCGGGCGCACCATGCGGGCCAGAGGCAAAATCTCACCGGGATGATTCATCCCGATCTCGCTGATGCAATAGGCCGCATCATGCGGCAGACGGGCGAGGGTAAGCGGCACACCCCAATGGTTGTTGTAGGAGGCCACGGCGGCATGGGTCGGGCCGAGCGCACTCAAGGCCACGCGCAGCATGTCCTTGGTGGTGGTTTTGCCCACACTGCCGGTAACGGCCACCACCTTCCCCCCAAACCGGGCGCGGGCGGCATGGCCCAAAGCCTGCAACGCTTCCTGCGTATCCGCCACAACCAGCAGGCGTGGGTCTGCAAGGCCCGTGGTGTCATGCACCATCACGGCAGCGGCCCCTTTTTCAAGGGCCATGGCGATATGGGCGTGGCCGTCACTGTTATCGCCTTTCAGGGCAATAAACAGGTCTCCGGGTGCCAGCGTGCGTGTATCAATCGAGATACCGGTAACACCCGCATCGTTTTGCGGGGTTCCTGTAAACTGGCCTCCTGTTGCGGCTTCCAGTTCCTCCCGCGTCCAGAGCACACTCATGCCTGTGCCGCCGGAGCGGCGTTCGCCAGTTTTTGCCCGGCCAGCGTGCGCAGAACATCAGCATCATCAAACGGATGAACTTCCGTGCCAATAATCTGGCCCTGTTCGTGCCCTTTACCGGCAACTACCAGCACATCCTGCGGGCCGAGCATGGCCAGCGCCTCGGCAATGGCGGCACGGCGGCCCCCAATTTCCAGAGCATCCGGCGCACCCACTTTAACATCGGCACGAATGGCGGTGGCATCTTCCGTGCGGGGGTTGTCATCCGTAATAATGGCGATATCCGCACCGCGTGCAGCTTCCTGCGCCATCAGGGGGCGTTTGCCCTTGTCACGGTCTCCGCCTGCACCAAACACCACAATCAGACGCCCAAGGGCGTGCGGACGTAGCGAGGCCAGAAGGCGGGCCAGTGCATCTGGCGTGTGGGCGTAATCAACATAAGCGCTGGCGCCGTTAGGCAGCACAACCGCGCGCTCCATCCGTCCGCGCACACCTTGCAACTGCGGCAAAAGGTCCACCATCTGCATCAGTGCGGCATCATCCGGCGCGGCAAGGGCTGCGGCCAGCAGGGCGTTATCCACCTGAAACCGGCCCGGCAAAGCGAGCGAGATCGTGTGTTTCTGCCCGCCCACATCCAGCACCAGTTCCTGACCGGAGGGGAGGGGGGTGTGCGTGATCAGGCGTATTGTCTCTCCGGCCTCTCCCACCGTGCGCAGGGTGAGGTTACGGGTGCGGGCAATGGCACGCAGGGCATCAAGCGTCACGCTGTCCATGTCTGCATTGGCGGCGGCAATACGGCCACTGGGCAGCAGGTCAGCAAACAGTTTCAGTTTGGCTTCACGGTAAGCTTCTACCGTGCCGTGATAATCCAGATGATCACGCGTCAGGTTGGTAAAGCCAGCGGCGGAAAGATGCAGGCCATCCAGCCGGTTCTGTTCCAACCCGTGGGAGGATGCTTCCAGCGCCACATGTTGCACACCCGCGCGTGCCAACGCAGCCAAACCGTTGGCGAGTGCCACCGGGTCTGGTGTGGTGAGGGCCGGCATGGTGATGGGCGGCAGATCTACCCCCGTCAGGCCAAGCGTGCCTAGCCCGGCGGCCTTCAGTCCTTGCAGTGTCCATAGTTGGCGCAGGAAGTCCGCAGTGCTGGTTTTGCCGTTGGTGCCTGTAATGGCCACAAGGTTTTCTGGTTGCGGGCCCGCAAGCGCGGCAGCCATTACCGCCAGTGCGTGGCGTGGGTTTGGGGTCAATACAAGCGGGCGTTCTGGCACGTTTTCGGGCCATGTGGTGCCGGTGGGGGCCAGCACGGCAACGGCCCCTTTTTCAACGGCGCTGGCAATAAAGGCACGTCCATCGGCTTTTGCACCGGGCACGGCGGCAAACAGCGTGCCGGGCGTTACAGCACGGCTGTCTGCCGTAATGGCCGTTACGCTTACGTTCCCGCTCAGGGTATCAGACGGGTGGCCGTCAGACAGCCCTGTGGCGTGCAGTTCCGCGTCAGTCAGACCAGCGATATGGCGTAATGAGGACAGGGAAAGGCTCATTCGTCCATAACCTCGCTTCCGTGTTGTTTCTTCAGTTCGGCCAGCTTCTGTTTTTCAGCCGCTTTTTCTGCTTTGCGGGCAGCCTCTGCCTTGCGCGGATCACCGGGATCATTGCCCGGCCCCAGAGGCCTTACGCCACGCGGCACTGGCGGGTGCATGGGCAGCGCCATGGCGGCGTCAATTTCCGCTGCATGCGCCGTATCCGGGAAGATCTGAAGCATCGGGCCAATGCGGGAGATAATTTTGGAAACAGTAGGTGCTGCGTTCCAGCCAGCCGTTGTCCATCCGTGTGTCTGGGGTGTGGGCTTTGGGCTATCCAGCATGACGTACACGGCGTAACGCGGCGTATTCATGGGGAAAATGCCCGTAAAGGCCGAGATATTGACGTGCTTCAGATAGCCACCGTGCGGGCCGATCTTTTCTGCCGTGCCGGTTTTACCACCCACAAAATAGCCGGGAGATTCCGCCGTGCGTCCGGTGCCGCTGGTGACATCCAGCCGCAGCAGGCGACGCAACAGAGAGGAATTCTTCTCCGAGATCACGCGCGTGCCTTCCGGTGCCGGAAGAGGCTCTTCTCCAGTATCGGTTTGGGCGGTGGGCGTTTCTGCGGCCGCAGCGGGCTTGGGCTGGGCAACGGCCTGCTCAAGGGCTGCGGTCTGCACACCCTGAGCCAGCGGATTGTCTGGGGCATTGCCAGCCATGGCGGCGGCGGCATCTTCCCGTTCAAGCAGGGTGGGTTTCAGCAGAATGCCACCATTCACAGTTGCGGCGGTGCCGCGCACAATGGCCAGTGGCGGTTCTGCCATACCGTGCCCGAAGCCAACGGTCATGGTGGTGGAAATACTCCACTGGTGCGGCACCAGCGGGCGGGCGGCTTCTGGCAGTTCCACTGGCACGGGCGCAAAAAAGCCCATGTTGCGCATCCATTCCGCCTGCTTCTTGCCGCCAACATCCAGTGCGATGTGGGCCGCAGCCGGGTTGGAGGAATAGGCCATCACTTCAGGTAGCGTCAGCCACTCACTGAAATGATCGCTCTTCATGTCGGAAATCTTGAAGCGGCCCACATGGATCGGCACGGAAGAAAAGCGGTCCCAGATATGAATGGTGCCAGTTTCCAGCCCCATGGCCGCCGTTTGCAGCTTGAAGGTGGAGCCAGGTTCATACAGCCCGGTCACGGCCCGGTTGAAGCGGGCATCATTTGTGGCGTGGTTGAATTCGTTCGCGTCATAATCAGGTAGGCTGACCATGGCGACAATCTCGCCAGTGTGCACGTCCATCACAATGGCGCACGCCCCAATGGCCTGGAATGTGGTCATGGCGTTGGCCAGTTCATCCCGCACTACGGACTGCACGCGTACGTCCAGTGAAAGCCGCAGCGGGCGATGGTCAGACATCAGGCGCTTGTCAAAATAGCGCTCCACGCCCGCCACGCCGTGATCATCAATATCCACCGTGCCCATGATCTGGGCCGCCATGTGGCCAAGCGGATAATGGCGGCGTTCACCCGGTTCAAAATAGATGCCGGGAATACCCAGACTGTTGATGGCCAGTTCCTGCTGGGGCGAGATGTTGCGGGCGATATAAACAAACTGTTTGGGCAGGGAGAGCCTGCGCACAGTCTCGGCTTCATCCAGATCTTTCAGAACGGATTTCAGCTTTTGTGTCACATCCTGCGGGTCAATCAGTTCCTGCGGGTTGGCGTATACCTGTGCCACCGGCAGGGAAAGGGCCAGCGTCTGGCCATTGCGGTCCACAATGGAGGCGCGATGCACCTGCGGCAGAGAGAAATCTCCCGCAAGACTGGCTTTGGGGTCGATCTTTGGAATTTCAGGAACCTGAGGCGCAATCTGGCGTTTTTCAGGTGCCATGGGGTGCAGTACGGTGGCGATGGTCAGCTTGACGGCCACAACCGCAAACAGCACGCAAAAGCCGCCTGCTACCCCCAGAAGTCTGACATGCATCTGATCCCGATGGGTCCGCGCACGAAGGTCATCACCCGTGACGCGCACAGTGCGCCCCACAGGGGAGGTGTTTTCAGGTTCGTGCGGCGGTAGGGCCATTGCGGGGGATAGACACTTTCAGACAAGAGACAAAAATTAGTTGGTGAGCGGCACCGGCGGCGGCAGGGCATCTCCCCCGCGCTCCAGCAACGAGCCACTGCTGTAGGAGGAATTGGCCCGCGCTTCAACATAGCCAGTGGTTGGCGCTGCGGTGCGCCGCGTGCGCGTGGCGTGCCAGCTTGCCACCGTAACTGGCAGCGGATGGCGAACCTGCTGTTCGGTCTCGTTCTCCTGCGGCGCAGGGCGCGGGGTCAGAGCCGCTACATGGGCAACAGCCGGGGCCGTGCGGTGTGTGACAGGCTGCGCAACCGGAGCAAGACTGGCCACTGTGGTAACAGGCCGTGCCACGGGTGCTGCCGGGCGTGCGGCATCAGCCAGAACCGTGGGGGCGTGGCGCACGGGCGCAGGCCGCGTAACGGCGGCTACCGTACGAGCCGGTGCATCACTGGTGTCTTCATCCAGCATGTGGGGTGCTACATCATGCCGGATAACGGCGCGAATGGGCGGTCGTGCATGGGCAGGAGTAGCATCAGCCACAAGGGTAGGGGTGCGAGGCGTTTCTGCCGTATCGTCATCATTGCGGTCATGACGCGCTACAGGCTTGGCATCCGCCGTAACCACGGCAGGCGCATGCACAACCGGAGCCGTAACGGCAGGTGCGGCAACAGAGTCAGCAGAAGCCAGTGTAGCAGAGACCAGCCCAGCCCGCGGATCTTCCGCCGGACCACGCCCGGTAGAGGGCAGGTGCTTGTCCAGATCCGCCATGCGTACGAACTGTGATGGGTCCATGGGGTGCAGGCTTGCCAGATGGTGCTCGGCCAGACGGGTCAGGCGTTCAGGCTGGTTTTCCAGCGCCCATTCCGTGCGCAGCATGGCGGTCTGGGAGCGCATGCGCTCCGTATCAGACACGATTTTGGAAATCTGCTGATCTAGAACCGTTGTCTGATGTTTCTTGGTGTACAGAAAGAATCCCGATGCAATGGCCAGGACAGCGCAGCAGCAAGTAAAAGGCCGGGGGATCATGGATTCAGTCCTTTGCCTGAGAAGGAAACATCAGTAGGGCGCTTTGCAACGGCACGCAGGCGTGCGCTGCGGGCACGTGGGTTGGCGGAACATTCTGCATCACCCGGACGAACGGGTTTGCCGGTCAGCGCAACAAAGGGAGCATCATCCGCCTTTGTCATGGCTGCACGCGGGTCATAGCGGGAGAAGCTCTGGCTCTTGCCGGTGGCATTGCCCAGAACACGTTTTGCAATGCGGTCTTCCAGAGAATGGAAGGACACAACAACAAGTCTGCCGCCGGGTGCCAGCAGATCAAGCGCCTGCTCCAGCCCGCGTTCAATTTCGCCAAGCTCATCATTCACGGCAATGCGCAGGCCCTGAAAGGAACGGGTGGCGGAATCAATACCAGAGCGGTCAGACGGCACAACCCGGCGGATCAGCCCCGCCAGTTGCGCCGTGGTGGTGAAGGGGGTTTCAACACGGTCCGCCACAATGGCGCGCGCCACGCGGCGGGCGTGTCGTTCCTCACCATAGAAATGGAAAATGTCAGCCAGTTCGGCTTCACTTGCGGTATTGACCACATCCGCCGCCGTGCGCCCAGTGCGGGCCATGCGCATATCCAGCGGGCCATCCTGCTTGAAGGAAAAGCCGCGTTCGGCTTCATCCAACTGAAAGGAAGACACGCCCAGATCCAGCACAATGCCATCAAAAGCGGGGGCTTCTGCCTGCTGCGTCAAATCCCGCATGGTGCCAAAGCTGCCGTGCAGCATGTGCAGGCGCGGCTTGCCAGAGGCTTCGGCAAAGGCTTTTGCCAGAATGTTGCCGCGCACAATGGCGTCCGGATCACGGTCAATGGCCCATACGGTGCAGTCGGCCGCGTTCAGAATGGCGGTTGTGTATCCGCCGCCGCCAAAGGTGCAGTCCAGAATAGCGTTGCCATCAGCCGGTTTCAGGACTTCCAGTACTTCCGTCAGCATGACGGGAATGTGGCCGCTGGAGACAGAGGTGGGGAGGGACAGAGGCAGAGCGTTCATGATGCCTCGCCATCCCGAGCAGCGGGAATGCTTACGCGACGGGAGCGCAGGCGGGCTTCTGCACGGCGCTGCTTGGCGGCTTCGGGTTCCCAGATCTGAAAAGTGCGCCCAACACCCATGAAGGCGGCATTGGCGGCTTCTGTCAGTCCGGCATGTTCACGCAGGAAATCAGGCAGAATGATACGGCCTTCGCGGTCCGGGTCCATGGGGTAGGCATCCGCGTACAGGGCTGCGGCCAGATCGTCGTGTTCGTCAGAAAACATGTCCAGCCGGTCAAGCGGTTGAGTCAGGCGGGCAAACGCGGCGGCGGGCCAGGCTTCAATGCAGGGCATGGTGTGCGATGGCCGGAGAATCACCAGAGAGTCGCCTTCAGTATGCTGGGCCTTCAGGACTGAGCGGAACCCGGCTGGAATCGAAACACGCCCCTTGGCGTCGAATCGATTTTCATGCGTGCCGAGGAACACACTCACGAGAGACGAAATCCTTCCGAGTCAGACCTTTCCGTTCACAGAACAGCGGGGAACGGTGCCGCCTCCACCACTTTCATGGTGATGTTTGGGATAGCATGGGATTTTATGGGAAGCAAATTAAAACAACAGAAAAAACAGCAGAAAACTGCGGTTTGCAAAGTATTGTCCTAGAACTGTTCAAGGGGGGTAAAATACCAATACTGAAAAACCAAACAAGAGATTGACATTATTTGTTCTATAAATGTTCTCATTTGAGGGGTGAACATGGCAGAACACCCATGAAAGCCCATGCTTTGGGGCAGAAAAATGGAAGATGCCAGACGGCCTGTAAGCCGGGTTCTGTCCGGCCCCAAAAGGGGCGTGGACGGTCATTCCTCTGGGGCCCGCCTTGCAGCGGGCCTCACGCAACCAACCCGAGCGACGGGGCGAAAGAACCCCTGAAACCCTTGCGGGTTTCTGCCGCTCCTATTCGGTCTTGCTCCCGGTGGGGTTTACCGTGCCTCCTCCGTTACCGGAGGAGCGGTGCGCTCTTACCGCACCGTTTCACCCTTACCTTCAGTGCTGTCCCACGGTTTCCCACGGGGCAGAACCCGGAAGGCGGTCTGTTTTCTGTGGCACTTTCCCTAAGGTCACCCTCGCCGGTCGTTAACCGGCACCGTTCTTCCGTGGAGCCCGGACTTTCCTCCCCCTTGCAAAGCAAGGCAGCGACCGTCCAGCCGTCTGGCGTGCGCACCCTGCTGCCAGAGCCGGACCAGGTCAAGCGAAAACACACGCTGCACCATTGCCCTTTATGAACAGGATGTGACAGCTTTGTATCTGCTGGCATGGTGCGCTCTTAAGGAGCATAAAAAGGAGAAGCAGCGTTTCATGGTGGACCCATCAGGCTTTTTGCACGCAGAGACAATGCCAGTACGGCCTGCGTTATCAGCGCGTTTGTTGCTGTGGTGGATCAGATGGCAAGCGCAACGGCGGCGTAAACAGTCAGAAGCCGATGCAACCACGCCAGACCCGTTACCCGTGCCGGAAGAAGCTGTGGAACACACGCAGGAGCAGGAGGCCTTTCTCAAGGCATTGCGGCAGGCCATGGATACGCCTTCCTTCCCCACGCGCCTTTCTTCCGTGCCTTTACGCAAGGTGTACGCTCTCTCCGTGCCCGGTGCTGCGGGCCTTATGCCCGCACGGCTTTATATTCCCCATGGGCGGGTGCGGGGCGCCGTGCTGTATCTTCATGGCGGCGGGTTCGTGCATTGTGGGCTGAACTCCCATCACGGCATCTGCTGTCGTCTCGCGCGCAGTTCTGGCGCGGCGGTGCTGATGCCTGATTATCGTCTGGCGCCAGAGCATCCTTATCCTGCCGCAGCGGATGATGCGCTGGCGGCATACCGATGGCTCGCAGATCTTTCCCGTCAATATTGGGGCGGCAAGATAGCCGTTGCCGGAGATAGCGCAGGAGGAAATCTGGCCGCAGTGGTAGCGCAGGATGCAAAAGCGGGCCGTTGCCCCCAGCCAGCCTTGCAACTGCTATATTACCCATCCCTATACGGAGCGGAAACGTTCCCGTCCCATGATCTGTATGCCGAAGGCTATTTTCTCTCCCGCCGCTCCATGGAATGGTATGGAGATCAGTATATCGCGCGTGAGGAGGACTGGACCTCCCCGCGTTTTGTGCCCGGCCACCAGCCTGACCTGCACGGCCTGGCCCCCGCCATGATTATCACAGCGGAATGTGACCCCATGCGGGATGAGGGGGGGGCGTATGCGCGGGCGCTAACTGCGGCAGGTGTGCCCGTACAGTATCTGTGTTGCCGTGGCGCTGTGCATGGGTTTCTGAATTTCTATTCCCTGATGCCGCCCGGTAAGTTCGCGCTCAGACGGGGCGGCCGCGCCTTACGCAAGGCCTTTACCCCATAAACAGAAAACGGAAGGCGGGGTAAACGCGCCTTCCGTTTCAGTGTTTGGTTAATTGAGGGTGGGAGGTCACCCCGCATGGTCTTGAAGGCCGTTGGATAAAGTCCGATGGGAGAAACCGTTGTCAGACTTTATCTGCGGGATGCTTCCATGACCCTTCTATGGAAGAGGGAGGAACGTGCCCGGTGAGCCTTGGTCAGACTGAATAATCCGGTTCATGCGGTCCACCTGTAACGTGAACAGTTTGGGCAGATCGCCCTTGGGGCCGGGGCATGTGCCGGAATGTTTCTGCATCACATCAATGCGGGAGGCATTGGGCGGATCATTCCCGTTCACTACAAACAGCAGGCAGTCCGGCCGATCATGAGACATGCCGTTATGGGTCACCACCACACGCAGGTGGCGCACAAGGGCGCTATCATCAAACCAGCTTTCGGGCCGGAAGGTGTAGCGGTCTGTCAGGGTGTCAATCATGCCGCTCTTGGCCAGCACAATCATCAGCACCGTAATGGGCAGAACCAGAGCCAGACGCCGCACAATGTGCTGGCGCAGGCTGCGCTTCTTCAGTGGCCCACGCGGGGGAATGGAGGGTTTGGGTTTGTCGGTCATGTCAGCATGTCCTCATGCCACATGGCTCCATCACGCGCCAGAAGGGCGCGGGTGGAGGCCGGGCCCCAGCTTCCGGCCGGGTAAGGTTCCAGCGGGGAAAGTCCCTGCCGCCATGAGGACAGAATGGGTTCCACCCATCGCCATGAGGCTTCAACTTCATCACGACGAATAAACAGGGCGGGGTTGCCGCGCACGGCATCCAGCAGCAACCGCTCGTAAGAATCCTGATATTCCATCGTGAACTGGTTTTCATAAGACATGTTCAGCGCGGCGTTCCGCACCCGGAAACCGCCCGCACCGGGGTCCTTGGAGGCAAGCACCAGCGAGAGGCCTTCATCCGGAGCAATGCGGATCACCAACCGGCCCGGGGAGGGGGTATTGGTGAAAATGGGCCAGACCTGAGGGCGGAACTGGAGCACGATCTCGGTGGTTTTGGCCGCCATCCGCTTGCCCGTGCGCAGGTAGAACGGCGTGTTGCCCCAGCGGGAGGTGCGGATCTTGGTGCGGATGGCCACAAAGGTTTCCGTGTTGGTCGCGCGGTCATGCCCCAGATCTTCCGCGTAGCCGGGCACATCCTTGTTCTCAATGCGGCCCGCAGTGTACTGGCCGCGGATAACGTTCTGGCGCACCATGTCCGGGGTCATGGGGCGCAGGGCATTCAGCACTTTCAGCTTCTCGTTGCGCAGATCATCCGCGCTGAGGGAGGCCGGATCATCCATGGCCAACATGCACAGCACCTGAAGCAGATGGTTCTGCACCATATCCCGCATGGCGCCGGATTCGTCATAATACGCACCGCGGGAGCCAACGCCGACGGTTTCAGCCGCCGTAATCTGCACATGGGCTATGGCATCTGAACTCCACAGTTTTTCCAGTGCCGGGTTGGCAAAGCGCAGGGCCAGCAGATTCTGCACCCCTTCCTTTCCCAGATAATGGTCAATTCGGTAAATGGACTCTTCAGGAAAGAAGCGGCCCACGCCATCATTGATCTGGGTGGCGGTTTTCAGGCTCACGCCGATTGGCTTTTCCAGCACCACACGGGTGGCGCGCGTAATCAGCTTATGCTCGGCCAGTGCAGCACATAGCGGCGCATACAGGGCCGGGGCGGTGGCCAGATAATAAACCCGCGTTCTGGCCTGATCCTTCAGGGCGTCTTTTAGTTCATCCCAGTTGCTGTCCGGCTTGGTGGCGTCCAGCGCCACGTAGGTGACAATGCTGAGAAACTGGTCAAGCAGCGTGGTGTCCTTGGCCGTATCTGCCGCAAATTCCTTTAGCGCCTGCCGCACCTGCTGGCGGAACTTGTCCGGGGTGTGGGCAGAGCGCGCAATGCAGATAATGCGGGCATCCTGTGTGAACTCTCCGGCATGGAAGCGGCGCAGGAACGCAGGCAGCAGCTTGCGCATTGTCAGATCGCCCGTGGCGCCGAAAATTATGAAGTCAAAGGGGTCAATCAGATTGACATGCGCCATGAAATTTTACTCCCGCAGGATGCGTGGGGTTCCCTTATAAACGCCGGGAACAGAAGTGGTGATGCACACTGTCGTTGTTACGAGCCCGAAGGGGAGGCGAGCAAGGGGCAGGGTTTGTCTGCAAGGCTTCCGGCTGTCAAGGCAATTGACCGCAGGCCCCGCGCGCGATAAGCCCGCCGCTTTGGTGCACAGGTCGTGCGGGCAGCGTGGCTGCACGCCTGATGGCCTGAGCATGGCAAGCAAACAGGGGGACTGACGCATGGATAACGAAGGTTTTTCCGGTGGGGAAGACGCCGCTGTAGGTGGCATTGCCGCAGACCGGCTGCGTAGCATTATTGAACGGGTTGAGCGTCTGGAAGAAGAACGCAAGGCGCTGGCCGGGGATATCAAGGATATCTTTACAGAAGCAAAGTCCGCCGGGTTTGATGTAAAGGTGATCAAACAGATCATCCGTCTGCGCAAGCAGGAGCCCGCAGAAATTGAGGAGCAGGAAACCCTGCTTGATATCTATCGTCGTGCATTGGGCATGTAACGGGCTGCACGGCTCCTGATGGCGTATTTCCTGATGGAAACTGCTAGGGAAACGTGCGGAAAAATGGCGCGTGGGGTCTGCTGTTTATGATGTCACTGTCTTTTCCTGACTGGATGCCACTCTGGGCGCAGCTTGTGCTCATGGCGGTGGGGATTGTGTTTGGCCTCGGCTTCCTCATGATGCCCTTTGCCGTGTTTGGCGTAAAAGGGCGTCTGGCGGAGCTTGAACTGCTTGTGCAGGAACTGCATGCAGATGTGCGGGCCATTTCCCTGCGTCTGGCATCTGTGCAGGGTGTGGAAACAGGCCGTCTGTCACGGGATATGTATGACCGGCCCCAACCACCCGGACAGGCTGTGGTGGAAGAAGTGCGTCCTCCCGAACCTGCGCGCCCTGCGGGGCCGCCGTCACCACCGGTTCTGGGGCCGCTGCGTGCGCCGCGCGTTTCAGACGCCTATGAACCGCGGCAGGATGCGCCTCCTGCACCGCACGTTGCCTCGGAACGTTCCTCTCCTCTGTCCACGCGCCGGATGCCTTGGCACGAACCAGTGTCTGAGCGGGAAGAAGAGCGTGCCGAACCGCAGGCGCATATCCGGCGGCGGGATCTGGCACCTGATGCCAATCAGCCGCCCTACCGCCCGGATTTCTCCCGTGAGCGGGAAGATCTTCACACACCCAGACGTCATGATCCTGAAACAGGCCGCACGGAGCCGATGCTGAACTGGCCGCCGGGCAGACCTTCCATTCAGGAATAGGGTGGCTTTAAAAAATTCCCCGGCGCTCTATGCCGGGGTGTCAGACCATCACCATATCATCACGGTGAATGATCTCGTCACGGCCCTGCCAGCCAAGAATGCCTGCCAGTTCCGATGAGCGATGGCCCGCAATCCGCCGGGCGTCATCCGCATCGTAGGATGTCAGGCCACGGGCCAGAATGCGCCCGCTCTCGTCAATCACTACAACCAGATCACCTTGCGTAAAGTCTCCCTTCACGCCTTTCACACCGGCAGGTAGCAGGGAGCCGCCATGGTTCAGGGCATCTGCCGCGCCCAGGTCAATCATGATCTCGCCAGCCGGGGTCAGGCTGCCTGCAATCCATTGTTTGCGGGCTGTCTGGCTACAGGTCTGCGGCAGGAACCAGGAGCAGCGGGCTCCTTCAAGCAACGCGCGCAGGGGGTGGTGTGTCTTGCCCAACGCAATGGCCATTGCGCAGCCTGAGCGTGTTGCAATGCTGGCCGCCAGCAGTTTGGTGCGCATTCCGCCCGAAGAATAGCCGGGCGGTGGTTCGCCTCCCATGGCTTCAATATCAGGCGTCAGTGTTTCAATCACTGGCAGATGGGTGGCGGTGGGATCTGTGCGTGGGTCTGCTGTATACAGTCCATCAATGTCAGAGAGCAGAACAAGCTGATCGGCATCCGTCATCTGCGCCACGCGGGCGGCCAGACGATCATTGTCTCCAAAGCGGATTTCAGCCGTGGCAATGGTGTCGTTCTCGTTGATGACGGGTACACACCCAAGGCCCAGCAGGGTTTCCAGTGTGGCACGAGCGTTCAGGTAGCGCTTGCGGTCTTCCGTATCTTCGGGCGTCAGCAGAAGCTGGGCGGCTGTTAAACCCTGTGCAGAAAGAGCATGGCTCCAGGCCTGCGCCAGACTGATTTGACCGACAGCCGCAGCAGCCTGTTTTTCTGCAAGACGCAGTGGTCCGTTGGTTAGCCCCAGTGTGTGGCGGGCCAACGCAATGGCGCCGGAGGAGACAACCGTAACGTCCGTTCCCTGTTTTCTCAGCAGGGCGATATCTTCCGCAACACTGGCCAGCCACGCCTGCCGAGGGGCGGCGTTTTCCGCATCCACCACCAGCGCGCTGCCAATTTTGACAACAAGCCGCCGTGCGGAAGAGAGGGAAGGGGGAGTGGGGCGTCCGGTCATGGAAGAATCCGTTACTGGCAGTGTGGCCTTTACCGGAGAGGGTTAAAGCATATCCCGCCCGCTGCGAGTATCCACAGGGCCGGAATATGTCCGTTTACACCCCAAGGTGGGGGTGAAACAGTTGTGCGATGCCTTATCCTCTTCCCGTATTCTTGTGCCGGTTTTCAGGTGTTGGTCTGGGTCTGTCAGGAGGCGGCGTTTTCCGCTTCCTCCCGACGAATAAGCGTGACGCGATCCTGAATGGTCCGCAGCAGTTCCGGCACCCCTTGGCGGGAGGCGGCAGAAATCAGCATGACGGGTGCGCCACTGGCTTTTTCCAGCGCTCGGCGGCGTGCTGAAGCTTCCTGCGGGGTCATGGCATCATTCTTGTTTAGCGCAATAATTTCCGGCTTTTCAGCCAGACCGCCACCATATTCCGTCAGTTCATGGCGAATGGTGCGCCACGCATCCACAACATTGCCCGCAGCACCGTCAATCAGGTGCAGCAGCACGGCGCAGCGTTCCACATGGCCCAGAAAGCGGTCTCCAAGGCCTGTGCCTTCATGCGCGCCTTCAATCAGCCCCGGAATATCCGCGACCACGAACTCTTCCGTCATGGAGAGGCGAACAACCCCAAGCTGCGGGTGCAGGGTGGTAAAGGGATAATCCGCAATTTTCGGGCGGGCGGCGGAGACAACAGACAGGAAGGTGGATTTGCCGGCATTGGGCATGCCCACAAGGCCCACATCCGCAATCAGCTTCAGGCGCAGCCATACCCAGCGTTCCTCACCCGGCCAGCCTTTGTCCGAGCGGCGAGGGGCGCGATTGGTGCTGGTCTTGAAGTTGGCGTTCCCAAACCCGCCATCTCCGCCACGGCACAGGGTTACGCGCTTGCCAGCCTCATCCAGGTCAGCCAGCAGAGTCTCGCGGTCATCATCCATGATCTGGGTGCCGATGGGCACCTTGATGATAACGGGCTGTGCTGCGGCCCCCGTGCGGTCTGACCCTGCACCGTTTCCGCCTTTGCGGGCGCGAAAATGCTGGGTGTAGCGGAAGTCGATCAGGGTGTTCAGGTTGGGCACGGCTTCAAAAATGATGTCGCCACCGCGGCCACCATTTCCACCGTCCGGTCCGCCGAACTCAATGTACTTCTCCCGGCGGAAGGCGGTTACGCCGTCTCCACCATCGCCCGAACGGACATAGATTTTTGCCTGATCAAGAAACTTCATGGGGTAAGGGTACTTTCAGTGCCAAAACAGGAAAAGGGGCCGATCCTGAGGACCGGCCCCTTTCGCCATTCCGGCCACGGGTATAACGCGCAGCAGGGGTGCTTGATGCTTATTCAGCAGCAGCCGGCAGCGCATCAACAGAAACGTGCACGCGGCCTTCAGCGCGACGTTCAAAGCGAACGCTGCCATCAATCAGAGCGAAGATGGTGTGGTCACGACCAACACCAACGTTTGCGCCCGGCTTCATCTTCGTGCCGCGCTGGCGGATGATGATGTTACCGGCAACAACCTGTTCGCCACCAAATTTCTTGACGCCAAGGCGGCGTCCGGCGCTATCGCGCCCGTTGCGGGATGAACCGCCAGCTTTCTTTTGTGCCATGACCTAAGTCCTCCTGGTCTTGCCTGCTCTTGAACCCTGATGCGGGATTCAGGCGGCGTTGATCTCTTGAATGCGCAGAACGGTAACCGGCTGACGGTGACCATTCTTGCGGCGGCTGTTCTGCCGGCGGCGCTTCTTGAAGATGATGACCTTCTTGAGGCGGTCCTGAGCGATGACGGTTGCCGTCACCTTTGCGCCAGCTACGGTGGGGGCGCCAATGGTGGTGGTGCCTTCGCCACCTACGGCAAGAACCTCATCAAACGTGATGGTTGCGCCAGCTTCGGTTTCCAGTTTTTCAACCTTGAGCACCATGTTGGGCTCAACCCGATACTGCTTGCCGCCGGTGCGGATAACTGCGAACATAATAAACGGTCTCTCTTTCCGATCTCTCAACCTCCCGCGGCGGTATGCAGGCGAGTGGTCTGGACGCTTTTTGTTCTTGTGCCGCACAGGCGGCATGCCTCCCTCTGTGGGGAGTGGTGCGGCCTTTTAAATGTTTGCAGTGGCCTCCGTCAACAAAAACATGCACAGCATCCCGCTTGCACGCTCATTCAAGCCCGCTTATAAGCCAGCTTCACGGAGAGGTGCCGGAGCGGTCGAACGGGGCGGTCTCGAAAACCGTTGTGCGAGCAATCGTACCGAGGGTTCGAATCCCTCCCTCTCCGCCAGTCTGTCGCGCTAAGGCGTTGGTATATCCAGTAGAGATTTCTCACAACAAATCGCAGGTTTCTGCGGGCTGCATATATTGTTTCTTTATTAAGCGGTAACGACAAAACAGTAATTCAATAACAAATGCTGATTATTGTTGGTGATGTCAGGCGTCCAGAATCCTATACTAAGGCAAGTTTTTATACTCCCCTCTGGCTCATGATCTCAGCCCGCACCCTTTCGGCTTTGAGTGGTTTTCATACGTGGGGTGTTCACAAGGTGTCCGTTTGACGTCCTCATGGCCTGATTTCAAGCTAGGCAGACAATGAGCGCTGGTTCTGTCTGCTGTCTCTCTGAATGTTTTTTAAACGGGGCAGGCGTTTTTGCCCCTCAGGGGGCCGGTAGGGGGCATTGAACTGCTTGAGATATGACTATTCTGACGTTGTGTTCTGATATGCAGCTATCAATTGGGTGTCATTGCTTTAAGTAATAGGTCTCTCTGCATGGCCTGAACGGAGCCACCATTTTATAGGTTGAGTCTATGTCCAGTGCCGGAAAATTGACATGACAAATGCCGGTGTAGCTGGGATCAGTCCAAGCTATCAAAAGCTGGTTTGCAGGGCCATGTTTCAGGTCCATACACCTCAATGATGTTGGGATTGCGATGAACGCCTACTCAGATTACCTGATCGAAATCAAGGACAGAGAAAGTCAGGGGCTTGCTCCCAAGCCAATCGACGATGGCGGTCTCGTTCGTGACATTATTACGTTGATTGAGGAGCCCGGTAACGAGCACCGGGCCGATGCCCTCAAGTTCTTCATTTACAACACGTTGCCCGGCACCACGAGTGCTGCAGGTGTGAAGGCGGACTTCCTGAAGAAGATCGTTTTGGGCGAAACGGTTGTTCCGGAGATCACGCCGAATTTTGCCCTCGAACTGCTTTCGCATATGAAAGGCGGCCCGTCGGTCAAGGTGCTTCTGGACGTTGCTCTGGGGGATAACGGCCCCATCGCCAAGCAGGCGGGCGAGGTGCTGAAGACGCAGGTATTCCTCTATGATGCAGACATGTTCCGGCTGCGTGATGCCTTCAAGGCGGGTAATGCCGTCGCGAAGGACGTGCTCGAGAGCTATGCCAAGGCTGAGTTCTTCACCAAGCTTCCGGACGTTGAAGACGAAATCAAGGTTGTGACCTTTATCGCGGCTGAAGGCGATATCTCGACTGATCTTCTGTCACCGGGCAATCAGGCGCATTCCCGCTCGGATCGCGAACTGCACGGCCAATGCATGATCTCGCCCGCAGCACAGAAGGAAATCGTTGCGCTGCAGAAGCAGCACCCCGATGCGCGCGTGATGATGATTGCGGAAAAGGGCACGATGGGCGTTGGTTCCTCCCGTATGTCGGGCGTGAACAACGTGGCGCTCTGGACCGGTAAGCGGGCCAGCCCCTATGTGCCCTTCGTTAACTTCGCCCCTATTGTCGCAGGGACGAATGGCATCTCGCCTATTTTTGCAACCACAGTTGATGTGACCGGCGGCATCGGTCTGAACCTGAAAAACTGGGTCAGGAAGACCGGCGAAGACGGTAAACCAGTTCTGGATAAGGATGGTAATCCTGTTCTTGAGCAGAAATATTCTGTTGCGACCGGCACTGTTCTGACAATTGATGTGAAGAACAAGCAGCTCCGTGACGAGAATGGCAAGGAACTGGTCGATATTGCTGCGTCTTTCACACCCCAGAAGATGGAGTTCATGAAGGCCGGTAGTTCTTACGCTATCGTTTTTGGCAAGAAGCTCCAGACATTTGCGGCTCAGACGCTGGGGATTGAGGCACCACGGGTTTTTGCGCCCAATAAGGAAATTACGGTTGACGGTCAGGGTCTAACCGCAGTCGAGAAGATCTTTAATCGCAACGCCGTTGGCGTAACGCCGGGCAAGACCCTGCATGCGGGGTCGGATGTTCGCGTGAAGGTGAATATTGTCGGCTCTCAGGACACAACCGGTCTGATGACCGCGCAGGAACTTGAAGCGATGGCGGCCACCGTCATTTCGCCTCTTGTGGATGGTGCATACCAGTCGGGCTGCCATACAGCATCCGTGTGGGACAAGAAGGCACAGGCAAATATCCCGAAGCTCATGAAATTCATGAACAACTTCGGCCTGATCACCGCGCGTGACCCGAAGGGCGTCTATCACGCGATGACGGATGTGATTCACAAGGTGCTGAACGACATCACTGTGGATGACTGGGCGATCATTATCGGTGGTGACAGCCATACCCGTATGTCCAAGGGCGTGGCTTTTGGTGCCGACTCTGGCACCGTGGCGCTGGCACTGGCCACTGGTGAGGCGACGATGCCGATCCCGCAATCGGTCAAGGTCACGTTCAAAGGCACGACGAAGCCGTATATGGACTTCCGTGACGTGGTGCACGCGACCCAGGCGCAGATGCTCAAGCAATGCGGCGACAACGTTTTTCAGGGGCGTGTCATTGAAGTGCATATCGGGACGCTGCTTGCCGATCAGGCCTTCACTTTCACTGACTGGACAGCAGAGATGAAGGCAAAAGCGGCGATCTGTATTTCGCAGGATGAGCCGCTTATAGAATCTCTGGAAATTGCCAAGTCGCGCATCCAGATCATGATTGACAAAGGCATGGAGAATGCCGCAGGCACACTGAAGGGTCTGATCGCCAAAGCGGATAAACGCATTGCCGAGATACGGTCGGGTGAAAAGCCTGCGCTGGCCCCCGATGACAATGCGAAATATTTTGCCGAAGTGGTGGTTGATCTCGACGAGATCAACGAGCCGATGATTGCCGATCCGGATGTCAATAACCCGGATGTGTCCAAGCGTTACACCCATGATACGATCCGCCCGGTTTCCTACTACAGTGGCAATAAAAAAGTAGATCTTGGCTTTGTGGGCTCCTGCATGGTGCACAAAGGCGATATGAAAATCGTGGCGCAGATGCTCAAGAATCTTGAGAAAGCGCAGGGAAAGGTAGAATTCAAGGCACCGCTGGTTGTTGCTGCGCCGACTTACAACATCATTGATGAGCTGAAGGCGGAAGGGGACTGGGAGATCCTGGAACGCTATTCCGGTTTCGAATTCAGTGACCTGCTCCCGAAGGCCAACGCACGGACCGAATACGAGAACATCCTCTATCTGGAACGTCCTGGCTGTAACCTCTGCATGGGGAATCAGGAAAAGGCAGAAAAGGGCGATACCGTTTTGGCAACTTCGACCCGTCTGTTCCAGGGGCGTGTTGTTGAGGACTCTGGTGATAAGAAGGGTGAATCCCTGCTGGCCTCAACCCCTGTTGTCGTATTGTCGGCAATTCTTGGTCGGATGCCGACCAAGGAGGAATATAAGGCTGCGGTTGAAGGGATCGAACTCACCAAGTTCGCTCCACCAAAAGTTGCCCCGCTCGACTCTTTGTCCGTGCATTACTAAGGGCCAGGCTTGGATCTGATCATTCGGAGCAGTAAAAACTCCGTTTGATATCTTGTTGCGCCTAGATACGAAACCAGGTGTTATCCGCACCTGGTTTCGTAACCGCGACCAAGCTGGATAATTCCAGAATCCATCTTTCAAGTTAAATGATGATCACCACCCATTAATATTGCTCTATAGCGAAAATCATGGGTAAGAGTTCTTCGATCATTTTTAATGATGGCACGGTATATTGCTATACCCTAAAGAGCGCATTTTTACGTATGATGGCAGCCGAAAAGGTCTTTGGGCCAAGGGGATCAAGGCGTAACATTTATGAACGCTTTGGAGGCAAGGAAGGGCTTTTTTCTGCGGTCATTCTCGTGCCCGCTTCTTTCATCCTAAATGGCAGCATTTTTTTGGGCTTCTCTGATAATCCATTCAATAAAAAAGGCTGTGTGTTCCTTTTTCTTTTGAATGACAGAGACAAAATATCCGCGGCTACTTCTTAGCGGCTCTGCATAAATAGGAACAATCTGTTTTGTTCCAAGAAGATCATCAATCAGTGGCCTCCAACCTAATCCGATCCCTTGCCCTTGCAGCACAGCCTGAAGGAGAAGAGGGTAGTTTCCAAAAGAGAGAGAATTTTTAAGGGGAATTGAGGAACGAGTTGGAAGGCTAACGGCTTTGAACCAGTCTTCCCATGTAAACCATTTCCGGTCAGGGCCGCTCAGGTGCAGAAGGCGGCCGCGTGCAATATCTACATGTTTTGTAAACGGGCCTGCCTGTTCAAGATAATTAGGGCTGCAAACCGGATAAATTTCTTCGCTGAAAAGGCAGAAGGATTCCTGTTCCGGAACCTGTGGTTTTTCTCCAAACAGAATGGATAAATCGGCTGGTGGAGTGTGCTGGTCTGGCTTCCTGTCCTGCTGGACCTGAGTGGTCAGCAGGCTGATATCCACATCAGGGCACTGCTCTTCAAAATCAGACAGGCGGGGAAGGAGCCAGTTGGCCGCGAAGCCATAGTCAGTCAGGACTGTCAGTTTTTCACGTGTATTCTGTTCATATATCTTGTCCATAACGGTGTGGATCTTGCTGAGAACTTCCGTCACCGTTGTGTAAAGGGCCTTCCCGTTATCGGTTGAAGAAACGCCTCTATGGCGGCGCTCAAACAGCGTGACCCCCAGAATTTTCTCCAGTTGTGCAATTTGCTGGCTTACGGCGGGCTGAGACATGCCCAATTCAAGTGCGGCCGCACTGAAGCTGCCGCATCGGCCTACGGTTTCAAGCAGCCGCAGGGAACGCAGAAGATATTCTACCTGATTGGGTGTCATAACCCAGGCTTATATCACACATATGTACGTAGATACATCACAAACAACAAACATTATGTGTTTATTTTTGATTGAAAAACTATTTCAAATCGTTAAATAAGACTATGGAAACGATACCGTGACAAAAGGCACTCCTCTGAATTTTCTGGTTGTGGTGGCGGATCAGCTAACGGCCTTGGCGCTGCCCGCGCTACTGGGCGGGCGTGACCCTTCGCCTGTTAAGGCTCCTGTTCTGGAGTCCCTTGCCAGACGGGGGAAGGTGTTTGCCAACGCTTACACGGCAAGCCCCCTCTGCGGGCCTTCACGCGGGGCGTTCATGACCGGCCTTTTACCGTCACATAGTGGTATTTTTGATAATGGGTGTGAATGGCATTCAGATATTCCCACCTTTGGGCATAGGCTGCGTAATGCCGGGTATCAAACCATTCTGGCCGGCAAAATGCATTTTGTCGGGGCTGATCAGCTTCATGGGTTTGAGGAACGCCTGACAACAGACATTTATCCATCAGATTTCACGTGGGTTCCCAACTGGCAGGATAAGACCGACCGGCCTGACTGGTTCCATTCTATGGATTCCGTTCTAAATGCAGGGCCGGTATTGCGCAGTAACCAGATTGATTTTGACGAAGAAGTTGCCTATGCGGCCCGGCGCAAACTGTTTGATCTGGCGCGTAAGCGGGAAGACACGCGCCCCTTCTGCATGGTTGTCTCCTTCACTCACCCACATGATCCATTCAATATCGAACCGCGCTGGTGGGATCTGTATGCTGACAGTGAAATTTCACTGCCAAATGTTCCTGCCGCAGTGGAGGCTCATCCATCGGAAGACCGTATTCGCGCGGCCTGTGGCATTGAAGCCCAGCCGCCTTCCAATGCGGATATCCTGCGCGCCAGACGGGCTTATTACGGAGCCATTTCTTATGTGGACCATCAGCTTGGCCAGTTGCTGGCGGTGCTGCGGGAAACGGGTTTGGACAAAACCACCTCCATTGTTTTCACCAGCGACCATGGTGAAATGCTGGGCGAGCATGGGCAGTGGTATAAGATGTCTTTCCGCGAAGGTGCTGGCCGTATTCCGCTTATTATGTCCACCCCTGATGATGATCAGCCTTTGCGTATAACACAGGCCGTCAACCTGACAGATGTGGGGGAGACACTCTGTGCGCTGGCGGGAGCCGCGGCTGCCCCGCAGACAGATGGGCGGGATTTGACCCCCTTGCTGAAAGGGCAGGAATGGGGCGTGGATGAGGTGTTTGGAGAATATCTTGGGGAAGGCACATTTGAACCCACGGTCATGATCCGGCGGGAGAAATGGAAGTTTATCCATACACCGGGTGATCCTGATCAACTATATGATCTTTCGGAAGATAGAGATGAAGAGCGGAACCTTGCGCAGGTTCCGGCTTATGCGGCCATAGCCCATGCATTCCGGACTGAAGCTTTGCAGCGCTGGGATTTTGGGAAACTTACCGAAAGTGTGCTGCTGAGCCAACAGCGGCGCGCACTTGTCAAGCGCGCGCTGGCCACGGGGCGCTGTACCTCATGGGATTATCAGCCTCCTGCCAATGCGCATCGCGCTTATATCAGAAATCACAGACCTTTGGAGCAGCTTGAGGCGGAAGCTCGGCTGTTGCCACAGGGTATCGGGTAATATCGTCATGGTGTTTTATCGCCTTCCGTATCGGACCACATTTATTCTGGCTGTTTCTGTCGGGGCCACGTGCAGCGCGTATGCCGCAGAAACCGAGCGGTATCAGGTCTTCCCGGCGCAGAGAGCCGTGCCGCAAAAGCAGAGCACGCAGAAGGCATCAGCCGGTATGCCTCATAAAAAAGGGTCTGCCAGTCTGGAAGAAATTACCGTGCGCTCAAACAGGCGTACGCAGCAGGCCAACAACACGCCGGCTTCCATCGTGGCGTTAACCGGCAAGACCCTTCAGACAACAGGGGTGCGGGATGCGCTTTCTCTAGCGCGAGATATTCCAGGTCTGATGGCGGAAAGTACGTCTGGTTCCACAAATCCACGCTACCGCCTGCGCGGGATCGGCACGAACGATTTTTCAGCAAACATGACAACAGCCGTTGGTGTTTCTGAGGATGAAGTGTTTCTGGATAGTGGTGCCTCCCAAGGCGTACCGATTTATGATCTGGACCATGTGGAAGTCTTTCGTGGCCCGCAAGGCACGTTGCAGGGCAAGAACACAACCGCCGGCATGGTGTCCTACTACACTAAAAAGCCAACCAACACGCTGGATGGGTATGTGCGTGGCACAGCAGGCAACTATGGCCTTCTGGGTGAGGAAGGAGCGATTGGCGGCCCTATTATCAAAGATAAATTGATGGCGCGTTTTGCCATAGTTAACAGGCGTATGGATGGGCAATATTATAACGGAACGCACAAAAACCCAACCGGGGGCTACCAGTATTATGATATGCGTGGCCAGATTCTGGCCAAGCCGGTTGATAATTTTTCCATTCTGATAAAGGGGCATATCGGGCGTAACAGAACGGAAGTGCCTATTGATCATGTGGGGTTGTTGGAAGGCGGAGTGGATGCGCAGGGCTATGCTCAAGGGTCCCGCAGGAATATTCAGAACAATGGTCGCACGGATGCCACAACCCGGCGGGCAGGACTTTCCGTCAACGCACGGTATGACTTTGCGGGCGGCTGGAGCCTGAGCAACATTTTTGCGTTGGAATGGAATCACTTCAACGTTTTTTCAGATGATGATGCCAGCCCGGCCCCTGTTGATTATCAGGAAAACATTGGTGGGGTTGGGCGTGTTTTAAGTAACGAAATTCGTGTTGCATCTCCTCAGAACAAGAAAATACGCTATATTGGCGGGGTATATTATTTACGAAACATGACGCAATCCTACAGTCAGCAGCCTCTCTACAGCCCTATTGATTTCGGGGCGAACGGTAACGCGTCCAGTTTTAATATCAACACACAGGATGCGGCTGTTTTCTCGGCCTTGTCGTTTGATCTTACACGCCGTCTGACACTTGATATTGGCGGCCGCTTTACATCCGAAACACGCAATGCCAATGGCGAGGCATGGGCCTATAACACTCAGGATTCCAACCCTTATTATGCGGGCAACCGTGCGCTGACTTATATTAACACCAATACAGGCACCTTTATTGACCCTGCAACAGGGCAGGCCATCAGTGGGCCACCTTTGAAGAAAACCTTTAATCGGGACAGTGAAGATGCAAGCCTGAAATATCGCTTCTCGCATGGCATTATCGGGTATCTTCGGTATGCGCGTGGATTCCGGACGGGCAATTACAACACCTACGTTGCAACGGCCTCTGATTTCAGCCTGTATAACCCTGAAGTGCTCACGGATTATGAAGGGGGCTTCAAGGCGCGGCTGTGGCGCGGCAAGGCGCAGCTAAACCTGTCTGGCTTCCATTATGATTATAACAACATGCAGGTAACAATCCTGCAAAATACTGGCACCCATACAACAAATGCGGCACGTGCCGTTTCCAATGGGTTTGAATTTGAAGGGCAGGTGCGCCCGATGGAAAATCTGTTCGGCTCGTTTGGTGTCTCTTATCAGGATGCACATTACACCAGTTTTCGGAATGCCAGTGCTCCTGCGCCTATCAATGGCGGTAATCCGGTGGATCTTTCCGGCCAGCCACTGGAGCGGGCGCCCCATGTGACAAGCAACTTTCTGTTAAGCTATAAAATTCCCGTTTCTTTTGGCGATTTTACACTCCAGACAGACTGGCGCTACACAAGCCGTTACCGGTTTCAGGCATGGTCTGATGTGCATCCTTCTACACCGGCGGCTTTTCTGGCCTCACCCCAGACGCAGGCATTGGTGCGTCGCGCCTTTTCTCAAAAGCCGGTTATTACGGGTAACGTCAGGATAGCCTGGCACTCCGTGGATGAAAAAACTGAAGTTGCTTTCTGGTTACATAACATTACAAACCAGATGACATACACAAACGCATTTGGCGGGTTTTTTAACCGTAATATCAGCAGATACCCCGGTGACTTACGGTCATTCGGCTTTGAAGTCATGCGGGCTTTGTAGGGGTGTCTGGCTCCTCGCGTACAATTGGTTTTTGGGCGTTAGCGGCTATCAGCGCGGCGGATTGTGCAGCGCACAGCATGAATTCGCTTGGCCCTTTTGCTGTGGGAGAACTGGTTAAGAGCCATCAGGTCAGTGTTGTGCAGGCAGGTGTGTGGAGTTGCGTGGAAATGCTCTCCTACGCTGTGGCCATGACCGGCATTGCCTCCTATGCCGCTCGCGTGCGGTTGCGCTCTCTGGCGCTCATGGCCGCTGGGGCTGTTATTGTGGCGCAGGCATCCTCCGCCGTCATGCATGTGTTCTGGGGTTTGCTGGGTCTGCGGGTGCTCTCTGGCTTGGGGCTTGGTGCGCTGAACGCAGTGGTAAACATTGGCGCCAGCCGGCTGGGCAGTCCCGTTTTTGTGCTGTCTTTTGTCATGGTGGTGCAGACCATCGTTTTTTCGGCGTCCAGCCTCTTCCTGCCCTATATTGGGACAGCGGCCGGGCAGGCCGGTATTTTCCTGACGCTGGCGTGTATTGTGCTTGTGTTGGCCCCCCTGATGCTTCTGTTGCCAGATACACACGGCAAAACCCCAACGGTGGCCCACAGCAGGGCGCAGATGTCTGGCAAGGAGGCTGCAGCCCTGCTGGCCGTATTATGTTACACAGGGGGAAGCTTGGCCGTATGGCCGTTCACGGAGCGGATTGCGGCTTCAATCGGACTGGTTCCGGCAGCCTTTGGCACGCTCTCGGCTTTCGCAAACATATTGGGGCTGGGTGTTTGTCTGGCGAGTGTCAGACTCAGCCGCACCGCATCCAGTATGCGGTTTCTGGCCCCTACCATTGTCATTACGGGCCTGATCTGCATTCTTCAGGCGTGGCCACCTTCCAAAACACTATTTTGCGCTGCGTTTTCGTTAAATTATGCGCTGTGGTTCTTTATTTATCCCAGTCTTGTGGGGCTAACGTGCCTGGTGGACCCATCTGGGCGGCTGGCGGCCCGCTCCGGCGGGGCATGGATGCTCTCACAGGCAGGCACAACGTTATTGGCGGGGTTTGCGGGTACAGCCGGCCATTATGCGTGGATAGGGGTGCTCAGTTTCCTGCTTTGTCTTGTTTCAAGTGTTGGCACATCTTTTGTGAAACCTTTTGGAAAAGACGGGGAATAAAAGAACGCGCTTCAGTCCGCTCTTCTTAGCGTGCTGCGGTTTCAAACGTGGTTTGTACTACGTCATATTGAAACAGGCATGATGTGGCTTGAGAAAGAGAGAGCATGGCTGATTTTGCATCAGGTTGGGATGCAACCAGACCACTTGCCACAAGCAAGAAACTGACCACGACAATTCCCGGCCAAAGTGCTGTTTTCAGCATACACGCGTTTCCTTTGCTCAGAATAAGCCATAAGAGCCTCCTGTGCGTAAGACTCTCCCTCTCTCAATCCACTTAAATATATTGAATTATAATTTTTACAACGACAAAAATATGTGGTTAACTTATTTCATATTTCCTGATGTGATTTGGAGCGGCGGATATGACCATTCAACTCGGACAAACGGCCCCGGATTTTGTGCAGGACAGCACACAAGGGCCTATTCATTTTCATTCATGGCTTGGGTCTGACTGGGGTATTCTGTTCAGTCACCCCAAGGATTTTACGCCTGTCTGCACAACGGAACTGGGGGCGGTGGCCCGTCTTGCACCAGAATGGGCCAGGCGGAACACAAAGGTTCTGGGCTTGTCTGTGGATGAACTGAAAGATCATAACGCATGGGAAGCCGATATTGCCGAAACGCAGGGCAGCACGGTTGATTTCCCCATTCTGGCAGACGCCGATAAAAAGGTGGCAACCCTGTATGGCATGATCCACCCGGAAGCCGACCCGAAAGTAACGGTCCGGAGTGTTTTCATTATTGATCCCAACAAGAAAATCAGACTGACACTGACGTATCCTCCCTCAGCCGGGCGGAGTTTTGACGAGATTTTGCGTGTGCTGGATAGCCTGCAACTGACAGACAGCCAGAAAGTCACCACACCAGCAGAGTGGCGCGCGGGTGAAGAGGTGATTATTGCGCCATCCGTGAGTGATGACGAGGCTCGGAAACTGTTTCCGCAAGGGTGGAAGGCACTCAAGCCCTATTTGCGGTTGGTCAAACTTTCCGCAGACCACAAAACACCGTCCGTTCCCTGATTTTCGGTTCCGCCCGATAACGCAAGGCATTCTGTGATGAACAAGAATGAGCCCCTGACTTATGCTGCGGGAGAAAAGCGCGTGTCATCTCCCGCCACCCCTTGGGATAATGCTGCGTACCATACAGCGCTCCGCCATATTGAGCGGAAACTGTGGGATATCAGCACAGATCCGGAAGATGTGTTTCATCATCTTTCTTATTCCCTGGCGCCATTTGAGGTTGTGATTGTGCCCGGGTTGGATGGTTCGGGGCCGAAGCATTGGCAATCTCGCTGGCAGAAGGTGTTTGCGCAGAATAACTGTGCTGTACGGCGTGTGCGGCAGGAAAACTGGACCAAGCCTTCTTATGATGGCTGGCTGAAAAAGCTTGCCAGCGCCGTAGCCCGTAGCAAAAAGCCTGTTCTGCTTGTGGCGCACAGTCTTGGCAGTATTGTGGCTGTGCATGCTGCCCACAAAGGGCTTCTGTCAAAGGTGGCCGGGGCGCTTCTGGTGGCCCCGGCGGACGTGGAGAACAGCCCGCAGGAAGATGCGCATCGGGTGGAAGCTTTTAGCCCCGTTCCGTTATCTCACCTGCCTTTTCCGGCCCTTGTTGTGGCCAGCAGAAATGACCCATGGCTGAGTGTCCGCCGAGCCCGCTTTCTGGCGCGCTATTGGGGGGCCACTTTTGTGGATGCCGGGCGTGTTGGGCATATAGGCAACCACAGTGAGATTGGTTGCTGGCTGGATGGTCTGTTGTTTCTCGACCGTTTGGCACAAGGCATTTTACTGGACAGGCAACCTGTTTCCCAACAGCAGAAAAAGGTGCTGCAATAACTGTTATGCCGGGTGCGTGGCGTCGTCATGCGCTACGCTTGATAGAAATGTAGGCACTCCTTGTTTCTTCCCTGGATGTTGCTGGAGAGCGAGGGGCTATGCTGATGATCCCTTACGGATATAACTTGCGGGAAATCATGATTTAATCAGGTTCTTCTGCCCATTTTCCACTTCAGGCGTTTGGCGGCAATGATAACGCCTGAAAGGTAAATCAGCAGGACACCGCATAGGAGTGGAAAAACAATAGTCCATCTTGCAACCGGTTTGCGGAGCCACTCCCATAGGTCAAGGTCATGCAGCCCGTAAACAATCCATCGGGATTGTTTGGCGGGGGTATCAAACGCTGCGACCAGTTCTCCGGTTTGCGCGTTCAGGTAGAGAAGCGTGCCATCAGGCGCGGTCCCTTTCAGAACGGGGAAGGTGCGGATGCGTGTGGCATGGTTAAAATAATAGGCATCGGGCCGCGTTATGAGGGAGAGGTCAGACTGTGGGGAAAGAACATGCCGCTGGTGCAGGCTCTTCTCCAGCATGTCCGGTGTCAGACGTTCCGGTTGAAGCTGTGCGGTCAAACGCTCGGAGTGACCGTCTCTTTTTTCAACACGTAATGACACTTTGTCGGCCAGAACCACACCCTGAACCTGCGTCCATGCGGATGGGTGGTTGGTGATGAGTTTCTGAAGAAGTGTTTGAATAGTGCGCCCATTCGCAGCGCCACTCACACGTTGCGGGTAGAGAAGAGCCTGCTCACTTTCAAAAAGTCCAGCCGGGTTCATGGTCAGTAATCCTGTTGTAATCCAGGATAACGCCAGAAGGCCAAATACTGTGCCGCCAAGATGGTGGACAAGATGCCAGCGTCGATAATAGGAAAACGGCCATTTACGGCGCAGGCGTAAAACCCCCACCAAAAGCCCGGTTATGGTCAGGAACACGCCTATGCCCGAAAAAACAATAACAACCTGCTGCCATAGAGCGGGATGCCTGCGTAATAGTGCCGGGTACAGCCAGTGAGCAATGGCACCAACCCAAGCCCAGCGCCGGGATGCTGCCGTGGTGGCCTGCACAACATCGCCTGTCAGGCGAGAAACATAGAGATAAGTTCTTGATATATCTTCAAAGCGGTAGCGGTGGAAACCATCCTGCCGTCCGTGCGTATCCAGCACCCATTGGTCATCCGTGGTGGTTCCATCAAAAACGGGTTCCTGATAGGTGCCGGTGGCCTGCGCATAGCGTCGAGCGCTGACGCTGGCGTCTTCTGGGGTAATTGTTCCAGTGTGTCCTGTCCTTAAATCAACTGCGAAGGATGAACCCTTGGCTGGATAGAGGGTCAGAACAGGTTCATCTCCAATCGAGGCAAGGCGAAACCCACGGAACTGAGCATTGGGCGCGCTCAGGCTGGGAATATCAGGCAGAGTATCCGGCAGATGCAGTGGAGCATAAACGGCCTGCTGGGCTTTCTCATCCGGTTGCGGCCATCCGTGCCAGAGCATGACAATGCCAGAAGCGCACCATGAAACCATAAGCAGGCCCATGCAGATTCCGGCCCACCTGTGGGTAAGATATAAGGTGCGTAAAGCCAATTTTGTTAATCTGGGCATCAGAACCGATAGGTATAGGCAAGCTGAAACGTGCGTGGCCACCCAAGAGAAACATACCGATAAGGGAGGGAGCATCCGTACGGACCATCAGCCGATGTATCTTTGCACCCACGGCTTGGTCTGCCGTATTCCGCGCCAGTCAGATTCTGAATGCTGAAATTCAAGGTGTGGCGGCGCTCCTTATCAATATAATAACGGCCCGACACATTCAGAACAGGGTAATTGCCATAGTTTATTCTCTGCCCCGAAACAGAGATATATTGTGACCCCGTATAAACAAATGTTGCGGTTAACCCAAAAGGCAGATCCTTTGGGTGGTAATCCAGACTGGTTTTAACGAGGCTGCGGGGAATCTGCACCATTTGCAACCCGTTATTCTGGCGGGCGTGGTTCCATGTAAAGGCGGTGTCCCATGAAAAACTATGGTTGAATTCCATTCCCCCTGAAATGCTGACACCGTTCACATGTACGGTTCCGTTCTCGTTACCAAAAACCTCCTGGCCGGTTTTTTCATCAAAGGTTGTGTAGTCAATCAGATTATCAATCCGCCGAACAAAGCCTGTCAGGTCCCAGTGTATTCCAAAACGGCCACTTTGCAGGCGTTGGCCAAGGGAGAAATTGGCACTCAGGCTTCTTTCGGGCTTGAGGTTCGGGTTACCTCTTTCATCCTGCGGATCATCAGCAAACAGTTCTTCAGCCGTCGGCAGGCGGAAGTTGGTGCCCACTTCACCTCTTGCATACAGATTGAAGGGGAGATCATATCGCCCTACCACATTCCAGATTGTGGCTGAGCGTCCGGTAGTGGGGCTGTTGTAACGGAAACCCGCGGCAATATGGGCATGAGGAAGCAGGTCTGGGGTCATTCTGAGTTGTGCAAAGCCTGCGTTGGTCATTTCCGTTTGCGGAAGAATACGCAGAACGTTGTCCTGCCCCCCATAGCGTTGCATGTCATAGCCGAACCATGCTTCCAGCCCCCGATGCAGGATGGCGCGCCCAAGCACATTGACGCCGTAATCTTCATACCCCCAATAGGCATTGCGGTAGAGCACATCACGTTGGCCGGGGTGCTCTAGATCATTATAAATCGTGTCATAATGGGTATCCCAGTTATGGTAATACCCTTTCACATAGAAATTCAGACGCTCCAGCGGATGAAAATCCAGTTTGAGCGTGGCAAGATCTTCCACCCGGTCATTTGTATTTTTTGCCACCCGGTAAGGGCGGGCATAGTCCAGGTTGGCAATGGTATGCTGGTAGGTGGCTGTCAGATTGAGTTTTGACGTAATGTCCACATTGTATTTTGCGCCAACGGTATAAACGGAATATTTACGGTCCCGATGTGTTGCGCTAGGCTGATAATCCTGTTTCCGAAACGCGCGATAGCCGTCTGTTCCGTCCCCCGAGGCATAGACAACAAAACGATGTTTCCCAATCGCATTGGCCAGATACCCGTCAAGATGTCTGCCGGTGTTGCTGTCTCCAGATGCGGTTATCTGGCCGGTGAGATGATCGGAAAAAGGACGGGTAACAATATTCACCGCCCCCGCTACGGCCTGCGTGCCATAAAAAAGGGACTGGCCTCCATCCAGAATTTCGATTCTGTCAACAATGGCGGCTGGCAGTGTATCAAGGGGCGGGGTGCTACCGTAGAGGCGGTTGTTGATCCGCACCCCGTCCACTAACCAGAGCACATCTTCGGTGCGTGAGCCCATAAGGGAAACATCCGCGTAATCGAAAGGACCATTCTTGAGCGCGACGGACATGGAGGGCGCGAGGGCGGAGAGAGCCTGAGCCACATCAACATAGTTTCCGTTGCGTATGGCTTGCGCCCGAACAACATCCACTTTTACCCCTGAGCGGGCAAGGTGTTCAGGGAGCGTGTCTTCAAGAGAATGCCCCACCACAGTCAGATGTTCATGCTGTAGTCTCTTCTTTTTGGAACCATATTTATTTTTTGTCACGTGTGCCGGCATGGCGGAAGGGGCGGTGTTTTCTGCGGCCAGCAAAGTGCCAGAAGTAAGGAACCACACCAGAAAGGTGAGGCTGATAAAAGGGGGTGCGGGCATGAGGGGAGCAACCGGAGCAAGGCAGTTTAACGGGAAATGCGTGACAGGATCAGAGAACGTGGTTCAGGTCACGCCATCATAAAGCGCCATGGCGGCGGCTCTAGCCCCAACTGTCCAGTGCACCGTGACATATGTCTGCACAATATGCTCTGCGTCTTTCGTGGTCTGAAAGGCCAGCTTGGGCGGTAGCGCGTCCAGAAGATCAAGGGCATGGGCCAGCATGGGCCGAAAAGCGGCTTCCAGTGCAGTGCCTCTGTCCTGGTACGGGCGGGGGCAGGGGCCGAAGGTTTTCATAAAAATGCTGTAACCGCTTTGAACAATGTCCGGTTCTGTATTGGGCGGTGGCATGTGCGCCATAAGGGCCGCCCTGAGTGCATCCGTACGGGACGGGCAGCGTTCAATCATGGTGCGCACCAGCGGATGCAGACCATCATGCGGTGTGCGGGCGCGGGGTGGAGAAGGAAAACCGGGTATCATCTCTCAGAAATCTCCCCGCCAGCTAAAGCAGGAACAAAGCCTTGCGTTTTTCAAGGCATGAGACAGACACCACACAGCGGCATATTGCACAGTACGCTCTCCAGCCTCCGGTACATCCCGCCCGGCGGCACGGTCAGACGACGACAGCAGGTCTCCTGGCTCGCGGATAATCGGTTCTGATTCAGCCTTCCCGGTGGTGACACCAGTGGCCCGCTTTTGCAGCGGAAAAATCAGACCCATACCGCATACAGTTGCGGGAGCAGCTGCCGACTTGCCCTTGGTCTCTAAGGCGTACGGCATTCCCTGTTCGCCCGTTCGCACGGGACTGTCGACAAGTGAGCAAACTAATGCACACAAATGGGGCAGTCCGCAATATTCTTTGCAGACTGGGGAAGTGCTCGGAAAAATGTCGCGCACGTTGACAAAATTCACGGGTTTGTGTCTATCAGCCTATCGCTATGGTGCCTTCAGCCTCCTCTTGCCGGGATGCTGCAAGGCTAAGAGGGAAAACGGTTAAAAGCCGGTGCTGCCCCCGCAACTGTGCGCTGTGAGGTTTTTTGGAAACATGACGCCACTGAATACCCCTTCGGGTGTTCGGGAAGGTATCCATCACACCGTTGACCAGCAAGCCAGGAGACCTGCCATTGCAGAAAAGTCACGGACGGAGCCGCCGAACGGGGTGATTCGGGGGCGAGGCGAAGCTCTCTCGTCTCCACCGCGGTGATGTTTGGTGGAGCTATTCCGTGCGACCAGTTTATTATATCGTGACGCTTATGGCGTCTGGCCTTTTCTGCATGAGCGCGGGCCATGCAGAAACAACCGGTTCTGATCAGAAACAGGGTGTAACCGGCCCTCTTTCCAAGAATGTTACATCCGTCGGAAAAGCGGAATACATCACCACGCATGGGAAAACGGCCTTCCTGAAAACGGTGGCTGGTGTTGGTGGACGGCTTGGTCTTTCCATCCAGCATTCGCCTGCCACCATTAACGTTATTCAGCATGATCTGATGATGCAGCGTGGTTACGCGCAGGCAGAAAGCGCAGCGGACAGTGCGCCGGGTGTATCCTCCGGTGGTTCTCCTGGTAGCCCGGCACAGTTGATGATGCGCGGCTTTACGGGAAACCAGATCCTCATCTTGCGTGATGGTCTTTATTTCGGGCCAACAACCATGGTTAACCGGCCCCAAAATACCTTCAATCTGGAAAGCGTGCAGGTGTTGAAGGGTCCTTCTTCCGTGCTGTACGGACAAGGGGCTGTCGGCGGCACGGTGGACATGCGCGCCAGAACGCCGGATTTTGATGCAGCCCATGCCAATGCGCTCTTATCCTACGGCAGCTTCAACACCTGGAATGCAGGTGTGGGTGGGTCCGTGCCCATTACAAAAACGCTTGCCATTCGCTCAGACTTCAGCCGCACATCATCTGACGGGTTTGTAAAAGGCGCAGATCCACATTCAGATGATTTTACAACCACGCTGTTGTGGAAACCAACAAACCGTTTCACTGCGCGCCTGAGCATGGATTACCTGACAGACCGTCTCTCCACCTATTATGGCACGCCTCTGGTCTCTCTTGCACAGACAGGCGGGCGCGTTGGCGGCTTGCTCAGTTCCTCCAAGGGGCTGGGGATCACCAGAGGGTCTTTGTGGCGCTATTATAACGTGCGTGATGGAAGAGCGGGTTCTGTCAACGCAACGCCCACCCTGCATCTTGACTGGCAGGTAAGCCCCACTATCCAGATTCATAACAGCAGTTATTTTGTGTATTCCAAGCGCCGTTGGAACAATGCCGAAAGCCTGAGCTACATTGGCAATACAGGCGCGGTGGATGCTGGAGGGAACAATATCGCGCCAGGCCGGATTGGGCGTGACAGATTTTATGTGTATCAAAACCAGCATCAGGTAGGAGATACCCTCCATACGCAGTTTGATTTCAAAATATTCGGCATGAAAAACAGGTTTGTGTTAGGCGGAGATGCCTATTATCTCCGGTTTATCCGTAATCACGGTTTTCCTGATGCGTCCTATGCGGATAGTGTCTCTCTTGTCAGCCCAGAGCAGACATCGCTGGGCACGTTTGCAGGCGAATATCCTTTCCGTAAATCACCTACAACCATGGTGCAGGCCGGTCTTTTTCTGGAAGATGTTCTCACTGTTCGGGATAATCTACGTATTGTAGGCGGTTTTCGGTATGACTGGCTTGCCCTTAACCGTCAGAACTACAATCAGAACGGTGGCTTCAATGCGGCCAGCAGTTTCAAGGGACACTACAATCCCGACAATTTCCGTATTGGCCCGGTGTGGGATCTGACAAAAGATATCAGTCTTTACGGTGTTTACACCACGGCGGAAGATCCTCCGGGGTCTAACATTTTTCTTGCTAACCGGGGGCAGTTCAGCCGCCTGAGCCATTCCCGTCAGGGCGAGATTGGCGTCAAGGCCTCCACATGGCACGGGCGTTTTACAACAACGCTGTCGTTTTATGATATCCGGCGCACCCGCATGCTTGTGGCAACAGGCGCAGATACGGTGGCGACGGCAGGTGTTCAGAAATCCCGTGGTCTGGAATGGCAGGGTGATCTTGTGCTGAACCAACACTGGAGCCTGTCCGGGAATGTTGCGTACACCTATTCACGTTATGGTTCGTTTCATCCCAGCGCCGCTCTGAATGCTTCTGGTAATCAGGTGCCCAACGTTCCGGCTGTTACGGCCAACCTGTGGGGGATTTGGTCTCGGGTGGCGGATCTGCCACTCGATCTGGGGGCCGGGTTACGGTATGTTTCCGCGCGTAAAGGGGATTACGCCAACACCCTGAGCCTGAAAGATTATGCCTTGGTAAACGTTTTTGCAGGATGGCATGCTTACAAGGGTGTTACGGTGTATGGCCGGATTGATAACATAGGCAATAAGCATTTTGTGCAGTGGGCAGACACCAGTTATCCGGGGCAGATTCTGCTGGGGGCTCCGCGTTCTTTTTCCATTAGCGTTCAGGCGGGGTTCTGAGCGCGTTAGGGGGCTGGTATGGCTCCTGCCGCAAACTGGATGAAGGCGCGCATATATTCAATGTCGGCATCAGTTTCGCGCTGACCAAGGAAAATCTGCTTGGCAATACCCGTTTTGCCAAGCCGGACGGGATAAAGATTAAAGCGGGATGCATATTCCTCCACCAGCCAACCGGGGAGGGCTGCAACCCCGCGCCCATGCGCGACCATGACCAGCATGATGTCCGTGGTTTCTATCTGCTTTTGCTGGCGTGGACTGATGCCAGCAGGCTGAAGAAACTGCGTGAAGATATCAAGGCGTTCTGAAGGGACCGGGTAGGTGATCAAGGTTTCCCCGGCAAGTTGCTGGGGCAGGATGAATTTGGTGTGCCGAAGGGGGTGGTCCGGCCCCACAACCAGAACAAGCTCGTAATCAAAAACGGGGGTGAAACTCAGCCCCGGTTTGTAAAGTGGATCTGGCGTGACAAGAATATCAATCTCGTTGCTGAACAGGGCCCCAATCCCGCCAAACTGGAATTTCTGGCGCACGTCCACATCCACTTTGGGCCATTGATCCAGATACGGTGAGACAATTTTCAGAAGCCATTGGTAGCAGGGGTGGCATTCCATACCGATGCGTAAGGTTCCTCGCTCGCCATTGGCAAATTGCTCCAACCTGTCTTCCGCCAGTGCAAACTGCGGCAGCAAGCGGTTGGCAAGGGATAACAACCACTCACCGGCTTGGGTGGGGGTAAGGGAGCGCCCCTCCCGCCGCCAGATTTTCACGCCAAGCTGGTCTTCCAGCTTGCGAATGGCATGGCTGAGCGCAGGCTGGGTCAGATTAAGCTTGGCTGCGGCTGCCGTAAGCGATCCTTCGCGGGCAACTTCCTGAATAATGGCCAGATGGCTACGTTCAAGAACAGGCATGCAATGCTCCGTGTATGCGTATAATTTATATAATTATGAAAATTATACCATTTTTATTCATGATTTCAAAGCGTTCCTTTTTAGATCCTCTGCTTCTTGCATCTGGAAAGTGTTTAAGGGCTACAACCCATACTCTCGTTTTTCCTAACCCAGACCTTCTTGTTGAAAGGGAAAAGAACGTCTGTGTTTCTGTGTCTTATGCGAATAATGTCAATACTGTTCTCAGCCTGCGTGATATTAGTGAAAACGTTCGACGGAATTTTTGAGTCCTATTCTAAGGTCTGAGGAATTTACTTTCTTTTAGAATGGGTGCGTTCTTATATTTTCGTTCTTTATAGTCCATGCACAGAGCTAATGGCTGTGTTCTTCTACCATGTTATATTGCATCTTGCGCGGGAGGGGTGGTTAGGCCCATGATGTATCTGCAAAACGCTTCGATGGTCCCGTGCAAGCGGGTTAATAGGGAACACCGTCATGCTCAAGGGGTCAATGAGTGACCTTGAAGGCGTAGTCGGAGGCTGCTCCCGCAACTGTAGGCGGTATGCTTCTGGTTTGGTCGCGTAGAACGTGCGCCACTGTTTTCATCAGGAAACGGGAAGGTTGAATCAGCAAGCCATAATCCGCGAGCCAGGAGACCTGCCATCGTCCAGCCACCAGCCGTCGGGCGGGATGTACCGAAGGGAGGAGAAAAGTGACATGTCTGTCTGCTGCATGTGTCAGCCGTTTTTCACGCAAGAACCGTCAGGGGCGCTTACGTTCCTGAAGAGCTCCGCTTTTTCTCAGCAAAAAAGTAAAATTCGTGTTTGCCCTAAGCGGAAGGCTTCTACCGTCTGAGGCATCTGCTCAAAAATCAAACGGGAATGCGTGCTTTTCAAGACGGATAACTGAGTATACGCGTTCAGGAAAAAAGCAGGAGAAGCCCTATCCTTACAAGGGGAAGATCTTTTTTCCTGTGTCTGAGCCGCGTTGTGTGGGATGGCCATAAGTATGAAAAATGGATCTACTATAAATTCCTTGCAGGCTGCATTATTAGAAAAAGCTGATTTAAGACGGGTCAGAAGTGATCCGAATTTTTGGTACCCCGTTGCGTGGTCCCGTGAAGTGCGCCCCGGTAAAGCTCTTGGTGTTCAGTTTGCGGGCCATCCTCTGGTGGTGGTGCGGCCTACAAACGGCGCTCCTTACGCATTGGATGGTTTGTGCCCCCATAAGCAGGTGCCGCTGAGCAAAGGTGCTGTTTGTGGGGATTTTATAAGCTGTCTGGCTCATGGTCTGAAATATGATAGGAAAGGGCAGTGTGTTTCCCAAAATGGCGCTGCCGATGCGGGTCTCCTTCGCCTCAAGCCGTGGGCGTGCCGGGAAAAAGACGGGCTTATTTTTGTTTTCATGGGCAATCAGGCGCTGGCCGAGACCAAACCGCTTCCTGATTTTCCACGTGTAAGAGATAAACGTTATCGTACCAGACGTTTTGGGCAGGTGGTCAATTGTCATTACAGTTTCATGCATGAAAACCTGATGGATATGAACCATCAGGTGTTGCACAGTCGGCTTGTAGGCAAAATGAAACCCCGTTTCCTTGGCATGGATCGTGGTGAGGACTTTGTAGAAGCGCGTTATACATTTGCCCGTACAGGCGGCAAGCAACCCTTGAGTGAGGCCCTGATTTACGGCCAGAGGCGTAAGGATGGCCGGGACTTCGCTTACCGGGATGTGATGACCATCCGCACACAGTATCCCTATCAAACCCTGCGTATTGAAACGCAGGGTATTGATGAGCCTGTCATGGAGTTATGGATCTCTTATGTTCCTCAAGACAGGCAGGAATTGACAAACCGGGTTTTCGGGCTGTTATCAATCAAGCGGCTGAAAGTGCCCTTTCTGCTTGATCTGGCATGGCCCGTGCTGGTTGCTTTTACAGAGCGCGTCTTCTTTGAAGATCGTGAAATTGTGGAACTGGAACAGCAAGCATGGAAGGAACTGGGGGGCGATCATAACGTGGAAGTTTTTCCTGTTATTCTTGCCTTGCGGCAGCTTTTGCGAGACAGAGGTGTGTCGCCCCCTCAGGGGGAGTGAAAGCTTGTTTGCGCAGTGCTGTGATGCGTCAAGCAGACAGAGGGCAGGCCGTTTGCGTCATTATGTGCACAGCCTTTCAATCAGACGCACGCCACTCTGAACAGAAAGAGTGCTCTTCCATAAGAGAGCAACACCCACCAAAGGATACCTTTATACCAAAACGGGTAGTGGGTGTATTGTTCTGTATAGTTATAAGAAAAAAACGCCTTTTTAAAAGAGGCGGCTGCCATCAGGCACATCTCGTTCAGGGATAGTCAGAACCACGCGCTTCTGATCATCAGGGAAGCCCAAGGTCAGAACTTCAGAAACAAACGGGCCAATCTGGCGGGGTGGCAGGTTCACCACACAGGCAACCTTCTGGCCAATCAGAGCCTCGGCGGAATAGAGCTCCGTAATCTGGGCACTGGAGCGTTTCAGCCCAATGTCTGCGCCAAGGTTAATGGTTAGTTTCCAAGCTGGTTTGCGGGCTTCCGGGAAAGGCTGGACATCAGTGATTGTTCCAACGCGAATATCGATTTTGGTGAAGTCATCAATGGAAATCGTGGTCATGAGACGAGTCTTCCTTTTGTGTGAAGCAAGTTTTCAAACTGTCTTTAGGGGGCAATAATTCCGGAACTGTCACTACCTGTTTCTGGATGAGTGGAGCATATCTCCCACTTGGATAACACGGTAGATAAAACCGTGCTTCTCAAGGAGATGCGGGGAGGCGCTATTACCAATGCACACTTTTCCTCCCTATTGTTGATAGGCTTGCCCCAAACGGTGATCAATTTTTGCAGAAGAGGGTGCTTTTATTCTTGGGGGCGAGTGCCAGGGGGCAGGCGAGTGGAGGAAAGAACTCGTTCTGTGTTCTATCCAGAAAACCGGGGAGCGTAGGGCGTAATCAACCGTAGCCGTCTTGTGGAGACGGCTACGGCCTTAGGTGTACTAGTCAATGGCGACAGTGGCTTCACTTGTCAGCACACGGAAGACAAAGCTTTCCTGCAGGTAAAGCTCCACCGTTTCAGCCGTGTGGCTCAAATAGCCAATGGAAAAATCCTGCCCAATATCCAGCGCCAGATCGCCACCACGGGTGGAGACAACAAACGCACCTTCAATGGCGGGGGCCCAGATGATCTTGCCGTCAATCAGGCTCTCAAGATGTTTGCGGATGGGGTACCCTTCATCATCACCGCCGTTGACGGCCTCAAATGCCGAGGCTCCCAGCACAATGGAATAAGGGCCATTGACGCCCGCCAGACGTAATTCATTGAGCGCGGCAGAAATAACGGCAGGATAATCCTTGACCGATGCAGGAAGTTTGAGATGCGTGTTTGACGTGCCCTGACGGATGCCCGTCATGCCTGCTGCGGCATATCCGTCAAAAATGGCGCGATCTTCTGCAAAGGCAATTTTCTTTGCAGCGTCCTTGACTGGCTGCCAGTCTGAATCAAGGGAGCCGCGTTCCACGGCATCAATTTCATCGCGTGATACGGTAAAGGGAACACGCAGTTCCACCAGCGGCAGAACATCCCGCAGAACGCTCCGCACACCGTCGCCCAGTGTTTCAATCTGTTTGGCGCGGCCTGTGCCCACACCGGCAAAAGCGGTGCCTTTGGGGTCTGATGTGTCCACAACCCGGCGGCCAGCCAGATGGCGGCGGATGGTGCGGGCGGCTTCATCTTCAATCTCGGCCCAGGCGGCGGAGGAAATGGGAGCCAGATGTCTGTGCAGATTGTTCATGTCAGAACTCCTTATTTGAGTGACCCAATTCCAAGAGAGCCGCTCGGCAGATCAGGGGTAGGTGAGGGGGCTGGTGCTGGCTGATCGGCTGTTTCCAGATCAGGCGCGCCGTCCAGAAAATCACTTGTGGGAATAAAGAACAGCGTTCCCGTAACGGCGGTGCTGACATCCAGAAGTCTGTCGTAATTTCCGGGTGGTTTGCCCACGAACATGTTTTGCAGCATTTGTTCCGTGCGGGAAGGGGAGCACGCATAGCCGATAAAGTAGGTGCCAAACTCTCCTTTACCCACTTCACCAAACGGCATGTTGTCGCGCACGATCTGAAGCTGTTGCCCGTTTTCTTCAATATTGGTCAGCACATTATGGGCATAGCTTGGTTTATCGGCCTCCGGCAGTTCAATATCCGATAGTTTCTTGCGGCCAATAATATGTTCCTGCACTTCAGTGGGGATGGCATCCCTTTTTTTCAGGTTATGCAGGTATTTCTGAATAATGACATAGCTGCCGCCAGCAAAAGCCGGGTCTTCCTCACCAATCAGGGTCGCATCAAGGGCGGGCTGGCCGGTGGGGTTTTCCGTGCCATCGACAAAGCCGAGCAGATCACGTTCATCAAAATATTTGAAACCGTGAACTTCATCCACAACGGAGGCGACGCCTTCCAGCCGGGACACGATAGCCGTGCCCAGTTCAAAACACAGATCCATGCGGGTGGCGCGGATATGGAACAGCAGGTCTCCCGGTGTGGAGGGGGCGTGATGCACGCCATTGATTTCCCGAAAGGGATGCAATTCACGCGGGCGTGGTGTGCCAAAAAGGTGATCCCACGCGTTGGACCCAATGCCCGTAATGCAGCTTAGCCTGCCGTCAGGCACCCGGAATCCCACACCCCGAACAAGGGAGGACAGGTCACCCATAAGGGCCTTGATCTGCGTTATGGCCGCGGCATCCGGGGTATCACTGTTCAGGGTTACCACCAGGAAAAGGGCGGCCTGGGTCAGTTTTGTGTCAATGGGTTGAGGTGTGGCCAACGGTCTGAAGCTCCTCGCGCAACAACGCGATCGTGTAACGATATCAGAGCCATAGCATAGGCATGCAGCGCAGCGTGGCAAGATACAAGAATGCGACAGATAAGAAGAATGATCACAAACGGGTCACCATTATAACTGCTGTTTATTATTATATAAGGAAAAGGTCTTGGACGGCAGAGCTCTTGCTGATCTAGTACAGGGCAAGAGCATTGTGGCTCGTTGCGGAACAGGATGGTTCCCTGCGGCGTTTATGGCAGGAAGCAGCCCCTTTCTTTCAGGGTTTGTGGAGGCTGTTTTCTGGTGGAGCAGCCACATGCATATGTTTGGATGAGACCCAATGCAGCCTGCCCATGACCTTGCGCTTCTTCTGGCGCGCTTTCAGTTTGCCTTTACAGTAGGCGTTCATATTATTTTCCCCGCTTTTTCCATTGGACTGGCGGCCTATCTGGCTGTGCTGGAGGGGCTGTGGCTCAAGACCGGAAGACCTGTTTTTCTTGATCTTTACCGATACTGGATCAAGGTTTTCTCCATTGTCTTTGGTATGGGCGTGGTCTCCGGCCTGGTCATGTCCTATGAATTTGGCACCAACTGGTCTGTCTTTTCTCAAAAGGCCGGGCCAATTACCGGGGTGCTGTTATCCTATGAAGTCATGACCGCCTTTTTTCTGGAGGCGGGTTTTCTGGGCGTCATGCTGTTCGGCATGAACAAGGTGGGACGGGGGTTGCATTTTGCCGCCACGTGCTGCGTTTCCATTGGCACCTTGATTTCCATGACATGGATCCTTTCCTCCAATTCCTGGATGCAGACGCCGCGCGGCTACAGCATTGATCCCACAACTGGGCGCTTCATGCCAGCGGACTGGCTGGCCATTATCTTCAACCCCTCTTTCCCGTTCCGGCTGGTGCATATGGGGCTGGCGGCGTTTCTTTCCGTGGCGTTCATTGTTGGGGCAACCGGGGCGTGGCACATGCTCAAGGCCCGGCGTGAAGGGCGGATTGCCAGCGAACCTGTGCGGGTGATGTTCTCCATGGCCATGTGGATGGCCGCCATCGTGGCTCCTATCCAGATCATGGCCGGGGATGCCCATGGCCTGAACACGTTGAAGTACCAGCCCGCAAAAATTGCAGCGATGGAAGGTGACTGGATATCAGAAGGGCGTGCGCCGGAACTGCTATTTGGTATTCCCAACATGAAGGAAGAGCGGACGGATTATGCCGTCAAGGTGCCGCTGCTGGGTTCACTCATTCTCACCCATAGTCTGGAAGGCAAGGTGCCGGGGCTGAAGGATTTCCCCCGTGATCAACGGCCGCCATCGCCTGTTATTTTCTTCTCCTTCCGCATCATGGTGGCGTTGGGCATGCTTATGGCGCTTGTGGGGTTCTGGTCCCTCTGGTTACGGCGCAACAGCACCCTGTTTACAAATACACTCTTCCATCGTGTTGCCCTGTGCATGGCTCCCGCTGGTTTTCTGGCGCTGCTGTGCGGCTGGATCACTACCGAAGTCGGCCGTCAGCCCTGGACTGTTTACGGCCTGCTGCGCACGTCAGACAGCGTTTCTCCCATTGCTTTGTCCAGCATGGCTGTGACCATGACGGCCTTTGTGGTGGTGTATGTGCTGGTGTTTGGTTCTGGCATGGGCATTCTGGTGCGCCTGCTGGGGCGTGCGCCGCAGGAAGGCGAACATGATACTCCTCCCTCTCACGCATCCGATATTCTGGCAGCCCGCATGCATCCGGATGTGATTGACCCGTCTGCTGGCAAAGGAGCCTGATCCATGATGGACTTTGCATACTGGCTCCCCATTGTCTGGGCTGTCATTCTGATTGCAGCCATAAGTATTTACGTCATTCTTGATGGTTTTGATCTAGGCATCGGCATGCTCTTTGCGCTGGAGCGTGATCCCGGCCGCCGGGATGTGATGGTGAACACCATCGCCCCCGTATGGGACGGGAACGAGACATGGATGGTTCTGGGCGGCGCCGTGCTGTATGGGGTTTTCCCCGGTGCGTATGCCACTCTGCTGCCCGCCTTTTACCTACCCATCGTGCTGATGTTGCTGGCGTTGATCTTCCGGGGCGTGGCGTTTGAATTTCGTGTCATGACGCGCGGCACCCCGCGTGAGCGGCTCTGGACCACAGGTTTTATGGTCGGCTCCGGCCTGGCCGCCTTCTGTCAGGGTGCCATTCTGGCCGGTGTGGTTCAGGGTGTTACCGTTACGGATGGCGCTTTTGCCGGTGGGCCACTGGACTGGCTGACGCCGTTCAGCATTCTGTGTGGCTTATCAGTGATGTGCGGCTACGCCCTGCTGGGCGCAACATGGTTGATCTGGCGTACAACCGGCGTTCTGGAGGCATCGTGCCGCAGGTGGGCGGCGCGTCTGGCTGTGGGGCTCTTCCTTTGCATTGTTGCTGTCAGTATCTGGACCCCGCTGCTGCATGCGCCTTATCTGCGCCGTTGGACGGCGTGGCCCAATATGCTGTTTGTTGCGCCTGTGCCTGTTCTGGTCGCGCTGCTTGGTGGCCTGATGGTCATGGGCCTGCGGCGGGACCACTCTAAGGGGCCGTTCCTGTGCGCGCTGGGCTGGTTCTTTCTGTGCCTCTCCGGGCTGGGCATTACCATCTGGCCCTATGCCGTGCCGCCGGGGCTGACGTTGTGGGATGTGTCCTCTCCGCCCTCAAGCCAGTTTTTTCAGCTTGTTGGCACGGCCATCCTGCTGCCCATCATCCTGACCTATACAATCTACTCTTATCGCGTGTTTCGCGGAAAGGTGACGGAAACAGATGGCTATCACTGATATTGTTCAGGGCAATGGGGATGGCGCACCCAAACGGACCGGCGCGCGGGTTGGCTGGTTTGTGGTCATCTGGTCGCTCAGCACGGCGGCGTTCATTGCCGCAGCATCTTTCCTCCATTTGTTGATTCCCAAGTAGGGCGGCAACGCTTTTGCCGCTCTTTCCTCCACCGCTCACTCAGGACAGGGTCCGATGCTTTTTGAGTTTGAACGTGATTTTGCCGGGTCATTGCGTTGCATTCCAATGATTGCACGACAGAAGCTGGATATTGTCTGCATTAAGCTGAGCCTGCGGCAATGGAGCCAGTTCTCGCGTGAAGACCGGGAGACGTTGACGAAACTCCCCTGCACCACAGCAGATGAACAGGCCGCGTATCGCGCTCTTGTGGCACACCTGATTGCAGCCCGCAGTAATGAGCCCCTCCGGCCGCTGGACGCCCCCACTCTGGCAGACTGGCAGGAGCCTGATCGGATGCCGGAGGCGGTGATGGGGCAGGCGCAGGTGGATGGCGTGGTGCCGCCCACACCAGCCCAATGGGCGGGGCTGACGCCGCTTCAGCGTTTTGCACTGATCAAACTGGCACGTTCAAAGCATGAAAACGAAAACTTTGTGCCTGCCATGAAGGAATTTGGCGTGCTGCAACCAGAACACGCCTGATATCTGCTGACGCTGTTTTACAAAGAGTGACGATCAGAAAACCGTGCTGCGCGGGGCATGCACTACTCTGCCGCCTATCAAGAGGGTTGATATCATGAGCAAAGAAAAACAGTCTGAATTCAAGCCCTATCATCATCCAGCAGGAGGCTGGGGGGCGGCAGGGGCCACGGCAAAAGTGCTGATGGAGCAAAGTGTTCTTGTCAAGGGATCACGCGGGCTTCTGGCCATGAACCAGCCGGGGGGCTTTAAATGCCCAAGCTGCGCTTTTCCTGATGCGGATCATCGTAAAAAACTGGAGTTTTGTGAAAACGGTGCCAAGGCGCTTGCGCATGAAGCCACAAAGGCGCGTATCACGCGTGATTTTTTTGAGCGCTACACCGTTACGGAGCTGATGGAGAAAAGTGACTACTGGCTGGAAATGCAGGGTCGCCTGACAGAGCCCATGCGGTATGATGCCGCAACAGACAAATATGTGCCCGTCACATGGGATAATGCGTTCGCCATGATCGGCCGCCATTTGCAGGCGCTTGAAAGCCCACATCAGGCCGAGTTCTATACATCGGGCCGCACCGCGAATGAGACGGCTTTCCTGTATTCCATTTTTATTCGTGAATTTGGTACCAACAACTTTCCTGATTGCTCAAACATGTGTCACGAGCCTACAAGCCGTGGCCTGCCGCCATCTATAGGCATTGGCAAGGGCACAATTGTGCTGGCGGATTTTGAGCACGCTGAGGCCATATTTGTGGTGGGGCAGAATACGGGCACAAATTCGCCACGCATGATGACCAATCTGGTGGAAGCCCGCAAACGCGGCGTGCCGATTATTCTGATTAACCCCATGCCGGAACGGGCGCTCATCCGTTTTACGGAGCCGCAGGATGTGCTGCAGATGGGTACGTTCGGTTCAACCCCAATTTCCAGCGAATTCGTGCATGTGCGGATTGGCGGAGATCTCGCTATTTTCAAAGGTATGATGAAAGTGCTGTTTGAAGCCGAGGCGCGTGGGGAGAACGTGCTGGATACCGCTTTCATTCAGGAACACACCGCAGGAATTGAGGCGTTGCGGGAGGATGTGATGGGATGTTCCTGGGCGGATATTACCCGTATTTCCGGTGTTTCTGAAGAACAGATCCGTAAAATTGGTGAAATTTACAAAAACTCTAAAGCCACTATTATCTGCTACGGTATGGGGCTGACCCAGCATCAGGAAGGCTCTCGCCTGTTGCAGCAGGTGGCCAATATTCTGCTTCTGCGCGGGAATTTTGGTAAACCTGGTGCCGGTATTGCACCTATTCGCGGCCATTCCAATGTGCAGGGGGATCGCACGGTCGGGATAGATGAAAAACCAACCCAGCTTTATCTGGACCGCGTGCGGGATGCGTTTGGGTTTGAGCCCCCGCGTGAGCACGGTCACCATGTGGTTGAGGCTCTTGAAGCCATGGAAGCTGGTACGGCCAAGGTGTTTATTGGTCTGGGTGGCAATTTTATTCATGCCGTGCCGGATACCCCCCGCTCTTATGCCGCTATGCGTAAGCTGAACCTGACGGTTGGCATTGCCACAAAACTGAACAGAGGGCATCTGGTGCATGGCAAGGATGCGCTGATCCTGCCTGTTGTTGCGCGGTCTGAAATTATTCGTACGGCGGCAGGCGAGCAGTTCATAACTATTGAAGATGCCATGTCGAACGTGACGGCATCCCGTGGGGTGTTTGAACCGGTCAGTGATCATGTTCTGCCGGAAACGGAAATTGTGTGCCGTATGGCCATGGAAGCACTGCCCAACTCTAAAACGGCATGGGCGCAGTATATGGTGGATTACGGTCCGATACGCGACAAAATTGCCGAGGTGTATCCCGAAATCTATGCTGATTTTGCGGAGAAGATCAAAAACCCCAGAGGCTTCCATCTGGATATTCCACCGCGCCGGCGTGTGTGGAAAACGCCTAATGGTAAAGCCAATTTTCTCGTCATGCCGGGGCTGGAGGTAAATGAGCCCATAACCGATAAGGCTATGTTGCGGCTGGCCACCATCCGTTCGCATGACCAGTATAACACCACCATTTACAGTAATAATGACCGGTATCGCGGGGTGTATAACACCCGGCTTGTTATCTTCATGAACAAGGAAGACATGGCGGAGCGGGGCTTGGAGAACGGTGCTGTTATCGGACTGGAAACCTATAGTGAGGATGGCGTAAGGCGGTATGTGGATGGGTTGAGCGTAATTGCTTACCCCATGTCTCGTGGGGCGATTGCCGGATACTACCCGGAACTCAACCCTCTTTTGCCGCTGGATTATTTTGATGAAATCAGTGGCACACCCGCAGCCAAATCCATTCCCGTAAAAGTGGTGGAAAGTGTGGCGTCAGCACCGCCTATCAAAATTGCCGGGTAAGGGGCAGCCGGGCAGCTATGGCTGACAGGAGAGAGCCAGTGCGCAACATTGCACAGGATGTTGACAGGCATGGCCGCCCGCTAAGGGATTTGCGGATATCGGTTATGGATCGGTGCAATTTCCGCTGTTCCTACTGCATGCCGGAGAGCACGTATCATGAAGGGTTTCAGTTTCTGGCCCCCAGGGACCGGCTGGATTTTGATGAAATAGAGCGCGTGGCGCGGGTTGCGGCCAGTCTGGGCGTAACCAAAATACGCCTGACGGGTGGTGAACCGCTGTTGCGTGCCGACTTGCCTGATCTGATAGAGCGTCTGGTCCATGTGCCGGGTATTGAGGATGTTGCCCTGACAACCAACGGGGTGTTGTTGCCGCGTTGCGCGCAGGCACTGCGGCAGGCAGGGTTGCAGCGCGTGACTATCAGTCTGGATAGTCTTGACCCCGCCGTGTTTGCGCGAATGAGCGGTGGCAGGGGAGACCCGGCTGCGGTACTGAAAGGCGTTGAAGCCGCAGAACAGGCCGGTTTTCAAGGACATATAAAGATCAATACTGTTGTGCAGCGTGGCGTAAATGATGCTGGTGTGCCTGATCTGCTTGCCCATTTTCGCAATACAGAATGTGTGGTCCGTCTGATTGAATACATGGATGTTGGCAACCGTAACGGGTGGGAGAGGATGGATGTTGTGCCCTCTCAGGAATTGCTAACGCGCATCAACGCCATCTGGCCGGTGGCGGCACTCTCTCCTCATTATCCGGGTGAGGTGGCGCGCCGTTATGGGTATGTGGATGGTGCGGGGGAGATCGGGTTTATTTCCTCTGTCAGCGCCCCATTCTGCGGTGCCTGCTCGCGGGCGCGTCTTTCTTCAGATGGAAAGCTCTATACCTGTCTTTTTGCAACGCAGGGCACGGATTTACGGGCGCTTCTGCGTAACCCGCGGCATGCTGGGGATGACGAGGTTTTGCGCACGGTTCTCTCTCATATATGGAGCCAGCGCACAGATCGCTACAGCGAAGAACGAGCTACTCACCCTGCGGGCAAAACCATTCCGAAGAGACCATACACGCAGGATAAAATCGAAATGCATTACATCGGGGGGTAATGGCTGTGTAAGAGGCTGGCCTTTCTGATGGCAGAAGGGGGCTGCTGGTGTCATTTATGGCACGTCTCTCTTCAGGTAGAGCGTGTTTTGCGGAGTACATATGATTCTGAAGCAGCTTTACTATCTTCGAGAGATAGACAAATTCAGAAGTTTTTCAAAAGCGGCTGTGGCCTGTAACGTGTCCCAGCCTGCGCTTTCCCGCGCCGTAAGGCAATTGGAAGAGGAGCTGGGCGTTGTTATTATAGACCGCAAGAAAAAGGTGTTTGGCTTTACGGTAGAAGGTGCCCGTATTCTGAAATGGGCACATGATATTCTGCACAGTGTTACGGAAATGCAGAATGAAGTTTCACTGACAAAGCAGGATCTGGTCGGTGCGCTCAAAATAGGGGTTATTCCAACCGCCGTGCATATTGTGCCAGCACTTATGGAAGCGGTTCAGGAAAAAATTGGCGACTTTTCCTGTGATGTCTCTGTTCTGACAAATGCGGATATTATTGAGCGGCTTACCAAAAAGCAGCTTGATATCGGCATTATGTATTACGAGGAGTGCCCGCAGGCGCAGGCCTTTATTGTTCGCTCCCTTTATGAGGAAGAGCAGGTGCTGGCTGGTACCTCCGCGTATGCTTTCCCGGAGGGGCGTGACATCAGTTGGGAGGATGCAGCACATTTTCCGCTGGCGCTGCTTAGTCAGACCATGCGGTGCAGGCAACTGGTGGATACTGGTTTTCAGGCGGCTGGGGTCAAACCGATTGTTCGTCTTGAAACCGGGTCTCTTGAAGTGATCCATGCTGAAATAATGAGTGGCCGGTTTGCGACCATCCTGCCTATTTCTTCTTTCCCGCTCAGGGTGCCTCCCGTTGGCAGATTGCAGATGCGCAGACTGGTTGGATTTTCCGCAGGCTCCATAGGTCTGGTGCGGCTGAACGAGCGTCTCCCATCCGATTTTTTTGATGCGGTATGGAAGGTCGCGCTCACAATAGATTTCAGGCATAAGTTTGATAATTTATGTTGCCCGCAGCCAGCCTGAAAAGGGAGATTATCAGAGTTTCAGAAAAGGAGTGGCGGTATCAGCCAAGGCTGCATCACGCCAGTTTAATAACCCGGGCACCCGGGCTAAAGGCCCCAGTAAGGTTCGGCTGCGGAAGTTTTTGGCCGTAGGGGCTATAGAAGGAGTTTTTGGGCTCAACGGTGTTGCCTTTAACGCTTGCAACACCGTTGTTTCTGAAAAAGGCCTTATAGTTAAATCAGACCTCTTTGAGAGAGCAGTCTTATTTCTGTGCTTTCGGAGCTGAGGCCGCTTTGCCACCCTGTGTGGCAGGAATAGCTGTTTCCACAAAATCCTGAGACACAAAGACAAGGTTGTTCAGTGTCTGGTCAAGTGCATCCAGTGCTTCCTTGGGCTGGCGGCCTTCTGTGAAGACAGTGGCGCGGTTAAGGGCGCCCTGTGTCTGTGCCAGCGGTGCCAGTGCGACAATGAAGTCTACATCTTCACCCACAACCTGCATGCTCTGGGCTGCCTGCTGCGTGTCACCAGCCTGAAGCTGCTTGTTGGCGGTGGCCACGGCAGCCTTTTTCTCAGGAGCCAGCGTTTCGCTTGCAATAAATTCACCCCCTACCGGAATCCAGTCTGTAGGCGTAGTGGCAGGCACATGGCCAGATGCCGGTGCATGCTGGGGGGCAGGCTGCAAAGAGGCTTCTGCTGCCTTGAACTTGGTGCTGGCCTTGCCTGCTGCGGTCAGGCGCTTGTTGGCATCATACAGTGCGGGGATGGCGGCATCTGTGTTGCCGGCAGCCAGCAGATCACGCGCTTTGAGAATATCGCCAAAGGCTTTCTGTCCATCATTGGACAGATGGCGAAATGCCCGGCCTGCCTTGTACTGTTCCCAATGTGTGTGCAGGGATGTGGCGTGGCTGGCAACCGGGGTTACGGCAAGGCTGGCGGCAATGGCCATAAGGGGGATAAAGCGCATATCTATACTCATCTCATCTATAAAATCGGGCTGGGTGCTCCTCCGTAAGGGAGGGCATGTTGCCACGGCAAAAAATAAAAAGCCTCGATACGCAGCACAAAATAGGCACTGCGCCTACCAAAGCGGAAAACAGAAACAACTCTGCGTTTCTAGCCCATTCCGCCCCGGCACGGAAGATTGCCCGCCCATACCGGGTGGGCAGACCTTACATGGCAGCAATGCCTTTCCTACCGGGAAAGGCGGGTCATTTCTTCCGAAATCTCACGTTCGCGTTTGCGCAGAGCACTTACATGGTTGGGTTCATTCTTTTCTGCCTCAGCAATTTTGCGTTGCAGATCGTCCAGTTCTTTCTGAAGGGCAGACAGCGCCGGGGGAGTATGGGATGGATGGCTCATTTACGGCCTGCCAGTACTTTTGTTGCCAGTCCCTGTAGTTCTGCTGCTGTCACACCTTCAGGATTATGCTGCGCTTTTTTGGCAATTTCACGTTCCACCTCAGAGGCGTGTTCGCCTCCTTTCAGCACAAATGTCGCCAGTTCCAGCACCTCTGCTTTGGTGGCCAGTTTAGGCTGCGCAAGGGTGCGCTCTGCCAGATGGTATAATGAACTCGTTTCGTGTGGGGCTTTATCGTGCGGCATGATGTCTCTCTTTTTCAGGTGTTGTCCTGTTCGGACTCAACTCTGCTTTAGAGATGGGATCATGCAGCCCGAAATCACAGCGGTGGCGAGAGCATGGCAGTTATTCACACAGAAAACGGTCGGTAAACTACGTAAGTTTACCCTCATGTCTGGAGGTCAGTTCGGGGCGCTTTCTGTAACGCTCTGATACGCGGGGGGCTTTTTATCGGAAAGGCGTTCCCTTGGAGGCAGGCAGGGTTGACGGAGGCTGTGGTGGTGCAGACCGTTGGAGGCTTGGTGTGGCAGAGGGGGGCGTGGCGCTGAAAGCAGGGAGCCGATTAGGAGCGGTAGCCTGAAAAGGGGGAACAGGTTGGCCGGGATAGTAATACGGGCCACGATAGTTCTGGTTCAACTGGGCATTATTGAGCCGGTCAACCAGTTCATTGCCCGTTCCACCTGAATAGCGCGGGGGTGGCGTGGCTGTTCTGGCGGTGGGAGTCCGCGGGGTATTTGGCGCTGGGGGGAGAGCACGCGGTGCGGCACCGGACTGCGCAAAAGGCTTATGGGGCAGGCGGCTCATTCTGCTGGTGGCCCACAGCGGGGCAGGCATGCCCATAACCAGAAGGCTCGCAATAAAACAGGCACGGAATGCTGTGTTCTTCATGACCAGTTATCCTTGCAAGGGCACCGTAAGGAACGGTGTGATCTGTTTCCGTAACTCTGGCTGAAACGCCTGAAACTGTTATCGGATGCAAGGGGCTGAAAACAACGAGACTCAAAAAAACAGGACGCCCCGTATTATGGGGCGTCTGCTGACAAGAGGGAACGTTAGGCGGGGGAGAAGCGGGCCGCTACGTCTGCAACGCGCTTGCCATAATGGACGGCTGTATCCAGATCCCCCTGCGGAATTTCATCCACGCTGGCATCTGCCGGGCTCTGCACAAGCAGCCCGATGGAGCCACCCAGATTGTTGAGATCCGTGCGTTTGGCTTCCTTGGTGTTGCTGGGCAACAGGCCCAGACTGACCCAGATACCACCATGCTGTGCGGCCAGCGTGCTCAGCCATGCCAGAGTGCAGCCTTTATCGCCATTCAGGCTGGCGCTGTTGGTGAAACCACCGAAAATCTTGTTTTCCCACCCACGGGTGAACCAGATTTTGGAGGAGGCATCAGCAAATTTTTTGAACTGCCAGCTTGCGTTTCCCATGTAGGTTGGTGCGCCGAAGATAATGGCGTGGGCAGCATTCAGCTTGGCCCAGTCTGCTTCCGTCAGATCCCCGTGTTCATTGATGGCGACAAGTTCCGCATTGGCTCCTTTGGCGACATGTTCCGCCACCCGGCGGGTGTGGCCATAGCCAGAATGATAAACAACAACAGTATTAGCCATAGTCTTTTCTCCATGAACCAGAAGCGGTGGCTACTGGCGTGGCCATCGGCATGGGGGCCACAATGGCTTCCTTCGTTCTGTTTGATAATCGGCCTTAATGAAAAGTCATATCATACTCCGGGTGTGAGGTGGCACAGGCGCGCTTTGTGGCAGAAGGTGCTGTGGGGAGGGGCATGGCAGATGTGTGATCAGGCCCCTCTGAAAGATGCGTGTAGAGAGCTACAAGATGTGAAAGCGGTTAACGGCTGCGGTGTACGGAGAGGCAAATGATTTACTTCCGTGCGCCATGAAATGGCCGCATGAACGCGGCAAGGAGCCCGGCGGACCGGCGTGGGAGGTCGGGCTCAAAAAGAACAAGAAATGATGCGGACCAATGGTGCATAAAAGCTGGCTGGCAGGTGTGGCTCTGGGGAGCGTAATGATAACGGGTAGCATGCCGCAGGGGCATGCCAGATCATCGCTTGCGCATCCGCCTCAATCCCGTTCGGCCCTGACGCATCCCGCACGCGCGCACCTGTATCCTTCCGCTGCCCGTGCCGGAAAGAGGGGACTGCAACCCCGACAGTCGTCGCCTCAGCCCATATCACCTGCGGCAGTAGCGCCTGCGGAAAAGCACCAACCCCTGTCACCTAAAAGTGTTCAGACAGAGCAGGCGGCTCCTGTTGCCGCGACACAGCAGGACAAGCCCCATATTGGCAATCTCTTTCATCCCAGGCCGGGGCATGCAGCATCTTATTGGGATGGACTGGAAGGACACCTTTCCATTGAAGCCGGAATTACCGGCAACCCATGGACGCGCTCAGGCCGAAACTTTGGCCAGTATTATAATGATCGCGCCAATACCGTTACCATGAACCAGATTATGGGATCACTCTCCCACCCGGTAACGGACGTTGGCGGCGGATATGGCATTGGGTTTGTGCTGGAGGCCATGTACGGCTCCGATGCACGGTTTGATCCTACAATCGGCATGGGCGATGGCGCTATTACGGGTTTGTATCAGTGGGCACCAACACAGGCCCATGTGGACGTGCATCTTCCCTGGATTTTCAAACACGGCATTGATGTGCAGGTGGGTCAGATGTACGGCCTGATGGGCGCGGAAGGCACGCCCGCGCTGGCCCGACCTTTCTATACCTTCAATTACGCTTCTGATTATATTGTGCCCTTCCAGACAGTGGGCATTGTGGCCACCATGCACCTTAGCAAGCATGTGGACTGGATTCTGGGCGTGGATGCCGGAAATTCCACTACCTTTGGCGCGGCAGGCAACAATAACAAACCCAAGGGGTATTTTGGCTTTGCCTTCAACCATCTGCTGGATGGCAAGCTTGATATTCACGCCATGGGGCGGTTCGGGCCGGAAGGGAACAACGGGCGGGCCGTGACATCTCCCGACGGCTGGACCAGCGCGGGCCTTGGTTCTGATGCCAATCACCTCATGCAGTATAATGGGGATATCATGGCCACCTATCATGTGAATGATAAGCTCAGCGTTACGGTGGACGGCACCTATCTGCATGATAACGCCACACGGGATGATGTGTATGGGGTCACCAGCTATCTGGCGTGGGATATCAAACCATGGCTGACGTTCAATCTGCGCGGCGAGGTTTTCCGGGATAATACGGGTGGGACTGTCAGCGAATATGCCAGTTTCATGTCCTACACACATTCTTTGAGCAACCGGCCTTACCCCTATTACAATGCGCCACCCACCACCTATGGAGAACTGACGGTTGGGGCCTCTTACCGTCCGGACTTCATCAACAGAAATCTGGGGCTGGGCAAACTGACATTGCGGCCGGAAATCAGGCTGGATAAATCGCTCAATGGTACGCGGCCTTTCAATCAGGCTGGAACGGTGCAGAACCCGGTGGTTACAAACGGCACCAACAATATGCTGTGGTTCAACTGCGATGCAGTCTGGGCCTTCTGAATGTTGACATGCGGTGAGGGAAAGGTGGGTGCCTGCCAGCGTCGGGCAGGGGGTGATCAAGATGCGCATTGTTGAATTGTGCCGTTTAGGCTCATGATGCCTCATGACTCGAACCGGATGGTTAAAAGCATGATGAAAAACAAAGTAATGCGTGCAGTGATGAGGCAGTCCTGTGCTGCTGTAGCGGCGATAGGCCTGTGTATTAGCGCTGTGCCGTTTGTGGGGGCGCATTCCGCTCATGCGGCGCTGGCGGAAGGTGCGGCAGCGCCTGATTTTACGCTTCAGGGCGCGCTTGGCGGAAAACCGCTAACGTTCTCTCTCAAGGATGCGCTGAAAAAAGGCCCCGTGGTGCTTTATTTCTTTCCGGCGGCTTTCACCCAAGGATGCACGCTGGAAGCGCATGCTCTTGCCGAGGCAACGGATACCTTTACCAAACAGGGCGCAACCGTTGTGGGGGTGACAGCGGGGAATGTGGATCGTGTTGCTGATTTCTCAAAGGATGAGTGCAGAAACAAGTTTGCCGTGCTGGCCGATCCTGGCGCGAAAGTGGCCGGTCTGTACAAATCACTTAGCACGCAGGGCACCTTTCTGCACTCCGACCGTACATCCTATGTGATTGCGCCGGATGGCCAGATTCTGCTGAGCTATACCAGTCAGGACCCGGAAACGCATGTTACTAAAACGCTGGATGCTGTCACCGCATGGCATGCCAAAGTGCACTGAGGCATAGAAACAGGAAAGGCGGCCTCATTGCTGGATCAGGCAAACGGAGCTGCTCTGGATAGGAAACGCCGCAAGAGTTCGGCCATGCATCCCAGGGTTTTAACGCAAGAGGAGAACCGGCTCAGACGAATGGGCTGGTAATCCCCCCATAAAAAGAGTGGCTTTTGAATGAGAATTTTCTCAGCGTAAGAATTGAGGAGATTCTGATGAAGAGTGATCGCTTTACTGACGCCCAGATCATGGGTGTGATCCGCCAGGCTGAGGGCGGTGTCCCGGTTCCTGACCTGTGCCGGGAGCATGGGATTAGCAACGCCACGTTTTACCGGTGGCGCGCGAAATATGGCGGCATGGATGCTTCGATGATCAGTCAGATGAAGGCTCTGGAAGAGGAGAACCGTCGGCTGAAGCGCATGTATGCGGATCTGAGCATGCAGACGGATATCCTGAAGGAAGCCCTTGGAAAAAAATGAAGCGGCCAGCCCAGCGCCGGGAACTGGCCGCACAAGCTGTGGCGCATCATAGGGTCAGCATTGCGCTGGCCTGTCGGATTTTTGGGATATCCGAGACCTGCTTTCGCTATCGTCCGCGACTGGCAGCGGAGAACGACAGGATTGCCGATCTTCTTGTGGGACTGACCCAGGCTCACAGGAGATGGGGATTTGGTCTGTGTTTCCTGTATCTGCGCAATGTGCAGGGACATGTCTGGAATCATAAGCGGGTTTATCGGATCTATCGGGAACAGGAACTCAACCTGCGGATTAAACCCCGCAGGCGTCTGGTTCGCGAAAAGCCTGAAAAGCTGTCGGTTCCGGCCCTTCCCAACAGGGTCTGGTCCATGGATTTTATGGCGGACAGGCTGATGGATGGACGTGCTTTTCGGCTCCTGAACATTCTGGATGACTTCAATCGTGAAGGACTGGCGATCGAGGTTGATTTTTCCCTGCCAGCCTGTCGGGTTGTCCGCTGTCTGGAACAGGTTATGGAGTGGCGTGGCAGGCCAGAAGCCATCCGAATGGATAATGGCCCTGAATATGTCAGTCATACGTTGGTTTCATGGGCCGAAAAACAGGGGATTACCCTGATCTATACGCAACCGGGTAATCCGCAGCAGAACGCCTATATTGAACGCTACAACAGAACTGTCCGGCAGGAATGGCTGGAGCAGTATTTGTTTGAAAGCATTCAGGACGTGCAGGAGGTCGCAACACAATGGCTCTGGACATATAATCATGACAGACCCAACATGGGGAACAGCGGGCTAACCCCCGCCCAGAAACTAAAAACAGCTGCCTGAATTCTCATTCAACGCCCCACTAAAAATGGGGGGATTACCGGCTGGTTGAAAATCAGCACTTGCGGGGAAGATGGAGGTTTTGAGGTTGAAGCGGTGGATATGAAGACACCGTGGGCGGTGTCGGAACGAAAAATCAACGCATTCCGCCGTTAAAAGATAGCCTGATCAGCCCTGACCGCTTTTCCGCATAATCGCTAAAAATCTGAAGGCGGAAAAGGGACGCCAAGCGCTCCGGTGCCTAGTGCACCGAGGCCAGAAAATCAATGGCACCTCAGTGCTAAAATGGGATTCCTCAATCAGGTCGATGAACAACGCACCCACCCCTGCCAGACTATCAGCGCGGTGCTGACGGGGTGAGTTTTGATATTTAGATCTGCACGATGGTTGAGAAGTCGAAGTCTTGCCCTTTGGGGTTCTCACCCAGCCGGATGGTGGTGGGGGTGGGCATGAAATAGGGCGGCACCGGCAGGTTATAGGGGGCAGGTGCGCCTTTGAACACGCGGCCAGCCAGATCGAATTTTGAGCCATGGCACGGGCAGGCGTAGCCACCCGCCGGGGTGGTTTTGGCGTCAGGCGGCGCGCCACCGGGAGCCGGGGCGTAGGACGGCACACACCCCAGATGGGTGCAGATGCCAACATACACACCGTATTCAGGCGTGAGCGACCGATGCCAGTTCTTGGCATAAGCGGGCTGTTGCAGATCATGCGAGTCACCGTCCCGCAGGCGGTCTGTCAGCGTGGCGTCCTGTAGTTTGGCAATGTCTTCTGGCGTGCGGTGCAGAATGAACACGGGCTTGCCCTGCCAGACCACGGTGGTCTGCTGGCCGGGGGCCAGTTTGGAGAGGTCCACATCCACCGGAAGATGGGCGGAGGCGCTGTCCTGCGGTGTCAGACTTTCTACAAACGGGATGGAGCACGCGGCAACGCCCGTAACGGTCCCGGCAATGGTGACCATGCCCAGAAAATCACGGCGGCCGGGTGCCTGTTCGGGGGTATCCGTTTCAGGCGTGTCCTGCGGTGTAGGGGGGGTGTTTTCCATCTCTCAGTGTCCGTCCCGGCGGTTCCAGATTTTCTTCTTCCATGCAATGGCCAGCAGAAGCAGAACAATCAGGTAAAGCACAACCCCTTTGCCAATATGGTGGCGTGCATTGCGGTGTGGGTCAGCAGCCCAGACCAGAAAAGTTGAAACATCGCGGGCCTGCTGGTCAACCGTGGCCTTGGTGCCATCGGGGAAGCTCACGCCGCCTTCCACCAAGGGCGGGGGCATACCAATCAGGTGGCCGTCAGCCCATTCATTGTAGAACTTGCCGGGCACCATGGGCGCTCCGGGCGGTGGTGGCATGCGGTAGCCGGTCAGGAACGCGTAAAGCCAGTCTGCCCCGTGGGGCTTGATCAGGGCAAGGCGGGACTGATCAGGCGGGGCCACGCCGCCCATCATGGCTGCTGCGGCGGCTTCACTCGGGAAGGGGGATTTGAAGTGGTCATCCGGCGTGCCGGGGCGGGTTGTCGGCTGCCCATCTTCATCTACCGGGCCGGGGAACTGCTTGCTATGCGCAAGGTCTGAAATGGCTTTGGGGCTCAGGCCGATGCCCGCCAGATCATTATAGGTCAGGCTGCGCATGCCATGGCAGGTGGAACACACATGGTCATACACCAGAAAGCCACGTTGCAGGCTGGCCTGATCAAATTGCCCGAACGCTCCGTCAAAGCTCCATTTCTGGTGTGGCGGGGCTGCGGGTTCTGCCGGTGCAGCCGCCGGGGAAGAAGCCGGAGCGGAGGGCGTCTGAGCCAGAGCGGTTTGCTCAGGTGTTGCCAGGAACAGGCTGGAGAGCAGGCATGCGCCCCCTAAAAATGCGCGAACAGACATTCAGGCGTCTCCCTGCGCAGCGGAAATGGAGGCAGGCAAGGGGCGTGTTTTTTCCAGACGCGGTGCCAAGGGGAGGAGCACAAGAAAATAGCCAAAATAATAGAGCAGAGATATGCGCCCAAGCGCCATCCAGCTTCCCTGAGCGTGGTGTTTGCCGACCAGCGCCAGCAGCACAAACGCCACGACCAGCCCCAGCAGGCCGACGCGGCAAAGAGGCCGGAAGCGCATGGACCGCACGGGGGAACGGTCCAGCCATGGCAGGGCAAAAAGAATCAGCAGGGAGCCAGCCGCAGCCAGCAGGCCGCCGAACTTGGACGGCACGGACTGCAACATGCCGTAAAAGGGCAGGAAGTACCATTCCGGTTCAATATCCGCCGGGGTGTGCATGGGGTCTGCCGGGGCGTAATTGTCTGGTTCAGTCAGCAGGCCGGGCCAGAAGAACATCAGCAGCGCGAAGATCAGGGCAAACAGAACCAGTCCGATCAGATCCTTGCTGGTGAAGTAGGGGTGAAAGGGTAGAGTGTCTTTGGGAGTTTTGGGCTCAATACCTAATGGGTTGTTGGAGCCCGCCACATGCACCGCCACCACATGAATGCCCACAACCGCGACAACCAGAAATGCCAGAATAAAGTGAATGACAAAAAAGCGGTGTAGGAAAATATCGCCCAACTGGTCACTGCCCGCCAGAATATGCTCCAGCGTGCCACCAATAACCGGCACAGCGCCTACGGCTTTGCTGATGACATCTGCACCCCAGAAGGACATCTGCCCCCATGGCAGCACGTACCCGGCAAAAGCCGTGGCCATGACCAGCACCATCAGAACAAGGCCGCTGATCCACAGAATTTCACGCGGGGCCTTGTAGGAGCCGTAATACAGCCCACGAAACAGATGGATATAGAGCGCTGCCAGAAACAGGTTGGCCCCGACCACATGCATGCCGCGTAGCATCCAGCCGCCAGGCAACTGCCGGTCTATGGCTTCTACCGAGAGAAAGGCTTCAGTGGCGGTGGGGATGAAGTGCATGGCCAGAAACGTGCCGGTAGCCAGCATAAGCAGCAGAACGACCGTGAGAATCGCACCGAAATTCCACAGGCCGTTCAGATTCTTCGGCATGCGGAAATCAATATACTCCGCCCTGAAACCACTGATGACAGGCAGGCGGCGGTCAATCCACCCGGCCACGCCAGAACTTTCTTCTGTTGAGCGCGAGGGCGGTTGGCCTGTCATATTGGGTTTGGTCATGGGTGGTTCCATAGAATGCGGAGAGGGGCCGGGTCTTGGCCCCATGGTATCCAGATCAGGCGGAATGGACCAGCGGGACAAGGACCGGAAAAAGCAGGCTGTGTAAGTTTATTGCGGCACAACAAGGTGTTGAGGCTGCAAAACTCCCGGCAGGAAGGCTCATATACAGACTTTTATGATCGGTTTTGCAGGAAGAATGGTAACGGAGATCATGCGGGCCTCGGTCGGTCTTGTAGAGAAGCGTGCTATGGGTTCAATCATAAATAAACCGAAACATTTTACAAGATTGCAGAGCGTGGGCACGGGCGGCAAAACCCAGCCGGTGCAGAGGGTTGGAGAAGCACGCTAAAGGCTCACTCAAAAGCGTGATGTATTTCTCTCTTGCATGCTGAGCGTATTATCCCCATCATACGAAGTGCAGCCGCTTTTCTGGCGGGTGTGACGTTCTCAGGGCAGGGTGCAATTCCCTACCGGCGGTAAGTGGTCAGGTCAGCCTGCCATAAGCCCGCGAGCGCCTGCTACGGCAGGGTCAGCAGATCCGGTGTAATTCCGGAGCCGACGGTGATAGTCCGGATGAGAGAGAACGATGGCGGCGTCTGCCCTTTCTGTATGGAAGGCGGCAGGCGGTGAAAGCCGCTGTATGCCCTGAGTCTGTCTGGTGTGGTCAAGGCAGATAATGGAGTCAGGGCGTTGCAGGAAAATCCTTCGCACTTTGCGCCAGTGTTTGTGCCTGAACAGGTCGGGCAGGCTTTCCGTACGGCTGTGGCAGAAGCATGTCGCTATCTGGGTCAGACAGCGCCTAACCCTGCCGTAGGGTGCGTGCTGCTGGATGCGGAAGGCGAGGTGCTGAGCGCTGCGGCCCACCACAAGGCGGGTGGTCTGCACGCTGAACGTCTTGCACTGGAACAGGCGAAGCAGGCTGGTGTGTTTGACCGTGTGCGGACAGCCGTGGTCACGCTTGAGCCGTGTAATCATATCGGACGCACACGCCCCTGCACGGAAGCCTTGCTTGAGTCTCCTGTGAAAACCGTATGGATCGGCAGTGAAGATCCCAACCCCACTGTTGCGGGCGGTGGCGGAGCGCGCCTGACAGAAGCGGGCGTTACCGTGCACTGGTTGGCCCAAAGCGCAAACGGGGCAGCACTGTTTTCTCTGTGCAAGGCGTTACTTGCCCCCTTTGCCTGTAAAATGACGGAAGGCAGACCGTGGATTACGGTCAAGCAGGCCGTGAACAGTGCTGGTACAATGGTGCCGCCTGAAGGGCAGACAACCTTCACTTCTCCCGAATCTCTGAAATTCGCGCATGTGCTGCGCCGCGCTACGGATGGCGTGGTGACAGGCACGGGCACTGTTATGGCAGATAACCCGGCCTTTACCGTGCGGCATGTGCCTGATTACGCGGACCGTCGCCGTCTGCTGGTGGTGTGTGGCCAGAAGGCGCACACACCGGAAGACTGGCTGGCCGAACGGCAGAAGCAGTTTGATGTTCTGTTCTGCCGCTCCTGTGCCGATCTTCCCGCCCTGCTGGCCAAGACAGATGCCCTGTGGGTGCTGGTGGAGGCCGGGCCAACACTTCTGGCCGCCCTGAAAGAACTGAATTTGTGGGACGACTGGCTGACCATTCGCCAGAACGCCGCGGGGGTGGACCATTACACCGTTTCAACCCGTCATGATGTCACACCGCTTGCTCTGTTTCCAGAGTGGGCTCGGTGCACGCAGGAGCAAGCATGTTTTCCGGAATAGTAGACTCTCTTGGCCATGTTCTGAAAGCCGAACCGGGAGACAAATCCCTGATGGTGGAAGTGGATACGGGGCTCACAGATATTGCTGAAGGCGAAAGTATTGCCGTGAATGGCGTGTGCCTGACAGCAGTTGAACCTGCGGCAACCGGCGTGGCGCGGTTCTTTATCAGCAGTGAAACGCTGGATCGCTCCACCCTTGGGGCGCTCAAGGCTGGCAGCCGTGTCAATCTGGAACGCGCCGTAACCCCTGCCACCCGGCTTTCAGGCCATATTGTGCAAGGGCATGTGGATGGCACAGCGCGGTTTGCCGAGTGTACGCCCTCGGGCGATGCCCGCCGCGTGGTGTTTGAGGTGCCGGAAAACCTGCGCCGCTACATGGTGGAAAAAGGCTCCATCACACTGGATGGCATCAGCCTGACCCTGAACGAGATTGGGGACGTGAAAGACGGCGTATTTTCTATTGCGCTGATGATCATCCCCCATACCTGGACCCACACCACGCTTGGCACCCTTTCCGTGGGAGATGCCGTGAATGTGGAAGTGGATGTGATTGCAAAATACGTGGAGGTTCTATGCCAGACAAAGTGAAAGGGGCGGCTGTGGTGCCTGCTCTTCCCTCTGCGGCGCTGGCACGGGCGGTTGAAGCCCTGCGGGCCGGACGCATGGTTATCATGACGGACGATGAAGACCGTGAGAATGAAGGCGATCTGGTGATGGCCGCCGAGTTCATGACGCCCGAGGCCATGAACTTCATGATCACCCATGCGCGGGGGCTGGTGTGTCTGCCGCTTATGCCGGAACAGGTGGAGCGGCTGGGCCTGCCCATGATGGTGCGGGATAATACGGCCCGCCACAGCACGGCCTTCACGGTTTCCATTGAAGCGCGGGAAGGGGTTTCCACCGGCATTTCCGCAGCTGATCGGGCACATACGGTGCAGGTTGCTGCGTCTGAAACCTCAACTCCGGCTGATCTGGCCACACCGGGCCACATCTTCCCGCTGCGTGCGGCCCCCGGTGGCGTGCTGGAACGGATTGGCCATACGGAGGGCTCGCTTGATCTCCTCAAGCTGGCGGGGCTGCGCCCTGCGTCCGTGATCTGCGAGATTCTGAATGAGGACGGCACCATGGCCCGCCGTCCGGAACTGGAAGTGTATGCCCGCACCCATGACATGCCCATCATCTCCATTGCGGAACTGGTGCGGTGGATCAGTGCGCACGGGCTGAAGCCACTGGCCTCTGATGTTACGGACCCGGCACCCGTGGCAGATGCCCTGCCGGAAGAAGCGCTGGCGGATCTGGCGGAAGCCTCTTTGCCAAGCGCCTATGGCGGGGAAGATCTGGTGATCCATGCGTTCCGAGATGCGCAGGATGTGGAGCACGTGGCGCTGGTGAAGGGTAACCCCGCAGCGCCCGGTGCTGTGCCACTGGTGCGGCTGCATTCCGAATGCGTGACGGGCGATGCGCTGGGGTCCTTGCGGTGTGATTGCGGCACGCAGTTGCACGCAGCCCTGAAAGCCATAGGGCAGGCGGAAACCGGAGTGCTGGTTTACGTGCGTGGGCACGAAGGCCGGGGCATTGGGCTTGTAAACAAGATTCGCGCCTACGAACTTCAGGACGCCGGGTTGGATACGGTGGATGCCAACCACAAGCTGGGTTTTGCAACCGATGTGCGGGACTGGACATCCGCCGCCGCCATTCTGCGTGATCTGGGCGTGGGGCAGCTTGATCTGCTCACCAACAATCCGGACAAGGTGCGCGCGCTTGAAGCGCGTGGGTTCATGGTGCGCAAGAGAATCGGGCTGGAAACACCTGTTAACCCCTTCAACCGGGCGTATCTGCACGCCAAGCGGCAACGCATGGGGCATCGGCTGAGTAACTTTTCCGTGAGTGACGCCACGGTCAGCGCGGCGGTCTGAACCGGCCGCCTGAATTTGAGACTGTCTGCAAAGCAAGGATGATTTTATGAGCACACGGATTCCGGTTTCCCTGCCGGACCTCAATCTGGTTCCCGCCCCGCGTCTGGCCCTGATTGTCAGCCGCTTTAATGAGGACGTGACGGGCGGCTTGCGCGATGGCGCCATTGCGTGGCTGGGCGAGCACAATATTACCGTAGGTGAGAACGATATTTTTGCAGCCCCCGGCGCATTCGAGATGCCACTGCTGGCGCAGACACTGGCAAAATCCGGCCGGTATGAAGGCGTGATCTGCCTTGGCTGCGTGATCAAGGGTGATACGGCGCATTTTGAATTCATCAGTCTGGGCACCACCATGGGCTTGATGCAGGCTTCTCTGGCGACGGAAGTGCCCATCGCGTTTGGGGTGTTGACCACCTATACCGATGAGCAGGCGGAACTTCGCTCCCGCGATGACATTCATAACAAAGGACGTGAAGCGGCCGCTGCGTGTGTGGAGTCACTTGCTTTGCTGCGTCAGATTAAGGTCTGATCAGAACAGGGGCGCAGCGTGAGCGTGCGGCCCTGAAAAAGCAGGGGGAAGAATGAAGCGGGTTACCGTCATCGCAGGTCTTCTGGGACTGGGGCTGACTGTCTGGATGCTGATGCAGTTCGGCGCTCGTTCCATCCTTTCTCTGGTGATGACGGGCGGCTGGGGCGTACTGGCCGCCATTGTCTTTCATACGGTTCAGGTTGCGCTTTCTGCTCAGGCGTGGCGCACCATTGCGGGCCATAAACATGGCTCTCCCCTTTCCTGGCAGGATTATTTTGCCCTTCGCTGCGTGCGGGAGGGAATTAACAACCTTCTGCCTGTTGCGCAGGTTGGGGGAGAGGTGTGGTCCAGCCGCCTGCTGGCCAAGCGTGGACTAGGCACACGCAAGGTAGCCGCCGCGACCATCTGTGATCTCACGCTCGAACTGCTCAGTCAGGTATTATTCACCTTCGTGGGGCTGGGCCTGCTGCTGTTTCTGGTCAAACGCTCCCATGTGACGGATGAGCTGCTGGAAAGCGCGTTGGTGGCGCTGGCCATCGGGCTTGCGGTGTTCGCCAGCCAGTGGTTGGGGGCCGTGGCGTTTGTTGAGGTGCTGCTGGTGAAAATCGCGGGGCATCTTGGCTGGAACGGTGTGGATGGCATACGCGGGCTGCATCAGGAAGTGCTCGGCCTTTACAAGGTTAAGCGGAACGCCGTTTCTGCTTTGATCCTTCAGTATCTGGCATGGGCGCTGGGCGCGGTGGAAGTGTGCCTGATTCTGCATTTTCTGGGTCATGACCGCTCTCTGGCCGTTGGCTTCGTGATTGAGGGCGTGGGTGAGGCCGCAAAATCCGCAGGCTTTGCCGTGCCCGGCGCCCTTGGGGTTTCTGAAGGCGGCTATATTCTGGTGGGCAGCCTGTTTGGCGTGGCGCCCCCCGTCGCCATTGCGCTTTCCCTGATCAAACGTGTGCGAGAAATTGCATGGGGTGTGCCGTCCCTTTGCCTGTGGCAGGTGCTTGAACACAGGTGGGATACCCCCGCACAAGGGGCCGAACGGCCCGCATCCTGCGCTCAGTCTGTGGGTAAAAATCCTCTTTCCCGTTCTGGTCTGTAACGCGGGACGTGCCTGCTTTTGACATCATCCCTTGCATGAAGCGGGGCGGTTGGGCCAAACGAAAACAGCTTTTGGCCTTGCGCCGTGAATTTTTGGGAACTGATCGCCAGCTATGCTCTCCGCACCCATAGGTCGTTTCATTACATTCTGCGCCCGTCACGCTTACGCTGTGGTCGCCCTGTTCTTCATTCTCTCGGGTGGTGCCGTTTTTGCGGGCATGAATTTTCTGGGGGTCACCACAGATACCAGCAAGATGCTCTCTGACCGGCTGGAGTGGAAACAGCGGTCTGATGAAATGGGGCGACTGTTCCCGCAGAAAGAAAACCTTCTGGTTGCGGTGATTGAGGCCGACCTGCCGGAGGAAGGGCGTGAGACCGCCCGCCTGCTGGCGGAGCGGCTTGGAGCCGACCACACCCACTTCAACTTTGCCGAGCGACCGGATGCAAACCCGTATCTGGTGCGCAACGGCCTGATGTTTCTGGACCCGCAGCCGCTTTCCCAGGTGTTGAATGACACCATTACGGCCCAGCCCTTCCTGTCCGCTCTGGCGCAGGACCCCTCTGCCCGTGGGTTGTTTGGCACCCTTTCCCTTATCGCCGAGGGCGTGAAGCAGGGGCAGGCGGATCTGGGTGGCTTTCAGACCGCGCTTTCCGGCTTTGCTGACAATATGGAAAAAGCGGCGGCCGGGCACCCGCAGCTTCTCTCGTGGGAGCAACTGCTGGGGGGCAAGCTGTCCGATCTGGCCGGGCGTTACCAGTTTGTCATCACCAAGCCCAAGCTGGATTACGGCTCCTTCCAGCCGGGTGGCGCAGCGGCGGATGCCATGAGCAAGGCGGCGCAGTCTCTGGAGTTTGTGCGCAACGGGCATGTAAAGGTGCATCTCACCGGCCAGGTGCAGCTTGATGACGAGGAATTTGCCACCGTGGCCGAAGGCATGGTGGCGGGGTTACTGGGGTCTCTGGCTCTGGTGACGTTATGGCTGACGCTGGCCGTGCATTCCTGGCGCGTGGTGCTGCCTATTGTGCTTACGCTGGTTGTGGGGCTGCTGCTGACCACCGGTTTTGCTGCCTTGGCGGTCGGCACGCTTAATCTGATCTCGGTCGCGTTCGCCATTCTGTTTGTCGGGATAGCGGTGGATTTTGCCATTCAGTTCTCGGTCCGGTTCCGGGCCCAGCACCAGAATGGAGAAAGCGAGCAGGGCATTCTGGCCGCGCTGGCCGAAACGGGAGATGAAACCGGGCACCAGATTCTGGTGGCTGCGCTGGCAACATCCGCCGGGTTTCTGGCCTTTACGCCCACCGCTTTTCTGGGTGTGGCCCAGCTTGGGCTAATTGCCGGCATTGGCATGATGGTGGCGTTTGTTTGCACCACCAGCCTTCTTCCGGCCCTGCTGAAAATCTTTCATCCGCCGCTGGATTGCCCGAGCATGGGCTATGCCTTCATGCAGCCGGTGGATGTGAAAATCCGTCACCACCGCAAGATTCTGCTGGGTATTTTTGGCGCCGTAGCTGTGGCAGGGCTGGCTCTTGTGCCGCGCCTGCAATTTGATGGTGACCCGCTGCACACGAAGAACCCCAATTCTGAGGGGATGAAGGCGCTGCATCTGCTTATGACAAACCCGCAGTCTTCGCCTTACAGTGCGGAACTGCTGGTGAAATCTCTGGATGAAGCCAAGGCGCAGGCTGCGCGTCTTTCCGCAGTGCCCGGCGTGCATGATGCCATGTGGCTGGGTTCCTTCGTGCCGGAAAAGCAGGATGAAAAACTCGCCCTGATTCAGGACGCCGCGACGGTATTGTTGCCCACCCTGATTGTGCCGTCTCCCAAACCAGCGCCGGATGCGCAGGCGCTGCGGGATGCCGCGCAGAACACGGCCACGGCTCTTGGCGGTATTCTGGATAAGCTGCCGCAGCAGGACCCGCTCCGTCGTATTCAGGCGGCTTTGGCGAAACTTGCCACGTCATCTGACCAGATCGTGCAGGATGCCAACACGGCGCTGGTGCGCTTCCTGCCGCAGGAACTGGATCAGTTGCGCGTGATGCTTCAGGCAAAGCCGGTCACGGTGAAAGACGTGCCGCCTGAACTGGCGGATGATTACCTGCTGCCCGATGGCCGTGCGCTGGTGGAAGTGCACCCCAATGGTGTGATGTCCAACAGTGGGGCGCTCCGCAAGTTTGTGACATCCCTGCAAAAGGAAGCGCCAGATATTGCCGGGACAGCCGTGGATATTGTGGAGAGCGCGCGCTCTATCGTGCGGGCGTTTGAACAGGCCGCGGCTGCCGCCATTGTCATGATCGCGCTGATCCTCTTTCTGGCTCTGCGCCGTATCCGGGATATGGCGCTGGTGCTGGCCCCGCTGATGCTTTCCGCCCTCATGACGGTGATCCTGATTGTGCTGCTGCCGGAAACACTGAACTTTGCCAACATCATCGCCCTGCCGCTGCTGTTGGGCGTTGGGGTGTCTTTCAACATCTATTTCGTCATGAACTGGCGGGATGGTGTGCAGCACCCGCTGGCGTCTCCCACTGCGCGCGCTGTTCTGTTCTCTGCCCTGACAACAGGCACCGCGTTTGGCTCTCTGGCACTTTCCCATCACCCTGGCACGGCCAGCATGGGGCGGCTGTTGCTGCTCTCTCTGGGCTGCACGTTGCTGGCAACGTTGGTGTTTGTGCCTGCTCTGCTGCCCAAGCGGGATATTGATAAGGAATAAGCTCTGATTGCCCCGAGCCATCAGGCTGTGCGTAAAAAAGGCTCCATGAAGGAGCCTTTTTTTACGGACGAGTTCAGGAGGAAGCGGCTTGGCGCTGCGGCTTTTTTTGCAGCACAACCCAGGCCACGCAGGCCAGCACGGCTCCACAGACCATAACCGCTATGGCCCCGCCACCAGAAAGCACCATGCCTCCCACCAGCGCGCCTGTGCCAATACCGGCGTTAAAGCCCGTGACGCAAAATGAGGAGGCCGCTTCGTGCTGGCTGGGGGCCAGTTCCAGTGCGTAACTTTGCAGACCGAGATTCATAAGGGCGGAAACCATGCCCCACAGGGTCAGATCAACCCACGCCACGGCATTGAACTGAGCGGAAAGCACCAGCAGCCCGAAGCTGGCCACAAGGCCGATCAGGGAAAACCCGACTGTTCGCCCGGCAGAGAAGGGGAGCCGCCCGCCAACCCAGTTGCCCAGAATGCCGGTTCCGCCAAATACCAGCAGCATGAGCGGAATCTGGGCTGATGGCGCATGCGCCAGCGTTTGCAGGAGCGGCACCACGTAAGTGTAGGCGGTAAAATGGGCGGTGACGGCGCAGGCAGTCAGCAGGGCGATGTAGCGCAATACGGGCTGGCGTATCAGGTGGCGGATATCAATATGCCGCTTGGCACTGGGGAGCGGCGGCAACAACACCAGTGCAGCCGCCAGCACCACCACGCCCAGAACCCCGCTGAGGGAAAAGGCAGCGCGCCAGCCAACCCAGTGCCCGATGGCGGAGGCCAGAGGAATACCGCCCGCAAATGCAACGGCAACGCCCGTAAAAGCGATGGCCGTTGCGCGCGCAATGGGGAGTTCGGGCGCGAGCCTGACGGCCAGACCGGAAATAATGGACCAGAACACGCCATGCCCCAGCGCCAGCACAATGCGCAGCAGCGCCATGAGGGTGTAACTGGGCGCCATGGCTGAGAGCAGGTTTACGGCCCCCACCAAAGCCAGAAGCAGCGCAACAAGAAAGCGGCGGTCCATACCGGATGTCAGAATGGTCAACGGAATGGCAGTCAGGGCGACCAGCCACGCATAGCCCGTAACCAGCATACCCACCTGAGCCTCCGAGACATTCAGCCCATGGGCGATATCTGTCAGCAACCCGATAGGCAGGATTTCCGTCACCTGCCACACAAACGCGCCCAGAGAGAGCACAATCAGCCGTGCCATCATGACAGAACATACCTCCGGTTTTTTGCACCACCCATCCGGCATAATTGCTGCTCTGGGCGTTGGGGAACGGAAAGAGGAGGAGAATGGGAGAGAAAGAGAGTCTGATAGGTCACGAAGGATCCACGAAGCAGAAGAAAAATGGAGAGGGGTGGCGTGGCCCTGTAGCACGCATATGGAGGCTGGGTGAGCGCATCATTATGCCCGTGTCAGTGGGCAAGTGAAGAGAAGGACGGCTCTGACAGGCGGCATTTGGCAGGAAAAAGAGTGCACTATGCGGATGTGGCAGCATAAGATCAGCGTATGTACCTTATTTTCCCTTTGGTTCTCCCCCTCTTCAGGCGCGAAGCGAAAAACGCGGTGATGCCGCGCTCATATCCATCAGCGTTTTCTGAACGCAAATGTTTCAGGCCGATGTTGTGGAAGCGGAAATCAGGAGAGCAGGAAGGAGCAGTAACGGCTGATAACTCTCTGTCAGCCTTTTCAGTCCCGTTTTTTAGGGGCTTATCTCAAAAATCAGAAGCGGAGCGCGGATGTCCCCTCTACGCCAGAAGCGTTGCCTCTTTTGCTGGAATGGCATCGTATTGTGGCGGCAAAACCGTTTTTGAGGCCTGAAACAGCCTTGTTGGTCCTTATCTCTCTCATGTCCCTCTACGGTGTGCGCCGTGCCGCGCGACGAAGTTCCCCACCTCCAACCTTAAGGGAAGACGGAGTGCGATAAGGCCGCTGATACAGTGAATGATTTTGTGAAATAGTGGCGCGTTTAAGATTTGTGCGCAGCATGGGCTTTGGGAGCGATGCGCCTGCCGCGTAGGGCAACCTCTGAAAAACGCCTCTCTCCCGAAGGAAAAAGGCGCTTTGAGTCAGTATTCTATCAGGACTTGGTCCAGTCCGGATGGTGCGGCACCGTGATGTCGCGCCCTTTGAGCATCATGTCCCAGTACACGCGCGGGAACACGGTGGACTTCAGGAACCAGGCAAAGCGGCTGGGTTTGCGCTGATCGTAAGGGAAGCTGGGGGCGGGTTTGCCGCCATACAGGAACTCGGCCAGAACAACCTTGCCATAGGCTACGGTCAGCGGGCAAGCACCATAGCCATCGTACGCGCCGGTCAGGGGCTTGCCATCCAGAGAGGCCAGAAGGTTTTTGGTGATAACGGGCGTCTGGGCGCGGGCTGCGGCCATGGTCTTGGCGTTTGACGTCCCGATAACGTCCCCAAGCCCGAAAATGGCGGGGTATTTGGTGTGTTGCAGGGTGGTGGGGTCCACATCTACCCAACCGCCACCATTGGCCAGCGGGCTCTGCTTGATGAAGTCCGGCGCGCTCTGCGGTGGGGTGACATGCAGCATGTCAAACTCTTTCACCACATGCTCGGTCTGGCCTTCCGCATTGGTGACGGCAAATGTCGCCTTGCGTTCCGGACCGTTTACAGCAACCAGATTGTGCTTGTACTGCAGGTTGATGCCGTAATAATCAACGGCTTCCTGCAGGGACGGACGATAATACGCCACGCCAAACAGGGCATCCCCGGCAAGGCAGAATTCTACATTGGTGCGGAACAGCGTGCCATGCTTGCGCCAGTAGTCAGATGCCAGATACGCGATTTTCTGCGGAGCCCCCGCGCATTTGATAGGCATGGGCGGCTGGGTGAACAGGGCGGTGCCGCCAGCCAGGGACTGAATGCATGTCCAGGTATATTCCACCGTTTCCTTGGAATAGTTGCTGCATACGCCATTGCGGCCCAGCGTTTCTTTCAGGCCTTCAATCTTGTCCCAGTCCAGTTGCAGGCCGGGGCAGACCACCAGACGATTGTAGGTCACGGTGCGCCCGTCTTCCAGCGTTACCCGATTTTCATCAGGCTGAAAGGAGGCGGCAGCGACACGCAGCCACGTACAGCCGGAGGGAATAAGCCCGCCTTCCTGCCGCAGGGTGCTTTTCAGGGTCATGGCCCCGGCCCCTACCAGTGTCCATCCCGGCTGGTAGGCGTGGGTGGTGGAGGGTTCGATAATAGCAATATCAAGGCTGGGGCGTTCATGCAGAAGACGGGCCGCAACCGCGATGCCGGCAGTGCCGCCCCCCACGATAACAACGGTGTAGCGAAGGTCCGGCTTGGTGCCGGTTTCAGGCTGGGCCATGTATGTCTCCCTGGACGCTGTCATATTTACACAATTAAATTAACACACATCGATTATTAGTTAAGTTCTTTAATTGTCGATGTGGTATGTGCTCAGAGCAGTTCAGTCCTTGATCCAAACTTCCACCGGACCCTGAAGTTTCATGGTCAGGGGGTTGCCGTGGCGGTCAACTGTCTTGCCAACGGCCACCCGCACCCAGCCTTCGCTGATGCAGTATTCTTCCACATTGGTTTTTTCGACGCCCTTGAAGCGTACGCCAATCCCGCGTTCCAGAAGGTCACCATTGAAGAAGGGGCTTTCCGGATTGACAGAGAGGCGATCGGGCACGGTATCGGCTGACATGGTGTCTTATCCTTGTCTGGTTGGATGAATGGCTCGTGTCTTACCGGCTTTTGGCCGGAATGGCCATGTGACTTACCGCAGGGTGCATCCCCTCAGGAAGGGCGGGAGGACGCGATATCTGCATCTGGTCGGCGCATTCGGCTAAAGCGGTTGCGTACCGCCCCAGCTTTACGGCGTGTCCAGGCGCTAAAGCGGTGCATGAACAAATAGACAACCGGCGTGGAATACAGGGTAAGCAACTGGCTTGTGGCCAGCCCTCCTATCACGGCAATGCCCAGCGGACGGCGCAGTTCAGAGCCATAACCGTGGCCAAACACAAGGGGCACCGCACCAAAGGCGGCGGCAAGGGTTGTCATCAGAATGGGGCGGAAGCGGGTAATACACGCCTGATAAATGGCCTCCTGCGGCGGCAGGTTCTGCTCCCGCTCCACATGCAGGGCAAAATCAATCATCAGAATGGCGTTCTTTTTTACAATACCCACCAGCAGAATAACGCCAATCATGGCGATCAGGGAGAACGGTTCCCGACAGATCCAGAGTGTGAGCATGGCTCCCACAGCGGCGGAGGGCAGGGTGGAGAGAATAGTTAACGGTTGGATGTAACTTTCATACAGAATACCCAGCGTGACGTACATGGTGGCCAATGCTGCCACAAACACCAGCAGCTCATTGATCATGTTTTTCTTCATGTCCCCTGCCTGACCGGAGAAATCTCCGTGCAAGGCAACGGGAGTGTGCAGGCCGACCATGGCCTTCTGAATTTCCGATGTTGCATCGCCCAGAGATTTTCCGGGGGCGAGGTCAAAGGAAATGGAGCCGGAGATAAACCCGTTCTCGTGGCTGACTTCCAGCGGTGTGGGGGTGGTGATCAGCCGCGCCACGGTGGGGAGCGGCACCATGGTTTCAGAGGAAGAGGACACAGCAGACCCGTTGGAAGCGCCGGCACCACCGCCTGCCAGCCGGTTGGCAATGGCGTTGCGGAAGGATTGTTCGCTCAGGGTGACGGCCTGCGATGTTGAAGCGTCTGTCGGTTTTTTGACGCGCACGGTGTTGGAGGCAATGGCGCCGGACGCCGTGCCGCCTGCGGTGGAGACCCAGAGCGTTTTGAGCGTATCGGGATTTTCACGGAAATATTTCTCAACTTCCATCACCACGTAATAGGTCGTCAGCGGTGTGGATATGGCCGAGGCCGTTCTCTGCCCGAAGGCATCATATAACGCATTCCCGATCAACTGGGGCGTTACCATATAACGGGCTGCGGTATCACGCTGGATCAGCACATGCATGGCCGTGCCGTTGCCAGAGAGATGACTGTTGACGCCAACCAGAACCTTGCTCTTGCGCAGCACTTCCGTCAGGCGCGGCACCCAAGTGTAAATGTCCTCATCATTATCGCTCTGGAAAATGTAAGTGTAGGTGCCTTCATGCTGGCGCTGGCCGCCGCCGTTGATATCCCCCGCGTTGGAAATGCTGGCGGTAAGGCCAGGAATATCGCGCACACGCGCCCGCACGCGAGCGGCAATTTGCTCCGGGGTTGAGGTGCGGCCCGCTTTGTCCGTCAACTGTGCAAAGACTTCCGCGTTATTAGCGGAGTCCTCCCCTGCAAAGCCCAGAACGGCTTCAACATCATGGTCAGCCATCATGGCCTGCACTACCTTGCGGGCCTTGGCCGAGGTGGCGGTGAAGGAACTGGTCTGATCCGTGCTCAGATAACTTTGGATCAGAGAAATATCCTCAGCCGGAAGAATGGTTTTGGACATCACGATCAGAATGCCGATGGTGGCAAAGAAGCTGAGCGGCAGAGAGGAAAAAATAAGCCACGGATGCCGCAGCGCCCACCGGAGCGAGCGCGTGTAGCCGCGCATCAGCCATTCCAGCCCCTTGTCCGTGGCATCGGCCAGAAGAGACGCCATGCGTACCAGAACATTGCCGCCGGAAGGCTTGGGTGCGCCTTCATGATGCACTTCCAGCATGTAAGCGCACATCATGGGGGTGAGCGAGATGGACAGGAAGAAAGAGACCGTGACGGCTGTTGTCAGCGTCATGGCGAATTCAAAGAAGATCTTGCCTGGTACGCCCCCCAGCAGAAGCAGGGGCAGAAAAACCGCGATCAGGGAAATGGTGATGGAGAGAATGGTAAACGCAATCTCGCGCGAGCCAAGAAGTGTTGCTTCCATGCGGCTCATGCCCGCTTCCATGTGGCGGGCAATGTTTTCTACCACCACAATGGCGTCATCCACCACAAAGCCGGTAGCGATGGTGAGCGCCATCAGCGAGAGGGTATCCAGCGAGAACCCCAGCAGATGCATGATGGCCAGAGATCCGGCCAGAGAGATGGGCACGGTAATGGCTGGGATAAGCGTGGAACGCCAACTGCGCAGAAAGGCCAGCACTACCAGCACAACCAGCAGAACCGAAATCAGCAACGTGTATTGCGTATCAACCAGCGCGCCACGGATGGAGACAGAGCGGTCTGACACCAGCTTGAACGAAACATCCGACGGCAGGGCGTTACTGAGAATTTCAGCACGCGCGCGGATGGCATCCGTGACTTCAATCACGTTAGCACCCGGTTGCGGGCGGATGACCGTGATAATGGCCGGTTTGTCATTATACCAGCCCGCCTTACGCTCATCCTGCGGGCCATTGCGTATCTTGGCCACATCCGTCAGCCGCACAGGCCGCCCGTTGCGGTAGCCGATTACCAGTTCCCGATACTGTTCTGCTGTCCGGGCCTGATCATTGGTTTCAAGTGTCAGACGCTGTCCACCGGACTCGATAAAGCCCTTGGGGGTGTTGGCGTTGGCAGAGGCCAGCGCTGATCGGACGTCTTCAAACCCCACGCCATATTTGTAGAGCAGGAGGGGGTTCATCTCTACCCGCACCGCAGGTTTGGATGCCCCCACCAGTTCTACCCAGCCCACCCCCTTCACGCCGGAAAGAAGGGGTTTAAGTCGCGTCTCGGCCAGATCCCGCAGGGAGGAGGATGTCCGTGTGTCTGATGTCATGGCCGCCAGCATGATCGGGCTGTCAGACGGGTTGGCCTTGTAATATTGCGGCGGCATCAGCAGCGTGTTGGGCATGTCCTGCCGGGCGGCCTGCAAGGCGGCTTCTACATCACGCGCGGCCCCGTTGATGTCACGGCTGTCATCAAAGAACATCAGGACAAAGGCATCCTTGTCCGTTGAATCGGAGCGCATGCTGGTCAGGCCCGCAATCTGGCCCAGATGCCGTTCAAGCGGGGTGGTGAGGGAACTGGCCATCTGCTGCGGCGAACTGCCGGGCTGGGAGGCCACAACATAGATCACCGGCACGGAAATATTGGGCAGATCAGCCACAGGCATGGCGCGGTAGGCAAACACGCCAGCCAACACAAAAGCCATGGCCATCAGAATAGTGCCGACAGGCCGCATGATAAAAAGTCGGCAGATGGACAAGCGGGGTCTTCCTTACGTGAGGGACGGCTTTTTCCGGCCCGCTGGGCCGGAGTAAACCGTTATGTCAGTTTCGTGCAGCATAATGTTGGAACTAAGCAACGAAAATACCAATCTGGTATCAGAGGGCACTTCTGCTCCTGCCAGACGGAAAAAAGCGCAGGGCTATGGTATTGCGGTCACGCGGTCAGCGTGGGTGCGGGCGGGTGGTGCACTGGCATCTGGAATAATTTTGCCGCTGCCATCCCGCTCTGTCGCCAAGGTGCCGGATACCTTGTTGACGATAATACTGCCGCTGGACATGACATGAAAAACGCCCACATCCGTATCCCCGTGCATTACGGCGTCTCCCGTGCTGGCGGAGGTAATTTCAAGCGCCTGCAAATGGCCACTCTGTGCAGTCAATGTGGCTGAGCCCCCCAGATACAGGGCAAGAGCGGGGGCGGTAATGGCGCGGATGGTGATGGGTGCCGCTGTTTCCGAGCGGATGCGTGCGGAATCGGACAAAGTGCGGATGGTAATGGGGCCAGTGGAAGCGGAGACCAGCCCGAGCTCTCCCGCCTTACCCATTTCCACCGGGGCAGACCCGGCGCGAATAAATACGGTGCTTTTGCGGTCATCCAGCAGAACCGCCGTGCGGCCTGCATTATCTATGGTCAGCGGGGTGCTTGGGCGTGTGGTAAGCGTCAGCGCGCTGGCCAAGGGTGTTGCCGCCGTGCAGTTGGCTTGTGTGATGTAAACCACGTTATCCGGGCCAATTTTGGCCGTAACGCCAGGTGGAAGAATATCGGGAAGCTGCACGGCACCATGAATGGCGGTGGAGGCTGCAACATGCAGGTTGGAAAGACAGGGGGTGCTGATGCTGACCCCTTTACCATCCAGATCAACCGCCGCATGGGCAGGGGATGAATACAGCGCCAGAAACGGGCCGATCAGCGCCGCGCAGGACGCAAGGAGAACACATCGGGCAGCGGAGTGCATCATGGCGCTACTATGTGCCATGCCTCAGCCTGTGCCGTCCAGTTGGTGTTGCAGCCCGCACCTGCTGAGGCACTCATAAGAGCGCGGCAGCGCGTATGTGCTCGGGTTTTTTGGGAGGTGTATGGCGTGCCTTTTGCTTAGTCGCGGGTGCCGCTGCCACCTGTGCCGCCCATCAGGGTATCATGCAGGCGGTCAAAAGTTTCGGTCAGGGTGTCATGCGCACGTTTGCCTTTGCTGCCCACAATGGTGACGGTGGTTGTCATGCCTGCGGCAAGCTGGGTACCGGGCGGGATGCTATCAATATGCACACGTACCGGAATACGCTGCGCCAACCGCACCCAGGTATAGACCGGATCAACCGAGGGCAGGCCCTGTGTGGCCGGGGTGGCGTTGGGCGTGGCAATACCGCGTGTGATACTGACCACATGGCCCCACATGGGCGCGCGATAGCCCATCAGATCCATCCGCACGCGGTCTCCCACATGAATGGCACGGATCTTGGTTTCTTCAAAATAGCCGTCCACCCAGTAGGATGAGGCATCAATCACCCGGATGTTGGATTTTCCCGCCGTGGCAAAATCCCCCACGCGCATGATCAGGTTGGTAACGTAGCCTGTCACCGTGCTGCGCACGTGGGTTCGGTCCAGATTGATCTTGGCCTGAGAGAGCGCCGCCATGGCTTCCCCATACTGGGCTTTCGCAATATCCGCCGTGGCCTGATAAACCTGCTTTTCTTCGCGTGAGGCCGCAACTTCCGTCAGTTTGTCACGCCGGGTTTGCTGGGTGTCTTTCAGCACCATGTCCGCCTGTCGCTCATTCACACGGGCAGTAGCCGTGGCGAGGGCGACTTTGAAATCAAACGGATCGATATCGTAAAGAACATCGCCCGCATGGACAAACTGGTTGTCCCGAACGCGCACGTCAATAATCTGGCCGGAAACACGGGGGGCAATATCGGCTACCTGCACACGCACCTGGCCGTTACGGGTCCAGGGCGCTGCGGTGTAATAATCCCACAATACCAGAGCGACAATGGCGGCAATGGCAAGGATTGTCCCGGTCGTGACAAACTGCAGGGCGCGGCGGGCGCGTTCAAACACGGTGGGAAAGTCCTTTCACAGCAGAATGGTATAAAGGCCAATCAGGCAGACAAGCAGCCCGAATTCAGCCAGTGGCAGGTTCCAGATCACGCGCCGGGCGCGCACCTTTGCCAGAATGGGGCTCAGGATCAGCAGCGTGGCAATGGCCAGCCCGGCATGCACCACAAAAGAGGACACAAGCAGTCCCCCCACATCCAGAACGGGCCTGAGGTCAAGTTCCATCAGGTGGCCTTCCAGCGTTGGTCAGGCAGCGGCAGCAGATCATACAGATGCAGGGCCGAGCGGTTATGTTCCAGCAGCCGGATGGCCCCCACCATGGCGGAGACAGCCGCCAGCGCTGTGGCCATCTGGCCATGTGGCAGGGTGATGCTGTGGTCAAGCAGCAGGCGGGCCTTGTGGCGCATGCGGTAAACGGCGGCATCAATATTGTAGATGATGGTGGAACGGTAGGCGGCCTCCGCATCCGCACGGATAGCGGGGATGGTGGCGGCACGTTGCAGATGGCGGCGGGCACGGGCCAGTTCCACGTTCAGTTCATCCAGACTGGAAAGCCGCATGAACACGCGGGTCTTGGCCTTGTTGGAGGGGAGATAGCTGTTCCATTCCAGAATACGGCACAGGCGGTCATAATGGCGGCTGATCAGGGCGGAGCCTGCCTGTTCTCCATGCCCTTCAAACTGGAGCCGCAGATCATGCCCGATGGTCAGCGCCACGCGGAAGCGGCGGCGGTTGGCCGAAGGAGGCAGCAGCAGCACCAGTGAGATGAAGATGATGATGGCCGAAAACAGATAGAGCACATTGCGGTCAATAAAGGCCGAGGGCTCGTAATTCTGTTCGTTCGCCACGCCCAGAATGACAAAGAAGAACACGCCGGCGTTGAACCCCACGGTGGCGGTCTTGGGGTTGAGCAGCAGCAGGCAGGCCGCGAAAATAACGGGCAGAATGGCCATGGCCAGAAACGGCATGTCCGCGCCGTGCGGCAACACGCCAAAATTGATGACTGCCGCAACCGCAACGGCCAGAGGGGTGCCGATCAGCGCCCCCATGCCAAAGCCGCGGGCATTATAGGTGGTGGCCGCCAGCGTAAGAATAATGGCCACCTGAGACAGCGCCGTATAGGTGGCCGGAATATCAGAAATCACGCACAGCCCGGCAGCGACCGTAAAGCCGACCAGTGTGCGCAGCCCGGCCAGCAGGGCGGCAATCACGTCCTGATGTTGGTCAATTTTCAGGTCGGGCGCAGTTGTGCGGGCGCGGCGACCGTTCTCGAAGGCATCAATCCCGTCCGCGGCCCAGCGGGCATCAGAAAGGAGGGCCATGGAGCGTTCAATCAGCCATGCCTCATCCAGCGTCGGCCCGCGGGAGAGTTCCTCGGCATGGGCTTCCCGCGCCAGATCTTCCAGATCATGCACGGCCTGACGGGGAGAAACGACGGGTGTGCCATCTCCAAAAGCTGTGCGGATATGGTTGAGCACCGGGCCGGAAATTTCTCCGCGCCGCAGAACAGCGGCAATGGCGCGGCTACAGCTCAGCATTTCCAGCAGGGCCACCATGGCGGAGCGTGCTCCGGCCAGCCGCACATGGGCATCGGGCAGTTCCGTTTTGGCGAAGGAGGCCTGAGACGTCAGGGCGATGATCTCGCCTGCCAACCCGGCGCAGGCTGTCTCATCAGGAATGCCGTGGCCCGCTATGGCTTCACGCGCAATGCGCTTCACCATGTCTGCGGTGCGGTGGAGGTTGGCGGCCAGTTTTTCAAAGGCGGTGGGAGAGCCAAAAAAGTCGTTCACGGCGGCAGTGGCGGCAATCCCCACGATAATGGCGGACACGCGGTTAACCGTGACATCAAAGGCGGCTGCCGGATTATCAATGCAACTGATGCCCACAATGGCCACGGTGTAGCCGGAGAGCATGGCGGCATAGGCGCGGAAATCTTTTTCCAGCGTGCCGATAATGGTGCACAGCGTCAGCCACAGCGCCACGCCCCCCAGAAACACGCCGCGCTCCTGATTAAAGCAGGCGGTAAGGAACAGGGCAACAAACGCGCCGATCATGGTGCCAGCCAGCCGGTAAACTGCCTTGGAGAGCACCTGCCCGCGCAGGGGCTGCGCCAGAATCATCACGGTTACGGCGGCCGAACCGGGTGAGGACAGTTGCAGCCAGAAGGCTGTGCTCAATGCCAGCACAGCGGAAAGCCATGTGCGCAGGCAGAACAGGAACCAGCCGGGCGGGAACATGCCTCTTGGCAGAGGAAGACGCACGCCTTTCCAGAAGCCGACAGTAGAAGCGGCTGGGTGTTGTATACTCATCCTTTTTCCGCCCGTGCCGCTTTACTCGGAACCATTTGCGCCAAACCTGCGCGACTCAAACTCGCCAGTCTCCCGAATCCTGTTCGTATAAAGTCTATTAAATTAAAATATAAACTCTGGCGTGATGCCTGTAACGCTGGTCGGGGTTGCGTGGAATGCGCATGACTGGCCTGTTTTGGTTTGAGGGGAGGCGTAACCCTAGAGCCCACAGTCTTTTATGGCGACTGAATAAGGTGTCACAAAGGCGCACCCGCCATGGTTTTCTTCTTCGGAATGTGATGTTCAAGGGAAGGAATAAGGCCGGATGGGATCATGTGATGAAATTTGTGCACACGTCTGACTGGCAGATTGGCCGGACATTCCGTTTTGCGGATGATGACACTCTGGGCGCCCTTCAGGCCGAGCGGGTAGAGGTTATCCGGCGTTTGGGGCAACTGGCCCGGCAGGAAGGGGCTGCCCATGTGCTGGTTGCGGGGGATGTGTACGAGCATGAAACCCCAACCGAGAAAACCCTGCATCAGCCCATGGAGCGTATGCGCCAGTTTGCCGATGTGCAATGGCACCTTATTCCCGGCAACCATGATGCGGATACACCGGAAGGCGTCTGGGCCCGGCTGCTGCGTGAGGGAGCCGTGCCGGAAAACGTGACGGTGCATCGGCAACCCGGCCCCGTTCGGCTGGTGGGGGCTGAAGAGGCATGGTTGCTGCCTGTCGTGCTGCAGCGCCGCCATGTGCTGAGTGATCTGACGGCTTATATGGATGAAGCGCCCACCCCGCCGGATGCCTTGCGGATTGGCTTGGCCCATGGCTCGGTAACCGGCTTTGGCAATGGAGAGGAAGCCGAGCATAATCCGGTTGCCATAGACCGGGCCAGAAAGGCGGGGCTGAGCTATCTGGCGTTGGGAGACTGGCACGGGTTCTGCCAGATTGATGCCCGCACGGCGTATTCCGGCACGCCGGAGACAGACCGTTTTGGGGCCGGTGGTGGCGGTGGCGGCGAGGCGCTGGTGGTAAACCTGCGTGGCCCACGCGCCGAACCAGAGGTTACCCGGCACAGAACCGGGCGTTATGTCTGGAAAAAGTTTGAGGATGTGACCTTAACCAACGCTGAGGATATTCACGCGCTGGAAGCCCGTGTGCGTGGTGTGGCACCGGATAATCCGGGGGCTGTTCTGGTGTGGCTGGTGGTTTCCGGTTTGCTGACTGTGGACGATATGGCGCTGTATGAAAGCACCATCATCCGCCGTTTGAGCGGGGCGGTGGCGTGTCTGCGTCTGTCTGGCGCGCCACAGCTTTCCGCCGGGTTGGATGATCTGGAACGCTTTGGCCCCGGTGGGGCCGTGCGCACGGCGGCGGAGGTGCTGCTTGAGCAGGCGCAGGGCGGAGGAGAGGAAGGCGCAGTGGCGGCCGATGCATTGCAACGGCTTTTTCTGTTCTGGAATGAAGTGGGAGGGCAGGCAGCATGATCCTGACTGATGTGCAGGTGGAAGGGTTTCGCCGTTTTGCTTCGCCGGTAAGGCTTGATGGGTTGGGGCCGGGGTTAAACGTGCTGGCTGCCCCGAATGAAGCCGGAAAATCCACATTGTTGCTGGCGCTGCGGGCCGCGTTGACCCTGCGCCATTCTTCCAGAAGCAGCGTGATCAAGGGGTTTGCACCCTATGGCGGAGGCGCGCCTCATGTGGCCCTGAGTTTTACCTGGAAGGGTATGGCCTGCACGCTGGAAAAACGGTTTCTGACCAAAACCTGCGCGCGGTTGCGGCTGGGGCCGGAGCAGTTTGAAGGGGATCAGGCGGAAGAAAAGCTGCGGGATCTGCTGGGGTTGGCGGACGCAGGGAAAGGCGAGGCCGCAGGGTTATGGAATGCGTTGCTGGTGGGGCAGGGAGAAAGTTTTACCCAGCCAAACCTGAATGAGGCAGGCCATGCCAGTTTGCGGGATTGCCTTGAACAGGGCGTGGAAAAAGCCGTAGGCGGTGCTGCGGCCAGTGCCGTACTGGCTAAAGTGCGGGACCGCCTGCTTCTGTTGCAGACAGCCTCCACAGGGAAACCGACTGGCCGCTACAAACAGGCGTTGGAGCAGGAACAGGCCGCACAGGACCGTTTGCAAACTCTTGAAGCGCGTAAAGCGGCGTTGGAGGAAGATCTGGTGGCGCTGGAACAGGCGCGCCGCATCCTGCGGGAGCAGGAAGACCCGGAGCGCAGGACGCATGAAGAAGCCGCGCTGAAAGAATTGCGCCTTGTGCGGGACAAGGTGCTGCGGCTGGATGCCGAGGAACACGCCGCCCGTGCGGCACTGACCGCTGCCATTACGGCCTGTTCAAGCGCGCGGCAGGAACAGGAAAGGCGGCAGGAAAATAAGGTAAGGCAACTGCACCTTGAGCGCGCGTGTGCCGAGAGCCAGCAGACGCTGGATGGGCTGGCGCAAAAGGTGCGGCAGGCCCGGCGATGCCTTGATCTGTGTCGTCAGAAACGGGAACAGGCTGAACAGCATCACCAGCACCGCAGACAGCAGCGTATGGTGGCGGCCCGGCACGCGACGTTGCAGCAGATGCAGGACACGTTGGCGCAGGAGCGGGCGCTTTTGCATCGTGCGGAAGCCGCTTTTGCGCGGCTGGAGCAGGAACAGGCTATTCTGGCGGCTCTGCGTGTGGATGAAGCGAGCATCCAGCGTATGCGCAAGGCCGCGCGGCAGCATGAGCAGGCAGTTGCCTTGCTGGAGGCAAACGCCCCTGTTCTGAGCATGGCCCTGCTGCCCGAAGCAGCGCAGCGCGTGACGTTGAACGGCGCCCCTTGCCGTGAGGGAGAAATACGCCTGACCGCCACCACTACCGTACAGATCGAAGGTGTCGGGCAGTTTCAGATCACACCAGCCCGGCAGGAACAGGACGATGTGCAGGGTAAGGTTCAGGCCACCCTTGCCCAACTGGAAACCCTGCTGCAACAGGCTGGCTGCCAGAATGTTGTGGAGGCCGAGCACCGTTTTGAGGAGCATCGACAGGCGGAAGTTCGTCTGGTGGAAGCGCGTGCTGCCTACAGGGCGACATTGCCAGACGGCACCGATCTGGCACGCGATAACGGCGGCCAGGCGCTTGCGGCGTTGCGCAAGACGATCATGCAAAAGGATGCTGATCTGGCGCTGGCCCGTAAGGAAAATATTGCCGAGGGAGAGGGGGCTACAGTCGACGCTGACGGCGTGCCGCCGTGTGGTGCTGATACGCTCCTGACGCCTGATCAGGCGGCTGAGGCCGAAGACCAGGCCGCGCGCGAGGCCGAGAATGCTCGTCACGCCGAACGGGATGAGCAGGCCGCCTGTGCCGTGCTTCAGGCTGAACAGGACAAAGCGGACGCCGCGTTGCGCGCGCTAACGCAGGCGCTGGAGCATCTTCAGCGTGAGCAGGCCGTGAGCGTGGCGCGGGAAGCAGATGAGGCTCTTGCCCAACGGGCTGAGGAGGCGCAGCGTGCGCAGGCCACCGCACAGGCCCGCGTGGAACAACTGGCGCAGGCTCGGCAGGAGGAACAACCTCTTTCCGTGGTGGAAAGCGGTATCAGACGGCGCGAACAGGCTCTGGATACGGCTCGGACCGCCATCACCCGGTTGCGGGAAGATATTCGCGGGCGGGAAACCCGCGTCCGTCTGGCAGAAGGCGAAGGGGTGGATGAGCAGATAGCCGAGGCCCGCCGTGCGGTAGAGCGCCTGCGCCTTGAACGCGAGGGCTGTGAACGGGAGCGGGCAGCACTTGTGCTGCTGCAAAACACGCTGGGGCAGGCAGAGCGAACCCAGACCGAACGCTATCTGGCCCCGTTACGGCGCACCATTCAGCCAGCTTTTTCGGCCGTTTTTCCGGGTGCCAGCGTGGCGTTTGATACAAGTTTCGGGGTGGAGGCGCTTACACGTCGGCAGGCGGAGGAGTTCAACAAGCTCTCGGATGGCACGCAGGAGCAGATTTCCGTTCTGGTGCGGTTGGGCTTTGCAGAACTGCTGCATGCGCGGCAGGGCAGCAGCATTCTGGTGCTGGATGATGCCCTGAGCTTTTCTGATTCCCTGCGGCTGGAGCGCGTGTTTGATGTGCTGGCTGATGCCGCCACACGCTTCCAGATTCTGGTGCTGACCTGCCGGGCAGAAACCTTTGCAACGCTGGGTGGCAGGGCGTTAACCCTGCAACCCTTGGCGGAGTTTACAGAACCACGTTGAACTGAAGCGCCATAACGGCGGCATCATGGAAGGTGGTGGTGCCGCCGGGGCGGTTGATATACTGGAAGTCCGGCTGAAGGGTCAGCCCGTTGGCCACATGGGCGTTATAGAAGAATTCGTAAATGTTTTCGTGCGACTGCACGCCCCATACCTGCCCCCACTGGTTGGACTGGAAGGGCTGGCCACCAAAAATGGAGGCTTCCTGCTGCAAGGCCACCGTGCGGCTCATGTTCAGCCACTGATACATAACGCCAATGCTGTCCAGCGGGCGGCCCCATGGCTTTCCGGTTTCCAGCATGCCGGTCCAGATATGGTGGGACATGGCGGTGGTTTTGCCGTCCGTCCACATATAGCCAGCCATGGCGATCAGGCCGTTGGTGGGGCCTTCTCCGTTGCGTACAAGCATCTGGTCTGCATGCACCCAGGCGCTGGCACGGCCTGCATGGTAACGGGCAGGCTGGCCGGTTAGCACCCATGGGTTGCCGTTCACGTCCTCATACAGATCCTTGTATTTGGAGTTATCGTAGCTGTACCCGGCCTTGTAATGGCCTACCAGCTTGTCCTTGCCGAAGGACGGCATCCAGCCGATTTCAACCGGGGTTGAAAATTTGCCCAAGCCGTCCTGTGCCCATGCCCAACCGGAAATACCACCGTTGAAGGCATGGGGAGAAACGGCAAACAAACCAGCCATAATATAAGTGTCATTTGTAGGCATGACACGAGCAACAGCACCCAGGTTGCCGGAGGGCCAGTCCCGGTTGCCTTCCGTGTATTTATTAGGGGCGGGGTTACCGCACACCGCCACGTTCATATACATACAGTAGAGGGGGGAGGCGGCAAAAAAGCTGCCAACCGGAATCCAGCCTGCACTGATGTCCAGATGATTATTCAGGAAGGAGTGCTCCCCATACAGATAGACAAGATGCGCCACCACGTTCCCACGCGCACCGTAGATCTGCTGCACACCGCCAATGGAATCACCAATGTAATCCGTGCTCAGGTTCCGCCCGTGGCCGTTCACCACCATCATGTGGGTCCAGAACCCGTCCATAAACTTGGTGTTGGTCAGCTTGCCCCAGTCAACATCCAGTTCCACCCCAACCTGCCCGGCGTTGGTGACCCCCTGCTTGCGGCCCCCCTTGAAGTTGCCAGCCAGTTCTTCATGCACGTCAGCCAGAATATGGATGCCGTGGTCCAGCAGCCAAGGCTGCGCGCCCCACCAGTCCCCAAAGAAATGGTTGTGGCCATAGGGAGCGGAAAACAGTGGACCGGGATCTTCAACAGGGCTGGCTTCATTATTGGCTTCCAGACTGGGCCAGAGCCCGACTGAACTGTTGCCGCCCGTAAGGATCTGGGCATGAGCCTGACTGGAAAAGGCCGAAACAAGCAGACAGGTAAGGGAAAGCGCGCAAAAGGAAGACAGGCCAGGAGAAGAGAGTGCCATGATGTGTTGATTTTTTCTCGTGGATAAAGAAACTTTGCCGAAGAAAGTTTTCGTTTTTGGTTGGGGCGGTGTTCGGATTAAAACATTTTTACATGGTTTGGTTCCCAATGAACGTGTTTAACGGTGAATTTAGGGCGCTGGTCTGCTTTTTTTGACGAGTGATGCGTTGCTGCATCAGAAATAAAGGGAATGACCCCACTCTTATGAGCAAGATTGATACAACCCGCCCGTTTCTGCCGGTGCGTATTGCAGTGATGACCGTATCGGATTCACGCACACTGGAGACGGATACATCTGGCCAGGCGTTGGTCTCTCGTATTGAGGCCGCAGGCCATGTGCTAGCGGACCGCACGATTGTGCGGGATGATGTGCAACAGATTACAGAACAGCTTAGAAACTGGATAAACGATCCTCTGGTTGATGTTGTCATAACCAACGGCGGTACAGGTGTGACCGGCCGGGATGTGACGCCCGAAGCGTTTGAGGACGTCCTTGAAAAGCGCATTGAAGGCTTTGGCGAACTTTTCAGGATGCTATCCTACAGGAAAATTGGCACGTCCACAATCCAGTCACGCGCGCTGGCGGGTGTGGCGAACGGCACCTACCTGTTTGCGCTGCCCGGTTCCACGGGTGCTGTGAAGGACGGATGGGACGATATTTTGGTGTTTCAGCTTGATAGCCGGCACCGTCCCTGCAACTTTGTGGAACTGATGCCCCGCCTGCGGGAACACCTGAGCGAAGGAGACCACCATGGCTGATGATGACGTAAAACTGCTGATGCTGGCAGGCGACTATGTTGAAGATTATGAAATCATGGTGCCGTATCAGGCGCTCCTGATGCTGGGTTACAAGGTGGATGTGGTCAGCCCCGGCAAAAAGGCAGGGGACAATGTGATAACCGCCATTCATGATTTTGAGGGCGCGCAGACTTACAGCGAAAAGCGCGGGCATAATTTTACGCTCAACGCCACGTTTGAGGATATTGATACCGATGATTACATTGGGCTGATTATCCCCGGTGGCCGTGCGCCGGAGCATTTGCGCATGAATGCTCGCGTGATTGAGATTGTGAAAGCCTTTGCTGATCGGCCTCTGGCAGCCATCTGCCATGGCGCGCAGCTTCTGGCCGCAGCGGATATCATCAAGGGGCGCAAGGTTTCTGCCTATCCGGCGTGCCGCCCGGAAGTAGAACTGGCGGGCGCGACCTATGCCGATATTCCGGTAACGGATGCCGTCACCGATGGCGAACTGGTGACAGCGCCCGCATGGCCTGCGCACCCCGCCTGGCTGGCCCAGTTCCTCACGGTTTTGGGAGCGTCAGTCTCTATTTAGTGCATTGGCATCCCCATCCTGTTGTGCATCATGACGCGTGTTTTTAACAGGATGGAGCCAGTTTTAATGCGTAACGCCGTACCCTGTGCCGTAATCGGGTTTGCTCTTTTGGGGGCAGCCGTTCCGGCATGGGCGCAAACGCCAACCTCCGTTCCGCCGTCTGATGCACCATCCCAGACGCCGCAGGGCAAGGAAGCTACCGCGTTACCGCCCGTCAATACGCCCTTGGTGCTGAAGCAACTGACCATTGAGGGCAACCAGCGCATTCCCTCAAACCGTCTGATGGCGGCAGTGCCCTTTCATGTTGGAGACACCATTTCCCAATCCCGCATTACCGAGGGATTGCAGGATGTGATGAAAGTCTACCAGCAGGAAAATGTGGGCGGAAAATTCCACCAGAACCTCAAGATCAACGGCAAGGACGTGATTGTAGAGTGGACGGTTGAGGAAACAGGCGCTGCTGCCGAGCCTGCTCGTCCGCTCAAGCTGGAAAGTGCGGACTTTACCGGCAACTTGCATATTTCTGGTGCGGCTCTGCACAAAGCGCTCCACATCCAGCCGGGCCAGACAGTTACGCCAGCAGAAGTGCTGAGTGATGAAAAAGCCGTGCAGGCCCTGTATGTGAAGAAGAATATCGGTGTGACGATTGTGCCGGAAGTGCGCTACCCGCATCATGATGATCGCGTGGCCATTACCTATCACGTGACCGAAAAAGCTCCCGACTGATCAGGAGGGCTGGCTGAGGCAGATATACCTGCCCGGCCCGGTGTTCCACACGTTTGTCTAAACAGGTTATGGCAGGCGTGAGGAAGGATTTCCTTCTGACAGGGCAACGGCGTTTCAAGAAAACGCAAACTGGTGCCAAGGCGGCGGCGTCCCTTGGAAAAGAGGAGACGGGCTACTTTGACCGTGGAACTTGTCTCGGGAAAAAACAGGCGAGGGGCCGATGTGGCCCTTTTTGGGCTTAAAAAGCCCCTGCCTTAAGGAAGAAAAGGCCTGCCAGACAGATCAGGCAGGCCTTTCAGTCGTTTCTCAGTATTCGCAGGCGCTGGGACGATTGAGCATGGCCATCAGTTCGCGCCGCGTGTCAGAATTGGTGCGGAACACGCCCAACATGCTGCTGGTAACCATGGACACACCGGGGCGATGCACGCCGCGCGTGGTCATGCATTCGTGGCTGGATTCAATGATAACCGCAACGCCATGAGGTTCCAGCACATCGTTGATGGTGTTGGCAATCTGGGCGGTCAGCCGTTCCTGAATTTGCAGGCGGCGGGCGAAGGCATCCACCACACGGGCCAGTTTGGAAATGCCCACAACGCGGCTACGCGGCAGATAGGCTACGTGAGCACGGCCGATAATGGGGGCCAGATGATGTTCGCAGTGGCTTTCAAACCGGATGTCCCGCAGCAGGACAATCTCGTCATACCCTTCCACTTCTGAAAACGTGCGTTCCAGCAGGGAACGAGGGTCTGTTTCATACCCTTCAAAGAATTCTTCATACGCACGCACCACGCGGGACGGGGTATCATGCAGCCCTTCACGGGTGGGGTCATCCCCGGCCCAGCGCAGCAGGGTGCGAACGGCCTGTTCGGCTTCCGTGCGTGACGGACGGTTATCGTTTTCGGGCAGAGAGTCGCTGCTCATGCCAAGCTCCAGCATATGTCTTGTGGAATGAAGGGGTGGGTCTAATGGATCTGCCGGATCTGAAACGGGCTATCCAGACTGAAGGCCGGAATGGCGATTTCAAACCGGCGGCCTGAATTGAGGTCGCGCATGTGGTAAGACCCACGCATGAATCCGCCGGCCGTGGTGAGGGACACACCAGAGGTATAATCAAACCCGTTCTGCGGACGGATGACGGGCTGTTCACCCACCACGCCTTCTCCATGCACATATTCTGTGCGGCCGGAGGCATCCGTGATGTGCCAGGTGCGTTCTGTGAGTTGCACAGTGGCGGAGCCTGCATTTTCAATGCGAATGCGATACACCCAGCAATACATGTGCTCATCAGGTTCAGACTGGTCGGGTAGCCAGAACACTTGCACACAGACGCGCACATCCTCGGTTACGGCCTCGTAGGCCGGAACTGAAGAGAAGAGTTCGTTCAAGGCGTCTTCCGGATCATGGGACATGGGCGGTGAAGCCGACCAGTCGGACATGGGTTCTCCTGCTCCTGATGCGTGGAATGGCGTGTCTTGTGCACAAAAAAGAGGAAGGCAGTGCCAAAACAGGCTGCAACTGTGCTTTGCCCCTATCATGAACACGCGCAGCAGGGAAGCCGCCTGTGCCCTTTCTGCCACGGCGCGGCAGAAAGGGCGAGTAAGCTCGGTCTGTTTAGCTGCGGGGCAGGGCCGCTACGCCACGGGCCAGATCTTCAATCAGGTCTGCACTGTCTTCCAGCCCGACGGAGAAGCGGATGGCGCCATCGGAAATGCCAAGCCGTGCCCGTTCTTCCGGCCCGATCTTCATGTGGGTGGTGGTGGCCGGATGCGTCACCAGAGAACGCGCATCCCCCAGATTGTTGGAAATGGCGATGAGTTGCAGCGCGTTCATGAACGCAAATGCGCCTTCCTGCCCGCCTGCCACTTCAAACGCCACCAGGCTGCCGCCGCCAGACATCTGGCGCTGGGCCAGTTCATATTGCGGGTGATCCTTGCGGCCCGGATACCGCACGCTGACAATACCCGGTGCCTGCGCCAGATAATCAGCCACGGCGGCAGCATTGCGCGTCATGGCATCCACACGCAGAGAGAGCGTTTCTAGCCCTTTGAGCATGACCCACGCATTGAAGGGAGATAGCGCGTTGCCGGTATTGCGGGTGAAGGGCTGAAGTGTTTCGGTAATCCACTCCTTGGGGCCCAGCACGGCACCGCCCAGAACGCGACCTTGCCCATCAATGTGCTTGGTACAGGAATACACAACCACATCAGCCCCCAGTTCCAACGGCTTCTGGTAAATGGGGGAGGCAAATACGTTGTCTACCACAACCAGCGCGCCTGCCTTGTGGGCCAGATCTGCAATGGCGCGGATGTCCAGCACATCCAGCATGGGGTTGGATGGGCTTTCCAGCAGCACGGCAGCGGTGGGTTTGGAAAGGGCTTCTGCCCATGCGTTCAGGTCTGCCCCATCAACAAACACGGTTTCCACGCCGTAACGGGGCAGCAGGTTGGCCACAATCCAATGGCAGGAGCCAAACAGCGCGCGGGAGGCCACAACCCGTTCACCAGCCTTGACGTGAGAGAGCAGAGCGGAGGAAACCGCGCCCATGCCGGTGGAGGTGGCTACACAGGCTTCCGCGCCTTCAAGGTCGGCCAGGCGGCGTTCCAGCGCGGTAACGGTGGGATTGGCAAAGCGGCTGTACTGATAGTGCTCCACCTCACCCGTAAAGGTTTTGGCGGCCTGCTCGGCATTGTCATACACAAAGCCGGAGGTCAGGAACACGGCTTCACTGGTTTCACCAAATTCCGTGCGTTCCAGGCCTGCGTGCAGCAGGCGGGTTGCGGGGCGCCAGGTGGAAGGGGTCTTGTTTTCACTCATAATGAGGTATCCGGTTCTTTCCTGCTCATGATGGCCTGAAGAGAAGCACGGACAATGAGGTGTTTCCGCTTCAGTCATACTTGCTCATCTGACCGTGGAAACCATGGGACAGGACACGCCTGCCCAAAGCCTCTTTAGCGCGTCTGTTTTACCTCGCCGCAAGCCGGCCGTACAAATCACGAGGGCCCAGCGCGGGAAAATAAAAGCACCAGACAGAAATGGTTATGCGAACTGCTCTGTGTTTCGTCAAGAGTGGAATAGAGCGGCACCAGCGTTGTGCCGAGAGGGAGGCTTGATAAAAACCTTTACAAGCCGCCTCCGCAAAAGAGGATGGCATGAGCGTTTCAAGGAGAAAGCAGATGGATGCGCCCGCCGTATGTCAGGCTCTGGTCTCGTGGGCTTTGACACAGCCCACCGTTCAGGGCGTGGCTCTTGTCGGCTCCTATGCCAGAGGCGCGGCACGTGCTGAGTCTGATATGGACATCATGATCCTGACCACCGCGCCGGAAGGTTATCGTGAAAATGGCGCGTGGGTGCGGGATGTTGCATGGCCAGCAGAGATGGGCCTACCGCAGCAGATACAGGATGAAGGTCACGGTGCGGTCTGGTCCCGCAGGGTCTGGTTTGCGGCAAAAGGGGATGAAGTCGAACTGAGCTTCGGTTTGCCCTCATGGGCAGACACAACTCCACTGGACGGGGGCACCTATCGGGTTGTGTCTGACGGCTGCCGCATCCTGTATGACCCGGCAGCCTTGCTGGAAAAACTTCTCCGCGCCGTGCGGCAGAGCTGAGGAGAGAGAGATGTTCTCTCACCCACTCTGCGCCGCCTGATTGGCGGATACGGAAAAAGCTACAGCAGTTCCTGAAGAAGCGGAATAAACGGCAGATCAGCTTCGGGCATCTGATACTGACCGAGATCTTTTGGAGCAACCCACGCCAGCGCCTGTCCCTCACGCGGTGTAGGGGTGCCACTCCATCTGCGGCACAGATAAAGCGGCATCAGCAGATTAAAGGCACGGTAGCTGTGTGAGGCAAAGGTGAAAGGAGCCAGGCAGGCGCGTGAAACGTCCAGCCCAAGTTCCTCTTCCAGTTCACGGATCAGCGCGGCTTCCGGGGTTTCTCCGGCTTCCACTTTTCCACCGGGGAATTCCCACAGCCCGGCCATGCTTTTCCCTTCCGGGCGGCGGGCCAGCAGAATGCGGCCTTCCTTGTCAATCAGCGCCGCAGCGGAAACCAGAACAAGCCGTCGCACTGTGGCAGGCTCCGGGTTCGGGTGGGTGGTGTGATCCATGTCTGCGCGTGTCATTTCAAAAATCTGCACAGGGTAGTCCTTGCCCCGCGCCACAAACATCTGTTTGTCCGTGCCAATGGGCTTGAACCCAACGGTGGCAAGCACGCGGGCGGAGGCCACGTTATCTTCCGCAACAGTGGCGCGCAGGCGGGTGATATCCAGATTGGCAAAGGCCCAGCGCGCCACGCGGCCTGCGGCCTTGGAGGCAACGCCAGCCCCCCAGTAGGGGCGGCCAACCCAGTAACCCAGTACGCCAACGCGCCCTACCTGTGGCAGGGTTTCAATGCGCAGCCCCACGCAGCCCAGAAAACGGTCCTGCGCGTCCAGAATGGCAAAATGGTAGCCTTCCCGTGCCCGGTGCTGGTCAAGGGTGGAGGCAATCCAGTCATCCGCCAGTTCACGCGGGTAGGGAAAGGGCAGGCGGCTGAGCATGCGCACCACCTCCCAGTCATTGACCAGGCGGTGGAGGGCAGTGGCATCATCTGGCAGAAGGGGGCGCAGCCGGTAGGGCGGCGCCTCAAGCATCAACGAGACGATATCATGCATTTTTGGCGGGTGCGGGTGGAACCCCACATTCTGCCAGCAGCCCCCGCAGGGCGTTGATGACAGGGAAGACCTCCACATTGTGGTCTCCGCCCAGTTCGCGCCATGCGTTCTGTTCCAGTTCCACAATTTCACGGTCTTCGGCAAAAATCCGTTCCGTGAAGGCGACAAGGAACGGCCATGCCAGTTCCAGAACACCCGGCATTTTGGGCCGCTTGACGGAGAGCAGACCAAACGTGCGGTTCGTCAGTTCCTCGGCATCCTGCGGGGTATAGACAATCCACAGGTCCATCACCGGGTCTTCATCGCCCGTCTGGATGCGCAGGGTCTGATACGGATATTCCGTGCGGATGGTCATGACATCGCGGTGCTGGAACTTCTCGGAAGAATCCCGCCGCTCGCCAAAAATCAGCGCTTCACCCAAAGGCTGCTTGCCGCTTGTGCGGGCAAAGGAATAACGCGCTTCCACCAGACCGGCTTCGCGTTTCTGGCCCAGAAAGCGCGGGCGCATCTGGCCCATCTGCTTCATGTGCATGAACTGGTGGTTCATATCCATCAGGTTTTCATGCATGAAACTGTAGTGGCATTTCACTTCTCGCCCGAAGGAGCGGGTCTTGTAGCCAGCGTCTCCCACACGGGCCAGACGCGGAGCGAGCGGAACCGTGTCTGCTTTTTCCGGATCACCGGGGAAGATGAAGATCAGGCCGTCCTGTTCCCGGCAGGGGAAGGTACGCACGCCGTTGGGCAATTTGCCCTTGCCCAGATAAGGCACATCAATGCAGCGGCCTGAACGGCCATAGGCCCAGCCATGGTAACAGCATTGCACGGACTGTCCGTTTACTTTGCCTTTGCTGAGGGGTACCTGACGATGAGCGCAACGATCTTCAAGTGCGAAAATCGGCCCTTCATCCGGGCGGACCAGGGCAATAGGCGTGCCCGCATACCGTGTGCCAATGGTCTTGCCAGGCTTCAGTTCCTTCGACCACGCAACAGGATACCAGAAATCCGGATTGGACCGGATGCGCCGAAGGTCCGTTTTAAGGGGATCCGCGCCGTGCGTTTCGGTTTGGGCTGGGGTATCGGTCTGAACGGTGTGGTCCATCTCGCCTCAATCAAATGAATACCAGGGCTGCGTCACTCTGATGCTGCCGTATCGCGACGCATGCAACCTCATATCACACAAAGAGGCAAGGCGTGGAAGCAATAGCGCGTCGTTAGGCTGTTTTTGGCGTGGGGCGGGGCAGCGGGCCTTCACGCTTCAGACCGTGCCAGGAAATCAGGCTGTCCCCCAGAAACAGGCCCAGCGCGCCCACCGTACAGGCCAGCGCCGCGCCGAACAGGAACACCAGCCAGTTGGCCACGGAAGAGTCCCGCACGCTGCCCATGAACAGGACAAACGCCGCCCCGCAGGAGGCTGCTCCCCCAAGGCCACCGGCCAGAATGGCGGCATCCAGCATCAGGGTGCGGCGGTGCAGGCGCACCAGATGCCGCTCAAGGATCCTGTTGCGGACCATGTCATCATTATCATCCGTCAGCAGGGCGTTGGCCTGTTCTATGTGGTCTGACACGCGCGCCAGCCGCGTATTGAACAGGTTCAGCAACGTTCCGATGCCCGACAGCATGAACACAGGTGTCAGGGCAATCTGGATAATGTGGGCTACGCTATCAACAGGTTCAGCAGCAATACCTCCAAAAACGGGGAGGGCCATAAAGCAGGTTCCTTGGTACTATGGGCAGGCAGTATGAGAAGGAGCTAGCGGCCTTCCGCCAGTTGGGCTGTCAGATCCTCAATGAACTGAAACGCCACCCGGCCGGAGCGCCCACCGCGGGTAATGGCCCACATATTGGCCTGAGCCGCAAGATCCTCATCACTGATGGGAAGGGCGCGTTCTCTCGCATAGGTGCGCACCATGTCAAGGAACACATCCTGCGGGCAGGCGTGAAAGCCCAGCCACAACCCGAACCTGTCAGAGAGCGAGACTTTCTCCTCCGTGGCTTCTGAGGGGTTGATGGCAGTTGCGCGTTCATTCTCGATCATGTCACGCGGCATCAGGTGGCGGCGGTTGGAGGTAGCGTAGAACAGGACATTCTCCGGGCGGCCCGCAATACCACCATCCAGCACGGATTTCAGGGCTTTGTAGTCACGGTCTTCCTTTTCAAAGGACAGATCATCACAGAACAGGATAAACCGGCGGGAGCTTTCACGCAGCATGGCCAGAAGCTCCGGCAGGGTGGCCAGATCTTCCCGCTGAATTTCAATCAGTGCCACGCGGCCCTTGCCGGGTTCGCACGGTTTGCCGTCCACACTGTTGACCAGTGCATGTGCGCCCTTGACCAGTGAGGATTTGCCCATCCCGCGAGACCCCCACAGCATGGCGTTGTTGGCGGGCAGACCACGCGCAAAGTGCTCGGTATTGTCCAGCAGCGTCTGGCGTTGGGAGTCCACGCCCTGCAGCAGGGTGACGGGCACATGCGCCACATGGGCCACTGGCAGCAGCTTTCCCCCTTCCGGATGCCACACAAACGCATCAGCCTTGTTCACGCCCTCAAGGCTGGGGGGCGGGGGGGAGAGGCGTTCAAGCGCTGAGGCAATACGTTCCAGAACAGAAAGCTGGGGTGTGGTCATATCCATCAGTCTGGGGTCCTTACAGCTTACAACGGGGTCTTTGGCCGGAAACCTAAGCCAACATGAGCGTTGAAGAAAGCGCCATTCCGCACACAGACGCTTGACGCGCGAGCAGCGAAAATTATGGTCAGCCACTCTGTTGATGCAACCAGCCTTCTGGAAGGCCCGCCATAATGTCTGATTTCTTTATTTCCACAGCTTACGCGCAAACGGCCGGAGGGGGCGGCGGCATGTCCAGCATTATGTCCTTTCTGCCGTTTGTGGCGGTGTTCGCCATCATGTATTTTCTGCTGATTCGCCCGCAGCAGCAGCGGCAGAAGCAACTGCGGAATGAGCTGAAAACCCTGCGCCGTGGTGATCGTATTGTTACAGCCGGTGGCGTAGTGGGCGTTGTGCAGAAAAGCCGTGAAGACGCTGCCGAGGTGGAAGTTGAAATTGCGCCTAACGTGCGCGTCATGGTACTGCGGGACACCATTACCACGGTCCTGACCAGCACGGCCAAGCCGGCCAATGATGCTGCGCAGCCTAAAAAATAAGCCCAAGGCCTCATAGCCTCGGTACGAAAAAAGCGGGCATGGTCCCGCTTTTTTTGTCTGGCTTTCCCCTTTGTCCCCCTTGGGGCTGCGAGAGTGCGACACCGGCGAGCGTGCCGCCGGGGAATCAGCCGCGCGGGCGGCACTTCCTCCGCAGGGCGGCCCATCCTTTGAATAGGCTATTGCGGCCCGGCATCTCAAAAATCTCGTCTGGCCCATGTGGGTCCAGAATTTCATTGTCAGCCAGCCATTCCTCAATGCCTGACAGAGCGGGCACATGGTAAGGGGTCAGCGTGCGGCCGGGGGAGCGCAGCCGCTCAATAGTTTCAATCAGGGAGCCTGTCTGCTCCAGCAGGTCTGCCACTTGAGCAGGGGTGACGCCCAGATGCTCGGCCAGCAGATCATTCCGCAGTGCTGCAATTTTTGGGCCAGATGATGCGTTGTCCCCTTCATCCGTGCAGAGAAGGACATCGCATTCGGTATCCAGCCGCAGGGAACGGTTGTTGAAATTTGAGGAACCAACCCGCAGGATATCGCTATCAACCACAGTTACCTTGGCATGAACGTAAATGGGCGCGCCTCCCTCCGTTACCGGATGGTAGAGGCGGAAGCGGCCATGCGTGTCCAGCCGTTGCAACGCCTCAACCAGTCTGGCGCGGGCGGTATCCATGGCCACAGGCTCCAGCCAGCCTTCGGCTGAAAGTGGATTGATGACGACTATTTCCGGCCCGTCTTTTTCCGTCAGGCGTTTTGCAATGGCATGCGCCACCTTTCGGGACGCAAAATACTGGCTCTCAGCATAAATGAATCGCTGTGCACGGGCGATGAGGCTCAGATAGGCCCCTTCAATTTCATGGCAGGGGGCTGTGTCTTCCATTTTGGGAATGGTGCGGGCTATGCCCAGCCTTACGGCCTCAAAGGCGGGGGTAAACCCCTCGGGCCAGCATGTATGTCGGCTGGCGGGCAGGGGCAGACAGTCGCCTGTTACGGTCTTCCAGCGGTCACGGGCCAGATCTCCAATGGCGCGGGCTGCTTTTCCATCAAACATGCTGGTGGCGTCGTGCCAGGGTTTCAGCGCTGCGCCATCCGGGCTTTTGCGTCGGGGGTCATGATCCCGATGTGCGCGGGTATCCCATCGCCCTACGGTCATGTCTATTCCGCCACAGAACGCAAGCTGGTCGTCAATGGCGACAATTTTGTGATGCTGCGAGCCCGAGAACGGGTGTTTTCCATCCAGCCGCAAGGTAATGCGGGGGTGCATGGCCCAGCGGGCAAGGGTGCGCAGTGAGCGCCAGCATAGCAGGGACTTGAGTGCGCCCGTATCCCAACGGAGCAGCCGGATTTGCAGCGTGGGGGTTCTTTCTGCAAGCCAGAGAATGAACGCACCCAGCGTGGCGGGCTCTCCTTTTTCGGGCTCGCCAAATTTTATGCGCGGGTCAAAATCCCAGCCCAGCAGCAGAATACTGTGCCGGGCCTCCAGCATGGCGCGACGGGCTGCCACAAAATAATCAGCAGCATCAATAATAACGGAAAAACGGTCGGCATCCTCAACACGCCAGCATGTTTTTCCGGGCTGCAAAAGCTGCCTGTCCCTCATATGCCGGTGGTGTCCTGCCGTTAGGGGTGTGCCTGTTCAGGGCGGTGAGACGCGTGGTGGTTTACGCGGTATGGCTTGTAAGCTGTTTTTCCAGCGCTGGTCCAGCCATCGGGCTGCTGGACGAGACCAGAACCGCGCAACAACCGCCCCTAATCCCCATGAGGCCCCTACCACGGCCGGGTAGAGCGCCAGGCCCAGCCCCTCCGCTGTGCCTCCTGCCGCCGTAAACAGGGTAACGGCCGGCATGACAACAAACATATGGGTCAGATAGATTTCGTAGCTGAGGCGGCCAAAACTTTGCAGGCAGCCTGTTCCCCAGCGAGGGGCCGTGCTGTGTCCGCTGCGCGCTACATGTGTCAATCCGATCAACATCAGCGCCACCCCACCAGTGAGAAATACCACATACCAGCTTCCAACGATCTCCCACAAAGCGGGCCCTGCGCAGAGTTCAAGGAGAGCAAAGCAGGCTCCGGCAAGTGTGACGGTCCATCCTGCAACGGGAGAGAAAGAGAGTTTTCTACACAGCATGGCGCTCAGCACACCGGTTGCAATGGCGCCAAAGCCCGGTAGATAAGCCTTGCTGCGCCATACAGGGTTGCTGTGCGGCAGAGCTGCTTGATCAAGCGGGCCAAGTAGAACCAGAGCGACCAACAGGAAAAGACGCGGCATGGAAGGAAGCAGGCAGAGCGCCGGAAAACCGAGATAAAATGTTTCTTCGATGGAGAGAGACCACAGAACATCCCAGTTGGGAGGAGCCCAGGTGGTTTGGCCTTCATACCAGTTGAAAGTGCAGGTCAACACGGACAGGATAGCCCCGCCAAGGGTTTGACCGGCATCTGTGAAATGAAACCATTGCGGACCGATCTGCGAGAGAACGGATAAAATGAGCAGAAGAGCAAACAGGCAAGGCAGAATACGGGCTGCGCGGTGGGCCAGAAAAGGGAAGGCCTTCATGTCTTTCAGGCCACCAAACGTCTGGTAACTTCGGGTGGTTATCAGAAAACCTGAGATAACAAAAAACATGGTAACGGCATTGCCTCCCCCGTAGGCGAACAGCCTGAGGACAGGGGGCGGCAGACAAGAAGAGGCCAGCGTTTGCTCAAGGGGAATACGAATACTGAGGTGGTGGCAAACCACAATCAAAATTGAAAGGCCACGCAAAAGGTCAATTCCTGCGTTTCTTTCTGTCGGTCTGACCGTATTCTGGGGCATGGTGATGCTGGCTTTTCAAACAGGCTCGCGGCTCTATTGAAGAGAAAATTATGTTTATAAAATGACTGATCGTGCGGCATTCAAAATAGTGGACACGTTCTTTCTTTCACAAAACAGCGTCTGACTGTTTTGGTGTGGACCCACATTTCTGACAATAAACACAGGCTGTTCAGGAAGAAAGGGAGAGCACGTGCGTATTATTGCAGTAATAGTGTAATAGGTTTCTGGTTATTTCGGCTTTCCTGGCTCATTACAGGAAGGAGACCGGGTCAATATCCACGTCCACACGCACGCCTTTGCCGGGTTTGACCATGCTCAGCCAGCGGCGGAGGATGGGCTGCACCGCAATGCTGCGGACAGTACGTAGCAGAATACGGCGGCGGTGGCGGTTGCGTAGAACGGCAATGGGGGCAGGGGCGGGGCCAAGCACTTGTATGCCCTCTCCATACGGCGCTTTACGGCCAAGTTCGGCGGCCGTTGCATCGGCTTCCCTGGCATCTTCCGCGCTGATGATCAGGGCCGCCAGCCGACCATAAGGCGGCCAGAAGCCGGGGCGGCGTTGAGCGGCTTCCTGCGCCATGAAGGCATCAAAATCCCCAGACAGAAGCGCCTGCATGACCGGGTGTTCCGGCGTGTAACTTTGCAACAGCACGCGCCCCGGTGTGCTGGCGCGCCCTGCTCGACCTGCCACCTGATGCAGAAGCTGGATGGTGCGCTCGCCAGCGCGTAAATCTCCGCCTCCAAGGCCAAGATCAGCATCCACAATGCCAACCAGAGTCAGATGTGGAAAATGCCAGCCCTTGGCGACAATCTGCGTGCCGATAACAAGATCAACCTCCCGACGGGAGATTTTGGCGACAGCTTCCGCCGTAGCGGCAGGGCCGCCGAGCGTATCGCTCGCCATCACCAGAATACGGGCATCGGGAAACAGATTTCTGGCTTCTTCCGTAATGCGTTCAATGCCGGGGCCAATGGCGGTCAGACTGTTCTCCGCCCCACAGGTGGGGCAGGTGGGGGGCATGGGCTCGGTGTGATCGCAATAATGGCAGGAGAGCAGTTTTTTGGCCCGGTGTTCCACCAGCCATGCGGTGCAATGGGGGCATTCCATACGGTGCCCGCAGGCGCGGCAGAGGGTGAGCGGCGCATACCCCCGGCGATTGAGGAACAGCATGGCCTGTTCCTGCCGCTCAAAGGTGGCGGTCATTTCTTCTGTCAGGGCGGGGGAGAGAAACAGCCCGCGTGGTGGCGGGTGGTCCCGCATGTCCAGAATCCGGGTTTCCGGCAGCGATGCTCCCCCATGGCGTGAGGGCAGAACAAGGTGGCGGTACCGGCCAGCTTCCACATTGGCCAGCGTTTCAAGGCTGGGGGTGGCAGACACCAGCATGATGGGAAAACCGGAAAGCCGCGCGCGTACCACGGCCATATCCCGCGCGTTGTAGATCACCCCTTCTTCCTGTTTGAAGAGGGATTCGTGTTCTTCATCCACAATAATCAGGCCGAGTTTTTCAAACGGCAGAAAGAGGGCGGAGCGTGCGCCAACCACCACCGTGGCGCTGCCATCCGCTGCTGCGTGCCATGTCAGCCGCCGGGCGCGCTGCCCAATTTCAGAATGCCAGATGGCGGGCTGGGTGCCAAAACGGCGGGTAAAGCGCTGCATCCATTGGGCGGAAAGCGCAATTTCAGGCAGAAGCACCAGTGCCTGTTTGCCCTGTTCAAGGCAGGCGGCAATGGCTTCCAGATAGATTTCCGTCTTGCCGGAACCCGTTACCCCTTCCAGCAACGTGACGGAGAAGCCGCCTTCCTGCACGGTCTGGCGCAGGGCGGCGGTTGCGGTTGCCTGCTCCCCTTCCAGCACGGGTGGTTTGTGGTGCGGGTCCGGCGCATCAAACGGGCGTTCCGGGCCAAGTTTGACGGCTTTCAGGGCTCCAGCATCGGCCAGCCCCTTCACCACGCCCGGCCCCACGGCGGCAGCATTTGCAATATCCGTGGTGGTGCGGGCCGTGCCGTCCTGCAGCAGGGTCAGCACTTTTTGCCGGGCGGGGGTTATGCGCAGAGTTTCTGGCAAAGGGGAGGCGGCCAGCCAGCCAGTGCTTGGGGTGGGCACGCCCCGCATATGCAGCCGCAAGGTCATGGCCAGCACCATGCCGGGGGGTGAGAGCGTATAGGCCGCTACCCAGTCAATAAAATGCCGGAGTTCAGCAGAAAGAGGCGGCAGGTCCAGCAGTTCAGCCACCGGGCGCAGGCGCGCCGCTTCTACCGTGCGTTGTGGCGGGGGGGCAAAATCTGCGGGTAGGGCGGGGACTGATTCCCACACCACGCCTGTCTCGCGCCTGCGGCCCAGCGGCACCCCCACAATGTCTCCCGGTTTCAGCGCCATCTCGGCCGGGGCGGCGTAATCAAAGGGGCCGGGAAACGGCATGGGCAGCAGAACAGACACCCTTTGCCGCTGCCGCGCCGGGGTGGTCGGGCTGTCCGGCTCAGGCAGAAGGGAGGAGAAGGAAGCTGGCACCATGTGTTCCTGTTTAAGCGGCTGTGCGGCCAAAGAACAGTGCTTGCGTGAGAAGAAAAACTCTGACCAAGTAAGGCGTTGTTTCAGGTGCGGCCAGACCGTTCAGAGGCGTAAGGAGGAAGCATGACTGCGGAAGAGGCCGTCCAGACTTTTCTGGCGTGGATGACCACGGAAAGGCGCGCTTCACCGCTGACTGTTGAAGCCTATCGGGCTGATCTGGCCCGTTTTTTGGGGTTCATGGCCGAGCACCTGAACGGCCTGCCTGATATGGCGGGGCTGGCCAAAATAAGCCTGCGGGATATGCGGGCCTGGCTTGCGCATGAACAGGCAAAGGCCGCCAGTGCCACGGTGCGCAAGAGCACGCCAGACCGCGCGGCGCGCACACGCTCGCGCCGGGTTTCGGCTGTAAGGTCTTTCTTTCGCTATCTGGCGCGGCGGCATGGGGTGGAAAACCCGGCAGTTGGTTTGCTGGCCACGCCGCGCACCAAAAAGCCGTTGCCTCGGCCCCTGAGTGTGCAGGATGCCAAAGCCGTGCCGGAAGATATTGCGGCTCTTGCCCATACGGATATGGCGCAGCAACGGGATGGGGCACTCTTCCTGCTGCTGTATGGGTGTGGGTTGCGTATTTCAGAAGCGCTGAACCTGAATGTGGGTGATCTGGGTGTGATGACATCCAGCGGCGTGTTGCGCATCAAGGGGAAGGGTAACAAGGAACGGCTGGTGCCTGTGTTGCCGCAGGTGCAGCAGGCGCTGGAGCATTGGCTGAAACATCATCCGTCTCCTTTGGCGGGGGAGCCGCTTTTCCCCGGCGTGCGCGGGGGGCGGCTGCAACCCGGCGTGGCGCAGAAGGCCATGCGGGAATGGCGTGGGCTGGCTGGCCTGCCAGACCATGTTACGCCCCATGCGCTCCGCCATTCCTTCGCCACGCATTTGATGGAAGGCGGGGCGGATCTGCGTGTGATTCAGGAATTGCTCGGCCATGCCAGCCTTTCCACCACACAGCGCTATACATTGGCTGATGAGGCGCGATTGCTGGATGTCTGGAGCCGTGCTCACCCTCGGGCCGGTTCCGGCGTTCAGGGTGAAACGCGCTCTGCAACGGCTTCTGCACCGCGCTCCGAACCAGTTTTGGAAAAAGAAGGACCCCACACCTCATGACACCCGCCTACCGCGCCCCGTGGTCAGAGATTGATCCCTACAAACATGGCTATCTGGATACAGGTGAGGGCCACCAGATTTACTGGGAGGAATGTGGTAACCCGGATGGCGTTCCGGTGGTTTTCCTGCATGGGGGGCCGGGGGGCGGCTGCAATGCGGCTCAACGGCGGCTGTTTGATCCTTCCCTGTATCGCATTGTGCTGTTTGACCAGCGTGGCTGTGGGCGGTCCCGCCCGCATGCGTGTTTGGAGAACAACACCACGTGGCATCTGGTGGCGGATATTGAACGCTTGCGTGAACAGTGTGGTGTGGAGAAATGGGCTGTTTTTGGTGGCTCGTGGGGGTCCACTCTGGCGCTGGCCTATGCACAGACGCATCCGGACCGTGTTCAGGCCCTGATGTTGCGGGGCATTTTCACGCTCCGCCGGGCGGAGCTGCTCTGGTATTATCAGGAAGGTGCATCCTGGATTTTTCCAGACAAATGGGCAGACTTTCTCGCCCCAATACCGGTAGCCGAGCGCGGTGATCTGATGGCGGCTTATCGCAAACGTCTGACATCGGGCGATGTGGCGGAACAGCACAAGGCTGCCGTGGCGTGGAGCCTTTGGGAAGGCCGGACTCTCACCCTTCTTCCTGCCCCAGCAATTGAACAGCAGCACGAAGAGGCCGATTACGCTTTGGCGTTCTCGCGCATTGAAAACCATTATTTCGTGCATGGCGGTTGGCTGGAAGAAGGCCAGTTGATTCGGAATGTGGACCGTATCCGGCATATCCCTACCGTGATTGTGCAGGGGCGGTATGATATGGCCACCCCGGTCCGCACGGCATGGGACCTGCATGACGCATGGCCGGAAGCGGAGTTTCATCTGATTGATGCCGCAGGCCACGCCTTGTTTGAACCCGGTATCCTGACGGCATTGTTGAATGCCACGGACCGCTTCGCGCGGGAACTGGCCTGAGCCATGACGCACGTATGCTCCTTTCCCCGCCATCTGGCTTTTGCATCTTCCATGGCATTGATGGCCGTGGTGAGTGCTTTTGCGCCGCAGCCAGCCAGCGGGGCAGAAGGGGCGTGCAAGCATGAGCGCGTGGCACGTTTGCCCTTGCGGAATGATGCCGGTTTTCTGAATGCGCCGGTGGAGATCAACGGCCATCCCGCAAGCATGATTGTGGATACCGGGTCTGAGGGAAGTCTGATTTCGCCTGAAGGGGCGGACCAGTTCGGTCTTTCGCTTGATCCTTCCGTGCATACGGTGGTGCGCGGCACGGGGGGGCTAGGCCGTCTGGTGCCAAACGTGATTGTGCAGAGCTTCAAAATGGGCGGTCTGGAGACGGGGCCGCTGTCTATCCCTGTTGGATATCTACCCGGAAAGCCACAGACCCAGCCCCCAATAGAAGGGTTGGTGGGGGGAGATCTGCTCTCCCGCTATGATGTGGAATTTGATGTGGCCGGTGGTTGGCTGACGTTCTGGGACACCAGCAAAACATCAGCTGTGTGTGCCGGGCCGCAGGATTGGCATGTGATCTACCGCGCCTTGCCCATGCAGTTTGACGGACGGCGCGTGACCATTCAGGTGGAACTGGATGGAAAGCCGTTGAAAGCGTTGGTGGATAGCGGCGCACGTTCGCGCATTGTCTCAGAGGCCGTTGTGGCTCGTCTGGGGGGGACGTCCACCATGCTGGAGGCTGATCCCGGTGGAATTACCAGCGGTGTGGATGGGCACCGGCAGGTGTATCACTGGCACAAATTTCGGTCATTGAAATACGGGCTTGAAGAAGAAAAAGCCCCGGTTCTGACCGTGGCCCCCATTCAGGATTCCGTGGATATGCTGCTTGGATCAGACTGGTTTGCGGCGCACAAAGTCTGGATTTCTTACCGGACCGGCAAGCTGTACGTCATGCCGTCTCTCAAACGGTAGGAGCACGCCCCCCGTTTTTTTCGCAACACGGGGAACGGTTATCTTGAAGAGGCCGGAACATCCCGCAGGCGTTCCGGCAGAGTATTTTAGCCGCCCTTCAGGCGTGTGTTGCACTGGCTGTAGTAGCCACCACCCTTCTGAATCCATTTGAGGGACCCGTTGCCACCGCTGGTCTTGTTGGCGTTATACTGGTCTAGACAGGTCTTCATTCGGCCTTTGCCTGCGCTCAGGTTGGCGTATTGAGAGGCAACGGCGGACGGAAAGATCACGCCGCTTGAACTGACGGGAGTCGTGGCAGGCTTGGCAGCTTCCGTAGGCGTGGTGCCGGTGGTGGCTGCGGGTGCTGTGGCCGGTGCGGTTTCCTTGGGGGCGGATGCAGTTGGCGCTGTGGTGGCGGCACCTGCAGGCGCATCACAGGTGGCGGCCTTGAATTCCTTGTAGCTCTTGCCGTTCAGGGTGCCAGCAGTCCGTGCTGCGGCAAAACTCTGGTGGCACTCTTTTGCAGTCAGAGCGTGAGCTGCGGGGGCGGAAAGTGCGGTGGCGCAGCTCAAGGCCAGTGCGGCCAGCGTAATGCGGGCAGAAGATGTCATGCTGACAAAACCTCATCCAAAGCCAGGGTTGGAAATACGGCCCCATGCCGTCACGCCCTGAATTATCAGCAGCATATGATGAAGTTGTGTGTTTGGAAACGACCGTCTTGTTCTGGAAGCAAAATCAGCCCCAGACATGAAAAACCCCTCCCTGCGGTTGGCGCGGGGAGGGGTTCAGAATTGAAAGAGGGCAGACGGAACTTAGTTGATCCGTTCCCCATGCAGGGACATGTCCAGCCCTTCCAGTTCCTGATCGGCCGTGACACGCAGGCCCATGGTCATGTCGATCACCTTCAGCAGAATGAAAGAAACCGCCCCACACCACAGAATGGTGACAATCACAGCTTCACTCTGCACCACAAGCTGGTGGAGAGAACCCACAATGCCCGTGGGGTTGGCATCTGTTGCAGAAAGCGGACCATAGGCGAAAACGCCTGTCAGCAATGCGCCCACAATCCCGCCCACGCCGTGCACGCCAAAGGCGTCCAGACTGTCATCATAGCCCAGCAGGTGTTTGAGGGAGGTCGCGCTCCAGAAGCAGACAACGCCGGTAATCAGGCCGATAATCAATGCGTTGCCGGGCAGCACGAAGCCCGCAGCGGGTGTAATGGCAACAAGCCCACCCACAGCGCCGGAGATCACACCCAGCACGGTCGGTTTGCCGGTGCGCAGCCATTCAGCCAGCATCCATGCAACCCCAGCCCCTGCTGCGGCAATCTGGGTGGTGGCCATGGCCATGCCCGCACGACCATTTGCACCAACGGCAGACCCCGCATTGAACCCGAACCAGCCAACCCACAGCAGGGAGGCCCCGATAATGGCGTAGGTCAGGTTGAAGGGGGAGAGATCATCCTGCCCGTACCCTTTCCGGCGGCCCAGCATAAGTGCGCAGACCAACCCGGCAATACCGGCATTGATATGCACCACAGTGCCGCCAGCAAAGTCTGCTGTGCCAAGGCCAGCCAGCCAGCCGATCGGGCTCCATACCCAATGGGCGATGGGCGCATACACAACCAGAGACCAGATGATGGAGAACACGCACATGGCGCTGAACTTCATGCGTTCCGCATACGCGCCGGAGATCAGTGCTGGGGTAATGATGGCAAATGTCATCTGGAACATCATGAAGATGCTCTCAGGGATGGTCATGGTCGTGGCGTTAGGAGAATCCGCTCCCAGCGTGAAGGCGATATCCGAACCATTATGAATATGGGCGCCAAGACCATTCAGAAACATGCGGGAGAGCCCGCCAATCCATGGGGAGCCGGTGGTGAAGGCAAGGGAATATCCGGCCACCATCCAGACAATGGACATGATGCAGCACAGCGCGAAGGACTGCATGAGCGTTGCCAGCACGTTTTTCTTGCGCACCATGCCCGCGTAGAACAGCGCCAGACCGGGAATGGTCATCATCAACACCAGTGCGGTGCTGATCAGCATCCATGCGGTATCACCCGTATCAATGGCAGGCCCAGCATCCGCTGCATGGGCAAAACCGGAGGGAAGAAGCAGAATACCACCCACCAAAGCGGAAATAACTGCCTGCCTGTTCAAACCGCCTGAAACAGGCGAAACCGTAAAGGACCGCGAGGCCATGGAGTCTTGTTCTCCCTGTAATGCTGTGCGGGGACAGCAAAGGCAAAAATGGTAACCTTGGATTGATACCTTATTTCTTTTGGGATCGTAACCTATTCGGTTCTTTCAGTAAACATGGAGAAGGTGCACGATCTGCCCAAGAACAGGCGGTGTTTATAGCTGGAAAATGAAAATGGACTCTTATAATAATTCTGAATGCTTTTATTTTATAAAATAGAAATTATTCAAATATTTATCGGTTTTCCGAGTATTTACATTTAGCTAATAATTTTTGTATGCTCCAGGCAACAGTGTAGAATGACGTAGCCCCGTCTCGTGGAGCCAAGATGCCGAAGATATATGATTGCTTTCCATTTTTCAACGAACTGGAAATGCTGGAAATCAGATTGAAGCTGATGGATCCGGTTGTTGATTATTTTGTTATCTGCGAATCAAACCGTACATTCACCAATCATGAAAAGCCCCGTTATTTTTTTGAGAACAAGGAAAGATTTCTTCCGTGGCGGGAAAAGATCATCTACGTGCAGATAGATGATTTTCCTGAAACGCATGACCCTTTTCAGCGCGAATATTACCAGAGAAACGCGTTATTGCGTGTCGCAGCTCAGGCTGATGATGATGACATGTTCATTATTGCGGACGTTGATGAATTGGTCAGGCCCAAAACTATTCTTGAAGCATCCAATTTTGACGGGTTTGTTACGTTCAACATGCCTATGTTTCAATTCTACATGAACTTGAAACAGTCCGATAATGGCTGGAGCGCCTGTTACGCCACACGCAAGAAATATCTGGTTGGGTTTGAGAATTTATCCACGGCCCGATGGGACCGCACTAAGATAGCGGCTGATTTGGGGCTCAAAGGGAAAATGCTTGATCTGCATAATTCTGGTTGGCACTTCACACACTTGGGCGGAATTGAGCGGTTAAAATATAAATTTGAATCATATTCTCACGCGCATGATCTGTGGCCATCAGCAATGCGCAAGGGAGATGCTTTGAAAAACCATATTATTTCCGGTGGTGTTGTTGGGAATTTCAAGGAAACGTGCCGCTTTGTGCCTATTTCCTATCCTGAATACCCTTTGATTATTAACGACAATCAAACCTATTATAAAGAACTTGGGTTTATTAAGGATATTTATGAAGCCATGGCGGAATTGCAGGGGTTATATAAAAACGTCTGTCAGCAATATGCTCGCCTTGTGAAACATGAGAACACGCCGCAGGAAGTGCTTTCATGGGTGACCCCGCAGGAATACGCACATTTGTCAGATATCACGCTGTAAAAATAAGGATGGAGACAGCGGGAGTGGGAAAGGCGCTTTTGGGAGATGGTCCCGCTGCTTTCTGTTGGCGTGTTGTTGAGGGGAACACCGCAACCTCTACCGGAAAAAAGCAGTCCCTGAGGCTTTAAGTGCTTGAGTCCATGCCCCAGAAAATGGCGCCGGGACTTGGGAGAACGAAGTGAGCGAAGTTGAGAGAGTATGCTCTGCCGGGAAATCTTGGATGTCTGATTTGAGAATTTATGTTGCAACGCACAAACCGTTCAAAGCACCGGTTGACACGCTTTATACGCCTATACAGGTAGGAGCCGCGCTGACAACGGAAAATTTGAGGTATTGTCGTGATGATTCAGGAGACAATATTTCTTATTTGAATAAGAATTTCTGTGAATTGACGGCACTTTACTGGATCTGGAAAAATACACATCATGCCATTACCGGATTGGTGCATTACAGGCGCTATTTTGGGCAGCGCTGGCATTGGACGGATCAGTTCTGGAATGAAGAGAGATCAGAGGCTGTAACGGGACCCAGAATCGCCAGTCGTGACGATTTTGCCGAGTTCAGTGATGGGGTGGACCTTATTGCTGCCTACCCCAATCATATCAGTGTGTCTTTGCTGGAAGACTATGCGGTGATGCATGGGGCTTGGGACATGTATCTGGTCAGGGAAGTTATTGCCCAAGAGGCACCCCAGTATCTCTCGGCATTTGACTTTGTCATGAATGGAAAAGCGTTGTCTCTCTGCAATATGGTGGTGGCAAGGAAAGAGGTGCTGGATCGTTATTGCGCGTGGCTCTTTCCCATTTTGTTCAAATTGCAGAAAATGCCCTTCTACAAAGCCTATGATGACTACCAGAAACGCGCTTTTGGTTTTATTTCAGAACGCCTTCTCAATGTCTGGATTTGCTACAATAGAGGAACAGTCTGCGTGGCCTCCAGGGAAATCGTTGGTATTTCGTAAATTATAAGGCGTCATTTCCCGTCTCGCGGGTTCTGATACGGATCACCCGTTCCAGTTCGCTCACAAAAATCTTGCCATCGCCAATCTTGCCGGTGTGGGCGGCGTCCAGCACGGCTTCAATTACCTGATCGACCAGTGTGTCGGATACGGCAATTTCCACTTTGATCTTGGGCAGGAAGCTGATGCGGTATTCTGCGCCGCGGTAGATTTCTGTCTGGCCTTTCTGGCGGCCAAAACCTTTGACTTCAGAGACAGTAAGGCCCTGAATACCAAGCGGGGCCAGAGCTTCACGAACATCATCAAGCTTGAAGGGCTTTATAATCGCGGTCACCAGCTTCATCTGGCCTGTGTTCCTTCTGGCTCCAGACATAAGGTGTCCTGTAAGGCAGGAGGCCTTATGAGTGTTAAATTCATTACGGAGGCAACATGCCAGATTTTTCCAGCGTTGACGAGCCTCCGTCTTTGGCCTTTCTGCGGGGGTAGGGTAGAAGAGAGACCTCCAGAACCTCGGGCCTGTTTTACGCCCGGGGTATGTGCATAAGGAATGAAGACCATGGTTGCCTCCACTGTTCATGACACCACGCCCGCAGGCCAGACGCTGCCGGATGTTGATGTCTGCATTGTTGGCGCTGGGCCGGTTGGGGCAACGCTGGCGTGCCGGCTTGCCAAGGAAGGGATCACGGTCGCCATTATTGACCGTGCCGACCTTCCGCCCATGGAACACCCCGATTTTGATGGGCGCGCCTACGCCATCGCCGCTGGCCCCAAGAAGCTGCTGGAAGAAGCAGGTGTGTGGGAGGTTCTGCCGCTGGAGTCCTGCCCCATTGAGGATATTCTGGTAACGGACGGTCGGCCGGGCGAACCAGCGTCCTCCCTGTTTCTGGAATTTACGCGGGACGATGCCTCCCAGCCGTTTGGCTGGATGGTGGAGGCACGGGCGCTCCGTGTGGCTCTGAATGAAACCTTGCACACTCAGCCCAACCTGACGGTTCTGGCCCCGGCAGAAGCGACTGTGGAACGGCAGGCTGATGGCGCGACGGTGCGGCTGCACGATGGCCGGACCTTCCGCGCTTCTGTCGTCGTCGCGGCGGATGGCCGGAAAAGCCGCCTGCGTTCGCAAGCTGGTATTCCATTGACCAAACTGTCCTACGGGCAGACGGCCATTGTCTGCGCCATTGCGCATGAATTCCCGCATGATAACGGCGCGTTGGAACATTTTCTGCCCGCAGGCCCCTTTGCCCAACTGCCCATGACCGGAACAGAGAGCCACCCCTATCTGTCCGCTATTGTGTGGAGTGATAAGGATGGCGTAGCCGAACGGTTTGCCGCTCTGCCGGATGAGGTGTTTGCCCGCGAGATCGAACGCCGTATGGGGAACACCCGGCTGGGCAAGGTGACGCCGGTGGGGCGGCGCTGGACCTATCCGCTTTCTGCTCAATATGCGCAGCGTTACACGGATACGCGCCTGCTGCTTGTTGGGGATGCCGCCCATGGCATTCACCCTATTGCAGGGCAGGGGCTTAATCTGGGGTTTCGGGATATTATCGCGCTGAGTGACATTATGATTACTGCGCACGCAAAGGGCGAGGATCTGGGTGGCTCGGCGTTGCTGGCGCGGTATCAGGCGCGATGTCGGCCCGCCAATATGCTGATGCTTGCGGCAACAGATACTCTTGATAGACTGTTCAGCAACAACAATCCCGTTATTCGTCTGGCGCGTGATCTGGGTATTGCAGGCGTCAACCGCTTTCCCAAGCTGCGCAAGGCTTTTGTGCGCCACGCCATGGGGATGTGATCGTTTCTCATTCTGGAGAGAACTCACCGATGAACAAGGTGCATTCCAATTCTGTTCTATCCAGTCATTTTGATGAGGCCAGCATGGCGTGCGGCCCTCAACTGGAAGTCCTGTGGCAACAGATGATCGCCCAGGCGTGTGTCTGCAATGACCCTCTGGTGCGCGGCCTGCTGGCCACGGGTATCCGCAGCCACTCCGATTTTGCCTCCGCACTGGCTGCCCTGTTGGGGCGCAAGCTGGGGGATCGCTCCGTTGCGGCAGATGCGCTCTCTGAACTGGTGATGGAAGGGCTGGACGCGCAGCCCGAGATTGTGTGTGCTGCCGCAGCCGATATGGTGGCTATTCGGGAACGTGATCCTGCCTGCCCGGATTATGTTACGCCGTTCCTGTTCTTCAAAGGGTTTCATGCCGTGCAGAGCTATCGCATTGCGCACTGGCTCTGGCATGAGGGCAGGCGGCATCTGGCGTTGCATCTGCAAAGCCGCGCCTCCGAACTGTTTGGCGTGGATATTCACCCGGCAGCCCGTCTGGGCAGACGGATATTGTTTGATCACGGCACAGGCATTGTGGTGGGTGAAACCTGCATTATCGAGGATGACGTTTCCCTGTTGCAGGAAGTTACCCTAGGCGGAACCGGCAAACACAGCGGTGACCGACACCCCAAGGTGCGCCGTGGTGTCTTGATTGGTGCCGGGGCGAAGGTGCTGGGCAATATTGAAATTGGGGAAGGTGCGAAAATTGGGGCGGGGTCCATTGTGCTGGAATCCGTGCCGCCCTTTACCACTGTGGTTGGTAACCCGGCCCGCAAGGTGGGAACGCGTCATTCCGGCATGCCTGCCCTGACCATGGACCAGATGCTACCGCCGATTGACTATATTATCTGAGCGGCTTGCAGTCTAAGGCCCCCCGCAATCTCCGCGCCTAAGAGAAAATAGGAAGTGGAAGCAGAGTGTGTTTTTCACACGCACTCTGCTTCCACGCCGAACAACGGGCTTTCTCATCCTGATGGGACAAAGAAACGAGAGACGTTTCTCTCACCAGCGTGGGTAAACGTTCGCCCTAAAGGCTTCTTGTTTGTTGTCCCCCGGTTTTTCTTTTGTCCGATGCTCTTCAAAGGCCCGTTCTAGCCCCAAAAATCCCTTGCGTTGCTTGGGACTGCACCTTTTGAATAGCCTCCCAGCCTCCCAGCCTCCCAGCCTCCCAGCCTCCCAGCCTCCCAGCCTCCCAGCCTCCCAGCCTCCCAGCCTCCCAGCCTCCCAGCCTCCGGTCTGGGGAGGGGGCAATCACTTTCTAAAGCCCCTTAAAAAAGCAAGTGAGCGGGACGGCGACGGGAGGCTATGGCTTTCTCGGGACGTAGGCGAGGATTCAGGAGAGCACTTCCATTCTGTTCACATCGACCATCCCGAAATCCGTGATTTTCAGGTGGGGAATAACGGGCAGCGGTAGGAAGGCCAGTTGCAGGAAGGGTTCTTCCAGCGTGCAGCCGAGGGTGCGGGCAGCGGCCCGGAGCGTGATAAGCTGGTCACGTACGGTCTCGAACGGTGCATCGCTCATCAGGCCAGCCACGGGCAGGGGCATGTCCGCCAGAACCTTACCGTGCTGCACAACAACAAAGCCTCCGCCCAGCTTTTCCAGATGGTTCACAGCCTCTGCCATGTCAGCCGGGTCCATGCCCACTACGCAGATATTGTGACTGTCATGCCCCACGGAGGAGGCAATGGCCCCACTGGTCAGACCAAAGCCCTTCACAAAGCCCCGACCTATGTTGTCGTTATGCCCGTGGCGCGCCACCACACAGACAGCGGCAATATCCTGCGTGACATCTGGCAGCACCACGCTCTCCTCGGTAGGCAGATCGGCCTTGAGGAAAGGCGTTATGATCTGGCCCGGTATCAGGCCAATAACGGGGCGTTCTGTTCCATCACCATGCACAAGCATATCAACGGCAGTCACGGGGGCAGGGAGTTGCACGCTGCCAATACCTGTTGCGGGGAGGATATCCCGTGTTTCAAACAGGGCATCATTTACCAGTCTGCCCGCGCTGATCACGTCTGAAACACGGCATTCGCGCAGGTCATCCAGCAGGACAATATCCGCGCGGCGGCCGGGGGCGATCAGCCCTCTGTCCCGCAGGCCAAAAGCCTGTGCCGCGCTGAGTGTGGCACAGCGATAGGCGGCCAGAGGCTCCACGCCCAGAGAGATAGCAAGCCGGATGAGGTAATCCAGATGGCCCTCATGGGCGATTTCAAGCGGGTTACGGTCATCCGTGCAGAACGCGAAGAACTGTGCCGTCTGTGGTGTGAGCAAAGGCACAAGGGCTCTGAGATCCTTGCAGACGGAGCCTTCGCGGATCAGCACCATCATGCCTTTACGGATTTTCTCCAAGGCTTCTTCGGCTGTGGTGGCTTCATGATCGGTGGTGATGCCAGCCGCCAGATAGCCATTCAGCTTGCGGCCCCGCATAAGGGGCGCATGTCCATCAATATGGCAGCCTTCAAAGGCTTCCAGCTTTTCTATGCACTCCGGGTCACAGTTCAGAACCCCCGGAATGTTCATGAATTCCGCCAGGCCGATCACCTTGGGGTGTGTGCGGTAAGGGGCAAGGTCTGCGGCCCGAAGGCATGCGCCGGAGGTTTCCAGCGCCGTAGAAGGCACACAACTGGAGAGATTGACCCGTAGATCCATGATGGTGCGGGTCGCGGCTTCCGTGAAGTAGTCCAGCGCTGCCCGCCCCAGGACGTTCGCCATTTCGTGCGGGTCGCAAATGGCGGTGGTTACACCATGGGGTAGAACGCAGCGGTCAAATTCAAAAGGCGTGATCAGCGAGGATTCAACGTGCAGGTGCGTATCAATGAAGCCCGGTACGGCAATACGGTTCCGGCCTTCAATAACGCGCTTGCCCTCGTACGTGTCCAGCGTGCCGACAATTCTGTCCCCACACAGGGCGATATCCGTGGGAATAAGCTCTCCGGTCACCAGATCAAACAGCCGGACATTCTTGATGACCGTATCCGCTATTTCAGTTCCGCAACCTTGTGCAATGCGGTTGGAAAGTGTGCTGCCTGTCATGCCTGTTTCATTTCCCCCGTAAAGCAGGAGGCTGGCTGAGGCCTCAGTCTCCAAAAATCCTCATCAGCCCCGATCCGTTATTGTTCCTGATACGGGTGGGGAAGGCAAATGCTGTTTCTTTAAAAGAAAAAGGCGAGGGCAACCAAAGTTGCCACTCGCCTTTCAGGCTTTCCGCCCGTTTCGGAACGCAGCCGGAGCCGCCGTCCAAAACGGTAAGGAAAAAGGACCTTAGAAGTCCATACCGCCCATGCCGCCCATGTCAGGGCCGCCAGCCGGAGCCGCTTTCTTTTCCGGGCGTTCTGCCACCATAGCTTCGGTGGTGATCAGCAGACCGGCAACAGAAGCTGCATCCTGCAGAGCCGTGCGAACAACCTTGGTCGGGTCGATAATACCGGCATCAACCAGGTTCTTGTATTCGCCAGCCTGTGCATCGAACCCGAAAGCGTATTCTTTGGATTCAAGCACCTTGTTGGCGATAACCGCACCATCTTCACCAGCGTTGTGAGCGATCTGGCGCAGCGGAGCCTGCAGAGCCTTGCGGATGATGTCACCACCAACGCGCTGATCGTCATTGTGGTAGTGCAGGTGAGACAGGTTGGCAGAAGCGCGAGCCAGAGCCGTGCCACCACCAGGAACAATGCCTTCTTCCACTGCAGCGCGGGTTGCGTGCAGGGCGTCATCAACGCGGTCCTTGCGTTCCTTGACTTCCACTTCCGTGGAGCCACCAACGCGGATCACGGCAACACCGCCAGCCAGCTTGGCCAGACGTTCCTGCAGCTTTTCACGGTCGTAGTCAGAGGTGGTTTCCTCGATCTGCGCACGGATCTGCTTGCAACGGCCCTTGATGTCGTCAGACTTGCCAGCACCATCAACAATGGTGGTGTTTTCCTTGTCGATACGCACCTTCTTGGCGGTGCCCAGCATCGGCAGGGTAACGGTTTCCAGCTTGATGCCCAGATCTTCGCTGATCACCTGGCCACCGGTCAGGATAGCGATATCTTCCAGCATGGCTTTACGACGGTCACCAAAGCCAGGAGCCTTGACAGCAGCAATTTTCAGGCCACCGCGCAGCTTGTTGACAACCAGGGTTGCCAGCGCTTCACCATCAACGTCTTCTGCAATGATCAGCAGCGGACGGCCAGACTGCACAACGGCTTCAAGCAGCGGCAGCATCGGCTGAAGAGAAGACAGCTTCTTTTCATGGATCAGGATGTAGGGGTTTTCCAGATCAGCCGTCATCTTCTCCGTGTTCGTCACGAAGTAGGGAGAGATGTAGCCGCGGTCGAACTGCATGCCTTCAACCACGTCCAGTTCTGTCTGGAAGTGCTTGGCTTCTTCAACCGTGATCACGCCTTCGGAGCCAACTTTCTGCATGGCTTCGGAGATCATCTGACCGATTTCAGATTCACCGTTAGCGGAGATCGTGCCAACCTGGGCTGTTTCAGCCGGGGTGGTGATCTTCTTGGTGTTCTTTTTCAGTTCTTCAACAACCGCAGCAACGGCCTTGTCGATACCGCGCTTGAGGTCCATAGGGTTCATGCCAGCGGCAACGGCCTTGTGGCCTTCACGCACAATGGCCTGAGCCAGAACGGTTGCAGTGGTCGTGCCGTCACCAGCGATATCGTTGGTTTTGGAAGCCACTTCGCGCAGCATCTGTGCGCCCATGTTTTCGAACTTGTCAGCAAGTTCGATTTCCTTGGCGACGGACACACCGTCCTTCGTGATGCGGGGAGCGCCGAAGCTCTTGTCCAGCACAACGTTACGGCCTTTGGGACCGAGCGTGACCTTAACAGCGTCTGCAAGGATGTCGACACCGCGCAGCATACGCTGGCGTGCGTCACCACCAAACTTTACGTCTTTGGCAGCCATTGAAATTCTCCTGTGAGGATCAGTTAAATATTGAAAAGCGGATCAGGGCGTCACTCAGGCGGAAATAATGCCCAGAATGTCGCTTTCTTTCATGATCAGCAGCTCTTCACCGTCGATCTTCACTTCTGTGCCGGACCATTTACCGAACAGGATCTTGTCGCCAGCCTTGACATCAAGCGCTACGATCTGCCCCTGCTCATTACGGGCACCCGGACCAACTGCGACCACTTTGCCTTCCATCGGCTTTTCTTTGGCCGTGTCAGGGATAATAATGCCGCCAACTGTCTTCTCTTCGCTTTCGAGACGACGGACGACTACTCGGTCGTGTAAAGGACGAAACTTCGTCATTATGGATCGCTCCACATTCATTTTTGCTGCGGTGGCGCCCTTGTCTGGAAGCGACACCACCTGCTTTTACCGCGCGTAACGAACGCCGCGTTGCGTTAGCACTCCCACCCCGGGAGTGCCAGAACAGGAGATAGGTTTGTCCTCCCCGAGAGTCAAGAAATGTGGAAAACTTTCTTCCAGTTTTAACACTTCACGCAAAAGGAGTCGCCGCCATGGGGCATGCAATCACACTACAGGCTGAGGACGGACACAGCTTTTCAGCCTATGAGGTAGGCGGAGCAGATCTGCCCTATGCGCTTGTTGTGGTGCAGGAAATTTTTGGCGTGAACGATCATATCCGCCATGTGTGTGATGATTTTGCGGCTCGCGGTTTTCATGTGATTTCGCCCGCTCTGTTTGATCGCGCCCAGCCGGGGACGGAACTGGGGTATGACAAGGCCGGAATTGATCAGGGCCTGGCTCTCCGTGCCCAGATTCCCCAGGAAAAAACCTTGTTGGATCTGCGGGCAAGTGCGGCGGCACTGGCGCATAAACGTGGCAGCGGTCGCAGCAAACCGGGCATTATCGGCTATTGTTGGGGCGGCACGCTGGCATGGCAGGCCGCAACCCATACGCATGATTTTGCAGCCGCTGTCTGTTGGTATGGTGGTGGTATTGCCGCCAGCCGCAACGAGACTCCGCATTGCCCGGTGGAAATGCATTTTGGCGGGCAGGATAGCAGTATTCCTCACATGGATGTGACCGCCATCAGGGAGGCGCAGCCGGGAATTGAAATTTTCGTGTATGACGAGGCAGGGCATGGCTTTGGCTGCGCGGAACGCTCGTCTTTCAACGCGGAGGCCTACCTTCTGGCGCAGCAGCGCAGTGTGGCGTTTCTGGAAGCGCATCTGAAGGGCTGAAACTGCCGGAATCGCGCATAGGCGGGGTATTTTGATTGACATTCCCGCCGCTTCATGAGCGGATAGAGGGGTCCTGTAGCCGGCATATGGTTGCCCGGCAGGAGACTATCAGGGAAAGTTACCCGCCTATGCCGACCGGTACAGTAAAATGGTTCAATGCCACCAAAGGCTTTGGCTTCATCGCTCCTGATGATGGAGGCAAAGACGTTTTTGTTCACATCACCGCTGTTCAGGCTGCTGGCCTGCGTGGTCTGAATGAGAATGAGAAGATTTCTTATGAACTCGTGACAGAGCGCGGCAAAGTGGCTGCTACAGAGCTCAAGCCTCTCTAAGGCTGCCTGCGGGGCGAGGGCGTTTACGCAACCTGCTCCGCACTCTCTGCAGAGACTGTCTGTTGGTTTCGCTAAAGCCATGCCAACTGACACCTGTGGCACGATCTGGCAAGAAAACGCTACGCGGTTATTCTTGGTGGTTCCTGTTTGTCTCTGCGACACATTTTGATTATTCCAAAAATTATTTGAAAAGCCTGTCAGTTTTGTGCGGCAGTTTTTCTGCGTTGGATGATGTTGGTGTTTTTAAGCCAATATCCTTGCGTTGAGCTTTTCTATTCTGCTTTCAGCACAGGTGGAAACGCACGCTGTTTCCGATTGCTGAGGGTTTAGACGCAGTTTTTTGACTTCAGCATGTAAAGCCGCCGCGTAAGGCATCTTGTCATGCCCCGAGCGCGATGGGCCATCGCCGTTCAGTTTTGAGGCGTGCGTGGCAGAAAGCTTTCAATTTCCCGTGCTGTATCCGCCAGCCCCATCCGTCGCACTTCAGCCCCCGGTGGGAAAGCAGAGAGCAGGCGCGAAGGTGTTCTGCGATCCAACAGCACAAAAACACCCCGATCTGACTGGCTGCGGATAAGTCGCCCAAACGCCTGACGCAGTCTGAGCCGGGCAATCCGGTCATCATATCCGGTTGTATCACCGCCAGAGAGATGAATGCGCCGTTCACGGTGCAGAATATCAGGCCGGGGCCACGGAACGCGTTCAAAAACCACCAGTCGCAGGGCATTTCCCGGCACATCCACACCATCACGCATGGCATCCGTACCCAGCAGGCAGGCATGTTCTTCCGTGCGGAAAATATCCACCAGCGTTGCGTTATCCATTGCATCGACATGCTGCGCATAAAGAGGCAGGCCGCTTTCCTCCAGCGCAGGCGCAATGCGGGAGTGAACGCCGCGCAGGCGCGATATGGCGGTGAACAGCCCGAGCCCTCCGCCGCCAGAGGCCTGAAACAGGGTGCGATAGGCGGCTGCCAGATCGGCAATACTTCCATGGTCTATGTCATTAACAATAAACGTGCGCGTCTGCCGGGCGTAGTCGAAAGGACTACTTAGGCTGGCCCGAATGGCGGGGGCCGGAAAGTGGTTTGCTCCGGTTCGGGCTTCAGCCGCTTCCCACGCACGTTCCGATTCTTCCGAGTAAAGGTCTTCCGTCTGTCCCTCTTCTGTTGGGGGTTTGCGCGGGGTGTCAGACTGATCGCGCAGGGTGGCGGACGTAATCAGCATGCCCTGTGCAGGCATGGCCATAACCGCAGCAAAAGGCACGGTGGGGTCCAGCCAGTGGCGGTGCAGGCCTACATCCTGCTCGCCCATGCGTTGTTTTTCCCGACGATCCAGCCGGATGAAATGAATGTGGGTTGGGGTGGCATCTGCTGGCGGTGGGTGATCCAGCGCGTCCAGCATGGCGATCCAGGCGTCCAGCCGGGTAATGGCCCGGCGGCGCAAGGCGCGCACCATAGCCTCAATTCGCCCTCGGGTGACGCTGTCCAGACTTTCTGCTTCATCCTGCAAACGGGCGTGCAGGCGTTCCGCTAGTGTGCGGAGTGGTTCCGCCAGCCGCCCCAATGCCCGCGCCAGCGCCTGCCCGGCCTGTGCAAGGTCGGGCAATAAAGGGTGCAGGTCACATTCCAGCGCGCCATAGGCATGGTCTGCACGGCCACGTTCCTGACTGCGCGCCAGAACCTGTTGGCGCAGCAGTTTGAGAAACATCTCGGTCGGGTTCTCAAGCACGGGCTCAACGGCATTCTGCACCATGGGGAAAAGGCCATCTTCTCCCTGTGCAGGCACGTCTTCGGCGGGATGAGGCGGTGGTTCGTTCTCACCGTCTGTTCCGGCCAGCCGCGTGGACCAGCCGGGGGCGGGCAGGGCGTGGGCCGCCATCAGGGCAGCGTCCAGCGGTGTTTCCAGCTTGGGCAGGCCGACCACCAGATCATCCAGCCGCCGCTTGAGGCCGCGTGCGCGGGAACGGCGGCCTTCCGCGCCCAACAGCCAGCGCCGCAGTTCCGCAGCTTCCAGCCCCGAAAGTTCGGCGGAAAAGGCACCATCTGCCGCATCCGCCAGATGATGGCCTTCATCAAAAACATAGCGGGAGGGCGTGCTGTCTTCTTCACCTTCTTCCGAATCATCCGCCATGGCGTTTTCAGAATAGGCCGCCTGCGCCATCACCAGCGCATGATTGGCAATGACCAGATCTGCCTCCCGCGCCCGGCGGATGGTATGTTCCACAAAGCAGCGCTGATAATGCGGGCAGGCACCGTGAATACATTCGCCGCGCCTGTCCGCAACGCCGGTAATGTTGCCGTGGCCAAACAGGTCTCCAAACCAGCCGGGCAGGTCTCCGCCTGTCAGATCACCATCAGCGGTGGCGCGGGCCCAGCGGGCGAGCATCGCCAGCGCAATGGTCACGCCTGCGGGGCGGGAGGCCGCACTGTTGACGGCTTCTTCCATATTCAGCAGGCAGAGGTAATTCTCGCGCCCTTTGCGCAGCACCACATGCCGGCGGCGTGTGGCGTCATCCGGAAACAGGCGGTGTGTTTCCTGCTCAATCTGGCGTTGCAGGTGGCGCGTGTAGGTGCTGATCCACACGCTGCCGCCATTGCGTTCGGCCCACACGCTGGCGGGTGCGATATACCCCAGCGTCTTGCCCGTTCCCGTTCCGGCTTCCGCCAGCACCACGGCGGGATTGCCGCGCATGGTGCGAGGTTCGAACGCAGCGGTGGAGACACTGGCAAAATCTGCCTGTCCTGCGCGGCTTTCAGCCCCTTCGCCCAGCAGCATGGTCAGGCGGGCGCGGGCTTCGGCTGACGTGATGGGATGAGATGCCGGAGGCGGGCGTGGGGCAACATCCTCCCATTTGGGCAGCACGCGCCACACGCGCAGGGCGTCTCCCGGCTGCATGGCGTCTTCTGGCAACTGTCCGCGTGGTCCAAGTTTTTCATGCAGGCCGAGGGTTTCCGCCACAGTTCCCGCCCAGGGCCAGCCTGCTTGCCCCAGCCGGACGGTTAGCGCGGCAAGAAACTCTGCTTCCGGGCCACTTTTGAGGCGCGCGAGTTCCGCCAGCATCAGGGAGGTCAGAAGAGGGAGTAGATCTGCTTCCGCCTGCCCAATTCGTTCCTCTTCTACCCCAAGGGCGAGGGCCAGCCCACGCGGTGTTGGGGCGACGGAACGGGCCGGATAGACAAAGGCGAACAGTTCCAGCAGGTCCAGCCACGGGCAGGGTTGGCCTAGTGCATGCAGACCCAGTTTGCGGGCGAAGGCAGGCGCATGCACCACCAGCGGGCAGGGCATGGTTTGCAGCCGCTCACGTATTTCCGCGATGGAAAGGGTGAGAAATTCCCCGTCCTCCGTCAGCACGGAAATGCCGCGATGATGCGCTGTGAGCGCGGGCGCATCATGCGCAGAGGGGAAGGATGACTGCATGGAAGCCTTACTCTACGCAAGTTGGGGCGTGCGAACCAGAGGCTATTCCATATGGTGAAAGCCTGATGCCCACAGAGCGCTGTTTCTGAAGCGGGCCTGATACCGTATGATCACCCCAGTATTTTGTGCGGGAAGGGATGGATATCGCCTGCCTGCTTTTGCTCTCAGTGGAAAAGGACAGACACGTGTTTTCCTGTGTTGGTTATGCTGCTTCCAGTGCTACGGCTCCCTTGGAAGCCATTACGTTTGAACGGCGGGACTGCGGCCCGCGTGATGTGCAGATAGATATTGCCTATTGTGGTGTTTGCCACTCCGATATCCACACGGTGCGCAGTGAATGGGGGCCGAGCTTTTACCCCTGCGTGCCCGGCCATGAAATTATTGGGCGTGTGGTCCAGACAGGCGGAGATGTCACCCGCTTTAAAAAAGGTGATCTGGTGGGCGTGGGCTGCATGGTCAATTCCTGCCGCCATTGCCATTCCTGTGAAGCCGGGCTGGAACAATATTGTGATGCCCTGCCGACCTGGACATACAACAGCCCGGACCCGGCTTTCCCGAAAGAAGGGGCCCATACCTATGGGGGTTATTCCCGCAGCATTGTGGTGGATGACCATTTTGTGCTGCGCGTGCCTGAAAATCTTGATCCTGCCGCCGCTGCGCCGCTTCTGTGTGCGGGGATTACCACGTGGTCTCCGCTGGCGCACTGGAAGGTGGGCAAAGGGCACCGTGTTGGTGTTGTCGGGCTGGGCGGCCTGGGTCACATGGCAGTCAAGTTTGCTGTGGCACTTGGGGCGGAAGTCACGTTGTTCACGACATCCCCCAATAAGGTGGAAGACGGCAAGCGGCTGGGCGCGCATCGCGTGGTGATTTCCCGAGATGCCGAGGCCATGCAAGCGGAAGCCAATCGCTTTGACTTCATTCTGGATGCGGTTTCTGCCGAGCACGACGTGAACGAATATCTGGGCCTGTTGCGGCAGGATGGGCACATGGTGCTGGTGGGGCTGCCGGAAAAACCCATGTCTGTGGGGGCGTTCACACTGGTGGGCAAGCGCCGCAGTCTGGCCGGGTCAGCCATTGGTGGTATTCAGGAAACGCAGGAAATGCTTGATTTCTGCGGCAAACACAACATCACGGCCGATATTGAAATGATCAAAATGGATCAGATCAATGTGGCTTATGAACGCGTCCTGCGCTCTGATGTAAAATACCGGTTTGTGATTGATATGGCGTCCCTGCCAGAAACGGCGTGAGAGAAAGTCTCAGAAGTTCTGGCGCAGTCTCATGGAGAGCAAAGTAATGGGAGGCCGAAGGACGGTGTTGAGTGGCAAGCGGGGAAGGTTGGCGCAAACACGGCCTTCAGCCATACATCGGCTTCTAGACGCTTTACCCGGAGAGGTCGAATAAAATGGTCAGGCTGATCTGTTAAACCGTACTGCGTTTCCTGATGGGCTGTTTGAAAAGTCCATCAGGCCAGTCTGGCGTGTTTTTTTAACGCTAGATGGAAGCACCTAAAAAAGAAGGCCGCCCACAGTAAATGTGAAGGCGACCTTCTTTAAAACTGAAAGTGGGAAAAGTGGCTTCAGGCGTCCTGAAGGCTTTCCGCAACCACTTCAAGCAGCTTGCTGTGCATGTTGGCGTTGCCAGCCACAATCATCACATCGTCCGGCATATCATCCAGATCCTGCCCGGCGGGGTCAGTTACCTGACCGCCTGCTTCACGCACGATCAGGATGCCTGCAGCGCAATCCCACGGTTTGATGCCAAATTCCCAGTAACCTTCGTACCGGCCAGCCGCAACCCATGTGAGGTCCAGAGCCGCGGCACCAAAGCGGCGGACACCGGCCACACGCGGCATCAGGTGGCCCATCACGCGGGCGAAGGGCAGGCGCTGCCGTGCGGGCACCTTGGCGAAGGGGATGCCTGTTGCAAACACGGATTCATGCATGTCCCGGCGTGCCGAAACACGAATGCGCCGTTCGTTCAGGTAAGCCCCGCTGCCTTTTTCCGCCCAGAACATTTCACCTGCGGCCGGGTTGTACACCAGCCCGGCTGCAAGTTCGATCTTTCCATCGGGCAGGCGGCGTTGCAGACCAATGGAAATGGCCCAGTGCGGAATGCCGTGCAGGAAGTTTGTGGTGCCGTCCAGCGGGTCCACAATCCAGCGCCACGTCCAGTTATCACCGCCTGAAGCGCCGGATTCTTCCATCAGGAAAGCGTAGCCCGGGCGGGCCCGTTCCAGTTCTTCGCGTATGGTCTGCTCTGCCCGAAGATCTGCCTGAGAGACAAAGTCACCGGGGCCTTTGATGCTTACCTGAAGCTGCTCGACTTCATTGAAATCGCGCAGGAGACGCTTGGCTGCCTTTTGGGCAGCTGTCTGCATCACCATCATGACGGGGGAAAGACGCATGGCCACTGTGTTTTGTCCTGCTCTGGAGTGGTGCTGAAAGATCAGTCTTTGGCGCGTTCTACGTAAGAGCCGTCTTCTGTTCTGACGACAACCCGTTCGCCCGCTTCAATGAAGGGGGGCACCATGGTTTTAACACCATTGGAAAGTTTGGCCGGTTTGTAGGAGGAGCTTGCCGTCTGCCCTTTGACAACGGGGTCAGCTTCTACAATTTCCAGCGTGACCTGCGGGGGCAGATCCACGCCAACCGGGTCACCTTCAACAAGGTGGAGGTTGATGGTCATGTTGTCCTGAAGGAACGGTGCCTGGTCACCCAGCAGATCAACCGGGATCATGTACTGCTCGAACGTTTCCGGGTCCATCAGCACAAGCGTTTCACCATCGGTGTAGGAATACAGATATTCCTTGTCCTCGGTCATCAGCCGTTCAACGCTGTCAGCGGTACGCCAGCGTTCGTTGGTTTTGTTCCCGGTTTTAAGGTCGCGCATTTCCACCTGGATGAATGCGCCGCCTTTGCCGGGGGTGATGATCTGCTGTTTCAGCACCGTCCAGCGACGGCCATCATGCTCGATAACCTGTCCGGCCCGGATCAGGTTCGCCTGCTGTTTCATAACTCGTCCCTGAATGGATTGGGTATTAAAGAACGGCGTTCTACAACTCCAACCCCGTAAGAGCAAGCGTGAGGGCACTGAAACCCTACAAACAGTTTCTGCTCACACCCCCGCTAGACAGAAAAAGAAGGCGTGTTTATAAGACGTTCGACCTGATGCAGGAAGGGTGGCCGAGTGGTTGAAGGCTCCAGTCTTGAAAACTGGCGTGCGGGTAACCGTACCGTGGGTTCGAATCCCACCCCTTCCGCCATCAGGTGATAAATTTCCCAGTAAAAACAAATAGTTGTAGACCATCTTCTCGTTGGTCCCATCATGCATCCCATCTTATGGTTTGAGGTTTCCTGCGGCGTCGGGCGGCGTAAGAAGCGCTCCTAATAATTTATGTTGGCAATAGGGTTCGGGTTCTGATAGAACAAAACGAGATTCTGCTGAGGAGCTTTATCTTTAACTATCCTTCCACGTCATCCTCATACCTTCCCAACGAAGATAACTTTGTCATAATACGACATCTCCCCAAGACAGCTCCGATCACCTGATGCTCCTCAGCATGGTGGTTTCGACAAGACGGCTGGCCGTCAGCCGTCAGGCTTGAGGAGTGCGTATCATGCACGGTACAGACATATCGGTCCCAAAAGGGGCGTTTGTTACCCGGAAGGAGGCGGCGGAAATTCACCTCCATTGCCACGTAAAAACAATTGATCGTTATGTCGCCGCGGGTGCGCTCACCAAATACAAATTCGGGCGCAAAACACTGTTTTTACTGGCGGATGTTTTGGCGCTTATAAAGCCTGTGGGTGTTTTGCCGTCCACCTCCGGCCGTGGACGGGCGTGTGTTCCTTTTCTGTCTTGGGGTATGGTGACCTTCATAGTCTCGAGCGTTGCCATTCTGTGGGCAACGTTCTTTCTCATTCATTAGCGAGATAGCTTTGTAGCGAAATGGGGACGCTTCTTTATGTATGTCCCCATAGTTGCGTGTGAGGTGAGAACTATTCTGTTAAATGCATCACGCGAGGAAATTTTGGACATTGCCTGAGAAAATAAGAGTAGTTAAAATACTCAGGATTTTTTGCGTTGAAACAAGCATAGGATCTCATAAAATTCTGTTTGAATTCCCTATACTTGAAAAAATAGTCTAAAAATCAGCAGGCGTGTGGAGTGACTCGTTTGTATCCTCCGTGCGGCAAGTTCTTATCAGCTTAGACTATTAAAGATTGCTGAGGTCAGTTCCCTGCAATCGCGTTGATAGCGTCTTGCGATCCGAGAGTTATTTCAATTGAACAGGAACGCCAATAGGGCGGCCGTTGGCTCATGCGGATCGTCTCACGGCATTGATCGCGCATGTTCTCAGTGAATGGATTGCTTTTTATCACGGCAGCCCATGAAATAATGGAGGGCGGTGCCTGCGTCATGGCACTCTGGAACTCCGCGACTGCAGCATCATGCTCATGGGCCGCGATGACGACTTCGGTTGCATGCTTCTCAGCCTGTCCGACCTTGTTTTGGGCTTCTTCCCTCTCCTGATCAATCTGGACGCTTGCTGCGCTTACGGTCTGGGCCATCTGGCGACTCATGGTGTCCTGTTCCATTATAACGCCCAACAAAAACGAAGAGAAAATCAGTCCACCAGAAAGCAGCAGCCGATATCCTGGTCGTCTGAGGAATGGAAGTACATCGGCAGCCAGTTCGAAGAAGGCCGCGAGCATTCCATGCGGGGCTCCCACGACGTGACCTTCGAGGGTCTTTGGCGGAGGAGGGGGCGTGGGAGAATGTTTCGTAAGAAGAACAGAGATCTGAGTGATTCGGTAGACGGCTTCCTGCAGCCTCTCTACCGTCTCATCTTGCCGACTTTCGTTCTCTTCGAAACGGGCCGCCAGCGCTTCGAACAGGCGATCTGTTGCTTCGATCCAGCCATGAAGTGGATCCCCGGGTCTAATGCCGGCTTGTTCCGCCTTGCGGCGATACGCTTCAAGTGCGGCAGAGAGTTCCGAGTGAGGGATTTGAGTGTTGCGGGGGGTGATGGGCGATGTCATGGAAACTACTCTTCCGTTGGAATCCAGGGCAGATCGACGTTTGCTTCCCAGAAGCGTTCGGCAACGGTGCGAAGCCACTGAACCAGCATCTGACGTTTGATGGGGCCCAGAGGTGGTATGTCGACAGATTGCCGGTTCTGAACGGCCTCATAAAATCGCAGACGTTTTCGGTCGATATCCGGTGCCGGCAATAGGTCTGGGAGCGAGATCATACGTGCTCCACGTTTCAGAACGTCTCCCAGTTGTCTACTGCCCATGATCGTTTCAAAGGCGACTTCAACCGACTGGGAGGAAGGTTTTATGAATTCATTTAGAACAACAATTGTTCGCTGCGGTCGGAAAAGAGCATCTTCCTCAAGGCTTACGAGGTAAGCCAAGTAATCCAGATCGGCCCCTAAATGATGGAAAAAGACAGGCTGGATAGCGTGCTCGCGAAAAAATGCGACAAGATCAAGACGGAGAGCGATATTTTTTAAAATGAGGTCTCCACCACCAAAATCCAGAATCAGATGATATTTTTCTTCAATTTGACGTTCTAGAATATCCTCCAGGAATGTCATGACATCCCTGTCATCTGCGGTTCGAGGTGCTTCAACCAGATTAGGATAGAATGCCGTCAGTGTGGCATTTGTTCTGTCTAGATCAGCTATTTTCAGAGATAATCCAGATCTTTCGATCCACTCTGCATGCAGTCGTGCATGTGTGCTTTTGCCGGTTCCTCCCCGCCCCGCAAAGATCAGGCAGCAGGGGGTGATGGCACTCTTCTGGGCGAGACTGGTTTTTAGTGTGACAGGCTCTTCATGGTCTGGAACTGGTTTAAGCGTTTTCATGGCTTCCCTCCGATTTGGTAGAGGGTGCATTATTTATGCCGCGAGTCCATCTTCTTATTTCGCATTGTCCTAGATGATAAATGAGTTTTTTATCAGATTAAAACAAATGATATATGATCCATTGGTGAAAATCATAGACGCCTGAGGACGCAGGGCGACGCAGAAAGACGCAAGATTTTTAGAAGGAATTTTCAGAAAAATGCAGAACCTGACAGAATGGTCATAGAGTCACATTTAAGTGATATCGTCCTCGGTGAGGGGACGGGGGCGTTGGACAGTCGTCCGGGAGAGATTCTTCCGAATGCGCTGCAGGTCGGGGTGGAGATCAGCACTCGAAGACCGATCTTCTTTCGCTGGGCGCGGTGGTGTTGCCGGAACGGTCCAACGGTCGGGTTGCGGGCGGTGATGCTGGGCCGGACGCAGCGCTACCTGAGCGACCTTTTTCTGGGCGCGGACCCGCTGCCATGCTTTCCGGGCGGTCTCAAGCGTCGGATGATTTCCGTTGGCATCACGCAAGTCGAGTTGCCGAAAAAGCGCAAGCCATATCGGCCACCGAACACGCTTCGAGCCGAGTTCGACCAGCAACTCGTCATGACGGTACTCCATCCATGCCATTAATGAGCCTTGCCCACTCTCTTTTGCCGCTTCTGAAAGCATGGCCGCCAGCGGGCCATGTTGGTCGTATTTCATGTTCATCCCTTCTTCTGTAGGGTTCTGGCCGTTTTCAGTCTGACATCAGGCTTCTGAAAAAGCCAGACGGTTTCGGCCTCAAAGCGGGACAAGAACGGGACGTCATTGTTGAGAGGCCTTTTTAGGCAGGGCGTAATTCCGACTTTCTACCCCCTGAGATGCGGTTGTTTTCGCTCTCCAGAGGCACTTTTTCGTCCCAAATGAAGGCACGCTACCGCAATTTCATATGCACCCTACGGGATGCATATGAAATTGCTGGGTTTTTTCTTCTTTTCTCTCGTTCTATCGCATTTAAAAATGCTCTCTCTCAACTCATTGTTTTGAAATGAATTTTCTAGAAAAGGGCTTTTCTGACCGGGGTGGGATGGAGACGCTTTTCCAGTGTGTTCTGGTGACTGTGCATATCCGTCAATGCCCCAGAGGAAGAGGGACGGGATGTGTGTGGTCTTTTTCTCCCTTTTTTGGACGACAAGGACAAAAATCATGTCTCATTACCCACTGTCTGATCTGTTTCCTGTTACCGATGACGTTGTGCATTCAACGATGGAACTCAAAGCTCTTCATGTGCTCGAGGGCGTTCTGCAGCTCGAGATCCTTGGAGGCAGCGAAGCCGCTTTTGAGGCTCTTGAGGGCCTGGTCATATTGCATCGCGACATGGAACGTCGTTACGGCCGCCTGGAACAGCTTCTGGCGGCTCCGGTGACGATGAAGCAGGCAGCCTGACCTCTTCAGTCACGCTCTATCTCTATCCCAGACAATCTTTTCATGGCTCCGTATCACGCTGCGTGATCGGAGCCATTTTTTTAGGATACTTCCTCATGACACTGGACTATCGTTTCGATCCCCTTCAGTTTCCGATGGCCGGCGGGGCCGGTCTTTTTCCGCGCCGGGATATTGACCTCTACGCCGAGCTTTCAGCCCGCGTTGGCGTCTGTGTCAATGGCTTTATGTTGGCGGACCTTGGGCGAAAGGCCTGGGATCTGCGCAAGAAATACTGGCAGCCAGGGGAGGGGGCATGGGTGGCCTTTCGTGAGGCTGTGCATCAGTGCCATCCGCACCTACCTGTCGAGGAAAAGCTCGCACAGGACGGTCTTGAGTTTGATTCCCTTTACGAATTGGCCGTATACCGACGCCTCAAGTCCACCCTGCCTTCGACGTTAAAGCTCGACATTCATCCTGTTGTAAAAGGATGCATTTTTGAGGAAGCGGCTTTCGCCGATTTTAAAGTGAGTTCGACCCAGTCCGGCAAAAGCTGTTTTATCGAAGTCGTCGGTCTGTTTGACCGGACATTCACGGCTTACTCGTCAACACAAAAGGCGCGAAAGGACGAGACCTTAAGGCGACTGCATCGCTATCCATCCAGTCAGCGCCCGATCCTTATTTTCAAGGATATGGTCTGTGATCCTGAACAGGTTATGGCGGCCCTCAGGCAGGCGATTGCGGCAGTCGCAGAGGACGGGTTGCGAACAGCTGCCTGATGGGGGGCTGTATGACGGTATGATGACACCTGATTTTGGGTGTCACTGTTTAATCTGTTAAGCATCCGAGATGATAGCGACTGCTGCCTGTCTGCTCCTGTATCATTGAACAGACAGGCCGATCAGGGGGGTAAGCGGAAAGTCGGCTATCGGGAACGGATGAGAAAGCAACTATCTTTTATGGAAAATATGATGGATTTTTTCTACTGTCCACAACTTCATATTACCAGACTTTTATAGTAAAATTCTGAGACAGTCATGTTATGACGAGGCTGAAAATGTCGCAGAAAAATGTATTTGAGCAGATCGAGCGTTTCCTTTCCACTGAAAACCCGGAGGTACTCAGTGTGAGTGGGCGCTGGGGTGTCGGCAAGACACACTTGTGGAACGAAACCCTCAAAGCGAACCGCGCAACGGCTAAGCTTCGCAATTATGCGTATGTATCGCTTTTTGGCATGCGAAGCCTCGACGCGCTCACGACCGCAATCGTGCAATCGACAGTCTCACTCGAAGGACCCGAACTCGAGCCTACATTTGATTCTTACCTCGAACACCTAAGTAGTTTCCCCGGGGTGATTGCGCTCACTAAGCGGGCCGCTCGAAAGAGCACGACAGTAGCCAGCAAGGCGGCGTCTACCCTTCCCTATGTTGGCAAACTTGCCGATCTATTCGCGCCAGGCGCAGCATTGCTAATCAGTAAACAAATCATCTGCATCGACGACATCGAACGCGCTGGACAGGGGCTAGACATGGCCGACGTTCTAGGTATGGTGTCCTCGCTATGTGAGCATAAGGGCTGTAAAGTCGTACTACTACTTAATGAGGATGCGCTGGGGGAACAGGGCACCAAATATCGTTCATACATTGAGAAAGTTGTCGATCAAGCGGTAAGATTTGAGCCGACGCCCGAAGAGTCCGCTGTCGCCGCCATCTCTGCAGAGGACGTGCTGGGTCAACAGTTGGCGAAGCAAACCGTCGCGCTCGGAATTAAGAACATCCGCGTCATCCGCCGGATACGGCGTTTTCTTCAGCATCTCGAGTCTGAACTCACGGACCTCCACAGTGGGGTTACCGAGCGGGTGATCAAGTCCATTGCTTTGCTCGGGTGGTGCGTCTTCGAGCCGACACTCGCTCCAGACCTAGCGCTTGTCTGCCGCTACGCCAAGTTCAGGATCAACCTCTCAAACGAGAATTGTTCTGCTAACGAGCTGAATTTGGACCAGCTTTTGAAGGCCTATGATTTCGGTGATTTCGATCAAATCGATCAGGTGTTGTCAGATGGGCTTCAAGCTGGCGCGTTTGATCGCCAGGCGCTGCAGAAGCTTCTCGAAGATGAGTCTAAGAAGCTCGCCAGTGAAGAGGCCCGGGAAGTAATTAGCAAGCCATGGAAAATCTTCCATGATGGATTGGGCAACGATCAAGATAAGTTCATAGAGGCTATATGCACCGCTTTCGAGCGATATAGTAATGCAATGAGCCCAACCGACGCATCTGATGCTCTTCAATTTCTGCGTGAACTTGGCCGCACCGAGGAAGCCGAGCGGTTTCTGCCGATGTACGTGGACACCCAGAAGGATAAGCCCCGCGAATTCTTTGCTCTCTACACATGTAACCGGGGACGTCTGGACCCGCATATCGTCACTGCCTTTGACGCCATACTGGCCGGTATGCCCGTCGACCGGGATCCTACCGAAATCCTGCGCAAGATCGTGTTTTCGCAAGATTGGGGACCTGACGAACTTGCCTATCTCGCAACCCTCCCGTCCGAGTGCTATGATAAGATGCTGAAGGACTGGCAAGGCCACGACCTCAATAATGCAATCTATCTTGCGCTTGACTTCGGTCGATTAGATACAAGCGCTACTAACAAGATCGAATTTGCACGACAGATGGCAGCATCGCTGCAGCGTATAGCCGCAGAGAGCGGCCTCAATCGATTAAGATTGCGACCCTATCTCACAAAGATTCCTCCCGCGTTAATGGCAGAGGAACAAAGCTCGGAAGAGCCAGATAACTAGGGTGTGTCGTCAGTTAATTCCAATGATGGCGGAGACGAATTGCACGGCTGCGAGGAAAGTTGACTTCAGCTTGTCATATCGTGTTGCAATACCCCTGAACTGTTTAAGTCTGGCGAAGAAGCGTTCGATGATGTTTCGTTTTTTATAAAGCGAGAAGAGGATTTTCCGTGGATTGCGTCGGTTTTTCTTTGACGGAATAACCGGTGTGATCCCCCGCTCTTCAAGCTTTTCGATGAGGGGATCGGCATCATAAGCCTTGTCGGCGATGAAGACCTCGGGATCGACTTCATCGAGCAATGGCTCTGCTTCTGTGATGTCGGCCCTTTGTCCGGGCGTCAGGGAAAGAGCCGCAGCCTTTCCCGCGGCATCGACAATGGCATGGATTTTCGTGGTCAGTCCGCCACGGGACCGCCCGGTGGCCTGATCCGCCCCCCTTTTTTACGGGCGCCCGCGCTATGCTGGTGAGCACGGACAATGGTGCTGTCGATCATCATGTATTCGTTGTCATGGTCAGCAGCCAGATGCCGGAAAATCCGCTCGATCACGCCGCCTTCGCACCAGCGACGCAGCCGCCGGTGCACGTTCTTCCAGTCCCCGAACCGGGCAGGCAGATCACGCCAGGGAATGCCTGCACGGTAACGATACAGCACGGCTTCGATAAACAGACGGTTATCCTCAGCCGTCCCACCGACATGACCTTCGCGACCCGGGAGAAGATCTTTTATTCGCTCCCACTGACCATCGCTCAAACCATACCGTCGCATTCACACTCTCCCCGTTCCAGAAACAGGAAGAAAACATCACAGATCAAACGGGAGTACAAGCTTCATAATCCCCCCGTTTAACTGACGACACGCCCTAGGTCAAGACATGATGTAATCCTGATCGTTCGCTTTGCCGGACCGGAAGTTGCCACTGCAATCGGGGATTGCCGGTATCTGGTCGGCATCGGCCCGCGGTATCGTGCGCCGACGAAGGGTAGCTATTCCGTGTCGCTGCCCGGAATTTGCCATGTCGAAATCGATTTATTCGGTCGCGAGGATGAGACAAGCTGCTCATGTCCTCTATGCGAAAAGCAAAGACACGCGTAGAATGTCCGACTTGAGGGCGGCTTTGGCGCGCGCGGATGATTCGCGCACGCCACGTCAGAACGATAAAAACGCATACTTGGTAGTTCAGGCCATCCGGATGGCTACGGGCACACCGTCCTGGACCTTGATGTCAACCGACAGCGCTTCAGTTTGTTCCGATATTTCTTTGGTCGCATCATTTAACCCTTTGATTATGCCAGTACTTTCAATTGTAACCTTGTCAAAAAGGGCGTTCTCATAGGCAAGCACGGAAGCCTTAATTTCATATGATGATATACCTTGGATTTTCTCCCGAAATGCTTTGTCTATTAATAGACCGATCTCGCCCATAGACGACAGGGTGCTTAATGCATTGGCAATATCCTGTAGGCGCACCTTTTTTCCTGTATCGCGACCGGGAAATGCACACAGGAGCTGATAGCCGCAAGCCCGTGCCCGAATGCACAAGAGGATTTCATCGCACATTCTCTCAATACTAGTCTGGGCTTCCTTGATCGCAGTTGCGTACTTGCTTGATCCCCAACCTTCTTTCTTGATGGCGTTGAAGGCCACAACCTGAGCTCTGATGTCGCTGATCAGGTGCTCCTGCACTCGGACAAGATCAACTTCATGCCGTTCGATTACCTGCAAGACTTCGTTAGGAAGTTCCCCTGTCAAGACAGAAGGCGCAACTTGCTGAAAATAACGAATGGACGCAGTTATTATGGAGCGACGTTCATTTTGCTGAAATTTCGACACATCTTTGATCGAAGCTTTGATTTCGTCGAGGCTCTTTTCAATAGCTTCCAGTTTTTTCTGCTCTGCCATGGCGGCAGCCAATGTAAGCAACCCGGCAGGAGTAGCTAGACTGACCAAGGATGCCGGATCGAGGCGGACCATACCCTGGTGGCCCTTAGCAGTACCTACATAGTGACCCAGCTTTTCGCTGTACGAAAGCACCATTTCCGCGCGATAGTAGTTCCCATTTTTTAATAATTGCTCGGTTGAAATAAATGGTTGGGCAGCTTTCAGTATCGGCGTTAGAACATTCAGCAAGTTGCGACTGTAGTCCGTGTCCCGCCACCCGATTGTGTCCGTATCGGGAATTGTCGCAAGAGAGAGAACCCGGTCGCCATTTTCGGTCTGAATGATAACAGAGTTCACCGCATTATCGATGCTAGCAGAACTACTACGGATTTCTGTTCCCGTGATGGAGGCGGCCTGGATCCGTCCTTCCGCAATCATTTTACGGCGCAGGTATATTATCTGCAGCATAACTGCTGCAAAGGGCGGCCAGGCATCCGAACTCAATATGCCCCGCACGGCAGCAGCCGCGGCCGTGGCTGCCTCATTGACCAGAGCCTGCTGGTCGACTGCTGATGGGCGGAGGGATAGATATTGCTTTGAAAACAAGTTCAACAGAGTCGCTTCGTCTTCACCTGTCAATGTTGAAGGAAACCCGACCTGTTTGCACAAGCCACCAATGATCTCGGTGTAGGAGGGGCGCTTTCCATCGTTGCGGCCAAGAGCCTGCAAGCCAAGCCGGTAAATCTCGTCGCCTATCCGGCCTGCGTAATGCATGTGGTCAGGGAAGTAATTTTCGAATGCACGACTGATTTTAAGAACGCTTTGCTGTGATTGCCTAAGGACATCTACAATCGGATCAAGTTCCTCATTTGTGCAATTCTCAAGAACATCATAAAGATCACTGCACAGGTCCATGTCTTGTAATTGCGTCATGTATGGTCCTCATTTTGCTGTCGGTGAACAAGCGTTTCCCTTTACTAACTGATTGCAGGGTTCGGGCCTAGGGCGTGTCGTCAGTTAAACGGGGGGATTATGAAGCTTGTACTCCCGTTTGATCTGTGATGTTTTCTTCCTGTTTCTGGAACGGGGAGAGTGTGAATGCGACGGTATGGTTTGAGCGATGGTCAGTGGGAGCGAATAAAAGATCTTCTCCCGGGTCGCGAAGGTCATGTCGGTGGGACGGCTGAGGATAACCGTCTGTTTATCGAAGCCGTGCTGTATCGTTACCGTGCAGGCATTCCCTGGCGTGATCTGCCTGCCCGGTTCGGGGACTGGAAGAACGTGCACCGGCGGCTGCGTCGCTGGTGCGAAGGCGGCGTGATCGAGCGGATTTTCCGGCATCTGGCTGCTGACCATGACAACGAATACATGATGATCGACAGCACCATTGTCCGTGCTCACCAGCATAGCGCGGGCGCCCGTAAAAAAGGGGGGCGGATCAGGCCACCGGGCGGTCCCGTGGCGGACTGACCACGAAAATCCATGCCATTGTCGATGCCGCGGGAAAGGCTGCGGCTCTTTCCCTGACGCCCGGACAAAGGGCCGACATCACAGAAGCAGAGCCATTGCTCGATGAAGTCGATCCCGAGGTCTTCATCGCCGACAAGGCTTATGATGCCGATCCCCTCATCGAAAAGCTTGAAGAGCGGGGGATCACACCGGTTATTCCGTCAAAGAAAAACCGACGCAATCCACGGAAAATCCTCTTCTCGTTTTATAAAAAACGAAACATCATCGAACGCTTCTTCGCCAGACTTAAACAGTTCAGGGGTATTGCAACACGATATGACAAGCTGAAGTCAACTTTCCTCGCAGCCGTGCAATTCGTCTCCGCCATCATTGGAATTAACTGACGACACACCCTAGTATCCGTTAAGCAATGCCTGTCAGGATGGGTAGGAAATTCTGGCTGCGGAAACGTCTGCTTTCAGCCATCCCCTGGGGCCCAAACAGCGTCCGGGATGAGGCGACAGTTGCCTGTCTGCTTCAGACTTGCGGAACAGACAGTGAGTTAAGCGAGGGGTTGAAGGAGATCTTGCTCCACTGTACCCGTTGTGTAAGGCGTTAATAATTACATTATATTGCAGGGTAGGTTGAATGGAACAGGCGACACGAAGCCGAGCACATCTCGAACGCATCCTTCTGGTGTGTGGACTGCCAAATGCGGGCAAGAGTCGGCTCATCAGGTATATGTTTGGCGATGCCAGGCTCGGTGGCGACGTTCCTCCTGTCGGCCCACTTCCCCGCCGCGCGCTGTCACGTGAGAGATGTCTTGCTGGACGAGCCACTTCTCCTCATGAGGCTGGAGAGACTCGCGCCGATTTTCATAAAAAAATCGACGACGCTTGCGTAAACGCCTGGATACATTTCTGGCGCATTAATTATGTGAGCGCGATCCAACCTCATCCTCGAAATCACATGCCGGGTATCGTGGATGTTTGCGCCGGCCTACACACGGAGTTTAAGCCAGAGCGGATCAGGGTTGTGCAATTATCACCTGACCAATGGGGTGAAACCTCTTCTGCGCTCACCGATAGTGAAGTCGATGGTTTGCGAGCCCTTGACGTTGAAGTGCTCGCAATCGACGCACGTCGCAGCAGTCACTCAGCAGAGCCGGGAAATATACGTATTCTAGCTGACTATTTCGATTTTTCTTGATCTAGAGTGATAGCTTTGAGTTCGGCGATGGCCGTTTTCGGGAACAAGGCACAGTACCTAGTGCGACAGCAATGAAGGCGTGTCCTGTTTATCTGCTATAACTGCATATAAATTATTTTATTACCAAGATTGGAGATTACAGAGTGAATTCATTAGCAGGACAATGGATCGGAAAGCTAAATGGTGAGCCATCTGGCCAAGTTATATTCGATTTGGAATTACGCTTGGACCATTACTCGGGATCGGCAATTTTTCGGCCGACAGATCCGAACCTGCCTTCCACTCTTATACCAGAAATAATCATTCCCAATGGGTTAACCAAATATAGTGAAAATATTCCAGTTCTCGCCTTCAACAATACGACAAAACAACCAATGTCAGAAGATGAACTGAAGGTGTATTCAGATCGTTTTCAACACCCAGTCATTGCAAGTGTCGAAATAGAGCTCAATCAGTCCGGAGCATTATGCGTGAGCTTCACAACGGAAGTCAGTAGCGGACAAGGAAAATTACACCAATCCCCGCTATCGAAACAATCTATTTGGCAGGCAGATCCGTCTGTCTCAACTTGGAAGGAATTTAAAGAATATATTTCTAATCTTAGGGTATCGGATTATGTATTTCGGGGACAACGAGAAGCATGGCCTTTGCAAACGTCATTCCATAGAACTGGACGATGCGATTTACAGCGGTACCGCCATGAAGATATTCCAGCACTTAGACGAGAATTGTCGTCTCAATTCCCATTTTTTTATGACATAGATCGCTCCGATGTTCTGGGGGGGTTATATAACCTTGCTCAACATCATGGATTCCCTACACCTTTATTAGATTGGACGCGTTCACCCTACGTGGCAGCTTTCTTTGCATTTCGTGGACTTCCTCCAAGCACGGAATGCTTGGAGAAAAGCTCAGCAAGGATTTTTCTTTTTAATTGCCAAGCGTGGTCTCCAAACCAAACTAATCAGGCCTACCTTATCAATACCGAGCCTTACGTCACCATTCTTGACCTTCTTCCGATTGCCAACACACGTGCGTTACCGCAGCAAGCCGTGGCGATGCTGACCAATCTGAAAAACATCGAAGATTATATAAAATTCATAAGCACTCAAAATGGAAAACATGATTCGTTCCTACAGGCGTTTGATATACCATGGAGCGAACGTAGTAATGTTCTAAATGATTTACGGATTATGGGTGTAACAGCTTCTTCTATGTTCCCCGGTATGGATGGCATTTGCGAGGATGTCAGGACCCGTTTGTTTTTCGGGTAGCTGATGTCTACTTTCCGAAGCTACCACACCCTAAAACTATGTCTCTCATGAGGCGGAAGCAGGAGGTCCGCTTAGCGCAGCGTAAGCAGACAGGCGGCAGCCGCCCACTTTGCGGACGTTAACGGGTTAATCTGTGTTTTCTCAAAGCGAACCTCACTCAACGATGCGTGAGCCGCCGTCTCCGCCACTCCCGGCGCGGTTCACACTGTCGAACCGATACCCTTGGTAAACACACTTTTTGCGTTAAAAAGCCGAAAAACAGGAGATAGTATTGACTGCTGAGAAAGATGACGGCTGGCTGGTAATTAAGAAAGAGTTGGCGTTTGCAGTTGGAAAACCAGTTCCATCGGGTTTTCTCGTCCGGGCTGGCTCGACTGCGATGCGCGATGGGTCTCCGATCAAGAAACGAAATCGCGCAGAGCGGGATCGGCTTGTTCGGGATGGTGTCCTAGTGCCCGATGAAAACCCTGCGCTGTTTCGTTTTCGTACGGACTACGAATTTAGCAGTCGAAGTCTGGCAGCAGGTATTGTGATCGACGGGAATAGTAACGGCGATCACTGGAAAGAGAATTCAGCAGCATCACTTAAACGTTTAGACGTAGAAGCTGCGATGGACGCCTATGATAGCTATCGCCAGTCGAAAGAATACAACACCATTTTCGATGCGTTTGGAGAGCCCCGCGAGTATTGGGTGCGCTCGACGCACGAGCGGCCAAACCGGGTTTATCCTTCCAAGCCGATCGTTGGTTTCCTTAGAGGTAAGACCCAGCTCAATGCCGGCTGGGGACAGAAAGCCGATGCTGCTGCCCAGCTTCATAACGCCGGTTATATCATTGTTGATGAGAATGATGTGCCAATTACACCGCCGTCACAGTATGAACACCTAATAGCTGGTAACGACCGCATCCGGCTCTGCGCCCGTAACTACTATATCGAGCCAGCCCGGGAGAAAGGTGCAGTAGATGTTGCGATCTGTGCAGGTGATCTCGGGCGCGAGATGGGGGTGCGCGATCGGAATCCAGCGATTTGCAGCGCGCTCGGGAGTGCAGAGTTCCAGCGATGCGCCCAGGTTCCGCCCCCGACGCACACTGAACCAAACCCCAGTAGCTCCGTAATTTTTACTTATCGACTAATTTCGGCGAAAGAATCCTCAGTCATGAAGTCTGCATCCACTGCTTTCCCCCCTTCGACTAATCTGATCCTTTACGGGCCACCAGGAACTGGCAAGACCTACACCACGGCTTGGGAAGCGGTAAGGCTCTGCCTAGGTGACGACGCAGCTGAAGCGTTGCGTGATAATCGTGATACGCTAATGACCGAATATCGCCGCCTTTCCGACGAAGGACGAATTGAATTTGTCACTTTTCATCAGTCGATGGCCTACGAAGATTTTGTTGAGGGTCGTCAGCCCATGACCGGAGCTGATGACGATGACGGTGTATCGTCATCAGGCTTCCGACTGGAAACGGTGCCCGGGATCTTCCGTCGTATTGCGAAGCGGGCCGAGACCGGGTTGGGAAAGACCGCGATGAATCATCGGATGACGGTCGACGGTCGCCAGTTTTTCAAAATGTCAGTTGGTTTTAGTAGGGATCCTGGTGATCAACAATTCTTCGAAGACGTGATCGAGGGGGGATACACGCTACTAGATTGGGAACATATCGACTGGAGTGACCCGAAGTACGAAAACATCGAAGAAATTTTGAAAGCGTGTCAAGAGCATGGAAGGTTCGAAGGGCCGGTTACCTTACAGTCTGGCCAAGTATCAATCACGGATGCCTTTCGGAATCGCCTTAAAATAGGCGATATTATTATTGCATCGAAAGGAAACCGATTGGTCCGTGCTATCGGCGAAATAATTGGCAATTACGAATATCAACCAAGACCAGAAGGGGACTATAATCACCGGCGTGCCGTTCGTTGGTTGTGGCATGATGCTGCCGGCGTGCCAGTCACTGAGATCTATGACAGCAACTTCACAATGCGGTCGCTTTATGAGCTGAAGAAGGAACGCCTCAATATTCCAGCCTTAGAGCGCTACATGAATAGCGGCTTCAAGGAAGCCGATACTGATACTGAGCGAGAGGCCTTCGTGCTGATCATCGACGAAATCAATCGGGCCAACATTTCCAAGGTCTTTGGGGAGTTGATCACGCTCTTGGAAGCAGAAAAGCGTCTGGGGCAGCCCAACGCCATCAAGGTGCATCTCCCCTATTCAGGCGATGAGTTTGGCGTCCCTGCCAACCTGCACATCATTGGCACAATGAACACTGCGGATCGCTCGATTGCTCTGCTTGATACCGCGCTGCGTCGTCGCTTCACTTTCCGTGAACTGATGCCAGACGTTACAGAACTTCGCCAGGCTCTAGCCGCACGGAAGCTAAATGCTGATAATCTCGACGGGATTAATTTGTGTAAGCTACTGCAGACTATCAACGAGCGGATCGAATATCTCTTTGATCGCGAACATCAAATCGGTCACGCCTACTTCACCAGCTGCAGCACTCGCGCCGATGTTGAGAACGTCATACGTCACAAGATCATTCCGCTTTTGGCCGAGTATTTTTATGAGGATTGGTCTAAGGTTGCCGCAGTGCTCGGTGATGGTGACGGCACCAATGGTGCCCATTTCCTCGAGTCAAAGAAGTTGCCAGTTCCTGCCGGATTTACTGACGATGAACTAGGTGCAGACAAGAGGCGCTGGAGCGTGAAGGCCGCTTTCGATTTCTCGGATTTTGCGGCCTGATGCCTGCCTATACGGTTCGAGAATGGGACAAGCTTGCCTATGGCGACGGCCAAGAGCAGATCCCAGCCCAGTATGCTGACCGGTTCGCGGCCTTAGCGAGGAGCTCGGCTTTTGCAGGCCGTGGCGGCAGCGGGGTGCTCGAACATGGCCGACATGCATTGCGCGCACGCGGCGTGGTCGGGATTCTGACTTCGGGCGATGCGAGCTTGGAGATAGTGCCAAAAATCGATATGGCGCCCGGTAAAACGCCCGATCATCAGAACGCAGCGATCCGCAAACGCCTGGTCCATATGCTGGCCGTCGCACTCAATCTTAGGATCGACACGGGCGTCATCACCGATCTTGCCTGGCAGCGCGAGACTCTGCTCGAAATCCTGATCCGCATCTTTTGCGACAAACTGACCATGACCCTGCGCAAGGGGATGCCGCGTCGGTATGTCGAACGCGAGGAAGACTTGCCAACCTTGCGCGGCCAGCTCGACATCCCCCGCCAGTTCACACGCCATACGGTCAACCCCTCGCGCCTTGCCTGCCGGTTCGACCTGTTGTCCGAAGACATCGCGCTCAACCGGATCATGAAGGCGGCCGCGGTGCGTCTTCTCAGCGTCTCGCAGCGCAGTGCCAATCAACAACGTTTGCGCGAGTTGGCCTTCGTATATGCCGACATTACCGATGTACCGGTTTCCGCACTGCGATGGGATGATGTCGTCATCGATCGCACCAACCGGTCCTGGCAGGAACTCTTCGCCATGGCCCGACTGTTTTTGCAGGACCGCTATCAGACGACCATGGGCGGTGCGGGTCAGGGCATGGCGATGCTGTTCGAGATGAACGCGCTGTTCGAAGAATATGTCGGGCGGCTGATTGCCCAGGCGCTGGCGGGAACAGGGCTTACCGTCTCGTTGCAAGGCGGGCGCCTGTTCTGCCTGAGCGCACAGGATAGCGAACGAGGGCTCTTCCAGACCAAGCCCGACATCCTGATCCGCCGTGGCGGCGCGATCACGCACGTCATCGACACCAAGTGGAAGCGGATTTCCTCTCGCATCGACGACCCCAAGCAAGGGGTTTCGCAGGCCGATGTCTATCAGATGATGGCGTATGCACAGCTTTATCATACACCACGCTTGACGCTACTCTATCCTCATCACCCCGGCCTCGGTCCCGAAGACCTGGTTCACGCTCGTCATCGGATCACGGGACACGACACTATCCTAGAGACCGCGAGTATCGATGTATCGAACAACGTCGACATGCTGATGCGGCTGCGCCGGCTAATTCTGCTCGAAGAACCGGAGGCTGTAGACCTAATCGAGTAATCTAGCTGTATATGGCAGCATACTTTGGGATGTATGTCCGGTATTTTAATTTCTCCGCTGGAACCGGACACTCCGCTTGCCCCCCAAAGCAGCCCACGATTTCTATGCGCGATCTGCGCAGAATTGCTCCCATTGCTTCATCATCTCCTGCCGCTTGTTGAGTAGATCCCCCCGCCGATAAGCGGCTTCAACCTTGTTTCCAATGGCGTGGGCCAGCGCCATTTCCGCTACTTCCCGCGGGAAATCGGTTTCTTCTGCTGCCCAGTCGCGAAAGCTGGAGCGCAGTCCGTGAATGGTTACATCTTTAGTCCCGGCTGCACGATGCAGTGCTTTGGAGATGGCGACGTCACTAAGCGGTGATCTGATTTTGCCTCCGGGGAAAATCAGACCATCTGCAGAAGGAAGGGGGCGCAGTATTTCCATTCGTCGGAGCACGTTCAGGGCGCCTGTCGTCAAAGGCACGCGATGTTCCCGCTTCGCTTTCATGCGTTCCGCTGGAACGACCCAGATTTGCTTTTCGAGGTCAATCTCAGACCACCGTGCATGACGCACTTCACCAGAACGAGCCGCCGTCAGGCAGAGAAAACGGGCGGCAAGAGCCGCAGCGCCATCTTGTCGCTCAAGTTGCGCAAACACAGAAGGAAGATCGCGATAAGGTACGGCCGCATGATGCACGACTTTTGCCACGGCTGTTGGTTTGGGAAGAATGTTGGCAAGATGACCGCGCCAACGCGCAGGGTTGTTGCCTTCACGCCAATGATGACTCTGCGCGTAATCCAGAATACGCTCAATGCGCCCGCGCAGGCGGCTGGCTGTCTCCGTGGTGGTTTCCCAGATCGGACGGAGTACGGCCAGAACGTCCTCAGTCTGGACCAGAGCAATTGAGCGGTTGCCCAAGAGGGGGGTAGACATGCCGGTCGAGCGAACTCCGCCACATGGGTGCGGAACGCGGATCTTTCCAGGCAGGAGTTTGTTCCGTGATATAGTGTTCAGCAACCTCTTTGAAAGTCCGTTCCTTGGTAGCGCTCCGCTTCCTTTGGGCTTGTTCCTCCAGAGGATCACGTCCTTCCAGTAAAAGACGTCGAGCATCGGTAGCTTTGCTGCGTGCTTCGGAAAGGGAGACGTCACGGGCAGGGCCTAGTCCCATTTCCCGGCGCTTCCCGGTCAGAGGGCTTTTATAACGAAAGGTCCAAGCACGTGTTTCCCCTCGGATCGTGATCCATAGGTTTCCGCCGTCGCCATAAACACCATCTTTCAGGCTCGCGATCTTACGCACGGTTAACTGGTTCGGCGGAAGCTTGCTCATGGTCTTTTAATCCCATCTTCAGTCCCACCTTATATCATGCGGTTCGACACGTCTATATGCGGCGTCAGGTGGCGAGGGTACAAGTTAATATACTGTTTTAACATAGAAAATGTATCTTCAGGCCCCTTGGGGTCTCGTCATTTTGGCGGACACCCCTTCCGCCATCAGATGATAAATTCTCCGATAAAATTAAAGACTAAAAGATGAGGGGAGCATACGTCCCTCACTCAAAATGATCTGTGCCGTTCGGGCTGGAGCGTGAATTGAGAAATGGGGCATGGGGAGCAACATGGCATCTCATTTAACCCGTGATGGGTAGGGCTTGAGTGTTTCTCCCGTCTCACAGGGGAATGGACCGTGTTTCAACGGCCCATTGCCTGATCATGGCATGCGAGCCAGAGTGGCCAGATGGCATCCACTGCCTTTATGCGGTTGGCGATATGGACGGGTAGGGCGGTGTCCAGATCGCCGGGAGAGTATCGTTCATCTCCAACAGGAACAACGATCACCGGGGAAGCACCGAACTGGTCGGCTGTAATGTCAAGAATATAACCGCCTGCTTCCACCCAGGCGTGACCTTCCCAACGGTCCTTCCCATGGAATCCAAGGGGTCCCAGATCTGGCCCGTTTTCGGAATGGCGGGGCACTCCAGATCTCCATGTCCCCGCTATACCTTCATGGCGTAGTGCCCGAACAATAAAGAGGCTGCTCCGACCGCACGTGTATTGAGAATGAATGGGAGGAACGGGCCCTCCTCGTGCCTTGTGCCATTCTACCCAAACTGGCTCCAGGAACGAACGGGCAGCGGTGGCAATCTTGATCAGGTGCTGTTGCATATAAAACAGCTTACGCTCGATAGAGGGAGCACCAGAAGTAATTCCTGTCAGATTGCGAGCTAATGGAGTGCAAGACTGCTGCCGGTGGTCATGGGGGGGCAACGTGTTCTGAAAGAGCTTGGGAAAACACTTTTATCTGTGTTTTTCTCTTTTGTGCCAGATGCGCTTTGCTTCTGCCGGTTGTCGGGCAAAGTATGGCCCACGGGAGTTTGAGGCGGCCAGAGTGTTGAACCTCATTATTTCTGCTTAGCGGGGCTCGGCTTGAAAAGTGGTCTCTATCCGTATGGGAGCAGCCCTATAGAACGATAATGGGCAGCAAGAGTTGAAGTCGTGCAGACTAGAGTGTTCACAGAAAAGGATGAGACTGAATGCCTTACGGGAAGAACGTTTTTTCATTACTTCTCCGTTATTCCCTTGCGCATGAGATAGACGAATGGGGTTGGGAAATCGGAGAGCATAGTTACGGTGCAAATGGTTCCCCAGTGGTTATTGAAGCGCAGTATGCCAAGCTCAAGGTCGGGAATTATTGTTCCATTGCCCGAGAAGTGCTGATGATTCTGGGAAATCATCGCCCGGATACGGTTACAACTTACCCCTTCAAGGATTTAAGTCGCTTCTGGCCAGAAGCATCGGATGCAACAGATGATCATTCCACCAAGGGAGATATTGTTCTGGAGCACGACGTCTGGATTGGAGCGCGGGCCACCATTCTGTCTGGTGTCACCATAGGCTCGGGCGCAATTGTCGCGACAGGCGCTGTGGTGACGAAGGATGTGCCACCGTATGCCATTGTGGGCGGTAATCCGGCGCGGGTCATCAAATATCGGTTTCCGGAAAAAATTATCGAGCGTTTGCTGGCTGTGGCGTGGTGGAATTGGCCCGAAGCTTCAATACGGGCGCGCATGTCAAAATTGATGAGCGACGATATTGAGGGATTTCTGCGCGCTTTTGAGGCCGCCCCACACCAGCCCTAAACCAAGCGACAAGGGGGGCGTAGCACCTCTTTTTGTTTCCTGCCGTTTACTTTGCCCCTGTTCTGCACGGGGCATGCCGGGTGGGCTGACCCGTGCGGACAATGTTTTTACAGGGTTGTAAAAACGGACTGTTCCGGCAGGCGTGATTTAGGAAGTCTGGCGTTGAAATCCGCATCGGAGTGGTATCCAAGCGAGACAATCACCGTTGGCGTCAGATTTTTTTCTTTTAAACCCAGTTCTTTTTCAAGAATAGAGGCCTCAAAACCTTCCATCGGCGTGGCATCTACAGCAAGCAGGGCGGCAGAAAGCAGCAGAAAGCCTTGGGCAATATATGTCTGCTTTTGCGCCCAAGTTGGAACATCTCCAAGTTCTTCATGAATTTTTACAAATCCGGAACGGGATTTGTGGGCCAGCTCACGGGCTTCATCCGTGGCAAAACGTCCGTCAGCCTGTTCCTGCTTGGCCAAGGCTTCAAGGTAGTCTGGCGAAAGTGTGTTGCGGGCGCAGAGTACAATCACATGCGAAGCATCCAGAACACGGGGGGCGTTGAAAGAAAAGATGCCCGTCGTTGCTTTTGCAATGCGTGCCTTGCCTACGTCATTCTCCGCTACAAAAAAATGCCAGGGCTGGGAATTGACAGAAGAGGGGCTGTAGCGGAGGGCTTCCAATAACTGAGAAAGGATATCAGCAGGGATTTTCCGGCTTTTATCATACGCCTTGGTTGTGTGCCGGTGGGTCAGGGTTTCCAGAAGGGTCACACCATGTCTCCTCATTAAAACAGAATAGTCCGCAGAAGCAGAACGTTCAGCCAGCAGGATACACGGGAAGGGAGAGAGAAAGCAAAAATCAGGGATGGCTCCCACGCCATAGAAGCCTTTGGTCTCTCTTCTCCCCATATCACAACTTTATTTTTTCAATCGGAAATCCGTGTTGGATCTTTGCCGTTAAAGCCTGATGTCGGCCTTCTGATATCTCTTGTGCTGAAAGGATATTCCTGTCAGCAGCAGGACTGCGCGTTCGATAGAAAAGTTACAAAGAATAACAGGCGATTCCGCACAATAAAAAGACTGTGGACGTGTGAGTATTTTAAAATGGAAAATAGTGGGAAAGTGGTTAGTAACCGCCGGGAGGAGCTTGACGCCCTACGCGGTATTGCAGCTGTTGTTGTGCTGTTGCACCATGTACATTGGATGTGGCCACCACCATGGGTTTTGCCAGACAGTCTGCTTCTGCATACGCCTTTGCGCATGATTGCAACGGGGCGCGCTCCTGTTCTGTTCTTTTTTGTTCTGAGCGGTTATGTGCTGACACTTGCTGTGCAACGGCGCAAATCATTCAGAATGATGGACTGGTACTGGCGCAGAACTCTTAGGCTTTGTCTGCCTATTGCGGCAGGACTACTGCTTTCCCTGCTACTCTACCAGATATGCCGGCATCACCCCATTTCCCATCAGCTTAACCCCTTTTTCTGGCGTGCTCAGTGGGGGCAGGACCCCACATGGGAAGACTGGTTTGAGGAAACAACTCTTCTGGGCGATGTGACAGGTCAAGGCTACCCGCTGGATGCCGCCGTATGGTCTCTGACTCATGAGTGGCGGATCTCCCTTTTATTACCCCTGGCCGTGATATGGCGTCGGGTATGGATACCCACCATTCTGGTGTCAGCCATTGTGTCCATGGTGCTTATTTTTTCAGGTGAGGTCGCTCCAGATGTCACTCTGGGTAGAGGGGTGCTGAACGGTCTTGCCGCAACACTCTATTTTATTCTCTTTTTTGCGGCGGGTTATGCTCTGGCGGTGTCTGGAGCACGGTTACCGAAGGGGAGAGGTATCCGGATTGCGGCATGGCTTGCAGTGTTTGCCGGATGCTCCATAGGGCGGGACAGTGTGGTGCTGGTAGGGGCCTGCGCTCTTATCCTGCTGGTCAGTGATCCTGCTTCCCGGTCATCACGCCTGTTGCGGGGAGGCATTTGGCAGGAGTTGGGGAAAATTTCCTACAGTTTGTATATTACGCACCTGCCGGTTTTTCTGGCTGTTGTTGCATGGTTCGGGCTGTTTATGCCGCCGCTGGAAGTGGCCGGGCTTAGTGTTGTCAGTGCTATTCTGGTGGCTACGGTCTTTTTCTGGCTTGTTGAAATGCCGGCTCATCGGCTCAGTCAGTTTCACAGAAAGACAATACCCCGGCCAGCACTTGGCGGAGATATGTCGTCCTCTTAGAGCCCGTGTCCCGAGACCTGTTAAGACGGTTTGATGGGCGATGTCTTCTCTCATGGTCTGGCCGTCAGGGCAGGCCATTGTGGATAGGGCGTGTGGCAGCTTTTGGCGGGGTGGAGGCTACTCTGGACGGGTAGTTCTAGTTCTCTCTGGTGTGGTTATCTGCGCGACCCGCCTGTTTATCTTGTGCTGCACAGTGTTGCGATTGTCTTTTGCAATGGTAGACGCCTGTGGCGTAGCCACGGTGGGATGGTGTTATGAACTCGTCTGGATCATTCGTTATTTTAAAAGCGTGTGGAGATGGCAGGAGCTTGTTCTTAAGGGACTAAAGCCCCGCCAGACTTATTGTGGCAGGTTCTTCACACAGGCTCGGTATGAGAGTTTCAGTTACAGGTTTGGATGACAGATTTCACGCCATCTCGTGCCTCAGGGTTTTCGCCATAAAAGCCGGGGCAACTGCTGTGATAGAAGTTTTTACAGCCAGAGAGCGCAAGCGCGATCAGGGCCATCAAGACGGTTTTCTTTCCTGTGCGCATGATCTCGTTCCCTCTCTGAAGTGCCCCGGTTCCCGTTGGGGGAGGGGTAATTCCGCCACCATTGCGCCATGAGGCAGAGAAAGCAAGCAAAGAGCGGAAGGACTAACTCGCCGGAAGAGTGTTTTACAGCGGGCGTAACATCCCATGATTATGTTTCTTGAAGCATTGTTCAAGGATATGCCGTGTTGCCACACTTATCTCTATGGCGTGTTATGGCTGGCATGTCCGGTGGCTCTATCTCTCCAGGAGAGTGAACACTAAACAAAGGGCTGGTTTGCATAAAGTGGAGATGGGAGCGGTTCCGCATGGCCGTGACGTGGGGGGATTTTCAGGCTGTTGTTCAATTATCAGCCGGGTTGAACGTGGCCATTCTGAGCTTTGTGGATATCAGCCTGCCTGCTATCAAGGAGCGGAGGCGTGTATTTGCCAAGGCAAGGCAGGAGTTGGATATCTACCGTAAAAATCCACACAAGCGCACGGTTGAAGATAAGGCTACCCATGCAGAAGCTGTGGGGGAGGTGGACCGCCAGCTTTTTGATTTGTGGAAAGAGACATCCGCATTTGAAAGCATTGAAGACTCCCTCATGAAATCGACGGGTGTATTTGGTTTCTTTGGCGCAGTGCTGAGCATCAGTCTGTTATGGTATTCTGCGCTGCATTATGAAGAGGTTATTTCCGCTACTGGGGAAATTCTAACGGTTGTTTCCTTTTTTTCTCTGGCGGGTGCTTTTTTGATCAATTTTTTCACGGCATCCAAGGCGTCTCAGTATGCCAAACGGTGTAATGACCTTAGAACCCATATGCGTAAAAAGCTTTAAAATCGTGAGTTTTTTAAAAAGATCATATCAGTTTTGTATCTGCCTGCGTAAGGGTGAAGGCATGCACACTCATCCTGCCATGGTGTCCAGATTTTTTTATCCCTCAGAATGATTTTTTACGTGTACTCTTTTTCCGCTTCTGCGTTGCCGTTGTTGCGTGTTGAAAGGTTTTTCAGAGTAGCAAGATCCTAACATCATTTTTCTGACTGAGGAGAAAGAGGGATGCGGTCTGTCTGGCTAGGCTTGGTGTGCGGTGCAATGGGACTTATGCCATTGGCCACGGCACATGCGGCTCCCCCTGTAGAGCGGTTGGAAGTGCCGTCCGGTTTTCACATCTCCGTCTATGCGGCTCCTGTGCCAAGTGCGCGTGAAATGGCTTTAGGCGCACATGGAACGGTTTTTGTCGGGTCCATGACAGCAGGGAAAGTTTACGCGCTTTCCGGTTTTAAGGATGGAAAAGCAACCCAGATACGGACCATTGCGTCCGGCCTGAGTATGCCTGCGGGCGTCGCGTTTCATGATGGAGACCTGTATGTGTCTGACATCACTCATATTCTGGTGCTGCATGATATAGAGAACCATCTGGATAGTCCGCCAGAGCCACAGGTGGCGGTGGATAATCTTCCGTATGAGGAAGGGGATCATTCCTGGAAATTCATAGCCTTTGGGCCGGATAACCGGCTGTATGTGCCAATCGGGGCACCATGCAATATCTGTAATGTGGGGCGTCAGTTTGGCCGGCTCATGAGCATGAAGCCCGATGGAACGGACCAGAAGGATGTGGCTTACGGCATCCGCAACACAGTCGGTTTCACCTGGCGGCCAGAAACACAGGCGTTATGGTTTACAGATAACGGGCGCGACATGATGGGGGATGACACGCCGTCCGATGAACTGAACACGGTAACAACCCCGGATCAGTCTTTTGGGTACCCTTTCTGCCATCAGGGGGAGGTGCCTGATCCTGAGTTTGGCGGAAAGCATGCCTGCTCAGAATTTACGCCGCCCGCTGTTAATCTGGGGGCTCATGTGGCTGCACTGGGGCTGCGGTTTTATGAAGGAACGCAGTTTCCCTCTGTTTACAAAGGGGTGCTTTTTATAGCGGAGCACGGATCTTGGAACAGAAGCAAACTTGCCGGGTATCAGGTTGTTGCCGTTCCATTCGGGAAAGATGGTAATCCACTGGCTCCGCAAACTATTGTCAGCGGTTTTCAGAAGAATGAACGGTCATGGGGGCGGCCAGCCGATGTTCAGCCATTGCCTGATGGCAGTCTGCTGATCAGTGATGATAAGGCAGGGGCAGTGTATCGGCTGACATATGGGCCACACTAGTAGGCGGCCACCCTTTCGGATACCCCGCCTTGGCCCCATTGCAGATCGAAAGGCGGAGAAACCGTTACGTCTTATTTGGTGCCGAACAGGCGGTCTCCGGCATCCCCCAGACCGGGGCGGATATAACCGTGTTCGTCCAGCCCGCGGTCTATGGCGCAGGTAATAACCGGCACATCCGGGTGGTGCTCCTTCAGGCAGGCTATGCCTTCAGGGGTGGAAAGCAAGCAGACAAACAGCAGCCGTTTTGCCCCTTTTTCTTTCAGGCGGGTGAGGGCTGCTGCCGCACTATGACCAGTGGCCAGCATAGGGTCCACCACCACGCACCGGCGGGAGGAAATCTGGCTGGGCAGTTTGAGGTAGTATTCCACCGCTTCCAGTGATTCAGGGTCACGGTACAGGCCGATATGACCAACCGGGGCAAACGGCACCAGATCAAGCATGCCATCCAGCAGCCCATTGCCAGCCCGCAGAATAGAAATGAAGCACACATCCGGGCCTGCAAGCTGTTCTGCCTGCATGGTTTCCAGCGGGGTGGTGATTTCCACCGGCTCCATGGGCAGGTCCCGCGTGGCTTCATAGCACATCAGCAGGCTGAGTTCCCGCACCAGACGACGGAATCCTGCTGTTGAGGTTTCCACCTTCCGGAGGCGGGTGAGTTTATGCCGGATGAGGGGATGGTCCAACACAATAGGGGAGGACGCAAAGGGAGAAGGCTGTGTTGTCATGCCCGCTCTTTTACCCGCAGATGCGGGTGGAAGCTATGGCAGAAAAGCCGCGTACAGGGGCAAAACTTCCCCATGTACCCGTTTCGATAAAGAAAAGACTGTATGGGTGGTTCTTTTTGTCCTGCCCATACAGCCTCACGTTTTCCTTTGTCAGACGATCAAAAGCTGACGAATCGTCCCTTAGCGATGGCGGTGCGAGGGCCTCTGAGGCGTGGTGGCTGCCCCCACAGCAGCGCCAGTAGCACCGCCTGCCAATGCGCCAACTGCGGCCCCACCGCCGCCGCCAGCAATGGCCCCAATAGCGGCGCCACCCCCTGCGCCAATCAGCGCGCCAGAGCCTGCGCGTGCGCCGGTATTATAACGGTCTCCACACCCAGCAAGGGCTATCAGTGCTGTCAGAATGGCAGCGGTTGCGACATTTTTTGAGATCGCTCTCATGGTTTTTTCCTTGTTCCGCCAGTACAGGTGGCTCTTCCGGCCACTCTGCTTCTCATCAGTCAAGTCTCACCGTCTATAACGGGCATTTGTTGAAAGACGTTTCATGACAAAGCAGAAAGCCATTGTTTTTTCAGTGTTTGACTAGCGTCCAGCAGTTCTTTTTTCAGCGTCTCTGCTAGCGCGGCCAGACTTATGTCTCGGCCCAGATGCACGGCTTGCCCAGCCCAGAGGGAAAGGTGCTCACCATCCGTTTGAGCAGACACCTTGCGCAGTGGTTGGGTAAGCGCATTCTGTATGGGATAGGGCAGGGTTGCCTTGCCTCTGCTGGTTCTCAGAAACTCATTTTGCAAACCACGGGCATACCGGCCTGAAAAAGCATTTGTCAGTTCCGTATCGGTGCCAAAGGGCTTGTTGAGCAAGGCCTTGCGGTAGGGAGAAGGTAGGGAGAGGTCGGTGCTGGGCAGCAAGGCTGTTCCCATCTGGGCGGCACATGCGCCAAGAGCCAGCACGGCCAGTATGGCGCTCCCTGTGGCAATGCCGCCTGCCGCAATAAGGGGTAGCGAGACAGCAGACCGGATTTCCTGAAGGAGGGGCAGAAGCCCCATGCCCTGATCTTGCGCGGTCAGAAAACTGCCTCTGTGGCCTCCGGCCTCAATACCCTGCGCGCAAATGGCATCTGCCCCGGCATCCGCCCATGCCAGTGCTTCTGGCGTGCTGGTGGCTGTGCCCACAACGGCAATATTGCGGGCATGGCAGGCTGCTATCTGATCTTTGGAAAGCTGGCCAAATGTGCAGCTTAGCACCGCAGGGGCTTCGGCCAGAACGGCTTCAAACTGGGCCGGAAAGGACGGCGCGCATTTTTCGGGAACGGAAAAAGGGATGTTGTGCCACGCGTAAAGATCGGTCAGCCATGTCAGCGGAGCCAGATCTGGCGCGTTGGAGGAAGGCTCTTCCAGCACAAACAGGTTAATGCAGAAAGGGGCGGAAGTGGCGGCCCGGATGTTGCGGCTCTCCTTTTGTATGGTTTCAGGCTCCATCATGCCTGCCCCCAACGCCCCCAGAAAACCGGCCTGCGTTGCCTTGATGACCACGGAACTGTCTGAAACCCCTGCCATAGGGGCCTGAATGACGGGAAAACCCGGCGTAAGAAGGGCGGAAATCTCAGGGATCATGTGGGGCTCATAAGATGTGTAATAGATACATCTATTACAACGCCATGATGTTGCCAAATGTTCCCGGTGTTTTCAGGGCCCGGTCTTCCTTGGAACGTGCCGCTTTTATTCCTGCCATCCGGACGGTATGGCTTGAGGCCGGGCATATCGTCAGAATAACCGAACTGGCGCACGGGCAGAATGACCCTGGCGCACTAAAGTATAAGGAGCGCGTTTCATGCAGCAGGAGCCGGTGCGCATCTGGATAGATGTGGAAGACCTGTTTGTGTATGCCCGCACCGCCACGCGCCCTAGCGGCATTCAGCGCGTGGTTCTGGAAATCTGCCACGCCCTGCGGAATGACGCCCAGATATGGCCTGCCATTCGGTTCGTGCGGCACACGCCTACAGGCACGGATTTTGTGCCCGTAGCGTGGGAGCAGGTAGAAGCGCTCAACGCCCATCTGGCGGGCGGCGCGGCAGCGCAGCAGACGGGACAGGTGAGAACCGCGAGTGCGGAACCGGGTGGGGGGCAGGCTTCCCGCGTGCGGCGTCTGGCTCAAAGTGTGCCGACTTCGCTGCGCGTTCCTGCCGGGCAGGTTGTGCGCAGCCTGTTGGCGGCGGGGCTGAGCTTGGGTGCGCTAGGGCAGGCCTCTGGCGCGTTTGTGAAGGATGTGGCGCAGGCTGAATGGCGCAACCGGCGGCGCGGTGCGGCGGAAGCAGGCTCTGCATTTGCCCCTCAGGCGGGCGATGTTGTGCTGACACTTGGCGCTTCCTGGACACATGCAAGCTATGGTGCCCTCCTGCACAGCATCAAACAGCGTTATGGGGTAAGAGCCGCGGTTTTGGTGCATGATCTGGTACCCTTGTTGTGGCCGGAGTGGTGTCGCCCTGGTCTACCTGCTGTTTTTCGCCGCTGGTACGGGGCTGTTCTGCCGGAATGTGATGTGATTTTTGCGAACTCCGAGGCCACGCGGCAGGATGTTCTCGCCTATGCGGCCCAGCACAGCCAACCCCTGAGCGCGCCTGTTGTCACATTGCCCATGGGCAGCGGCTTTGTGGCGGATGCCGCGCCGCGTGCGGTGGAAGAGGCCCGTCTTGTCTCCGCGTTGGGGAACTATGTGCTGTGTGTAGGCACGCTGGAAGCACGGAAAAATCATGCGGTTCTGTTTCGGACATGGCGGAGGCTGTTGCAGGCACGCCCGGCTGGAGCAGTGCCCAAACTGGTGCTGGCGGGCTGCCAAGGCTGGCTGGTGGATGATCTCATGCAGCAAATCCGTAATAGCGCCTGGCTGAATGGACATGTTGTGTGGATAGATGCACCCTCGGATACCCTGATGGCCCATCTCTATCAGAACTGCCTGTTTACGGTTTTCCCCTCTTTTTATGAGGGATGGGGGCTACCTGTGACAGAAAGTCTGGCGTGCGGCAAAGCCTGCCTTATCTCTGACCGTTCCTCCCTGCCGGAAGCCGGAGGGGGCCTGGCGGAGGCGTTTGACCCGGATAACGGCACGGATCTTCTGGCCCGCATCACCTGCTGGCTGGATGATCCGCAGGCGCTGAAGGAGCAGGAAGACGCCATTCGGGCCAGCTTCCGTCCGGTGCCGTGGAGCAAAGCCGTTGGTGTGTTGAAACAGGCATTGCTGGCATAAAAAACGCGCAACATCCCGGAAACGGGTTTGCAGCAAAGCCGCCAGTAGTGGCAGAAGGACCGCGGACGGACCGGGATCATCTTGGTCATGATTGATATTGAGTAGGGAAGAAGCGCCAGATGGCCGTAAATTACGCGACTGTCACGTGGGATCAATTGCATCGGGATGCCCGCCTGCTGGCTGAAGAGCTTGTGGCGAACATGCCGATCAAAGGCATTGTGGCCGTAACGCGTGGTGGGCTGATTCCGGCTGCCATTATCGCGCGTGAACTGAACTGCCGCCTTGTGGAAACCATTTCCGTGGTGACGTATGATGAGGAAGAGCGTGGTGAGCCGCGTATCATCAAATCACCGGAAGCCGCCGGGGATGGTGAAGGCTTTCTGGTAATTGATGATCTGGTAGATTCTGGTGTTACGGCGCGTGTTGTGCGTGAACGCCTGCCCAAGGCCTATTTTGCCTGCCTGTATGCCAAACCTGCCGGTAAAGCGCTGACTGACCGGTTTGTGGTGGAAGTGCCGCAGGAAACCTGGGTTTTGTTCCCGTGGGATACCGCGCCGCTGTTCGTGCCGCCGCTGGCCAGCAAGCCGATTGAAAGCGATAGCTGATTTTTTACCGTTATGGGCTTGCCAGCCGGAAGAATGCCGCTTAGGTTCCGCTGCATTCGGGGCGTGGCGCAGCCTGGTAGCGCGCTTGTTTTGGGTACAAGAGGCCCCCGGTTCGAGTCCGGGCGCCCCGACCATATAACATCTGGAGGCATTGTGATGCCGGCACGGATTTACAGGCAGCCTAAGCCAGCGGGTCAGTCAGGACTGGCAGGCACGCAGGATTGGGTGTTTGAATATGGGCAGAGCGCCCCACGGCATCAGGACAGCCTGATGGGGTGGACAGGCAGCAGTGACACGCGCGCCCAACTGCGGTTGTATTTTTCCAGTTGTGAAGAAGCTGTGGCGTACGCACAGCGCGAACATATTGCCTTTGAGGTTGAAAAACCTGCTGAGCGCATCCGTGTTCCCAAAGTCTATGCAGATAATTTTGCATCCAATCGGATTCAGAACTGGACCCATTGATTTTCTGGGTATTCCTCGGTATCCGGAACGAACATCACGCGCCCTTAGCTCAGTTGGATAGAGCAACAGCCTTCTAAGCTGTGGGTCGCTGGTTCGAATCCAGCAGGGCGCGCCATTCTTTTCAATGGCTTAGATGGGATTTAGGGAAGAAAAAATCCTCTCTGACCATGTGGTGCAACAATGGTGCAACATTAAGCAGTTGGTGTGATCTCCGGCTCGTGGCTAAGAGGTTCATGCCCTGACATGTCCACGGGTAGGCGGGGCAGGGTAACCCATTATTCACCCTCTTTCTTGGCAGGCTCTTCTGAGCCATTCGCTTTCCAATTTTTCTCTCTCTTTCTGTTCTTCCGCTTCAGCGATTGCTTCTTCAATGCTGCTTTGATTTCTGGCGAAGCTTAGGCTGAGTAATGTGTAAATGCATTGTGTTGTTGTCCGTAAGCCTCGGTCATGCGCGGGTTTCGCGCGAGCGCAAATGCTATCCATTCCGAGTGCATTCACTGTGGGGAGATAAGCCTCAGATTTCAACAGCTTTACGAGCGGTAGCGCGCAATCCAAAACGGCCTGTCCGAATTGAACTGTTTTGTCTCTACTAGGGAAGGTGCCCTTATGTATAATTGAATTGCGGAAATTCGTATTTTTATGGGAAAGTAACTTTGGAGGTTGTCCAGTCTCCAGAAGGTGGAGCGCAATAAATGCGCCAAGCTGACGTTCTGATTGATTAGACATTTCCTTCCAAGATGTTGCGAAATGAGAATCGTAAATGCGATGCTTACGACATATTGTTCTGACAAAAAATTCATATAGCCTTTCTAAAGAACCGGAGAAGGATGCTATAGCATCTCGATAGTAACCATCCACAATTGCTCTTATTGCCATTTGAGATAGTATTTCAAATTTTTCTTGCTGAATAATAATTACCGTATGATGACCGTATTCGCATTTTATTTCTATTACACCGTCATCAGGTATTCTAACTGATTTATCGGAAGAAAAATTATGAATATTGCGATCTAAGGAGCATTGAAGGCAGGCTCTAATAGCTTTCATTTTGTGTTCTTCTCCTAATTTACGTGTTTCGACGGTTGCTTTTTTGAAGAGCAGAAATAACAGAGTTTCCACTTTGTTCTTCTTGGGCATGGGAGTTGCGTAATAAGGCCTTTCAGTCGTTCCGTCTCTCTCCTTCGAATTGGGGCGAGGGCTATATCTAGCTACAAAATAGCTTTCATGGCATAATCATAAACGGCGTGTCGCAGCGCCTTTCTACATGAGGTGGCCCCTATGTTGGGCGGCCTGCTGAATACAACACCCGGACCTATGTCCAGCGGTGAATGGTGAGAGCCGTTCATTGTCTGTGGAAATAGGCAGGGCGTGCATATGCCTCATGTAGACACGCTGCGAACCGCCCGACGCCCGGAGGGCGTTGCCTTTGGTTGCGTGTCCGTCGCAGGACAAAAATGAGGCGTTAGAGAATGAAATTTTTTTTGGCAGTCGCCCTGCTTATAGCTTTGCCTGTAATAGCCCACGCTCAGGGATATACTTACGGCGCACCGTATGGAAGTTATGCCGCCCGGCAGAACGAACTGCTTGAACAGCAGCAACGCATGATACAGCAGCAACAGCAAATGCAGCGACAAATGCAACAGCAGCAGGACATGCAGCGTGGGTATCAAGATGGCGGTGCTGGTCAGTTTGCGACATGCAGCATGGGCGGTTCGATTGATTATCAGCAGGCATGCCAGAAAGCACGGTCCAACTATATGATGAACCGCACACAACAAAGCGGTGGCGGCTTGGGTATGCCCGGAATGGGTGGATAATTCTCACTTTCCTTTATTTAGGAAAAGCAAGATCAGATTCTAGTTTTTTGTGAAAAGAAAATTGGAGACAAATGAAAATGAATGAAAATCGAGAGAATAGTCCAGCCAAAACGGCTCTAATCCTGACAGCAGGCATGATGGCGTTTACGATATTCGGAATTGGTATTTTCGTAATGTCGGGAGGCTCCACCGAACACATGGCCGGATGGGGTGGTTTTATCGTCATTGCAGTTTTGTATTACGTCGTTTTCTACCTAATTGCGCGTTACAAATAGAGACTATCTCTTGCCGTCCCCCCTAATGGGACAATCGTTTGGGCGGGGCGGCTCGCTATAGAGGGGGTGTCAGACACAGTATCCCCCCCTCATGGACAAGCATCTAAGGAGAGAGAGGGCTTTGCTTTTTCAGATATTCTTAGGTGCTTTCCATACATTGCCTGCATGGCAGTGGACGCATTGCCAGCCCATTAGTCGGAGGTGCCGGGCGAGCGTCTGACGGTTTACACCGAAAATTGGTACTAATTCGGCAAGCGTCCATGCACGATGACGGTCAGCTTCAGGCAGTGAGCAGAACCACGGCCAATAGGCATCCCGACATTTCTTTTCAGCAGCCTGTGTGGCTTTCTTTGCTTCTGCCTGTCTTTTCTGGTTCCAACGGCGGAGGGCCTCTATACGGGCCTGTGAGGGCGGCTTCTGCTGGAATGCTGCTTGCATAGAGGCGGCGGTAACGGCCTCTCGTTCTGCCTGCCTATGCGCTAATAGATTGCGTAAATAAAGCGACATGATGCTCTCCTGCGCGTGCTTGGTTCGCTTCTTCACATGGTTATTAAATACATTCCTGCAACTAGTATGTCCGACATAATGGGACACGACCTTTTTTATAGTTATTTGGTCTGGGTAACATGCAGACAGTCGGAAGACCGTGACAGATGTGACAGTAAGTGAAAGAACGGCTGTCATTGCTATAGCCCGCAGAAAACAGCCATTTACATTTAATAAATGACAGTATGACAGAGGTGACAGATAGTTATTATTTATACAAGAAGAAGCATATTGCACCTAGACCATGCAGTGTCTCATTCCTGCATGTGTGTATGTAATACACAGCGTATAGGAGATATGGTCCGTCATCTGTCGCCCTTTTCACTGACTTCTAAAAAATGGCAGAAAACCACTATTTTCCGGGTGACAGCTTCAGTGCGACACTGCTGTCACCGATATGGAAAAGGAGAGGCATAGCCCCTCCCTTTTTTGCATTTTCGTTATGTGGTAGCGTTGTTTTTAACGTAGTAACGTGCGCCCTTAGTGCGCTTTTGTATCCAGCCCAGTCGCTGCAAAATGGCGACTATGCGCCTGTTCTCGCGTGTAGTGGTGCGTGATACTTCCAGATTTATCCCTCTGCATGTGGCAACATTTGCCACTGTCACCCGGCACTCCTTACCCTCTGCTGCTGCTGTCTTGCTTTCTTCTTGCAAGTATTGTTCCACGTAGCTTTCCCACGGGTCGGCCTCAAATCGGGCGTCCTGTTCCAGCATAAACAGCGCCTGCTGCTGTGCTGTTGTGGGCCACCAGATCGCGCCAGACTGGTAGAGGTGCAGGGCTTCTGCAAATAGCTGGTTGCGGTCGCGTTCCAGTCCTTCCAGATCAATATGCCCTACCATGACAGGCCAGAAGCGCCGTGCACCTGAAGCATCCTTCAGATACGTGCCCACGTTGGTTGTGCCTGCTAATACGCATTGGCGGGGTTCTGAAACTTCCAGCCGTCCGAATGGTGGCCGATAGCGTTCAGTGTTACGGGATACAAAGGCTTTAAGGTGTTCGGCTTCGGCTTTGCTGGAAGCGGCCAGTTCTGCAATTTCGATCAGCCAGCGGCCACGCATGGCAAGACTTGCATCCTTGCTGCTAATGTCCGCCAGTCCATCAGAAAAGTAATCTTTGCCCGCTAAGATAGCCAGCGCGGATGATTTGCCTGCACCTTGTGGCCCTTCAAGGATAAGCATGTTGTCCATCTTGCAGCCGGGTTGCTGGATACGGGCAATCATACCAATCAGGAACAGCCTACCGACTAGGCGCGTATATTCATTATCAGCCGCGCCCAGATACGTGTGCAGCCATGTATTAACACGTGGCACCCCATCCCATTGCAGCCCGTCCATCCATTCTCGGATGGGGTGGTATTTGTGGGCGTAGCCTCTAACCAGAATGGCTTGTTCCACGTCAGCGCGGGCAATGCGTGGCATTGCAGAACGCTGTATCCAAAGCTGTAAAACAGGAATGTCAGCATCAGCCAAAGGACGCCAAGTATTGTAGGGGCGATACTCAATATTGCCCGTCAGTTCATTATAGCGAAAAGCGTTTTTCGTTTTCTCTGCACGGCCTAGAACAAAAACGGCGTTCGCCAAGCAGGTCACAGGGTGGCCTTTACCGTTGGTAATGAGGTCATCATCAGAAACCTTATGGGCCTCGGCTTCTACTGTGTTGGAGGTGTCAGCCAATGCTCTGGTCAGCTTTGCCCGCTGGCTCTTGGGGTGTGGTGGCGGCTCCCATCCTGCTTGCTTTGCTCTGTTCAGTAGGGCACCGCACCCAAAAATATCTGTGCCAATATTTTCCCATCTGTATTCAAGGTCGCCCGCTGCCCCATTTGGCGCTGCTCCTGAAAATTGCACAAACAGGTCGAAGGCTTCTTTATCAGTTAGCGCTGGCTCGGCACCTTCAACGCCACGGGTGCAGCCCTTGAGGTCGGCCCCCACTGTCTGCCAATCATCATGATTTTCTGCATGTCCTGCTTCAGCCAGAAACGCCACGGCTGACGTGATACATTTTCGATCATAAGCCTGCTGTTCGGCTTCTATTTCTGGCCACGGGGGCAGGTTCAGGGCTGCGTTGTTGAAATAGGCCAATACGTCTGCGTTACGGCCAGCCGGAGCGGTGGCTTGTGCAGTCAGCTTTGGCTGGCGTAGTGTGCGTCTCCCCTTTTCTGCTAGCAGAGGTTTTGCAAAGGCTCTGCATTGTTCCAGTGTATAGGCTGGCAGGTTTTCATTTAGGTGTAGAAGCCGGACAAGCTGGGCTTTATCTTTCTGGTGCAGAAAGCCCGGAACACGCATTACCCTTGGCAGATCATGTATGCTTTTATCCGTGCCAAGCTGGGCAATTAGCCCTTGCTGGAGTGCCTCAAACTCGGCCACCGGCACCCCGTGACATTTCCAATAAACGTGACGCTTGCCGTGACTGCTTTCCACAACTGCATGGGGCGGCGGCATGGTATCCAGCCGCTTTAGGAACCCGGCCAGATCATCGCCGTCATAGTCCACATATAAGGCGCGTGGTGCTGATATATCTGCTGCCTTTTGTCCGCCTTCATTCACTACCCAGAAAATGCCTCTCCCCTGCTTGTTCTGGGCTTCCAGTTGCAGCAGGTCTTGGGGTAATATTGGCAGTTGCAGGCTGCTATTCCTGCCCGTCGGATTGGCCTTTTTGGATGGGCAATCAGTGAGGGTGCGTAAATTGCAGATTCCTGCTCCGCCACTCATGAAGTTAAGAAACTTGGCAGCTGTTTCAGGATCAAGCATGGGCTTGGAATCGCTGACGACATGAGGGACGAAGATATTCGGGCGGTTTTCATTGAGCGCTTTTGGTGCTCTTGGTGTTCTGGGCAAACGGGTAATGTTCGAACTGTGCGTGTGTGGTGCCTCTGACATTGAAGTGGTAAGTTGAGGGATTGCAGAAAGATTGGGCAAAGTACTCATGACATGGCTCCTGAGAGAGTGGCGAGGAGGGCAGAAACCTGCTCTTCGATAGGGTCGTTTGCCCATTCGCCGTACACGCTCTGCCGCTTATGGATGGCTAGAAGTTTTTTAATTTGAGCAGCGCTTATATTTGATGACCAGCCAAGGCGGGACAAGAAACGGCAGATGAAAGTCTTGCAGTCTCTTGCTGTTAATGCCCAGCCCTCTCGCCATTTGAGCGCGTAGATGGCGACTGCACGACAGGCCAGATCAGCAGGGAGTCTGGCCCCAACAGCTTCCCGTCCACAATCAGCACGGGATACGCGCAGTCCTTTCGCTTCACACGCATCTAACAGTTCGCGAATTGTGATGCTTGTTGGCCACAATCCCCCATCATACCTGCCTAGTATTTCACATGCACGGCGTATGGCGCGAAGATCGTGCGGCTTATTGCAAGGGATTAAGCGACTGGCAACAAAAGCCGCATGACTCTGCCTCATTGGGAAAGTTATGACATTCATGCTGCCACCTCATTTTGCGAGGTAAGCATTTGTTCACGCTGCCATTGCTGGATAGTGCTGCTCCACCAGCCAGAGGTATTTTGTCCAACATGAACAGGCGGTGGGAAGTCCCCGCGCTTAACCCACCGATAAAGAGTGCTTCGGTTGACGCTTAGTATCTGTGCCATCATTGATGGGCGGATAAGGGTATCGAGTAGGGTAGTGTGCATATACTGCTTCCTTTCTCATAGTATTGCAAAAGGAAGCAGACCATCATGAGGCCACGATTAATCCGGACAAATATAAAAAAGTTTGTCCTTAGTGGTTTTCACCTTATTTTTTTCGACTTCTCTTCCACCTTTGAACCAGTGTTTCCACGGAAGGGCACTTCTCATCATCTTCCGGTCTTTCCGGATTATAGGCTAGCAAACGATATGCAAGGTCTATCCCTTTACCTGTCGGATGCTGCATCCCTGACGGCATCCCAAAGAGCGTGAGTAACCGATCCAGGGCTTCAAGCATATTAACTTCAAACCAGTGCCCACCTGAGCGACTGTCTAAACTGTTGCCTCGGTAAGGTAAGAAATTGGGGGAGTTGATTAGCCATCTAGCTGCCTTGCGTAATCCCTCCAATGCTAGTTCATCTTCTTCTTTGTCTTTATACGAGAGTTCTTTGTTTCCTAGCGATGCAGCTAGTAGTGGCCCCATCTGTTCAATCGTATTTAATGCAGTGGCAAAAACTTCACAGTTCTGCCGCATTTTTCTGACTTTTTCAGAGTTGGCTCGTTCATTAAGAGCTGAAGCCCTGCTAGTCGTAATCTTGTAGATTTCGAGACGGATTTCCAGTGATAGTGGTCTATCACCTTTTTGTCCTTGCTGTTCCAGCCAGACCCGAATGTATTCCTCGACATCGGAAGGCGACATTGAAACGGCTCCCGGTATCCTAGGGACTTGTATTTCTGGATAAAATTGCTGGTGAGGAGCAGACATCAGGCAGCCGCCGTAAGCATGTAATCGACATGGATTGTATCGTAGGGAAAATGCACATGACCGCCCTCCGTTCGCTCTATTATGCCAGCAGTCACAAGTGCGGTTAGATCATTATGGACGGCTTTTACATCGCGGCCTACACGACGGGCTACTTCCCTTATGGCTAGTTCCCCTGCGCCTGCCAGTGTGCGCAGAACTTCCCATCGTTTGGGCGTGAGCACCTGCCATAGCAATTCTGGCGTGGCAAAACTGATAAAAGCTCCCACAGTTTCTCCGCGTAAGGCTGCTGCTGTGCGTCGTTGAGTTTCCTCAATAGAGGAGACGCCAAGAGTCACTGTAGTCATTGTTGTTTCCTCCATAGTTCTACATCTTGCCAGAAATCATCAACAAGCTGTTCGATTGTGGTAAAAGGAAAAGAAACTTCCTCTCCATCAATATGTTTGTGGTCTCCTTTTCCTGCCTCATTGTCATACCGAAGGACACAGATTTCGTTGGTTACAAGAGCCAGCCTATATTTGAAAGTATGGCTACTCCCCCGGAGGGGAGACGGAACCCGCCATATGACAATTTCAACAAATACCGAAGGCGAAATAACCGATCTTTCCCGCAAAAGAAGCAGTGCCTTGGTGTTGTCTTTTTTACCAACGCTCATCGGCGTTGTCCATTAAAACAACACCTCATGCCCGTTGCCCTCTCAACGTCACCACATTGCCGTATGCAATTGCGTCTAGCCGGTCAGCAAGCGCTTGCAAGGCTGCACCATGCTCTGCCTGATAGCTTGAGTGATTGTATGTGGCCGCCACAGGGCTAAGGCGGCTGCCATCTCCACCGATAGATAAGGTATGTGCCAGTACCCGCTCAATTATATGAGGCATGATCCCCAGATCACCCAGCATCGTGGCGCATGTTCGCCTCAGATCGTGTCGGTGCCAGCCTGTTGTTTCGCTTACTGTCATGAGATGCTTAGTCGCGCGGTCCCAGTTGTCCAGCGGTTTGCCTGCCTTATTCGGAAAAATTAGATCAGTTGGCTGGCAGTTTGTCTGCATCTTGGCCAGCATCTTGATTGCCTGTCGGGGTAGCGGCACTATATGCGCTTTGCCGTTCTTGGCGTTGGCTGCTGGTATGCTCCACGTGCCTGTTTCCAAGTCTATATCTTGCCATTGAGCACGCGTCATTTCTGACCTTCGGCAAGCTGTCCAGAGTAGCCAGCGGAAAGCCGGTCCATATGCTCCCATAATGTCCAATTGCTTCCAGATTGCGGCAAGTTCAGAGTCGGACAAGACACGTTGACGGCGCAGGTTGGCTCCTTCTGGTTGTTGCAGCATTTCAGCAATCCCATGAGCCATTAGCCCTCGTCGTGATGCCCATTTCAGAACAGGTCGAACGAAGCGTACTGTTGCTCCAGCCCGTGCCCGTGAAGGCCAGTTGTCTATAGTCCGTTGCAATGCGGGGCCGGAGAGGTCGGGCAAGGGAGTGTGTAGATGCTTCGACAGCACGCTGTTAATCGCCCGTTTGGCCTCTGGCCATGACCGTGCTCCTCCGGTCTCCTGTCGGGCACTCACAACATGCTGCTCGTATAAAGGGAGAAGAGTCGCCAGCGTGCCAGCCTTAGCCTTGGCGCGGTGTTCCTCTCTTGCCGCTTTACGTTCGGCTATGGGGTCTTTCCCGTCTTTCAGTTTCTGGCGTTCACGTCTAGCTCGCTCTCTAGCTTCTGCCAGCCCGATACACCCCGCCCCGTTGAAATCGCCTAGAGCGACGGAGCGTGATTTTCCTTCTTGATCGCGGCAATTCAGCACCCATGCCATTCGGCCATTGGAACTTATGCGGAGTCGTAGACCGGGGCAGCCACCATCAGGCAGATACACTGAGCCGGTTTCTGGCACCTTAATATTACGGAGTGCTGCGGCTGTTAGCGAAGGGTGTTTCATATTGCACCAAGAGGCTGTAGATCGTTCTGTGCAACATCGGTGCAACATTTTTCGCGCGACAGCAAGAGATGTCATGCAACTAGCTGAGAATATAAAAAATCATAACAGATTGAATTAAATATACTTTTTAATTGAATCTTCTATGCAGAACGATTGAATCAACCGGACGAAAGTCATGGGAGTGAGTATTGCTCACTTCCTTCTAAGCTGTGGGTCGCTGGTTCGAATCCAGCAGGGCGCGCCAGTTCTCTCTTTCCTCTTTCTCAAAATCTTGGCTGTGTGCTTTTTCAAGCAGGGTCTCAGGCTGTGTGGTAAACACGGGCCTGTTTCTGTGCGTCGGCAGGCGTTCTGATTGAGGGGATTGGCGTTTTTATGCTCACTGTTCTGCATAGTCTTATTCGTCCTGAAGCAGAGATTGAGCATTGCGCGGAGATGTATTTTCGCGGTGGAATGCCAGAACCCGATCTCGCTGGGGCTGGTTTTGTACTGCCGGATGATCTGCCGCTTTCCGCCGATACGTTTTATAATGGCTTTTCTGTCGGGAAGTGGAAAAGTCTTGGCAGCATCAGCAGCCTTTTTCTAAAGGTGCGGGGTAGAGGGCAGTTTACGCTGGAACTCTGGCACCATGCGGCAGAGGGCGCTTCCTCCTGCCTGCAAACCCACACTTTTGATGAGACACAAACCCGCACCCATGAGTTTGCCATTACAGCATGGCCGCGTGTGGCGGAGGGGATGCTGTTTCTGCGCCTGAAAGGGAAAAGGCAGGCTGTTGTGGAGCAACTGTGCTTTGCCACGGATGCTTCCCCCTTGATGCAGCCCAAACTGGGCGTGGTGATTACGCATTTCAATCGGGTTGCTTATGTTACCCGCTCCATTGCACGCGTGCGGAAAGCCTTGCTGTCTGCCCACCAGGATCAGCAGCATATTGATTTTATTGTTGTTGATAATTCGAACACGCTGGACCCAGCGACAGTGGAAGGTGCGCAGCTCATCCCTAACCAGAATTACGGGGGGAGTGGCGGCTTTGCACGTGGGCTTCTGTATTTGAAAGATCAGAAACACTACACGCACTGCCTGTTCATGGACGATGATATCTCGTGCGAGGTGGAATCCATCAAGCGTGCGTATGCCGTGCTCTCATACAGTCCTGATCCCAAGATCGGCCTGGCGGGGGTTCTGCTGGACGCCCAAAAACCATGGCTGGTGCAGGAAAAAGGCGCTGAGTTCCATCAGGGGCTGTTTCGTCCCCTGCACCAGAATGAAGAGATCCGTTCGGCTGCGTCTTTGCTTGCGCTGGAAACGGAGAAGGGAAGCCCGGTTTATGGAGGATGGTGGTTTTTCGCTTTCCGGCTGGACGCGATAGACTATTACCCATTTCCATTTTTTGTACGCGGGGATGATGCTCTGTTCGGGCTTATCAACCGCTTCAACGTGTTTACGCTGAATGGCATTGCCTGTTTTTCAGAACATTTCCTTTCAAAGGAAACGGCCCACACGCGGTATCTTGGGTTTCGGGCCTCTTTGGCGGTGTTTCTTATGGAAGGCGGCGGCACTTGGACGGCAGCGCTTAAACTGCTTTCCGCCAGTTTTTTGTGGTGCGCGCTTTCTTACCGGTATCAGAGCGCACATGCCATTACACTGGCGTTGCGGGATGTCAGCAAAGGGGTTTCGTTCTGGCGGCAGACGCTGACATATCCGCCCAGCCTGAAAGAGATTGAGCGCGAACAAAGCCACGGAGAAGATGCCGCTTATTTCAAGGACCATCCTTTTCTTGAAAAAGCGTCACCTGAGATGAAGTTTCGGAAACTGCTCAGAGCAGTAACGTTGAATGGTCACCTGTTGCCAGATGTTCTGATGCGCAAGATACCAGCGTACGTGGGAGAATATACGCCGGGGCTGTTGTCGTCCGTTTTTTTGCGCAGGCAGGTTGTGTACCGAAAATACGAGACCCAGAACGTGTTCGAGGCGCGACTGGACAGAAAAACTTTTCTGGAAAAACTCTGTGCTTTTGCGTGGCAAGCGCTGTGGTTTACAGTGCGGTATGGGGTGCTCTCCAAGGATTATGGAAAAAACGCCAGAGCCTTGTGCTCGGAGGAATTCTGGCGGAGTGTTTACATGCAGAAGAAAGCGTAGGTGGCCCGTATCCTGCTGGGGCATGCTACGGTTCATTTTATCTGAGGCATTATTTCATCTGAAAAAGAACTGAGGGTCGGCATGATGAGAAGCGCGGCTGGAATAGAGTGCACTGTGGACGGTCAAACAGCCCGCCGGCAAAAAGTCCATCATCGGAAACGGCGTGGTGGTGCAGGCGTGTATCTGGCCGCTGGCCTTGCCGTGTGGGCCAGTAGTGTTGTCCCGCAGGGGCTGGCTGCCCCCGTGCAGGATGTTTCATCCTCTGTCTATGCGCCAATTGATCCTCAGAGGATGTCTGATGTCATGCGCGTTCTGGCGTCTGATGCCTTTGAAGGGCGTGCGCCCGGCACGCAGGGAGAGGAACGGACTGTTGCATGGCTGATTGAGCAGTATCAGAAAATAGGGTTGGAACCTGCGGGAGAAAATGGTGGCTGGATACAAACCGTACCGTTGCTGCGCACACGGGTTGGAAAACCCTCTGTTGCAAAGGTGAGTTTCCCTAATCAGGCACTTACTCTTCAGCAGAATAAGGATCTCTATTTTTCCACTGTTCGCCCGGTCAAACAGATTGAGATTGCCAATGTGCCCATGGTGTTTGTGGGCTATGGCGTGCATGCGCCGGAACGGGGATGGGATGATTTCAAAGGCGTTGATCTGAAAGGCAAGATTGCCGTTTTTCTGATCAATGATCCTGATTTTGAAGCGACTCAGCAAGATGCCGCCTATGGTCGTTTTGCCGGGCGGGCCATGACCTATTATGGCCGCTGGACCTACAAATATGAGGAAGCAGCGCGCAGAGGTGCCATAGGGGCGCTGATTGTGCATGACACGCCCGGTGCCTCCTACGGTTGGCAGACGGTTATTGCAGCCGGAGGGGAATCCTTTGACATTGTGCGCAATGGCAAGGATCAGACCGTGTTGATGCAGGGTTGGATTTCAGGCGATGCCGCAACACGGCTTTTTTCGGCAGCGGGGCTTGATCTGGCGGAAGAACGGGTCAAGGCACGTCAAACCAGTTTTGCGCCTGTTACGTTAAAAGATGCCGCATTTTCTCTCAAAGCGCCGGTGCAGACGGCAAACCTGAAAAGCCAGAATGTGCTGGCGAAAATAACCGGCACGAAAAAGCCCGATCAAAGCGTGATGTTTGGGGCACATTGGGATGCCTTCGGCACAAGCACCAACGCGCAGGGGCAGATGGTAATGCGGCGTGGCGCGATTGATGATGGTTCCGGCATTGCGGGCGTTCTGGAAATAGCACGCGCGTTTAAAGCTGGCCCTGCACCCGGGCGTACGGTGGTGTTTGCCGCATGGACTGCCGAGGAACGCGGGCTACTGGGTTCAGTCTGGTATGCTGCACATCCCTTGGTGTCTCTTGAGAAAACGGCAGCCAATTTCACAATGGATGTGTTGCAGATGGCCGGACCATCCCGCACTGCGTTCATGGTGGGTGCTGGGCAGAATACGGTTCAGGAGGATGTGGCTGCGGCAGCGCGGCGGCAGGGGCGTACCATGAAACCGGAAGCCATGCCGGAACGTGGCGCGTTCTATCGGGCGGACCATCTGCCATTTGCGCGGGCCGGGGTGCCTGTGGTGGCCATGATGGATATGGCTGGCTACCCTGATCTGCTCAAAGGGGGCGTTCCTGCCGGTAAGGCGTGGCTGGAGGGGTATATGGCCTGCTACCATCAGGCCTGTGATGCGTGGAGCCCCACATGGGATGTGCGCGGTGCAGCGGAGGATGTGGCGCTGCTGTATCGCGTAGGCCATGATCTGGCCTTTTCACAAAAATGGCCGCACTGGAAAGACACTTCCGAATTTGCGGGTATTCGTGATGCCAGCCGGGCCATGCGTAGGGACTAACGGCCCGCTAGCGCGCCCGTTTCCAGCCTTTGTCTTCCTGCCGCCAGTAGGCCAGTTCATGGCCTGCGGTTTTCAGGCTCGACCAGCGGGTGCGGGCAGCGGCCACGGCCTGCTCATCGTGGCCGTCAAACAGATCAAAAACCCGTTCAAACTGTGCACAGTTCTCACAGGCGCGGCTTTCCAGCAGAAACAGGAAAGGGGCGTTGTTCGGGGTGTCCTCTTCCGTGGTCAGCCAGATGGGCTGACGCTCGGGTAAAAGCACGCCCTTGCTGCCATGGGGCAGCCATGTGGGGTCAGAAACTTTCCATAGTGCTTTATCCACATCATCCAGCAGGGCTTTGCTCGTGCACCACACCGCAGCCTTTTGGCCGCTGGCCAGCGTGCGGGAAAGAAGCTGCGGCAGGGCTTCAGTCACGCTGGTGCGGGTAAGGTGGTAAAAGCCGATCTGCGTCATAATCCCGATTGTCCTGTGCTCTGGCGGAAGGAGTATAGCAAGCCTTCGGGCTGGCAGAAGGGGGTCGTGCGTTGTGCCCTGCCGATCAGGGCTGCTTTCTTCCATGTGTGGGGCACATGCGAGCCTCCCTTTGGGGAACGATCTTTTTCCGTCTGCGCTGGCATACCATGAAATGAAAAATGAGAAGGCGCAGATCACGCCGTGCATACCCGGCAGGCCAGCCTCTTGGCGGAGGTTCTGATGGTTTTTGATGCGGGCAGAAAAATGAGCGTGATCTGAGCGGCTTACGTGAAGAAGGACAACAGAATACCATGCAAAAGACAGTCACGCTGGCAGATGGCACTGTTTTGCCCACATTGGGCATGGGCACGTGGAATATGGGGGAGGGAGACGCAGAGCGCAGGCGCGCGGAAATGGCCAGTCTTCAATATGGGGTCGAGGCCGGACTGAAGTTGGTGGATACCGCTGAAATGTATGGAAACGGCCGCTCCGAAAGTCTGGTTGGCGAGGCCATTTATCGGGAGCGTGACAAGGTTTTTCTGGTGACAAAGGTGCTGCCTTCCAATGCATCGGAAGACGGTGTGGCCAAGGCCTGCCGTAATTCCCTGCGGCGGCTGGGAACGGACTGGATTGATCTTTATTTGCTACATTGGCGGGGTGGCGTACCGCTTGCCGAAACGGTGCAGGGTTTTCGCAAACTGAAGCAGGAAGGGCTGATCCGCAACTGGGGTGTCTCAAACTTTGACGTGGAAGACATTCTGGAACTGGAAAATTATGTGCAGCCAGGAGAATGTCAGGTGAACCAGATTTTATACAGTCTGGAACATCGCGGGGTTGAGTATGACCTGCTGGATGCTGACAGATACCGCAATATTGTGACAATGGCGTACTCGCCCATTGGGCAGGGCGGGGCGCTGTTGCAGAACAAGGCGCTTAAAGTGGTGGCCAGCCGCCACAAGACTTCAACTGGCCCGGCAACCGCAGCCCAGATTGCACTGGCATGGGTGCTGCGTCAGCGCAACATGATTGCCATTCCCAAAGCTGGTTCCATTGATCATCTGAAACAGAACATTGCCGCACAGGAGATCACGCTAAACGATGCGGATCTGGCTGAGCTGGATCGTGCTTTTATGCCCCCAGAAAAGAAGGTCTCTCTGGAAATGATCTGAGAGGAAGAGTGCAAGGGGAGATCACGCCTTCCCTTGGAGTGAGCGGACGTAAAACAAAAGCCCACTTCTTTTATGAAGTGGGCTTTTGCCGAAATCCGGTTTGAAGAAAGCACGGTTCAGGCTTAGCCATGAGCGATAAACCGTGCTGCCAGGATTACAGGGTGACGTTCACACCAAACTGGAAGGAACGAACAACAGCCCCTTTCTGAGACCAGGAAGAGTTGTAGAGGTAGGAACCGTAAGTCCCGAAATCGTACGGGGAGCGGAACCCGAGCAGGTTGTAAACCGTGGCATAGAGGCGCCATTTCTGGTTGATGTTGTAGCTCACGTTCAGGTCAACATCCCACCAGTTGCGAATATGGCACTGTGTTGTGGGGGCAGCAGCACTGCCGGCCAGCAGATTGGCGCTATCCGAGCAACTGCGGGTGCCGGGACCGTTGGTGTCTTCAGCAACGTTCTTGTAACCGCTGGTGTAATACACAGTCGGTGTAACGGCCAGGTTCTTCCAGATAAACGTGTTGGACCAGTTTGCACGCCAGCGCGGCGTGCCAGAGGCGGCAACGGCGTTGTACGGGGCCAGTGTGCCAGCCCAGTGCTGTACCTGCCCATTAGGCATGGTCAAGTTGAAAGAGTGAACATACGTGGCCTGACCAATGCTGATCAGCCGGATATTGCGCAGGACGCCGGGCAGACGGGTGTTGGCGTTGATTTTGAAGTCCACACCATCTGTCATCAGGCTTTTGGTGTTCACATAGCCAAGGTTCACCATATAGGGGCGAAGCTGCCCTCCGGGGTTCTGGGTATCAATCTGGTCCGGTGTTACGCTTACGCCACTGGGCAGAGCGGCATCATCCCCAGCAAGCCAGGCGTTGGCGATTGTGGAAGCCCCCAGAGAATCCGGACGATGATGCAAAGCGGAATGGGGCGCGTCAGTCTTCCGAGCGGGGGCGGCGGCCGATATGAACGGTCAAGACCAGAGGCTGGTTCTTCCGCTGCACGGTGACTTGTAAATCCGTGTTGGGGCGGGCGGCGGCAATGGCGCGGATCATGCTGCGGGCCGTGTCCATGTGTTCGCCTGCCATGGCCGTAATGATGTCGCCTTTTTTCAGACCGCCGCGCGCAGCTGGGCCGTTACGGTCCACTTCCGCCACAAGGGCGCCATTGTGGGTGATGATGTCTTCCAGAGTGGCGCCCAGCCAGCCCCGGTCAAGATGCCCATCATGCCATAGGGAATTGACAATGGGGATGACAATCTCGGACGGGATGGAAAACCCAAGCCCCACAGAACCACCGGTGGGGGAGACAATGGCGGTGTTCAGCGCAATCACCTGTCCTGCCAGATTGAAGGTGGGGCCGCCGGAGTTACCGGGGTTGATGGGGGCATCAAGCTGAAGGAAATCATCAAACGGGCCAGTGCCAATATCCCGCCCGCGAGCAGAGACAATGCCTACCGTAACGGAGGACCCCAGCCCGAAGGGGTTTCCCGCTGCCACAATCCAGTCTCCAACCTGCACAAGGCGGCTGTCCCCCCATTGCACGTAAGGCAGAGGGGTGTTGCTCTGAATTTTGATAACGGCAATGTCTGTCAGAGGGTCAATGCCGAGAAGCTGGGCGGTGTATTCCTTACCGTCCACCAATGCGACGGTGATTTTGTCAGCATCCTCCACCACATGCCCGTTAGTGACAATCACGCCGGATGGATCAAGAATAAAGCCCGAGCCCGCGCCCAGAACTTCATCGCCATGTTTGCGCATCCGTTCCCGGAAGCGGCGTTCCAGTGGGGTGCCTTTTACGGCGGAAGGTAGTTTTTTTCGTTTGTCAGAATCGGAATCCCGCGTCACGGCAATGTTGACAACGGCGGGCACCACCTTGCGCACCAATGGCGCGAAGGATGTAGGGCCGGGTGGGGCGACCAACGGGACCGCAGGGGCAAAGGTAGGCAGCGGTTGCGCTTGAGCAGCGCCTGCTGTGCTCTGGGTTGCGGACAGGCAGGCGGCAGCAACAACAGGCAGGCTGCGCAGGAGTGTCTTCATCGGGCCGTGGTCAGGTTTCCAATCATGGTCACTTCTGCCCTTGTTTCCTGCTCTGGCGCAATGGTGATGTGTCCTTGTTGTAACATTACAGGGCGGAATGTCATGAAAACATCACGCTTTACCCAACGCCTTAACGGCGGGAGGCCCGTGGTTTTGCAGGGGCGAGGGCTGGGTTTTCAGGCCATTCGTGCCGGGGATAACGGCCGCGCATGTCCCGCCGCATATCCGCCCAGCCCCCTTGCCAGAAACCTGCAAGATCCGCCGTAATGGCCTGCGGTCTGCCTGCGGGGGAGAGGAGAGCCAGCCGGAGAGGCACCCGCCCACCGGCAAGCTGGGGCGTTTTATCCGTGCCGTAAAACACCTGTGCCCGTGCTTCTGCAACCGGCACAGGCTGCGTGTAATCCACTTTGGCGGTGCCACCGGGGAAAGGCAGGCTGGCGGGCAGATGCGTATCCAGCCAATTTGTGCGGGCATAGCCCAGATGGTTGCGGAGCAGTGTGGTGAGATCCAGCTCCTTGAGGTCCGTGAGGGAAGAGAGCCCCTCTAGCCACGGGGCCAGCCAGTCTTCCATGCTGTCGGCCAGTGCCGGGGTTGAGAAAACCGGCCAACCGTCTTCCACGCCATGGGTACCGCCGGGCAGCGTGCGGGCCAGTTCTACACGGGCCTGAAGCTGGCGCGCGGCATCGCTCCATTCCAATGCGGTATCGGGGGTTGCTTTGGCTTGGGCCAGAAGCAGGGCGGAGGCATCTCCACTCTGCACTTTTTCTGTACGGTCCCGCAGGACAAGGCAGCCAATACGGGTGCGGCGGCGGGCCAGAATATTGCCTGATACGGAATCAAGCGAGGTTTCAACCTGCTCCTTTGTGCGATCCAGCAGCGCCGGAGGCAGGGCGTTGAGATCAAGCGGAGCGGCCAGCCGGATTTCGGCAGAGGTGCGGAGGTGCAGGCCAGCCACGGCCAGCAGTTTTTTTTCTGCCAATGGGTCATCACGGCGCAGGCGGGCGTTGGTGCCGCTGGAAAGGCGGAAATTTCCAGCTTCCCCGCGCGAGAGCGCAATACGGTCAGGAAAGCCAGCAGCCAGCAGGGCGGCAGGGTCTCCGCCCGCCGGATGCCGGGCCTTCAATCCCAGCCGAAGGCGGAAGCGGGATGCGGCCTGCCGAATACGGGCCAAGGCTCCTCGGTCTGCATCGGGATGATCTCCCCCCGCTATCAGGTCCAGCCGCAGAGAAATATCCGCCGGTGGGATGGGAGGCGGCCCAGATCGACCAGCAGCGCGCGGACGCAGCGGGTCCCGTTCTTCCAGCAAGGCGGCGAGGTCAGCCGCCAGTGCGGCTTCTTCTTCCGTGTTGGCCGCCAGCATCATGGCGGCCAGACGTGGGTGAGTGCCCAACGCGGCCATGTTGTGCCCAAGTTGGGTGATTTTACCGGCGTCATCCAATGCACCAAGCATAGTGAGCAGTTCGCGCGCGGTCGCTACGGCGCTGCCCGAAGGCTGATCGGGCAGAGGGAGGGGGGCATCATTTTCCCCCACGCTATCTGCCCATAGTGCTGTTGCCAGCACAAAATCGGCCAGATCGGCTTCCAGAATTTCCGGACGGTCATGTTGCGGCAGGCCGCGTTCCGTGGCGGAGGTCCATAAACAGATGGCGGTACCGGGTGCTTCTCGCCCTGCACGACCCGCACGCTGGCGGGCGGCAGCCTTGGAAATACGCACCGTTTCAAGGCGGGAGAGACCTGCGCCGGCATCAAAACGGGGTGCACGCCGAAAGCCGCCATCAATCACCACGCGTACACCCGGAACAGTCAGGGATGTTTCGGCAATGGACGTTGCCAGAATAACCCGTCGCTCGCCTGCGGCACCGGGGCGCAGCACACGGGCCTGCTCCGCCGGGGGGAGTTCTCCGTGCAGGGGTAAAACGGTGGCGGCGCAACCATCCAGAAGCTGCATGGTGCGCCGGATTTCGCCCGTGCCGGGCAGAAAGACCAGAATATCCCCTTCAGTCTCAGCCAGAGCCTGCCGCACGGCGGTGGCGGTTACGTTTGTCAGATCGCGTATATGAGGGATGTCCCGTTTGGCATGCTGCACGGTGAGCGGAAACATGCGTCCCTCACTGGTGAGCACGGGGGCGTTCATCAGACTGGCCAGGCGCTCGGTTTCCGCTGTGGCGGACATGGCCACCAGCCGCAGGTCAGGCCGTAACGTGCGTTGCAGGTCCAGACAAAAGGCAAGAGCAAGGTCTGCCTCCAAAGAGCGTTCATGCACTTCATCTACTATCACGCAGGCCACGTTTTCCAGCATGGGGTCCCCCAGCAGACGACGCAGGAACAGACCTTCCGTGAGCACTTCAATGCGGGTGGCAGCAGAAATGGCGGCATCCAGGCGGGTGCGGTAGCCCACAAAACCACCAACCTCTTCTCCCATCAGTGCGGCAATGCGCTGGGCGGCGGCGCGGGCTGCCAGCCTGCGGGGTTCCAGCATGATGATGCGATCGGCCTCTCGCCGCCACGGCGCATTGGCCAGAACCGGCGGGACAGTCGTGGTTTTACCCGCACCGGGCGGGGCGACCAGAATGGCGGAGGGTGGATGCCCCGCAGACGGTTCCCGAGCAAGAGCCGCAAAAAGGCCGGGCAGGGCGTCCTTTACCGGAAGACCATCAGCCAGAGAGAACAGATCCTGAGTGTGAAGCGGTGTGGGCATAGCCGCTTTATGGCTCTCCGCGCCGCGCACGGCAATGTTTGCGCGCCAGGAAGAGGTAGGGCTGCTAGGAGAAAAACCCTGCAAATGCGGACCGAACTGTTGTGGTTTATCACAGAACCGTGATATGCGACTGATTCTCATTTACGAAATGGAAAGTAAGGGTGTGGTGGCGGTTCAACAGGCGGCGGGGCGCGTGGCAAAGCAGGGCAACAGGAAGCTGACAGCACGAAGTGCGTGCCAGTATGGCGTTTTTCTATGGAGTATGATGGCTGGACTGCCGGTTATGGTGGCGCAGGCAGCCGATACGGATGATGCCGCCAAAAAGAAAAGCCAGCAGCATCAGACCACTGACAATGATATGCCCAGCAGTGTGGAAAGTCTTGTGGTGCAGGGCGAGCGGAACAGAAACGCCACAACGGATGGTACGGGTAGCTACGTGGTGAAAGCTGTTTCCATGAGCAAGATGCTGATGCGGCTGGATGAAATTCCACAGTCAGTATCTGTTCTGAGCCGCCAGCAGATGCGTGATCAAAACCTCAATACCGTGGATGATGCGCTCAAGCAGGTGCCGGGCGTGAATGTCAACCTGTATGGCGATGGCACAGCCGGCATGACCGCCCGCGGGTACGCGCTAACCCCTCAGTTTGATGGTGTGCCCTCTACCGGGGGGCTGCAAATGGCGCAGCAGTTTGATGTGGCTATTTATGATCGGCTTGAAGTACTGCGTGGCCCTAACGGGATGTTTCAGGGATCGGCTCCTCCGGGCGGAAGTGTGAACTTTGTGCGCAAGCGGCCGCTGGATCATTTCAAGGCGCAGGGGTCTTTCAGTGGTGGGTCATGGAACAATTTCCATGCGGATGCAGATGTGACAGGCCCGCTTACGGCTTCAAAACGTGTGACAGGCCGATTTGTTCTGGCGGGCACGGATCGGGATTATTTCTATCAGAAAGCGCATGATCGCCGCTGGACGGCGTACGCAGATATTGATGTTCATGTCACAGATCATACCACCGTGTCTCTGGTGGCCATGGGGCAGAAAAACGATACCACGCGCTTTATGGGACTACCGCGCGCGACTGATGGCAGTGATCTGCATTTGAACCGGAACAGTTTTGTTGGCGCGGACTGGGGATATACCACTTCCCCCATGTATGAACTGGGCGGCGAACTGGAGCATCGCTTTGGCGGTGGATGGCGCGTGCGGCTGAGTGGCCGCCACCGTGTGACAGATAACAGCCAGCATTATAGCTATCTCAATAGTCCGGTTACAGCACAGAAACGCAGTAATTTTGTTGTCTCCACAGCTTCTATCCATGATCAGTATGATGGTGCAGACCTCTATTTTACCGGCCCTGTGCGCGTGTTGCGTCATAAGATCGATCTGTTGATTGGAGGGAATTATGATTCTGATGTGATGGTGGATGGCGGAGCATCGCAGTCATGGCGGACGGATACTTCCCTGACCGGACTGGATATTTTCTCTCCTGCCATTTCAAGCACTATTGAACCTGCTCTGACCACCATGTATCGGGAGCCCACCAGACAGGGAGGGGTATATGGGTCAGCTCGTGTTCATCTGTTGCCTTCTCTTGAACTGATGCTGGGCGGGCGGTTAAGTTTCTATGAGTACAAATACAAAAATATTTCGAGAAACACGCCTTATGTCATCAGCCAGAAAAACAACGCGGTGCCAACGCCGTATCTGGGGCTGGTGTGGCATTTTGTGCCCAACCTTACCGCCTATGTCAGCTTTACGGATACGTTTTCACCCCAGTCTGCCTATAGCCTGTCCGGGCGTTTGAAGCCTGTGCTGGGGCAGCAGATTGAAGGGGGGCTGAAAGGGAATTTCTTCCACCGCAACCTGAATGTGACCGTTGCCGGGTATCGGGTGGTTGAGCGGAATAAGGCGATTGAAGACGGTGATCAGGATCCCATTTGCGGTCGTTCTGGTACCAGCACCTGTTACCGGGCCGCAGGCAAGGTGCGCAGTCAGGGGGCGGAAGTAGAAATGATAGGCCGCCTGCTGCCGGGGTGGGATATCAATGCCAGCTACACCTACAATGATAACGTTATTCTGAAAGACAGCACGGCCTCTCTGGTCGGGCAGGCTTATACACCCAACTCACCCAAGCATCTGTTCAAACTCTGGACCCATTATCGTTTTGCTCCGCCGGAGGTAACGCGCAATGTGTGGAGCGTTGGTGGCGGCCTGACAGCGCAAAGTGGCACTTTTGGAACGTCCCGCACGGTGACACAGGGGAGCTACGTTGTTGCCAATGCGCAGATTGGCTATCAGCTTCGGCCTGAACTGAACATTACTGTCAACGTCAACAACCTTTCCAATACACGTTACTATCAGCGCCTCGGAAATATTTATTACTACAATTACTATGGCGAGCCGCGAAACTTTATGGCCACGGTACAGAGTGTTTTCTAAAACCTGTTTGCAGGGAAAGAAAAACCCCCTCCTGAGTGAAGGGAGGGGGGAAGGGTCTTCAGTTGCCTGATGAGGATGTGGTGCTTTTTGTAGTAGGCACCTTCAGATAACTGGGCTTGGGCGAAAGCGTTTTGGACTTTGCGGTTGATGAGGTGCTGTCATCGCCCTCACCAGCAGGGAACACAGGGTCAGGTTCGCTGCTGGAGGGTGATGCGGCGGGTGCCGTCGTGTTCTGAGGAGCCTCCGTGCCCGGCACGTCCACCTTGGGTGTTGTAATATTTGGCACCTCTACTTTTGGGGTGGTGATGGGTGCGTTGGTTGGCTCGGTGGTGGGCGAGGCCGGCTCCGCTGTGGACGGGGTGGGAGAGGTGACAGCCTGCGTTGTGGCAGCAGCGGCGGGTGCTGCGAGTGCGGCAGGGGGGCTCTCACCGGGTTTGCCCAACTGCTGGGTCTGAATGGCAGAGCCGACGGGTGTGCCCCCGGCATCCACAAGCCACGTGCTCAGGGAATGGCGAACCTGATATTCCAGTTCCACATTCATCCGCTGCATCATGTTCTGTGTGATTTCGTACAGATTGGCCGGACTATCCGCATCCCCTTTTGAAAGGTCAGGATGCACGGTGCTGCTGACATGGGCTTCAGCATGGGCGGCTTGCGTACCTCCGGGGTTGAGGATGTTCAGGTGCACATCAATCTGTCCATTTAGTGTGCCACCGGAATTATGCAGGATGGAGGCGCGATCAATAACAAATTGAGCGGTGCTGCCATTGTTGCTGGCTGCGGCCAGCCGATCCTGAACCATCTGGCGCACGGCCTGAGCAGGTGGCGTGGGTGCGCGGGGGCCGATATCGCCTTCAACAGGGTGGGTGACGGTATTATCCACCACAGAAAGCGTGCTGACATTCAGGTTCATCTGGCTGAGGTAATCATAGCGCAGCGGGGCAAAGTGCGTGGGTTGCTGTTCGCTCGCACAGCCAGCCAGCAGGGCTGGCAGCACAAGGGCGGCGGTGAGCGACAGGCGTAACGGGCGAGAGAACAGCGTCATGGTGTGGACCCTTTCTAGTCAAAGATCCCGGATCAAACTCGGATGCAGGCAGGAGCCGAGACTCTGCCCGGCCAAATCCTGCCTTCGGCGGCGGCGGCGGTCAACGGCCCGTTATGGTGTGTGCTGCGCTTCCTATCCGGACTGGCATGCAGTAGGGTCCGGCCATCAACAAGGAGAGTAAGTGTGGAGCGTAACCCGAGTTGCCCGACCTGCGGCTGTGAACACGTTTATCCGGATGGCAGCCTGTGGATCTGCCCGGAATGCGGGAACGAGTGGAGCCAGGACGCCACGGGCAACGATGCAGCGGAAGATACCAGCGTTGTGAAAGATGCCAACGGAAACGTTCTGACCGATGGCGATACCGTGACCGTTATCAAGGATCTGAAAATCAAAGGGTCCTCTCAGGCGGTGAAGGGTGGCACCAAGGTCAAGAACATCCGGCTGACCGATGGTGCGGACGGGCATAATATTGCCTGCAAAATTCCCGGTTTTGGCGCGATGAATCTGAAATCTGAATTTGTAAAGAAGTCCTGAGGAGCCGTCTTTCCTAGGGATCAGAGACATCCCGCAGGGCTGGGGCAGGACGGTTTTTGAGAGCCAAGTTGCCCATCATAAAAACGTCCTGTCAAAACACTCTGTCTGCAAGCCCGGTGCCAGTGCATCGGGCGTACAGTTATTCCGTGTTTTTGTGCACATAAAGGCGGGCATCCTGACCCGGACAGTCCGCCGCACCAAGCTGCCCGAACTTGTTTTGCATTTTGATGCTCTGTTGTCGGGAAGCCCTATGTAGAAAAGGGCGGGCCTTTCAAAGGCCTTCGGGCAATTTTGACTGCATCATTTCTTTTCTATCAATTTTGCGGCCATCGACGATAAAGGTGCTGTCCCCTACCGCATGTAGGGTCCGTTGTTCCTTCCGGCTGGTGTCAAAATAGGCTTCAAGCCCTTCCAGAATAAGAATGTTGTGGCGGTCAATTCTGTCCACCAGCCTGCACTCGATATTGGCGAGGCATTCCTTGATAAGAGGCGCTTCAACATGGGCTGCTTTGAGGGGGGTGAGCGCGAATTTATCAAATTTGTCAGTATCTTCGCCTGAGCACGTGCCGATCCCCACCACGGTATCAATCATGTCCACAGTCGGAAGTGAGATCACGCACTCCTTTGTTTTTGTAAGTGCGGTATAAGAATAGTTCCATGGTCCGGTGGTAATGGCAAAACTGGCTGAAAAATCCAGCACCATGCTCCACGTCAGGGTCATGATGTTGCTTCTGGTGCCATCATGCGTGGTGATCAGAAGAACCGGACCGGGTTCCAGCAGCGTAAAAGCGCGGTTGAGGGGCAAATGCTTCATGTCATCCTCTCCTGCTCACGTCTGTCCACACTGGCACAGTCTTGGTGAGAGCGCTCTTCAAAAAGCCAGCGCTTTTCAAAGGGGAAACTCTGGCAGATCTGACGCGCAACCGGGGTGAACGTTACAGACCAAAAGAGGCGTCATGACGCTGGAAGCAAAACGGCCCGTGCAACAGGGCTGTGTGCATGGGCCGTTAAGGGATGTTTTGTTTAACAAAAGCCGAAAAAAGGGAGGATATTTCAGCCTGCGTGAGGCGAAATATCCTTCCGGGGAAAGCGGAAGTCGATGTTGCAGAACTCACAGGTCATGACAATCTGGCCGTCATCCTGTGCCATATGGTCCAGATCATCATCCGGGAAGCCCTGAAGCACATCGGCCAGACGCGCGCGCGAGCAACGGCAACCATAGGCCAGCGCGCGCGGGTGGCCTATTTGCAGACCTTCCTCATGGAACAGGCGATACAGGAGATCAGCCGGAGGCAATGTATCGTCCAGCAGTTCCCGGCTGGTGAGGGTGGTCGCCAGAATGGTCGCTGTCTCCCAGCTTGCATCGGCATTCTCATCTCCCACCACGTGAGAGCCCCCTTCACCCGCAATACGCTCCAGCACCAGTCCACCTGCGCGCCAGCCTGCATCGGTCATTTTGCAGCTTAGATAGATCCAGCAGGCGTGCTGTTCACTGGTGGCGAAGTAGTGGGAGGCCATGGTGGCAAGATCATCTCCCGCAATGTCCACAATACCCTGATGTCGCTCCGTATCCGGTCCCTGATCCACGGTCAGGGCAAGATAGCCATTGCCCAGAAGATCGCGGTCTGTCGGGTTGGGTGTTTCTGCCAGAAGCGCGTTCAGGGCGTCTTCATCCGTGCGGGCGTAAAAGCGCAGAGCACCCGTATCCGTGCAGTCCGCAACCAGCATGGTGACAGGACCATCGCCCTTGATCTGAAGAGAAAAAGAGCCCTGAAACTTCAGCGCGGAGGCCAGTGCCGCCACAACAGTCAGCGCTTTGCCTGCCAGCCGGGTGACGGGGGCAGGATGGTCATGACGGGTCAGCAGCACATCCGCCAGCACGCCAAGGCGGATCAGCCGTCCACGTACGGGGCGGCCTTGCAGGAAAAACGGGGTTATGCCGCCCGGCACAACCAGATCAGGCACATCGGGACGGTCACGGTCAAGAAAAGCGGGGGTTTGCATGATGGGGGGCCTTGAAAAAAGAAAAACGGGCAGAAAGTGCGCGGAGGCCATCCACATAAATGCTTGAGAAAAAGCATCCTATGGCTGGCGGCGCTCTTCTGCCCGCGTCAACACGTTCTGCTTTAAATGGCGCTTGAAATGTCCAGTTCAAGCTTTTCCAGCTTCTGTTCAAGCGCCCGGCTGGTTTCAGCATCCATGTCCAGCCCATCTTTCAGAGCGCGTAGCAACCCCTGACGGCAGGCATCATGGGCGCTGTCCAGATCAGCAGCACGGCCGCATCCTGCCAGGCAATCCAGATAGGAAGCACGGAACGGAGCCAGCTTGTCTGCCGGGAAAGGCAGGGTTGCCAGAATTCTGTCCAGCGAATCTTCCACCCAGCCGGGGGCGGCGGGTGTTTCTTCCGTGCTGGTAGGGTGTGCGTTCTCCGTACCGCTCATTGCTTATTCCTTCCCGAAAGAAAGCCAGTCTGCGCCGCCCATGGCCCATGCCAGCACACCTTTCTGGGCATGCAGGCGGTTTTCAGCTTCATCAAACACCACGGATTGCGGGCCTTCAAACACGTCCTTTGTTACTTCCTCACCAATATGGGCAGGCAGGCAGTGCATGAACAGGGCATTGGGGGCCGCAAGTGCCATCAGGGCAGGATTGACCTGATAGGCTTCCAGCTTGGCCATGCGGGTGGCGGCTTCTTCTTCTGAATCAGACATGCTGATCCATGTGTCCGTCACCACGCAATCAGCACCTTTAACGGCTTCACGCGGGTCAGCCATCCACTCTACCGCGCCACCTTCACGGGTGGCCCAGTCCAGCACGTCCTGCGGTGGGCGCATATCTGGCGGGGTAGCGGCACGCAGTTTGAACCCAAAGCGCACGGCCCCTTCAATCAGGGACACCAGCACATTGTTGCCGTCACCAGTCCAGGCAAAGGTGCGGCCTTTTACGGGGCCGCGATGTTCTTCAAACGTCAGAACATCTGCCAGAATCTGTACCGGGTGAGAGCGGGGCGTCAGGCCGTTGATAACGGGCACGCTGCTCCATTTTGCCAGATCAAGCAGGGAGCTTGTCTTGCCTGTGCGCAGCACCAGCGCATCTACAAAGCGGGAAAGCACGCGGGCAGTGTCGGCAATGGTCTCACCCCGGCCCAACTGCATTTCGCCCGGTGTGAGGATAATGGCGTCTCCCCCAAGCTGGCGGATGCCTACTTCAAAAGAAACGCGGGTACGGGTGGAGGGTTTGGAGAGGATAATGCCCAGCATCCGCCCGGCCAACGGTAGGCGCGGATGCAGCGGGAACCGTCGCCCCTGCTGCATGGTCTTCATGCTCCGGGCAACATCCAGAATCTGGCGCAGGGTTGCTGCGTCCAGATCTTTCAGGTCAAGAAAATGGCGCGGCCCGGCCTGGGTCTGGGGAGGGGAGACGGTGGAAAGGGCAGCGCTCACGGGGTTGGCTCCAGAACTGTCTTGTTATTATGGCTATTGGAAAAAATGGCCTGCCGCAGGCGGGATACCGCTTCCATGCAGTCTTCTTCCGTAATGGTAAGGGGTGGCACCAGACGGAGAACATTGTCTCCGGCCGTTACGCACAACAGACCAGCATTTTGTGCGGCAGCCTGCACTTCCCCTACTGGCGGCACGCAACGCAGGCCGATCAGCAGGCCAAGGCCACGGCGTTCGGAAAACACGCCCGGCGCTTCCTTCATCAGTTTATCCAGCTGGGTGTCCAGCAGTTTGGCGCGTGCCTGCACCTGCTCAAGAAAGCCCGGGGCCAGCAGAACATCCAGCACGGCGTTGGCGGCGGCGCAGGCCAGCGGGTTGCCGCCAAACGTGGTGCCGTGGGTGCCAGCTGTCATGCCTTTGGCGACCGCTTCCGTTGCCAGAACAGCGCCGATGGGAAAGCCGCCGCCCAGCCCTTTGGCGGTGGAGAGCACATCCGGCTTGATGCCTGCCCATTCATGCGCAAACAGCTTGCCGGTACGGCCAACACCACATTGCACTTCATCAAGTGCCAGCAGCACGCCCGTTTCATCACACAGGGCACGCAGCGCCTGCAGATACTCTGGCGAGGCAACCTTGATGCCGCTTTCACCCTGAATGGGTTCCAGCATCACGGCGGCGGTACGGGGCGTGATGGCGGCCTTCACGGCCTCGATGTCATTGAACGGCACATGCAGGAAGCCCGGAACCGGCGTGCCGAAGCCTTCCAGATATTTCGGGTTGCCTGTGGCGGAGAGCATGGCCAGCGTGCGGCCATGGAACGCGCCATCCATGCAGATGATTTCCGTCCGTTCCGGGTGGCCTGCAAGAGCCTGTGCCCGGCGGGCGAATTTCACCATGCCTTCATTGGCTTCCGCGCCGGAATTGCAGAAGAACGCGCTATCCGCAAAGCTGTTATCCACCAGCCGTTGCGCCAGCTTTTCAGCCTGCGGAATACGGAACAGGTTGGACACATGCATGACCTTGGCGGCCTGCTGCTGCACGGTTTCCACCAGATGCGGGTGGCCATGGCCAACGGAGCATGTGGCAATGCCAGCAGCAAAATCCAGGAATCGTCGCCCGTCCGTGGTGTACAGCCATGCGCCTTCGCCACGCTCAAAGGCGAGGTCGGCGCGGTTGTAGGTAGGGGTCAGGGCTGGAATCATGGAGGTTATCTTTGTGTTGCTGTCATTGTTCGAAAAAGGGACAAAATCACGCAAAACAGAAAACGCCCGCTGCCTGTGTGGAGCGGGCGACCCGTTGCGGACGCAATGATGACTGCGTTGTGCAGCCAGAGTCAAACGCAGAGTGCGAAAATCATACATGAAACTGTCACATTTCTTGCGTGCAGAGATGTGCTGACGTCATGAATAGTCATTTCGGTGTGTTTTGAGGCATACTCTGTTGCATGGCGTCTTCTTCCTCTTCCGGGCCTGACAGCCCACCCCCTCCTCCTGATCGCGCAGCTTTGCGAGAAGCGGCTTTGGCGCATCTGGCCCGTTTTGGCACCACCCGCCATGGGCTGGAGCAGGTGTTGGCGCGCCGTGTGTCCCGGTGGGAGCGTGCGGCGCTGAAAGCCGGGGCGGAAGCGGATGAGGTCAGCGCCGCGGTTGCCGCCCTGAAGCCCGTCATTCAGGCCGTGGCGGCAGATATGGTGCAGCTTGGCGCAGTGAATGATGAAGCCTTTGCCAGAGCACGAGCCAAAAAGCTGGTGCGTTCCGGTCGGTCAGGCAAGGCGGTGCAGGCGCATCTGGCTGCCCGAGGGGTGGAGGCAGATGTGCGCAATGTCGCCTTGCAGGATGTGGTGGAAGGGTTTTCTCCTCAGGAAACAGAGCTTTCAGCAGCTCTGGTTCTGGCCCGCAAACGGCGGCTGGGGCCTTTTGCTGGCAGGCCATCGCTGCGTGCGTCTTCTTATGAGGAAGAGGAGGAGCAGGATGAGAGGCAGAAAGCCATGGCCGAGCGGCAGCGCGCGCTTGGTGTGCTGGCCCGATCCGGTTACGGGCGGGATGTGGCAGAACGGGTGCTGGATATGGAGCCGGAAGAAGCCGGACGATGGATGGAGCGGTTGAGGTCCGAATCGTGAAGCGATACGTGTTTTTGCTGCTGCCGCTTTTTCTGGCGGCCTGCGGCGGTGGGTGGAATGGCTCCGTGCAATGCGCCCCTTACGCCAGAGAGCACTCTGCCATTAATCTGCGTGGTGCCGCAGCCAGTTGGTGGAACCAGGCACGCGGCCAATATGCACGGTCTTCCGCGCCGCATCAGGGAGATGTGCTGGTGTTCCGCTCTACGCGCCGGCTGCCATCGGGGCATGTTTCCGTGGTGCGGAAGGTGGAAAACTCCCGCCTTGTGCTGGTGGATCACGCCAACTGGGAGCCCGGGCGGGTGACGCATAAGGCGCCGGTGGAGGACGTTTCTCCTGCCAATGACTGGACGCGCGTGCGGGTATGGTGGTCACCTGTTCACGGGTTGGGGAAAACCGTTTATCCTGCTTACGGCTTTATAGAGCCTATTGTGATGGGCAGTAGCTGAGAGACGCTGACGGGGCCGGGCGTTTGGTATTGCCGCGGCGGGTTTTGCGGCCAGATGCAGGAGTTCGGGCTTGCATGAGAAGACAAGCGCCGCCATGTGGTCTAAGACAGACGCAGGATTAGATGGGCCGTCCCGGCTGTGTCGGCATGTAAGCAGAGGACTGTTGAATGGGTAGCTTGAGCATCTGGCACTGGCTGATTGTGCTTGTGGTTGTGCTGGTGGTTTTTGGTGGCGGCGGCAAGATCAGCTCCATGATGGGAGACTTCGCGAAGGGGATCAAATCCTTCAAGAAGCACATGGCGGATGATGAACCGATGGATGACAGCGCCAGCCGCCCCAACGGGCATATTGCGCCGCCTTCGGCCACCACGCCGGTTGAGCCTGTTCCCGCAGCGCGGGACAAGACACCGCAGCCCTGAACCCAAGGCGCTGGCAGGATCAAGGTATGAGCGAGAGCATGACGGATTTCGCGCGGGCCGTGCAGGATATTCTCACGGCCGGGCAGCGTATGGATTCCCGCGGATGGGTGCCCGCCACGGCTGGTAACATCAGCCGCAGGCTTGCGGATGGCCGTATCGCCATTACCCGTTCCGGTGGCCATAAAGGGTTTTTGCAGGCGGCGGACGTTATTACCGTGGATGAAAACGGCAAGCCGCACCGCGCAGGGGATAAACCCAGCGCCGAGACGTTGCTGCATTGCCAGATCTACCAGCAGGATCCTACGGCGGGTGCTGTTCTGCATGGGCATTCCGTGGCGTCTACCGTGCTTTCCATGGTGGAAAAAAGCCCAGCCCTGCACCTGTCTGACTATGAAGTGCTGAAAGTGTTTGAAGGGCAGACCACGCACGAGACAACAGTGCCGGTGCCCCTGTTTGATAACGATCAGGATATTGCCCGTCTGGCCACGGTGGTGGCTCCGGCGTTCGGGGCCATGCCTGCGGGGTACATCATTCGTGGCCATGGTGTGTATGTGTGGGGCAAGGATATGCCAACCGCGCTGGCCCGGCTGGAAGGGTTGGAGTTCCTGCTGGCCTGCGCTCTGGAAAGAAGGAAGCTGGGCGTATGAGCACACTGACCATCTTTCAGGATACGGTGCCTGAAAAGCCTGTTCTCCTGACGCATGATCCGGTTGAGATTGCTGCCGAACTCAAGCCGCTTGGCGTGCGCTTTGAACGGTGGGAAGGGCCAGCCATTCCCCCGCGTGATGCGGATGAGGACGCCGTGCTAGCAACCTACCGTCCGTTTCTGGATAAACTGATGGGGGAAACTGGCGCGGGATCAGCGGATGTTCTGCGCGTGGATGAAAACACCCCTAATCGGGAAGCGCTGCGCGGCAAGTTTCTGTCCGAGCATATTCATAGCGAAGATGAAGTCCGGTTTTTTGTGCATGGTGGCGGTCACTTTATCCTGCATGTGGGAGACCGCATCTATGATGTGGAATGCACCCAGACAGACCTGATTTCCGTGCCGGAAGGCACAAAGCACTGGTTTGACGGCGGGCCCGAGCCCGATTTTGTCACGCTGCGTATCTTTACCCATAAGGAAGGCTGGGTTGCCGATTATACCGGCACGGATCTGGCCCACCGTTTTCTGGCGTATCCTCTATGAGTGTTTCTGCTGCTCCCCGTGTTGTGCTGCTGGATATTGAAGGCACAACAGCCCCGGTTTCCTTTGTGCATACGGTGCTGTTCCCCTACGCCCGCACGCATCTGCCGCGCCTGATTGCCGAGCGGAAGAATGACCCTGTGGTCAAGGACGCTCTGACGGAAACCGAACGGCTGGCCCCCGGCGTGCCGCCGCTTGAGCAGCTTGAGCGCTGGATGGATGAAGACGCAAAGGTAGCTCCCCTCAAGGCCTTGCAGGGCATGGCATGGGCGGAAGGGTATAAGCGGGGGGAACTGGTGGCCCGTTTATATCCAGACGTGGTGCCCGCACTGGAAGCATGGTCTCGCGCCGGGATTGAACTGGCTGTGTATTCCTCAGGCTCCGAACCCGCGCAGAAGCTGATTTACGGCCATACCGAGCAGGGAGATGTGACACCTCTGTTCAGCCGTTTTTTTGATCTGCGTGTAGGCGGCAAGAAAGAGGCTGAAAGCTACAGGGCTATTCTGCGGGAAACTGGCTGGCAGGATGAGGACGTTCTGTTCCTCTCCGATGTCACGGCGGAACTTGAGGCCGCGGCAGAAGCCGGGTTGCGCGTGTGCCAGATTGTGCGGCCTGAAGATGGCACAGTCGCGGGGGAAAAGTTTCCAACAGCGGCAACCTTGCCAGAAGCGGCAGCGCTGTTCGGCCTGCCGGGTGCGGAGCGCGCGTAACCATGCGGGCGCGGCTGCACCAGAACTGGCTGGATATTCCCGTAGAGGCGCGGGGCTGCGCTGCGGCCCTCGGCAATTTTGACGGGGTGCATCTGGGCCATGCTCATCTGGTGCATACCCTGCATACCACGCGGCCAGATCTGCCGCTGGCGGTGGTCACGTTTGACCCGCATCCGCGAGAACTGTTTCGCCCACAGGACCCGCCTTTCCGCCTGACCCTGTCGGATGAGCGGTTTGCCGCACTTGCAGCGCTGGGTGTGAAACATGTGTTTCAGATCCGGTTTGATGAAGCCTTTTCTCTCATGCCCGCCGAACGGTTTGTGGAAGACGTGCTGTATGAGTCCCTGGGGCTGCGGCATGTTGCCTGTGGGCCGGATTTTGCGTTCGGGCATCGGCGTGGTGGCAGTGTGCCATTTCTGGCTGAGCGCACGGCTGAACTGGGGGTAGGGTTCACGGCAGTGCCTGCTCTGGCAGATAGTGGCGGGCCTTATTCGTCCTCCCGTATCCGCCGTCTGTTGCAGGATGGCTACCCTGAACGGGCAGCGGAAGAACTGGGGCGGCCATGGTTTATTCGGGGTGAAGTGCAGCATGGGGACAAGCGGGGGCGCCTGCTGGGGTTCCCCACCGCTAATATCCCGCTTGGTCGGCATCTGGAGCCTGCCCGTGGGGTATATGCGGTAACGGTGCGCCTGCCAGATGGCAACACGCGGCCCGGCGTGGCCAATATTGGCCGCCGTCCCACCATTGATGATGGGCAGGAAAGCCGGGTTGAAGTCAATCTGTTCGATTATGAGGGGGATCTGTACGGCCAGACCCTTTCCGTTGCGTTGCATCGCATGCTGCGGGCGGAAAAACGCTTTAACGGACTGGATGAACTGAAGGCCCAGATCGCGCAGGATGCTCAGGCCGCCCGCACCGTGCTGGACGCGGAACTGGCAGGGTCATGACGGCCGTTTTCCCTCATCTTGTTTCATGCCTTGTCGGCATACCGTTAATGGCGAGTGCCCGGCATTTTTGGGTTCCGCCGCATAACGTTGTGATGTCTGCCGTCATTATCTACAGTGTTTATGTGGGGGTAAATTATGGCGTCAGAAAACTGATTTTCCTTCGTAAAACGTAAGCAGGTCGTCTGGCGTGCAGTGCAGTGCAGTATCCGTTGCAGCGCGCCGGTTTTTCGCCTGATTTTGGAAAAGGGGAGCAACCCGTTATGTTGTGTTGCTTCTTGACCCTTTTCCTTTGCGCTTTGATAACACGTCTTTCGCACTGGTGCGCCATCCGGGCACCTGTTGCGTGTTGAGCTGAACCCGAACCAGAGTGACACCTGCCGTTCCATGTCTACATCCAGCAGCGACCCAGAAAAGACCTCTCCCGCCGATCTGTATCGCGATACGGTCTTTCTGCCCCGCACGTCCTTTCCCATGCGGGGGAACCTACCCAAACGGGAGCCAGACTGGCTGACCCGGTGGGCGGAAATTGGGCTGGATGAGCAGATTAAACAGCAGGCGGAAGGGCGTCAGACCTTCACGCTGCATGATGGCCCCCCCTATGCAAACGGACATCTGCATATCGGGCACGCGTTGAATAAGATCATCAAGGATGTGATCAACCGTGCTCACCGGATGTCCGGCTATGCCGTTCGGTACGTGCCGGGGTGGGATTGCCACGGCCTGCCCATTGAATGGAAGGTTGAGGAAGAATACCGCAAGGCCAAGCGGGACAAGGATTCCGTGCCTGTGCTGGAATTCCGTGCGGAATGTCGTGCCTATGCGGGCAAATGGCTGAACGTGCAGATGGAAGAATTCAAGCGGCTGGGGGTTCAGGCTGAATGGGCCAACCGCTACGCGACCATGGATTTTTCCTCCGAAGCAGCGATCGCGGAAGAAATTGGCCGGTTCCTGCTGAATGGCGGTCTGTATCGTGGCCTGCGTCCGGTTATGTGGAGCCCGGTTGAAAAGACCGCTCTGGCAGAAGCCGAGATCGAATATCACGATCATAAATCCACCACCATTCTGGTGGCCTTCCCGGTGGTGAAAGACCCGACCCCAGCCCATGCGCTGGCCGATGTCTCCGTGGTGATCTGGACCACCACGCCATGGACCATCCCCGGCAACCGGGCGCTGGCTTACGGGCCAGAGATCACTTACGTGGTGCTGCGGGTGGATGACACGGGTGAGGGCGCTCTGCTTGAACCGGGTGCCAAGGTGTTGGTGGCCGAAGCTCTAGTAGATGCCTTCTGCAAGGAAGCCCACGTTACCGCGCATCATGTGCTCTATACGCTGCCGGGCAGCGCGCTGGAGGGGGCCGTGTGTGCCCATCCGCTGCGTGGGGCCGGGTATGATTTTGATGTGCCCATGCTGCCGGGTGAGTTTGTCACCACGGAAGCAGGGACCGGCCTGGTTCATATGGCCCCGGCCCACGGTGAGGACGATTTCCGCCTGTGCCGCGCATATGATGTGGAAGTGCCCGAGGTTGTGCAGGACGATGGCACCTACGCGCCATGGGTGCCCGGTTTTGCCGGTGTGCATGTGTTCAAGGCGGCTGATGTTGTGTGCGCCACGCTGGCAGCCGTGATGGAACAGGCCAACGCAAACGGTCTGGCCCCGGCAGGGCTGGTGGCACGGGGTGAACTGGTTCATTCCTACCCGCATTCCTGGCGGTCCCGCGCGCCGGTGATCTACCGCGCCACGCCGCAATGGTTCATCCGCATGGATGGAGAAGGCGCACTCCGCAATAAGGCGCTGGACGCACTGGATGATGTTACCTTCGTGCCCGCACAGGCGCGGAACCGGCTGACCTCCATGATCCAGAACCGCCCGGACTGGTGCATCAGCCGCCAGCGCGCCTGGGGTGTGCCGATTGCCGTGTTTGTGGAAAAACGTACGGGCGAAGTCCTGCGTGACGCCACGGTGATGAAGCGTGTGGTTGATGCCTTCCGTGAGGAAGGGGCGGACGTCTGGTACAGCGCCCCGGCTTCCCGCTTCCTTGGCCCGGACCGTAACCCTGATGATTATGAACAGGTGTTCGATATTGTCGATGTGTGGTTCGAGAGTGGGTCCACCCATTCCTTCGTGCTGGGCCAGCCGGGTCTGAGCTTCCCGGCCGATCTCTATCTGGAAGGGTCTGACCAGCATCGCGGCTGGTTCCAGTCCTCTCTGCTTGAAAGTGTGGGCACGCGCGGCATCGCCCCGTTCAAGGCACTGGTGACCAACGGCTTTGTTCTGGATGAACAGGGCCGCAAAATGTCCAAGTCTCTGGGCAACGTGGTGGCCCCGCAGGACGTGAATGACAGTCTGGGTGCGGATATCCTGCGTCTGTGGGTCATGAATTCTGACACCAATGAAGATCTGCGCATTGGCAAGGAAATCCTGAAGCAGCAAGGCGAGCTCTATCGCCGCCTGCGCAATACACTGCGCTGGCTGCTTGGGGCGCTTGATGGCTACACGCCGGAAGAAGCCGTGCCATACGCAGAACTGCCGGAACTGGAACGCTGGGTTCTGCATCGTCTGACAGATCTGGGCGGCCTGATTGCCCGCGCGGTGGAAACGCATGAATGGGTTGGCGTCTATCCCGCCCTGCATGGCTTTTGCACAACTGATCTTTCCGCCTTTTACTTCGATATCCGCAAGGATGCGTTGTATTGCGATGCGCCAGACAGCCACCTGCGCCGTTCTGCCCGCACGGTGCTGGATCATCTGCACCGCTGCCTCACCACGTGGCTGGCGCCTGTGCTTGTGTTCACGGCGGAAGAAGCATGGACTGCCCGGTTTGGTGATGTGGAAAGCGTGCATCTTCAGGCGTTCCCGGACATGCCTGCGGAATGGAGTGACCCGGCACTGGATGAGCGCTGGGCTGGCCTGCGGGCCGTACGCCGTATCATCACCACCGAGATTGAAGGGGCACGGCGTGATGGCACGATCGGCTCTTCCCTTCAGGCGCAGGTGGAACTTACGCTTTCTCAGGAGGAAGCCGCGCATTTTGCCAATGTGAACTGGAACGAACTGGCCATTGTCTCCCACGTGGAGGTGATGATCGACCCGGAAAGCAACTCGGTTTACGTGGAGGGCTCGGAAGGCGGCACGCTGCATGGCGCGCCTGTTGTGCGGGCTGCCGAGGGTGAAAAATGCGTGCGGTGCTGGAAGGTGCTGCCCGAAACTGGCTCCCGGCCGGAATTCCCGGGCCTGTGCCTGCGCTGTGCGGATGTGGTGGAAACCACATTCAAGGCATCGGCTGTGTCTGCTGCTGCGGGGCAGGAGGGCGCGTGAGCAAACCCTTCATGCTTCGTCCCTTTGGTTTGGGGCTGCTGGTGCTGATGCTGGCGCTCTCGGCTGATCAGGTGAGCAAATACTGGATTCTGTATGGGCTGGACCTGCCCAACAAGGGATCCATTGCGCTGCTGCCGTTTCTCAACTTCACCATGGTCTGGAACCATGCCGTCACCTTTGGCATGTTTGGTGGCGTTGGCAATGCGGGCCGGGTGGTGTTTTCCGTGGTGGCGCTGGCGGTGGCCTGCTGCCTGCTGGTATGGATGGCCCGTACCCCCAGCAAGCTGACAGCCGCCTGCGTGGGGGCTATCACGGGCGGGGCCATAGGGAATGTAATAGACCGCGTGCGCTATGGTGCCGTGGTTGATTTTATTCATGCCCACGCTTTTGGGTGGTCATGGTATGTATTCAACGTTGCTGATTCCGCTATAGTGTGTGCGGTCTGCGTTCTGCTGGTGCAGAATGTCCTTATGGGCAGGCAGCAGCAGACGACATGAACAAAAGCAACCTGCCACTCTGGCAGGCTGGGCAGGAAGGATAAAAGGCAGAAGATGGCGCGCCGTGTCTCGACACTGATTTCTCCGCTGCTTCTTCTCGGCGGGTGTGCAATGCTGACCGGGTGTTCCGGTTCAGAAGCCGCACGTGCGTTCGGGCTCGAACGCAGTATGCCAGATGAATATACCGTCACCACGCGCGCGCCGCTTTCCATGCCGCCGATGGATGAACTGGCCAAGCCCGTCAGCGGTGCGGACCGCCCGCAGGACGAAAGTGAACGCCTGCAGGCGCTGGAAACCCTCTCCCCCGATGTGGCTCTGCATGGAGAAAGCGGCTCAACCAGCGAGGGCCAGAGCATGCTGGTCAGCTCCGCCACGGAAGCGTCTGATGCGCCGAATGAAGGTGAGCTTGGGCAGGCCGGGTCAGGCTTTGTGCAGCAGCTCATGTTCTGGAAAGGTGGCAAGGCAGGATCGGTTGTGGATGCGGATGAAGAAAACCGCCGCCTGAAAACCAATGCGGCCTTGGGCAACAAGCCCACAAAGGGGGTAACCCCCACACAGCATCCTCCCAAAAAAGGGTTGTTCTGATATAAGGGGTCTGATCATGTCAGACCCTTTTTTTTCTGCCCCTTCGCCTGAACCGGATAGCACGCTGCCACTGCGTCCTACGTTGCGCCGCCTGCCGGAAGTGCTGGTCAACCGCATTGCCGCAGGTGAGGTGATAGAACGCCCCGCCGCCGCACTGAAGGAACTGGTTGAAAACGCCATAGATGCCGGAGCCCGCAGGCTGGACGTAAGTCTGGAACGGGGCGGTATAGACCGCATTATCGTCACGGACGATGGGTGCGGCATGACGCCGGATGACCTGCTTCTGGCGGTGGAACGGCACTGCACCTCCAAACTTCAGGACGAATCGCTGGTGCATATCCGCACGCTGGGCTTCCGGGGAGAGGCGCTGCCCTCTATCGGCGCGGCGGCGCGGCTGACGATTACCTCCCGCACACCGGGGGAGACCGGCGCGTGGCGTATTCATGTTGAAGGCGGCAAGATCACGCCTCCAGAACCCAGTGCGGGTGCGCAAGGCACCAGCGTAGTGGTGGAAGATCTATTTTTTGCCACCCCGGCCCGCCGCAAGTTTCTGAAAAGCCCCCGCGTGGAGAGCAATCACGCCGAGAGTGTGGTGCGTCGCTTGGCGCTGGCCGTGCCGGAAACAGCTTTCTGCTTCACCATGGATGACCGGGTACTGTTTGATCTGCCTGCTCAGGATATGGCGGCGCGTGCGGCGGCTCTGCTGGGGGCGAACGAGGCCGATGGATTTCTGAGCATTCACGGCGAGCGGGATGGCATGGTGCTGTCCGGCTTTGCGTGTGGGCCGTCCGTGCATCGCGCCACAGCAGCGGGGCAGTTCATGCTGGTGAATGGCCGCCCGGTGGTGGACCCTGTGCTGCGGACGGCGGTGCGCGTGGCTTACCGGCGCGTGATCGAACCCGGTCGCCACCCCGTGGTGGCGCTGATGCTCACCATTCCGCCTGACCGGGTGGACGTGAACGTGCATCCGGCCAAGACAGAACTCCGTTTTGCAGATGAGGCATCCGTCCGCTCCCTCGTGATCGGCACGCTGACCCGTGCGCTGGAAGGGGGCGCGGGCAATGCTGGCGTAAGGCCCTCTTTCTCTGCCTTGAAGCCGGGACGGATCTGGTACCCGCCTGAAAAAAATGCGCCGCCTGTTGTGCCTGCTCCTGCGCCGGGACGCACAATTCTGCCCTTACGGTCCGGCTCAGGATTTGCGGAACCGCGTCTCGGTTTGGGGGACGCTCCAACCGCCCGCATGGTGTCGCCTTTCCAGCAAGGTGATGGTCAGACGGGGTGGGATGCCGGAACTGTGCCGTCAGGCTTTGCCCCAGCATCTCCCTCAGCAGAGGGGTCTTTCCCCGATAACGGGAGCGCACCAGCAGCGGGTGCTGGTGCGGGACACGTGCCCGACTCCATGCCTCATGACACGGCATATCAGCCTCTGGCGGAGCATCCGCTGGGGGCTGCGGTGGCGCAGGTGCTGGATACATATGTGATTGCCGTGGCGGCAGATGGCAGTCTGGTTCTGGTGGACCAGCACGCCGCGCATGAACGGCTGACCCATGAGCGCCTGCGCGAGCAGTTTCTGGGCGGCACGGTAACAGCCCAGCGTCTGCTGGTGCCTGACGTTGTGGAACTGCCCCGCCTGCAGGTGGAGTTGCTGGTCGCCAGACAGGCCATGCTCTCCAGACTGGGGATCGAGATTGAAGCCTTTGGGGGAGACGCCGTGCTGGTTCGGGCGTTGCCAGCCATGCTGAACAGCAGTGACGCCGTCGGTCTTCTGCGTGATCTGGCGGACGAACTGGAAGCGGATGAGAGCGGTAATCCAGACGAAATGCCATCACTGGATGGCAAACTGGATGCCGTGATTGCGCGTATGGCCTGCCACGGCAGTATCCGGGCCGGGCGGCGGCTGACTCGGGAGGAGATGGATGCCCTGCTGCGCCAGATGGAAGCCACGCCGCGCGCGGGTACATGCTCTCATGGACGGCCAACCTGGTTGAAACTGAGCAAAAAAGATCTGGAAAAACTGTTCGGCAGGCGTTGAAGACTGCGTGAGGACTGGCTGAAACAGCCGGTGCTCGGCGGAACGTGAACAGGGCTTGTCTGGTCTGGGCAGGTAAAAAGGCGCAGGTTGCGGATGATGTGATGCAACCCGGATGGTAAGAACACCGTGCACTCCACCCTGCTTTCCCTGATCACCTATCTTCCTCTGGCCGGGGCGTTACTGGCTTTTCTGTCTGGCGGCAGCGGCCCGGAAAAGGACCGCATTACCCGCTGGCTGGGGTTATGGACCAGCCTTGGTGTGCTGGGCCTGAGCGTGGTGATGTGGCTTGGCTTTGATCCCGGCCAGCCCGGTTTGCAGTATGAAGCGCGGTTAGGCTGGCTTTCAGAGTATGGCATTTCCTACCATACGGGGGTGGATGGCATTTCACTGGCCTTCATCCTGCTCACGGCCTTCCTGACCCCCTTGGCCATGGCGGCCGGGTGGCGCACGGTGCAGACGCAGGCGCGGGATTTTGTGGTGGCCATGCTGATACTGGAAACCGCCCTGTTTGGCGTGTTTTCCGCGCAGGATCTGGTGCTGTTCTATGTGTTTTATGAGGCCACGCTGATCCCTGCCAGCCTGATGATTGGCGTGTGGGGCGGGCCAAAGCGGGTGTGGGCCTCGCTTCAGTTTTTCCTGTTCACCTTTGGCGGATCACTGTTCATGCTGATCGCGCTGATTGTGATGTGGCTGCACGCGGGCACCACGGATATCCCTGCGCTGATGCAGGCCGGGTTCTCCTGGCAGTTGCAGATATGGCTGTTGCTGGCTTTTGTGCTGGCTTTTGGTGTCAAACTGCCGCTGTTCCCGCTGCATGCGTGGCTGCCTGACGCATATTCCGAGGCTCCTGCTCCAGCATCTGCCATGTTGTCCGGCGTGCTGTCCAAAACAGGTGCCTATGGTCTGTTGCGGTTTGGGGTGCTGATGTTCCCGGATGCCGCCCATGCCTTTGCGCCTTACGTGCTGGCGCTGGGTGTTGTGGCTATTATCTACGCCGCATTCATCGCCTTTGCGCAGACAGACATGAAACGCGTGATTGCGTATTCCTCTTTCTCGCATATGGGCATGATCGCGGTGGGACTGTTCACCCTCACGGCTGAGGGCGTTGATGGCGCAATCTTTCAGATGCTCTCCCACGGGGTGGTGATTGCGGCACTGTTCTTCTGTGTCTCTGCCGTGGCGTGGCGGTCTGAAACGCGTCAGATTGACGCGCTGGGTGGCGTTGCCCGCCAGATGCCCGTTCTGGCCCTGCTGACCATGCTGTTCACCATGGCCAATGTCGGCCTGCCCGGTACTGGCTCCTTTGTAGGGGAACTTCTGGTGCTGATGGGGGCTATTCATGTGTCTTTCTGGGTCGCTCTGCTGGCTGGTAGCACCATGATCATGGGGGCTGTTTACATGCTCAGCCTGTATCGTCGGGTGCTGTTTGGCAGCGTCAAAGGCACTGTTGGGCTGCTGCGGGATCTGACCCCGGCTGAAATTGCCGTGCTGGCTCCGCTGGCCATTGTCACTCTCTGGATGGGTATTCACCCAGGCAGCTTCACCCGCCTCTTTGATCCCGTGGTCATGCAGAGCATGGCAACCGGCGCGCAAAACGTGGCGGCTGCATCAGCCCATGCGGCTACCCAACTTGCAGCTCGGTAACGGTGTTAAGCAAAGGTGCTTTCTGCACCCGCTTGCGAGTTAGAGGCTTGTCTGCCGTGGTGGTTGGACTGGATATCCGTAAGGATGCAAGAAGGACCTGAACAGCCAAGTCCGAAGACATAAGTGGGGCTTCCGTCCCATCTTTCTGCCTCTGCTCAAAAAATCCTGAATATTTTGCAGTTTGATAGCTCAACCAGTCTCTTGCTGCTTTATCCACGCAGGTCTGGGGAGCATTGAGGGTGTGCGGAGAAACTTTCTTTATTTAAAAATCCTTTTTTATCATTTTTTCGAAGTCGAAGTCGAAGTCGAAGTCGAAGTCGAAGTCGAAGTCGAAGCTGGAAGAAAGGGCTGCGGAGGGAAAAGGGAGGGGCTCTGCTCCTGCTGTATGACCTATTAGAAGCAGGATCGTTATTGCGGTGCTTCAGGCAGATCGGGGAGGGAGGATCTCTTGCCCGGCGTCAGGACTGTTCCGGCAGAAGCCATGGCTATGAGCAGAATGCCACCCAGCCGAGGCAAGGAGAGCGTTTCATGCAGCAGTAAAATCCCGGCCAGTGCGGCACAGACAGGCTCAAGGCTGTAAAGCACTCCTAGATCACGGGCGGAAAGGCGATGCATGGCCTGCATTTCCAGTGCGTAAGGCAGAGCCGATGAGCAGATGGCGACGATAACGCTAAGCGCCAACATGGAGGGCTGCATGACGCCTATGGCCACGGCAGGCAGAAAGCAGGGCACAAACAGAACGATGCTGCCACACAGCAGGCCAAGAGCAGAGGCGTTCCCGGCAGAAAGCTTGCCTGTCAGCCGTTTTCCAAAAACAATATAAAGCGCCCAGAACAGGGCCGCCCCCAGAGCAAACAGCACGCCAATCAGATCAGGCGGTGTGGAGGAAGAGGGCCTGAGCAACAGCACCAAACCCGCGATGGTGACAGCCAGCCATGCCACATCGCTCAGGCGGCGGGAGCCGATAAAGGCCAGAAGCAGTGGGCCGGTGAATTCAATGGCGACTGTCATGCCAAGCGGAATGCGTTCCAGTGCCAGATAGAAACACAGGTTCATGGCAGCCGTTGCCAGCCCGTAGGGAAAAACAAACCGCAAGGCGCGCCAGGACACAACGTTCCAGCTTCGGTACACACACACCAGCACAACAGCCGCGAAGCAGGTACGCAGCCCTACCATGCCTTCCGCACCAAAGACCGGGAAAAGGAATTTGGCGGTAGAAGACCCGAATTGAAGGCAGATCATGCTGCCAATCAACTGGCTGAGCGCCGTAACCCGTTCCCTGACCGATATAGGGCTCGGCGTGGTGCTCATATGGTGGAGAGGAAGAAAAGAGCCATAAACAGAAGCTTTCAGGTGGAGGGGCGGGTTACACGTCCAGCAATTCACCCACGGATTGCGCATGTTCCTGAATGAAGGCGAAGCGAAGCTCCGGTTTGCGGCCCATAAGGCTTTCTACTCGTTCACGGGTAGCCAGACGATCTTCCGGAGGGGCCACAACGCGCAGCAGGGTGCGGCGGGATGGGTCCATGGTGGTGTTTTTAAGATCAGCCGGGGGCATTTCCCCCAGACCTTTAAAACGGGACACATCAATCTTGCCTTTGGCTTTGAACTCGGTCTTGAGCTTCCGTTCCCGGTCTGCATCATCCATGGCGTAAACGGAACGTGCGCCCTGTGTCAGCCGGTAGAGCGGCGGCTGGGCAAGATAGAGATGCCCATTGCGGATCAGATCCGGCAATTCCCGATAGAAGAACGTCATGAGCAGGGAGGCAATGTGGGCACCGTCCACATCTGCGTCAGTCATGATGATCACACGGCCATAGCGCAGCTTGGAAAGGTCAAACCGATCTCCTGACCCACAGCCAAGCGCTTCAATCAGGTCGCGGAGTTCCTGATTCGCCCGCAGTTTTTCCGTGGTGGCGCTGGCCACGTTCAGAATTTTACCACGAAGGGGCAGAACGGCCTGCGTTTCGCGGTTACGAGCCTGCTTGGCGGAGCCGCCAGCCGAGTCGCCTTCCACCAGAAAGATTTCGGTTTCATCCGCACGTTCGCGGGTGCAGTCCGTCAGCTTGCCGGGCAGGCGCAGGCGGCGGGTGGCGCTTTTGCGCGGTGTGTCCTTCTGTTCGCGCCGGCGCAGGCGTTCTTCCGCCCGCTCAATCACAAAGCCCAGCAGAGCATCCGCCTGAGGAGGGTTTTGTGCCAACCAGTGGTCAAAACGGTCTCGCAGAGCGGTTTCAACAAGCTTGCTGGCTTCTGAAGAGGTCAGTTTTTCTTTGGTTTGGCCCTGAAACTGAGGGTCACGGATAAAGACGGAGAGCTTCGCGGCAATCATGCCCAACACGTCTTCTGCCGTGATGGAGGCAGCTTTCTTATTAGAACGCTGGTCTCCCCATGCGCGGAGTCCCTTTACCAGCGCGTTCCGGAATCCGTTCTCATGCGTACCACCCTGTGGGGTGGGAATGGTATTGCAGTAGGATGCCAGCGTTGCTGTGCCGCCTTCCAGAAAGGCGACAGCCCATTCTACGCGGCCATTATCCGTGCCATCGGCTGCTGGGGGGAGGGCAGCATCCCCTGCCCACAGAGGCGTGAGCAGCGGTGCTTTGGGGCCGAGTTCATCCGTCAGGCTGTCTGCCAACCCGCCGGGAAAGTGCAGAACGGCCTCGGTGGGGGTGTCATCCCCGCTTTTGATCAGGGAAGGATCACAGGTCCAGCGGATGGTTACGCCACGGAACAGGAACGCCTTGGAACGGCAGAGCTTATACAGCCGGGAGGGTGAAAAATGGTGAGAACCAAAAATCTGGGAATCCGGCACAAAGGAAATCTGTGTGCCGCGCCGGTTCTGGGTCGGGCCGATTTTCTCCAGCGGCGTGACGGGAATACCGCGCTCATACACCTGCTGCCACACAGCGCGGTCACGTGCGATTTCCACTTCCATGCGGGAGGACAGGGCGTTCACTACGGAGGACCCTACTCCGTGCAGGCCGCCTGATGTGGCATAGGCCTTGCCGGAGAACTTTCCGCCTGCATGCAGGGTGGTCAGAATAACTTCCAGTGCGGAGCGATCTGGAAAGCGGGGGTGAGGATCAACCGGAATGCCGCGACCATTATCCCGTATGGTCAGCTTGTCTCCTGGGTCCAGAGAGACATCAATAGTGGAAGCGTGGCCCGCCACGGCTTCATCCATTGCGTTATCAAGAACTTCCGCAGCCAGATGGTGCAGGGCGGTTTCATCCGTGCCGCCAATATACATGCCGGGGCGGCGGCGTACGGGCTCCAGCCCTTCAAGAACTTCAATGGCGCTGGCGTCATAGGCCTGCGTGTTGCCTGCCTCTGTTCTGGCGGCGGAAGAGGCCGCCGTCTTTCCGGCAGGTTTACGGGGCGGAGGGGGCTCGGAAAACAGGTCGCTCATGGGTAAGGTCTGTCCCGCTTTGCCGATGATTCGTCAAGCAGAAGCATTAACAGGTTTGCGGAATAGGGCGGACGGAAAAAGAGGAATGCTTTTGAAAAACCGGGCGGAAAACAGGAGCCCACAAAAAACTAAGGCCGCATGAGAGCGGCCTTAAATGTGTCTGGTCGTGAAAGAGCCCGGTTCAGGCGCGGCGGGTGCTACGTGTACGGCGTGCCGGGCGGGAGGGGCGGCTGCTGTTGGAAGCCGGTGCGGCACAGGTTTCAAAGGACGCAGGCTGCGTGATGTCCTTGGCTTCCGTGTAGTTGGACAGATCTTCCGTGGTGTCCAGCGCGTTGACTTCATCAAACATGGCCATGCGCTGCTGGCAGAAGATGGTGCCCGCGGAAAGCCCTTTTTCTGACTGCACGTTGGCCAGTTGGGTGATGTAATCATCATGCTCGCGCTGGGCGCTGCGGCCGTAGGTGGAGCGGAAATAGGTGTTCAGCTTCTGTTCTTCATTCAGCAGATTGCTGCGGAACTTGGCAACGAAGGAGTTGTAGCGTTCCTGCGCGTTGCAGGAGAGAGCGGTTACCATCAGTTCGCTTTTGAGAGCCTGCACCGCAAAAGCTTCATGCGCGGAGGAGTGGCCGCAGGGGGTTGCGGCAAGGCTGTAAGAACTGTGCAGCACGCCCGCAGCAAACACACCGGCGGCCAGAAGACGGGAAAAAGAAGACATGCGGTTCCTCCGATATATGCTGGAACGGGCCTCCCTCATCACTTTAAGGTGTTCCCTGTCGCGCAGCGTATGTAACGGTCTCTTCAAGGTTTGACGAAACGAAATAGCGTATTCAGCAGAGAAAGATACAGGTAATTTTTCATACCGCATCTCAGCTTTTCTGAAGGGCGTTTCCGCCTTCAGAGCAGGGTGGTGCGGCAGATGGTCATACGTACGGACACAAAGCGCGAATTTGGGGCAAAATAATGTTTTTGTTGTTCCGGCGGCAGGCGGGAACCTGATGTGTGATGATGGGGCCTCTTATGCCTCTTTCTTCCTTGCGCGGGATGTTCTAAACGCAAAAGCGAATCATGGCGTGCAGGGCATCGGGGCAGGGCGAGAGCATCTGTCGATAGACCTTGGAACGCGCAGGGTTCATCCTTTTTATTATTTAAGCGGAGCTGACGAGTGCGCTTGCGAGGAATTGCCGTTCTGGCGCTAACTGGTGGTATGCTTGCCGGCTGTGCGACAACAAGCGGCCCTGTTCAGGTTGGAACCCCCAACCCGTTCGGGTATATGAAGAAGTCGGCCGTATGTAGCACAACACCCATCAAGACGGGTGCGGATGGCCAGATGTCCACAACCATGACTGTCCGGTCCGATGATGGACTGTGCGAGCTGAAAATCTCGCAGCCTTCAGGCAAGTCTTATGCCTCCTTCGGTGTGTCCCCTGCGCCGGAACACGGTAAGGCGTTTCTGTACAGCCTGGATCGGGACACCCACGTAACCTACACCCCCACCATGGGGTATGCGGGCACGGATACCTTCACGGTTATTCTGGTGCCGGGGCAGGGTGAAAAACGGACCCGCCTGACGGTAACGGCTCAGGTTGATGCAACTGGTGTTGTGCTGCCCCGCCCTGTTGTGCCAGCGGTAACAGCCCCCACCGAAACCAAGAAGACCACCACGACACGCCGTCGTGTAACGGCCCGCAAGAAATAATTTTTTCTGACAGAGCAGGCCGAGGTCTGTTCTGTCAGTGTTCTGCGGTTACAAAAAAGCGCGTCTGGCTTCCTGTAGCCCAGACGCGCTTTTTTTGTTTCCCCCTCCGCCCGAACGCGTTTTCTAAAACCACGCGTGAGGAGGGGGCTTGACGAGAGATAACTGACCTCAAAGGCAGAATGCCTGAGGCAGTGGGCCGAAAAAGAGTGGTGTCAGATGTAGAAAAGCACGTCTGACACTGGAGAGTGTCTTAGATTGAGAACGTGATGGGTTCGCTCAACGGACGCTTCAGGCCAGAGCTTTCCGCTTTTTTCACCAGATCATCCAGACTGGTCTTTTTCATCTGGATGGTCAGTTCCTTGTCAAACAGCTTCCAGCTTGGCTCAATGACTTTGGTGAACAGGGGCCCCTGTGGTCCATCATCTCCCCCCTGATCATCCTGTGTCACGGCATTGATGATATCTACCAGAGAGATATCACGCCGGGGGCGGCCAAGCCGATACCCGCCACGGGGGCCACGGATACTTTCCAGCAGGCTGGAACGGGAAAGCGCCTGAAGAAGGGGTTCAATACCCCGGCGGGCCAGATTGGATCGTTCTGCAATATCGGCTGCGCTGACTGTGCCAGAACGTCCGGCATGGAAAGCAACATCCAGCATGATAAGCACGGCAGTCATGGCTCTATCACGGCGCAGGATCATGGGCCTGTTTCCTTTCACCTCAAAAAAAGGCAAATGTAGTGGTATGTCTTCGTTAGCTTGACATATAGCAGGGGAAGTCAGATTTATCTACGTAGTTCATTCGTATTATACTGATGCCAGTTGTGCTGACAAATAAAAAGGCGGGTTCATGACAGTTTCTGATCGTTCTGTTGAAAACTACGGTTTTGCCGCACCGCGCGGACAGATTTACGAGTCTATCGTCAATGTGGTTGGCGGAACGCCGCTGGTGGCGCTGCCGCACATCACAGAGGAAGACAAGCTGAAAGCCCGCGTGCTGCTCAAACTCGAGTTTTTCAATCCGCTCGGATCAGTAAAGGACCGTATTGGTGCGGCCATGATTCTTTCTGCGGAAAGGGAAGGGCGCATTGTTCCCGGCCGCACGGTGCTGGTGGAACCTACCTCTGGAAATACGGGTATTTCTCTGGCGTTTGTTGCTGCGGCCCGTGGCTACCGCCTGATTGTCACCATGCCAGAAGGCGCTTCCATTGAACGCCGACGGATGTTGCGCCTGATGGACGCACAGGTTGAACTCACCCCCTCACGCCTTGGCATGGCCGGTGCGATTGCCCGCGCTAACGAGATTGTTGCCGAAACGCCGGACGCATGGATGCCGGACCAGTTTGATAACGAGGCTAACCCGGCCGTGCATGCTGCCACTACGGCAGAAGAAATCTGGGCGGATACCAATGGCAAGGTTGATGTGGTTGTGGCTGGTGTTGGCACCGGCGGCACCGCAACCGGCATTGCAGAAGCTCTAAAGCCGCGCCGCAAAGGTTTGCAGGTATTTGGGGTGGAACCAGTTGAAAGTGCCATTCTGAACGGTGATGAACCTGGCCCACACGGTATTCAGGGCATCGGCCCCGGTTTCTGTCCGGCTACGCTTCATACCAAATCTCTGGATGGCGTGCTGACGGTATCCGAACGTGAAGCCATTGCCGCAGCACGGCGGTGTGCGCGTCTGGATGGTATTCCGGTGGGTATTTCTTCCGGTGCAGCCTTGCATGCCGCGCTCCAGCTTGCCCAGAAGCCTGCCTATAAAAACAAGACCATTGTTGTGATTACGCCGTCTTTTGCGGAGCGTTATCTCTCCACATCGTTGTTTAACGGACTGTAAAAACAGCACCCGTTTGCCTGAAAAACGCTGGTTCCTTTACGGGGCCAGCGTTTTTTGTGCGCCACGATCTTTCCGCGCTGGGTATCGCCCCTTCTCGCACTGTCTTTTTCGGCATCCTTTTCCATCACCAGACACCGGCTGGCTGCGTTTCCGCTCTGGCTGGGGTGGAGGGGGACTTGTGGAGTCCTTCTCAACATGGTGCTTGAGCCAGTGTGTAGGACGCCTTTCTTTTAGGGAAGAGGAGCAGTCTGGAACAGAGTGATGCGTAACCCTCCATGGGGCACTGGTGCGGCAGGAGGCAGGAAGGGCAGGCCAGTTGCGTAGGCCAAGGTCGGCTCACTGGTCACCATTCCTACCCGCCAGCCGGAGAAGCGCTCTCGCATGGTTTGTCCAAACGCCCGATAAAGAGCCGCAAGTTGCGCCTTGTCTCCCAGCCGGGTGCCGTAAGGCGGATTGGTGATGACTAATCCTGTCGGGCCGTCTGGAGGTGTGAGGGTACTTATTGTTTGCTGGGTAAAGGTGGTGCAGCCGGTCACATCAGCTCGTTCCGCATTGGCGCGGCTCATGGCTATGGCTCCGGCATCACGGTCACTACCGTAGAAATGGGCGGTGGGTGTGCGGCTGCTTTTAACAGCGCGCATCTGCTGCCATGCCTCAATGTTGAACGAGACCAGATGTTCAAAGGCAAAATGGCGGGTGCGGCCCGGATTGAGCCGTGCCGCGATTTCTGCCGCTTCAATCACAAAGGTTCCAGATCCACACATGGGGTCCAGCACAGGTTCCGCGCCGGTGTACCCACATTGGAGCAGGAACAGGGACGCCATGGTTTCTCGCAAAGGGGCGCGATTGACGGCCTCTTTATGGCCGCGCTTATGCAGGAGATCGCCGGATGTATCGATACTGATGGTGCAGACATTCTGTTCAATGCGGGCCTTCAGCACAATTTCCGCATCTGGTGCCTGGGGTGCGCCCAACGTTTTTTCAATGGCGTTGGCAATGCGCTCGGCGGCGGCTCCTGCATGATAGATGCGCGAGCCTGCGCAGGAGGCTTCTACCCGGAAAGGAACATCAGGCCGTAGAATATCCGCCCACGCCACCTGCCGCGTACGGCGCTCCAGTTGGGAGAGGTGCAAGGCTGGAAAAGAGACGATTCGCGCCAGCACGCGGCTTGCGCCACGCACCCACAAATTGGCGCGCCAGACTTCTGGCCAGCCCCCTTTTATGGTGACACCCCCGGGGACAGCCGTGGGTTTCTTGAACCCTTTCAGGCGCACTTCAGAGCACAGCACGGATTCCAGACCCGGTGTGGTGGCAAGAAAAATCTCGAAATCAGCCTGTTTTGTCATGGCGTCTGAATGGCAGGAACGGACGAGGAGAGCAATGCAGGGCGCAAGACTAAAAAGCCGCTCTGGCAGGGCACCAGAGCGGCTTTCAAAAAAGGGAGGAGGCAGACGCCCGTTTTAGCGGAAAATAATTTCCACCCGGCGGTTCTGCGGTTCCTTGGTATTGGGGCCTGTTGGCACCAGAGGATTGCTTTCCCCATAGCCATGAATATCGATGGTGGCGCCGGGCACACCGTCCCGCATCAGTTCGGCTTTAACAATTTCCGCACGGCGCAGAGAGAGCTTCATGTTGTAAGCCTCCCCACGTTTCTGACCCGGAAAAGCGGAAGAGTTGTCCGTATAGCCTGAAACGGTAATGCGCGTCAGGTTGGTGTGGGTAGAAGCCTGCGCGGCAACAGAGACAATGGAACGGGCGCGGTCTGTCAGGTCCGATTTATCCCAGTCAAAAAACACCAGATAGCTGCGCGCCGCCTGTGGAGCCGGAGCAGCCTGTTCAGCAGGCGGCGGCGGGGGAGGCGGTGCAGGGTTAAATTCGTACCGCAGGCCCAGCATCAGCGAGTGGTTGAAATCGGTTTTTGTGTCGCGGTTGCCGCTGGCAAAGCTGTATGGCTTGCTCTGGTTGGCCCCCCCAATGGTGCCCCATGCCGTTGCGCCATGAGACTGCGGACCAAGCATGGTCCAGAACCGGTATTCCGCCGTAAAGGACAGGCCAACCACCCATGGGGTGGGGAAGGCCAGACCAAAAATGCCCTGATACGCAAAATTGCCGAACGTGCCGCCAATATGCTGGTTAAACTGATTACCCGGTGCGGTCACGGTGGTGTTTAGATGGGTCCAGCCATACCCGATGCCTGCTCCAAAATACGGGAACAGCCAGGGCTTGCCGATATCCATGTCAAACAGGGCGTTGGCCATTACGCCATAGGTCTCACGCCGCCCATCAGCACGGCTGCTCAGCGTGTTGGTGACAAAGCGTGAATACGCCATGGAGCGGTAATCCCCCTCCACTTCAACGCGGAACCCATTCCCAAGACCGTAGCCGATAGACCCGATTCCGGTGCCGCCGGTGTGCCAGCGGTCCCGTCCATCAGGAAACATGGGGGAAGTTCTGACGCGTTGATCCTGATTGAAGGTAGCTCCGCCTTCACCTGCAATATACAGCCCCTGCACGGGCTGAGCCATTGCCGGGGCGGCAAACAGCAGGAAGCCAGCGACAAGCGGCGCAGAAAGCAGTGATTGCGCGAGGAGGCCTTGGCGCAGCTTCATGTTCTTCTCCCTGCTGTGGCACTGTTTCCGCAGTGACCGGGCATCACGATATTGGTGCGTATAAAGCACATATGCCTGCCTTCTTTGCTGTAAACTTGCGTTGTGTGCAACAGGCAGGGACGGCAGATTTCAAAAACACAGGGGTTTTGTGTGTCATCAGGCCGCTCTGCGTGTGACATAAGTCACACATCCTTCAGGTTATTTCAGACCAGAGTTGCTTCAAACGGAGGTCTGAATCCGGGGGCTTCAAGTTCCAGCACCCAGATATCCGGATCAAAACGTGTCTGGCGTTCAATATAGAGGGCCGTTTCTTCTGGCGTAAGCGGTGTTTCACCTGATGCACGAAGCCACGCGGCCTCGCCTTCTGCTGTTCTTGTCTGGCTGAGAACAACAGTAGAGCCATCCCGTTCCTGCAAAAGGACTAAAATACTTCCAGCATCCGGGTCTCCCTTGCGCAGCAGCATGGCGGAGCGCCCATCCTGCGCGCTCTGGCGCAGGATGGCGCGTGCCACAAAATCAGAACGCAGGCGGGAACTGGTCATTCGCGTATCGTAGTGGGCATGGCGGCGGGGTCATCGGGTATGGCGGAAAGGGCCGTGGCGTACCACGCCTTGTTTTCCAGTAAGGAACGCGCCACCGTCAGGTCCCGATCGCTGCCCAATGCGGCCGGGCAGGCCTTGCGGATAGTCAGAATGCGCGAGACCGGCAGCGGAAAACGCGCCGCGCGGGAGGCCTGCACGGCAGGCTGGTTATCAAGCTGGCCATGGGCAAGGTCATGCATCTGGCGTGTGCTGTCCGCTTCACCAAGACTGGTGCAGATCTGCGGCATGACACCCAGCCCCTGCAACGGCCAATGCAGCGGCGCGATCACGCGGCTCCATGTCACAAACAACTCCCCTTCATCAGGCAACTGCGCCACGGTCTGCACCAGCCCTTTGCCCAGTGTAGAGCTGCCGATTACAACCGCACGCTTGTGGTCGGCCAAGGCGGCAGCCAGAATTTCGGCGGCACTTGCCGTTCGCCCATCCACCAGAATGGCAATAGGGAGACCGTTCGTCATGTCTCCACCCTGAACAGCCCAGATATGGTTGGCTTGCGCGTCTCGCCCATCGGTGACGGCCGCCACGCCGCGGTCCAGCAGCAGGGCGGCGGCGGTTACAGCCTGTTGCAGCACGCCGCCCCGGTTGCCGCGCAGATCAATAATCAGCCCCTTCAGGCCGGGGTCTTGCGTGGCCTGATCCAGATACTGGCTCATTTCCTCGGCTGTATCAGAGGAAAATGCCGTTACGCGCAGCACCACCAGAGATCCGCTGGCGAAGGCGAACACGGTTTCTGGCGGCACTTTGGCGCGGTGTAGTACAACCGTATGTCCCCTGCGCCGCCCGGGCGAGAGCAACCGCAATGTGACGCGGGAATCTTCCTCACCACGCAACCAGTTGGTGACGGTCTCTACTGATTGCCCCGCCGTCAGCCGGTTATTGACCGCCAGAAGTTTGTCCCCGGTATCTACCTCAGCCGACCATGCGGGTCCGTTGGCATTGACGGCGGAAATGACGATATCCCGTCCCTTGCGGGCCAGCGTGATACCGGCATCCGCTTCTCCTCCTACGCGGGCCTCGCGGTCCGTTGTGGCGGAGGACGGGCCGATATAGCGGGAGTAGGGGTCCAGATGGTTGAACAGTTCATCAAAAAAAGCTTGCACCAGTTCTTCCCGTGTGGCGGTGCGCACACCTTCTGAATGGTCACGGGCTGCGGCCATGAAATCCACCGCAAGTTGAGCCCATGCCTCATCGTTTTGGGCGGCGGGGGCAGGGCGCGTGAGCAGGGGTGTCTGTCCGGACAGCAGGCGGATATCAGCGCCTCGGGAATCGAGGGCCAGCGTGGGATCCAGTGCGGTCAGGCTTCCAAGCCCCCATAGTGCGAAGTCTCGGCTGGAATGCTGTTCAAGTGTGCGCGGGCCAAGGAACTCCAGCGCGGTCGCAATCACGGAATGCACAAGCGGCATATCCAGCGGGGGCGCGGCGGGAGGGGGCTGAACAGCATCAGGCAAGGCGGAAGCCGCCTGCTTCGGCGGGGCCTCCGTCCCGGCTCCGGCTTCCGGCTGGACGGCATGTGCGTCTTCCTGCGTGTTGGCCGCACTTGTTACCGTGGTGTTGGAAGGGCCTGAAGAAGAGGCTGCCTGTGCCGCACTGGCAGCGGCTGGTGCCGTCGGCGCTTGTGCAGGTTGGGCGGCTTTCTGTGCATCCGGCTGAGCGGAGGGGAGTGTGTCTGGCCGGGGGGGAGTGTTGCCTGACTGTGCTTTAAGCGGCACGGGTTGGCACACCAGTAATGTGGCAATCAGAACACAGGGCAGCACCCGGCGTATGGGTGGCACAAGGCGTAAGGCTGCTTCAGCGCGCATTGCGGGCAAGAGCCAGATCAAGCGTGCCTTGCGCCGGATTGGTTGAGATCAGGACAACAGGCACCACAGCGCCCACCTGAAGCGCGGCTTCAGAGGGTAAGCTTGTGCATGGGGTAGGCGAGTCGTCATTCATCCGTAATTCATCCGGCAAGGCGCTTGAAAAAAGGAAAGACGGAGTTCCGGTTTTCGTCAATGTCACGGTAGCGCCGGTCCGTGTTGTTCCGGTTACACGTGCATGCAGGATCTGGCCGATAAAAGGCCGCAAGAAGAGGGCTGCTAACCGATTATAGCACGCTTGTGTGGCAGAAGAAGCACGGCGCTCTGCAAGATGCAGATGCCCGGCCAGAGCATGCGCCGCACGAGTTGAAAGGGTGTCTGATTCGCTACCGGTCTGCGGCGTGGTGTTAAACGGCTCCAGTGTTGCCAGTAGGGCGCGGTGATTCACCAGATCCGCATATCGGCGGATGGGGCTGGTGAAATGGGTATAACAGGCAAGCCTCAGCCCATCATGCCACGCAGGGCGCGGGGCATAGCGCGCCATCTGGCGACACAGCCCCATAGTGTGGGATGGTGCCGGATGCACCCGGAACAGCCCCGGGGCCATGCGGCGGTCCAGTTCCTCCGCGGCAAAGCCGTTTGCTGCAATCATGAAACTGGCCACAAGCTCATGTGCAGGCAGTCGCTGCCGGGGGGTAAAGGCGGTGGGGAGGTCTTGGGCGTCCAGTGTGACCACAAACTCCTCTTCTGGCGTGACGTCCGCCGCCTGAGGTGACTGCGTCTGCCGCAAGGCTTGGGCGGCGGCCATAAGGGTTGGCAGCAGATCTGGCGGGAGAGAAGAAGAGGCGTCTGACCCGGCGGGCAGGGGAGACGATGAGGAAGAGGCTGGCTGAGGAGAAGGCTCAAGGGCTGCCTGCACGGCCTGATAGGTCAGGCGTGCGGCGCTGCGCATCAAACCTCGTCCTAACGTGCCTGATATCCGTTGCCCTTGGGGCGTGATCTGCAGATCAATATAAACACACAGCCGGTCTTCTCCCGGTTTGAGCGAGCACAGCCCAGCAGAAAGCGCCAGCGGCAACATGGGCACCACCTGCCCGGGCAGATAGACCGAATTGCCCCGATTTCTGGCTTCCTGATCCAGTGCCGAACCAGGACGGACATAATGGGCGACATCCGCAATGGCGATGAGGATGTGAAAACCATCATCCGTGCGTTCCGCCCAGATGGCGTCATCAAAGTCCTGCGCCGTTTCCTCATCAATCGTGACAAGCGGAATGCTGCGCAGATCCCGGCGACCAGATGGGTGAGCCGGTAACTTGCGCGGAATATCAGGGGTAGAGGACGTGGTGCCTGTGCCTGTGCCTGTGCCTGTGCCTGTGCCTGTGCCTGTGCCTGTGCCTGTGAAGGTGGAGGCTGCGGCCTCTGCATCAACGGGACGGGATGCCAGAAGATGCGCTTCTGTCTCCGCTTCCGGTGAGAACGCGGTGGGCATGGGGTGCGTAAGAACAGCGAGTCGGGCGGCCATGCCCGGCGCATCCACAGGCCCCAGAACGGAGCGGATATGGGCTTCCGGTGGCTTTCCGGCCTGCTGTGGCCGCATTTCAGCCAGTACCACCGTATCAGGCGCAAGAGGTTCAGAAACGGTGTGAAGCACCAGATCGAATCGGCGATCACATGGGACGAGCCTGATTGTTTGTTGGCTCCGCCCCGACGTATCAAGGGAGGGGGCAATGGCTGATTCTTGCTGCGCCGTTTGGAGGGCGGCAAGGCTTCCGCCATCTGAAGTGCGAGGCGGGTGGGTATGCGTTTGGGCTTCTTTACCCGGCTGTGTGGAAGCTGCCTGCACGGTTGCGGGAAAACAGCGTGGAGCGGCGGAAATCAGGCGCAGGGGGCGCCCTTCCCGTCTGCCGCGCAGGGAGAGGCGAGGCCGCAAGCGGGCAATGACCTCATCGCCCGGGAGAAGCAATGTGCCATCTGGCAGGGTTGCTGTCAGTAGAATGGAGGTGCCGGGATGATCGGGCTGAGAGGCGTAAGCCTGCCCGTCTGATCGGAGGCGGGTCAGGGTTGCCCGCACGGTTTCAGGCAGACCAGTCACGCCTTTCAGGCGACCCGGTGGCAGGCAGGCCAGATCACCCGCCAGCGCCATATCATGCAGCGTTGCACGGAGGGCCGCCTTCAGGCGCGCAGGCAAGCCGAGCGCCCGCAGAATGTCCGTAGGCCCTACGGGAGCGCTGCCTGCTTCCAGAAACTGGCGAATGACCTCATGCCCGGGCAGGGCCGAGGCCCCGATGCCCTTGGGCATGATGGGCTACTCCGCCTTTTTCTTCCGTGTGGTGGTGGCGCGTGGTTTTTTGGGCGCTGCTTTCTTCTCCTTGGCAGGAGCAGCCTCACCCTCAGCGGTTTTTGCTGTCTTTTTGGTGGCGGTTTTTTTCGGTGCGGCCTTGGTGGTGCTTTTGGCTGCGGTCTTCTTCTTGGCCGCCCCCCCTTTGGCTTTCAGGGGTTTGCCTTTTTCAGCCAGTAACGCCACTGCCTCATCCAGCGTAACGGCGTCCATATCCGTGCCACGGGGAAGGGTCGCAACAATCTGTCCATGCTGCACATAGGGGCCAAACCGGCCCTTGCGCACCATAACGGGTTCCTGATCCTTGGGGTGGTTGCCCAGCGTACGGATGGAGGCCAGTTTTTTGGCCAGCGCATCCACAGCCCGGTTCAGGCCGATGGTCAGAACATCATCGTCCTTATCCAGAGACCCATAGACCGCGCCCATTTTCACAAACGGGCCAAAGCGCCCCAGTCCGGCCTGAATGGGTTCTCCTGTTTCAGGATGAATGCCAACCAGACGTGGCAGCGAGAGCAAGCCCACGGCCTGATCAAGCGTGACCTTTTCTCCATCCAGCCCTTTGGGCAGGGAGGCACGCTTGGGTTTGGCTTTCTTGTCCTCCGGGTCTGGTTCACCCTGCTGCACATACAGGCCCCATGGGCCCTGACGCACGGTGATATCCTCGCCCGTTTCGGGGTGTTGACCCAGAACGCGCATACCGTCCTTCAGCGCGCTGCTGCCGTCACCGTCTTCTGCACTGTCAGCAGAAAGGCGGCGGGTGTACTGGCACTCAGGATAGTTGGAGCAGCCAATGAACGCGCCATAACGCCCCAGCTTCAGCCCAAGTCGCCCCGTGCCGCAGGCCGTGCAGTGGCGTGGGTCAGACCCGTCCGGGCGCGGCGGGAAGAAGAACGGGCCAAGATCCTGATCCAGTGCGTTCAGCACATCGGTGATGGTCAGTTCCTTGGTGTCATCTACCGCCTTGGAGAAATCGTGCCAGAAGGAGGCCAGAACCTGCTTCCATTCCGCACGGCCGCCAGAAATATCATCCAGCAGTTCTTCAAGGCTGGCGGTGAACTTGGTGTCCACATAGCGTTCAAAGAACGAGACAAGAAACGCCGTGACCAACCGCCCGCGGGCTTCCGGCACAAAGCGCCGGTTTTCCAGCGTGACGTAATTGCGGTCACGCAGCACGGTGAGAATGGAAGCGTAAGTGGAAGGGCGGCCAATGCCGATTTCTTCCATTTTCTTGACCAGCGAGGCTTCCGAGAAACGCGGCGGCGGCTGCGTGAAATGCTGATCGGCCTTTACATCCTCACGCTTGAGCGGGTCACGCTCCTGCATGGGGGGCAGCATGCGGGATTCATCATCCGCCGGTTTGTCACTGTCATCCCGCCCTTCCGTATAAAGGCGCAGGAAGCCATCAAACGTAATGATGGAGCCATTGGCGCGCAGCACGGTTTTGCCGGAGGGGCCTGCAATATCCACCGCAACCTGATCAAGGGCTGCGGATTCCATCTGGCTGGCCACCGCGCGTTTCCAGATCAGTTCATACAGGCGGCGCTGGTCCTGCGTCAGGTGGGAGGCAACGGAGGACGGCGTACGGAAGACATCCGTCGGGCGAATGGCTTCATGCGCTTCCTGCGCGTTTTTGGCTTTGGATGTGTAATGGCGCGGCTGCGCCGGAACGTAGTTTTCACCAATATGCTTGCCAATGTGGGAGCGAATGGCCCCGATGGCTTCTCCAGCCATCTGCACACCATCGGTTCGCATATAGGTGATCAGACCAACGGTTTCTCCGCCCAGATCAATGCCTTCATAAAGCTGCTGGGCTGTGCGCATGGTAACCTGCGCACCCATGCCCAGCTTGCGGGAGGCTTCCTGCTGCAAGGTGGAGGTAGTGAAAGGCGGCTGCGGATTACGCCGCACCTTCCGCCGCTCAACAGATTTGACGGATAGGTTTTCGGCTTCCACAGCCTTGCGGGCAGCTTCGGCAAGTTCGGCGTTGGCCAGATCAAACTGGTCAAGCTTCTTGCCGTCCAGATGTGTCAGCCGGGCTGTAAATGGTGCACCAGAAGGCGTGGTGAGGGATGCGGTAACGGTCCAGTATTCACGCGGCTGGAAAACTTCAATTTCCGCCTCACGCTCGCAGATCAGCCGCAGGGCGACGGACTGCACGCGGCCCGCACTGCGGGAGCCCGGCAGCTTGCGCCACAGTACGGGAGAAAGCGTGAACCCCACCAGATAATCCAGCGCGCGGCGGGCCAGATAGGCTTCGATCAACGGGAAATCGAGCTCACGCGGGTGCGCCATAGCGTATTTGATGGCGCTTTTGGTGATCTCGTTGAAGGTGACGCGCTGCACCTCCACCCCTTTCAGGGCTTTCTTTTCTTCCAGCATGGACCGGACGTGCCAGGAAATAGCCTCGCCTTCACGGTCCGGGTCAGTGGCCAGATAGAGGTGCTTGGCGCCCCGCAAAGCCTTGATGATGGCGGCAACCTGCTTGGTGCCACGCTCATCAGACTGCCAGGACATGGCAAAGCCTTCGTCCGGGCGCACGGAACCATCTTTGGGCGGCAAATCGCGTACATGCCCAAAGGAGGCCAGCACGGTGTAGCCATCGCCAAGATATTTGTTGATCGTTTTCGCCTTTGCGGGCGACTCGACCACCACAACGTCAGTCATACTCTCTCCGACCTGCCGGAAGCAGCACTTGATCAGCCGTCTTTTCCATGCGGTGCTGCCAGAACAATCCGCCCACCGGGGAGGGAGTCTACGCAGCCGGAAAGCTCAAGTTCCGTGAGCACGGTCAAGACAGTGGAAGCTGAGAACTGGCAGTGCCTAACAAGATCGTCAACCGGTATGGGCGTAAAGGAGAGAAGATCAAGCACTTTTTCCCGCACGTTTTCGGGGCTGACTGGTGCCCCGCCGGAGCGTTCTGCTGGTGCGGGAAGAGGCAGGGAAAATGCGCTTTGAATGGCGGATTTGTTCTGCTTTTGTGCAGTTGATCCCTTTTTTACACTCCCTTCCTGCACCGGGTCGGGTTGCGTGGGGAAGAGGGGAGGGTTTTTTTCAGGGCATGCAGGAATGGCGGGCAGATTGGGCAGGATATCCGCTACGCTTTCGGTCAGAATGGCACCCTGGCGCAGCAGATTGTTGCTGCCTCGGCAGCGCGAATCAAGCGGTGAGCCGGGCACGGCAAACAGTTCGCGGCCATAATCCACAACCAGCCGAGCAGTAATCAGGGTGCCGGAATGGGACGCAGCCTCCACCACAACACAGCCTAGCCCCAGCCCAGCAATCAGGCGGTTGCGGCGTGGAAAATGGCGGGCCGTGGGTGTGGTGCCTAAGGGCGCTTCTGTAACCAGCACACCTTTTTCTGCAATTTCAGCATGAAGGGCGGCATTTTCACGGGGGTAGGGGCAGTCCAGCCCGCCCGCAATGGCGGCAATGGTCAGGCCGTGCCGGTGTAACGCCCCCATATGGGCCGCACGATCTATGCCGCGCGCTAATCCGGAAATAACCACCAGCCCAGCTTCAGCCAGTTCGGTGGCCAGACTTTCCGCCAGTCTGACGCCGTGGGCCGAGGCATTCCGTGCGCCTACCAGCCCCACCCCCGGTTTGTTCAGGCAGGAGGCATCTCCCAACACACTGATAACAGGCGGTGCATCAGGACAGGCGCGCAGCAAGGGAGAGTAAGTGGCGTCGAGCAGAGTCAGAAACTGGCCCCCTATTTTCAGGGTGGCGTCTATTTCCGCCTCAATGTGCGCGGGTGATGGAGGGATAAGTTGAGTGCGCCCGTTGCGGGCGGGCAGATGGGGCAGGGCGTCCAGCGCTGCTTCCGGGGTTTGGTAGCGTTCCACCAGCCGCCGCCATGTGCGCGGCCCTACCGAATCGGTCCGGGCCAGGCGCAGGCAGGCGGCCAGAGAGGTCATACGCGCGCCGTCATTTCTGTTTTGGCGCAACCCGTGGTTCGGTGCCGTTCAGAATACGGCCAATGTTGGCGTGATGCCGCGCCAGCACCAGAATGCTGATCAGCAACGTAGCCATGGGCTTGGGGGATGCCTGAAAGCTGAACCCATAAAGCGCCCAGTTTACCACCGGCATGACAATAAAGGCGGCAATGGCTCCGGCAGAGGAAATGCGGGTAAGCCGTGCAATGCCCAGCCACGCAGCGCAACCCGCCAGCCCCGTGAGCGGAGAAAGGGCGAGCATGGCGCCCAACCCGGTTGCGACGCCTTTGCCGCCCTTGAACCCAAGGAAAATGGGATAACAATGGCCCACAACCACCGCCAATGCGGTGACGGAGGTAATGCGGTCTGCAAAGTCTGGCGGGGTCATGATCCATGCGATCAGAACCGCCAGAAGTCCCTTGGCGGCATCCAACCCCAGCGTGGCGGCGGCAAGGTCCTTGCGGCCTGTGCGCAGCACGTTGGTGGCCCCGATATTGCCAGACCCGATTTTGCGCAGATCCCCCGCACCGGCCAGATTGGTCAGGATCAGCCCAAAGGGAACGCTTCCCAGCACGTACCCCAGGAAAGCCATGGCAGCCATAAGCCACAGCGCGTAGGACGGCAGGGTTTCCATCATGCGCTGGTAGCCTCATACACGCGCCGCCCGGCTTTCCATGTGCCGAGAACACGGCCTTCCAGTGGGCGGCCATCGAACGGTGTGTTCTGGGCCCGGCCCGGTAATTTACCCGCTGCCACCAGCCAGCTTTGTTCCGGTGCAAACAGGCACAGATCAGCCGCGGCCCCTTTGGCGAGGGTGCCAGCCGAGGTGCCAAGCAGAGCGGCAGGCTTGTGGGTCAGAAGGGCAATGGCCTGCGGAAGGGTGAGTGTGCCATCATGAACGCGGGCCAGTGTTACGCCCAGCAGGGTCACCATGCCGGTGCCGCCTGTTGCGGCCTGCGCAAAAGGTAGCCGCTTATCATCCGCATCGCGCGGCAGATGGTCGGACGCTATGGCGTCAATGGTGCCATCGGCCAACGCAGCGCAGATTGCTAAGCGGTCTTCTTCCGCCCGCAGAGGGGGCGAGAACTTGGCGTAGGTGCGGAAGTCACCAATCGCGTTTTCGTTCAGGTCAAAATAAGGAGGGGCGGTGTCACACGTCACATTCAGGCCGCGCGCCTTGGCCTGACGGATCAGGTTTACGCCTTCCCCGGTCGAGACATGACCAAAATGCAACCGTCCGCCCGTCAGTTCCGCCAGACGGATATCACGGGCAATCATGATGGCTTCCGCCACCGGGGGGATACCGGGCAGACCAAGGCGGGTGGCCAGTTCTCCCGCCGTGGCGCAGCCGGAACCGGCCAGAGAAGGCTCTTCCGGGTGCTGCACCACCATGGCTCCGAACCCGCCAGCATAAGACAGCGCCAGCCGCATCAGTTTGGCGGGGTCTATGGCACGGGCGCCATCGGTAAAGGCCACGGCTCCGGCTTCATGCAGCAGGCCGATTTCCGCCAGTTCCTGCCCCTTGCAGCCTTTGGTCAGTGCGCCGTAGGGCAGAATGGTAATGGCGCCGGTTTCCTCCCCACGGGTGCGGAGCAGACGCACCAGTGCGGGGTTATCAATGGCGGGCTCGCAGGTTGGCAGAATGGCAATGGTGGTGATGCCGCCAGCCGAGGCCGCACGGGCGGCAGAGGCGATGGTTTCACGATATTCGTGGCCGGGCTCACCAATTTCAACGCGCATGTCCACAAGGCCGGGGCACAGAACCGCGCCCTGACCATTGATAACCTGCGCGTCTTCAGGCGTGCCTTCGGCTCCGGCTTTGTCCGTGGCGTCAACAACGCCATCGCGGACCAGCAGGCGGCCGGGTTCATCCAGCCCGGAGGAAGGGTCCAGAAGGCGGACGTTTTCAAAAAGAAGGGTGCTCATACGGAGTGCCTGCTGCGGGTCAGCCGATCAAGCACGGCCATACGCACGGCCACGCCCATTTCAACCTGTTCCTGAATCACGCTCTGGTCTGAATCAGCGACCTGACTGTCAATTTCCACACCCCGGTTCATGGGGCCGGGGTGCATGACCAGTGCCTTGGGTTTGGCCAGCGCCAGCCGCCGGTTATCCAGCCCGTAGAAACGGAAATATTCACGCGCGCTGGGAATAAGGCCGGAAGACATGCGTTCGCGTTGCAGGCGTAGCATCATCACCACATCCACACCGCGCAGGCCTTCTTCCATGGTGTGGAAAATATCCACCCCCAGATGGCGGATGGCCCCCGGCACCAAAGTAGGCGGGCCGACCACGCGCACACGGCTGCCCATGGTGGTGAGCAGATGGATATTGGAGCGCGCCACGCGGGAATGGGCGACATCGCCGCAGATGGCTACCGTCAGCCCTGCCAGATGGCCGCAATGACGGCGGATGGTCAGGGCATCCAGCAATGCCTGTGTAGGGTGCTCGTGCGTGCCATCACCCGCGTTTACCACACATGCTTCCACCTTCTGCGCCAGCAGGGCCGGTGCGCCCGACTGCGCATGCCGTACCACCAGCAGATCCGCCTGCATGGCATTGAGGGTGGCCGCAGTGTCCAGCAGCGTTTCGCCCTTGTTTACGGAAGACTGCGCCACGGACATGTTGATCACATCCGCGCCCAGCCGCTTGCCCGCAAGCTCGAAGGAGGTACGGGTGCGGGTGCTGTCTTCAAAAAACAGGTTGATCAGCGTGCGGCCCCGCAGCACATCGCGCGGGACCTTGCGGGAGCGGTTCAGCAGGGCATAGCTTTCGGCCAGATCAAGCAACGGCTCGATCTGATTGGGCGTCATGCCTTCCAGTCCGAGCAGATGCTGTGTGTGACGGCCGGAAAAGCTAGCCATTGAGCACGGCTCCGATACGGGCCAGCGTTTCATCCTTGCCAAGGGCAAAGAGGGTCGCGTCGATCCCCGGTGAGGTGTTGGACCCGGTTACGGCAGCGCGAAGCGGCTGCGCAACCTGCCCCAGCTTATGGCCTTCACGCTCGGCAAAGTGGCGCAGGGCGGCGTCAATTTCTTCCGGTGTGAAGTCCGGCACGGCGGCCAGTTCACGCGCCAGACCATCCAGAATGGTGCGGGCTTCCGGTGTCAGCAGTTTTTCCGCCTTGGCGTTGAAGGGCAGCGGGACATGGCGGCCAAGGAAGGCAGCACTGTCCGCCAGTTCAACCAGCGTGCGTGCGCGTTCCTTCAGGCCGGGCATCAGGGCCAGCACACGGGCGCGGGTGGTCTCGTCCGTTGCAACGCCGTCCACAGCTTTCAGGCGGTCCATCACATCATTGGTCAGGCGGTCATCATCGGCCTGACGCAGCCATACAGCGTTGATGTGCAGCAGCTTGGCGTAATCCATGCGGGAGGGGGAGCGACCGACGCCGTCCAGATCAAACAGCTTGATCTGTTCCTCACGGGAGAGGATTTCCGCATCGCCATGGCCCCAGCCCAGACGCAGCAGGTAGTTGCACAGGGCTTCCGGCAGATAGCCTTCATCGCGGAATTCCACCACGGACTGCGCGCCGTGCCGTTTGGACAGCTTGGCTCCATCCGGCCCATGAATAAGCGGCAGATGGGCAAAGCGGGGCAGATCCCAGCCCATGGCGCGGTAGATCATGGCCTGACGGAAGGTATTGGTCAGATGGTCATCGCCACGAATCACGTGCGTAATGTCCATGTCATGATCATCCACCACCACGGCATGCTGGTAGGTGGGGGTGCCGTCGGAGCGCAGGATGATCATGTCATCCAGTTCCGCATTGGCAACGCGCACTTCGCCCTGCACCAGATCTTCAATCACGGTTTCCCCTTCACGCGGGGCCTTGATGCGCACGGCGTAGGGGGCTCCGGCTGGAGCTTCTGAGGGATCACGGTCACGCCACATGCCATTATAGCGTGGGGGTTTGCCATTTTTCATGGCGTCCTCACGCATCTGCTTCAGCTCTTCAGGCGTGCAGTAGCATTTGTAGGCCAGACCTTTTTCCAGTAGCTCCAGCGCCACTTCCGTATGGCGGGGTTGGCGGGTGGACTGGAAAACGGGTTCTTCATCCGCCGTAATGCCCATCCAGGCCAGCCCGTCAAAAATAACGTCTACTGCCTGTTGGGTGGAACGCTCACGGTCGGTATCCTCGATACGCAGGAGGAACTCGCCGCCGTGATGACGGGCAAAGAGAAAATTGAACAGGGCCGCGCGGGCGTTGCCGATATGCAGCAGGCCTGTCGGACTCGGGGCAAAACGTGTGCGGATTTTCGTCATGAGGCGCTTCCTTATCACGCACGGGCGCGGGGAGCCATATGGTCTTGAGCGTTCCGGTGCGTCAGTCTGCGCACGTGGCCTGCCCGGAGGGTGCATGGCTGTTCCGGGTGCTGGCTTCATGCCGCACAGGGCACTGATGCCGGATGCTCCGTTTTGAAGGAGGCCTCCCTGCGCAAAACAATCGTGTTCCTCAAAAGTGATCTTCTTACCGCCGTGACGGCCCTTTTGCTGGCGGAGCAGAGGCGGCTGGTGCTGTGGGTGCCTGTTGGCATGGCGCTGGGCGTAGCGGGGTATTTCGGGTTGCGGCAGGAGCCTTCCGTATGGGGTGGGGTCGCTTTGCCCATGCTCTGCATTGGGGCGGCTTTGTTGGGGCTGTGGCGCGGCTGGCAGAGTGTGTGGGGGCGCATAGTGGCGGGTGGCTGCCTCGCGGTTGCTGTGGGGTTTCTGGCGGCATGGCTTTCAACGCATCGGCATTTGCCCATGCCGGAACTGCCGCGTCGGGCTGTGGAGATAACGGGCACGGTGCAGAGTATGGCCGCAGTAGCGGGGCGGGATGGCGCTGTGCCTGGCCGCATGGTTGTGCTGGCGAACGCCCGGTTCGAGACCCCGCTGGATGCGGACATGCTGCCCCTGAAGCGCACCCTGCGCGTGAAACTGAAGCCCGACGATATGGGGGATCTGGCCCCCGGTGATGAAGTGTGGGTGCGGGTCATGCTGATGCCGCCGCCGTTTCCTGCATTCCCCGGCGGGAGAGACCTTCAGCGGGAGGCATGGTTTGCCAACAGCGCCGGGTATGGCCGGGCTTTGAATCCGGTTGAGCGTCTCAGTGTATCCTCTCGTCAGAGAGGCTGGATTGTCACGGTTCTCGAACCTTTGCGGGAAACGCTGGATACCCGTATTCGTGCGGTGCTGCCGGGAGCCGTGGGAGCGGTGGCCTCCACCGTGCTGACGGGAGAAAGCGCCAGTGTGCCGCGCGCTGTGCGGGAGGATTTTGCAGCGTCTGGTCTGGCGCATCTTCTGGCTGTGGCGGGGCTGCATCTGGGCTTGGTGATGGGCTTGCTGATGGGGCTTTTCCGGCTTGGGTTCGCCCTGTGGGAATGGGCTGCCCTGCGTTGGCCCTGCAAGGCACTGTCCGCTTTGCTGGCGTTGGTGGGCGGGGCCGGATACGCCATGCTGACCGGGCTGCATCTGCCCGTCATCCGCAGTTTGATCATGGCGTCAATCGCTGTGCTGGGCATAGCAGTGGGCAGGCGCGTTGTGTCTATGCGGGGGCTGGCTTTGGCTGCCACGCTTCTGCTGCCGATCATGCCGGAGGAACTGCTGGGCGTGGCGTTCCAGATGTCCTTCGCCGCCGTTATGGCGCTTGTTGCCGGTTATGAGGCTCTGGGGCCATGGTTTGCCGGGTATCGGGCGCGGGCAACGGGTATGGCGCACTGGCTGGTATGCCATCTCATCGCGCTGGCGCTCACCAGCCTGCTGGCCGGGCTGGCAACGTTGCCCATCGTTATGGCGCATTTTGGCCAGATCCAGCCTTTTTTTGTGCTCGCCAATTTGCTGGCCGTGCCCCTGATGGCGGTGTGGATCATGCCGCTCGGGCTGCTGGCCCTGCTGCTGATGCCGCTTCATCTGGAAGCGATGGCACTGACCCCCATGGGGTGGGGAGTAGACCTGGTGCTTTCCATGGCGCATGGGGTTGCCCGATTGCCTGCCGCACGGATGAGCGTGCCGCACATGCCCACATGGGGGCTTGGGGCCGTGTTGCTGGGGCTCTGCTGGCTGTGTTTATGGCGGCAGCGCTGGCGATTGTGGGGCGTGGTGCCTGTAGCGCTAGGTATGCTCTCCCCATTATTGCTGGTTCAGCCGGATGTTCTGATCAGCCCGGACGGTGGGCTGATGGCGGTGCGGGATGGCGGCCATCTGCTGGTTGCTGGTCGTTCGCGGGATTCCGCGGCTGTGCAGGCCGCATGGGCGCAGGCTTTTGCGCGTGTGCCTGAACCGTTTCCTGTAAAGGGGCAGACCCCTGACGGTGTGCTCAGTTGTGGGGAAGATGGAGATCTGGATATCTGTTTTGTCAGCAAAAACGGGCGAATGGCGTTGCTGCGGGTCGTGGATAAAACCGATGGCATGGCGCGTCTGACTGACGCTCTGTGCGCTGACATGGATGTGGTGATCAGCAGCGCGCCCCTGCGCGACTCCTGCCCCAATGCGCGCAGGCTGGATCGCTTCTCCGCATGGCGGGAAGGAGCGCAGGCTGTGTATCTGGAAAAGCATGGCGTGCGCGTCGTGACAGATCGCGCCGTGCGGGGCGCACGCCCTTGGGTGATGAAACCCGGAGGGCACGGCATGCCCAACCTGCCCCTTGCGCCTTCTGAATAAGGGAAGGAGGGGCGCAAGGGGGTGGGCGGAATGGCTTGCTTTTTTGAAAACCAGAAGGCTTTCTGAAGGCAGGCGGAGGCTTAGTCTTTCACGGTGTCAAACGCATCCAGCGCGCGGCTGGAATAGACAAGGGCCGCTCCGGCGTTCAGGGCCACGGCTACGCCCAGCGCCTCGGCAATTTCTTCCTTGCTGGCGCCTGCTTTTTTGGCCGCAACCGTATGGACGGAAATGCAGCCGTCACACCGGGTTGTTACAGCCACGGCAAGTGAGATCAGTTCCCGCGTCTTGTCGTCCAGGTGTTTGTGTTCTGGCGCAACCGTTTCCAGCTTCTGCAAGCCTTCCAGCGTGTTGGGAGAAAGCTTTGCCAGCACTTTTACGCTCTGACCCAGATGGGCGCGATAGGCATTCCAGTCGGTCACAATGATGCACTCCTGCTTTTGTGAAAATAACAGGCTAGACTGCATCAGAACGGGCAGAGTCTGTCACGACACGGTTAGGAGAGCCTTACGCTCTTGCGGAGCAGTCCGCCCCCCAGCTATCGGCGTAAGGTATGAACGATATGAGCATGAATAAGGCCTCGGCTTTGTCAGGGCAGGGGCCTCTGGCGGTTTATCAGCAGCGTATCGCTGCGGGTGAACTGAAGAGCGATCCGGATCAGGCCCGCGTTATCAAGCGGCTGGACCAGTTGTGGCATGAGCTGAGCACCATGCAGCCTCCGCCGCCCCCACCCAAGGGGCTGCTGGCCGGGCTTGCGCGCCGTATCAAGCCGCCGCCACCGCCCCAGCGCCCACGCGGGCTGTATATTGTGGGCCGGGTGGGCCGTGGCAAAACCATGGTGATGGACCTGTTCTACAGTTGCGCGCCGGTCAAACTGAAGGAACGCATCCATTTTCTGCGTTTCATGCAGGATGTGCACCAGAAGCTGCATGACCTTAAAGCCGCCAACCCGGGCATGACGGACCCCATCCCGCCACTGGCCAAGGCGCTTGCCGCCCGTGCTCATCTTTTGTGCTTTGACGAATTTCAGGTGAATGACATTGCGGACGCCATGATTCTGGGGCGTCTGTTCGAGGCCCTGTTTGCCGATGGTGTGGTGATCGTTGCCACGTCCAACACGGAACCGGGTGAGTTGTTTCAGAACCGCCCGGGTGCTGATGCGTTCAAGCCCTTTATCGCCATCATCAAGCGTGAGCTGGACACCGTGGAGCTTGATTCGCCACGGGATTACCGGCGTGGTCGCCAGCAGGACCGCGAGACATGGATCGTGCCTGCCGATGCACAGGCAAAAGCCCGATTGGACGAGATTTTTGCCCGCTACGCGGAGGGCGAGCAGCCCAAACCTGTCACGCTGGAGTTCAGTGGCCGCACGTTTGAGGTGGATCAGGCAGCAGGCCCGGTGGCGCGCTTTGATTTCAACTCTTTGTGTGGAAAACCACGCGGCCCGAATGACTATCTGGCCCTGGCGAAACAGTTCACGGTGCTGGTCATAGATGACATTCCCAAAATGGGACAGGACGAAGCCAACCTCGCCCGCCGCTTCATAACGTTGATTGACGCCTTGTACGACAACGGAAATCTGCTTTTTGCCTCGGCTGCCGCTACCCCGGACCAGTTGTTCACAACGGGGGAAGGGGCGGATGCCTTTGCCCGTACGGCATCACGTCTTGCTGAGATGAGTAGTGAAAGCTGGCTGGAGCAGGGTGCCAAGGCAGCACAGGCGGCGCATCGGCTCTCTAGAGCGTGACAGCCGGCTCTCTTGTTCCTGCCGCAGGCGCGGTCTAGCAAAATCACAGTGCGGCTGGCGGAGAGAGACCTCCAGCCGAAGAAAAACGAATGTGAGGGCAGGAATGGGAAACGAACCGATACCCACAGGTAGCGCACCATCTTCCTTTCTGCCCGGACAGGGGAAGGCAGGGCATCCTGCACACAGGTGTGGGATGAAAAAAACAATGTTCCGCGTTTTGTTCGGGAATGACACAACAACTGGCTGCCAGCACAGGGTTGGCCGGCAGCAGGGAGGAGTCTGACATGGCGGCTTCAGATGTGCTTGTCACAGCGCTGAATGGCGCAAATATCGCTTATCTGGCAGATCTGTATGCCCGGTGGGCAAAAGACCACAAAAGCGTTGATCCATCCTTTGATACGCTTTTTGGTTCTCTGGAAGATGAAGAAGCCGCCGTTCTGAAGGACGCCGTTGGCGCATCATGGGCACCACGGCCTTCCATCATCACGGGTGAGGAAAAGGCTGCTCCGGCAAAAGGCGCCAAAGGTGCTGCCGCTGGTGGGCTGGCCGCTGAAGACAGTCTGGCCATTGCCCGTCTGGTGCGTGCGTTCCGTGAATATGGTCACCTTGAAGCCAAGCTGGACCCGTTGGGGCTGAAAGAGCCGACAGCACGGGAAGAGCTGGACCCGGCAGCATACGGATTTGCTGAAAAAGATCTGGACCGCGAAGTTTATATCGGTTCCCTGCTTTCTCCGCTGCTGGACGGTCCTTCCGCCAAGGTGAGTGACGTTGTGGACGCCCTGCGTGGTGTCTATTGCCACAGCATTGGTGCGGAATTCATGTATGCCCGCAACCATGAACAGCGCGAATGGCTGCGCAAGCGGCTTGAAGGCGATAACTGGCAATCCAGCGTGACGGTGGATGAGCAGAAAGCCATTCTGAAAAACCTGACGGAAGCAGAAGGGTTTGAAACCTTCTGTCAGAAGCGGTACGTGGGCGCCAAGCGCTTCGGGCTGGAAGGTGGGGAAATCTCCATTCCGTCCCTGCATGCCATTATTGATCAGGCCGCCGCGCAGGGTGTCTCCTCAGTCACCATCGGGATGGCGCATCGTGGGCGTCTGAACACGTTGGTGAACGTGGTGCGTAAACCCTACGTTGCCATTTTCAATGAATTTGCCGGTGGGTCTTTCAAGCCGGACGATGTTGCTGGCTCTGGGGACGTGAAATACCATCTTGGCTCTTCCACTGATGTGGAAGTGGGTGGTCATTCCGTTCATATCGCCCTGCAGCCCAATCCGTCTCATCTTGAAGCGGTTGATCCTGTGGTATGCGGCAAGGTGCGCGCCATTCAGGATGATGCCGGAGATACGGAAAACCGGTCTGGCCATATGGGGATCATCATTCACGGTGATGCTGCCTTTGCCGGGCAGGGCGTGGTGTATGAAACCCTCTCCATGTCCCAGCTTAAGGGATACCGCACAGGCGGCACCATCCATATGGTGGTGAACAATCAGGTTGGGTTCACTACCAACCCTGAAAATGGACATTCCGGCATTTATGGCACGGATGTTGCCAAATCAATTGAAGCCCCGGTGCTGCATGTGAACGGTGATGATGCCGAGGCGGTGATTTACGTCTCCCGCCTGGCACAGGATTACCGGCAGGCTTTTGCCAGTGACATCATTCTGGATATCGTCTGCTATCGCCGCCACGGGCATAACGAAACGGATGAACCCGCCTTCACCCAGCCGGTGATGTACAAGGCCATTGCGGCGCACGAAACCCCGCATACCCTGTATTCCAAAAAGCTGGTGGCTGCCGGAGTGGTTTCTCAGGATGAAGTGCAGGCCCAGTGGGATGCCTTCTTCAACAAGCTGGATGAAGACTACAAAGCGGCGCAGTCCTACAAGGTGAACAAGGCGGACTGGCTTGAAGGTGGCTGGTCCGGTCTGATTGCGCCCACAACGGGCAAGGTGGAAGCCGCTTATCCGGAAACCGGCATGGCGCTTGATAAGCTGCGTAAAATTGGCGCTGCTATCTCCAAGGTTCCCGATGATTTTGATCTGAACTCCAAGATCGCCCGTCAGCTCAAGGCCAAGGCCAAGATGTTTGACACGGGTGAAGGGTTTGACTGGGCAACCGGTGAAGCAATGGGCTTTGGCTCGCTGCTGCTGGAAAACCATCGTGTTCGTCTTTCTGGGGAAGACTGCCAGCGCGGCACGTTCAGCCAGCGTCACGCAACCCTGATTGATCAGACCAACCAGTCTCAATACACGCCGCTGAATCATATCCAGGATGATCAGGCGAAAATTGAAATCTGGAACTCCTTCCTTTCAGAATATGGTGTTCTGGGCTTTGAGTATGGGTATTCCCTGCGCAACCCCAAAACGCTGGTGCTGTGGGAAGCCCAGTTTGGTGATTTTGCCAACTGTGCACAGGTGATTATCGATCAGTTCATTGCCTCGGGTGAAACCAAGTGGCTGCGGATGTCCGGTCTGGTCATGCTGCTGCCGCATGGATACGAAGGGCAGGGGCCGGAACATTCTTCCGCCCGTCTGGAACGGTATTTGCAGCTTTGTGCAGAAGACAACATGTTTGTCTGCAATATCACCACGCCTGCCAATTACTTCCATGCCCTGCGCCGCCAGTTGAAGCTGGATTACCGCAAGCCGTTGATCCTGATGGAGCCGAAATCTCTGCTGCGTCACAAACTGGCTGTGTCTGAACTGTCCGATTTCGGACCCGGCACGCGCTTCCAGCCGGTGCTGGGTGAGATTGATGCGCTGGGCCCGGATGCAGATATTGATCGCGTGGTGATCTGCTCGGGCAAGGTCTATTATGATCTGCTGGCCGAACGCCGTGAAAAAGAACTGAAAAACGTTGCCATTATCCGGCTTGAACAGCTCTATCCGTTCCCGGAAAGCGCGCTGGCTGAAGAGCTGAAGCGCTACCCGAAAGCCCAGATCATCTGGTGCCAGGAAGAAACGGAAAATGGTGGGGCCTGGCATTTTGCAGACCGCCGGATTGAAAAGGCACTGGTCGCGGCAAAACATCAGGCTGGCCGCCCGCAATATGTGGGCCGTGCCGCAGCAGCCAGCCCGGCAACGGGGCTTGCGCGCATTCATGCCGCAGAGCAGGCTGATCTGGTTGAAAGGGCCCTGGGTTTGAAGAAAACGGACTGAAACACACCGTCTGGGAAGGCCGCCCGCCCCGGTGAGGGCGGGCATGAACAAGCCGGTAAGGGTGGGAACAGAAAAGACCCTGCTGGTGTCTGTTTGAAGGAAATGGGGATAGAGGATGTCAGTCGAAATCAAGGTGCCGACACTTGGTGAGAGCGTAACAACTGCAACAATCGCCAAATGGCTGAAAAAAGCTGGCGATACCGTTGCGGCGGATGAACCGATTGTTGAGCTTGAAACCGACAAGGTGAGTGTTGAGGTGTCTGCACCACAGGCCGGGGTTCTTGGCGCGGAAGTGGCCAAGGAAGGGGATGAAGTGGAAGTAGGCGCCCTGCTGACCACGCTTGAACCCGGCGCAGGTGCACCGAAGGCAGCCGCTAAGAGCGCACCGGCTGAAAAACCTGCTGAAAAGAAGGCTGCTCCTGCTGCCTCTGCTCCGGCAGCCGCTCCGGCTCCTGCAAAGGCCGCTCCGGAAGTTGATGCCGCTGCGGCACTTCCTGCTGCCCGCAAGCTGATGGCGGAAAACAGCCTGAGCGCCGAGCAGGTTGGCTCTGGCACGGGTCTGAATGGCCGTATTACCAAGGGTGACGTTCTGGGCTTCCTGTCCCAGCCGCCGGTTGCGCAGCAGAAGGCTGCCCCCAAGCCGCCGCGTAATGATGACCCGCGTGAAGAACGTGTGAAAATGACACGTCTGCGTCGCACCATTGCCCGCCGCCTGAAAGATGCGCAGAACACGGCAGCTATCCTGACAACCTTCAACGAGGTTGATCTTTCCAACGCCATGCAGATGCGCGCTGAATATCAGGATGCTTTTGTGAAAAAGCATGGGGTGAAGCTGGGCTATATGTCCATTTTCTCCCGCGCTGTGATTGCCGCCCTGAAAGAGTTCCCGGCCATTAACGCCGAAATTGACGGTGATGATGTTATTTACCGTGATTTTGTGAACCTGGGCATTGCCGTGGGTGGCCCGAACGGGCTGGTGGTTCCGGTTATCCGCGATGCGGACAAGCTGAGCTACGCCCAGATTGAAAAAACCATTGCAGGCTTTGGCAAGGCTGCACGGGAAGGCACGCTGAAGATTGATGATCTGGCAGGCGGCACCTTCTCCATCACCAATGGCGGTATTTACGGCTCCCTGCTGTCCACCCCCATTCTGAATGCACCGCAGTCCGGTATTCTGGGCATGCACTCCATTCAGGAACGTCCGGTGGCAGTAAACGGGCAGGTCGTTATCCGCCCCATGATGTATATTGCTCTGTCTTATGACCATCGGATTGTGGATGGTAAGGAAGCGGTCAGCTTCCTGGTGCGTATCAAGCAGAATGTGGAAGATCCGCGTCGTCTTCTGATTGACGCCTGATTACGCGGAACGGGCCGGGTATGATGTCCGGCCTGTTCTTTTTTCATCTGACCCTGAACGCTAAGCGAGACGAAATTCATGCCGATTGAGATCAAGGTTCCTTCCCTGGGAGAAAGTGTCACAACCGCCACGGTGGGGAAATGGCTGAAGCAGCCTGGTGATGCGGTCAAGGCGGATGAGCCGATTGTTGAGCTTGAAACAGATAAAGTCAGCGTTGAAGTGCCCGCTCCGGCAGACGGACGGCTGGAAAGCCATGCCGTAGCCGAAGGGGATGAAGTGGATGTTGGCGCGGTTCTGGCGACGCTGGAAAAAGGCGCTGCTGGCAACGCGGCTTCTGCAAAACCGGCCCCTGCCAAATCTGCCGCGAAAAGCGATGCCAAACCGGCGGAAGCCCCCAAACAGGCTCCCAAGGCTGCCGCACCCGCTGCTGATGCGCCCACGCAAACCGATTACGATGTGATTGTGATTGGTGCTGGCCCCGGCGGGTATGTCGGCGCCATTCGCGCCGCACAGCTTGGCTTCAAGGTGGCCTGTGTTGAAAAACGCGCCACACTGGGCGGCACCTGCCTGAACGTAGGGTGCATTCCCTCCAAGGCGCTGTTGCAGTCTTCTGAAAACTTCCATGCCGCAGGCCATGATTTTGCTGCCCATGGGGTGGTGATTGACAGCGTGAAGCTGGATCTGGCCAAGATGCAGGCCCGCAAGGCGGATATTGTTGGTGCCAACGTGAAAGGGGTTGAATACCTCTTCAAGAAAAACGGCATCACATGGCTGAAGGGCCACGGCAAGGTTGAAGGCACCGGCCGCATTACGGTGGACGGCAAGCCTGTTACGGCCAAGCACATCATCGTTGCTTCGGGCAGTGATAGTGCCAACCTGCCGGGTATTGAAATTGATGAGAAGGTGATTGTCACCTCCACCGGCGCGCTGGAACTGTCATCCGTGCCCAAGCGGCTGGTGGTGATTGGCGGCGGTGTGATCGGCCTTGAACTGGGCAGCGTCTGGAGCCGTCTGGGTGCTGACGTGACAGTGGTGGAATTCCTTGATCGGCTGGTGCCGGGCACGGATAATGAAGTGGCCACCCAGTTCCAGAAACTGCTTGTAAAGCAGGGCTTCAAAATGAAGCTGGGCCATAAGGTCACCAAGGCTGAAAAAACCAAAAGCGGTGTTGTGCTGACGGTTGAACCTTCTGCCGGTGGTCAGGCTGAAACGCTGGAAGCCGATGTGGTTCTGGTTGCTGTGGGCCGCACGGCCGCCAGCAAGAACATGGGTCTGGAAGAAGCCGGTATTGAACTGGATAAACGGGGCCGTATTGTTGTTGATGCCCATTATGCCACCAATGTTCCGGGCATTTACGCCATTGGCGATGTGATTGCTGGCCCCATGCTGGCGCACAAGGCTGAGGAAGAAGGCGTGGCTTTGGCCGAACTGCTGGCCGGGCAGGCCGGGCATGTGAATTATGATGCCATCCCTGGCGTGATCTACACATGGCCGGAAGTAGCTTCCGTCGGCTTTACGGAAGAGCAGTTGAAGGAAAAGGGTACCGAATACAAAATCGGTAAATTCCCCTTCATGGCAAATGGCCGTGCCCGCGCACTGGGCATGACGGACGGCTTTGTGAAGGTTCTGGCCTGCAAGAAGACCGACCGCGTGCTGGGCGTGCACATTATTGGCCCGTGTGCTGGTGAACTGATTGCTGAAGCCACCATGGCTATTGAATTTGGTGCTTCTGCTGAAGATATCGGCCGTGTCTGCCACGCGCACCCGACACTGAGCGAAGCAGTGAAGGAAGCTGCTCTGGGGGCCGATGGTCGGTCTCTGAATATTTGACGATTTCCTTCTTTCTGGAAGGAATGCCATAATCTTCTGGCATGAATGACAGGAGAGACGTGGCATGCAAGGCGTAAACTGTCCGACACTGTTTTTGCTGGCGGGCAGTTTGCTCCTTGCTCCGGCTACCGGGTGGGCTGCTGCACAGCAGGACGTACCCGTAGCAAGCCCAACACCTGATAAGGAAAAGGGCCAGCCTGCTCAGGCGGATCAGGAAGGTGCTCCCTCGCCAGCACTGCCTCCGCCGGTAGAAGCGCCTTTGCCGATTGATCTTCCTCCCCTTCCTGTTCTGAACGAGGAGGAAGCACGGGAAGAAGCGACACGCCTGAATCATGATTTCCGACATGAAGTGCCTGTGGCTTTGAAAGTGCCAACGGTGCGTAAGGAAGCATGGATTGCGCTGGCCCAGAAGCAACTGGAGCTTGCCTCTTATCCGCTTGATCGCCCGCAGGTGCTGGTCATTGTGGACCGCAATCCTGCCGTGCAGCGCTTGTGCCTGATGCTGGCGCTTCCTCACAGCTCAGATTGGCAGGTGATCGGCAGCACCAAAGTCTCTACTGGCACCACAGGCCGAAAATTCTATTACATCACCCCAACTGGTGTGTTCGTGAACACAGCGGATATTCTGGGCTACCGCGCACTGGGTACCAAAAACGCCAACGGCATTATGGGCAACGGCATCAAAGGCATGCGGGTGTGGGATTTTGGCTGGCAGTGGGCCGAAAAAGGCTGGCTTCCATCGCGTGAAAAAGGGCAGATCCGTCTGGAGATGCACGCGACCGACCCTGTGTATCTGGAAAGCCGGTTGGGGCATGTGGCGTCTGAAGGGTGTATTCGTATCCCGGCATCTCTGAACGTGTTCATTGATAAACATGGCCTGATTGACGCGGAATATGAACGTATGGCGACGGTTGATATCCGTTTCCGTGCCTTGTTGCGCAAGGATCGTGTGGCCTCGCCGCTGGCAGGGGCTGCTGTGGTGGTGGTGGATACATCCGATATGCCGGAAGTGATGAACGTGAATACTGCGGATGCAAAAGCCGTAACGCACCGTCCGGGTGTAAAAGGGTGATGATATGTGGTGCACAAAGCCGCTTTTGGGTCGTGATGATGGGCTTAAGCACTGTTCAGTCAAAACTTTTGTAGTAGTGGTGCATTAAGCTTGGGGTATGCCCGGTGCCGCCATCATGGGATGAGGGAATGCCTAGCAGGCATCCCGAGATGAAGATGGTGCCGTATCAAAAAAACGTTATAACAAAAACCAAGTGGCATCAGCAGAACGTGGAGATCCCCTGAACATGACAACCACACAGCTTCCGAGTGACCAGGCGTTGCTGGCCAGCCTGAAAACCATTGTCGGCCATCATCATGTCTTGACGGGTGAAGCCGAAACATACCGTTTCCGGCATGGCTTTCGTTTTGGGGCAGGAAACGTTCTGGCGGTTGTGCAACCGGGAACGCTGGTTGAATTGTGGAAGGTGGCGCAGGCTTGCGTGGCTTCCGGCAAGATTATCATCATGCAGGCCGCCAACACCGGGCTGACGGGCGGTTCCACGCCGGATGGTAATGATTATGACCGCGAGATTGTGCTTATCAGCACCCTGCGATTGACGGGGATTCATCTGATTGGTGAGGGCAAGCAGGTTGTCTGCCTGCCGGGTGCCACATTGTATGAACTCGAAAACAAACTGACGCCGATCGGGCGGGAGCCGCACTCGGTGATCGGGTCGTCCTGTATTGGTGCGTCTGTGCTTGGTGGGGTAAGCAACAATTCCGGTGGAGCGCTTGTTCAACGCGGGCCTGCCTATACGGAAATGGCTGTGTTCGGTCAGGTTGGGGATGATGGGGTGCTCCGCCTTGTCAACCATCTGGGTATCCAGTTGGGCAATGACCCGGAAACTATTCTGACCAAGTTGCAGAATGGCACGTTCAACGAAGCGGATATCGACTGGAATGCAGGCCGTGGGCACGATGGCAATTACGTCACCCATGTGCGGGAAGTGGATGCGGATACGCCCGCCCGTTACAATGCTGATCCGGGCCGGTGGTATGAAGCCGCAGGCTGTGCAGGCAAACTTGTGGTGTTTGCTGTGCGGCTGGATACTTTTCCGGCCAACAAGAATTCTTCCGTTTTTTATATTGGCACGAACAGCACGGATGAACTGGAAGACCTGCGCCGCCATGTGCTGACAGCATTTGATGAACTGCCGATTGCGGGTGAATACATCCATCGGGATGCGTTCAATATTGCGGAACAGTATGGCAAGGACACGTTCTTTGTCATTCGCAAATTTGGCACCAGTTTTCTGCCGAAGATGTTCGCCATGAAATCCCGGTTTGATATCTTCACCAAACAGTTCGGATTTCTACCTGAAAACCTGAGTGATCGGATCATGCAGGCGCTGAGTGTGCTGATCCCCAGCCAGTTGCCTGACCGGATGCTGGATTACCGGGATCGGTTTGAACATCATCTGATGCTCAAGGTGACGGAATCCCTCACACCCAAGATGCGCGCTTATCTGACCGAGTATTTTGCAAAAGTGACGGGCGAGTTCTTTGAATGTACGCCAGATGAAGGCACTCGTGCGTTCCTGCATCGCTTTGCGGCGGCTGGGGCTGCGGTGCGGTATCGCGCCGTGCATCATCGGGATGCGGAAGACATTGTGGCGCTGGATGTGGCGCTGCGGCGGAACGACCGTGAATGGTTCGAGACCCTGCCTGCCGAAATTGAAGATAAGCTGATCGTCAAACTTTATTACGGTCACTTCCTTTGCCACGTGATGCATCAGGATTACGTGGTGAAAAAGGGGTACAACGCGGTTGCCGTTGAGCACAGCATGCTGCCGGGGCTGGATCAGCGTGGCGCCCGTTACCCTGCCGAGCATAACGTAGGGCATCTGTACAAGGCACCAGATGACATGGTGGCGCATTATCGCAGCCTGGATCCCTGCAACTGCTTTAACCCCGGTATTGGTCAGGCCACCAAGAAGAAAAACTGGGTGGCGGAAAGCGTCTGATCTGCCCGGAAGAACGCTGTGGGGTAGAGCCTGCTTGCCAGCCGGAGAGGCTGGCTGGTGAGGAGGAGAGGTGTGGTCTGACGGGGGAAGTCTTCAGAAAGAAGCGCCAGACAAAGCTGGCCAGATAAGGCCGAAACGTCAGACAGAAAAAAAGCGTGCGGGGCGAACCCGGCACGCTTTTTTCATATCAGGGCCACGTCAGACTTCCCGCCATGACAACGGGAGAGCCTGTGTGGTTTGGGCTGGATTACAGGCCAGCAGGAACCTTGCCGCCGTTTTCAACCAGCTTCTGGCGCACTTCCTTGATCAGCCACACATTCATGGTGGCGGAATCATTGGTGTCACCCGTGTAGCCCAGTTCACCAGCCAGCTTTTTGCGAGAGTCCAGAGAGCTATCCAGCCCGAGGAGCTTCAGCAGATCAACAATAGACTCTTTCCAGTTGAGGTTCTGGCCATTTTTGGCAGCCATGTCGCTCAGAACGGCGTCAATGTTGACAGGTGCGCCAGCCGGCGGGGTAGCGCTGGCAGCAGCTTCAGCCGGTGCGCCAGTAGGGGTGGCGGCGGAGGCTGCGGCAGTGGCGCCGGTGGTGCTGTCAGGGGTGGCTGCCTTGGCGTGGTGGAAAATGGAGGAAAGAATGGAGCCGAAAATGCTCATGCTAATGTTTCCTTCTGCAATAGTGGACAGGCTGCGCTGTGAGAAACAGCCGCTTGAAACCCTGTCCAGACACGCATGCAAGCATACAACAGGGGTAAAGGTTGCATAGAGTGCTTGAGGAAAAGCAAAAATTAACTTTAGTTAATCAAATTCATTTCAAAAAGAGAAAGAGACCGCCGTGTTTCTGACGTCTTTTCATGCTGAAATCTATGAAATTACCATGACATTATTTAAAGCCAGTATCAAAGAGAACCCGCTGGCGTGCGAGATCCACGATGTTTTCTGGTGAGGTCAAAGCCACTTTGAGCTTTTGAAAAAGAAAGAGGCTGCGAGGAAAGGCGTTTCTATAAGAAACAAGCCGTTTCGACAGGGCGAGCCCGCAGGCGTGGTCTGGCAGGCAGCAGCCCAGACCGAAAAGGGGAGGGCAGCCCTTGCTGGAAAGCAAAGGCCGCCGAACCGTTTTTAGTAGCGATATTCTTCGTGCTTGAACGGGCCGGTTACCGGCACGCCAATGTAGTCTGCCTGGGTCTGGGACAGTTTGGTCAGCTGCGCGCCAACCTTTGCCAGATGCAGGGCTGCCACTTTTTCGTCCAGCTTCTTCGGCAGGGTGTAAACCTTCGCTTCATATTTGCCTGCCGGAGCCGTCCAGAGTTCGATCTGGGCCAGCGTCTGGTTGGTGAAGGAAGCGGACATCACGAAGGAGGGGTGGCCCGTGGCGTTGCCAAGGTTCACCAGACGCCCTTCAGAAAGAACAATCAGGCGCTTGCCGTCAGGGAACACAACTTCGTCCACCTGCGGCTTCACGTTGTCCCACTTGAAGTTGCGCAGGGCTTCGATCTGAATTTCAGAATCGAAGTGGCCGATGTTGCACACAATGGCGCGGTTTTTCATGGCGCGCATGTGGTCAACGGTAATCACGTCCACGTTGCCGGTTGCGGTCACAAAGATATCGCCACGGGGGGCGGCATCTTCCATGGTCACAACTTCATAGCCTTCCATGGCGGCCTGAAGGGCGCAGATCGGGTCAGCTTCCGTCACCAGCACGCGGCAGCCAGCGTTGCGCAGGGAAGCAGCAGAGCCTTTGCCTACGTCACCATAACCGGCAACCACGGCAACCTTGCCTGCCATCATCACGTCCGTGCCACGGCGAATGGCGTCAACAAGGCTTTCACGGCAGCCGTACAGGTTATCAAACTTGGATTTGGTAACGCTGTCATTCACGTTGATGGCCGGAACCTTCAGCGTGCCTTTTTTCTGCATTTCCCACAGGCGATGCACACCTGTTGTGGTTTCTTCAGACAGGCCTTTCACGTTGGCCAGCAGATCGGGATACTTGTCGTGCATCAGCACGGTCAGATCACCGCCATCATCCAGAATCATGTTGGGGGTCCAGCCGTCCGGCCCCTTCACGGTTTGTTCAATGCACCACCAGAATTCTTCCTCGTTCAGCCCTTTCCAGGCAAAGACGGGAATATCGGCAGCAGCAATGGCAGCCGCGGCGTGATCCTGCGTGGAGAAAATGTTGCAGGAAGACCAGCGCACGGTTGCACCCAGCGCCACCAGCGTTTCAATCAGCACGGCGGTCTGAATGGTCATGTGCAGACAGCCAGCAATGCGTGCGCCCTTCAGCGGCTGGCTTTTGCCGTATTCTTCACGCAGAGCCATCAGGCCCGGCATTTCGCCTTCTGCAATGGAGATTTCCTTACGGCCCCAGTCTGCCAGAGAGAGGTCTTTTACCTTGTAGTCGCTCATGTCTGTCCTGTTCTTCCAAGAGAATATGGTGGCTTTCTATACAGGCTGGCTCCTGCTCAGGCCAGATATAACCAACATGTTGGTGGTTAAAGCTGTGCTGCGGCTTGCAAGATTGGCGCTTTTCTGGTCTCCACAGGGCAGTCTGAAGCTGAAAATGTGGTGGTCTGGCGCGGTTATGGCGGTGTTTCGTTCTATCCTGTTCAATGTCCTGGCGTTTCTGCTCACGCTGGTTATGGGGGTGGGGGCGTTTCCGGTGCGCTGGTTTGCCCACGGGCTGGCACTACCCTACGCCAAACTGTGGTCCCGGCTGGTGCTGCGCCTGTTCCAGACCATCTGCGGCGTAGAAGTGCGGATTACAGGGCGGGAACATCTGGCAACCAATGGTCCCCTGCTGATTGCGTCCCAGCATCAGTCCGCTTTTGATACGCTGATCTGGATGCTGCTGGTGCCAGCGCCCTCCTATGTGATGAAAGGGGAGCTGCGCCGGATTCCGCTGCTTGGCCCCATGTTGATCCTGACGGGCATGATGCCGATAGAACGGGCAGATGGCGCGCGGGCGCTGCGTATTCTGCTGCGGGAGACTGATACCGCGGTGCAGAAAGGCAAGCAGATCATCATTTTCCCCGAAGGCACACGCACGGCCCCCGGTGAGCACGTGCCCCTCAAACCTGGCATTGCGGCAATGGCGACTCATACCCGGTTGCCTGTTGTGCCGGTTGCCACCAATTCCGGCCGGTTCTGGGGCCGGAACGCGTTTTTTAAGCGTTCCGGGGTGCTGCATGTCGCGATTGGCGCGCCCATAGGACCGGCTAACCGCAAGGTGCTGCTGCCTCAGATTGAAAAAGAGTGGCGGGCCTTGGAAAAAGAGTTTTCCTAACCTCTCGAAATCGTGAGGAGGAGAGGGGTAACTGCGTCCGTCCTGTGGATAAAGTTGTGGATGTGGTGGCTGAATTCTTGTGCTCTTCTTGGCCGATCTTCTGTTTTTCTGTGAGCATTAAACAAAACTGTCATGAATAAGTGCGTGTAACACTTTCTGCACGATAACGATTTTTATGGAAATTCACGGTAAAATAACAAGATTTCGCAATTTTTAATTGTGAAGAAATTATGACGTGAAGCGCGCTATTCAAAGCGCAGACAGGAGTCTCACGCGCTTTGAAAACGCTGCCGTCTTGTGGATAAAATGAAAATACCGCTGGAATGACCCTGAAAACAGCCAATTTCCTTGTTCTGTTCTCCCCACGTTTTTCTGCTATTTGGAACGGATATGACTTTTTGGTAAGAACACGCTTGGAACACAGACGCAGATAGAGTTTTTTATGCCAGGCATGACACCCGCAGTCCCTCTTCCGGAATTTCTTCTGCGGAATGCGCGCATTGTTCCCAATCGGGATGATATTCTGCCGCTTTTGCCACGCAATGCCGTTGTTGCGGAGGTGGGCGTGATGACGGGCGATTTTTCAAAGAAAATTCTGGACGTTTGTCAGCCCTCAAAGTTCTACGCCCTTGATCTGTTCACCATTCATGAACTGCCCATCGTCTGGGGGCAGCCCACCACGGACATGTTCGCCAACAAGACGCATCTGGATTTTTACCAGAAACGGTTTGCTGGGCAGATTGCAAAGGGGCAGATGGAGGTTCTGGCGGGAGACAGCGCCGCCATGCTGGAAAGCCTGCCCGATAACAGTCTGGATGTGGTGTATCTGGATGCTGATCACACCTATCCGGCTGTAGCGCGTGAGTTGGAAATATGCAGCCGCAAGCTCAAACCGCATACCGGCCTGATTGTTCTAAATGACTACATTATGGCTGATGGTGGCGGCCCATACGGTGTTATTCAGGCTGCCCATGAATTCATGCTGAAATATGGCTGGGAAATGCTGGTCTTTGCCCTGCAGGAATACATGTATTGTGACATTGTTATTCGAAAACTGCCTGCCAGCAGACCACGCCGCCTGATGCAACGGCTGGCCCTGCAACTGGGCTATACCAAACTTGGGCGGTTTTAGAGATCCGTTGTCCTGGCTTCATTCTGGCTAGTAACAGGCCGGTGTAGGGTGCCAAATGAGTGACTGTGGCAGGACTGCAGGCTTCCCGTTGCCGGGTAGGTTGCGGACGCATGGAACTCATCAAGCGGAGCACACTCTTCCGTCCATACTCTGCCGTTCAGGCAGACGGCGCAGAGACTGGAGAGGATGGCAGTATGACCATAGCACGTAAGCGGGCTCTTCTTGGGGGAGTAGCCGGTCTGGCCGGAGTCATGCTGCTGGAGACATGTGTGTGGTGGAGCGGTGTTTCCTACCTCAGGCACCGGGTAAAAGCGCTTCAGTCCAGAACCGGGTGCTCGGTGGTCTCGCAGCGCCAGCACGCGGCAGGGTGGCCTTTCGCCGCCCGGCTTCGGTTGGAGCCTGTGCGCATACAGTGTGAGGCACCGTCTTCCGGAACCATTGTGGGGACAATCGGGGCCGTCAGTGTGGAACTGGCCCCCTGGCATCCGGCCTCTGTCCGTGTGCTGTTGGAAGGAGGAGAGGTCTGGGGAGTTGTTCGCCCGCTGGAGGAACCAGCAAAGGCGGAGCCGGGCATGCAGGTACCTCATGCAGGGGAGGCGGTGCGGGTCGTCGCCCGGCGGACGGGCGCACCGTTGCAACTGTTTTTTCCTTTGCCGCATCGTCAACGGGGACGGGTGGACTTTCAAACGGATTTCATGCGGGTTGCAGGGGAAGAAGGGCAGATGGCCGAGCATCCTGTTACAGCGCGGGATGTGGCCGGATATGGTGTGTGGAATATGCAGGCAGATCCGCAGGCCAGTGTGCTCGCGGTTTCTCTTCACGCCCGTCAGGCGTTGGTCACGCCTTGGCCAGACAGATTTGAAAATGTGGATATCGCGCTGGCTGTCCCCGGCCCGGTCAGAAATGCCGGGTTGTTCTGGCAGGCGCTGGCGGGCAGCGTGGGGCGACCTCCGTCTTCTCTGGTGGCGCAGAGCCCGTCCAAGGTGGGCAGTCCGCTTCCTTTTGAGCCCAATCTGCTTGTGCAGCATGTTGCTGCGCAATGGCGCGGGCTGAAGGCGGTCTGGTCCGCCAAACTGGTTTTACCAGCGGAGGGCGGTGCGGCAGGAGAAAGCTGGCTGAGCCTGACGAACTGGCGGCTGCTTGTGAATGACCTGACGCGGGACAGTCTTCTCAGCCCCGAACAGGCGGCTTTTCTCAATCGTGTTTCGGAGCATGTGGAACAGAAACAGGGAACGCCGGATGGCCCGCTTATGGTGCCGTTGCCTGTCAGAGAAGGGCAGTTGCAACTGGGGGGCTTCTCGGTGGACATGCTGTATGGGCTCGCCCGCAAGGCCATGGATGGCCAGGGAGAGGAAAAGACATCCCTCCCTGTGCGGCACTGACGCAAGGGGCTTCGGGGCAGAAGCCGATGCAGCGAGAGATAAAAAATCCGTCAGTCAGGCATGACAGAGGGGGGGGGCTATCTTGTTCGCAACAGTCCATCGGCTTGCGGTGAAAATTTAGAATGAATCCTTTTCCCGGCGTAGGCGGCCAAGGGTGGTAGCGTCTGCAGACCGGAGAAAAGGGTTGGTCGCACGTTCCTGGCCCAGTGTAGAGGGAACGGTGGGTTTGCCAGCCGCCCGCAGGCGGGTGACTTCTTCGGCGCGCGCCGCCAGGGCGGTGTTGGCCGGGTCTGCATGCAAGGCGAAGGCGGCGTTGCTCTGGGTATATTCATGCCCGCAGCATACCAGCGTGTTGTCTGGCAACGCGTCAAACCGATGCAGGCTGTGGAACATCTGCTCCGGCGTTCCTTCAAACAGACGACCACACCCGAGGCTGAACAGGGTATCTCCACAGAACAGCGTTGGAGGATCGGGAAAATACAGAGCTATGTGCCCCATGGTATGGCCCGGCACGGCAATAACCTGCCCTTGAGAGTTTCCTATGGCAATGCTGTCATCATCATGCAGGGGGATGTCCAGCGCGGGCATGCGGTGCTGTTCGCTGGCGGGGCCTGCCACACGGGCATGATAGCGGGCGCGCAGGGCTTCCGTGCCGCCTACATGGTCTGCATGGTGATGAGTGAGCAGAATAAAATCCAGTCTGCCGCCTTCTGCATCCAGCACCGCTTCAATGGGGCCGGATTCTCCGGGGTCCACGATAGCGGTGGTGCCGGTCGCACTATCTCGCAGTAGCCAGGCGTAGTTGTCAGATAAAACAGGAATGGCTCGGGTCAGGAGGGTCATGATGGTTTTCTTCCTCTCCAACAGTCAGGGGGCTGTCGCAGCGTGGCATCAGGCATGTGGATCATGATAGGCAGGGTCCATGCACAATGTCATGCCCCCGGCGGCCACTCCCATGGCTGTCACCACATTTTACCAATCCCATGAAGGTGCGGTGTGTGCTGCCCTGCTGCGGGAGCGGCTGCAATGGTTCTGGCCGGACCTACGGCAGCAGACAGTGCTGGGGGTGGGGTATGCACAGCCCTATTTGGGCGCATGGCAGGAACAGGGCGCGGGCTGTGTGTCTGCCGTACTCGCCGCTCATGCCTCTGCTGTCATGACCCAGCAAAAGGAGCGGCGCGGAGTGCCTCCGGAGGAACGGACCTGCCTTGTGGATGCCCGGCATCTGCCATTTGATGATGATGCATTCGACCGCATTCTCCTTGTGCATGCCCTTCAGGATGAGGAACAGGCCGTTACACTCCTGCGCGCCGCAGGCCGAGTGTTGCGGGACGACGGACGTATGGTGCTGATTGTGCCCAACAGGTTTGGCGGCCGCCTGCGCCAGCGCGCCACACCGTTTGCACGGGAAGCCGCTTTTACGCGGGGGAGCCTGCGCCGTGTTCTGGCCCACGCCATGCTACATGTGGAGCGGCGGGACGAGGCCCTGTTCCTCCCTGCCGCACAGGGCTGTACCAGCCTTCAACGGGGACAGGCCTCCGATATTGCAGGCAAGGTGCTTTCTCCCGGTCTGGGCAGCCTGAGGCTGGTGGAGGTGGTGAAAGATGTGCATTCCGTTCGCCCGTTGCCTGTGGCCTCACGCAAGGCGTGGTTCTCAAAAATGGTGGTACCGGTGCAGGATGCCTGATGGAGGCGGTCCTCCGGAGTATTTCCGCCACAAAGGCTGTATTTAAAGAACCCGTGTAATGAGGGAGCGGGCAGGGGCATGACATACGGCGGATGGTGCTTTCCGCCTTTTTTCTGGTAAAGGCTGCACTTCGCTGCGGTTGGGCGTTTTCTTGTGGTTGGGGCTGGTTCCATTCTCACGTCTTTTCTTCTTTGCGGTCTGTTTGTGCTGTTTGTTGGCGCGGGTGTTCTGGCGTTGCTGCCAGATCGTGCCTTGCGGCAAGCCGCATACTGGCGGGCGGAAATGCTTGCCGCGCTGTGGGGTGGTATTGGCGTGCTGGCCATTGTTGGCGCTGCGTTGCGGGTTGAAGGCGGGGTAAGCTGGTGCCCGGTGTTCGGGCTGGATGGTCCTGCTCTCCCCATGTTGGTTTTGCTTGCGTTTACCGGCGGAATGATAAGTCAGGGGCGGCGGGATATGGCCTGCGTGCTGACAGGCCTTGCCTTTCTGGCGCTTTCTCCGCTGGTGTTTGGGCTGCTGGCGGGTACCGCGCTTGTCATGCTGGCGGACCGGGGGAGGCAGGGTGTGTGTCTGCCGGTTGCCGTTATTCCGGCCTGTATTCCAGCCGATAGTCCTCTTTCACCGTTGCTGCTGTGCCTTATGGTTCTGTTGCTGGGTTGGGGGGTATCCTCCCAGAAGGGGCCGGAAGCCATGCTGCCCGCAGGCATTGGTCTGTTTCTGTTTGGGCGCCTGCTGGCCGAGGTGGGCATTCTGGCCCCCGTGCAGCAGACCTTGCTGTTGCTGAGCGGGGGAGCGGTTGCGCTGGGTGGCTGCGTACAGGCCCTGCGCGCACCGTATGCGGCCCGTGTGGCCAGTGGGCTGGCAAGTGCCGGGTTCGGCGCGCTTGTAGTGTTGCTGACACTGGCTCTGGGCACCAGCCTTGAAGGAATGGAACAATTCCGCACGGCCACCCTGCTTGGGGCCGGGGCGCCGTTTCTGGCCATGCTGGCGCTTCTCTGGCTCTGCCGGGGGGAAACGGCACCGGATGGTCCCTTCTTTTCTCCCCGCAGTCTTGTTACGGAACTACCTGCAGGGCGTGTGTTGGTGGGGGTGGCGGTGCTGATGCTTTCCGGCCTGCCGCCTCTGGGTGGCTTTTCCGTTCTGTGGTGTTTGCTGACCGCCGGTGAACTGGCCGCCGTGAGCGCTCAGCCTGTGCAGGCGCTTTGCACCATTATGGTGCTTGTTGGGGCGAGCGTGCTCATGGTGTTGGGGTTATTGGGTCTGCTGCGGGTGACGCTGGCTGCCCTTGAGCGCCAGAAAATGCAGGTGATGCAGGCTGACGCCATGCCGGAAGGATACGGGCTGCTTTTGCTGCCTGCCGGTCTTGCTCTGGCAGCGGCGGCTGTGGTGGGCGTCTTGCCCGGTGGCTGGCTGGCCCTGATGGACCATCTGTTTGTGGGGACGGCCCCGCGTGATTTTTCATGGCGAACCCTGCTGAGCGTGTGGTTTGTGGATACGTCCATCAGCTTCACGCCCTTGTTCTGTGTGCTGGCGCTTTTGGTTTGTGTGGCTGCGGCTGTTGCTGTTGGGCGCGTGCTGGGGCTTTACCCCTTCCGTCACCCGCAAGCCGTGCGGGCAGAGTGGCAGGAAGCCGGGCCGGTGGTGGCACACGGTGGCGCAGTTATGGCAGCACCCAAGGCAGACCCGGTTTTGCTATGGACCATGCTGCTGGTTTTTCTGGGTATGGAAAAACAGAAACCTGCGTCCTGGCCTGTTGTGGAGAAAACAGCGGCAGGCGGACGGTATATACGCAGCGTGCTGTTCAGAACGGTTGCATGGTGTGAGGCGCAGGGCATGGTCCTGATCCTGCTTTTTCTGGGAGCAGGGCTTGTTTGGGGACTGTTTGCCAACAAATGACCCCAACACCTTCACCGCTTACCCTCTCTTGGGGCTGGATGTTTCTGTCTGCTCTGTCTCTTGTTGTGCAGACGGGCCTCATGCTGTTTGCCGCTCCCTTTTTTAGGGGATGGGTGGAGCGTCTGGCCGGGCGTCTGGCCGGGCAGACCCGGTATCTGGCAAGTGGCCGCTGGCAGGAAATCCGGCATCAGTTTGTGCGTCCGGGGTTTCATGAGCCTGGAGACCACCTGAGCGGTCTGGCAGCGCGTGCCGCCTTTGTGCTGGCCGTGTTGGGGGCCGGGCTTGTGCCAGTTTACGCTTTGGTGCCGTCAGGCTTTCCGGCTCCTGGTTTGCTGCTGGTCTGTGGCGTGCTGGTGGGGGCCTCCCTGTTGCTCTCGTTGCCACGTGTGGTTTTGCGCGGTCAGGCCGCGCTGGGCGGCTACATGGCGTTCATGGCCGATGCCCTGCTATTGCCCTCTCTGGTGCCGGTGCTGGTTATGGTGGGTGGGCAGGATCTTTCCGCTTTTCTGGCGCATGTGCGGGGGCTTTCTCCCTTGGGGGCAGGCGCGCCTTTTGTGCTGATGGGTGTTGCATTGTTTGGTGCTGCGGCATGGCGTGGTACTTCGGTCGGGGCGGCGCAGGCCTGCCCGCTCTCTGGTGCTGACCGGGGGGTGTGGCTGCTGGCGGAAGATATTGTGCAGCTCTGCTGGGTTACGCTGGCCGGAGATGTGGCGTGGGCCGGCTGTCTGGCTCTGCCGACGGATGGTGGAGTGGAGCCATGGCTGATGGCCTGCCTGCAGGGCGGCGGTGCGTGGCTGCTCAAGCTTGTGATTGCTGCATTGCTGCTGGCCGGGATGCAGTTGATGGTTCTGCCGCCGGCCCGCCGCGCGCGGGTGCGGCTGGCCTGCGTCTTTCTGCTGGGCCTGCTGGCGTGGCAGGCGGCGTATCCGGGCCTTGCCACACCAACGGCACAGGATAAAACAGCCGCCATCCAGGTGCAGGACCCGGCCTTTGGCGCGGAAGGAATCACACAGTGACACTTGCCGCCATTCTGGCCCCTTTGCTGGCCCTGTGCGTGGTGGCGCGTGGCATGGGTTTCCTGCCCGTGCTGGGCGGGGTGACGGCGGTCGCCATGCTGGTGGACGGCGTGGCGTCACTGCAGGAAACAGCCGCAGCTTTTGTGCTGCTTTTTTCCATCGGGCCGGTATGGTTCCTCTCGTATTACCAGCAGGACAGAGGGCAGGAGCGGAGTGGGCCCACGGTGCCGTTTTTTGCGCTAGGGCTGATGGTTGTGCTGCTGCTGGCCAGCGCGCGGTCTGGTGCGCCGCAGTTTCCGGCTGGTCTGTGTGTGGTTCTGGCTGGGCTGGTGGCCGTAACGTACCGGCAGGCCATGATCTGGCAGTGGGCCGGGCTGCTCACATGTATCAACGGCGTCATGCTGGCCGGTGTGATTGAAAAGCAGGTGATGGTCGTTGGCGTAGCAGTGCTGGCGGGGTGCGTCATCAGTGTTCTGGGCGGCCTGTATGTCCACCGTGTCATGCCGCGTGTGGCGGTGGTACGGGCCTCTGGCCGCAAGGATGCGGACAGGAAAAGCAAACCTGCCGAAACGCGCTTTCGGGGGGAAGCCCCCTTACCCTCTGACCCCGTGCCTGCTTTTGGAACAACTCGGCTGGCCGAAGAGCCCCCGCGAGCTCCTGCTGATGAAGAAGGGAACGAGACGGACAAACCCGCCCCCAAGGCAGAGGATGACCCTGCATGACGGTGCCCGTTTTTCTTGCCGCTCTGGCGTTTGCATGGCCTTTGCTGGGGGCGGTTGTGGTCATGAGCGCCCCTACCGTGCGCAGCCGCGAGGTTGCGGTGTGGATGGCGGCCATTGGGTGTGTGCTGGCGTTGGCCGTGTTTCTTTTTCCCGCAACCGGAGCCGTGGCTGCCGGGTGGGATGATGATCCCGTGCAACGGGCCGGGCGTGTGATGCTGGCCTTTGGGCTCCTGCTGACAGTGCTGGAAAGCCGCGATATGGCGGACCGCTTCCTGCGCGGGCTGCCGCATGTGTCCACCGCATTGGCCGGGCTTGCCTGTGTTACGCCTGATCCGGTGGTGGGGCTTGGTATTCTTGAAGCCTCTCTGGCCTATGGTGTGTTTGTTTTTGGCCGTCCGGCAGGGCAGGCGCGTGCGGGTTGGGCGCTGGTGCGTACAGGGTCAGTTGGCATGTTTCTGGTGCTGGGGGGGCTGCTGTTGCCGGGGGCCTCCCCCTCGGCAGGGCTGATGATGGCCTGCGGCATTGTCATGCTGGCGGGTTTGACGCCTTTCGGTCAGCCGTGGCGTGAGGAAAATGATACCTTCCTGTTTTTGCCATTTGCCGGTTCGGCATTATTGCTCTCCATGCGGCTGCGTCCCCACGGGGGAGAGGCGTTTGATACAGCGCTGGTTGCCGCTGGGTTGGCTTCCGTCTGGCTGACAGCGTGTGCAGGCCGGTCTGATGATGGTTTGCGCCTGTTCCGCACATTTCCTTCCGCCTTGGCGCTCATTGCCGTGGGCGCGCGGGCTGATGTAGCGGCGCTGCTGTTTCTGTGCGGTTGGTGTTTAGCAGGCGGGAGCCGCTCCGGGCGGTCCTGGGCGGCGCGGGCACTGGCCTGTTTTCCACCTGGCGCCCCGTTTGTGGGGTGTCTGCTGCTGCTTTCCGTGATGAGTGACTGGTCATGGGTGTTCACGGTGCTCACTGTGGCGGGCATTTTATGCGCGGTTGTGAGGGCTGTACCTGCCGGGGGCTTCGGGCAGGATATCTGGCCCCGCGATACGGCAGGCCGCGTGGCGTGTTCCGTGCTGGTGGTAACCGGGTTTCTGGTGCCGCTGGCCATGATGCTGGGAGCATTCTGATGGACCCTGTGGCCCATATCCGCGCTGGAGCGGAAACCGGCACACCATGGCGGTTTCGTCTGGAAGAACTGGCTTGGCGGGATCTGGTGGATGGCCTGAAGCAGGAGGCTCTGCCTTTTGTTGGTCTGTGGTGTGATGGAACAGACGTACACGTGCTGTTTCTGCCTCATGGCAATCAGCCTCTGGCCGCTACGCTTGCATTGGAAGATGGCCGCTATCCCGCTTTGTCTCCGGCCCGAGCCGTTTCCAGCCTGTATGAACGCATGGTGTTTGACCTGTATGGCGCAGAAGCCATGTGGGCGCGGGATGTGCGGCCTCTGGTTGATCATGATGTCTGGACCAGCACCACGCCGCTTGCGTCAATGCCGGGACCGGCAGGTGGCCATAAGGGTATGATTGCATATCAACCGTCCGATGCCTTTTTGGCAGCGGAAGGGCTTGCAGCAGGCATCGGGCCTGCCACTGGCCGCACAGGCGCCCCCATGCATGTTGCCCTGACCTTGGCAGGTGAGACTATTGTAGGTGCTGAAACGGTGACAGGCTATGCGCATCGGGGCATGGCCTTGCGGTGGCGTAACAGCCGCGTGGATGAGGCCTGCCGCCTGAGCGGGCGTGTGGCTGCCGGATGTTCCGCAGCGCATCAGGTGGCGTTCTGTCAGGCTATAGAAACGGCCTGTGGCGAGCAGATCGGGCATGAGGTCAGCCAGTTGCGCGTGGTGCTTCTGGAACTGGAACGTTGCGTGCAGCATCTCTACACGCTGGCGGCGCTGGCGCAGGAGGCCGGAGCGGTTCTGGTTGCGTCTCGCTGCATGTGGTTCCGGGAACAGCTTTTGAAGGAGGCTGCGCCCGTAATCGGGTCGCGCCTGTTGATGGACCACTGTGTTCCGGGCGGCGTAAGCCTGCGGAGTGCGTCTGACGTAGGGGACCTTTGCACGCGTCTGGCAGAATTGGGCGAGGAAAACTATTCCGCCCTCTCAGAACTCTGGCGCGGGTATCCGGGGCTTTCTGCACGTCTGGCAGGCATCGGCATACTGGACCGTGCGGCATTGGAACGGTTGGGGCTGGACGGGCCTGTTGCCCGTGCTGCTGGTGGCGATAGTGACTGCCGCCGCGATATGCGAATGTATGATGGCCTATGGCGTTTTACGGCAGGTCGACATGGGGGCAGCGTGGACGATCGTACTGCCGTGCTGCTTGATGAGGTTGGAGAAAGCCTGCGCATGCTGGCTGATCTGGCTCCGCGCCTTGGTCTGACTGCGGGAGGCCGCATAGACCTTTCCTATCAGGACGGAGAAGGTATTGGCATGGCGGAAGGCCCATGGGGCAGGGTGCTCTACTGGGTGCGTTTGCTGAATGGGCGGGTGGAGCACGTTTTCCTGCGCGATCCCTCCTATCCGGCACTGATGGCATTTGAAACCGTGCTGCCCGGCCAGAACGTTGCGGATGTTGCGCTCATAAAAGCCTCGTTGGGCGTAAATGCCGCAGCCCAAGATGGATGATGGCGGAGAGCAGGACGTGAAGAAAGACAAACACCCATGGGCCTGATTCGCGCCGTGTTTGATGCCACTTTTCGTCAGGGAGGTGCGCGCCTCAAGCCTGTGGGACCGCGCTGGCCCCTGCTTCTGTTTCATGTGGATACGGGCGGCTGTGGTGGGTGCGGTATGGAACTCCAGGCATTGGCAACCGGCCCCTATGATGCTCAGGGCGCGGGGTTCGGGTTTGTGCAGTCTCCCCGTGCGGCTGATGTTTTGCTGGTAACGGGTGCAGTGACACGCAGCATGATGCCTGTTCTGGAAGCCACATGGCAGGCCATGCCGACTCCGAAAGGGCTGATCTGCGTGGGGAATTGTGCTGTGGATGGAGGGATGTTCACAGAAAACTACGCCGTAATGGGCGGACTGGACCGGAAGGTGCAGATTGATCTGCGTATTCCCGGCTGTCCGCCTTCACCGCACGATGTGCTGGAAGGTCTGTTTTCCCTGTTTGGGAAGCGGTTGGAAGAGAATGCCTCAGCCGGTCAGGATGAGGGAGTGGGTTCGTCTTCCACGTCTTCCTGAAGGTCTTCCGCTGCTTTTTTCAGCTTGAAGAAGCTCAGGCGGCTTAACGGCAGCAGCGCCATATAAATCACGCCAGCCGCAGCCAATGCCCCCCATGGGTCTGCCACCAGCACGGCGGCATAAGCGCCAGTGCCCAGCATAACGGGCAGCACAAAATGAGCAGGCACCTTGAAGTTCTTGAAAGACCAGACCGGCAAGGTAGACACCAGCAGGAACGCGGTGCTGATCAAGGTAAAGCTGGGCAGATAGGCAAGCCGGGTGAACTTGTAGAGCCAGACAATATCCAGCTTTTCCGCTTCCAGCCCCAGAAACATTGGAAACAGGGCGAGACCAGCACCGGCTGGTGCGGGAACACCGGTAAAGAAATTGCTGGCGTATTTGGGTTTTTCCTCGGCTTCATCCAGCGTCGCGTTGAACCGGGCCAGCCGCAGCGCCATACAGACCGTAAACATCAGGCACGGCAGAAACGCGTAGCGTCCGCCATCCCGCAAGGCCCAGAAATACAGCAGGAAGGACGGAGCGACACCAAAGCAGACAAAATCTGAAAGGCTGTCAAATTCCGCACCAAAACGGGTAGAGCCGCGCAGCAGACGGGCAATGCGGCCATCCAGACCATCAATGAAGGCCGAAATGAGCAAGGCAATTCCCGCAGCCTGAAACCGGCCATCCACAGCAAAGCGCATGCCGGTCAAACCCGCACACAACCCAAGCATGGTCAGAATATTCGGGATCAGGCGATTGAAGGATGGTCCCTTGATCTTGTTCCGCACACGCCGCCGTAACCGCTTGCGCCTCAGGCCACGCGGACGAGGCTGAGCATTTTCCGCAGCCGCGCCATCAGGCGTGCCTGTCTGGGCGGTGCCATTCGCCAGTGAGGACGTGCTGTTTGCACTGTTCTCAGACGCATGGGGAGGAAGCGCTCCTGTTGCCGGAGTAATTGTGGCACCGGCAGGCAGATTGCTGTCAGAAGAGGATGTGGAAGAAGGAGGCTGCACTGTCACGGCGATCAGAGACGCGCCATCACGGTTTCACCGCCCACCATGGTCTGACCAACGGAGACCAGAGGCTCAACCCCTGGCGGCAGATACAGGTCCGTGCGGGAGCCAAAGCGAATCAGGCCAAACCGTTCCCCGGCTTCCAGTTGCATGCCTTCCGTGACACTGCACACAATACGGCGGGCCACCAGCCCTGCAATCTGCACCACCGCCATCATGCGGCCATCCGGCAGCGTGAGGCTGAGGGCGTTGCGCTCGTTCAGTTCAGACGCCTTGTCCAGACTGGCGTTCAGGAACTGGCCCGGATGATAGGCAATGCGGGTCACAGTCCCTGCTGCGGGTATTCTGTTCACATGTACATCCAGCACGGACAGGAACGTGGCAATGCGCCACACAGGCACCGGGCTCATACCCAGTTCAGCCGGAGGAGCAACTTTTTCAATAGAAACAATGCGCCCGTCAGCCGGTGCGACCGCAACATCCGCACGGGGAGGGGTAATGCGCTCCGGGTCACGGAAGAAATACAGGCAGAAGCCAAAGAACAGGCCGCTGGCCGTGCCCAGTAGCTTCAGTTTGGGGCAGGACAGTTTTTTGGCCAGATAGCGCGTAGCCAGTGTGGCGGCACCAGATGCCAGAAGGAAAGGCCGCGCTTCCGGGTGGGGAGGGGCCATAACCATTTTAAGAGAACCAAGAAGAGACATCAGGAAGTCCTTATGAAGTGAGCCGGGGCATGAACAGAAACAGGGGCGGCTGCCAGCCGTTCCCTGTCTGTGGTCTGGGTCAGGCCGCGCCTGCCAGTGCCTCACGCACGGCGATGAAAGCCGCATCGGCTGCATCGGCATTCGGGCCGCCTGCCTGCGCCATGTCCCGTCGGCCACCACCGCCTTTGCCGCCCATGGCCACACTGGCCGCACGCACCAAGGCAACGGCGTCTACTTTTTCAACAGTTTCGGGCGCCACGGCAGCGACAACACTGCCTTTGTCACCCGCTGTTGAAATCAGCACCACAACATCCGCATTGCCCTGCTTCAGAATGGTTTCTGCAAGCCCTTTCAGTTCACGCGGGGCGGTGTCCCCCACGTTGCGGCTGGCCAGTCTTACGCCGCCAACGTCTTCCACACCGGCGGAGGCGGCATTGCCTGCTGCCAACTGGCGCTGAAGCTGGGAAATCTGCCGTTCCATGGTGCGGCGTTCTTCCAGCAGCAGGGCCAGACGTTCCGGTGCATCCGCTACGCTCACCTTCATCATGGCGGCCATCTGGTTGAGGCGCTGCTCATTGGCGAGGGAAAGCGTTTCAGCCGCTTTGCCTGCAACGGCTTCAATACGGCGCACGCCAGCAGAAACGCCGTTTTCCGCCGTAATGCGGAACTGGCCGATATCGCCCGTGCGGTTTACGTGCGTGCCCCCGCAGAGTTCGATCGACCATGCGCTTTTGTTGCCATCGGCACCGCCCATGGACACCACGCGCACTTCATCACCGTATTTTTCGCCAAACAGGGCCATAGCCCCTTCAGCCACGGCTTCTTCTGGCGTCATGGAGCGGGTGACCACCTGGGAGTTCTCACGGATCAGGCGATTCACCTCAGCTTCCACTTCCGCAAGTTCTTCCGCCGTGATGGGGCGCGGCTGGCTGACGTCAAAGCGCAGGCGGTCTGGCGTGTTCAGACTGCCTTTCTGGGCAACATGCGTGCCCAGCTTGCGGCGCAGAGCCTCATGCAGCAGATGCGTGGCGGAGTGATGCGCACGAATGGCGGAGCGGCGGTCATGATCCACGGTAGCCGTTACGGCCTGACCGGGGCGCAGTGTGCCTTCGGTCACGGTACCATAATGCACGATCAGATCACCGGCTTTTTTCTGCGTATCGGTTACGGCAATGCGCAGGCCGTTCGCTGTAAGGGTGCCGGTGTCTCCGGCCTGCCCACCACTTTCTCCATAGAATGGGGTCTGGTTGAGCAGCACGGCCACTTCCGCACCAACCGGGGCTTCTTTCACAAAGCCATTGCCCACAACCACGGCCTGAACTTCGCCATCAGCCTGTTCTGTGCTGTAGCCAAGGAATTCAGACGCACCAAACTTGTCGCGTGCTTCAAACCACACAGTTTCAAGCGCCGTATCGCCAGAGCCTACCCAGGAGGCACGGGCGCGTTCACGCTGCACGGTCATAGCGGCATCAAAGCCTTCCACGTCCACCGGGTGACCGCTGCCGCGCAGGGCGTCCTGTGTCAGGTCAAGCGGGAAGCCGAACGTATCATACAGGCGAAAGGCAACGTCACCCGGCAGGGCAGCGCCCGGCGTGAGTTTGTCGGTTTCTTCCGCAAGCAGGCCCAAGCCGCGATCAAGCATGGCTTTGAAGCGTTCTTCTTCACCACGCATGGTTTCACGGATCAGAGCTTCACCCTGCACCAGTTCAGGGTAAGCCTGACCCATCTGCTGGATGAGCACGGGCAGTAGTTTGTAGAACACGGGCTCGCGCGTGCCCATCATGTGCAGATGGCGCATGGCGCGGCGCATGATGCGGCGCAGCACATACCCTCGGCCATCCTTGGAGGGCAGAACACCATCGGCAATCAGGAACGCTGTTGAGCGCAGATGGTCCGCCACTACGCGATGACTGGCTTTGAACGGGCCATCAACGCTTTGGTGGGTCAGATCCGCAGAAGCCTGGGTCAGAGCCACAAACGTGTCGGTATCGTAGTTGTCGCGCTTGCCCTGCATGATGGCGGCAAAGCGTTCCAGACCAAGGCCGGTGTCAATGGAAGGGCGGGGCAGCGGAGAGCGCACGCCCGGCGGATCTTCAAAATACTGCATGAAGACCAGATTCCAGATTTCCACAAACCGGTCCCCGTCTTCATCAGGGGAGCCAGGGGGGCCACCGGGAACATCTGGGCCGTGATCAAAGAAAATTTCGGAGCAGGGGCCGCAGGGGCCGGTGTCACCCATCCGCCAGAAATTGTCAGAGGTGGGAATACGGATAATGCGGCTGTCATCCAGCCCCGCAATGGAGCGCCACAGTCCGGCGGCGTCTTCATCTTCAGAGAAGACGGTCACCAGCAGTTTGTCTTTCGGCAGGCCGAAATTCTTGGTCACCAATGTCCAGGCGAGTTCAATCGCTTCGGGCTTGAAATAATCACCGAAGGAGAAATTGCCCATCATCTCAAAGAAGGTGTGGTGCCGGGCTGTATAGCCTACGTTATCCAGATCGTTATGCTTGCCGCCTGCCCGCACAACTTTCTGCGCTGTGGTAGCGCGTGAGTAGGGGCGGGTTTCCTGCCCGGTAAACACGTTCTTGAACTGCACCATCCCCGCATTGGTGAAAAGCAGGGTGGGGTCATTGCGCGGCACCAGAGAAGAGGAAGGCACAATCTGGTGCCCTTTCCCGGCGAAATACTCCAGAAAGGTGGTGCGAATTTCGTTTGTGGTCAGCATGGCGTGAGGCAGACGGTCCTGAAACTGGTTGGGCGCGTGAATTCCCAAAGCCAGCCTTTTCCGGATGCTCCGAAAAAAGTTTGCTTCAGGGACAAGTCCTCACGGCCAGGTAGAAAGCACCCAAGCTTTCCTTAACCCGTTGCCAGATGTAGCGCACCCGGCGCGTTACCGGAAGGGGTTAGCGTTCAGCCCCGCCTTATCGTCATATTAAGACTCAGATGTGGGGTTTTTGTGTGACGTTGACACGTCCACACTCAGTTCAGCCAGTTCCAGGGCGGACTGAGGTGGTTTTTCTTTGAACACCATTTTCTGGCTGAGATTGAAATTGGCGAACATGCCTGCCAGCGCACCGGCTGCCAGAGCCAGCACCGGGTAGGTTACGCACAGTGGCACGGTATAAAACAGGGTGTAAACCGTGCCGCGATTAAGCAGGAACCCAAAACTGTTGGCGGTAAGAAAGCGCAGCCATTGCAGGAGCGGGTGATCATGCAGGCCAGCGCCTTTGAAGGTCCATAGCCGGTTGAGCAGCCAGTTCAACGTGGCGGCGACAAAATAGGCGACCAACGTTGCAGCACTAAGCCCGATTGCTGGACGCAGCGCGTAAACCGTGCCGGAATCCCAAAGAAACCCTAACCCGCCTACGGTGCCGAATTTCAGCAACCGCATGAGCTTGGTTCTGGTCAGGCCAAAAGGGAGGGGAGACGGGGCGGTCTGGGTCACGCCATGGGCCTACGCGAAAGGAGAAGGGGAAAACAAGACAAAAAAAGAGGCACCCGAAGGTGCCTCCTCTTTTGATCACGAAGATCAGACCGAATTAGTGGAGGATGATTTCCACGCGACGGTTCTGAGGTTCGCGGGTGTTCGGGCCGGTCGGCACCAGCGGCTTGGATTCACCATAACCGTGGACGTCGATCGCGGTGGCCGGCACGCCGTCACGGATCAGTTCAGCCTTCACGCTGTCAGCACGACGCAGGGACAGACCCAGGTTGTACTTTTCACCGCGCGGACCAGGGTGAGCAGCGGAGTTATCGGTGTAACCGTTAACTTCGATGCGGGTCGTCTGAACGTGCGTGGAAGCTTGAGCAGCTTCAGCAACGATCTGGCGGGCGCGAGCCGTCAGGACAGACTTATCCCAGTCGAAGAACACCAGGTAGGAGCGAGCCGGCAGCGGAGCCGGAGCAGCAACAACCGGAGCCGGCGGCGGCGGCGGCGGAGCCGTATCGAACGCGTAGCGCAGACCCAGGATGAACTGGTGGTTGAAGCGGTGATCGAAGTTCGTGTTGCCACGACCGCGCTGACCGTTGGCATAGGTTGCCGTGGAGGTGAATGCACCGTCCGTGAAGGAACCCGGCTGGCCGATCATACGGTATTCCGTGGTGATCTGCAGGCCCGGAACGCCAACATCATAAGCCGCACCGACGATGCCCTGGTAAGCAAAGCCACCGTTCGTGCCGCCCAGACGGCTGGTGTTGCCGTTACGGAAGTTGGACTGTGTCGGGTTGTAATGCTGCCACAGGTAGCCAGCACCGATACCAACGAACGGGGTAACCGGAGCATCGATACCGAACTGCTTCAGGTCGATATCATACAGCAGGTTGATCAGGCCACCGTAGGACTGGTCGCTACCGCGAGTGTGGCTCGCTGCAGCGCCGCTGCGGTGATCAATGTTGGAGTAGTTGTACACGCCTTCAACTTCAGCGCGCAGGCCGTTGCCGAAGCCCCAGCCGAATGCACCGAAACCGGTGAAGCCAGTGTTGTGACGGTACTGAGCGGAGCTGCCGTTCGTGTAGCTGTCACCACCACCGAAACCGGAAGTGTGAGCATGCTGATTCTGGACCAGGTTGTAACCACCGCCCAGGTCAACATACGGGCCTGTAATCGTGGTGGCAGATGCGGCCGCCGGAGCCGCTGCCATCAATGTCGTTGCAAGTAACGCCGTGCGGAGACGCATTTTTTCGTCCTCAATATTTCATCTGTTCGACTCTGCCGCCAACCATTCAGCGGTCAGACCCAGCAAGATGCCTAAAGCCGTATAAAACGATCGGTTCCAAAATAGAAACCCGAAGCTTCATACTCTTGGTGATTAGAAGCCATAACCGTGTTTTCTTTGCAACAGTTCATTTCGGTTTCCCAAGATGTCGTGGTTGCATGGAAGTAATCAGCTTTAAACGTCCTGCTATGAACATTGCGTATTAGCGAATGCCGCGCCTCTCTCCCGTCTGAATAAGGCGGAATTGAGGCGTGGATACTTAATTGCCACAGGTGGGTAAAGTTAAGTGGCGGTTTTCTAGGGCGCGCAGCCATCTTCAAGCAGTACCTCGCGCACCAGTTCAGCCGGTACATCCCGTGATGTAAAAGCCTTGCCGATTCCGCGCACCAGAACGAAAGAGAGACGACCGTCCTGCATTTTCTTGTCCCGCTGCATGTGGACCATCAGGTCAGTTGCGCTGAACGAGTATGGCAGGTTTCTAATGCGTGCAGGCATGCCCAGCGTCTCCAGATGGGCAGTTACCCGCTCCAGGTCTGCCTGAGGGCACACCCCCAGCTTAACGGAGAGCGCAAAGGCCAGACGCAGCCCGATGGAGACTCCTTCTCCGTGCAGGAGGCGGCCGTCATAACCCAGTTCAGCCTCCAGAGCGTGGCCGAACGTGTGGCCCAGATTCAGCAGGGCGCGCCCATCCGAGCCTTGTTGTTCCCGCTCATCCGCCGCCACAACGCGGGCTTTGAAGGCGCAGGCCTGTCGTACGGCTTCCGTCTGGGATTCGGGATCAAAATTCAGGACCGATTCCCCGTGCTTTTCACACCATTCAAACAGGGCCGGGTCTCCGATCAGGCCGGACTTCACAATTTCGGCATAACCCGCGCTCAGTTCCCTTTTGGGCAGAGTTGTCAGTGCCGATGCATCTGCCAGCACACTTAACGGTTGATGGAACGCGCCGAGGAGATTCTTGCCCCAGCGTGTGTTGATGCCGGTTTTCCCCCCAACGGACGAATCAACCTGAGAAAGTAGAGTTGTGGGAATCTGCACAAAGGGAAGGCCGCGCAACGTGGTGGCTGCTATAAATCCGGCAAGATCCCCTACCACGCCGCCGCCCAGAGCAACGATGGTGGTTTTACGCTCCACCCCTTCTTGTAGAATCTCATCTACCAGCCGTTCATAGGTGGCAAAGCTTTTGGACTGCTCTCCTGGCTGCACGATAAGAGTGCGGAACCGGATGCCTGTATCCTGCATGGAGGCTTCCAGTCGGGGCAGATGCAGGTCAGCGACGTTTTCATCCGTGATAATGATGACACGCTTCTGCGGCAGAACGGGGGCCAGAAGCGCACCCGCCCGGCTGATCAGATCCGTGCCGATCACCACATCATAAGCCGTATGGCTCAGGCTGACAGGCAGGCGTATGGGCCGGCGGGAAAGCGCCATGGCTTCAATCACGCGGGAAGTGCTGTGGTCCACGTTGTGGTCTCCGCAATCAACAATAATGTCCGCTTCCGCATAAATGGGGTGCCGGACGGTCATCAGCCGTGCCAGCACATCACGCGGGGGGGCTTCATTCAGCAGGGGGCGATGGTTGCGACCCTGCACCCGGCGCAAAAGAACAGGTAGGGGACAACGCAGCCAGATGGAAATGGCACGTTCGCGCACCAGGTTGCGGGTACTTGCATCCATATACGCCCCTCCGCCGGTGGCCAGCACCATGGGCGGCCCTTCCAGAAGGCGGCGGATGACGCGGCGTTCTCCATCACGGAAGGCGGCTTCTCCATACAGGCGGAAAACATCGGCAATGGAGCACCCGGCGGCGCGTTCTATTTCAATATCGGCATCAACAAAGGGCAGACCCAGCCGTGTGGCCAGCCTGCGGCCAACGGTGGTTTTGCCAGCGCCCATCAGGCCAACAAGAACAATGCTGCGCCCGGAAGGGATAAGCCCGGTGCTGTGCCGGTTGCCAACCCTTTCCAGATCAAGCGGAATCGGCGGTGGGTCCGCCGTATCGTGTGGGGGATACGAGATACGTGATGACATGAAACGCAGCTTACCATAGAGCAGGGAGAACACACCTATCTCTGTTGTTATGGAGCAAAGCCTCATGAACCGTATGGTTCTCATTGTTGCAGCCGTGGTCTGCGTTGCCCTGGTAGGCGGGTTTGCAGCACTTGGCCTGACCGCCCATCCTCCTGTGCCTCAGGCCGTGCATCGTGATGTGGCTCTGGCCGCACCGCCTGCGGCAGCCCCGGCCCCGCTGGCCCCTGTTCCGGCTCCGCCGCCTGCGCCCGTTGTAACGCCTGTGGCCCCGGTGCAGCAGCCTGTGGCCGCTCCGGCCGCGTCTGCACCTGTGCCAGCAGGCGCTGCTCCTGCTGCACCGGCAGCCGCTCCTGCCCAAAAATAAGGGTGCTGCTGTAATTATGTCTGGCAGCCGCGAGACGGAGCTGTTTCTGGAAATGCTGGCGGCAGAACGGGCCGCCGCACCGAACACGCTTTCTGCCTACGCGGCTGATCTGGAGTCCTGCTCTGCTTTTCTGGTGGCGCAGGGTATGTCTCTCATCGAGGCCGATACCAGTAGTCTGGCTGCATGGATGGCTGACCTGGGGGCGGAAGGGCAGGCACGGCGCACTGTGGCGCGTCGGCTTTCCTGCATCAGGCAGTTTTATCTGTTTCTGCTGCGCGAAGGGATGCGGGCCGATAATCCTGCCGCCCATCTGGAATCGCCTCAGCCGGAATCGACACTGCCGCATTTCCTCTCCGAATCGGAGGTCGTGGCGCTGATCGAGGCTTGTGTAGCCCCCGCCGAGGCTTCTCCGGCCAAACAGCGCCGGGCGTTGGTGGCGCGGGCGGCGCTGGAATTGCTCTACGCCTCCGGCCTGCGGATTTCCGAACTGCTAACCCTTCCTGCCGATGCCCTGAAAAACGAAAAACCCATGCTGGTGATTCGCGGGAAAGGCGGGCGGGAACGTCTGGTGCCCATCTCGGCCAGCGCGCGGGAGGCTGCTCTGGCATTGCGGGCATGGGATCAGGCGTTGGAAAGCCCCTGGTTGTTTCCGGGCCGGGATGCGCGCCGCCCCCTTACCCGGCAGGCCTTTGATAAAATCCTGCATGAAGTGGGCTGTCAGGCGGGGATTGATCCTGCCCGGCTTTCTCCGCATGTGCTGCGCCATTCCTTTGCAACCCATTTGCTGGCGCATGGGGCGGACCTGCGGGCGTTGCAGATGCTGCTGGGGCATGCGGATATCGCCACCACCCAGATTTATACGCATGTGCAGACCGAACGGCTGAAAAAGGTGGTGGAAACCTATCACCCGCTTGCCACACAGAGCGAAAAAACGCGCGAAAAAGCAGGCTGAACCATCTTCGTGCCAAGCATGATGCACGAAGTGGCTTGGTTTTACGCGTGACTGTGCTATCCGCTTTGCCCATGCGTCAGTTCCTGGATTTCGAAAAGCCCGTCGCCGAACTTGAGAACAAGATCGACGAACTGCGGCAAATGACCGACCCGAACGGGGTCAATATTGCAGAAGAGACGGCCCGCCTTCAGGAAAAGGCGGAAAAGCATCTGCGTTCCATCTATGCCAAGCTTACGCCATGGCAGAAGGTGCAGGTGGCTCGTCATGCGCAGCGTCCGCACACGCAGGACTATATCAATGCCCTGCTGACCGAATTCACGCCTTTGGCAGGGGATCGGCTGTATGCGGATGATAAAGCCATTATCGGCGGTATTGGCCGCTTTGATGGTATGCCCGTGGTGGTGATCGGGACGGAACGTGGTTCTGATCTTGAAACACGCCTTGCCCATAATTTTGGCATGGCGCGGCCGGAGGGCTACCGTAAGGCGCAGCGCCTGATGAAGCTGGCCGGACGGTTCAACCTGCCGATTCTCACCTTTATTGATACCGCTGGCGCATGGCCCGGTATTGACGCGGAAGAACGTGGGCAGGCGGAAGCGATCGCCCGTTCTATTGAAGTCTGTCTTGAAGCGCCTGTGCCGCTGATTGCGACCGTGATTGGGGAAGGCGGATCAGGCGGGGCCGTGGCTCTCGGCGTGGGAGACCGCGTTATGATGCTGGAACACGCCATCTATTCCGTGATCTCGCCTGAAGCCTGCGCCTCCATTTTGTGGCGTGATCCAAAACAGGCCAGCACGGCGGCTGAAACCCTGAAACTGACGGCGCAGGATCTTTATCGTCTGGGTTTGATCGACCGGATTATTCCAGAGCCGATTGGTGGTGCCCAGCGTGCCCCGCAGGAAGCGCTTGATGCAGTCAAGCAGGCTCTGGGCGATGAACTGAAGGAGCTTGTGCCTCTGGCTCCTGCACGCCTGAAAGAACTGCGGCGTGAGAAATTTCTGGCAATGGGGCGTGAAAGCCTGAGCTGATCAGGCTTTTCCCTAACTGACCGGATCAGGGCGGTGGTTCTCCTTCAATGGGGTCACCGCCTTTTTCTTTGATCAGCGTGTAAATGGCCCGAGCAGCCTCATTTACATCATCCGTATTCTGGCCTTTGGCAACCAGCGCCACACCCCGGCGTCCATCATCCCGATGGAAGGGGTAGGACCCCAGATCCAGCGCGGGAAACCGGTTCTGGATGGCTTCCAGCCCGTCCGCAATCGTGCCTTCAAACAGGGAGGTGGTGTACCAGGTGCGGGAAAACACGGGGTTGCCACGTTTAAGGGTAGGGGCAAGTTCATGGAACATCGCCCGCATGATGCGGGGCACCCCGGCCATGACATGCACGTTGCCAATGCTGAACCCTGGCGCGCGGGAGACTGGGTTGGGGATGGGCACGGCGCCGCGGGGTAGTTTGGCCATGCGCTGGCGGGCCGCGTTGAAGTCCTCACCAAACTGTTCTTTCAGCATGTCATAGGTTGCCGGGTGGAATTCCCACGGCACCCCAAATGCCTCTGCCACACAGGGGGAGGTAATATCATCGTGCGTTGGGCCGATGCCGCCGGTGGTGAACACCTCGTCAAATCGGGCACGGAACTCCACAACCGTGTTTACAATCGTTTCCCGCACGTCTGGAATGACGCGGATTTCCCGTAGGGGAATGCCCAGTTCCCCCAGGTTTGTGGCCAGAAACTGGATGTTGTCGTCCCGGGTGCGGCCAGACAGGATTTCGTTCCCGATCAGAATAAGGGCAGCGATACGACCCATGAAAATCGGTCCTTTCAGCAAGGTCTGATGGTTGGGAGCAGAAGATGTGTGGCAGGATGGAACGGGCTTTCTGCGGGGTCAATGCTTCAGAAAAGCGCAAACACACCGCAGGCTGTGTGTGTTTATGGATTGACCAGCCGCTGCCCAGTTCATAGCTTTCGCGCCATGTCAGATAGCCGTACAAAAACCGAACCCACCCTTCCGCGCGCCTGGCCCTTTGAAGAGGCGCAGAAACTTGCCACGCATGTTGAGGCCCGTACGGCTAAAGCCGGGGCGGATGATGATGCACGGCCCGCCCTGCTTGAAACCGGCTATGGCCCTTCTGGCCTGCCGCATATCGGCACGTTTGGTGAGGTTGCGCGCACATCCTGGGTGCGGCAGGCCTATACGGCGCTAACCGGCCGCCCGTCCCGGCTGCTGGCGTTTTCTGATGACATGGATGCGTTGCGGAAGGTGCCGGATAACGTGCCCAACCGCGAGATGCTGGAAAAGTTTATCGGCCAGCCGCTCTCCCGCGTGCCCGATCCGTTTGGTACGCACGAGTCGTTTGCGGCCCACAACAACGCGCGCCTGTGCAGTTTTCTGGACAGCTTCGGCTTTGATTACGAATTTGCGTCATCCACCCAGTATTATACCAGCGGCAGGTTTGATGCGGCGCTGAAGCGCGTTCTTGAAGTGCATGAAGAAGTGGTGGGCGTGATTGCTCCCACTCTCGGGCCAGACCGCCGCGCCACGTACTCGCCCGTGCTGCCCCTCCACCCGCGCACGGGTGAGGTGATGCAGGTGAAAATGGACGCCGTGAACCCGGAAGCCGGCACGGTGCGCTGGACAGACCCCGCCACGGGCGAACAGTTTGAAACGCCCGTAACCGGTGGCCATGCCAAGATGCAGTGGAAGGCGGACTGGGCCATGCGCTGGTACGCGCTTGGCGTGGATTATGAAATGTCCGGCAAGGATCTGATTGATAGCGTACGCCTGTCTGGCCGCATCTGCCGTATTCTGGGGGGCGAGCCCCCTGCAGGTCTGACCTATGAGCTTTTTCTGGACGAGAACGGCCAGAAGATCTCCAAGTCCAAGGGGAATGGGCTTTCTGTGGAAGAATGGCTGCGTTATGCGCCGCAGGAAAGCCTTGGGCAGTTCATGTTCAATCAGCCGCAACGCGCCAAGCGGCTGTATTTTGATGTCATCCCCAAAACGGCGGACGATTATCTGACCCATGTTGAAAAGGCCAAGGCGCTTCAGGCCGCAGACCCCAAGGGGAATGACCTGCGTGCCAATCCGGCGTGGTTCATTAACAAGGGTGAAATTGCCGAAAACGCAGGCTCTCCGGTCTCCTTCGGCATGTTGCTGAATCTGGCCAGTGTGGCCAATGCGGAAACCCCGGAAGTGCTGTGGGGCTTTATCCGCCGGTATGACGCAACGGTTTCGCCCGAAACACACCCCATGCTGGCGTGTCTGGTGCAGCACGCCATTGCCTATTACGCTGACTTTGTGCGTCCGGCTAAAACCTTCCGTGCCCCAACGGACAAGGAACGTACTGCACTGGTTGATCTGGCGAACAGCCTGCGTGGGTATGAGGGTGAAGCGGCGGATGCCGCCACCTTGCAGAATCTGGTGTTCGAGATTGGCAAGCGGCACACATTCGAGCCGCTGCGGAGCTGGTTCGGCTGCCTGTATGAGGTTCTGCTGGGCCAGAAGGAAGGGCCACGCTTTGGGGGGTTTGTCGCCCTTTATGGCGTGCATGAAACCGTGGCGCTGATTGAGGCCGCATTGCTGCGAGAGCAGCAGGCCTAAGCGCGGATTTTTGTCTCCATGGTGAAGACTGTATCCTCATCACCGCAAGGACAGGAGCCGGAACACAAGCCTAAACCTCAGGGATGGCGGCGGTGGCTGAAGCACCTGCCGCATCTTGTGGGGCTGCTGCTTATGGTGGCCGCCATTGCCGTGGTGCAGCATGAACTGCGGCATTTGCGCATTGCCGATATCCGGCGCGCCATGGAGGCTATTCCCACGTCGCGCATGTGGCTGGGCGTGGCGTGCACCTTTCTGTCCTATTTTGTACTCTCGTTTTATGATCGGTTGGCCGTGGTGCAGGTGGGGTATGGACAGTTGTCCTACCGCCGCACGGCGTTTGCGGCTTTCTGCTCTTACGTGCTCTCCCACAATCTTGGGTTTTCTGCGGTTTCCGGGGCGGCGGTACGCTACAGGCTGTACCGTAACTGGGGGGTAGGCTCCTTCGCTATTGCGCAGATTATCGCCTTCTGTTCCGCCACCTATCTGCTTGGGGCGGCGGTGCTGATTGGCGGTGTGCTGATCTGGGAGCCCTCAGTCATTCCCATGGCGGGCAACCATGTGCCTGGGGCGGTGCTCACGCTTGTGGGTGTGCTGCTGTGGCTGGTGGTGCTGGCTTATATCGGGCTGGCCTTCCGGGTGAGGGAGTTCACCTTCCGCAAATGGACCATCTCCCTTCCGTCTCCTACCATGGCGGTATTGCAGACGGTGGTTGCCGCAGCGGATGTGGCGGCAACGGCTGCCATTGCCTTTGTGCTGCTGCCACCTGAAGCCGGAATAGATTACGGGTCTTTTCTGGCCATCTACATTGCCTCCTACACGGCGGGACTGGTGGCGAGCGTGCCGGGTGGTCTTGGCGTGTTTGATGGTGCGATGCTGCTGGCGTTGGGGCCTTATATGCCCGCGCCGCAGATTTTGGGCGTCGTGCTTATTTTCCGCCTGTTCTACTACATTGTTCCGCTTTTTCTGGCGGGTATCATGTTTGCCGCGCATGAACTGTTCCTGCGCGGAGATGATGCGCTGGCGGCCAAGAAGCGTAAGAAGCAGGCACATCCCGACCAACCGCGCCGGGTGCGCCCCAGCCAACTGGTGCGGGAAAGTGAAGCCGGGTTCTCCGTTGCCGTGGCAACAGGCACGGTCTCTCTGTGCGGGATCATGCTGGTCTGTCTTGTGCTGCTGGACCCCGTTGCCAAATACGCGGTGGTGGAAGGGCCTTTGTTCGGCTGGGTGGGGGCAATCAGCACCTATCTGCTCTCGCTGATGGGGGTAGGGCTGATCGGGCTGGGTATTGGTCTCTCCCAACGGGTGACGCTGGCATGGCGCGGCACGCTGCTTCTGCTGGTGATGGCTGCCGTCATGACCTTCCTGCGGGGCAATACGGTTTTTGTGCCGGTCATGCTTGGGTTGTCCGCGTTTCTCATCGCGCCCTTCCGGTCCTGTTACTATCGCCACGCGCGCCTGTTGAGCGAACCTCTTTCAGCGTCCACGCTGCTGTCTTTGCTGTTGCTGTTCGGGTGTGTGATTGCACTTGCCACACGGCATGGGGCGGGAAGCTGGTGGCAGATGGTGTTTGTCTTCCCCGCATCCGGTGCCGCACGGTGGACGGTGGCCCTTGCTGTGCTGCTGGCTCTGGTGGTCATCGGGCGGCTTATGCTGCCGGGGCGCATTGCCATTCAGGAATGGGATGCTGAAGCCTATGAGCGTTACCACACGCTTGATCATGCGCTCTCCACTGTGCAGGACATGCATCCGGAAGGCTATGTGACGGGTGAAGCCGGTGAGGCCGTGATTCCCTTGTGCCGCCGTGGTGCGTTTCTGGTGGGGCTGGGTGATCCTGCTGGTTCTGAAGATGATAGTGTTTCCGCCATCTGGCGGCTGCGGGATGTGGCCTTGCAGGAAGGGCTGAAGCCAGCTTTCTGGCAGGTGGGTAATACCTTTGTGCGCATCTATGATGATATCGGGCTGAATGTCTGGCCGCTGGAAGGCAGCAACGGCTTGAATTTCTGTTGCCCGGCAGATGATATTGCACTCGCTTCCCGCGTTATCGCCTCCTATAAGGGCGGCGATGCCGAGCCTCCTGTTCCGGCGTCATAACCGTTTTTCGACCGGCTCCTTCAGGTGCCGCATAATCTGGGTTAAGGGATGTCCGCTCATTTTACCGCCTCTTTCCTGTCAGGAGGAGGCGTTATGCCGGTTGCTACCACCGCAACAACATCCTTCCTGCTGGCGTTTCCTGCGCTGTTTTCCATCGTCAATCCGCTTGGGGCCTCGCTTATTTTCGCGCAGGCCACGGCAGGCCGCTCCCGGCGTGAAATTCTGGCATTGGCCAAGCTGGTGGCGTTCTATTCTTTCATCCTGATGCTGGCTTCCATCTGGCTGGGCGGCAAGGTTCTGGTGTTCTTTGGCATTACCGTCAGTGCCTTGCGGGTGGCTGGGGGGCTGGTTGTGGCTGTGCGGGCGTGGAACCTGTTGCAAAGCCCGGAAAGTATGGAAGCCCAGAAGGAAAAACAGGCGTTGCAAGGCGGCAAGACTGTTATGTCTCCCAACTGGTCAGATGCAGCATTTTTTCCGCTGGCCATGCCGTTCACCGTGGGGCCGGGCACCATTGCTGTCGCTATTGCGCTGGGATCAGGCTGCCCGGCAGGCGAATCGTTTCTGGCCTATGAAATGGGCATTACCATTGCTGCTGTCTGCGTGGTGCTGATTGTGTGGGCCGCCTATTCCGGCTCTGAAAAGCTGGTGTCCATGCTGGGCGTGACAGGCACCCGTATTGTCAGCCGTCTGGCCGCACTGGTCCTGCTGTGCATTGGTGTGCAGATTCTTGCTGCCGGTGTGCAGGGTTTTGCTGTGGAAATCTGGCAGCATATGAAGACGGCCTGATTTCCACCGTCTTCTTCTCAAAAGTGCTGTGAGACCCTGACGGCAGAAGGCTGCGTTGGTTACAGTGTATCTGACTTCTGCCGAGGCCCTTCTGCTTTGGAAACTCCCGCCTGCCTTCAACGGGGGAGAGCAGGCGGCCTCTGAGGCTTTCGGTCCTATTCGGGCACAATCTGCGTAACAGACCATTCATGCGCGTTAAGCCGGGTTTTTAACCGTTCAAGCTGCGCTTTCGCCTGTTCGGCAAAGCCAAAGGGCGGCTTGATAACCAGCAGCCTGGAGCCGTTCAGGCGGTCCGGATCAACCGGAGGGCGCATCAGCAGTTCTGCCGCCAGAATGTCTCGCACCCCAGCATCCTGCAACGCCATATGAAACGCCCGTACGGGTGTCCGATGTTTGATGGGATACCAGATGGCGATCATCCCATTGGAGAAGCGGGCCTGAATGGTCTGCACGGCGTTTTCCAGCCGAGCGAACTCGTTGGGTTCCTCAAATGGCGGGTCAATCAGCACAAGGCCCCGTTTGGCTGTCTGCGGCGGGAGGAGAGCCCGCAAGGCCTCATACCCATCGCGCTCATGCACGGTGACATTCGGGGTGCGGGTAAAGATTCCATAGAGTCTGCGTTTGTCTTCGGGATGTTTTTCGCAGCAGAGCAGGTGATCCTGCTCCCGCAGCATCATGGAGACCAGCAAAGGTGAACCGGGATATATCTCTGGGCCGCCTGCTTTCCTGACCAGATCCAGCCACGGCGCGAGCGGACTGTCAGGCCCTTCTTCCGTCAAAAGCCCGATGCCGGTCCGCCATTCCTGTGTTTTTTCGGCTTCCTCGCAGCGCAGATCATACCGGCCGATACCCGCATGCGTATCCAGCACCATGAAGGGCGTGGGTTTGCGCAGAAAACTGCCAATCAGTGACACCAGAAGCGCATGCTTCATGCAGTCGGCAAAGTTTCCGGCGTGGTAGGCGTGGCGATAATTCATGCTGGGATATCCTGCGGGGCAAAGCGGGCGGCCATGTCTTCCAGCGGCCAGCGGGGGCGAGGGCGAAGGGCTGCGTCGTCGGGCTGTGGCAGGCCGCGTTCGGCGGCTTCACGGCAGGTTTCCAGTGCAGCCCAACCCACCATCACGGCGTTATCCGTGCACAGGCGCAGGGGCGGGGCGGCAAACTGCAAACCATGCCGGGCGGCTACGTCTTCCAGCCGGGCACGGAGCACCGTATTGGCGGCAACACCGCCAGCGGCAACCAGCAGTCTGGCTTCAGGCATCATGCGCAGGGCATGTTCCATCCGGTTGGCGACCACATCAGCAACGGCCTGCTGGAAGGAGGCAGCCAGATCCGCCGCAAACTGACGGGGTAGGGGAGCTTGCCCATATGGGGCCAGTTTCTGCGCAATGGCTGTTTTCAGGCCGGAGAACGAGAAATCACAGCCTTCACGGCCCATGAGGGGACGCGGGAGCGGAATGGCCGTGGGGTCTCCCTCCCGTGCCAGTTTTTCCAGTGCCGGGCCACCAGGCCAGCCAAGGCCGAGCATTTTGGCAACCTTGTCAAACGCCTCGCCCGCAGCATCGTCAATCGTGCCGCCCAATTTGCGGTAACGGCCTACCCCTTCCACGGCAATGCACTGACAATGGCCGCCGGAAACAAGCAGCAGCAGATAGGGGAAGGCCGCGCCACCGGGCACAAGGCCAGGCAGGCGGGCTGTCAGGGCATGCGCTTCCACATGGTTGACCGCCACAAAGGGCTTGCCCAGCGCCAGCGCCATGCCCTTGGCAAAACCGCTGCCAACAATCAGCCCCCCAATCAGCCCCGGCCCCGTGCTGGCGGCAATCAGCCCGACCTGCTGGGGTGTGAGGCCCGCATCCTGCAAGGTGGCCTGCACGAGTCCCGGCAGCAGAGCCAGATGGGCGCGTGCGGCAATTTCTGGCACCACCCCCCCGAAATCTGCATGACCGTCCTGAGACACAACCCGTTGGGCGAGGCACTCTCCGCTGGCGGAGAGAATCGCGCAGGCGGTTTCATCGCAGGAAGATTCTATGGCGAGCACTGGCCCTGGCATGGGTGCGGCGTGTGTGCTGGAAGTAGGGTCGGGCATGCTGTGCTCAGAGGCTGAATTTGAAAGGTTCATGGTTTTTTCAGGATATGCCGGGGAAGAGACATGTGAGGATTATGGTATGGTCGCGCTGTTCGGCGGGATGCCAGAAGCCTTTGTGGCGAGGTCTCTCCCGTATTTTTCAGATGTACCGTATAAAGGGCTGGCAAAGCGTTGCGTGGCCGGAATGTCGCGTGGCGTGGCGGTGTAGCCACCGGGGGCGCAAAGTTTTCAGACCTGCCGGGCATCATGGCTGCTTGTCCTTTCATCGTTCCCGGTAATAGACACAACTCATGGACTCAGCCTACCCCTCCGTATCCGCCCCCTCGTCCGCGCTGCAGAAAGTTGCGGCTGAAGCGGCGGCCCGCCAGAAAAAGACAGCAGGGCACGCTGCCCGCCGTCATCTGCCCCTCCGTGTTGGAACCCGCGGGTCTCCCCTTGCGCTGGTTCAGACGCGCGCGTTCCTGACCATGCTTACGCGCTTCTGCCCGGTGTTGCGTGATATGGGTGCGTTTCAGGAGCACCAGATCAACACCACGGGCGATCAGGTGCAGAACAGGCGGCTGGCTGAAATTGGCGGTAAGGGCCTGTTTGCCAAGGAAATTCATGAAGCCCTTTCCGATGGGCGGATTGATTTTGCCGTCCATAGCCTGAAAGACCTTGAAACCGATCTCCCGCCCGGTCTGGTGCTGGCCTGCACATTGAAGCGCGAAGACGCACGTGATGCGCTGATCCTTGGTCCTGATCTTGTGCAGACAGATCCGGATGATCCGTATTCCGCTCTGCCGCAGGGTGCATTGGTGGGCTGTGCGTCCGTGCGGCGGCAGGCGCAGATGCTGCATGTGCGGCCAGACCTGCAATTTGGTCTGCTGCGCGGCAACGTGCAGACGCGAATCGATAAACTCGCCGCCCATCAGTGCGAGGCCACGTTGCTGGCACTGGCCGGGCTGCGCCGTCTGGGCATGGCGGAGCGTGCAGATATTGTGCTGGACCCCACTGTAATGGTGCCTGCTGCGGGGCAAGGGATTGTGGGCGTAACCGTGCGTGAAGATGATATTGAACTGCGCGAACTGCTGGCAGCTATTGAGGATTATGAAGCTCGCGCCGTGGCCACAGCCGAACGCGCGTTGCTGGCCGAACTAGATGGGTCCTGCCGCACCCCCATTGGCGGGTATGCGCAGCTTATTCCCGTTGTGGCGGGAGAAGAACCAAAACTGCATCTAACCGGGCTTGTGGCGCGGGAAGATGGCTCTTTCCTGCTCAAGCGGGCCATTAGCGGTGCGCCGGAAGATGCTGCCCGTTTGGGGTATGAACTTGGTAAAAGCCTGCGGGCGGATAGTCCGGCTGATATTTTTGCGGAATGAGGAGGCCCTGCTGTGACAGCCTCTTCTTCACGGAAAAAGGCTGGTAAAAGTAGGAGTTCTCGTAATCGTAAGCCGGAGGGCATGCGGTTTCAGACGGCAGCGCGCGAAAAACATGTTTCTGTTTTAAACCGTGGGGAGGTAGGCAATGTCTCTCCTCACGTGGCCCATGGTGTGATTGTGACACGGCCCGAACCCGGCTTGTCCGAGACCCTGCATGCGGTCGAGGCGGCAGGCTGGAAGGCGTATGCTTCTCCCTCTCTGGATATTGAGGCGCGAACAGTACGGCCTTTGCGCGGACAGTTCGCGGCTGTGGTGCTTACCAGTGGGCAGGCGGTGCCCGCAGCGCGCGAGGCCGTTTCGCCAGACATCCCTGTTTATGCGGTAGGAGATCGCACCGCCCAGCGCGCGCAAGCCGCCGGGTTTACATGCGTGTTCAGTGCACAGGGTGATGCTGAAGCCTTGGCCGCCTTGCTTCGTAAAGCGCTGCCTCATCAGGCCGGATTGCTGCTGCTCCTTTCAGGCGCGGGGCAGGGAATGGCTTTGGCTGCTGATCTCAGGCACGCCGGGTTCCGTGTCGTTCGCCGCGTGGCCTATAAGGCGCAGTCCGTGCGTGAAGTTTGCGTAGAAGTGCAGTCAGCGCTGAGGAAGAAGGTAATAAGCCACATTCTCTTCTTTTCTGCCGAGAGCGCGCGCGGGTGGCTGAGAGCGTTACCCGTGGCCCTACGGAAATATGCGGCAGCCACAACCGGGATTGTGATGTCTGAAGCAGCGGAAGATATTCTGCGTCACGCAGGATGGCAGGATGTGCGTGTGGCACATCATCCTAATGCTGCGGCGCTACTGCATTTGTTGGGGAAGCGCGGCTAGGGGCACTGGTCCCATTAAAAAAAGCTTTCAGGCAGATGCCCGAAAGCCTTTTGTGTGTGGAGGGGAAGCGTGTGCTCCCCGTTTCCACTGTGTAATCAGGCGTTGCCAGCAGTCTGCGGGAATTCAGCGCGCTTGGCCTGCCACAGAGCCACAAAATCAATCGGCTGCAGCACGATGGGCGGGAAGCCGCCATCCCGCGTGACATCGCTGATGATGTTACGGGCATACGGGAAGATAAGGCGCGGCACTTCAACCAGCAGCATGGGCTCAATGAGTTCCTGCGGCGGGTTGGTCAGGGTCACAACGGCAGCGTAGGCCAGTTCAGCAATAAAAACAGTGCGGCCAGGCGTGCCACCTTCCTGTTCCGGCGCTTCCTTGGCTTCTGCCTTGATGGCGAGTGTCACTTCATACACGGCCTGATCATCCTGCAGGCGGTTGGCCTGCACATCAATGTTCACGGCAATGTTGGGCTGAGAGCGCAGGGTGGCAAAAATTTCTGCCCCTACCGGCACCTCAAAGGACAGATCCCGCGTGTATTGCAGGTTAATGGCCAGCGGGAGAGCAGGCGGGGTGGACTGGTCAGATTCAGACATGGAAAAAAACAGCTTTCTTGTCAGGTCATACTCAGATGTTCGGCGGTAGCATGATGGGGTTCCTTCGCCAACCGTCCGAATGGCCATGGGCCAGACAAAGAGGGCACTTCCTGCCGTTCTTCGCAAGGGGAAAAGAGCGCGGAGCGGCGACTAAGTGGCTGTTTCAAAGTCTGCCTGATCAATCTCACAGGCCTTTTTATGCCGGAACGGGTGACTTCCGGGGCTTAATGTCTTCGCTCTGCAGGGGGCATTAAAAACTATTTTTTAACGTGAAAATCCCCTGCCGGGTTATGGCGCAGACTTTTCAACTGCTCTCTTGTCAGTATCGTCACGGGTTAACTGACGGCACGCTCTAAAGCGGCCTTGCTGGCCTGATCAAAGGTGCTCGTGCCGCCAGTCCCCATTTTCCAGACTGTCCCCGCACAGGCCCAACAGAAACCACCAGTGCGAGACAACAAGTGTTTCTCCGCTGGCCGGTTGTGCCGCCATGAAGGAGCGGAAACGCTGCACCCGGCTTTGCAGATGGCGGTCACTTTCCGGCAGGTCAGACCACCAGATTTCGTCCAGACCCGCAAAATCAAGCCGGGGCCATGCAGAACAGAGGGCAGAGGCGGGAGAGCCTTCATCGCAGGAATACATGCCGCGTTCGCGTACCAGCGGTGTGATCTCCGGCGTAATGCCCAGCGCTTTGGCAATGGGAGCCGCCGTTTCCAGCGCGCGAGTGAAAGGGGAGACCAGAATGCGGGTAATGTGTTCTCCCGCAAGTTCGTGCACCAGCCGGCGCGCGTGCTCGCGCCCCTGAGCAGACAGGCAGGGGTCCGCCACACCGGGGTCTCGCCCTGTCAGGGTGTAGAGCCGGTTGAATTCGCTTTCGCAATGCCGCAGAATGATCATGTTCTAGCAGATAGTGAGAAAACAGGGGTTTTCGCAAGGGCGCAGCGTTTATTAAGGCTGCGTGATACGGGCTGCTCATTGTAACAGGCAGGGGGCTTGTCTATGTGTAAAGAAAGCCCAGTTCCTGAGTGCACCGCGCCAAAGGGGCGGCCACGTAGAAAATGGACATGTGAAAGATGGATTTTTCCTTCGGCCACTTCCCGGTCGATCTGATTCTTTTTGCCCTTGTGGCGGCCTTTCTGGCTCTGCGGCTGCGCAGTGTTCTGGGGCGGCGGGTTGGCATTCAGCCTGCACCCATGCCTGTAGCCCCCCGGCCTGATCCGGCTGGTGTGGTGATTGATGGCAAAGCCGTGCCGCAGGAACAGGCGGTGGAGTATGATATTCCGGCTGCCGGAACCCGCGTAGGGCAGTTGCTGGCCGATATTCGGGCGCAGGATGCGTCCTTCACGCCGCAGCAGTTTCTGGCCGGTGTGCAGACAGCCTTCCGGCAGGTGGTGACAGCATTTGCGGAAGGAGACCGCACAACGCTGAAAAACCGACTGACCCCTGCTGTCTATGCCTCTTTTGAAGCCGCCATTGCCTCCCGTGAGGCTGCTGGGGAAAAGCAGCGGACCGAGATCAAGACGATTCGGTCTTTGGGCATTGAAGATGTTCGCCTGACCCCACTGGCTGTTGGGGTGGGTGCTTCTGTGGATGTGCGCATTGTGTCTGACCAGATTAGCCTTGTTCTGGGGGCAGATGGTCAGCCGATCAGCGGCATGGATGCCGTGACAGAATTTTCAGACCTGTGGACCTTCGAGCGTCTGCTGGGAACGGCTGGTAGCAGCTGGCGTCTGGCGTCGGCGCGTAGTGCGTGAAGGCATCAGGACGGCCTGAGCCTGACGCGCCGATTCGGTCACGGCGTTACAAGGTTGGGCAGCAGGAAATTGTGCGTGGGGATTGTCTGCGCGTTCTGCGGCGCATGCAGGCGGATTCAGTGGATGTGGTGGTAACCTCTCCCCCCTATAACATTGGCCTGTCTTACCGCAGTTATCCGGACCGCAAGGAAGAAGCCCATTATCTGGACTGGATGATGGAGGTAGCCGCGGGGTTGCAGCGCGTGCTGCGTCCTGATGGCTCGTTTTTCCTCAATATTTCAGGATCATCCGCTCAGCCGTGGCTGCCGTTTGAACTGGCGGTACGGCTGCGCTCGCTGTTTGTGCTGCAAAACCATATTGCGTGGGTCAAATCCATTTCTGTGGGGGAAGACAGCTTCGGCCATTTCAAGCCCATGAACAGCAAACGGTATCTGCACCGCGGGCATGAGCACCTGTTTCACTTTACCCTGAACGGGGATGTGATGCTGGACCGCCTGACGGCGGGTGTGCCGTACAAGGATAAATCCAACATTGCGCGGCGTGGCCACAAACAGGACCGCCGATGCCGGGGGGATGCATGGTTCATCCCGTATGAAACTGTGCGGGACCGGGCTGAAAAATTTGATCATCCCGGCACGTTTCCCGTAGCACTGCCAGAACAGTGCATTCTGTTGCATGGCCGGAAAGAGGCCCGTGTGCTTGATCCGTTCATGGGCACCGGCACCACACTTCTGGCAGCCCAACGGATGGCATGCCGGGGCGTGGGAATTGAGATTGATGCGGATTATGTGGCCATCGCCCGCAGGCGGCTGGAAGAGGATCAACTCTGCACTGAAGAAGGATGATCGAAAACTTTCATCATTCTGATAAAAATAATCCATTTGACTGTTTGATATGTATCAAACACAACCCTGATGAGAACGAATAAAAGCTTTTCCAGCATTATTTGAAAAATCATCAGGAGTTTTGGTGTTGCGTAGATTGATAGCTTCTCTGGTCGGGGCGGGTGTTCTTGCTTATGGCGGGACAATTGCGTTTTTGACGCATTTCGACCATGTGACAGCGCCTGAACTGCCCGCCACGTCTCCAACAAAGCAGGACCCTGTTGCTCTGGCCGCGTTCAATGCCTTGCGTGAGGCGCGGTGTGACTACTGCCACGCTACGGGCCGGGATCTGCCTTTTTACTTCAAACTGCCCGTTGCCAACCAGTTGATGGAAAAAGACCTGCATGAAGGTCTGCGCCATTTCCGGATAGAGCCGGTGCTGGCAGCCTTTGATCAGGGCAAACCACCAACGGAAGAACAGCTTTCCCGTATTGAGGAAGTTATTACCCAGAACCGCATGCCTCCCAGCATGTACTTGCTGATGCACTGGCATGCGCATCTGTCTGATGCTGAACGCCAGTCCATTTTGCACTGGGTGGAAGAAACCCGCCGCAAATATTATGCGGACACTGGGGCTGCCGAGAAATTTGCAGGCGAACCTGTGCGACCGGTTCCAGAAAGCGTGCCGGTGGATGCCGCCAAGGTGGCCTTGGGCCGCCAGTTGTTTTTTGACAAAACCCTCTCTGGTGATGGCACGCTGAACTGCGCAAGCTGCCATGATCTGAACCATGGCGGTGTGGATCATCTGACAACGGCCACGGGCATTGGCGGCCAGAAAGGTCCCATCAATGTGCCGACGGTCTATGATGCCTACTTCAAAATGGCGCAGTTCTGGAATGGCCGAGCACCGGATCTGGCCGCACAGGCGGCTGGACCTGTTATGAACCCGGTTGAAATGGGCTCACACGACTGGCCGGGTGTGGCTGCCAAATTGCAGGCGAATCCGGACTATGCGGGACTGTTCCAGTCTGCTTTTGGGCCAAATGCCAGCATTGACCAGAACACGATCACTACCGCCATTGCCGAGTTTGAAAAAACGCTGGTCACGCCGGATAGCCCGTTTGACGAGTATCTGAAAGGCAATGCCACAGCCATTAACGATCAGGCCAAACGTGGGTATGAAACTTTCAAACGCATTGGCTGCTCCGGCTGCCATAGCGGCATTGCTCTTGGTGGTGGTGCGTATGAGGCAATGGGGCTTGAAGGGGATTACTTCAAAGACCGTGGCGGTAAGGTGACGGACGCCGATGAGGGGCGTTACGCGGTAACCCACAATAATGATGACCGCTTCCGTTTTGTAGTGCCCACCCTGCGCAACATTGATCAGACCGCGCCATACTTCCATGATGGTAGCGCCAAGACGCTTGATGAGGCTGTGCGCAAGATGGCCCGTTATCAGACGCCTGATCATGACATTACAGATCAGGATGTTTCGGATATCGTGGCGTTCCTGAAAACACTGACCGGTAAATATGAAGGTCGTTCTCTGGCTGATATGGCCAAGTAATATCCGGTTCTTTGCTTGAAACAGGCCCGCCCGCAGGTGATAGACTTGCAGGCGGGCTTTTTTTATGGGGTTGCACGCGGATAACGGGAGACAAGGGTGTGGTGAAGCGGCGTCGGTTACAGGAAGAGGAAAAGACGCTGTGGTATCACGTCATGCGGGATGTTGTGCCGCTGCATGAAGCCGGTGCCAGTGCGGAAGCCGAAGGGGAAACACCCGCTACGGCTGAAGCGGCGAGTGAAGTGCCTCCGCTTGCGTCTGTTCGGCCTCTGGCGCGCAAGCGCCGGAGGCGCACCGTTGATGTGCCCCTGTTTGTGCCACCCGCCCAACCCGCCGTGCGGGTGCAACATGCGCCTCACCCTACGGAAGAGATTGGGAAGCGCTATCCCGGCGTGGATAATTACAGTTGGCGTACGTTTTCACAGGGAGACATGCGGGTGGAGCGGCGGCTGGACCTGCATGGGCTGGTTGCGCAGGAAGCGTTCCGGCGGCTGATGGAGTTCATGGATGTTGCGCAGGTGCGGGGCCTGCGGTGCGTGGAAATTATCACCGGCCTTGGCTCCGGGCAGGAGGGCGGCATTTTGCGGCGTGAACTGCCCCACTGGCTGGCTCGCCCGGAAATTCGCGGCCGGGTGCTTGGCCTGTCCTACCCCCATGCGGGGAACAAGGGCTCAGTCCGCGTGTTGCTGCGCCGCCGCAGGGCTTAGGGGCCGGGCGGCGGTATCTCGCCAGCGCGGCATATTGAAAGCCAGCCAGCGCCGCAGGGCAAGGATAACGCTCAGATCGGGCATCATGGTTGCGTAGGTGCTGGCGCAGACCGTGCCCGTGAGCATGATCTGATTTTCTTCCCGTGCATGTACCCGCAGATCATGCGTGGCGGCGGCTTTCTGGCAGGCATGTCGCCATTGCGCTACCGTGGCCGGTAGAGAGAGGATAGGCAGCATCAATCCGGCCTTTATAGCCGTGGCGGTAGCGGTGGCGGCCCATGCCTGATACAGCAGCGCGTTTGGCGCGCGGTGGCGTTCCTGTGCAAAAACCGTAGTGAAATCCAGCGGCAGACCTTGCCTCAGAAAGAGGCTATTAGGGAGCGCATTGGAAAACAGGGGCAGAAACCCTTCTTCCTGAAGGGCAGCCATACGGCCTGAAAAATCGACATCAAAGGGAAGCTGGATCACATCGACCGTGCCTGCTCTCAAAGCCTGTAAGGCGGCTTCCGCCGTGCCAAAACCGGGGAGAGGAAGAGGCCGCAGGCCCAGAAGATCAAGAGCCAGCAGTGTGGGAAGTTCTGGCCCGGTATAGCGGGAAACCCCAACCCGTAGCGGTTGCCCCTTGAGAATGCTGGCAACAGACCGATGCAGCGCGGCCTTGCCCACCACAACAGTAGGCTGGTGGCTTAAAAAGGTGGGAACCCAGCGCTGATAATCATAATGAACACGGCTATCTCCCGCCAACGCCGCCAGAATGGCCGTGCCCGGTGCAATCACGCCTGCGGGGGGTAAGGCCTGCTCCTGCTGGGTTTCAAACAGGTTCGCCCCGGTCACGCCGTCCCATCCCGTGGTGGTGGTTAAGGGAAAGGGAGAGGCATACTGGAGTTCATCTGCCAGAATAGGCGCAAGCAGGGAAGCCCATTGCCCACATTGGCTATCCGCCACTCCGGCAACGATCAGCGGAGTTGGGGGTTCGGCGGCGCGGGCAGTTGGCAGACGAGCAAAAGAGTAAAAGCCCGAGAGCAGCCCCGCCATCATCATCCTGCGGGAGAGGGTGGTGTTTTGTTCGGGCTGCTCTTTCTGCTTTCGACCTGGCACGTTGTAAAATCCCCCTTAGCCTTAAGACACTGGACCATTGTTTGCAGGCGCGGTGCGGTCAGGGAAAAGGCCCGCTGCACGCCTGATGCTTTTAAAAACGCAACACGGCAAAATCAGGGCTGGCCCTCAGGGCCATTTTACCTCGGGCGGCATGCTCATCAGAATGGCTTCCGTATGGCCGCCAGTCTTCAGGCCAAACAAGGTGCCGCGGTCATGCAGCAGGTTGAATTCCACATATCGGCCACGGCGGACAAGCTGGGCATCACGCTGTTCAGGCGTCCAGGGTTCCATCATGCGGCCACGGATGATTTCCGGATAAGTTTCCAGAAAGGCAAGGCCCACATCTTTGGTGAACGCGAAGTCCTCGGTAATGTTGCCACTATCCAGCCGGTCATAGAAAATGCCCCCCAGACCACGGGGTTCATTGCGGTGGGGTAGGTAGAAATACTTGTCACACCAGGCCTTGAAGCGCGGATAATATTCTGGATCATGTTTGGCGCAGGCCTGCTCAAAACCGGCATGAAACCGGGCAGCGTCATCAATGGCGTCCTCGGACGCCGGAAACATGGGGGTGATATCTCCGCCGCCGCCAAACCAGCCCTGTGTCGTGATGATCATGCGGGTGTTGAAATGGGCCGCAGGCACTAGCGGGCTGCACATATGGGCCACAAGGCTGATGCCTGTGGCAAAAAAGCGCGGATCTTCTGAAGCACCGGGAATGGTGGCGGCAAACTCCGGGCTGAATGTGCCTTCTACAGTGGAAACGTTCACACCCACCTTTTCAAACACACGCCCATACATCAGGCCCATCACGCCGCCACCGCCGGGTGTGCCATCCTGATTCAGCCGATCCCAGCTTTTACGTTCAAAGCGGCCTGCCTTTTCATGTCCGGCCAGAACGGGGCTGCCTTTCTGCACGGCCTCGTCCTCAATCTGCTCAAACGCAGCGCAGATCCTGTCCCGCAGGGTTTCAAACCAGGTGCGGGCTTCACCCTTCAGGGCATTATGGGCTGGAACGGAATCAGCTTTGGTCGGAATCATGCCGGGTCTTGTATCCTCTCACACGCAGGGTTTTCTGGTGGTTTCCCTAGGGGTGCGCTTTCTTGGCGATCATTGCAAGATCACCCTGTTCATCGCTAAACACGGGGGCGCTGTAAAGGCTGATGCCGCAAATCCCTGCTTCCACAGGGTTGCGCCCTCCTTTACGGAGTGAGGGTAGCGCAATGGCGCTATCCAAAAATCAGGCGGTTGCGGAGGGGCGTGTTCTCTTGGGGCGTGCTCTTTCTGCCCATGCAGCAGGAGAGAGCGGATGGAGGGCAGCCCATCTTGCAAGGACCAGACAGGCCGGAGGCATGAGGCTGCTGGCGTGGTGGCCTTTGTAAAAGACTATATGGGGTTTCTGCTCCCTGCGGATCTGAACCTGCTGTGGACTATTGGTGCCATGCTGGTCGCCGTGCTGGGGCTGATGCTCCTTAGCGGCCTTACGCTGGCGTTGTCCTATACGCCGGATGCATCCTTGGCTTTTGGCTCGGTCGAGGCGTTGGAACGGCGTATGCCATCCGGCTGGTTGCTGCGAAGCCTGCATATGACAGGTGCCAGCTTTTTCATGGCTGCTTTATACCTGCATGTGTTTCGTGGCCTGTATTATGGTTCCTATCGCGCGCCACGCCGTGGGCTGTGGCTGATCGGATCGGCCCTGTTGGTCATGGTCATGGTTACGGCCTTTGCAGGGTACGTGCTGCCGTGGGGGCAGATGTCCTACTGGGGCGCAGATGTTGCCGGAAAAGCCGTGGGGGCCGTGCCGGTCATTGGCTCCCTGCTGGAGCGGGTGTTTCTGGGGGGGGATGCGCCCGGAACACCGACCTTGCACCGCATGTTCGTGCTGCATTTTACCTTGGCGTTCAGCATTGTGGGGGCTGTGGTGCTGCATGTGGCCGTGCTGCATGCCAGAGGCAGTAGCAGCCCGTCTGGCCCACAGGGGGAGACCCCGGCACGGATGCTGCCTTTCTATCCCTATTTTACCATCAAGGACACGCCGGGCGTTGTGGTGATGGCACTGTTGTTTACGACGGTGATGTGCTTCTGGCCGGGCCTGATTACGGAGCCCGCGAATTATCGACCAGCCAACCCGTTGCATACGCCAGCAGATATTGAACCCGAATGGTACTTTCTGCCCTTTTACGGAATGTTGCAGGCTGTGCCTTCCAAGTTTGGCGGGCTGCTGGTGTCTGCCGGGGCCGTGGTGGTTCTGTTTTGTGTTCCGTGGCTGGATCGCGGGCCGGGATGGACTGGGCCGAAGTCAGGTATGCGGTGGCTTGCGTGGCTGGCAATGAGTGTTCTGGTGGCGTCTTTTGTATTGGCCGGGCTTGCGGGGAGCCATCACGTACAGGGCGTTTGGCTACTGGTTGGCCGCCTGGCAACGGTGGGATATTACGCTTACTTTGTTGGTTTCCTGCCGTTTTATGCAAAGCTCGCTAACTGGGGAGAACGTGCGTGACCAGAATGCAGGTATTGTCCTCCTCCATTGCGCAGGCCCGTAAATGGGGGGGCGTGGCGCTTTTGCTGGGCGTAGGGCTGGGTCATGGTCCGGCGGGGTGGGCACAGTCTTTGGCACCGGCACAGGCTCCTGTTCAGAACTGGTCTTTCAAAGGGCCGCTTGGTCATTTTGATCTTGCCGCCGTTCAGCGTGGCTATGCCGTTTTTGCGGGCGTCTGCGCGTCCTGCCACGGGCTGACACAGGTGCATTTTTCTGATCTGGCAGGAATGGGCCTGACATCGGAACAGATAGCGGCCCTGGCCGAGGCATGGCAGGTGCCTTACGGTCTGGATGCGGAAGGGCGACTGAAGCACCGCAAGGCGCAGCCTGATGATGCGTTGCCGGAGCCTTATCCCAACGCCCAGGCGGCCCGTTCTGCCAATCGTGGCGCGGTGCCGCCTGATCTGTCTCGTATCACGCAGGTTTATCCCGGTGGGCCGGACCGCGTGTTTGCGTTGCTGACGGGATATGGCGCCCCGCCGTCCCATCAAAATGAGAAGGGGAGCGCTGCTGGCGAAAGTTGGGGTGGAGGGACTCACCCTGCAGGCGTGGCGGGCGGGGAGGGCGGCTTTACCAACCCCTATGCCATTGGGCACCGCACTGCCATGCCCCCGCCTTTGCGAGATGGCGCGGTGGTGTATGCCGATGGCACACAGGCCACTGCAGAGCAGGAAGCGCGCGATGTCACCACCTTTCTGGCGTGGGTTTCCAACCCGCATGCGGACAGCAAGCGCAGGCTGGGTGTTGGCGTGGCGCTGTATCTGTGTTTTCTCGCCACTCTACTTGTGATCCTGAAACGGAGAATCTGGTCTCATGTCCGAAAGTAATGTTGTGGAACCCGTGATCGGCCTTATCGGCGGGTCTGGCCTGTATGATATTGATGGGCTGGATGACAAGGAATGGCGTACGGTTGAAACCCCGTGGGGCAAACCGTCTGACCAGCTTCTGTTTGGCCGACTGGATGGTGTGCAGTGTGTGTTTCTGCCCCGTCATGGCCGTGGCCACCCCATTCCGCCCTCTCGGCTGAACTACCGCGCCAATATTGCGGCCATGAAGATGTCTGGCGTGACGGATATTGTCTCGCTCTCCGCCGTGGGGTCCTTGAAGGAAGAACTGCCGCCCGGCCATTTTGTAATTGTTGATCAGTTTATTGATCGCACCATCTGGCGGGAAAAGAGCTTCTTTGACACTGGCTGCGTGGCCCACATCTCCATGGCTGATCCGCTGTGCCCGCGTATTGGCGATGTGCTGGAAGCCCAGACCAAAGCGCTTGGCATTGAGGCCACACGCGGCGGCACCTATCTGGTGATGGAAGGCCCGCAATTTTCCACGCGCGCCGAGAGCGAACTGTACCGCACATGGGGGTGCTCCGTTATCGGCATGACCAACATGCCCGAAGCCACTTTGGCCCGTGAAGCAGAGATCTGCTATGCAACCGTCGCGATGGTGACGGACTATGACTGCTGGCACACCGAGCATGATAACGTGACGGTGGAAAGCGTGGTGAAAATCATGCAGGGCAATTCCGCAAAGGCCAAGGCATTGGTGAAGGCGGTTATCCCGGCTCTCGGCAAACCGCGCGGTCTGTGCTCCGCCGGGTGTGACCGCGCGCTTGAACATGCTCTTATTACCGCACCTGAAGCACGCGATCCAGAACTGATCAGCAAGCTGAAAGTGGTAGCAGGGCGTGTTCTGGGTAACTGATTCGTCAGTCTCCCTTGCGCGTTGGCGCAAAGCAGTGAATGTTGGGCCAAATTAAAGATTGGCCTAGCATCTCTTATGTCTTCAGTTCGTTCTTCTCAGTTTTCCTCCCGACCTGTAGCCCTGGTTACCGGGGCGGCAGGGGGTATTGGGGGCAGGCTTGTCAGCCGCTTGGTGGCGGAGGGCTATCATGTGCTGGCATTCAGCCGTAAAGGCGAACCCACGGGCCAGCCTTTTGTAACGCCTGTTGCCTGTGATCTTACTCAGCCAGCGCAGATTGAAGCAGCCGTGGCTGATCTGGCCCGCCAGAACGTGCCGTTGCAGGCTATTGTGCATTGCGCCGGGGTTATCACGCCACAGCGTATGGGCACCACGGATACAGCCTGTGTTTCCGCCCAGTTGATGGTTAATCTGGAAGCCCCAATTCTGTTGACCATGGGCGTGCTGCCGCTGTTGCCAGCAGGCGGCCATATTGTGTTTGTTAATTCCATGGCGGCCCTGGTGCCTTTGGAAGGCAGCAGCATCTATACAGCCAGTAAATTCGGTTTGCGTGGTTTTGCGTTATCTCTGGCGCAGGACGTGCAAAAATGCGGTATTCATGTTTCGTCCGTCTTTCCCGGCGCGGTGGATACCCCCATGCTGCGGCGGGAAATTGATAATGGCGGCTCTCCCCTGAATTTTGTAACGGCTCCTGCAACACCGGATGAAATAGCCGCTATTGTGCAGAAGCTTTTATGCCGCCCGCGGGCAGAAGTGTTCTGCCCCAGTTCAGACGGCATACTGGCGCAACTCATGCTGATGATGCCGCGCGTATGGCGGCTAATCCTGCCTGTGCTTTTGAAAAAAGGCCGCAAAGGCCAGAAGAAATATCTGGCAGCGCAACAGAAACCCCCGGTCTGATTTTTTGGTCGGGAAAGCCGGTTCCCGGCTCTCTTTTCAAACTGGCGGATGGTGGATAACGGGGTAAAATAGAGCGCTTTAGGGGGCTACATGATCAGGTGTGATGACAGTTGGCAGCGGTTCTTCCCGTGTGCCTCTTTTGTTACGCCATTTATATTCGCTCTGATAAGCCCGCCTCTGCTTGGTGACTTCATACAGCATAATTCCTGAACTTGTTCCAAGGTTCAGGCTTTCAATCATGCCGAACATGGGAATGCTCACGCACATTTCGCTGCGAGCCACAGCCAGATCACTGATCCCGCGCGTTTCATTTCCAAACCAGACAGCAAGCTTGGGGTAGATGGTGTAATCCCCTTCATCAAGAAAAATGCTCTTTTTCCCTTTTACATGAGGGGACGTGACAAGGGACGTGAATCCCATTTTTTCGAGATGATCAAAACAGTCTGCCGTGCTGTCAAATCGTTTTACAAACGTCCATTTGATGGCTGAGACGGATGTTTTTGAAAGTGCTTTCTGTTCCCGCAATTCCTGCCAGTCATCGGAGAGCGCTTTCTGCGGATCAACAATATAGACTTTCTCCACCCCAAGCGCATTAACATTGCGGATGACGGTGCCAATATTTTTTATGTTGCTGGGGTCTTCAAGGACCGCAATCAGATTCTGGCACCGGAAGGCCTTTATGGAATCTGCCCGTATGCGTGCGGGCTTTTTTGCTTTATCTTTTATCTCTGCGTTCATGCTCACAATCTCTCTTTTGAAAATACGATGTTTTACGATGATCGGACTTTCTGCCTGAAGATTAGCCTTCAAAGTCCATATTCTTACATGAAAAATCAGCTTTGTGCTTTAAAGAGTATGCCGCAGGGAATACTTCGATCATCAGCAAACAATGATCCATAGGCAGATGAAGTATTGGAAACACTGGAAGGAAAAATTTTAACAATACTCTTTTCTCATGAAGAGAAAGATCAAGAAGATTATTGAGTGCGCATAAGACCCTTACCGTGTAGGGAAGAGTTATTGTGAAAATAAGCCTATTTACAAAGCAGGCCCTGCTCATCTGAACAGGGCCTACGGCAAAACGGTCGGGTATTACGCTAATCAGTAATCTAGGTCGGTCGGAAAAATGATTAAAGACAGTTCTAAAACGTTACAGCAGAGCGTACGCCGACAATATTGCCGCTGTTGGGGCCAATATAATTGCCGGTTTTGTTCGTGACATCGGCGTGGGTATAGTTCAGCATCAGGCGTGCAAAGCTGAGCAGATACCAGTTTACGCCGATGGTTGCAGTCCAGGCGCGCCCACCAGTGGGGATGGAGGTTGCATCAATCCAGTCCCATCGGGCGGCAACTTCCCAGCCGCCAACCCCACCTTCTGTAACAGGATGAAGCACGCGGGGCGTTGCCCACTGCCCGGTATGGGCGAAGTAGTTGGGTGTCTCGCCTGTCAAGAACGCGCCTGTCTGGAAACTGAAGGCCTGTTCCGTGCCTTGGGCCCCCAGATTACGCGGGCTGAGAGATAGTCCCGGTGCGGTATCACGCAGTTTCATGTGGCGTGCGCCATATTCCACCACCCCCCATGCAGGCCCCCAGATGCCGAATAGCTCCACGCCCCCGGCCATGGAGTTGGCGAGGGGAACCATTGGCCCGAACTGGAGGCCAAAAGCATCATCCGTGCGGGCCAGCAGCCGCACACGTTGTGAAAAGGACGCAGCGGGTTTGACATCTTCATAAAAGCCCCACGCGCCCAGATGGATAAGAGCCTTTTTGCTGCGCCACGGAATATAGTGGGTGCGCAGCATGTAAGTGAGGTCATCCCGCACGTTGTTGGTTACGTTGGCGGTGTTGACGTCATTTCCGCTGATCTGGGTGGCCACATGCCAGTTATCCCCAAAAATCTTGAATGCGCCGCCAAGACCGTACCAGCCCTTAACGGGAAGGAGCGCATTGGCAACAATATCGCGGTCCAGAAAGACAGTCTGATCCGATCCGGTTGAGCCATCAAAGGAGCGTTCGTTAAACTTGTTGCCCAGCGTGTATTCAACAAGGTGCTTCGCCATTTTGTCGCTCCATGTCATGAAGGCGCTCATAACGGAAAGTTCGTTGTTGGAGTAATCGCCTTCCAGAACCCAGGAGAGTTGATGGGCATTGCCTTCCACCCCAAGGCGCGCAGCGCGCAATGTGGTGCGGGAGACATTCTGCGCCGGGAAGCGGGAGCCAAAAGCCCCACCATAATCCGCCAGAATACGGCCACGCATGCGGAAGGAATATGCGTTGTCTGGCGTAGTGATTTCCGGCAGGCCCTTACCCCATTTCAGAACGAGGCCCCCAATGGTGGTGCTACGGTTGGAGGTTGGAATCTGAGACGCCACACCCATGACTGGCGCGGAGCCGGACGGCATGTTGGAAATTGCGCCAAATGACCCCGGAGCCGCCGGGGAAAGCGGATAGGTGGCATGGCGGGAGAGATAGAGAGGGCTTCCCTGGGAAGGTTCATCTCCCGCGAAGGTAACGGCTTCTTCCGGGCCGGATTTCAGCACAGGTGTGGCGCGCGCAACGGATGGTGGTGGATAGAGGGCCGGGCTGCGGATAAAGGGCTTTTGTGCGGTCTGTGCGGTGGTGTGTGTTGCCGCCATGCCATGAGTGGCGGCTGTGACATGAACGGCATTTTTCTCCACCTTGGCCAAGCGGGACTGGAGTTCATGGATCTGCTGTGACTGCATTTTGACGAGGCGCGTTAGCTCCTGCACCTCCGGGTCAGTTGACGCGGCGGAAGCGTAGGAAGGATGCGTAACGAGGCCGAGCATGCCTAGGCCGAGAGTAGTAATACGAGTGCGCATGGCGGTATCTGTCAGGAGAAGAGTGAAGGCGTAACGGGTGGAGGTCATGTAAGAGGCTTGTTCTCATAGGGACGAGCCATCAGGCTGGCGGCAAGTCCGCACAGGGCGGCCAGCGCCAACCATGCGCCCGGAATAGCCCGGTTGCCTGTGGCATGAATGAGCCATGTGCACACCGTAGGCGTAAAGCCACCCACGCAGGTTGCCAGACTATACGCCATGGAAAAGCCGGTTGTACGGATGCGCGGCGGCACAATTTCCGTCAGATACACAACGGCGGCCCCATTATAGATGCTGTAGATGATGGCCAGCCATAGCTCCACGGTCAGCAGGCGCAGGAAGGAAGGCGCCGCTACCAGCCAGCTCATGGCCGGATAGGCTGTCAGAATAGCCAGAATGGTGGAGGTAATCAGCAGTTTTTTGCGGCCAATGCGGTCTGATAAAGCGCCAAACACGGGCAGAAGCAGAAAGTTGGTCATGCCAACGCAAAGCGTGACAACAAGACTGTCTGTTGTGGAAAGATGCAGAACAGCACTGCCAAAAGAGGGCGTGTAGGCAGTAATGACGTAAAAGGACGTGGTGGTCATGAGCACCATCAACAGCCCGGTGGACACAACGCGCCATTCACGTGCAATGGTCTGCACAATTTCTGAAAAATGGGGCGGTTTGTGCGTGGTGGCGAAGGCTTCCGTTTCCTGCAGGTTACGGCGCAGGAAAAACAGAACAGGTACAATCAGGCACCCGATCAGAAGCGGCACACGCCAGCCCCATGCGGCCATATCCGGCGGGGCGATAAGGGTGGCCAGGGCCACGCCAATGGCGGCGGCGGCCATAACCGCGACCTGCTGGGAGGCGGACTGAAACGCAACAATAAAGCCGCGGTTATGGGGCTGGGCAATTTCCGCCAGATAAACGGACGTAGACCCCAGTTCCACCCCGGCGGAAAAACCCTGTAACAACCGCCCGCATAGCACTAGAAGAGGGGCCAGAACACCAATGGCCGCGTAGCCCGGCGTAAGGGTGAGGGTAAGCGTGCCGATGGACATGAGGGTAAGCGTAAGAATAAGACCCTTGCGCCGCCCGATCCGGTCCACATAGGCGCCAAGCAGCAAAGCGCCCAGCGGCCGCATGAGAAACCCCGCCCCAAAGGTGGCGAAGGACATCATGAGTTCCGCATAGGGATCTGTGGAGGGGAAAAACGTACGGCCAATGGCGGCGGCGTAATAGCCAAACACCATGAAGTCGTACATCTCCAGCATGTTGCCGCTGGCAACCTGTGCCGCGGCTTTTATGCGTTCCCGTGTGGTCATAGGTTTTACGGCCATAGCACTGGCTTCGGCATGAGGAGAGGCTTTCGTGTCGGCAAAGCTACCCAGGGTCGTGCTGCTTTCTGTCATGACTCATATCTTGATGTTTTTTGTTATTGAGCCCGCCTCACAGGGCGAAAGAAACAGCATAAGCACAGATAGGCGTATAATTCTCATTAAAATAAGACAAATACAGAAAAAAAACCTCAACTGTTTGTTATGAAGAGGAAAAGAAAAGGTATCAGCGTGTGTCTGTCGTCAGGTTTTTCCTGATATCTTCAGAATAAGTTTCTTCTGGCGTGGCGTTGGCCGGGCGAGAGATACGGCTATGCTGCCGTAGGGTAGGAAAATCCATTCCATCTGTCAGCAAGAGGCCCAGATCATAGGCGAGCGATGCTGTATAGCCGCTCATCAGCACGCGCCAGTCCAGCCGGTAACGCAGCTTGGCCTGAGCGCGTGCCAGAATGCCGGTGGTGCAGTTGTCCGTCAGGGTGTTGTACCATGCAGGCTGGTGCGCCAGTTGGTCTATCTCCGTCAAATAACTGACAAACAACCGCTCTCTGGCCTGAGGAGAAAGAGAGACTCTGTAGAGATAGACACGTTCTTTGCGGATATCTGTTCGCACTCCAATCAGATCCCGTTCATCGGCTGTTACGTAGAACAGCTCGTAGTGATGGAAGAAACCTGCGATGGTGGAATAGGGAAACTTCTTCTGCCTTCGGGTTTCAATGGAAATGGCCAGATGCTTGCCATCATTGAACCCGAAGCTGAGAAACACATGGGCAATGCTGTCTCCCGCCCAGTAAGAGGTAATGAGGTCAAGCGAGGTCAGCTTGTCCAGATCATAATCGGCATCATAATAGCGTGGCGTATAGTCTTCGGGAGTGCGGTAAATAAAGTTACGCACATGATGGACGTGGGCAATGCGCCCCTGCATGGAGACATCGGCGGGAATGGCGTATTCTCCGGCCCAGTCCCGGTTGTTTCGGGGTGGGTCTGTTACATACCAGACAGAAAACGCCCCAAACAGGAGGAGACGGGCTGCCGTTTTGAGCCTGCGTGAAGGAACAGGAAAGGTGCCAGCCACCAGAGCAGGAAACAGGAGCGCCAGTGTTACGCGCAGGCTGTCGGGCTCCAGGGTGGAATAGTAAAAAGCAGCAGCCCCAAACGCGGCACCAACCAGCATACAGGCAGTGACAAGCCTACCTCTCCATGTCTGGCGGGATAGCGTCACGGGTTTGGTCCCGTAGCCATACCAGCGGGGGCAGGAAAAACGGGTGCAGCAGGCTGGTTGTCATTTACGGGTGGTGCGGTGCGGGTTGTAGGCACATACTGACCACCGAGCGTCATGATATCCTTTCTGGTCAGGAATTCTGCGGGTGGGGGCGGGTGGGGGCCGGTGTGCAATTGCTCAAGCAGAATACGGCGCACTTCCGCAATGGTGATGGGGTTGGATTGCGTGGAATGGCCAGACCGGCGGACCACCAGTTCTGAATCAACATTTTCCATATGCGCACTTTTGTAAGACACCACGCCATCATTCTGTTTTTCAAGCGGACCATCCCCCAGCACCGGAATAATGGAGTGCGCCGAGATCTGGTTGGCGACCGGAATGGTGGCCAGCGAACGGATGAAGGAACTGCGGGGGGACATGCCATACACACTTCCTACCCGCCATGGGCGCATGTTCAGGCGGCGGATGTTTGGATCGCTCGACATGACAGCTTTGGTTACTTCCGTCACTGTAAGCGGGAAGGTGACCATGCGCCCTACCAAATGTGCCAGTGAAAACCCTGCAATATAACTGCCATGTTGAGGGGTGGAGATAAACACCACGCTTTTGACTTCAGGAGGAGGGGCCGGAAAGAGTGCTTCCTGCAACAGGGTTTTGCTGGGGGTGTTCAGGTTAAGGCTGTTCAGAGGGCGCGAGATCATGCCGTTCCATAATTTGTCTCCCGCATCAATGGCCAGCAGCTTGATCAGCAGGCCGCCCTGGCTGTGGCCAATCAGAGTCATTTCTCCCAAGGCAGGATCAGCCTGCACGCCACCCAACTGGTGAACGGCCTGTTCAAGCGCCTTGCGGAGTTGCAGGGCGGAATAGGGAATGGGGTTGCCTGTGGCGTAGGAAAACAGCCAGAATTCGTAATTCTGACGAATTTCCGGGTCTTCCAGCAGATCATTGATCATATCGGCCCAGCGGGCGGCGCTGGAGGCTGTGCCATGCACCAGAATAACCGGACGGTGCCCATGCTGGTGGGGTTCAATGGCGATGAGCTGCGGAATGCTCCCTTGGTCAAACAGCCTTCCGTCCAGAAACCCCTTGTATTCGGTAGACCAGTCCATGGCCTCGTTCAGGCTGACGGCACGTGCGGCGGTCTGGTCATACTGTAAAGGTGCATTGTCTGGCAGGGAAGATGAGGAGTGCGGATCATCAATAGCGGTGAGGTGCAACACCGCTTTTTGGTGATCGGCCAGCACCTGCTGGCGCGGGTTGTTCATTACAAGCTGTAGATTGAGGGGAACGCGCAGCTTATCCGTAATCTGGAAAGACTGGCTTTCCTGTTTCGTCAGAAGGGGAAGGCCAGCAACGGGTTCCCCCAACCCCATATGGCGATAGATGTTTTGCACCCCACTGATGGAAAGCCGCGCCAGCGGGCGCAAATCCGTCAGCTCGTGTCCGTGCCACTGGAACGGTGTGGTGGAGGCCTCCACATCGAGCGTGCCAGACGGAAGGCTCCATTGCTGGGCCGAGAGGGTAATGGGGGTGCCCAGAGCTTCCGTCAGGCCAAACATGTAGATATCGCACGCTTGCCGCAGATGCGGGTCATACCCGCTGGGGCGGTCTGCCTCTGGTGCTGTGGGGTTCAGGTACGCATAGGCATAAAGAGCCGCAGCCATGAACTGTGCACGGTCCTGGGTTTTACGGGCGCGCTGGTAACTGAGTTCGGCCAACGCGAACAATTGATCTTCCAGCTTGTGGGCATAAAAATGCCGCTGCGTCATGACGCGCAGGGTGTCGATTGTCCGCGTGGGGTGAGATTCCCACAGTTTCAGCAGGTTCTGGCGTTGTAGGATGGTGTGAGTGGTATTGCTCAATTGCCTGCCGCTGAGGGCGCTGCGGGCGCGGTCCGTATAGGCATGTTGAAGGGAGACTTCACGGACGGAAACGGGAGACGCGCATCCGGCAAGCAGAAGGAGGAGAGCGGCAGAGGCAGCACTTCTGGGCAAAAGGCGGAGGCGTCTGATCACGGGCACATCGCAGGGCAGAAAGGAAAAGGGCGTCTGGTTGGGTATCTGTTCTATTCCCTTCACGCCAGTGCGTCACTCAGCGGCTTTTTTCTCAGTGGCCAGACAGCCCTCCCGCGTACAGTGCCGAAAAAGAAACTCATGGCTTCCATTCCAAGACCGCTGGCGCTGCCATGGGGACCATTTGTGCCCCAGAAGGCGGCAAAGGGCACGTGATCTGAACCACCTCATCCTTTTGCTTTCTGGATCGAATTTATCTGGTTAGAAATCACAACACGGTCCTGCTTCAAATGGCGCTTATCTGGAGGTGGAGTGTAGGTCCGTATTCGCCGCAGTTCCACCCCCGTACGCCTTTTACAGGGGAACGCCCGTCCAGCGTCTCTTCTCTGCTCTGCAAGAACAGCAGACAGATTAAGTTCGACACGGAAGACGTGAAGACCCGACAGTTATTTCTAACTGAGTGATTTTATTGAATTTTAGGAAAATGGTGGAAGGAGTTGGATTCGAACCAACGTAGGCGTACGCCAGCGGATTTACAGTCCGCCCCCTTTAGCCACTCGGGCACCCTTCCGGCTTGTTGAGGAGTGAACTAAAGGCAGGGGGGGGCGTTGTCAATGGCCTGTTTTCATTCTCTTTCCTCTTTCTCCAAAAAACTTTCTCTTGAGCGGCTGGACACGGTATCGGCTTGTCGGTGATGGTGCGGCGATGCTGATTTTTTGAGCGGGAGAGACTTTTTTGAGCAAACATAGTGCGACCAAGCGGCATACTCCGCGCTCTTTGGCCGCGTTGGACATCCCTGTGGTGGCTCTGACCGCCTACACTACCCCCATGGCCAAACTGCTGGACCCGCATTGTGATCTCTTGCTGGTGGGAGATTCGCTTGGAATGGTGGTGTACGGCATGGAGTCAACCTTGGGCGTGACGACAGACATGATGATTGCCCACGGCCAGGCCGTGGTAAGGGGCAGCCAGCACGCCTGCGTGGCCATAGATCTGCCTTTTGGCAGCTATCAGCAGAGCCCGCAGCAGGCATTCCAGACCTCCGCCGAGATTATGGCGCGCACAGGAGCCGGATGCGTCAAGCTGGAAGGCGGCGTGGAGATGGCCGAAACCATCCATTTTCTGACCCAACGCGGCATTCCGGTTATCGGTCATATCGGACTCAAGCCGCAGGCCGTGCATACTCATGGCGGCTTTCGTACCGTAGGGCGGGGGAATGAAGCCGAGCAGATCATGAAGGATGCGCAGGCTGTGGCAGACGCGGGAGCGTTTGCCATGGTGATTGAAAGCACCATGGAACCCTTGGCGCGGGCCATCACGGAGAGCGTGCCCGCCCTGACCATTGGCATTGGGGCATCCCCTGCGTGTGGCGGGCAGGTGCTGGTTGGCGAGGATATGCTCGGCCTGTTTTCTGATTTCACCCCCCGCTTTGTGAAGCGATTTGGCAATCTGGGTGCAGAAGTGGACAAGGCTGCTGCGGCCTATGCAAAAGCGGTGCGCAGCCGAGCATTTCCGGGGCCGGAACAGTGTGTTGGTATGCCCAAGGAGTAGGAGGAAACCATAAAAACTGGTGAGAAATTTATAGTCCCCGCCAGTTTTTAACGTGCTGTTACCGTTCTTTCAGTCAGGCGGAAGGACAACCCGCCTTACTGGTAACGGGCAAGCCACCAGCCGTAAGATTTTGGTAAGAGAGCTGGGGCTTCCTTGTTGTGCACGGCGCGCGCTGCGGCATAAGGCCAGTGCGGGTTGGCCAGCAGGGGCCGCCCGATGGAAACCATCTCAAGTCCGCCGGTGCGGATTAGCGCATCGGCCTGTCTGCCCTCACTGATGTACCAGGAGGTGGAAACAGGAATGCCGGTTTCCTCACCCACGCGCCGGGCCCATGGCCCCATGAACGCCGGACCCCACGGAATTTTGGCTTCCGGTGTGGAAAAGCCGATACTGACATCCAGAAAATCCAGCCCTGCTGCACGCAGTTTCTGAAGAAGGCTGATGGAATCCCGGAATGTTTCTTCATCCCGGCCATCAAATTCAATCACGCCAAAGCGGGCGGAAAGCGGCAGATTGTCCGGCCAGACTTTTCTGACAGCTTCTAGTGTTTCAATAAGGAACCGTGCTCGATTGTCAGCAGAGCCACCATACTGGTCTGTCCGCTGGTTGGAGTGAGCGGAGAAGAAACTTTGCGCCAGATAGCCATGGGCAAAATGCAGCATGAGCCACTGGAAACCGGCATCCCGTGCGCGTTCTGCAGCTTTGACAAAATCAGCTTTGACGCGGGCAATATCATCCAGTGTCATCTCGTGGGGCTCGCGCGGCAGGTTTGCCCCGAAAGCAACGGGTGAGGGGGCAATAGGCTGCCAACTGCGGGGATCATTTTCCGGAAGATGGTCATCACCTTCCCACGGCACATTGGCGCTGGCCTTGCGGCCTGCGTGCGCAATCTGGATTCCGGGCACGGCGCCTGCCTTGCGGATGCTTTCCACGATGGGAGCAAAGGCGGCAGCCTGTTCATCATTCCACAAGCCAAGGCAGCCCGGCGTGATGCGCCCTTCCGGAGAAACCGCAGTGGCTTCCACCACCACAAGGCCGGAACCACCACGCGCCAGAGAGGCATAATGCACGCTATGCCAATCATTCGGTACCCCGTTCTGCGCCATATACTGGCACATGGGGGCTACCATGATGCGGTTGCGCAGGGTGATGTCCTTGAGGGTATAGGAGTCGAAAAGACCAGCCATGAAAAGCACCTTTTGTTGGAGTCAGTCTGGTAAGTGTATAGTTCGACTATAATCGAACTATTGAAGTCCGCAAGGGGCTGACAGTAAGGAGAGGATATGAAGCAGTATGAGCACCCTCCGGCTGATGCGTTTGAACTGACGGCAATCCTGCACGCGCTGGCAGATCCGTATCGTCTTTCCGTGGTGCGGAGGCTGGCGCAGGCTCAACCCCAGCCTTGTGCGCCGCTACAGGCGGGACGGCCTAAATCCTCCACCTCTCATCATTTCATGGTGCTGCGGAAGGCAGGAATTGTGCGGACGGAGGTTGTGGGCACCACCCACATGAACAGCCTGCGTGATGCAGAACTTGAAGCCCGCTTTCCCGGCCTGCTGGCCTCCGTGCTGAAAGCTGCTGCAATGACACCATTGGAGGCTTGTGTTCCCGCTGCTTCCTGACATGCGTGAGCCGTGAGCCGTGAGCCGTGAGCCGTGAGCCGTGAGCCGTGAGCCGTGAGCCGTGAGCCGTGAGCCGTGAGCCGTGAGCCGTGAGCCGTGAGCCGTGAGCCGTGAGCCGTGAGCCGTGAGCCGTGAGCCGTGAGCCGTGAGCCGTGAGCCGTGAGCCGTGAGCCGTGTTAGGGCACCAGTACGGCTGCGCCATCAAACCGCCCGTGGCGTAGATCATCCAGCGCCGTGTTGGCGTCTTTCAGAGCATAGGGCGTGGTGGTTGTGCGAATCCCGATTTTGGGAGCGAGTGAGAGGAATTCCAGCCCATCTTGCCGGGTGAGGTTGGCCACGGAAACAATCTCCCGTTCTTCCCACAGGCTATCATAAGAAAATGCCGGAATCTCGCTCATATGAATGCCCGCACACACAACCTTGCCGCCTTTGCGGAGGGTTTTCAGAGCGGTTGGCGCCAGACTGCCAACGGGTGCGAAAATAATGGCGGCATCCAGTTGTTCTGGCGGACGCTCATCAGACCCTCCAGCCCAGCTTGCGCCGAGTGCGCGGGCAAAATCCTGCGTTTTGGTATCGCCGGGGCGTGTGAAGGCGAAAACCTTCTTTTTCTGCCAGACCAGAACCTGCGCAATAATATGAGCCGCAGCCCCAAAGCCATACAGACCGACTTTCTGTGCATTGCCCGTTTTGGCCAGAGAGCGCCAGCCGATCAATCCGGCACAGAGAAGGGGAGCCAGTTCCACGTCTGATCCCTCTTCTCCTAACGGGAAGGCAAAACGGGCATCGGCCACGGCTTGCGTGGCATAACCGCCATCACGCGTGTAACCGGTAAAGACTGGATGATCGCACAGGTTTTCATGGTGGCTGTCACAATAGGGGCAGTGGCCGCAGGTGTGGCCCAGCCACGGAATACCCACCCGTTGCCCTATAGCCAGAGAGGAAACGCCTATTCCTAGTGCGTCCACACGCCCGATAATTTCATGTCCTGGCGTTATGGGGAGGGTAGGGTGTGTCAGGTCTCCGTCCACAACGTGCAGATCTGTGCGGCAGACACCACAGGCCAGCACCTTGACCCTGATCTCACCGGGGCCGGGGGTAAGGTCTGGCAGTTCTTCCCACATCAAAGGGGTGCGGGGCTTGTGCAGACGCATGGCGAACATGAGACAAAATGCCTTCTTCATGCAAAAGAGAACACAATGGTCTTACACCAAGGACATTGTGTCCTTGATCCTGCTCATTGCTGTGCGGGTGGACTGTTCAGCAATGGAACGGCGCGGCCTCCGGCCTGTTGGGTGCTGGCCTGCACCTGCACACCCAGCACCTGCCAGCCATCCTGCGTTTTTGTAAGCACCGGCGCACCGCTGCTGCCGTGTGTGCCCGCGCAATCATGTGTGAACAGTGTATGGCCGCTCAGATCCTGCGAAAGGCCGGTAATGTGGCAATTCAGATCAGCAGTGATGATGTTGGGCTGGTTCTGTTCATAGCCGCCCAACAGGACGGGGGTGCCGGGCGTTATGTCCGCCGGTCCTGCCGTTACATGAAAGACGTTCTCGGGTCTGGCGATGGGATGATCAAGCACCAGCGTGGCATGATCCTGCCCAGCGGTGCGGGCTTCCTCAGCGGTGGTATAACCGGGGGGAATCATCACGCGCACCACGCGGGCGTGGGCGGTGTAATGGTCTCCACTGTAAGCGAGAAGAAAATGCACGCTTGAGGGGCGGATAAACCGCTCCGTAGGGGAAAGCCACAGACAATGGGCGGCTGTTTCTACCAGAACGGGGCTGATCAGAAAGCCCGTGCAGCGGCTCCCCAGTTCGGTCTGCACCCGGCCAATGGCGGACCATGGCATCTGGCCCGTATCCACCCGCTGGCGAGGGTCTTCTGTCCCCACGCCGGGCAAATGAGTGCGATAGGCTGGCCCCTCTGCATGTGCCGAGGGAAACGCCAGTCCCAGAAAGAGCACGCCCGCCAGTGGAATGCCTTTGGGAACGTGTTTGCCGTGAAGCCCAAAAGCGTTGGTGCGAATGAAAAGCTGACGAGGGAAGAAAGTTTTTTCTAAACGGCAGGCAGAAAAATGGTGTCGCCTGCCGCGTGGCAAAAGGGAAAACAAATGGCGGATTTTATGCGCCATAGCCCTGCGGGTGAACTTTACGCCACGCATAGGCAGTTTCCACAATCCGATCAATATCCGTAAATTCCGGAGCCCAGCCAGTTGCTTCAATCAGGCGGGCAGGGCTGGCAACCAGACAGGGCGGATCACCCGGACGACGATCGCCCGCCTTCCAAGGAACTTCTAGGCCGGTGACACGCGCCACACTTTCAATAATTTCACGGTTGGAGTTGCCGCGTCCGGTTCCCACGTTGAAGGTCACACTTTTCTCGTTCAGCAGCGGCAGAACGGCCAGATGAGCGCGGGCAAGATCGGTCACATGCACGTAGTCACGAATACAGGTGCCGTCTGGTGTGGGGTAATCCTGCCCAAACAGGGTCAGGGCCGGGCGGCGCTGGAGAGCCGCGTCAATGACCAAGGGAATCAGATGTGTTTCAGGCCGGTGATCTTCGCCCGCACGGCCTGCCGGGTCTGCCCCAGCAGCGTTGAAGTAACGCAGGCACGCGCTCTTCAACCCATGGATACGGTCGGCCCAGTACAAAGCGCGTTCAACCATGTATTTGCTCTCACCATAAGGGGAGCCGGGGTCAACGGGTGTATCTTCACTGATGGGCGCATCTCCCGCGGAACCGAACAGAGCGGCGGTGGATGAGAATACAAACCGTTTGATGCCGTGACGCACGCAGGCGTCAATCAATCCGAACCCGATGCCCGCATTGGCGGACATATACAGCATGGGGTCCTGCATGCTTTCGCCCACCAGAGAAAGGGCGGCAAAATGCAGCACGCCATCCCACGGGCCGTCTGCCAGAACCTTGTTCAGGCACTCCAAATCCGCCAGATCTCCGTGAACAAAACTGGCCTGTTCGGGCACAGCAGCCCGGTGGCCGGTGCGCAGGCTGTCAAACACCACCACGTCATGCCCGTCATCCAGCAAGGCAAGAACAACGTGGCTGCCAACATATCCGGCGCCACCGGTCACAAGAAAACGGGCCATGTAGAATGCTACTCACACTTATGAAAAAGATGACGGAACCTTAAGGTATTTCATCACCAAGGCGCAAGCGGCGGCGTGCGATCAGAAAGGTTTCAACAGCCGATCCAGATAGTCCAGTTCCTGTTGCGGGCGCGTGCGGTCTGAATCACGGCGGCGGAGTTCCTGCTCAATGTCACGCGCACGCTGGCGGGCGACGTTGTCAGGCACGTGCGTGCCATCATCCGGGGCCTGATCTCCCCCTTCTCCCAAGCGCCGCCCCAGTGGGTCACGCTTGCCTTTCTGCTGGTCCTGTTCGTCATTTTCGTCCGCATCGTCGGATGGGGTTGAGCCATCGTCCCCGTTGCTGGTGCTACCTTGGCCCTGCTGGCCGCTCCCCTCTCCACTGCCGCCAAAAGCGGGAATAAAGCTGGGGGCTCTGCTTTTGCCATCGCCTTTCATGGCGTCCTGCATCTGCTGGCGGCCTTTGCGCAGCGCTTCCAGTACTTTTTCCTGCGCCGTGGCGGCTGCTGAATCTTCTCCATCGCTCAATGCCGTGCGGGCGTCCTTCATGCTCTTTCGGGCATCATCAAAAGCGGGTGGCGTTTTGCCTGTCAGTTCCTTGAATTCATCTTTTAGTTCATCCAGCGCCCGTTCCAGCGCGTGCTGGGTGGCGCGGTCCGTCCGACGGGCGGCAGCCTGCTCTTCCGCTTTTGCCGGGTCGATCATCGTCTGCGCGGAAGGTTCCTGTTGTGTCGGCGAAGGCTGGCCGGGGTGAGGGGGGGCGCCCCCCGGAGGCTCTTCCTGCTGGTCCGTGCCGGGAGGGACAGGCAGGCCGAGCTTACGGAGAAGCTCGGAGGTAGACATGCTGCCGTAATCCTGATCTCCATCACCGCCATCATCTTCCAGCGCGTTCTGCTGCCGGGCCTGCGCGCGCAGCACCTCATCCAGTCGGGATTGCGCGTGATCCAGGAGGGAGGTCTGCTTGCTGGTGAGGTCTCTGAGCGCGGCGGCCTGTTCGCGCGCCTTCTGCTGCGCCACCATCTGGCGGGCAAGGGCGGCCATGTCCTGCGGGGTGGCGTTGCGCATCCGCTCCGTGGCGTCTTCCATCTGTTGCAGGCGCTCCAGCGCATCGCCCGAACGGCCATTGGCGGCATCATTCTGCAACTGCTTCATCAGCTTGGAAAACGCCTTGTCCCCCGCGCGGGAGAGGCCGGGCAGATCAGGAATGGCGGTGTGGTCCCGTAAGGCTTGGGCGGCAAGAGCCTGCATCTTGCGGGCAATGGCGTTTTTCAGGGCTTTCAGCCGCTCTTCCAGTTCCTCACGCGACTGTTGATCCTGTTTTCCGTCCTCACGCATGTGGCGGAGCTGCTGTGCGACAGCAGCCTGAGCGGCTCGGGCATCAATGGAGGCCTGTGCGGACGCATCATCCCCGTTGCGCCGATCCTCAATATCCAGCGCCAGATCCCACATCAGGCCTACGGCACCCAGACGCGCGGCCTCATCGCTGATATCAGCATTGTCCAGCATGGCGACAATGCTGGTGAGGTTCAGGAACATGCCCGTATGATCATTGATCGGGCCGGGTGTTTCACCTAGGGCGGCGAGGTCCGTTGCCGTACCGCTGCGGCTTTCACGCTCCAGCGCATAGCGTTTGCGCAGATCCAGCACCGCGCGCGCCACCGGCGAATGGAAGACGCGTGCGCCAAGCCGGAATGTGACGCTCTGGCTTTTCCCTTCATGTCCGCTGATGGACTGGGCTACCACGCGGCCCGTAACGTCTTCTCCCGCCCATGGGTCTTCCGACAGATCAGGAGAGACAACGCCTTTGACAGATTTTGGGTGGCCGGAAAGCGGAAGGGGAACGGTGAGGGTGCGGGATGGACCGCGTCCCGGATGCACCAGATGCAACTGCACGGTAAGGGATGAAAGACCGTAAGCATGCGCCGCTTCATACGGCAGACGTGTACGCCAGTCCCCTTTGCCAGCACCGGGGTGGGGGCCCCATTTGGCCGTGGGGGCTGCATCCGGCAGCACCGTAACGGGCCATTGCGCGAGTGTACGGCCACGCCCAGCCAGACGGATTACGCCGGTATGGTCCAGCGTGACTTCCAGCTTCCAGCTTCTGGCATCCAGTTTCTTGTGTTGTTCCTCTTTCAACACCATACCATGTGCGCTGCGCACAACCGGATGGGTGGAAAGGCCTGTGACTATGGCTGTCAGCCGTGCGCCTTCCGGTACAGAGGGGGCAGTGCGTCCATTGCCCAGAAAAATAGGGGCATCCGGCGCGTAAGAGGGCGGGGTAATCCATGCTTCCACATGGGGCATGGGTACGTTCGGATCATCCCGGCCGGGGATGAAGGCAGCCAGCACACGGCCCGGTGCCGTAGGGCCCGCCACAATGCCTGCGGAAACCAGCGCCAGTACAAGGGCACCAGTGGCGATACGGCGGACAGGTGTTGCCGGAATAAGATTAGGCCACCCCGCACGCAGGCTGCCAAGAGAGGCCAGAATCCGCTGCTGATGCGCCTCCCATAGGGAGAGCGTGCCAGCATCCACAGCCCCGGCAGGTTTATCTGTCAGGGTGGCGAGAGGCTGGTTATGTAAGCCGGAGGCACGTTCAATGCGCCGGTCTATGGCGTAACGGGAAGGGGGGCGCAGGGCTGACAGGTCACGCTGTAGCCGCCAGCCGCAGAGGCTGAGCCAGCCAGCCACCGCCACCAACCGCAAGCCATCGGGCAGGTGTTGGGGCAGGCGAAGCAGCCCGGCCAGAGTGTAAAGGCCCAGAAGCCCGGCAGTAGGCTGAAGGGCAGGCCATAAACGTTCCGCACGTAGCACGAGGGCTGCATGTTGGCGGGCTGTTGCCAACCGCGCGGCCAGAGAGCCGTTCTGCGCCGTGGTGGAGGCCAGGTCGTGTTTCAGATCACCTGTCTTCATACGATCCCGGCGAGATGGGAGGGCACAATTTCATCCTGCCATAGTTCTTCAACGGTCTGCCTGCTGCGGATAACCTGCCATGTTTCATTGTCCACCAGCACTTCCGCCGCCAGTGGGCGGCTGTTGTAGGTGGAACTCATAACCGCACCATAAGCGCCCGTGTCCAGAATAGCTATGCGGGAACCGCGCTGCATGGGGGGCAGCAGACGGTCCCGTGCAAAGGTATCACCACTTTCACACACCGGGCCAACAACATGCGCGTGGGCCGCGGGCAAAGCGGCCTCATGCGCGCTGAGCGGCACAATGCCATGCCATGCATCATACATGCTGGGGCGCAACAGATCATTCATGGCGGTATCCAACACCAGAAATGGCGCTTCGTTTCCGCGTGCCTTGTGCAGGATGACGCTTCCCAACAGCACACCCGCCGGGCCGATGGGCCAGCGGCCCGGCTCAATGGCCAGACGCACGTTCAGATGCCCAAGCTCCGCCTTAATGGCTCCGGCCAAGGCTTCCGGCTGGCCCTCAGGCTCATTGCGGTAGGAAATGCCAAGGCCGCCGCCGCAATCAATGACTTCCACCGTCTGGCCCGCAGCACGGACGGTCTGCACCAACTCCGCTATGCGTGCATAGGCGGCGCGATAAGGGGCTGTGGAGAGAATCTGACTGCCAATATGGGTGGAAAACCCCACGGCCCGGATGCCGGGCAGGCTGGCTGCGTGCGCGTAGAGAGAGGCCGCATCATGAAACGGAATGCCAAATTTGTTCGCCGCCAGCCCCGTGGTGATCTTGGCATGGGTTTTGGCATCCACGTCCGGGTTGACGCGCAGGGTTATGGTGGCGGTGCGGCCTAGCTTTTGGGCAATGGCGGAAATAACATCCAGTTCTTCCGCACTTTCCACATTGATCTGGCCGACGCCCAGCCCAATGGCCTGTTCCAGTTCTGCGTCTGTTTTTCCCACGCCGGAGAACACAATCCGCTCGGCTGGCATGTCGGCCTTTATGGCACGGGCCAGTTCTCCGCCGCTGACAATATCCGCACCAAACCCCTCGGCGCGGAGAAGAGACAGAATGGCCAGATGATCATTGGCTTTCAGGGCGTAATGGATGGCGACATCCAGCCCGGCCTGCTGCATGGCGGACTGCATACGGTGCATACGGCTGCGGAGCGTGTTCCCGCCAATCACCCAACAGGGTGTGCCCACGGCATCGGCTATGGCGTTCAGGGGCACGCCTTCCAGCATCAGGCCGCTATGAACATCCATTTTCAGGTGCGGATGCGTAGCCAGAAGCTCTGCAACGGAAGGGTCTGCATCAGTATAGGGAAGAACGTCGGCCATTGGATGAGGGAAGCCTTGAAGTCGAATAAGAAACTGCGGCTTCTGTCAGAATGCCGCAGCGTGGGAGAACGGAACAGCACAGCGATAGTCCCGCCACACATACCGTTTTTGATATGTATGCCGGAAGTATCACCCCGGATCATGCCAGACTCACCTGCCTTTGCCCATGGTGCAGTGGGTGGAAGGCAATGGCAGGCAGTGTTTTTTCAGGCTTAATCGTTCGGCGGATAAGTCCGCGGGTAGGTAATCCTGTCTGATGGGCCGGGCGCATGGGGCGAGCCCTTCTTGCCGCATCCGCTCAAAGGCAGAGCAAGAAGAACAAGTGCCAGAAAGCCCAAGGTGAAGCGTGTCATGCCTGTGGCGTCCTTTCCGGGCTATTGGGCCGCGCTATTTGCGGAGGTGGAAGGTGCATCCGCCGCAAGGGCTTCCTGCCATTTCCGGGCTTCCCGCAGAACATTGGTGGAGGCGGTGCCGCCCTCGCTGGTGCGGGAGGCAATGGAGGCTTCAACAGTCAGAACGGAATAGATGTCATCCGTAATGCCTGGTTCTTCCGCCTGCATTTCAGCCAGAGAAAGATCCGCCAGATCAACGCCCTTTTCTTCAGCCTTGGCAACCAGACGACCAGTTACATGGTGTGCGGTGCGGAAAGGCACCTTGAGCACTCGTACCAGCCAGTCCGCAATGTCTGTGGCCGTGGAGTAACCCGAGCCTGCCAGAGCCCGCATCTGCTTTGTGTTGGCCGTCATGTCCCTGATCATGCCGTCACAGGCGGCAAGGGACAGGGTGGCGGCATCGGTCGCAGCAAAAACGGGTTCTTTGTCTTCCTGCATGTCCTTCGCGTAGGCCAGCGGCAGGCCTTTCATCACCGTCAGCAGGCTGACAAGGCTGCCGGTAATGCGGCCCGTTTTGGCGCGCACCAGTTCGGCGGCATCCGGGTTGCGCTTCTGCGGCATGATGGAGGAGCCGGTGGTGAACGCGTCAGACAGGCGGATGAAGGAGAAGGGGGAAGAACACCAGATAACAATCTCTTCCGCCAGCCGGGAGAGATGCATGGCCATGATGGACAGCGCAGACAGATATTCCAGCGCAAAATCTCGATCAGACACGGAATCGAGCGAATTGGCGGTCGGGCGGTCAAAGCCCAGCAGGCCAGCGGTCATGCTGCGGTCAATGGGGAAGGACGTTCCCGCCAGCGCGGCGGACCCCAGAGGGCATTCGTTCAGGCGTTTGCGGGTGTCAGCCAGACGGCCCCGGTCACGCGCCAGCATTTCCACGTAGGCCATAAGATGATGGCCGAATGTGACAGGCTGCGCGGTTTGCAGATGCGTGAAGCCGGGCATGGGGTCTGCGGCGTGTTCTTCTGCACGGCGGGCAAGGGCCCGCATCAGGGAGGCCACCTGCTGGTCCACCCCGTCAATGGCGTCACGCACCCACAGGCGGAAATCTGTCGCCACCTGATCGTTACGGGAGCGGGCGGTATGCAGGCGTTTGCCAGCCTCGCCAATCCGGTCGGACAGGCGCGCTTCGATATTCATGTGAATATCTTCCAGCGCTTCTGAAAATTCAAACCGGCCCGCTTCAATATCCTGCCCAATGGCGGTCAGCCCATTGCGGATGGCGGTTTCATCATCCTTGGAGATGATGCCCACATGCGCCAGCATGGCTGCATGGGCGAGTGATCCCGCAATATCCTGTTTCCACAGGGCTTTATCAAAGCTGATGGAGGCGTTGATGGCCTGCATGATCTCTGAAGGGCCACCGGCAAAGCGGCCGCCCCATTGCATGTTGGCATCTTTCTGTGATGCGGTTTCTGTCTTGCTTGCGCTGCTCAGAGACATGTCATGCCCCAACCCGTGTCCTTAAACCTGATACGAAAGCACGCACCCTACTGATGCGTGCCCTGTGGCGCAAACGCTAGACGCAGGGCATGATGCATTCCAAGCCTGTTGTGGGGGCGGGGCTGCCCTGTTGCGCGGAATGGTTTCTGCCCGGCAGGAGAGGCCGTATCCTCCGCAGGAACAAGGACTTGAATTTCAGGAGCTTCTTATAATGACTGCCACAAAAAACCTTGAAACCTTTGGTGTGATTGATCCGGGCACCAACATCCTGCTTGAAGTGATTCGCTCCCCCAGCGCTATTGAAGCCGTAAAGCGGCTGGAAGAAAAAATGCGGGGCGCGGAGTATGTGGCATCTCGCACCTATGCGCAGGGCGGGGAAGAATCGCTCAACGGCACGGACCCCGTTTATTGGGTCTATACGCTTGACGACTCCGGCCTGGACGCCGAAGGGCTGACCCGTGATGATGCCGGTCTGGTGCGTGAAAGCGCCGATGAAGTGGGTGTGTTTGTCTCTTCTCCCAAAGTGACAAGCTAAGAGGCTGCGCGTAGCGCGTCAGCCCTACCGGGCGGACGGGGATTTTGCGTCTGCCTCCTTAATCGGACGGCAGGCGCACAATAAGGAGCATTTTTCGGACGAATCTTGTGAGGTGTCCGGTTCAGAATGAGAATGACGGAGGGCGTGGCTTTACGCCTTTCACCGCAAGAACGTAGCGGAAAGCGGCTGCTCAGCTATGGTTGTCCTGCTCTCGCGTACGGCGGCGTGGTGGATGACCTTCTCAGGTGAGGCGATCATTCGTTCAAGTAGGGGGCGAGTTTTGACCCAACTTTAGGGGCAAGGTTGAATAGGACCGCGTTTGAAAGGCGCTTTGTGATCGGCACCCGCGAGGAGAACACCGATAGGGAAGACCTTTCGGGACGATCATTCTGAAAGGGTTGACTGTTCAGAGCTGGTTTGTTCCGGACTACCCCTTCCGGGAAGAATGGATTTTTCTTGCTGGTGGTGTCTGCTAACGCCGCCATCAGTATGCGGGTTGCGGCAGAATGATAGTGAAAGAGCAGGATTGAGATAGGGCATGACGGGCGAGGCAATGACGGACGAGAAGGCAGCGCCCGGCGTGGCAGTTTACGGAACGGATGGCGGCGGCCCGTTTGTGTTGGTCAGCGATCATGCTGGCCGGGCTGTGCCTTCTTATCTGGGTGATCTGGGCGTGAGCGCCGAAGACCGTGCCCGCCATATTGGCTGGGATATTGGCATAGACGGTGTGGGGCGCGCTCTGGCGCAGAAGCTTCAGGCCGTGCTGATAGAACAGGTTTATTCGCGGTTGGTGATTGATTGTAACCGCGCGCCCGGCCACCCCACCTCCATTGTCAAAATCAGTGATGGCACACCTGTTCCTACCAACCATGCGCTTACGGCGGAGCAGATTGCGTATCGGGAAGATACCATTCTCCATCCTTACCATGCGCGCATTACGCAGGAGTTGGATGCGCGGCTAAAGGCAGGGCGACCGACCGTGGTGGTGGCGCTGCATAGTTTTACACCGGAAATGGGCGGCCTGAAGCGTCCGTGGCAGGTCGGGTTGCTTCATAATCATGATAAACGGCTGGCCGTTCTTCTGATGGAATTGCTGCGCAAGGAAGGGCTGACCGTAGGCGATAATGAGCCTTACGCCTTGACAGATACCTCTGATTACACAGTTCCCACACATGGAGAAAAACGGCAGTTACCCCATGTGGAAATTGAAATCCGGCAGGATCTGATTGATCACCCCGCCGGGCAGGAGGAGTGGGCCGCACGGCTGGCGCGGTTGCTGCCGCAGGCATGGGCGCTCTTCTGCCAGACCTATGGGGTAACACCCGGCGCGCAAGCTGATGCGGAAGGGGCTATGACATGACCGCACACCCGAAAATGCCTCCTTTGCCTCGCCAAATTCTGACAGGCAAAGCCCGGCTGGCTGGTGTGCTGGGTTGGCCTGTTTCGCACTCACGCTCACCCGCGCTGCATAATTACTGGCTTTCCCGTTATCAGATTGATGGCGCTTACGTGCCCTTGCCTGTGGAGCCCGCCCATTTTGTGCAGGCGGTGCGGGGGTTGCAGGCCGTGGGGTTTAGAGGGGCCAACGTGACCCTTCCTCACAAGGAAGCGGCATATGCCATAGCGGATGATCTGGATCATTCCGCGCTGCGTGCCGGGGCTGTGAATACGCTGGTGTTTCAGCCGGATGGGCGTATTCGTGGTGTCTCCACGGATGGAGATGGTTTTGTGGCCAGCATGGAAGCGGAAGGACTGGCCCCCAAAGGACGTGCCTTGTTGCTAGGCGCGGGAGGGGCTGCTCGTTCCGTTGCGGCGGCCTTGCAGGATCATGGCATGGCGGTAGCTGTTACCAACCGCACGGCCGAGCGCGCGGAAAAACTGGCCGAGGCTCTGCCGGGGCTGGGTGTGGTGCCGTGGTCCGTATGGGAGGAGCAGTTGGGTGACTATACGCTGCTCATCAACACAACGTCTCTGGGCATGGAGGGGGGGCCAGATCCCATGTTCCGGCCGAACCTGCATCATGCTGCTCGGCATCTGGTGGTGGCGGACATTGTTTATGTGCCGCGCCTGACACCTTTGCTGGCGGAGGCGGAACAACACCGCCTCAAAACACTGGGCGGGTTGGGTATGCTGTTGCATCAGGCGCGTCTGGGCTTTCGGGAATGGTTTGGGCATGATCCGGATGTGGACGCTGATCTGGAAGCCTACGTGCGCGCCAGCTTCTAAAAGGGATAAAAGGGGCGAGGCATAACGTGCGTACGCATCGGGGCATGCATATTCTGGGGCTTACAGGCGGCATGGGCATGGGCAAAAGCACCGTGGCCACCATGTTGAAAAAAGCGGGGCTGCCTGTTTTTGATTCGGATGAGACCGTGCGCCGCCTGCAGGCTGATCATGGTCCTGCATTGCCTGCCATAGCCAGACTGGTGCCGGATGCCGTGCAGAATGGGCGGTTGGATCGTGCCGTGTTGCGGCGCGCTGTTACAGGCAATCCGGGATTGTTGAGGCAGCTTGAACGGGTGATTCACCCCATGGTATGGGCAGCCCGTAACCGTTTTCTGGCCCACTATCGGCGTGTCGGCACGCCGTGGGTGGTGCTGGATGTGCCCCTGCTGTTTGAGACAGGGGGCCAGAAAATGTGTGATCATGTTCTGGTGGTCTCTGCTCCTGCCCGGGTGCAGGCGGCGCGCGTGGCGCGGCGGCGCGGGGTGCCTATGGCCGAAGCCCGAAAGCTGATTGCACGCCAGATGCCGGACGCCAGAAAACGGCGGCTGGCTGACACAGTGATAGAAACAGGCGTGGCGCTGCCCGAAACCAGACGGCAGGTGCGCTGCTTACTCAAGGCATTGAAGCAATGAAACGTTCCATCCTGTTTGATACGGAAACCACCGGCCTTGATCCGGCCACCGGGGACAGGGTGATTGAAATTGCGGCTGTGGAACTGGTGGGAGACCTGCCTACCGGCAAAAATTTTCGCGTGCTGATAGACCCCGAGCGTGACGTGCCGGAAGAAGCCTCTCGCGTGCATGGGTTCACGGCGGCGGATCTGGAGGGCCAGCCCAAATTTGCCGAAATTGCGGATGAGTTTCTGGCCTTTATTGGTGATGATCCGCTGATTGCCCACAACGCACGTTTTGACTTTGGCTTTCTGAATGCGGAACTGAAGCGCGCAGGCTACAAGCCGCTGGATATGGCGCGGATGGTGGATACGCTGGACATGGCGCGGGAACGTTTCCCTGGTATGCCCAATAGTCTGGATGCGTTGTGCCGTCGCTTTGGTGTGGATCTGTCAGCCCGAACTACCCATAACGCGCTGTTGGACTGCAAACTTCTGGCCGAAGTCTATCTGGAACTGATGGGAGGCCGCCAGCATGGTTTGGGGCTGGTGGCGGATGGGGAGCAGGCCCCTACCATTATCTATCAGGGGCCGGCTCAGCGTCGTGTGGTGCGTGTTACACCCACGGCAGAGGAACTGGCGACCCATGCAGCATTTGTCGCCAAGATCAAAGAACCCGTGTGGAACACGTAACGGTTTCCTGCATCAGTTTTTAAAAAACTGTGGCCATTTGTTGAGGTCGCCATGTTTCTTCTTTCTGGAAAACATGGCACAACGGACAGATGCTGCCTCTGGACCCCCGGAATTTTTGCGGCCCGTCTGTTTGAAGTAAGGAGCCTCTTGATGCGCTCTGCATCTGTTCGCGTTGTTGCTGCCTTGGCCCTGTGCGGCTCGTGGTCCCTTACCGCGTGTGCCCAGTCTCCGCTGGGACCTGTAACCGGCGAGGTTTCTTTCCACACCCGCTCCGCTGATCTGGGCCTTGGTTATACGTGGGGCAACGGGGTGCTGACCTACGGTGGCCGCACCTATCCTTTCTCCGTCAAGGGAGCATCCGCCGCAGCCGTTGGGTATTCCTCGGGTGATAGCGTCGGCAAGGTGTACAACCTCCAGCGGATTGAAGATTTTCAGGGCACCTTCTGGGCGCTTTCAGGTGAGGCTACGGTGGGCCGTGGTGTGAGTGGTGTTTTGATGGAAAATGATAACGGCGTGCGCATCCGGCTGGATTACACCCGTAGCGGTGCCCGTTTTGCCGCGTCTCCTTCCCGTTTGACCGTCCATTTGCTCAAGCCTGCCAAGACTTTAACGGACGCAACGCATTCTGCTCCGGCGGCACATTAGTAATAGCCAGCAAACTCTTTTCGGCTGATCTTTCTGGCGCCCCTTCAACGCCCGGCCACCATACGGTGTCCGGGCTTTTTTGTGCAAATTTAGGGAGTGGATGAGCCGCTTCTTGGTGTTCCTAATGGGGCAGCAAGGGCCGGTTCAAACGGCGTGAGGCTACCGTCACCCGGGTGCGCGGGAATATGGAGCAGCGCCATGACAAGGAAATAGACATTCACGTTGTCAAAGGCTGGCAGAACCTCATGCGGCTTGAAGTCCGGGCCATTGGCAACAAAAAGGGCGTTCATGTCAGGCAGGGCAGGATCATACCCGTGTTCACCATGAATGACGCCTTTTGACGGATCAGGCGCGGTATTCAGAATAACCCACCCTTGCTGCGCAAGGCAGATATAGGCCGGAACACGGGGGTTGGTGCCGTAATGGAAACGGGCAGGAATGGCCTCTTTCTTCCAGCATTCCATATGGTCATGCGGGCGCAGAAGGGCTTTTTCCAGCTTTGCCTGCTTGCCGGGAACTGCATCAACCCCAGCGTAGGCACCGCCCGTCACCCAGCGATAGCTTGAGGCAGGAGCCACCTTGTCCATTTCAATAAACTGGTCCTTGCCCACGCTGGCCATGCCATGGTCTGCCACAACAATAATGTCGGTTGGAATATGGCGTTTGTGCAGCCCCTCAACCAGACGGCCAATGCCCGCATCCACATCCTGAAGGGCGGCGTTGACCTCTGGAGAGTCCGGCCCGAAATGGTGGCCAGCCGTATCAACCACGTTAAAATACAAGGTCGAAAAGTGGGGGCGCTTTTCTGCCGGGGCATCATACCAGGCTAGCAGCTTATCCACGCGGTCTGTGTCTGACATTTTATAGTCAAACGGCAGCCATTCATCCGGCCGGGTATCATGCACCGCACTTTCCGAGCCGGGCCAGAACAGGGTGCCCACATTCAGGCCGTGCTGTTTAGCCGTTACCCAGATTGGGTCAGCCTCACTCCACCAGAAGGAGTCCGTGCTCCGCATGGTGAATTTCTGGCCCGGATGGTCTGGGTCATAAAAGGTGTTGCCCACAATTCCGTGGTGATCCGGCCGCAGTCCTGTAACGAGCGTATAATGGTTAGGGAACGTGATGGATGGAAAAGACGGATGCATGGCTTCCGTGCTCACGCCATTCTGCGCCAGAGCCTGAATATGCGGGGTTAGCCCGCGTGACAGATACTCGGTGCGGAACCCATCCAGCGAGACCAGAATAACAGCCGGAGGCCCCTGCCATGCGGTGGAAGGAGGAGAGGTGGCGCAGCCGCTGGTCAGCGCCAGCAGGGCCGCACTTATCAGGCCTGGAATAAGTTTTTTCATGGCCCTGAGTGTAACAGTGCTCTTACGTCAGGCGAGAGACATATTACGCTTTGGGTACGACATTTTCATGACATTCCCAGTGAAAGAAGCAGGTCACGATGGAAGGGCAGGCCGCGTTACGCCAGTTCTGAGGGCTCAGCGGACGGGTGGGGCTTCTGTCAGAAGGCGCACAGTTTTGGCCAGGACGGTGTGTTCATCAAACAGCGCGAGGGCACGGGTGCGCGCCGCACTGCCCATTTGTGCCCGAAGTGCGGCATTCTGGCTGAGGGTGCGGAGCGCCCCAGCCAGCAAGGCTGGGTTAGCAGGCGGCACAAGAAGACCTGTTACGTTGGGGATCACCTGTTCGCGCGGACCGCGGATATCCGTGCTGACTACCGGCAAGCCTGTGAGCATGGCTTCGATAATCGACATCGGCAGTCCCTCAAAGTGGCTCGGTAACGTGAAAATATCCGCAGCGGCCAGTAGGGCAGGAATATCTTCACGGTAGCCAAGGCATTTCAGACGGGAGCCAAGGGTAGTCCGGGCCTGCTCAAAACACGTATCCAGCACGCTGCCATGGTCTGATGGCAGGCGGTCTCCCACCACCCAGAGTTCGGCCTGCGGGACGGAGCGCATGGCGTCCAGCAGTTCCGGATATCCTTTGTGGCGTACCAGCCGTGAGACAACAATAATAACGGGAGTATGCTCGGAGGTGCCGATTTCCTGCCGAATGCGGCTGCGTGCAGCCTCATCTGGCCGGAAGCGGGTGCTGTCCCGCCCATTGCCAACGGCAATAGGATGCGGATGAATACGGAGCCGACGCGCATCTTCTGCTTCTTCCTGAGAAACGGTCAGGAAAATATCCGTTACATGCCCGCAGAGTTTTTCCAGTATCAATGCCAGAATACGGCGTGCGTGTGAGCCGGGCTGATTGAACAGAAACCCGTGGCACGTATAGGCAATGCGCGGCACCCGGCACAGCTTGGCTGCCAGCCGTGCCAGAACCCCGCTAATGGGCATGTGGGCATGCACCAGATCAGGTTTTTCACGGTGTATAAGCTGGAGAAGCGCCCAGAAAGCCCGTGCCTGAGCAACGGGAGAAAAAGACCGCGCAAAAGGAAGGGCTTCCACCCGAAACCCTTCTGCGCGCGGTTGGGCCAGAAGCGGCCCTTCTGCACAGACTCCAACAACCTCGTGTCCATCTTCCCGTAACGTGCGCATCAGCGGCAGCAGGAAGTGGGTGAGCGAAAAATCGACGTTCGTGATTTCCAGAATTTTCACGATGGAGGCGACTTATTCACTCACCAGAGACAGCGCCCAGCGGATGGGGGGGCACAGCGGTGGTTGCAGGGCAGGCTGTTGCGTCAGGGCAGAGGGAGCGGAAACGGGTTCCGCGCCGGAGGCCCGTGCGGCTTCGGCTTTTCTGGCCTGCCGGGCTGCTGCCGCTTCTGCTGCGGGAGTGCGGTTCTGCTCCGCAAACAGGCTTTCCGCCATGGTGACTGTGGTCCGCTGAGGGGTGTAATGCAGGTGGGCAACCCCGGCCAGTAGAGACGGCACACTGTCTGCCGGTGGCGGATCACGCATGATGGGAGCGTATTCATCCTCTTCATCCGGCGGCTGAGAAGCGTCAGCAGAAGAGGCTTCCTGTTCGGGAGCAAGCGAGTCTGTTTCCTCTAACTGTGTCGCGGTTTCCGGTGGATGGGATATTTCTTCCGGCTGGGTAGCCGGTGCATCAGGCACGGACGGAAGCGCGCTGTTGTGTGGCTGCTCTGTTTCCTGAAAGAGGGGCGCTTCATCAGAGACGGCGGAAGCTGTGGACAGATCTGCTTCGGTATCCTCGCCGTTTTCTGGGGAAGGTGTTGTGTGCTCCTCTGGGGCCGGTGGGTCTTCTGGCTCAGGGGGCAGCGTGGGGAACAGAACAATCTGGAGCGTTGCCACCCGTTCCGGGCCACCCAGATACACGCTCTCTTCTACGCTTGCGTGAGCATCTGACTGGAAGAGCCAGCTTTCTTCATGCGTATAAAGCAGAAAACCATTTTCTACCTGCTCAACCATAACTTCGGGGTGCAGATGGAACCTGACACAGAAATCCGCCCGTGTGCCGCCGTGCAGCGTTTCCTCACCCCGGAGGGTCTGGCCATCCTTGCCCAGATAAAGCTGGCGGGAATAGAGGCCACCGCCTTGTGGCTGATAGCCATCATGCGTCATTTGCAGCCAGTGCGCGCCATCCTGCGTCACATGGGTGCGGGTAATTTTTGGCCGTTTGATAACGGCCCCCGTGGCGTCAACTACCATGGGGGAGATATCTGCAAATTCCAGCACGGAATGCGCAGCCGCCTGCCGCAACGCCTGAGCCCATCCGCGTTGGGTGCTGGCACCGCAATTAACAATCAGGCGTTGCCTACCAGACGAGAATTCAAAGGACAACATACCCGCGTGGGCGGTTTTGTCATGCCCCGGCGCGGCAGGGGCATCTGCATCCACAAGCAGCAAAGCACGCCCACTGGCTAACCGCAGGAAGCCAGTCTCCGGCAGGCTTGCGGCCAGAACGCGACTGCGGGAGGCCCGGTTGAGCACATGCTCTACCAGCAGGGGGTTTTGTTCCGCACTGCCGTTAAACAGCATCAGCCCGCCATCCCCATGGCGCATCGCGCGCAGGGCGGGCGCAGCGCGGTTGGCCGCTTCCATCAGGGTTGTCGGGAGGGGCAGGCGCGCCAGTTGAAGGATGCTGAGCATTTCAGCCAGTTCACGCACAGCCTGAAACTGATCTTCCGGACAGCGGGTTACAGGGCCACCATCCGGCAGAAACTGCTCGCTGATAGCGTTATCAATCAACCGGAGATAGCGGGAGAGAAATTCCGGCTGATCTGGAATGGCGACAGCAACAGCAAGCAGGCCTTTCAGGGCGGTCAGCGCATGCCAGCCTTGTACCTCTTCGGGCATGAGAGCCATGATGGAGCGGGCTTCCATCATGAGAGCCGCCATCAGGGATTTCCGAAATCCGTCATCAGCGGCGGCGGCAAAAAACTCGTAATAGGACAGCCACGCGGCCAGACGTGCGCCGGTAATGGAGGGGTCGGAAATGGGGCGGTCAGCCGCAGGCATGGCAATCCATGTTGCCACCAGACTGCGTGCTTTGATGCGGGCGGATTCTGCCCCCAGTTCCCGCAGATCCCGCAGCCAGACAAAGCTTTGCAACCATCTGCGGTAGGCATCCGGCCATGCAGGATTATCCCACTGCCGATGTTGCAGGTTGCGGAGCTCGCCTTGAAAAAGCGTCTGGTTACGCACCAGTTTTTCGCCCACAATTGCATCACCGGGCCATGGGTCCCGCAAGGTCTGGGCCGGGCCTTCCGGCACACGGCCAAAGCCGCCCAAGGGATTACGCATGGCGTAGGCAAGGCGGGCGGTTCGGGTCCAGCGGCGCAGGGGCATCAGATGGTGGGTGCTCCGGGGCTAGAGGTGATCTGACTGCGGGGGTTCAGACTAAACGCCCCACAAGACGAAAAAGAAGGTTCAGGATACGGTAATTTCTGGCCGTAATGCGGCAATGGCGGCGCTGTAATCCGGTTGGGCGTAAATGGCGCTGCCTGCAATCAGCACATCTGCCCCTGCCGCAATGGCCTGAGGCGCTGTGTGAGAATCGATCCCGCCATCCACTGCCAGCCGGATATCCCGCCCACTTTCCGCAATCATCTGGCGGAGGCGGCGGATTTTGGGCAACTGGCTGGACAGGAATTTCTGGCCGCCAAAGCCGGGGTTCACGGTCATGACCAGAATAACGTCCACCATATCCAGAATTTCGCTTATCGCTTCCGGCGGCGTGGCAGGGCAGAGCACAATGCCCGGCTTGGCACCCAACGCACGGATCTGCTGGAGGGAGCGGTGTGCATGCGGTCCGGCTTCAATATGGATGAGAATATGATCGGCCCCGGCCTTGGCAAAGGCTTCCAGATACGGGTCCGCCGGTTCAATCATCAGGTGCACGTCAAAGGGCAAAGTGGTGCGAGGGCGCAGCGCTTTGACAATTTGCGGGCCGAAGGAAATGTTGGGCACAAAATGCCCGTCCATCACATCCAGATGGATCCAGTCCGCTCCGGCTTTGATAACGGCGTCAACTTCTTCACCCAGACGGGCGAAGTCAGCGGCAAGGATACTGGGGGCAATGAGCGGGCGCGGTAAGGAAGTCATAAGACTGGTTATCCGCAATCCCGCCGTGCCGCGCAACTCCGTTGAGTGGGGTTTTAACGTCTTTTCTGCGTTGTGATGGTATCACGCTTTGGGCAACGTAAACCGTGCCGCAAAAAAGCCGTCCATTCCGCCTTTGTCAGCCCACAGGCCGGGATGCGTGCGCAGCCAGCCTTCTGGCGTTAGCGCTTCGGTCAGAAAAGGCAGTTCTTCTGGCGTGAAGGGTGAAGGTTCCAGCCCCATGGCCGCTGCCGCACGGGCGCGAGCAGGTCCTTCTTCTTCTTGCAGCGAGCATACGGCATAGATCAGCCGACCACCCGGTTTGAGCATGGCTTTTGCTGCTGCCAGAAGACGATCCTGCCCGGCGGTCAGGGCTGTAAGGTCGCGCGGGCGTTTGACCCACAGCACATCGGGATGGCGGCGTGCCGTGCCTGTGGCGGAGCAAGGAGCATCCAGCAGAATGGCGTCAAACAGGGCGTCCGGTTTCCATGTGGCGGCATCGGCCTGCACAATCTCTACCGGGTAGGACAGGCGCGTCAGATTTTCACGCAGGCGGGTCATGCGGTTGGCGTTCTGTTCAACCGCAGTCACGCTGGCGCCTGTTGCAGCAAGCTGGGCGGTTTTGCCGCCCGGTGCGGCGCATAGATCTGCCACGCTTTCACCCGGCTGGGCGTTCAGTAGGCGGGCAGGGAGCGTTGCAGCGGCATCCTGCACCCAGAATGCCCCTTCCTCATACCCCGGCAGTTCCGTCACGCGCGTTCCGGCGGGGAACCGCACAGATCCGTTGGGCAGAACTTCTCCGCCTTCAGGCACAGGTGCGCCGGGGCGTAGCGTGATATCCAGCGGCGCTTCCTGACTGATGCCACGGGCAATGGCGCGTGGCACACCTTTGCCAAGGGTGCTCCATGAACTCCACAGCCATGCGGGAATATCCAGCCGTGCCTGATCAAGCCCTTCAAGCAGGGCCGGGCCCTGATCAGCCACCTTGCGCAATACGGCATTAGCCAAGCCTGCAAAGGGAGCCAGCTTGCGGCGGCGCAACAGGGAGACGGTGGTGCCTACTGCGGCATGGGGTGGTGTTTCAAGAAACAGCAGTTGGGCGCAGCCCATCATCAGCGCCACGCGGACAGGTTCCGGCGGCTCCTTACGCAGAAATGGCTCCAGCACCATACGCAATGTGCCCATATGGCGCAGCGTGGCGGCAGCCAGACGATGAGCCGCAGCCCGGTCACGTGGTGGGGCCTCATGCTCCGCGGCCGAGCGTGAGAGGCTGTTTTCCAGCATGCGGCGGTGTTCCACCACGCCGCACAGGATATCAAAGGCCACATCCCGCGTCGGATCAGCAGGCTGAGGGGCGTTTCCCGGGCGGGAAGCGCCGCGCTGTCTGGGTTTGCGGGGGCGGGATTCTGCTGTCATCAACTCACTATCAGGTCTGGCTATCGGGTCTGGCTAAAACGTAAAAGAAAGCGCGCTGAGGCTCAGGCCACCAGCAGCACGCTCTGGGCTTGGCAGGAAGGCGCGCCTTTGTCCAGAAAGCGGCGCAGGGCAAGCGGATAAAGCCGGTGTTCTTCGTGCAGAACACGTGCCGCCAGATCATCCGGCGTATCGCCGGGGAGCACAGGAACGGCGGCCTGCCCCAGAATGGGCCCTTCATCCATGCCTTCCGTTACCAGATGCACGGTGCACCCATGAATGCGCACTCCGGCTTCCAAAGCCCGTTCATGAGTGTGCAGGCCGGGGAAGGAGGGGAGCAGGCTGGGGTGAATGTTCAGCATCCTGCCTGCCCATGCGGTGGTCAGAAACGGTGTTAGCAGGCGCATGTAACCGGCAAGGCACACGGCTTGCGCGCCAGATTCTTCAAGGCAGGCATGAATGGCCTGCTCATGGGCTGCGCGGTCTTTCCCGAAGGGACGGTGATCTATGGCTTTGGCAGGAAGGCCAGCCTTACGCGCCATGTCCAGCCCCGGAGCCTGCGGGTTGTTGCTGAGAACAAGACAGATGCGGGCTGGAAAATCTGGTGCTTCACAGGCGTGGATCAGGGCGGTGGCATTGCTGCCCCGGCCGCTTAAAAGCAGGGCGACCGGTGTTTTTTCAACACTCATGCTGCGTGAAAATCCGGACAGGCCTTCATGCGCAGGCCAGCTTTGGCTGTGCTCTCTGCTGCTTTGGCAATATGGCCGATCAGCGTTGCGGTTTCACCCATGTCTTTCAGGCTGGCCAGAACCTCATCAGGCTTGGGGGTTACCAGCACCATGCCAACGCCGCAGTTGAAGACGCGCAACATTTCATCATTAGCAACATTGCCGGTGCGGGCCAGCCAGTTGAACACGGGCGGAACCGGCCATGTGGCATCAATCACGGCATCAAGCCCGTCTGGCAGGATGCGGGGCAGGTTGCCGGGCAGCCCGCCACCAGTAATGTGGGCGGCTGCATGCAGCAGGCCCGCACGATGCAGGGCCAGAACCGGCTGTACATAAAGGCGTGTAGGCACCAGCAGGGCTTCACCCAAATTATGGCCCGGTGCAAAGGCGGCGGGGTCTGTCCATGCCAGATGGGCATCGGCCACAATGCGGCGCACCAGAGAAAAACCGTTGGAATGCACGCCGGAGGATGGCAGGGCGATCAGCGCATCCCCTTCGGCAATGGCACCCGGCAGCAGGGCGTTCCGTTCAGCCGCCCCAACCGAGAACCCGGCCAGATCATAATGCCCGTCTGCATACATGCCGGGCATTTCGGCGGTTTCACCACCTACCAGCGCGCAGCCTGACTGCTCACATCCCTGCGCAATGCCGCGCACAACCTTGGCTGCGTTTTCTACAGACAGACGCCCCGTGGCGAAGTAGTCCAGAAAGAAAAGCGGCTCCGCGCCCTGCACAATCAGGTCATTCACGCACATGGCCACCAGATCAATGCCCACGGTCTCATGCAGGCCGGTATCAATGGCCAGGGTCAGTTTGGTGCCTACGCCATCAGTGCAGGAAACAAGAACGGGGTCCTTGAACCCGGCGGCTTTCAGATCAAACAGCGCGCCAAAACCGCCTAGTCCCCCCATGGTGCCGGGGCGGTCTGTTGCCTTGGCAGCCGGGCGGATGGCGTCAATCAAAGCTTCGCCTGCTTCAATATCCACGCCAGAGTCACGGTATGTCAGGGGAGAAGGCGGGGTGTTGGCAGAATTGGACGTCATGCGGGCGCTCTTGGTCTGAATAAGGGGTCGATGCAACAGGCAGGGTAGGGTAGCTTCCCTGCGGACAGTCTTTACGGCAGGTGAAGCGACACGCAAAGCGGCATGAAACGGATTGTAGGAACAAAAGCGGCGTCAGACGCCCCCAACGGCCCGGAAAGGGAGGCGGATGCACCCGTGCAGCCCGGTGTGGGGGCCGAAGATATGGCAGGCGTGCCACCAGCGCAGTCTTCCGCACCGGGTGCGGAAAGCAGGCGGGAGCGTGCGCGCGCTGAGCAGATTGCCCTGCCGTTTGCCTATCGCCCCCGATTCGGTAGGTCCGATTTTGTTGCGGCCCGTTCCAATGCGGCTGCGCGGGCGTGGGTGCTGGATGCTGAAGCCCTGTGGCGCTGGCCGGAGGGACGGATGGCGCTGTGGGGAGCAAGCGGCACCGGCAAGACCCATCTGTTATCCGTTTGGGCGGCACGGCATGGTGCGCCGGTTATTGAAGGCAGCCGCCTGAACGAGCGGGATGTGGCTGATCTGTTCAGCGAGGGCGGATTTCGGGCGCTGGCGCTGGATAATGCGGACCACGTGCGGGATGAGCATGATCTGCTGCATCTGATTAATCTTGTGCGGGAGCAACGCATGGCGTTGCTGTTGGCCGCACGTTTGCCCCCCGCCCGCTGGGCAATCAGGTTGCCTGACCTTGCCAGCCGTGTGCGGGCAACGGCTTCCGTGCCGATCGGGCAGGCGGAAGAAGAATTGCTGCATCGCCTGTTTTTGCGCCTGTTGGCGGAGCGGCAGATTGTCGTGGCGCAACCCGTTACGGAGTGGCTTTTGCGGCGCTTGCCCCGCAACGCCCGCGCTATCAGGGATATGGCCGCGCTTCTGGATCAGGCAGCGTTGGCCTCGGGTGGTAAAGTGACCCGCGCACTGGCCGGTTCCATGCTGGAAACCCTGCGGCAACAGGAAACAGACCGGGACTGAACGCCTGGTCTGGCAGCATGTGGGGCATTTGATGCGCCACGAAACAGTGCCTGCAAACAGCATGACAGGCTTGCTCTGAGGGAGCAACTGGGCCAAAGTCGGCCTACCGAATGTTACATCGTAACATTATTGCAGAAAGAGTAATTGAAACATGGCAAAAATTTTGAGGCACATGTTTGTGCCCATGGCGCTGTTGGCCTGTGTGCCCCTCGGCACGCCCTACGCCCATGCTGATGAAGGCATGTGGACCATGGACAACCTGCCCGTAAAGCAGATGCAGGATCGGTATCACTTCACGCCATCAAAGGAGTGGATTGACCGCGTGACCAAAGCTTCCGCACGATTGGCGCTGGGCTGTTCGGCTTCTTTTGTTTCAGCAGATGGGCTGGTGATGACCAACCATCACTGCGCGAATGAATGTTTGCAGCAACTATCTGACAAGACCCACAACTATTTTCAGGACGGCTACAGCGCCAAAAACCCGGCGGCTGAACAGCGCTGCCCGGCGATGGAGCTCAACCAGCTTGATTCCATCACGGATGTGACGGACCGCATGCAGGCAGCCCTCAAGGGCAAGGAAGGCGAAGCCTACACCAAGGCGCGTCAGGCAGAAGAAAGCGCTATTGAGAAAGAGTGCGCCGGTGCGGACGCCAAGACGTGGCGGTGTGATGTGATCAGCCTGTATCATGGTGGGCGCACAGCGCTGTATCGCTATCGGCGGTATCAGGATGTGCGCATGGTCATGGCGCCAGACCAGAACACGGCCTTCTTTGGTGGGGACCCGGATAACTTCAACTTCCCGCGCTATGACCTCGATATGGCGTTCCTGCGGGTTTATGAAAACGGCAAGCCCGCCAAGGTTGCGGCCTACCTGCCGTTTGATGCCGAAGGCCCCAAGGATGGAGAACTTGTGTTCACATCCGGCAACCCCGGTTCTACCGAGCGCGAAGTGCCACTGGCAGATCTGGAATTTTCCAGAAACGTGACAGTGCCTTTTGTTATTGATAATTACTCCGCACTGGATGGCGCTTTGTGGCAGTACAGCCGCGAAAGTGTTGCGCATCATCAGGAGGCGCAGGAACGTATTTTCGGGATTGAAAACAGCCTGAAAGTGTATCGTGGGCGCGTGCCGGTGCTGGCCGACCCCAAACTGCTGGACGCCAAAGCCAAAAGCGAAGCCAGTTTGCGTGACTGGATCAACGCGGATGAGGGGCGCAAGAAAACCTATGGGGACCCATGGGCCAAAAACGCACAGGCTCTGGCCGTCAAACAGCAGATTTTCAAGCCGTATATCATGCTGGAAGGCTCCTTCGGCCTTCAGGGAGATCTGTTCTCCTACGCCAAGCTGCTGGTGCGTGGCGCATATGAACGCCAGAAGCCCGATGCCGAGCGCCTGACCGCGTTCCATGATGGCCGTCTGCCTGCGCTGGAAGCAGAATTGGGGTCCATTGCTCCGGTCTATCCTGACCTTGAAAAAACGGAGCTGGCATTCTCGCTCACCAAGCTGCGACAGGTGCTGGGCGCGGATGATGAAAGCGTCAAACAGGTGCTGGGTAAGGCGGCTCCAGATGATCTGGCGGTCTCTCTGGTCAATGGCAGCAAGCTTGCCGACCCCAAAGTGCGTCTGGCGCTTTGGAAAGGAGGCGCAAAAGCCATTGAAGCCTCTCAGGACCCGATGATCGTGCTGGCGCGCAAGATCGAGCCGCAGGCCCGCGCGCTGCGCAAGCGCATGGATGATGAGGTGGCAGCGCCATCCCGTCAGGCAACGGAAGCCATGGCCAAAGCCCGTTTTGCACGTGATGGTGTTTCTTCTTATCCAGATGCCACTTTTACGCAGCGTCTGTCCTTTGGGCAGGTCAAGGGCTGGGATGAAAACGGCAAACAGGTTGCGCCGTTCACCACCTTCGCGGGCCTGTATGACCGCGCCACCGGGTCTGATCCGTTCAAGCTGAGCAAGCCGTGGCTGGACGCCAAGGGACGGGTGAACCTGAACACACCGTTCGATTTTGTCTCCACGAACGATATTATTGGCGGGAACTCAGGCTCTCCGGTGATTGATGCGCAGGGTCATGCCGTTGGCTTGATCTTTGATGGCAACATTCACTCGCTGGGCGGGGATTTCTATTATGATGAAAGCACTAACCGCGCCGTGGCCGTGGATAGCGCCGCCATTCTGGAATCTCTGAAGTCTGTTTATAAAAATCAGGCGCTGGCTGATGAACTGGTCAAAGGGCATCTGTAAGGCGTTACGCGCTTTGGTGTGATACCGGGGATGACTGGCAGGCTCGCAGGGGAAACTCTGCGAGCCTGTTTTTTTGAAAATCGGAAGGTGACATAAAACAGTAACATCTCCGGTGCTTTTCCTGTCCAAACGCCTTGCAGTATGCTTTCCTCGGACAAAAGAAATGGGCTGATGCAGAGTTCTGTAACAGCAACAAGACGCGATAGCAGTAAGGAGATTGGTTCGTGACGGCACAGGGGAAGCAGGGAACAAAATCCACCGGTGCCACGCGGCCCGCCCGCAGGCGGCGTACTACAAAAAGCACACCGAGGGCTGTGCGTGCACCGCGCAAGAAAGCATCTACCCCGCCCATTACTCTGGAAACGCCGCAACGCTTTATCAACCGGGAGCTTTCCTGGCTGGATTTCAATGAGCGTGTGGTGGAAGAAGCGGATAACGCCCGCAATCCCTTGCTGGAACGCCTGCGGTTCCTGTCTATCAGCGCCAGCAATCTGGATGAATTCTATTCCGTGCGCGTGGCCGGTCTGGTCGGTCAGGTACGTGAAGGGCTTGTTGCACTTTCCCCGGACGGCCTGACACCCGTTGAGCAGCTTGAAGCTGTGCGGGAACGCTGTGCCGCCCTGCTGCGAGAACAGCAGCGTATCTGGACAGAACTGCGTGGCCTGCTGAATGAAGCCGGCGTCGTGCTGTGTGAGCCGGATGATTTGTCCGCAGCAGACCGTTCATGGCTTGAAACCTGCTTCATGGACCGTGTTTTCCCGGTTCTGACCCCTCTGGCAGTGGACCCGGCGCATCCATTGCCCTTTATCCCCAACATGGGGCTGGCGCTTGGCCTGCGTCTGCTTTCGGCCGAGAACGGCGCGTTCGCCATGAACGCTCTTATTCTGCTGCCCGCGCAGGTTGAACGCTTTATCCGCCTCCCCACTGAGCCAGGTGAGGCTACCGGCACCCGTGTTGTGCGGTTTATCCGCCTGGAAGACCTGATCACCCTGTGCATGGACAAACTTTTCCCCGGCCTGACGGTGGGGGAAAGCGGCATGCTGCGCGTGGTGCGTGATACGGACGTTGAGTTTGAAGATGAGGCCGAAGACCTTGTCCGCTCTTATGAAAGTGCGCTCAAGCGGCGCCGTCGCGGCGTGGTCATCCATCTGGACATGGAAAAACGGGTGCCAGCAGAACTGGCGGAGGCCATAGCCTCCGGCCTTGACCTGCCATCCGAGGAAATAGCCGTCCATTCGGGCATGATCGGCGTGGTGGATCTGAAGCAGATGATTGTGGATGATCGCCCGGATCTGCTGTTTACCCCCTACACACCGCGCTTTCCTGAACGGATACTCGATTTTAATGGCGACTGCTTTGCCGCCATCCGCGCCAAGGATCTGCTGGTGCATCATCCGTTCGAGAGCTTTGACGTGGTGGTGCAGTTTCTGCGTCAAGCAGCACTTGATCCGAACGTGATTGCCATCAAGCAGACCCTTTATCGTACCTCGCGCGACTCTCCCATTGTCAAAGCGCTGATCGAGGCCGCCGAGGCCGGAAAATCCGTTACGGCCATGGTGGAACTGCGGGCGCGCTTTGATGAGGAAGCCAATATCCGGCTGGCCCGTGCTCTGGAAGCTGCCGGAGTGCAGGTTGTGTTCGGGTTTGCGGACCTGAAAACCCATGCCAAGCTCAGTCTTGTTGTGCGCAGGGAAGGCGGACAGGTTCGGTCTTACGCGCATTTTGGCACAGGCAATTATCATCCCATTACCGCCAAAATTTATACTGATCTGTCGTTCTTTACCTGCAAGCCGGAACTGGCGCGGGATTCCGCCCGCCTGTTCAACTATGTGACCGGCTATGCCCTGCCTGCGGAAATGGAAGCAATTTCCTTTTCCCCCATCACTATCCGCCGTACGTTGGTGGAACTGATTGAGGAAGAGATTGCCCATGTCAAAGCGGGCAGGCCCGGCACCATCTGGCTGAAAATGAATTCGCTGGTGGACCCTGTGCTGATTGACCATCTGTATCGGGCGTCCTGCGCCGGGGTGAAAATCATAGGGGTCATTCGCGGGATCTGTTGTCTGCGGCCGGGCGTGCCCGGTCTTTCAGAAAACATTCGTATCAAATCCATTGTCGGGCGTTTTCTGGAGCATTCCCGTATTTTCGCCTTTGGTAACGGCCATCGTCTGCCATCTCGTTACGCCAAGGTCTATCTGTCCTCAGCCGACTGGATGACACGTAACATGGACTGGCGTGTGGAAAGCATGGTGCCGATCACCAATGCCACGGTGCATGCACAGGTGCTGGGGCAGATCATGGTTTCCAACCTCAAAGACAATCTTCAGTCCTGGATTCTGGAACAGAATGGCGTGTGGCGCAGGCTGACACCTGGTGCGCGCCCGTTCTCCGCGCATGAATGGTTCATGACGCATCCGTCCCTTTCCGGCAGGGGGTCTGCTGCGCATGAAGCACCCATCCGTACACCGGCGTCTCTGCCGTCTTCCAAGGATCTGATGTTTGATGAATGATCAAGCTGACACAGCCAGCGTGACCGGGGTTTTCCCGGCGCGCGTTGCAGAGTAATAACGCCAGTATGCAAACTGATACGCCGCGCCGTTCGGCCGTTGTCGATCTTGGGTCCAATTCGGTGCGCCTCGTTGTGTTCGAGGGCGTTTCCCGTAATCCTGTTCCTATTTTCAATGAAAAAGCGGTACTGCGCCTGGGGCGTGGTCTTACCGCCACCGGCCGCCTGAATGAGGAAGGCGTGAGCATGGCCATGGAGGTGCTCAACCGCTTCCATGCCATTGCTCGTGCCATGAATGCGGACCCGTTTGAAATTCTGGCAACAGCCGCCGTGCGGGATGCGGCCAACGGCCCTGACTTTGTGGCGGCCCTGCGTGCCAACATGCCCGATGTGCCAATCCGCATTTTATCGGGTGAGGAAGAGGCCGATCATTCCGCCATTGGTGTGATGTGCGGCATCCCCGGTGCCAGCGGTCTGGTGGCTGACGTCGGTGGTGGGTCGCTTGAACTCATCCGTATCACTAGCGATGGGCGGCATGATGCCAATACCCTGCCGCTTGGTGTCATCCGGTTGAGTGATCGTTCCAAGGGCGATCTCAACACCGCAAAGGCGTTGGCGGATGCGGATATCGGGGCCGTTAACTGGCTGCCAAAGGTCAAGGGTGGCACTTTGTATCTGGTAGGCGGGGCGTTTCGTGCTCTGGCGCGGTTGCATATTGCCCGCATGAATTATCCGCTGAACATTGTTCATTATTACACTCTGGCGCAGGAAGAAGCGCGGGAGATGACGGGTTGGCTGCTGCATGCGCCCCGCCGCAGTCTGGAACGTTTGCCGGGTGCGCCCAAAAAGCGGCTGGATGATATTCCTTTTGCTGCCACAGTGCTGCGTCGCTTGCTGCGTAAGGTTCAGCCTGACCGGGTTGTGTTCTGCGTGGATGGCCTGCGTGAAGGCTGGTACATGCTGAACGTGGCACCGGATTGCCTGCCGCAGGACCCCCTGGCCGTTGTGGCACAGGATATGTGCGCCCGATTGGGCCGGAGCGCCGAACTGCCTGATGTGCTGATGCGGTGGACAAACGCTCTGTTTGTAGAAGAAAGCCAGCGTCAGACCCATTTGCGCCGCATTGTGTGCTGGCTGTCTGATGTGGGAAGCCATGACCATCCAGAATATCGGTCCGAACAAACCTACTGGCGCATTCTTCGCCTGCAGGGTGTGGGCTTTGATCATGAAGCCCGCGCATGGCTTTCTCTGGCGTTGGCTATCCGGTATGCGGCTGATCTGAACGCTGAATTTCTTTCCACGTCCCGCGCGTTGCTGGATGAAAAACAGTGGAAGAAAGCTGTCATTCTTGGGTTGGCGCTGCGGCTGGCCTATTCTGTTTCCGGTGGAACGGCAGCCCTGCTTGAAGGCACAGCCCTGACATGGGAGCGCAAGGAACTGGTTCTGCGCCTTGGTGCGTCCTGTGTTGCCGTGCGCGGGGAGAGTGTGGGGCGGGGCCTGAGCCGTCTGGGGCAGGCGCTGGATGCGCCCACCCGTCTGGAAACCGAACCAGACGACGCGTGAAGCAACTGCTGTTGTGGGGCATTCGAACATGGCCCGAACGCTCCTGAGGCCTTTGTGAGGCTCTGGTTGTCTGTAAGAACGTCACTTTGCCTTTTCAGGATGCAGAGCGCCGAGCGGGTGCGGTGCCCGCTTCCTGCTTTGCAAAATGGTTCACGCTATTGGGCTGGGAAGTAGAAAGCGCAGACAAGCAATGCGTGAAACGGGACAGCCACCGCTTTAGGGTGGACAAGTCTGTCAGTTCTGGGCACCCTGCACACCTTGCGCCTGCTCCGGCATCTGTCTGATTTTCAGGCAGGAATTGGGTCAACACCCTGCGGGAAAAGGGGATCAGTGGCCAGTAAGTCAGTGGAAAATGTCACGTGTCTTCTGATGAGATAGTCGATCCGACCCTCCAGCACGATGTTTCCGTGCGCCGTGTACTGCTGCATCTGGTCCTGCCTTTGTTGGCGCTTGTTCTGGGTATTGTGGCCGTTATTGTGATTGGTGTGCATTCCTACCGCACCACGCGCGCCGGGGTAGAATCCCTCACACACGAACTGCTGGGCGCCGTACAGCATTACATTGCCCAGGAAGTTTCTGATTACATCATGCCCGCGTCTGCCGGGAACGTTATTGCCAGTGGCATGATAGAGCATGTGCCGCCAGCGGTGCAGGATAAGGTTTTCTACTCCTACGGCGGAGCCATGTTGCGCAGTGTGCCGCAGCTTCAGTCCTTCTATCTGGCAGATGATGCCGGTCGTTTTGTTCTGATCACCCGCCATGGCAAGGATGGGAAGGAGCAGGAGCGTACCACTCTGCAGGTAAAGGGTGGCAGAAAGGTTTTTCACCACGACTATTATACAATTGAGGGTGTAAAGACGGGTGAGGCCGATGATGATGCCAAGGATTATGATCCCCGCACACGCCCATGGTATCAGAACACGGCAGGCAGTAACGAGATAAAGTGGACGCAGCCTTATCTCTTCCCCACAGATAAGCAGTTTGTCATGACCAGCTCCCTGCGCTTTAAGGGGCAGGATGGTCATACGCTGGTGTTTGCCACCAATATTTCCTTGAACGAGCTCAGTACGTTTCTTGACCACATCAAGGTGGGTAAAAGCGGCAACGCCATTGTTCTGGACAGTAAAGGCCGTGTCATGGCCGGGCGGAACCTGATGCAGCTTGCCGAGGCCGCAGGGTGGGACCCCAACAAGATGGTGCTGGACCCCAAAACGCATCCGGTATTTGCGCGCGGATATGACCATTATCGGGTGCGCGGATTTGGACCACGCAGCTTTAGCCTGAACAAGAAGCGTTACGTCACCATTGCCGCACCGCTTCCCGGCTCATCCGAAGGCTGGATTCTGTTACTGTCCGCCCCCGAAAGCGATTTTGCCAGCTTTGCCAAGCAGAGCAGCCAGCAGAGCCTTCAGTTTGCAGCTGTCATTATTGCATTCTCTCTGGTGCTGGCCGGGCTGCTTATCCGTCAGGTGCGTCGGTCTGAACGTAATGCGCGGCTGCTGGCACGCCAAAATGCCCAGATCACGCATGAAACGGGAGCCGTGCAGCAGGTGGCGGCCACCCCCCGACTGTTTGACCCGACCAATGATTCTCTCGTGCTCACGGAGCAGCTTGCCCATGTCACCAATGCACACCGGGCCAGTATCTGGCGGTTCCTGCATGATGGCTCGGCGATGGTCTGTAATGATTCCTATGATCAGAGGCAGGATGCTCATTCCGGCGGTTTTGAAATGTCGCGTTCTGAACTGGATGCGTTCTTCAAGGCAGTGGAAGAAGGTGAGGCCTTTACCGTGCCAGACGCCGCAGTGGATGAGCGTACCTCTCAGTTTGAACGGCTGGTGATGCGTGAGGCCAGTACGCACATGCTTGCGGTTTATCCCATCCATGGGGCAGGCAGCGTCATGGGGGCTGTGGTGCTGGAAGATGCAAACATGGCCCCGCATCTGGTCTATTTTGTTGATCTTGTAACCGCCATTGCAGGCATGCGCCTTGCGGCTGCGCAGCAAAATGCGCCTGATGCAGAGCATGGCACACAGAGCAATGCGGATCACGCCGCGCTCGCGGTGCAGCAGGCGGCTGATCTACCGGCCACTCAGTTTGACAACATGCTTATGCGTGCGCCCGAAGTTGCGGCAGTTACCGCGTCTGGTATCTATCCGGCTGTGGCGGTTCTGGTCATCACCTTCTCTGATCCGGTTGTGGATGGAGAGGCTGAAACAGAAGCGCTGCTCAAGCTGATTAACCAGCTTGCGTCTGATGTGCAGCGTATTGCGCAGGAAAGAAAGCTGTTTGCGGTGGAAGTGGCCGGACATCGCCTGATCTGCATGGCGGGCTGCGCGGCAGAGGAAGATCCCACAGCCATCATCCGCATGGCGGATGCGGCGTTGACCATGCGTGAAACCCTGATGGCAGCCCTTGCCGCGGCTGATCTTGAACCTGTGTTTACCATGGGGCTGGATTACGGCGCAGCCTTTGGCGGCCCAGTTGGGGCAGACCCGCAGGTGTTCAACCTGTGGGGGCAAACCGTTTCTCTGGCCGAACTGATGGCGCAGGGTGCGGCGGATGCCGGCACCATTCAGGTTACGGAACGGGTGTATGCCGTGCTGCGTGACCGCTATCTGTTCCGTAGCCGAGGGGCATTCTTTGCGCCGCACCTTGGCTTGGGGCAGGCCTATGTTCTCGCGGCACGCCGATGAGCGAGGATAACCTTACTCCACGGGAGGGCGGGGGAGACCGTGACCCCATTCTGGAAGCGGATGCCCTTCCGCATCGTGGCCGCAAACCGTTTGTGCTGCATGAATGGCTAAGGGAAAAACTGGCCTTGATAGGCCGTATGACTCGCCATCAGGCCCGATTTTTCCTCATCATGCTGGGAGCGTCCTGGGGCGTTATTTATGAAAGTTTTCGCTCTCATTCCTGGCGCAGAACCGTGCGCTATGAATTTGGCGTCACCCTTAACAGCGTTGTAGGTGGCGGCCTTATTGCCACCCTGTTTTCCGGTACGCTCACGGGTGTGGCCGCGGTTTCTCAAACCATTTACTGGCTGGGTCTTGCTGGCCTTGCCAAAATGACCGGCTCCATTCTGATCAACGTGGTGATCCGGGAAATCGCGCCCATTCTTGTGGGTATTCTGCTGCTGGGGCGGAATGGCATGCTGTCCGTAACAGAGCTGGGGCTGCTGACCACCGGCGGGCAGGTGCGCTCCATGCAGGCACAGGGGCTTGATCCGTGCCTGCTGCTGGTTATGCCCCGTACCTTGGCCTTCACCCTGGGCGGGTTTACACTAGGCATACTGTTCTCTTTCGCAGCATTGCTGACAGGCTACGTTATCAGCCGGATTTCCGGGGTGATAACCAATCCGGTCTGGACCTTCTTTTATGATGTGGTGGTGGCCATGTCCCCGGCGGATTACCTGATCATTCCGCTCAAGTTCATTACGGTAGGATTTGTGGTGGGGCTGGGCGGCTGTCTGACAGGTCTGACCGCCACCAACGAGGATAACCTGCGCACTCTTCTGCCGCGCGGCTTTTCCCGTGGATTGCTGATTGTCATGGCTGTCAGCGTTCTGTTCAGTCTGGACCTGTAGGCATGGATATACGGACCGTTGGCCCCCTGCTGGAATTGAACAAGGCGGTGCCCTCCTTTGAGGAAAGCGGCCTGCCTCCCGTGCCGTTCAGTATGCGTGTCATGCCGGGGGAGTGCGTGGTGGTTGAGGCGCGTGATCCTGAAAACGCAACCCAGTTTGCAGATATGTGTTCCGGCCTGGTACCGCTTGATGAAGGCTCCGTAAAATTTATGGGGCTGGACTGGACAGAACTGCATGACAGGGAAGTGAATGCCCTGCGTGGGCGGATTGGCCGCATAACCCACAGGGCAAGCTGGCCCACGTTTTTAGGCACACATCTGGCCATTACGTTGCAGCAGTTGCATCATACCAACCGCCCCATGGATGAGGTGGTGGCAGAGGCAGCGCGCCTGAGCGAGCAGTTTGGGCTGCCGGGGTTGCCTGTTTTGCGGCCCGGTCTGTTATCCTCGGCAGATCTCCTGCGGGCGGGGTGTGTCAGGGCTTTTATGGGACGCCCCCGTTTGCTGCTTCTGGAAGACCCGCTGGAAGCAAGTCCCGTTGAACTTGAACGCGCGTTTCTGAGCGCGTTGACAGATGCGCGGGACAAGGGGGCAGGTGTTATCTGGCTGGTGCGCAATAATGCCATATGGCAGGGCTACCAGCAGGGTGTAACCAGTATGTGGCGTCTTGCCGATGACGGGCTTGTAGCAGTACGGACGGGGTAATGTTCCAGATCCGCTTACGACAGAAAATAAAACCGCTGATCTCTCTCCGTTATGCGGATGAGTGGGTGGGCTTCCTCGTGCTTCTCAGCGTAGTGCTGTTTGCCGGTGCCGTGGTGGAGGCCGGGGTGTTGCGAGACTGGTTGACACCTCCTGCCACGCTGCGGGTGACCTTGCCTGCCGGTGGGGTGGGGGGGCTGACAGTTGGGGGCGATGTGCAGCTTCTGGGTGCCCATGCCGGGACCATCCGTTCCGTCAAACTGAATCCCTCGGGCGATATGTACGCCATTGTTGATCTGGACCCACAGGCCAAACCGTTCATTCGGAGGGATAGCACGGCTGTTATCCGCAAACAGTTTATTGTGACAGGGGCCGCCTATCTGGAACTGAACAAAGGCCATGGCGACCCGATGGACTGGAGCTACGCGGTTATCAGCGCCACGCCAGCACCAAACCCCGCAGACATGATCACTGCCACCCTGAACGATATTCAGGCCCAGATCATGCCCGCTATTGCCAGTGCCCGGCATATGATGGCGCAGCTTGATGCCACCATTACGGATATGCATGCAGGCAAAGGTACCGTTGGGCAGTTGATGACCAATGATGAACTGATCCGTCAGGCGCAGGCGGCTGCCGTCTCGCTCAATACCGTTATTGACCGGCTTAAACCCATTGAAAAACAGATCTCCGGCGTCATGAACAAGACAGATGCCACCATGGGAAATCTGCGGTCAGCGTCCAAGGATCTGAAAGGCGCTACGCCGCATCTGCCTGCCATTGCGAGCAATATGGAGGCCAGCACGGCAGATCTGCCCGCTCTGCTGGCGCAGGCGCAAACCACTCTGTATGGGCTTGAAAAGCTGACTGACCAGTTACGCGGCATGTGGCTGCTGGGTGGCTCGAAGGTTCAGAAAAAGACGCGCCTCGCACCGCGGCAGGTGCGGCCATGAAGCGCCTGCATGCCGTGATGCTGCTTGGCCCGCTGCTTCTTTCGGGTTGCGGCGGCACCAAGGAAGCGCCCTCTGCTCGAGACGATGCCCAGTGGGATCAGGCCATGACAGCGGGGCAGGATTCCTTTGATCTGGGCCGCTATAGCGTTGCCATTACCCAGTATCGGAAAGCGGCTGATCTGGCCCTGATGCGCGATGATGGAAAAGCAGCGGCCGAGGCAGGCTACAATCTGGCAGTTGCCCAGCTTGCGGCTGACCAGCCAGCGGATGCGGTGCGCACGGTCCAAGCCGCGCGGCAGGCTGCGCGTGTTCGCGGTGAGGGGATGCACGCTGCGTTTGATCTGGTGGAGGCTGCGGCTGATTATCGGCTGAAGCAGTATCCGCAATCTGTTGCGCTGGCGGAGCAGGCTATGGGCGCGTCAGAGGCAGCGCTCGCCAGTCGGGCGGCCTTTGTGGCTGGCCTCTCGGCTTCGGAAGGGGGAGATAGCGCAGCCCTTCAGAAGGCGAACGTGTATCTGCAAGGCATGAAGCCACCGCTTTCGCGCTCCATGCAGGCGGACAAGGCCGAGATTGCGGCGCGGGTTCTGTTGGTGTCCAACCCGGCACAAGCGGCCCAGCTTGCACAGAACGCGGCAGATCTGCGGCGGGATGATGCCTCTTATCGGGATATGTCACGCGCCTTGGCGCTGGCGGCCACCGCAACGGAGCGGGCTGGAGATCACCAGAACGCGGCTGCCCTTTGGGCGCGGGCTGCACAAAGTGCGGCCACTCAGGCAAATGCCGCTGGTAAAGTGGATGCAGCAACAGTGGCCCATGGTGCGCTGGCCAAGGGCGGTACCCGCACGGCAGAAACGGATGCTGAACAGTGGGCTCGTCTGGCGGGCGGAGTTTCCCTGCATCCGTTTGAGGCTGACGACACCAAGCAATAGAAAGCGCGCAGCGCTCAGTCGCTTTTGTCATCGCTCCTACTTTCTCGCGCCTTGTCAGGATGGGAGCGATAACAAGCCTTTTTTAAAACGATGGCATTAAGCGTCTGGCTGAGAGCGTTGATGCACGCACTGGCCGTTCACCCACGTTGCTTCTACGCAGCGGTCGTCTCCCAGTGTCATCAGCACAAACAGCATGTCCGCAACAGTTTTGCTTTCATGGGTACGCAGGGCCAGCAGTGGGGTGGCCTGAGGGTCCAGCACGCACAGATCAGCTTCCATGCCGGGCGCAATACTGCCAATCCGGTCTTCCAGATGCAGAGCTTCTGCCCCCCCTCGGGTCGCCAGCCAGAAGGCCTGAATAGCGTGGAGCCGTTGAGGCGAGGCCATGAGGGAGACCTTGTAGGCTTCTCCCATGGTTGCCAGCAGGGAAAGGCTGGTGCCAGCGCCTACGTCTGTTCCCAGCCCAACATGCACGGGGCGCTTGGCGGCTTTTGCGTCGAACAGTCGGAACAGGCCACTCCCCAGAAAAAAGTTGGATGTCGGGCAATGGGCCAGTGCGCATCCTGTATCATGGCAGTGCTGGAAATCATGCTCATGCAGATGAATGCCGTGGCCAAAGATGGCGCGCGGGCCAACCAGACCGGCTTTATCATACACATCCAGATAGGAATTACTGTTGGGGAAAAGGCGCGCAACCGTGGCTATTTCTTCCCGGTTTTCGGAAAGGTGGGTCTGCATGAACAGATCATCCCGGCTACGGTAGAGGTCTCCCGCCAGTTCAAGCTGTTCTGGTGTGCTGGTAATGGCAAAACGGGGGGTTATGGCGTAAAGCTGCCGCCCTTTGCCATGCCAGCGCTCAATCAGGGTGCGGGACTGTTCATACCCGGTAAGGGCGGTATCACGCAGGTTATCGGGCGCGTTGCGGTCCATCAGCACTTTGCCGGCAATCATGCGGGTGCCAAGCCGCTCAGACTCTTCAAAGAATGCCTCAACGGATTCAGGGTGTACCGTGCAATACACAGCGGCGGTGGTGGTGCCGTTGCGCAGCAGTTCGGAAAGAAAGGATTTGGCAACCGCTTGTGCCACCTGCTTGTCTGAAAACCGGGACTCTGCCGGGAAAACATATTGTTGCAGCCAGGCCAGCAGTTCTTCCCCCCAAGATGCGATAACGGGCAGTTGGGGATAATGAACATGGCTGTCTACAAACCCGGCGCTGATCAACTTGCCGGGATAATGCGTAACGGAAACGCCAGCAGGCAGGAAGGAGCGGGTTTGGCTGTATGGTCCGCAATGCGTGATCTTGCCATCCGTAATCAGGATCAGGCCGTCCTCTTCCACATGAAGCGCTTCTTCCGGTTCGGTCAGGAAAGGATTGGCGCGAAACGAGAGAACGCACCCGCGTAAAGCGGCGTGACGGGCAGAGGCAGGCATACAGGCTCCTGGATAATCAAAGAGGGTAAGGTGTGATCTCACTCTTGTTACGCGGGTTTTCGCAACGGTTCCATGCGTAAATGGCCGGAGCGGGGCAAAAGCTGCGGGTGTATCACCGTGCCTGCGCGTGGCCATGGCGGGAACATGGCGGCTCCGGCACGGGAAGAGCGGACATGAAGAGCTTATGGCAGCGGTTGAAAGAGAAACGCGAGGCAAAACAGGAAGCCCGCTACACCAAGCTGGATGAACTTCCTCCGTCAGCAGGGGGAGGGCAGAAGGGTGAAAAGAAAATTCATTTCACAACCAAGGAGGCCGTCAAGCGCTTCCGGGCGCATGCGCTGGTTGAAGAAAAAAGCCACCGTGATGTGGTGCGCGTCGGGCTGCGGGATAGTGTCTGGACAGACCTCTACCATCACGCGCTGACTGCAAGCTGGGCTGCTTTTACCTACACCGCTGTTATTTCCTATTTTTTGATCAATCTGTTTTTTGCCGTGTTGTACTGGTTTGCGCCAGAACAGGTGACAGGGGACGGACAGCACACCCTGCTTTCCCTGTTTTTCTTTAGTGTGCAGACCCTCTCCACCGTGGGGTATGGGGGCATGGCCCCCGTTGGTTTGTATGCTGATACAGTTGTCTCGTTTGAAGTGCTGGTGGGCATGATGATCAACGCGCTGGCAACCGGGGTTGTCTTTGCCCGTTTTGCTCGGCCGCGTGCGCGTATCATGTTTAGCAACACCGCTGTTATCAGTAATGAAAACGGTGTTCCCGCTCTGTGTATCCGGATTGCCAATTTGCGGATTAGCGTGATTTTGTCCGTAGATGTTGAAATTGCGCTCTCACGTCTGGTTGTGAGCGAAAATGGTCACCTGGTGCGGCGGTTTGATCAACTGCTTCTGGTGCAGTCACACGTACCCGTTTTACGGTTTGCCTTTGTGATGGCGCATGTGATCGGGCCAGAAAGTCCGTTGCATGGCAAGACAGTTGCGGAACTTGAGCACGAAGAAGCTGAAATTGTGGTGACAGTAACCGGAACGGATGAGGCTCTCGGGCAGACCGTCTTCGCCCGGACGGCCTACCGCTTTGACCGCGTGCGCCATAACCATCGGTTTGTGGATATTGTTGCATCGCGCCCGGATGGTCGCATTGCTGTGGATTACACGCGTTTTCACGATATTGAAGAGCACTGATGTGTGACGATTTATCAAAGATCTAGGGTGATAAAGGGCCGTTTTCGTTTCTGTATCTCTTTACTGAGTATTGACAGTATTCTTCAAGAGAGGGAGGCATAATGCGGCAGGCCTCCCTCTTTTTGCCACTTAGGCCTCTTTGAAGAGGCTCATTTCGGCCATTTGAAGGCTTGCTGAAAGATATAAAACAGAGCACGCGAATGTAAGGCGCCCGCCCTTTTACGGCATGGCTTTGCTGTACAGCATCATTTTCTTAAATTGAGGTGCGTAGAATCCTGATGCCTAGGGTATTTTCTGGGCAGAAGGAACATGAAAGCGTCTTGTGGTGTCAAGAAAAACGGCATTTTGAGCTAGTTCCTTGCGCATGACTTCCAGGCTACTGACGGCGCGGGTCAGTTCAAGGTGCGTTGAAAGATTTTTTTCTTTCAGTGTCGCGGCCAGAAGTTTTTCCAGAGCATCAGAGGCCGTTTGCGCAGGCGCGAGGGAATACCCACGTAGATGCGCAATGGCGTGCAGAACAGCACGCAAAGGCTGTGCCAGTTCTGGCGGTAAATCCTTGTAAGCCAGCACATGATGCAGCCGCAGGACCAGTAAACCGACAGACATGAGCCCCATGGCCCCCGCCAGATAGGCTTCCGTTACGGCATCCGGTTTTGAGCCAGCATGACGGATGATCTGCGCCAGTCTGCCACCAGAGCGTGCAATCCAGTCAGATGTAGAAAAAGCCGTTTCAGAGGTAGCAAGAGCACGGAGATCCCTCACCAGTTTGCGGCGGATACGCCACCGCTCAGCCGCAGCATCAAAGGGAAGCACCAGCCGGAACGCCCACACGCCCAGCCCAATGCCAAACACCACGGCAGGCGTTGTGTTGAACCACATGATCTCATCCATGCGGGTGTGATTTGCCGGGCCAACCATAAACGGCAGAAAATTGTTATAGGCGGCAGCCGTGCCCGTAGCGTTTGGCGCACGGAGGGCTAACCCGCCAACCAGCATGGGAAAAAACAGAGACGCCAGCAATGTTTCATTACTGGCCTGTTCTGGCAAAATCCAGAAGACCAGAAAGAAGGATACAAAAGCAGCCCATACGGCCCCTTTCAGAAAGCCGCTGGACGCCTGAACCGGGTTTTCAAAAGAGGAAAAACGGGTGCTGGTAACAGCCACAAACATGGCAACGGTCGAACCCTCAGGCCATGCTGTTATCTCCCATAACAGGCCGCCTATACAGATGGCGGCTGCGGAGCGCAGGCCGTTGTTCAGGGCGAGTGTGAAATCCTTTTCTGGGTGACGGTCAAAACGGAAGTGATCTTTGGAAACGGGCGTTTGCGTGGCAATAAAATGCGCAAGCGCAATATCCAGTTCCAAAAGCAGTTTGGCCAATGCGGCTTCCAGAATACGGCTTTCCAGCAAGTCCCGCATGGCCTGTGTCGGATGGTCTGACTGAATCCTGAGCTGTTCAAACGCGATCAGATCATCAACGGACCGTTGCAGGCAATCTGTGCGGTAGCGGGTAAATTCCTGCCGGATGGCGATAGCGGCCCCAACAGGGTTATCACTCTTGATCTGGTTTGGAACCTGACTGAGTAACAGAGACAGTTTGCGAAGCAGGGTTTGGAAAGTGTCAGGAAGCGGGGCTGCGGCCTGCATATGAATGTGTAGTGTAAGGCCGCGGGAGAGAAACGTGGAAATGGCCCCAAGTGCGGCACGCGCGTGATCTCCTGCGTGAGAATGCGGCCCCATTTCGATATCACTGAACTCGGTTTGATCCGCCAGTGATGGTATGCTCCCCATAAGGGCCTGTGAGCGAAACAGTCCGTCCTGCTGGCCCAGCAGAAGGTCTGTCATACTACGGCAGGCCCCGCACAACGCATCCTGAAGCCGCGTGCATATTTCCTGTTTGGCTACACGATCAAGCCGTGGCGCAAATAACAAGGCCAAAGCGCTCTCGCACAGAATACCCAGCGTAATATAGGTGGTGCGGGAGAGCGCGATCATGAACACATTGTCAGGCTGGTTGGCAGCGCTCAGCACAATAATGGTGCAGGTAAAGGCAATGAGAACCAACGCATAGGAGCGGAAGTTTCGTAAAAACGTGGCATAGGCGCAGCATAGCCCCGCCCCAAGGGCAAGGCTGGGAAACAGTAACCACGGGCTTTGAGGAAAAGCGGCCAGAAACGTAACGCCAGCAATAGCACCGATGCAGGTGCCGGTAAGACGCCACTTGGCTTTTGATAGACTTTGCCCGCGAGAGTTCTGCGCCACAATCCAAGCCGTCATTGGAGCCCATTGAGGGCTGTCCATTTCCATCCACAGGGCAATTGTCAATGCCAGTAATGCTGCGCATGTTGTTCTGACGGCAAAACCAAGATTGCTGGGAGAAGGCGCAACAAGCCATGCCAGAGGGGCTGTTTCTGGCAAACCTTTCAGGCCATCGGTTGCTTTGATGATCCATGTCCGCAAACGCAGGGGCAGGCGGTTAGAGAAAGAAAATGCGTACACGAACCAATCAGTCCTCCTTCCTGTTGTTATAACAGAAAAGTGAGTGCCCGGCGCATATTAAAATAGTTTTTCAAAAACGAGGGAATTTCAAAATAGGGGGCGGCAGATCTGAAAGGATATTTCACGTTTGCCAGTGTAAAAACAACGCGCCTGCAAAAATACGTTACGGGCGCAACTATTCAGGCGCGTTGTTCTGATAGACTTTCAAGTGCTGCTTCACACAGCACGGTAAGGCTTGGACGCATCAAGGAATACCGCGTTGGCATCCAGCTCATGTGAGACCACAATCAGATAGGCAATTGCGCGTGTCAGTTCGATACGGGTGGTGATGTTGGGTTCTACGGCTTCAATGCGTCGCAACGTTTGTGTGGCAATGCGGGCAGAGCGGGCAGTGCGGCCGTATTTACCGGTAAAACGGCTCATCCGCTGCATGACCAGTTCAATGGGGCGGCGGGCTGAGGGGGGTATCTGGTTGCGTTCCAGCAGAACGCGCAGGCGGATGATGTTCAGCCCGATGGTCATGGCGGCAAGTGTGCCTTGCAGGCAGCCTTCAATGGTGGGGCTGGGGGTAGGGCCTGCGTGGCGGATCAGCCGGGCAAAGCGGTCAATATTGCGGCCAATCCAGTCCCGTGTTTGCGGTATGGGCTCGGCGGAGGCCAACGTGCGAAGGTCTCGCAGCAGTGTGCGCCGCATGCGCCACCGTTCCGCACCGCTGTTAAAGGGCAGAATGGCACGGAACACGATAACCGCAAACGCCACCCCAAGCAGCACAGCGGCTGTGGAGTTGAACCATGCAACCTCATTCTGTCGGCCTTGGTTGAGAGGATGCACAAAGTTGGGCAGCAGAAGGGTGTAGGCGGCGGAATGCAGGGCGGTTGCCGCATTACGGGCAGCCAGTCCACCCGCAATCATGGGTAGGGCAAGAGTGGCCACCAGCATTTCATAATCTGCCTGAGTTGGCAGGATCCAGAATACCAGAAAGAAGGACACAAAAGCCGCCCATAGACCTCCAACCATGAACTGGGTGGTGGCAACAACCGGGTTTTCCCGCGTGGCGAACAGGCCGCACACAATGGCGACAAACGTGATAAAGCCCAGCCCCGCGGGCCACGCCGTGACCTCCCACACCAAGCCCGCAGCCGCAATGGCCACGGTGGCGCGGATACCATTATATGCAGCTTCACGTTTATCAACGTGAGATTGTAAACGAAAATGGAAGTGATCCCCCCGGATCACATGCTGGCTGGCATCATATTCCCGAATGGCCTGCTCCAGCTCGCCCAGAAGCTCATCCAGCGCATTGTGCAGGATACGGCCATCCAGCAGAACCTGAATGTTTTCAGCCGTGCGTTGCTCATACGGTGTGCTGATTTCAGCCGTCAGGGCATCGACAATCTGCTGCCGACATCCGGCGCGCAGAAGCTGAAGATCACGCAGCAGCGTCTGGACCGTCTCATCTGTTTCAAGTTGAGGGGCCAACCCCGTCAGAAAGGTGCTGACCCGCGTGGCTGTTTCCCGAAAGGCGGCCTGATCTGTATCCAGCCATTGCAGGCGTACGGCCATGCCCAGCCCGCGTGATAGCAGGACGGAAACGGCGGCCAGCGCGGCGCGGGCGTGATCTCCCTCATGCCCGTGCGGACCCATTTCCACTTCTGAAAATTCGATCTGGTCATTGATGGACAGCAGCGGGCCGAACATGGCGCGGGACTGCACCAAAGCTTCATCATCACCAGACAACAGGCTTGCGACAGAGTTCGAGACGTTCCCCAGCGCGGTGCGTAGCTTATCACGGATGTTTTTCCGGGCGGTGGCGGCCAGATTATGTGCGAACAACCCCGCCACAGCACTTTCACAGACAATGCCCAGCACAATGTATGTGGCGCGGGACATGGCCGTCATGAACACGTTGGCCGGGTTGGGGATGGCCCCAATGGCGATAATGGCGCAGGTATAACCGGCCAGAACCAGCGCGTAGGACCGGAAATTGCGCACAATGGTAGCCAGAGTGCAGCAGACACCTACCCAGATGGCCAGTGCCGGGAAGAAAAGCCACGCCTGCTGAATGAAGGCGGAAATCAGGGTAATGGACATCACCACCCCTATTGCCGTGCCCACCAGACGCCACCGTGCTTTGGAAAGACTTTCCCCGCGTGAACCCTGCGCCACAATCCAGACGGTCATGGCGGCCCATTGCGGGTCATCCAGTTCCATCCACAAAGCGATGACCAGAGCAATCAGCGCGGCTGCGGTGGTGCGCACAGCAAAGCCCACAGCGGAGAGGGATGGCGCGAACAGCCATTGCAGACGCCCTGCGCCCTGCTGCCCGGGCCGCCGGAGGGGGCGGAAATGGCGCAGGGGGCCAATGCGATCAAGAAGGAAGAGCGGAAGGCTTGGCAAAGCGGATACTTTACTGGCTACGGCTGGAAGGTGCGTGTCTGAGAAGGAAAGTAGCGCGATTCCCGAAAATTTCCTTGTAGTGTCAGATGCATATCAGCCAACCGGCTTCTTACGGTCTGCCGCAGGATGGTCTAGCTATCGCGTTTATAGCTCTCGCATATGTCTGCTATTTGGTCCATGATGAAATGCGCTGGTAGGTGCGGAAGCGTTCTACCGGGCAACGGGTGCAGAAATACAGACAAGCGGAGAAAGTCTAGATGTCCGATTTCCTTTCTAACCTGGTTGGCAAGGTGGAAAGCGCGCTGGGGGTGGATTTGCAGGGCGCACTGCAACAGCAGCTTCAAAAACTGCTCCAGCCGGAAAACCTTCAGGCTATTCTGGCACAGGCTGATCAGGCCGGGCTGGGTGACAAGGTGCGTTCCTGGATTGGGCATGGCGAAAACCTGCCAGCTACGACGGATGAAATCCGTGAAATTCTAGGTAGCTCTGTTGTGCATGATCTGGTAGCCCGTACTGGCCTGCCGGCTGATACCGTGCTGACCACGCTCTCGCACTATCTGCCGGAAGCCGTGGATAAAACCACACCCGCAGGTGAAGTTCCTGCCGAGGTGCCCCCCGCCAAGGAAGCCTGAAAAACATCTGCCGTCCGCTTTTAAAGCGATGGGCGGCAAGGACCGTTCTCAAGGCCTGAAAAGTACGGGTCTCTTGCGCTACGGCTTCCTGTCGATACGACCTTTCCAAGGAGGGATGGTTTCCTTCTTGCATGGGGTGAGGGAGCCGATAGGGCCTGTTTCTGTGCCGCGTATGAAAAAGCTGGGAGTTCTTCTCCTGAGAGGGGAGAGTGATGTCGGAGGACGTATCCTAAATGAGTAGGGACGGTCCGGTCGAATTCAGCAGGTGCGTTTGTCTTCATATTCCGTTATGATGATGAGATGAACCTAGGCGAGCGTATTACCCGAGTGGATAGCTGGCTGCTGGATGATGTGTGCCAGCCTCTGGCTGACCGTCTGCCCGAGCGGCTTCCTGCTCTTGAAGTGGGCATGAGCTTTCAGTTGGGCTCCCTCCTGTTTTCGGCTGTTTCCATTATCGCGGTTTTTGTTCTTGGCGGCATGATGGATTTCACCAACATGGCCTTCAATGTGCTGGTGTGGTGCCTGTGTGTAACGTTCTTCATCGGGCTGAGCCGCATGCGCGTGCTGGTCAAGCCGGGGCGGCCTAATCCTTTCCGTTACATGTTGCAGGGGGTGCGGCTGGTTTCCATTCCGTTCACCCTGTATGTGCTGTATCAGGCATCCACGACACCGCCGCCTTTTCGCATCGCCATGTGGTTCAATGCGCTCTCCAATCTTGTGTTCGTTGTGGGGCTGTATTTCATTTCCTGTCAGCCGCGACCGCCTAAGGCCCGCGCGCGGGAAGATATCTGGGCCAGAGCGCATCTGCGTGAGGTTGGCACGGGTTAGGGCGCAAAACACCGTTTTCATTCAAGGAAGGCCGCACAGAGGTGCGGCTTTTTTTGTGCCTGCTGACAGGCGCTTGATCAGGTGCGTCCAATGCCTGTGCGGTTTTCATGAAAATGAGGGGCTGAAACGATCTGCCATGTTAGGGAGGGCTTTTCGTGGCGGAATCCTTTGGGGTTTTTCGTCTCGATGGCCACCGTGCCAAGCTTTCACGTTCGCTTTCTTAGCCTCAAAAATTTCTTGCCAACCCACAATGCCTTCTGACGTTTTGGAAGATATCTAAGGCAGGATCGTAAGAGGCAAAGCGCGCGTCGGAGAGGTGGGGCGGCTCAATCTGCTGGCAGAAAGCGCACGTTGGCAACGGTGAGAAAGAAAACTGCTCTGACGCTGCTATGCCCTGCATAGAGATTTCCTCGTCCGTGTTCGGGAACAGCGTCTTGGGCTGCTTTTCCGGGATGAGAGTTAGGCAAAGAAAAAGCCGGGATACCATAATGGTCCCGGCTTTTTGGTCTGCTGCTAGGGCTGTTCCGCTGTGGTGGCGGCTCAGGGGTTGTCCTGATCGTGCTCGCCTTGGGCAATGCGGGCCTGTGCGGCCCCACGCCATGGGGCATCCTTGGGGGCGGCGTCCAGTGCTTTGCGGAAAAGGGCGAGAGCCTCTGGCGTTACGTGGCCGTTTGCGCGGGTAAGAGCTTCCCCGGTGCGGGCGGCAATTTCTGGGTCAAAGCTCAGATCAAGCGCATGCTGCCACGCCGCTGCGGCTTCTGCATAATGTTCGCGAGAGGCTTCAGCCTGCCCCAGAAGCAGGTAACCCTGCCGCAGATTGGGGTCGTCCGCTGGCAACTGTGCCAGTGTCTGCTTCAGTTTGTTCAGAATGGTGTCATTCTTGGTGTTCTGCTCATGCTGTGCCACCAGACGCGGGCCAAGAGGCTGGGCTGGTAGGGATGGCACACCGTTGGTCAGATAAAGCCCTACGGCCACCAGAGGAATAAGCCCGAGCGCGACCCAGACCAAAGTGGGAGAAATGGCGTCTGCTGCTTCTGCCGGTGCGGTATCCGCCACCAGAATGCGGCGCTGGATTTCCAGCTGCGCAATATCATGCTCGGCTGGGGCAATCAGACCGATTGCAAGATCACGGTCAATTTCAGAAAGCTGGGCTTCGTGCAGGGCGAGGGCCGCGCTGCGTTCATCCCGCACCTGCCGGGTGCGCCGCCACAGCGGTATGGCCGCCGGGGCCAGAGCCAGCAGGCTTAACAGGGCAATGGAGAGCCAGATCATGTGCTCAGTCCTTTGTCAGCTTGGCCAGACGGGCCTTTTCTTCGTCTGAAAGCGGGGGCGGAGCCGCAGGGGCAGCGGCACGGCGGCGATAGGCAAAGAATGCCAGTGTCAGGCCAAGCAGCAGGGCCAGAACCGGCATGCTCCATAACAGCAGAGTGCCAACAGAAAGCGGCGGGCTGAGGCGGATGAAGTTGCCGTAGCGGTCCACCATCCAGTCCATGATCTGCTTGTTGGTTTCGCCCTTGGCCACATGTTCACGCACCACGCGGCGGAGGTCCCGCGCCAGTCCTGCACTGCTGTCTTCAATCGATTCATTCTGACAGACAAGGCACCGCAACTGGGAGCCAATGGCTTCCGCGCGGGATTCCTGTTTGGGGTCTGGCAGCATTTCGGATGGATCATCCACCGCCATCACCAGAGCCGGGGCCAGCAGCACACTCAGGCCGATCAGAAACGCCGGGACAAGGCGGCGCAGGGAGGTCAGGCGCAGGCGGCTCATGCTGTTTTCAGCTTTTCAAGCAGAGGGGCAAGTGTGTTGCGGATGGTATCAACATCCAGTGGAGAGGCCGTGTGCCAGCGGATAATGCCGCCGGGGCCAATCAGGAAGGTTTCAGGCACGCCCGAAATACCCCATTCGATCCCCACGCGACCTTCATGATCGCTACCCAGACGGGTGAAGGGGTTACCGGAATGTTTCAGGAAGTTGGCGGCGTTTTCAGGCCGGTCCTTGTAGGCAATGCCCCAGAGGGTCACATCGTCTTTCAGGCTCATCAGTGTAGGCATTTCAGCCAGACACGGAATGCACCAGGAGGCAAAGAAGTTCACCAGAACCGGCTTGGTCAGGCTGCGCAGATCCTGTGCGCTAAAGCCCTGGCCGGGCGGTTGGTCGGGCAGGGTGAAGTCTGGTACCGGGCGGTTGAGCACCGGCGCATTGATGTCATGCGGATTGAAGGATCCGTGCTGCATGCCTGCCAGCATTTTCCAGAACCCCACACCCAGCACGGCAGCCCCGGCCAGAGGCAGGCCCATCATCAGCCGTCGGCGGGTGAGGTTCTCGTTTTGAGGGGAGGTGCTCATGCTGCTGTTACCGTTTCTGCGGAAAGTTTGGCACGGCGGGGCGCGCCCACGCGCATGCGGCGGTCAGACAGGGAAAGCGCACCGCCAATGGCCATGACCAATGCCCCCAGCCACATCCATGGCGCCAGCGGATTGTAATGCAGCCGCAACACGTATGTGGGGGCGGCATCCGTGCCGTGCTTATCACCTAACACACCATACAGATCGGCCAGCAGATTGGTGTGGATGGACACTTCCGTGGTGGTCTGGTTCTGGCTGTTGAAGCTGCGTTTTGACGGATGCATCACGGTCACAAGTTTGCCGTGGTGGCGGATTTCAATGGTGGCAACAAGGGCGGAATAGTTGGGGCCGGGCTCCTGCGTTACGTTGGTCAGGGTCCAGTCATAGCCCGCAAGATGCTCGGTGGTGCCCACTGGCACTTCCACAATTTTATGCTGGGCCTGAGACATGGCTGCCAGCCCCAGCACGGTAATGCCCACACCGGCATGAGCAAGAGCCGTACCAAAAATGGAGCGGGGCAGCATGCGGGCGCGTTGCAGGCTGCCAGCCAGCGGCATACGGAACAGCCGCACGCGCTCTGTAATATCTGTAATGCTGGTGGCAATGATCCATACCGCGACACCACAGGAGAGCACAGGCAGCAGACCGGACACACCAAACGCAGCCACCAGAAACGCAATGGCGGTGACAATGGCGGCCAGCCAGAGCCGCTGAAGCACCGGCCATAACTGCGCGCGCTTCCATGGCAGCATGGGGCCAAAGCCCATGAAGATGAACAGGGGCAGCGCCAACGGAATGGTGGTGGCATCAAAGAACGGTTTGCCAACAGAAATGGTGCGGTCAAACAGCAGGGACATGAAGGGCGGATACATGGTGCCGGTGACAACCACTGCGCAGATGGAGCACAGCAGGATGTTGTTCAGCACCAGTGCACCTTCACGCGAGACCGGGGCGAACAGGCCACCCGCCGTCAGCGATGGTGCTCGATAGGCGAACAGCGCCAGAGAGCCGCCGATGACCAGTGCCAGAAGCCCCAGAATGAAGATGCCGCGGGCCGGATCGTTAGCGAAGGCATGCACGGAATTCAGAATGCCCGAGCGCACAAGGAAGGTGCCGGACAGAGAGAATGAGAACGTGGCGATGGCCAGCAGAACGGTCCAGATTTTCAGTCCCTCACGCTTTTCCACCACAATGGCGGAGTGAATCAGCGCGGTGCCGGTCAGCCAGGGAATGAGGGATGCGTTTTCCACCGGGTCCCAGAACCAGTAGCCACCCCAGCCAAGCACATAATAGGACCACCAAGAGCCAAGGGCGATCCCGCATGTCAGGAAGCACCATGCCGCCACGGCCCATGGGCGCACCCAACGGCCCCATGCGGCATCCACCCGGCCTTCCATCAGCGCGGCGATGGCGAACGCGAAAGGCACCGCAAACCCCACGTAGCCCGTGTAGAGAATGGGCGGGTGGAAGGCGAGGCCGGGGTCCTGCAACAGGGGGTTCATGCCCTGCCCATCCATGGGGGCAGGCCACACGCGGGCAAATGGGTCTGATGTGGTCAGGCAGAACAGTTCAAACCCGGCGGCGACGGCACCCAGAACGGCAATGACGCGCGCCCGCAGGGCAGAGGGAAGGTTCCGCCCGAAGGCCGCAACCGCAGCGCCACAAATGCCTAGAATAAGTGCCCAGAGGAGCACTGAGCCTTCATGGTTGCCCCATACACCCGTGATTTTATACAGAAGCGGTTTGGTGACAGCGCTGTTTGCCGCCACGTTCTGTACGGAAAAATCATCCGTAACAGCAGCGTTCACAAGACACAGGAAGGACACCACAAGGGCAAAAAGCTGACCAAGGGCAAGCCCCGGTGCCAGCATCATCACACGTCTATCCCGCCGATGTGCGCCAATCAGAGGCAGGATGCCCTGTGCAGCAGCAAAAATACAGGCAAGTGCCAGGGCATAATGTCCGAGTTCGGGGCTCAGCATATCAGGGGGGTGACTCCCGGTGTTCTGGGTAACGGTATGAAAAGAAGGGCTTATTTGGTGGAGGGCGCTGCGGGGTCTTTGGGGGAAAGATCTTTTTTCGCGTCCTGCACGGTCATGCTGTTCCAGCTTGCGGCACTGGGCGGCGGCCCGAAGCGGGGGTCCCATTTGCCTGACTTCTTGAGGGCTTCGGCTACTTCCTTGGGCATGTAGGTCTCATCATGCTTGGCGAGAACCTCGCTGGCCACAAAGCCCTCCTTCTGCATGGTGCCCACGGCCACAACACTCTGCCCCTCCCGGAACAGATCAGGCAGAATGCCTTCATACCGCACGGTTACGGCGGCTTGCCCATCGGTCACATCAAAACGGGCAACGGGTGTTTCACCGTGCTTTTCACGTTTGACAGAGCCAGCCACCACCATGCCGCCCAGCCGCACGGTGCGGTCAGCCGGTGGCGGTTTGGTTGCAACCTGGGAGGGCGTGACAAAAAACACGATATCGGAGGAAAACGCCCGGAGCATCAGGGCCGCGGCGGCTCCAAGGCAGGCAACGCAGGCAATGATAAGCCAGAGGCGGCGGGTCTTGCGGGTCATGGAGTGAGGGGGGCTCCTGAAGGCCGGGAGGAAGTGCGTTCAAGCGTGGCAAGCCGGGCACGGGCTTTTTTGAGGCGCAGGGCCGCACCAACGGACAGCACAAGCGCCATGCCAGCAAACAGCCCGTAGCTGGCAAGAATATAAGGAAGGTGTGTCATGCAGCGCCTCCACGGCGGCGGGGGCTGGAGAGCAGGCTGCGGATACGGTTTTCCATGACTGCTGCTCGCAGACGCGCCACCACGATGGCAGCAAACCCAAGAGAAATGCCGATCATGGAAAGAGCCAGCGGCCACAGCATGCTGCTGGACATGGTGGGGGCACCTGTCAGCGTGATGCTGTCTGGCTGGTGCAGAGTGTTCCACCACTGCACACTGAACTTGATGATGGGCAGATCAACCGCGCCAGCCAAAGCCAGAATGGCGGCGGCCCGGTAGCCACGCTGCGGATCATCAAATGCGCGGATCAGGGCAATATGGCCCAGATACAGGAAAAACAGCACCAGCACGGAGGTCAGCCGGGCATCCCACACCCACCAGGTGCCCCACATGGGTTTACCCCACAGGGAGCCCGTGGCCAGACAGAGTGCGGTAATGCACGCGCCTACCGGCCCGATCTCCACGGCTGCGAGGTCTGCCAGCGGATGCCGCCAGACAAGGGAGAGCAGGCCGCACACTGCCAGCGCCGCATAGCCGCTGGATGCCAGAATGGCGGCGGGCACATGCACATACATGATGCGCACGGAATCGCCCTGCTGCCAGTCAGCCGGGGAATAGAACAGTCCCCACCCAAGCCCTGCGAGGGTGAAGAGCAGCGCGGTCCATGTCAGCCAGGGCTGGATGCGTGCGCCCAGCTTCAGAAACCGGCCGGGATTGGCATACCGGTGAAAGAAACTACCAGTACGCGCGACAAGGGTCGGTGAGGCGCTCAAATGTCAGTCCGTTTCGTGTGTCACAACCAGATGAGCCGCAACATCATCCGGCTGTATGGGGGGCGCGGATAAGTGTGCTCGGGCTCTCTCCTATATCATTATAAGCCTCTTGACACGAGGCCGTTGTTCATGGGCGTCCTGCCTCTACAACACAACGGAGGAAGACATGCTGTTTGCCATCATCTGTACAGACCGCCCCGGCGCGCTTGAAACGCGTATGGCCACGCGGGAACAGCATCTGGCGTTTCTGGAGCAGTATAAGGCACGTATTCAGTTTGGCGGGCCGCAACTGGATATTAATGGCAAGCCTTGCGGTAGCCTGATTCTGATAGACGTAAAGGACCGTGCGGAAGCCGAAGGTTTTGCCGCAGCAGATCCCTATGCAAAGGTTAATCTGTTTGAAAGCGTGATTGTGCGCCCGTTGCGGACTGTGTTCCGTGATGGCGCGCTGGCGGAATAGCCATGGCCTTCTGGTTGGTGAAAAGCGAGCCTGACGCCTTTAGCTGGGATGAGCAGGTTGCAAACGATGTCGAACCCTGGACCGGGGTGCGGAACCATCAGGCCAAGAAAAACCTTGCTGCCATGAAGGTGGGCGACCGCGCGTTTTTCTATCACTCCAACGTGCAGCGGGCCATTGTGGGTGTGGTTGAAATTGTGCGTGAAGCCTATCCGGACCCCACGGCGGAAAGCGGGGCCTGGGTCTGTGTGGATGTCAAGGCCATCGGCCCCATGCCTCGGCCCGTTACACTGGCGGAGATCAAGCAGAGTCCTGAACTGGAAGAACTGGCCCTAGTCAGGCAGTCCCGGCTCTCTGTCTGTCCGGTGTCCGAGGCGCACTGGCAGGTATTGTGCCAGATGGGCGGCTGGCAGGAGCCAGCCTGAAAGCACACGCTCTGCAAGAGTCAGAAGTCACAAAAAAGGCGGCCCATCAGGTGCCGCCTTTTTTGTGCTTAATCGTGAGCGCGGATGACGCTCAGCCCTGTGTGGCAAGGGCCCACAACTGGCCTGCACGATTACCGGAGCGACAATAGCTGAAGACAGGCCCCGGTAGAGTGTTGAGTGCTTCCTGCATTTCAATCACGGCATCAGAAGAGGGGGCCTGACCCGCCGCAACCGGGATGGAAATGAAGGCAAGGCCGGCGGCGCGGGCGGCGTCACCAATGGTTTCGGCAGACGGCTGGCCGGGGTCTTCTCCATCTGGACGGGTGCAGATCACGGTCTTGAAACCGGCGTCCTTGATGGCGGGAATTTCTGCTGTGGTGATCTGGGGAGCCACGGCAAAATCAGGGGAGAGGCTACGATACTGCGTCATGAACAATAACTCCTGTCATGGAAGGGCCCTGTCTGGACACAGTACAGGGCTATGCAAGCTGAAAGCGTGCGCCCTCAGCGATGAATGAAATACAGGTCTGAATACAAGTTTTTCAGGGCAGCCCTGTTTGCAAGACAACGGCGGACCAGATGGGCACGGAGATCAACGGCTGCTTTCTGCACCATCGGGTCAGAAGAGGGAGCGTTGAAGGCAGGGTAGCGGGTTATGCAGGCTTTCAGGTCCGGGTTATTCATGTCCACGCCTGCTTTGATCTTTTCCATCAGGGCATCATATTTTTCCGTGATTTCCGTATCCGGGTGCCATTCGGCCAGAGCGGATTTGGTCACATTATCGCGCACCAGATAGGTAAAGGTCAGAAAGCCTGTCTCCGGTGCGGCGTCTCCTACTTTCACGCTCAGGCGGCAGGAGCGCTGGCTGTAGGGCGGCACGCTGAGTTCCGGCATGGCGGTAGCGCCTGTTACGGAAACTGCGGGCAACGGCGCTGCCTCTGCCGGGGTTTTATCCTTCTGGCCATTGCCCTGTGTGGAGTGCACGCGCTGCCATGCTTCTGCCAGAACGCCGTCATAACGGTTGGAATAGCAGAAATTGGGGTCAGTCTGCGCGGTTTGCAGAGTCTGCTGATAGGCCTTCTGTTCAGGTGATTCCGCACAGCCTGCAATGCCAAAAGCGGACAGAACAGTAACCACACGCAAGGCTGCTCCCCACTTGAATGGCTTCCGGGTGGGGGAGGAAGCGGAAGAACGCACCGTGACTGACATTGCTCGACTCCTAGATGGCGCAGTCTCTGCGCAGGCGGGAAGTGGTGCCTGTTGTCTAAGTCTTTCAGGCACGTGTTACAACGCTGTGTTTACCGGGGCGGGGGCAACTTATGCCCGTGTCAGGCATTTTTATAGGCAGATGCGTGATGCAAGCACGGCTGGGGGGCTGTCATGTCGCTTTTCATGGCCGGTATGATAATTATGCTTCCTATTAGTAAAGACAAAAGGGCGCGTACAGCGCCACGGCCCTGCGCGTTATGGTCAGGCAGGGCGGATACAAAGCGGAAAGGGCACAGATGAGCACAGTAGATAGGCCGGGCAGCGATATTGTCTCCCTCAAGCTGACCGGACAGGATCTGGGCGAACTTGAGCAGGCGCTGGCACAGGTTGAATCCGGCAAGGGCGTGCTCGTCAGGCTGGCGGACCTGATGGGTGGCGCGGTTGGGCATGCCGCGCGGCTTGGACTGCGTGGGCTCGGCATGGCCCCCACTATGGAAGACAAGCTGCGCGGGCTGGCTGAGGCCTCCATTGCGCGGGCGTTTGATGTCGCCATCCTCGGCCTGCGCCCGACAGAAGATGCCGCCGTGGAAACCAAGGCATGGCGCACACCAGCCCTTCAGGCAGCGGTTGCTGTGTCCGGTGCTGTCGGCGGCTTTGCCGGGCTGGCCGGGCTGGCTCCGGATATCGGTTTCACCACTTTAACCATCATGCGTGAAATCGGCCGGATTGCGCGGGAGGAAGGGGAAGATCTGTCTGACCCGGATGCGCGTCGTGCGTGTCTGGAAGTGTTTGCGCTGCGGGCGTTCCCCAATGTGCGGCAGGGCGATGAGAGCGAGCTTGGCTATTTCTCCGCCCGCGCCCTGTTGCGGGGCCGGCCTGTTGTGATGCTGATTGCGGAAGTGGCTTCTCATTACGGGCTTGCACTGGGGCAGAAAGTTTCCCTTCAGCTTATGCCCGTTGCGGGTGCTCTTTGCGGGGCCTCTCTGAACACCGCATTCCTGAATCATTATCGGGCTTTGGCGCGTGCGCACTTCACCATTCGGCGGCTTGAGCGTGAGCATGGGCCCGTTGTGCGGGATACGGCAGTGGCGCTACGGGAGCAGGTTCATGCACGGGCCAAACCGGAATAAGGTGCTGAACAAGATGGCCAGCACTTCACTGGCAATGGCTTGATAGAAAAAGGCCGCCCGGACGTACGGGTGGCCTTTTTTTAGTTGAAGCGTTCCGGAAGGATGATGATCCTTTCAGCGCGAAAGATTTATTCCCCAGACAGGATTTATGCCTGTTCCTGCTTGGCTTTCTTGGGCGCAGGTGGGGTTTCATCCAGAATGACGGTGGCAACCAGCGCGATCAGTAGCATGCCGCCGCCCACAATCTCTGCTGTCAGATGATAGTGGGGGGCGTAAAACGCCAGCAGAGTGCAGACGCCAATACCAATCAGGCAGGTCAGACGCAGGGTAAGGGGCATAGTGGCGGTTCTCAGGCGGTAACAGGGGTGGGGAGAGGCTTGCCCGCAACAAGGGCCGTCACGTTATCCAGCGCGAGCATGCACATGGCTGTGCGGGTTTCAACCGTGGCGCTGCCCGCATGGGGTGTCATGAACACGTTCGGCAGAGCCAGAATACGCGGGTCAGGGTTGGGTTCGTTCTGATAAACATCCAGCCCTGCACTGAACAGGTGACCAGAACGGAGGGCATCAATCAGAGCGGTTTCATCAACCAGCGCACCACGGGCCGCGTTCACCAGCACACTGCCACGCGGCAGGAGGGCAAGCGTGCGGGCGGTTATGATGGGTCCGCCAGACGGGGCAGCAGGCAGATGCAGGCTGAGGATGTTGCATTTGGGCAGCATGTCCTCAAGGCTTTCATAGTAGGTGGCCCCTTGCTCGTGTGTCGGGTCCAGCCTGCGGCGGTTGTGGTAGAGCACGTTCATCTCAAACCCGCGTGCGCGGCGGGCAACGGCCTGCCCAATGCGGCCCACGCCAATAATGCCAAGCGTTTTACCCGTTACGCGGTGGCCTAGCATTTCATCCATGCCGAGGGTGTGCCCCCAGCCTTTCTTCATGAGCGTATAATACTCCGCAGCCCTGCGGCAGGCGGCGATAATCAACATCATGGCAAGGTCTGCGTTGCAGTCGGTCAACACATCCGGCGTGTTGGAGACGGCAATGCCACGGGCCAGCAGGGCGGGAACATCCAGATGGTCCAGCCCTACGCTTACGGTGGCGATCAGCTTTACGCTTTCCGGCAGGGCCGCGACATCAGCGCCTTTCAGCGGAGAATGATGAGTGACCAGAATGGCAACGGGTTGAAATTCATGCGCCAGTTTGAGAATGGCGGCGGTATCAAGCGGCGTAGTGGGCGGCGGTGGGGCAATGAAATCTGTCTCGATACGTTTTTCAGCAGCGTTCAGCAGACGGACGGAGCGAAGAATACGAGGTTTGGTATCAGACATATGGACAGACCTTGCTGATGAGACAGATTTGAGTTTCCGTGCAGGCAGACTAGCATGAACCCGGCGGAAAACCATGAGGTGCTCAAAACGGAATGCAAAGCGCTGAGTTGTGCATGCCTGTAAACATTTGAGTGACTATCTGCCGGGGGTGTCTGCTTCTGTCCGGGTGTTCGGGCTCAGGCCTAACTCATCCCGCCGCAAGCCGTAAGGAGAGCGTTCAGGAATGTCTGATCAGGGTTTAACGCCGGAACTTATGTTGGGCGCCTATGCCGTGGGCTTGTTTCCCATGGCAGCGGATGCCGAGGATGAAGACCTGCAATGGTATGATCCCGACCCAAGAGGTGTTTTGCCGCTACAGGCGTTCCACCTTCCCCGCAGATTACGGCGCACGGTGCTCTCTGGCCGGTTTGACGTTACGGTCGATCAGGATTTTCCCGCTGTCATGAAGGGCTGCGCTGCTCCTGCGCCGGGGCGGGAGCAGACATGGATCAATAGCGAGATCTTCCGCCTGTTCTGTGCCCTGCATGAGATGGGATACGCCCACAGTGTGGAGTGTCGCCAGAATGGTGAACTGGTTGGTGGTCTGTATGGCGTGGCCCTTGGCGGTGCATTTTTTGGAGAAAGCATGTTCAGCCGGGTGACCGATGCATCCAAGGTGGCGCTGGTGCATCTGGTGGCGCGGCTCAGATTATCCGGCTTCATGGTGCTGGATACCCAGTTTGGCACGGATCATCTCACCCGTTTTGGCGGTGTGGAAATACCGGCTGCAGAGTACAAAACCACATTGGAGCGCGCTGTCCACATGCCGCCATGTTGGCAGGCTAACTTCACGCCCCAGCAACTGGAAGCCGAGATCAGAACCATGCGGCAAGGCAGCTAAGGCTTTCAGTAAATATCACGTATCAGCCCATAGTGTGTTGCCTGACACTGGATAGGCTTTTGGCCCCGTATTGGGTGCCCTGAGCGCGAAAGTCCATGTTCTTGGCTGTTGGTAGCAAAGGTCAACTCTCTTCTTCAGAAACGTTATCAGCGAACACGCCTTGTCGCTGTGCAACCACCCTCCGGTAAAAAGCTGATCTTCCAAATTTTTATCGTGGCGATCACCTCTTGGCCGCAATTCTCTCTCTTAATGGGCAACACACCCCAATGGTGCATAGGCTCTCTCCCAAGGGGCATGTTTCTCCGGCTGGTGGGGCTGGCAGAGACTAGTGAACACGGTAGTAAGACAGTTATGAGACAGAGACGGAAAGAAAGAAGCGAACGCATGATGACTCGCCAGCCGGGCCGCATACTCCGCCAGCTAACCTTGTGTGGCCTGCTGGCTGCAACGCCTCTGGCATGGAGTTTGTCTCTGGCTTCTTCTGCCCTTGGTGCTGATCAGGGTGCTGCTGTTCAGCCGGATCATCCGCGGCTTACGCCGGGGCGGGATGCCGTAATTGATTATGTGTTTCAGCCCAAACCCCCGGCTGATCTGGTTCAGGCGGGCAAGGTGCCGCCCGGTCCGTTGCCAGAACGCCATGTGCAGGTTCTGTTTTCAGGTGATGGCGGCCTGATGCGTATCCGTTACATGAAAGGCATGGAGGGGGATGACAGCCGGGGTTCCGTGGTCATCAACCGTGCCGCGCAGGAAGTTCTGATTATTCTGGATGACAGAAAAATCTACACCCGGCTGGTGCAGCAGGAGGTGGCACGCAGCCCGTTCCTTCTGGATATGTCCATGCAGTTTGCGCGCAAGGGGACGTCTCAGGTTACAGGCCAGCCCTGCACCATTTGGAGTGTGCAGTCCACGGAGGGAACAGGCTCTGCCTGCGTAACGGATGACGGTTTTATTCTGGAGCAGGATGGTGTGGATGTGGATGGTCTGAATGGCCACCTGAAAGCCACGCATATTTCCTATGATGATGTACCGGCCAGCGCTTTCATGCCTCCTGCCGGATATCAGGAAATTACGCCACATTCTCCACGTCCCGGTTCAGGAACTGAGGAAAATGCAGGCTCATTGGCCCCCAGCGGGCCTTCGGGTAGCCCCATTCCGGGTGTTGGCCCCACAACGCAGGTTCCGGCAGGCGACGGGGCCTCAACGGCACCTGAAGGGAGCAGCGCCCAATGAGTTGTGTTCGGCACTCCCGGCAGGGAGAAGGAAGAGCATTGCCTGACAGGAAGGATATGAGGGAACGCAAAGCAAGGGCACTCTCTGGCGCGGGCGTGCCCCTTCTGCTGGGTTGCGTAAGCCTTGTGTCTGTGCTTCCCGCTCAGGCTCAGGCTCAGGCTCAGGCTCAGGCTCAGGCTCAGGCTCAGGCTCAGGCCGGAGGAGGGAGCATTGGGGAGGCTGCCCAACAAGGCGTCTCACAGGATGCCCCTTTCATCACCCCTTCGACGGATGTTGATGTGCTGTATGAAGTCACCTCTCCCATGGGGGACGCCGTGATGAAGCAGCGCATGCGGTGGCAGGTGGCCTCTCTGCGCCAGCGGCTGGACCCTCAGAACTCTGCTGTTTACATGATTACATCCTGGCCGGACCATACTTTGACCGTAGTGGATGAGGCCCGCCGCCGACAAAGTGTGATGCCAGCCCCCAGCCAGGTGCTGACACCGCCTGGTCATACAGCCATGACGGGCACCTATGCGCGTTTGGGTGGTTCCGTAGTGGCAGGAGAACAATGCACATTATGGCGCACGAAAGATACAGACGGGCATGCCAGTGATGTGTGTTACACGGCGGATGGGCTGCTGTTGCAGGTTGCGCAAGGCGGCCAGATTACGGTCAGGGCCCTGAGTGTAAACAGGGTATCGCAACCCGATACGGTGTTTGCTATCCCTGCGGGGCTGAAGAAGGAAGCGCCCGCTACGCCATAACCTTGCCCGCCCTGTTGAGAAGGAAAGGGAATGGGCATGACGCCACAAAACACCAGAGTTCTGGCCTATGCATTGGCCGGTCTGGCAATAGGCGTGCTGGGTAGCACGCCGTCAGGCACCGGGTGGGCACAGACTGGTAAGCAGTCCTCTGGGGTGGCATCTTCTGGTGCTGGTGCTGGTGCTGGTGCTGGTGCTGGTGGGCTGGGTGGCGTTGCGCCGTCCCTCAACGTGCAGGGCGGTGTGGATATCTGTTTTGCGCACCAGAAAAGCGATCATCCCGATACGTTGATGGTCATCCCTTCCGGCACGGTATTTGTGGCGCGCAGGCCAGCGAATGGCCGCAAAGACCCTGCTCAAATGGAAGGGTTGGTGACCACGGAAACCGTAACCCTTACAGAAATGCAGCCGTGCGGCATGGCGGATGCCTCAACGCTGGTGTCCAGAACCCGGCACTGGTTGATCAATCCTGTCCGCCCACAGGTGGACGTCACATTCCAGCCCGTGGGGGAAGTGAGCGGAAACGGGGTTGATACGACCTTTGAGGATGAAGCATCAGGTTTTCAGGCTGCGGTGAAGGCAGGCATTATCACCGCGCATGTGGAAGGCCCGCTACATGACACCGTTTATCTGAGCGAAAGCCCTGCTGACATTGAAGACCCGGATGCCCCTTCCGCAGGGACAGGGCCGGAAACTCCCTGATTTTTTCGGGAAGTGGGGCTTCTAGAACAGCTTGCGCAACATCCCGGGCAGGAAGATGGAATACGGGTTCACGTGAAGATCCGGGTTGTCAAGTTTGCCGGAAATGCCAAATTTCATGGCAACCAGCCCGCCATCCTTTTCCGGGCTGAACAATCGGCCAATAGCGGGTAGCTTGCCCGGCAGTTTGTTGAGAGCAAAGGCAGGCACCACCGTACCGTTCAGATCGAGCACATTGCGGTCCAGATCGACCTTGCCTTCCAGTGTGGCCCCCAGCGCATCATTTCCGGCACGCCCCTCCTGAATGCCCAGAACGCCATCTTTGAAGGTCACAGGCATGGTCAGGCGGGAAATTTCAAATTCCGGCGCTTTGCGGGCGTTGATCCATCCGTAAAGGGAAAGGTTGCGGGCGATCAGCACCGTGCTGGGTGTTTTTGTCAGAACAAAAGGTGTGATGTTCAGCACGCCCTTGAAGGGGGCTGAGGGTAGGGTGTCGTCAAAGTTGCCCTGAAGGGTGGCCTGTCCGCCTTCCACGTTGGGCAGAATGTTGAACGCTGCCAGAAAAGCGCCCATGTCGGGAATAGCAACATGCAGGCTGCGTTTGCTGCCGTTGGGTGTGAGATGCATGGCAACCGGCGAGGGGCCGCGCATGGTGAAATGCATGCTTTCCAGCCGCATGCCGTTATCTTCAAAATGGGCCTTCACACCTTTCAGGGGCTGCCGGGTCTGGTTGTAGAACAGGGAATCTGCCTGCAGATCAATAACCCACGCATTTCCCGGCGGTCCGTGGATGGTGCCGGTTGCCGCTTCTGGCACATGGTATCCGGTGCTGGCGGGTTTGGGGGCTGTGGGGTCTCCTTCCATCAGGGGAGAGAGGTCCAGCGTGGAGGCATAGACGCCAACGCGGATGGTCTTGTCTTGTGCAGCGTATGGGAGCATCAGCCGAGCGTGCCCGGTAGACCGATCAATCCAGAAAGAGGAAATCAGCAGTTCAGGAGGGCGGTTGGGGCGCAGGCGGGCCTGTCCGCGTACATCCAGATTGGGGCCTGTCGCCAGCAGTTTGTTGACGGCCGTGATATGCCCATCCACCAGCGCCAGTTCAGCCGAAACCTGTGCCTTCCGCCCTGCGGCCTTGTGCCAGAGCGGGATAAGGATTTTTGCGGGTGTCAGGTTCAGATTAAGCCCAACGGTCCCTGTGTTGTTAGCGAGGCGGGTATAGTCTGTCTGAAGCTCTGCACTGCCGTAAAAATGGTCTCCCACGGCAAAACCTGCCGCAATAGCGGTTGGCGGCGTAATGTGTGTGATGGCATGGGCTTTTTCTGCAACCTCTGTGGGGGAGAGGGAGCGGAAATCCATAAAATAGCTCACGTCAGAAGGCAGGCCACCCAATGCAGCATGCCCCGTCAGGTTCAGGTTTTGCGCCGTGGCGTCTATCTGGATACGACCGTTGGTAATGGCCCGGCCCATGACAACATTACCCAGATAGGTGTGGGTCAGATCGGCGTGGGCATTGATGGTCATCTGATCGGTCGTGACATCGCTCTCAAGCGGTAGGGTGAGAGAGAGCATGACAGACGCATTGCCCGATGGCTTTGTAAAGCTGATGGGGTGACGGGAGAGAAGATGCAGCCGCGGTTCGGCCAGCAGAGCCAGAATATCGCGTAGATTGCCGCGCAGGGCGGTTTTGATCGTGCCGTCCTGATCTTTTTTGGTGAGCCCGGTGATATCCATGGAGCCCGGCCCGGCCTCCACCCGGCCAATGCCGGTCGCGCCCACATTTTTATCCGCACGGTTCACCAGTTGGTAGGCGTGGTCAAACGTGATGTGGAGCTTATCCATCCCATCCACTTCCAGATGGGCATTCATCCCCTGTAGGGGGGAGATGGGCCGCAACCAGTGGACAGTCAGGCCCGTAGCGTCCACGCCGCCGGTAATGCCCGTGACATTCAGACCATTCCAGCCTGTATCACTATGCAGGCTGGCAGCCACATGCAGATCATGTGCAAGCCCCTGCGTGATGTTCTTCTTCACCCACAGTCGGCCACCTTTGGCGGCTTTTTCCGGCCAGAACTGGGCAATATTGGCAAAATCAATCTGCGGTATTTCAAGGCTTGCCTGCCCGGAAAGCGCCTGAGGACTGAACAGGTCAGAGGCGCTGAGCGTGGCATGACCGTTAACGGTAATACCTTCTGCTGCTGCGTCAGGCTGATTGGGGTCAAGCAGATCAAGCCGCAGGGCGGTGAGGGAGAGCGTTGCCGGAATATGAGACTGCGAGGCGTGGTTGAGGTCCAGGTGCACGGCTGCTGTGCCATGGTTCAGCAGGTAGTGCGAATGGGCGACAGTCAGCGGTCCTTTGCCAATATCTGCCAGCAGATCCAGCGCATGTGGCAGCAACCAGAAGCTGTGTGGCGCGGGTGCAAAAATGGCATCGCCGTTCAGGCTGACCGTATTCCCCACATCTTTCAGAGCGGGGCTCAGCTTGGCAAAACCAGCCGGTTGGGTTGGGGCAACAGATAGATGCCACGTAACCGTATTTTCAGGTGTGCGGGTGCCCGATGCAGTCAGATCCAGACGGGCATGCGTTTCCTCGCCGGTGATGCTGAACGTGACAGTGCCTGTCACGCCATTTTTGCCCGCTACGGGAAGAAGATGCAGAGTGGTGTCAAACGGCGTGGCAAGCCAGCGGGTGCCGGTAAGCTGATCATTGACCGTTACCCGGGCGTTGTGAACGCTCAGCCGCTCAATGCCTAGCGGATCAAGCGCATTGTTCTGTGACTGATCGGGTGGAACGGAGGGAGCATTCACGTCCAGCCCTACGCTGCCATCCTTGCCCCGGCGCAGCGCAAGACGCACGCCCTCAATATCCACTGTCCGCAAGGCAAGAGAGCCATGCAACATGGCCAGCGGTGCCAGTGTGATGCGGGCATCTTCAATTGTGTCGGGCGAAGTGCTGTCTGTTTTGAGAATACGCAGGTTATGCAGATCAAGCATAACAGGCGTGCTCCAGCCATCATGCAGACCATTCCAACGCAGTTCCGCCCGGCCGAGTGTAAGGCGTGCGGCAGGCGGTTGGTGGGGGGCTCCCGGCATGACGGTTACCGGCAGGAACGGGCGGGCCAGAGGTGTGATGTTGACCGGCCCGAATACCATGCGGAGCATAAGTCCCGCCACCACCAGAAACGGAAGAAGCAGGACGGCCAGCGCCAGAACAGTTAAAACACGCAAAACCCGCTTATGCAGCGGGCGGCGCAGGTCTTGACCTGTGGAAGTCAACGCAGCAACCCTTCGTCCTTCACCAGAATGGTCAGACCATGACGCCTGTTATTCAATCCCAGTTTAAACATGTGCCCCAGTTCAAGGATGTACGCGCCCGCCGTGGTGAGCATCGCGTCTGGCCGGATGCCAGTTGGCCCGCTGCGGCGGATGCGCAGGCCGCCCAGCATCTTGAGGAGGACATGATCACCCTTCTGCGGGATGTGGGCCGGGGTGAGGTTCTTGAGCTGCCGGGGGCCATGGAACTGGTGGCCTGCCTTGGGGGCAACAGCCCGTATCTGTCTGATCTGGCCCGGCAAGATCCGCTCTCCTTTGCCGCCTTGTTGCAGGACGGCCCGGAGGCCTGCGCGAAAGACGCGTTTGCGGCATTGGCTGCGTGTGACATTACATCTGGGCGAGAGTATGTTGCCGCCACACTCCGGCGTGCCAAAAAACAGGTGGCCCTGCTGTGTGCCGTGGCTGATCTGGGCGGGTTCTGGCCGCTGGAAGACGTAACGCAAACGCTCAGCCGTCTGGCTGAGGCCGCGTTGGAGGTCTCGGTCAGGCATTTGTTATGGGTCGCCCATCAATCCGGTCAGCTTCAGTTACGTGACCCCAAACGCTCGACATACGGTTGTGGTTTTTTTGTTCTGGCGATGGGAAAGCTCGGGGCACGGGAACTGAATTTCTCCTCCGATATAGACCTGATGGTGCTGTATGACCCCTCAGGTCACAAGCAGCCGGATGCCGTGCGGCGCGTGTTCATCCGTATGACTAGCGATCTTGTCAGCCTCATGGAAGCGCGGGATGCGAATGGCTACGTTTTCCGTACCGATCTTCGCCTGAGGCCGGACCCATCCTCCACGCCAGCGGCGGTCTCGGTGCAGGCTGCCATCCTGTATTATGAAAGCCTTGGCCAGACGTGGGAACGCGCCGCCATGATCAAGGCGCGCCCGGTGGCGGGAGACCTCAAGCTGGGGCGGGATTTTCTGGCGGCCATCCGCCCTTTTGTCTGGCGCCGGCATCTTGATTTCGCGCTGATTGACGATATCCACACCATGAAGGCGCGGATTGACCGTTACCGTAATGTCGGGCGCACCGGCCTTGCCGAGATGCCTGACAGTGTGCTGGCTGATCCCGCCGCCAGCATGCAATGGCTACTGGGCCATAACCTGAAGCTGGGGCAGGGCGGTATTCGGGAAATTGAGTTTATTGCGCAGGCCATGCAGCTTGTGTGGGGTGGTCGCGTGCCCGCTTTGCGCGAGAAAACAACCTTCGGCGCGCTGAAAAAACTGGTGGGCTCGGCTTACATCCCGCGGGAGGAAGCCGAGGTTCTGGCCCGCACCTATCGCCTGTTGCGGGATGCCGAGCACCGGCTGCAAATGCGGGCCGACCACCAGACACACTCCCTGCCCGAACAGCCGGAGGCCTTTCACGCGTTTGCCGTGTTCATGAACTATGCGGACGGTGAAGCACTGGCGCTGGACCTGCTGCCGCGCATGCGTGAAGCCAGACGTATTTTTGAGCGGCATTTTGTTAGCCAGCCGCCTGAGGCGGAAGAAGCGGAAACGGCTCTGCTGGCTATTGCGCCAGAAGATGAAAATTCGCCTGCATTGTTGCAGAAACTTGGGTTCCCGGCAGATCAGGCGGCAGAAGCCGCGCAGGTATTGGCCCGCTGGCAGGGTAATAGCCTGCGGGCGCTGCGGTCTGAACGGGCGCATGCGTTGCTGCGGGTTCTGTTGCCTGCGTTGCTGGCCAGTTTTGCCGCGCGCAGTAACCCGCTGGCCTGTTTACGACGGTTTGATGCCCTGCTGGCGCGCCAGCATGCAGGCGTGCAACTGCTCTCCCTGTTTGAACGTAACCCGGCTTTGATAGACCGGATTGCGGCGCTGCTTGATGCCTCGGCTTTTCTGGCCAACCATCTTGCGGATACGCCCTCCGCCTTGGAAGGGCTGCTGGAACCAGAACCGGAAGAGGGACGCAATGTTCAGGCCCGTCTGCGGCAGTTGGCGAGCGAGGTGGAACATACGGAGCTGCTGGTAACGGCCCTGCGCCCCCTCCTACGCGGGGAGGAATTTCGTCTTTCCGTTGCGGTGCTGGAAGGCCGCATGAGCGAGAATGAAGCGGAGCGTGCCCGTACGGCCTTGGCAGACACCATCATGATTGTGCTCAAACAGGCGGTGGAAAGAGACCATGTGCGCCGCTATGGGCGGGTGCCCGGTGGGGGCATGGCGGTTATTGCGATGGGCAAGGCAGGCTCCAGAGAAATGATGCCCGGTTCAGACCTTGATCTGCTGCTAGTGTTTGATCATCCGGAGGAGGTGCAGGCCAGCGTAGTGCCCAAAACGCCGCCCCAAAAAACGCCGGAAGGGTTTGTGCTTCCTGCTGCGCGCTCTGTTACTGTGGCGCAATACTATACCCGTTTGGCCCATGCCTTTATTGCGGCCTTGACGGCGCCCGGCCCGGAAGGCCCCCTTTATGCGGTGGATATGCGGCTGCGGCCTTCAGGGGCAGCGGGGCCTGTTGCCGTGGCCCGCCGGGCTTTTCTGAAATACCACACGGAAGCCGCATGGACATGGGAGCGTATGGCGTTGACCAGGGCGCGTATTATTGCCGCCCCGGCTTTTCTGAAACGGGACATACAGGACGATCTGGGTCGCATTCTGGATGGTCAGATACAAACGCTTACGCCGCAGCCTGAGGCAATACGTGAAGATGCGCGGGCCATGCGGGCCCGTCTGGCACGTGATCTGCCAGCCTCCAGCCCTTGGGATGTCAAACGGCGTGTGGGCGGGCTGATGGAGGTGGAGTTTGTTGCTCAGAGCTTGCAGCTTGTTGCGGCTGACAAGGGCGTGCGTGATCCCTGTACACGCAGGGCGCTGGCGCGCTTGGGCAAGGCTGGGTTTCTAACACGTGAGGATACGGCGCTTCTGCTGGAAGCGGATGCAGTATGGCGGCGGCTTCAGTGTCTGCTGCGTTTGCTTTGTGGCCCGGTGCCTCCCCTTGATCTGGAAAAAGAACTCGCCCCGCCCGCGCTGGCCATGCTGCTTCGCGCCATGGAGATGGATAATATGGCCACGCTTCTGCTGCGTACCACGGCTTTGGCACGAACTGTGCGGGCGTGTTTTGCCCGCGTGATCGGTCCTGTTGCCGAAGGGGATGCGTTTGCCGAAGTGATGGTGGAAACAAACCTTCCGCACGTCCATACGTAGGGAGGAAGACCGCGACACCGCGCCATCAGACAATGAGCGAGGCGCTGCCGCAAGCATGTCTTTCAGTTTGCACGGTCTCTCGCTACGGTTGGTCAAATGCGCGTGTGAGCCGCGTGTGTCAGAACAAGGAGAACCAGCATGCCTGATGAACAGCTTTTACAGGACGGGAGTATCGCTCCTGATTTTTCCATGGCAACCAGCCGGGGGCGTCATGTCAGTCTGGCAGACTTTAAAGGCAAGCCTTTTGTGCTGTATTTCTACCCCAAGGCGGATACGCCCGGCTGCACCAAGGAGGCCTGTGGCTTTAATGAAGCCCTGAAGGCATTTGAAGGCGCTGGATTGACTGTAATTGGTGTGTCCCGTGATCCAGTGAAAAAGCTGGACGCTTTTGCGGATAAATACCATCTCACGTTCCCGCTGGCCTCTGATGCACAAGGGGACGTGACGGAAGCGTATGGTGTGTGGGTGGAAAAGTCGCTTTACGGCAAGGCCTATATGGGCATTGACCGTACAACCTTTCTCATCGGAGCCGATGGCAAGATTGCCCGGATATGGCGGAAGGTGAAGGTGCCGGGCCATGTAGAAGCTGTTCTGGAAGCCGCTCAGGCTCTGTAAGTCAAACGCAATTCTTGCGGTGTGAGGGGGCCTTACCACGCAGTCGTTTGTATTCTCTCAGGCCCGGCCAGATTTTGCCATCAGCTTGTGGCGCAGGATGGCCCCAGCCGGTCTTGATGGCTGGTGGCAGTGAAACCGGCTGGGTGTTACCAGCCGGAGTAATAAGCACCCGGTGCGGCATAATAGCCGGGAACCGGAGCGACTGGCACCGCGGGAACCGCATACACTGGCGGCGGAGGGGGTGGTGGTGGCGCATAAGCTACGGGCGGCGGTGCAGCGTTGCCCATGGCAGCTCCTGCCAGAGCGCCTACGGCCAGACCACCAATCAGGGCACCGGCAATAGCGCCCCCATTGCCACCACGATGGTGCCAGTGGCGCGGACCACCGCCCCCCCAATAGCCGCGTGGCGGCGGAGCGCCCCAGCGTGGACCACCGCCCCAATGGGGGCCGGGATACGCCTCGGCTGCCGGAACGCTTGCCAGTGCTGTGCCAGCAATAATGGGCAGAGCAAGAAGAAGTTTTGTCATACGGCGCATAATGTATGCCTCCTGAAAACGGGAAGGGAGGGGGGAACCGCTCCTCTTCTCTGTTTTCAAATAATGCGCTCCCTCATGGCAATTTAAAGGCTCCTTGTGGGCGATTTCGGCCTCTTCCTAATTTTTTGGTAATGTCTGCGCGGCTGCGGATGCCCCGTTTTCTTCACTGATCCTGTCGGTTTTGCGCAGGGTCAGAACGGTCAGGAGGGTAATGGCGGCACAAAGGGAAACGTAATAGGCAAACCAGATGTCATGCCCGGCCTGACGGCACCATAGGGCAATATATTCCGTTGTGCCGCCAAACAGAGAGACAGTAACGGCGTAGGGCAGGGCCACACCCAGCGCGCGCACCTGTGTGGGAAAGAGTTCTGCCTTCACCACTGCGTTGATGGAAGTATAGCCGGAGGCAATAAACAGGGCCCCGGTAATAAGCCCAAACGCGGCCCATGGGGACTGAACACCGGAGAGCAGAGTAAGCAGTGGAACCGTGCCCAGCGTGGCGCAAATGCCAAAATAGAGTAGCAGCGGTTTGCGGCCAATTCGGTCAGACAGAGCGCCAAAGGCGGGCTGCATCAGGGCAAAGGCCAGCAGTGATGCGGATGAGACCAGCGTTGCGGTATTTTTGGGAAAACCGAGCGTGTTGGCCAAGTATTTCTGCATGTAGATGGTGTAGGTATAAAATACTACTGTGCCACCTAGCGTCATGCCGCACACAGTCAGCACCGACCGTTTATGCTGCAGGAGAACACGCAGACCACCCTGTTCCTGTTTTTGGTGGCTGCGTTCAAAGCGTTCACTTTCCTGCATCTGCCGCCGGAGCCAAAAGATCAGAACGGCTCCTGCCGCACCCAGCAGGAAGGGAATGCGCCAGCCCCAGACCTCAATCTGCTGGGGTGTGAGGAACACATATTGCATCAGCAGCAGGATCACGAGCGCAAGCAACTGGCCCATGACAAGGGTGACGTAAAGAAAACCTGACCAGAAACCACGATTCTGGGGGTCAGACATCTCCGCCAGATAAGTGGCGGAGGCCCCATATTCTCCGCCCAGACTAAGGCCCTGTACCAGTCGCGCTACAAGCAGCACGGCAGGCGCCAGCAAGCCGATCTGCGTATAAGTCGGGCACACCGCAATGGCGAGGGAGCCAAGGCACATGGCCGTAACGGAGAGGGTCAGGGCCTTACGGCGGCCATAACGGTCAGCCGCGGCACCCAGCAGCCACCCACCAATGGGGCGCATAAAGAAGCCAACGGCAAAAACAGCGGCAGCGTTCAGCAGTTCTGCGGTTTCATTTCCACGGGGGAAGAAAGCGTGCGCGAAGTAAATGGTGAAAGAGGAATAAACATACCAGTCATAATATTCCAGCAGGTTTCCGGCGGACCCTGCCAGAATACCACGCAGACGCTGCGCCGTGGTCATTCCGGATCTCCGTTGTTTTTAAGCCTGAAAAGGCTGCCTGAATACTCGGCCAGCGTTTCCTGGCCGGATATTCAAAAAGCCTCTAAACCGGGGGGGGAAGCAGAGGTTGCGTGAGGATGGTTTTTTTGAAAGGCAGCCGTCATTCACTTTTGCGCTTGTCCAGTGCGGCGTGAAGCTGCGTGGTGTCCAACGCGTTTTCCCACCGGGAAATGACAATGGCGGCCACGGCGTTCCCTACCAGATTGGTAAGAGACCGACATTCCGACATGAAACGGTCAATTCCCAGAATAAGCGCCATGCCCGCCACAGGCACACTCGGCACGACGGAGAGGGTGGCGGCCAGCGTAATGAAACCAGCGCCCGTGACCCCGGCAGCTCCCTTGGAACTGACCATGGCCACGAGCAGCAAGGCTGCCTGTTCGCCTAAACTGAGGTGAACATCCGTGGCCTGCGCAATGAACAGCGCGGCCAGTGTCATATAAATATTAGTGCCATCCAGATTGAATGAATAGCCCATGGGTACCACCAGCCCGACAATCCCTTGCGGGCAACCTGCGTTTTCAAGTTTGGAAATAAGGCCGGGTAATGCTGATTCAGAAGAGCTGGTGCCGAGCACAATCAGCAGCTCTTCCTTCAGGTAATTCAGCAGGCGCAGGATGCTGAAGCCCATCAGGCGCGTGACAATACCAAGAATACCGCAAACAAAGACTATGGCGGTCAGGTAAAACGCCAAAACCAACTCAATCAGGTGGCTAATAGAGGCCACACCAAACTTGCCTACCGTAAACGCCATGGCGCCAAATGCCCCGATAGGCGCCACATACATCACCAGCCGCACCACGCCAAACACCAGTTCCGTCAGGCTACGGAACAGGGTCAGCACTTTTTCCCCCGCAGGGCCCATCTTGGCCAGACTGATACCAAACAGGATGGCCACCAGCAGAACCTGAAGAATTTCACCAGAGGTGAATGCCCCTGCCGTTGTGGCGGGGATGATGCGCATCAGGAATTCTGTAAAGGAGTGAGAGTGGGCTTCACTCACAAAGGAGGCCACGGACCCTGCATCCAGAGATTCCGGCTTGATGTGCAGCCCGGTGCCCGGGCGCGCCACATTGGCGACAATCATGCCCACAATAAGCGCGAAGGTGGAGAAAAACAGGAAGTAGGCCATGGCCTTGCCTGCCACGCGGCCTGTCTGCTTCAGGTCCGCCATACCGGCAATGCCGGTGCACACAGTCAGAAAAATAACTGGCGCGATCACCATCTTGATCAGTTTGACAAAACCATCACCAAGTGGGCGGAGGGAGGCCCCGATATTGGGGAAAAAATATCCAACCAGAATGCCTGTAACAACAGCAATAATAACCTGAAGATACAAAGAATGGCTGCGACCGGAAGACGGAGAGTGGCTGGGCAGAGACACGCGTAAAGTTTCCTGTTTGTTCGTTATTCTTGTAAAGCAGCTATTTGCGCGGCAAACCTCATACCATTGTTATCAAAGGGATGTCATTGCATTGTCGTGATAAGAGCGAATTGGTTCATCACGTGTTGCATACACTCCCCTTTTTGAAGAAGGGATGACAAGACCGGCCTATGGAAAATAGTCTACTGCTTGCTGGTGTTGCCATAGGGGCGCTTGCGCTTGGCGCGGTCATGACGTTGCTCCTGCGCCCTCGCGCTCAGGAGGGCGGGGCGGATGCTGATCTGCTGGCCCGGCTGTATGTGCTGATTGAGCGGGAAGCCGCCGTCAGCCGGTCGGAAGCCACGCAGCAGCGCGGCACCCTCTCTGAAATGGAGCGGGGCATGATGGCGCGGATCGAACAGATGCGCGCGGAAATGGCCGAACGGCTGGGCGGCATAGCGGGCAGCATGGGGCGGGAGCAGGCCGAAGCCCGCGCAGCGCAGTCGGAAGCTCTGCGTGAGATGGCCGAGGCCTCTGCCCGTCAGTTGGGGGCCATTCGCACAGCGGTGACAGAGCAGTTGCATGAGGCCGTTGAACGCCAGATGCAGACTTCCTTCCAGCGCGTGCTGGAGCAGTTTTCCGCCATGCAGAAGGCTATGGGGGAGGTCCGCGCCATGACAGCGCAGATCAGTGATCTCAAACGCCTGTTCAGCAATGTGAAGACCCGTGGCGGCTGGGGGGAGGCGCAGCTCAAAGCCATTCTGGATGATGTGCTGCCCGAAGGCGCGTATGAGTCAAACGTGCGGCTGGGGTCCGGGAATGATGTGGTTGAATTTGCTATCCGCATGCCGGTGCGTGCCAGCACGCCGCCCGTTATGGCCATTGACAGCAAATTCCCTACCGAGGCGTACGAGCGCCTTCTGAACGCGGCGGAAGAAGGGGATGCCGTGGGAGAAAAGGCCGCACGCAAGGCGCTTGAAAACACGATGCGGCTGGAAGCGCGTAAAATTGCCGCCAAATATATTCAGCCGCCCAGAACGGTTGAATTTGCCGTGCTCTATCTGCCAACTGATGGATTGTACGCGGAGGCCGCGCGTATTCCGGGCCTGTTTGATGAAATCAGCCGGACCTGCCGTGTCATGATCATGGGGCCAGCTCTGATGCCCGCCATGTTGCGCACGGTGCATCTGGGGTATGTGACCCTCGCGCTGGAAGACCGGACGGAAACAATAGCCCGGCTGTTGGGGGCCACCCGTCAGGAAATGATCAAGATGGACGGCGTGCTGGAAAAACTGGCCCGGAATGCGCAGGCCATGTCTTCCTCCATTGAAGAAGCGCGGCGGCGCACGCGGGTTGTCAGCCGCCGTTTGCGAGAACTTGATGGCCCGGAAGACACGGAAGGGAGTATGGTGCCTGAAAGCACGGCCCGGAAACCAGAGGGAGAAGGGGGACTTTCCCCAGCAGGTGTCTCTCACTCTGAAATGGAATTTACTGGCGTAACCCCACAGAAGACAGCATCAGAACAGATATGAATGACGAAACGGCATTGGAAACAGCACAGGGTGATAACGGCACAGGGCAGGAAAATCAGCCCCGTGGCGCCGTTCTTCTGATAGAAGACGATAGCACCATTGCTGAAGAAATTGTTGGGGAACTGACAGCCCACGGTCTGGATGTGCAGCATCGCGCCACAGGCGATGCCGGCCTTGCGGCGGCGCTGGCGGGTGGTGTGGATGTGATGGTGGTGGACCGTCTGCTGCCCGGCATGGATGGCCTGACGGTTATCGAAACCCTGCGTCAGCGCGGCATTCGCACGCCAGTTCTTGTGCTGTCTGCTCTTTCCGCCGTGGATGACCGCGTGACCGGCCTGAAGGCGGGCGGTGATGATTACCTGACCAAGCCCTTTGCCATGGAAGAACTGCTGGCGCGGGTTGAGGCGTTGCTGCGCCGTCCGGATGACACCCGCAGCACGCGCCTGCGCGTAGGGCCGCTGGAGATGGATCTGATCGAACGCCGCGTCTGGCGGGATGGGCGGGAGATTGAACTGCTGCCGCGTGAGTTCCGGCTTCTGGAATATCTGATGCGCCGGCCGGATCAGGTGCTCACCCGGTCCATGTTGTTGGAAGATGTGTGGCAGTATCGCTTTATTCCGCGCACCAATCTGGTGGATGTGCATATCGGTAAACTGCGTCGCAAGGTTGATGCTCCGGGTGAGGAACCATTGATCAGAAGCATTCGCGGCACCGGATTCCTGCTGCGTGTTCCTGACTGAGCTTTTCCGCACCGCCGCATTCCGCCTCACTCTTATGGCGCTGGCCGCCATGGCAGGCGTGATGGTGATGCAGTTTGCGCTGGTATATACGCAGATGGAGGCGGTGGAATCTCATCGCTCTACTGAACTGCTGCGTGGTGAAGCCAAACTGCTTGCCGAAATGACGCCGGAGCATCTGGAATACGTTATCCGGAAACGTGCGACGGATGATATGCGGCTGGTTATCAGCAGCGCGGGGCTGTTTGACCCGAGCCATGCCCTGATTACGGGTGATCTGCGGTCTTGGCCTCGGGGCCTGAAAGCAGACGGCAAACCCCATAATATTGAAATCTACCCGGAAGAAGGGGCCGCTTATCCGCTGCGCCTGCTGGCTGTCACGCTGGCGGATGGCAATATTCTGGTGTTGGGGCGCAGTTTTCATCTGCTGGCGGAGCAGAAACTCATGCTGCGGCATGCCACGGTGCTGGCGGCCGTGCCGACCTTGCTGTTCGCGCTGTTGCTGGGGATGGTGCTCAGTCACCGCGCCCTCTCCCGCGTGAAAGACATGCATGAGGCGATAGACCTGATTATGGCAGGCGATATTCATGAACGCCTGCCTGCGGGCAAGGAGCGGGATGATCTGGAACGGCTTGCGGGAAGTGTGAACCGCATGCTGGACCGGCTGGAAAACCTGATGGATGGCATGCGTGAGGTGGGTAACGATATTGCCCATGATCTGCGCACGCCGCTCTCGCGTGTGCGGGCCAAGTTGGAGCGCGCTCTTTCCACCGGCGGCCCGCGCGATGCACTTGAGGGAGCCGTCTCCCGCGCCGTGGATGATCTGGACCAGTGTCTGGCCATTATCACCGCCTTGTTGCGGATTGCCGAAATTGAGAGCAGCCGCCGCCGGGCTGGCTTTGCGTCCCTCAATCTGGCGGACTTGGTGGCAGATGTGGTGGATCTGTATGAACCTATTGCGGAGACGGAAGGAATCCACCTTGTTACGCAGGTTGCCTCCACGCCCGTTCAGATAGATGGAGACAGGCATCTCCTGATCGAACTGCTGGCCAATCTGGTCGATAACGCCATCAAGTTCACGCCGGAGGGAGGTCGGGTAACGGTAGCCGTCATGCGGCAGGCCGATAAGGCTGTGTTGACGGTTACGGATACAGGTATCGGCATTGCTCAAGGGGAGCGGGAGGCGGTGCTCACTCGTTTTTACCGTTCTGACAAGAGCCGCCATGTACCGGGAAGCGGGCTTGGTCTCAGCCTTGTTTCAGCCATTGCCCATATGCATGATGCCTCTGTTACGGTGGAGGAAGGTGCCGGAGGCCGTGGCACCTGTTTCAGGATTATATTTCAATGACAAATGCATTTATACAGCCTGATTAAAAGCATTTTTATTGGCGCTTGAGAAGGATATCTGTATCTCACGTAGGTATGACTGATTCATCTGGATGCAGCCATTTGTGTGTCGTTGCCGGGGGTAGCGCACATGAATGAGATTGTGGTTACAGCGCTTAAAAAGCCGTACACATTTGTCGTTCTGTCGATCCTCATTCTGGTGTTCGGCATCAGGGGGGTATTCACGACACCAACGGACGTTTTTCCAAGTATCAAAATTCCCGTTGTGGCCGTTGTGTGGACTTATACTGGCCTTATGCCAGAAGATATGTCCGGTCGTGTTGTGTATTATTATGAACGCGCCCTGACGGCGACGGTCAATAATATCGAGCACATAGAAAGCCAGTCTTATTACGGGCGCGGAATTGTTAAGATCTTCTTCCAACCCGGAACAGATACTGCTGTCGCCCAGACACAGATCACATCCGTTTCCCAGACAGTCATCAAGCAGATGCCAACCGGCTCCACGCCGCCGCTGGTTCTGGCCTATAATGCATCATCCGTGCCGGTCATCACGTTGCAGGTGTCTTCCACCTCCATGACGGCCTCACAGATTTATGACATGTCCTCCAATCTGATCCGGCCTGCGCTGGTCTCCGTAGCGGGGGCCGCCATTCCCAACCCGTATGGGGGGCAGCCCGGCAACGTGATGGTGGATCTGGACCCCATCAAGCTGCTGGCGCACCAGTTGTCTCCGGTGGATGTCTCCCGTGCGTTGAACAGCCAGAACATTGTGCTGCCCGCCGGGGATCAGCGCATCGGCGCGTTTGACTGGATGGTGCAGACCAACGCCTCGCCCCGTGCGCTGGATGAATTGAACATGCTGCCCATCAAGCAGGTGGGGAACGCTGTTGTTCGCCTGCAGGATGTGGCGTGGGTGCATCAGGGTGGCCCGCCGCAGACAAACCTCGTGCTGGTCAAAGGTCAGCAGGGCGTGCTGATTGTGGTGATGAAAAGCGGTGATGCTTCCACGCTGGATGTTGTGTCCGGTGTGAAGAAACTGCTGCCGGGCATTACCAAAACCCTGCCGCCGGGTGTCGACATCAAGGTTCTGAATGACGCCTCCACCTTCGTGAAGGAATCCGTACAGGACGTGCTGCGTGAAATGCTCACCGCCGCCTGTCTGACGGGTCTTGTGGTACTGCTGTTTCTGGGGTCCTGGCGTTCCACGGTCATTATTGCCACCTCCATTCCGCTGGCCATGCTGTGCTCCATTATCGGGTTGGGCTGGGCTGGGCAGACCATCAACGTCATGACACTGGGTGGCCTTGCGCTGGCCGTTGGTATTCTGGTGGATGACGCCACGGTGATGATCGAAAACATCGATGCTCACCTTGAAATGGACAAGGATCTGGAGACCGCCATTATTGATGCGGCCAACCAGATTGTTATCCCTACCTTCGTGTCCACGCTGTGCATCTGTATTGTGTGGATGCCGCTGTTCCAGTTGACGGGCGTTGCGGGCTGGCTGTTCATGCCCATGGCAGAAGCCATCATCTTCGCCATGATCGCGTCCTTCATCCTGTCCCGAACCCTTGTGCCGACCATGGCGAAATACATGCTGGCAGCGCAGGTGGCGGCACACGCCCATGGCCCGCAGCAGCCCAAAACCATTTTCGGCCGGTTCCAGAAAGGGTTTGAACGCAAGTTCGAGCAGTTCCGCCATGGGTATCAGGATCTGCTGACCCATCTGGTAGCAACGCGTGGCACCTTTGTGCCGGTATTTGTTCTGTGCTCCATCGGCTCGCTTGGTCTGCTGTTTTTTGTCGGGCAGGATTTCTTCCCAGAAATCAATTCCGACACCATGGCCATTCACATGCGTGCGCCACTCGGCACCAAGCTTTCAGAAGCAGGCAAGATTTCACAGTTGGTCAATGATGAGATCGAACGCACGCTCAACGGTCAGGTGGAAAGCATTGTCGATAACTGCGGTTTACCGTTTAGCCCGCTGAATCAGGCGTACATTCCAACACCAACAGTTGGCACGCAGGATTGTGATCTCACCATCTCCCTCAAGGACCCGGATTCTCCGGTGGCCGAGTATCGGAAGATGCTGCGGCGCAACCTGAAGGAGAAATTTCCCGGCACGCAGATTTCCTTCCTGCCGGGGGATCTGACTGCCAAAATTCTGAACTTCGGTCTGCCGTCACCGATTGATGTGCAGGTGGTGGGGCGTAACCTTGCGGACAATTTCCGCTTTGCCAACCGTCTGGCTGACCGGCTGCGGCACGTCACGGGTCTGACAGATGTGTCCGTCCAGCAGCCCATGACCACGCCCACCCTGCGGGTGAACGCACGCCGGACATACGCACTGGGCACGGGTATTACAGAATCAGACGTTGCTAACAACGCGCTTGTGTCCCTCTCGGGTAGCTCGCAGGTCGGGCAGGTGTACTGGCTGGACACAAAGACGGGCGTTTCGCATCTGATTGATATCCAGACCCCAGCCACGTTCCTGCAAACCATGAACGATCTGGAAATTACGCCCATTGATAAGGGGGACGGCAACCCAACGGGCCAGCCTCCGCAAATTCTGGGTGGCCTGAGCCATATTGAGCAGATCGGCACACCGGGCGAAGTGGCGCATTACAACATCATGCCGGTGTTTGACATCTATGCCTCTAATGAGGGGATAGATCTCGGCACAGTCTCGCGTGAAGTAGAGCGGATTGTGGATGAAGTACGGCCTGATCTGCCGCGTGGCTCCACGCTGGAAGTGCGCGGTCAGGCTGTGACCATGAACAGTGCCTACGCGCAGCTTCTGGGGGGCTTGGCCATGTCCGTGCTGCTGGTGTACCTGCTTATTGTGGTCAACTTCCAGTCCTGGCTGGACCCGTTCATCATCATCACCGCGCTGCCCGGCGCGTTGGCGGGTATTTCCTGGAGCCTGTTCCTGACCCACACCACCCTGTCCGTGCCAGCACTGACGGGGGCCATCATGTGCATGGGCACTGCCACGGCAAACGCCATTCTTGTGGTATCCTTTGCGCGGGAACGGCTGGAAGAGCATGGGGACGCCATTGCGGCGGCCATTGAGGCCGGGTTTGAACGTATCCGCCCCGTGCTGATGACGGCGTCTGCCATGATTATCGGTATGTTGCCGATGTCTCTGAGTAATTCACAGAACGCGCCGCTGGGTAAGGCGGTCATGGGTGGCCTGATGGTGGCCACGGTGGCCACCCTGCTGTTTGTGCCCTGCGTGTTTGCAATGCTGCATAATCGAAAAAAGCCGGTGACGACGGAAGAGGGAGAAAGCGCATGAGCGCGCAGAACGAGGGCGGTCATGATCACACGGAGCGTCATGATACCCAGCCAGCGCCTTCCTCATCCCGCCGTAAGTTAGGGATTGCTCTGGTAGGGGGCGCTGCGGTCATTCTGGCCGTAGTTGGGATTGTTGAGCGTCATTCCAATTACATGAATCTGGCGCAGGAAACCGCGCGGGATGCCACGCCAGCGGTGCAGGTGATCTACCCGCAGCCGGGGCCATCCGTGCGCAAGCTGTCTCTGCCCGCCAACATTGCCGCATGGTATCAGGCACCCATCTATGCGCAGGTCTCTGGCTACGTGAAGATGTGGTACAAGGACTTCGGCGCCGTGGTGAAGGCTGGCGATGTGCTGGCCGAAATTGACACCCCGGGTCTGGATGCTCAGTACGCTGCCGCCAAAGCCAACCTGAACGTGGCGCAGGCCCGCTATAAGCTGGCCCAGATTACCGCCAAACGCTGGAAGGCGTTGCAGGGCACGCAGGCTGTTTCTCAGCAGGAAGTGGATGTGCAGGCCGCCAATGCGGAGGCACAGAAAGCGCAGGTTGAAGCGGCCGAGCATGAGGTCGAGCGGTTTGCGGCCCTTGAAGGGTTCAAGAAAATCGTTGCGCCGTTTGATGGCGTTGTCACGTCGCGTTTTGCAGATGTGGGTGACTACGTGAATGCCGGGCGCGGGGATGTGGATGCCCACGGTAACGCAACCGAACTGTTCAGCGTGGCGGATGTGCATGCCATGCGCGTGTTTGTGGCGGTGCCGCAGGATTACGCCGATATCATTTCCCCTCGGTTGGAGGCGGATCTGAGCATTCCGCAATATCCGGATCGCACGTTCAAGGCCAAGTTCCTCGCCACGGCGTCGGCTTTCAATGCCTCAACCCGCACGGTGACAACGGAACTGACGCTGGATAACAAATCCGGCGAGCTATGGCCCAACTCCTACGCCACGGCGCATTTCAGCGCGCCGGGTGATGAGGACATGCTGATCCTGCCTGAAGGGGCCATCATATTCCGGGCAGAAGGAACGCAGGTGGCGCTGGTGGATGATTCCAACCATGTGCATCTGGTCAATGTAACGGTCGGTACCAATCTGGGGACGACCGTGCAAATTCTGAGCGGGGTGAAAAAAACAGATCGCGTGGTGAACAGTCCATCTGCCGGACTGCTGGATGGGCAGGAAGTTAGAATTGTCAAAGGCACGCCGGGCTACAATCTTCCGTCCAAAAAGCCAGCCAGCAAACCTAAGACCGCTGCGGACGACACCAATAAGGATGATACGCGGGCCATGCCCGAAGATGAACGCCCCGGCCCTGAGGCTGGAGGGCGTCAATGACGGTGCGGATGGCGTCTCGTAAAACGGTGCGTTCGGGGTTTCTGCTAGGGCTGTCTCTTGCAACCATGTTGTCCGGTTGCGATATGGCGCCCCGCTACAAGCCTACCCCCCTCAAGTTGCCGGAAAACTGGGGCGAGCAAGGCGTGCTGCGCGCGGCCCATCCTTCTGATGATGCCATCCGGTCTGACTGGTGGACCATGCTGGGGGACCCGGAACTCAACCAGTTGGAAGATCAGGCCATGCGCCTGAACCCGGACCTTCAGGCCCAGGCTGAGGCCTTCATGCAGGCGCGTGATGTGGCGATGGAGGCAAAATCCCACCTCTATCCGCAACTCAACGGCATGGCGGCTGGAGAGAAATACAAAGGCTCCCGGCACAGGCTCTGGCGTGGGGCCGGGTCTCAGGGGCCGGTCTATATGTCGTCCGAGCAATATTCGGCAACGGCAACATGGGAGCCTGATTTCTGGTCCGCCATCCGCAACAAGGTGCGGATGAGTAAACAGCGCACGCAGGAGGCTGCGGCACAATATGCTCTGGCCCGGCTGAGCCTACAGGCTGAACTGGCGAGTGACTACGTTCTGTTGCGTGGGCTGGATGCGCAGGATGCGGTTTATAAAGATTCCATCCGTTATTATCAGACCGCCGTGCAGGTCACTAAAATGAGGCTTGCCGGTGCCATTGCGCCCGGCATGGATGTCTCGCGTGCGGAGGCGCAGCTTTACGCCACGCAGGCGCAGGAGACGGACATCAAGGCCCAGCGGGACGTGATGGAGCATGCCATCGCCGTGCTGGTGAATGAGGCTCCGGCATCCTTCCATATCGCGCCGACAACCCGGCTCAACTTTACGGAACTGCAGCCTCCTGTGGCGCTGCCGACCACCCTGCTGGAGCGGAGGCCGGATATTGCAGCGGCTGAGCGGCGGATGGCGCAGGCCAATCGTGCGATTGGTGTGTCCCGCGCGGCGTTCTATCCGCACATCACCTTCAACGCCATGACAGGGTTCATGGATAACGGGTTCGATCTCGCGTCGCTCTCCAACTCCATGTACCAGTTTGGTGTGCAGGCGCTTCTGCCTCTTTTCCAGGGCGGTCTGCGGCGTGCGGAACTGCAACGGAACTGGTCGCAATACAGGCAGGAAGAGGATCTGTATCGGAGCACCGTGCTGGATGCGTTTCAGGAAGTGGAAGATAATCTGACCCGCACGACACGCCTCAAAACGGAAGCGCATCAGCAGAGTAGTGCAGTGGATGCCGCACTCCGCACCCAGAGCATGACCATGGCGCTCTATACAGGCGGCCTGACCAACTATCTGGATGTGGTGGTTGCCCAGGTAGCGGCTCTTGAGGCGCGCATTGCGCTGGTGAAGGTGGAAACCCGTGCCGTGGATGCCCGTGTGCAACTTATCCGTGCGTTGGGTGGTGGATGGTCCCGTGGCGAGCTGCCAAGGCCGGACAAGATCATGCCGTTCCACCCGCTGCAATATGGCAATCTGCGCCATGCCAAGCCGCTTGCGGGAATTGATACGAATGCCGATCCGGCATCGTCTGACCTGACAGGGCAGGGTGTATCAAAAACACCTCAGCCCCTTGACAGAACGGGTGCGCCCCGGTAAGCGCGCCTTTCCTATCGGAACGCGGGAGGCTCTTTCTGTGCCATATCCATGGTGCAAAAGAGTCGAACGAACCGCGGTTCGGGTTCAACAAGAGGAGTCCCGGATATGGCCAAAAAAGTTGTTGGCTACATCAAGCTTCAGATTCCCGCTGGCAAGGCGAATCCTTCGCCGCCGGTCGGTCCCGCGCTCGGTCAGCGTGGTCTGAACATCATGCAGTTCTGTAAAGAATTCAACGCCAAGACCCAGGGTCTTGAGCCCGGTATGCCGATCCCGGTCGTCATCACCGCTTATGCAGACCGCACGTTCAGCTTCATCACCAAGACCCCGCCGAACACGTACTTCCTGCTGAAGGCTGCCAAGATTTCCAAGGGCAGCCAGACCGTGGGCAAGAGCGCAACCGTGGGTAAGGTGACCATGGATCAGCTGCGTGAAATTGCTGAGCAGAAGTTCAAAGACATGAACGCCAACGATATCGACGGTGCAGTGCGGATGCTGGTTGGTTCCGCTCGTTCCATCGGTTTGACGGTGGAGGGCTGAGAGCATGGCCAAGAATAAGCGTTTTGCCGCTGCGCAGGCAAAAGTAACGCACGGTCAGGCTTATGGGCTGGATCAGGCAATTGCTCTGGTAAAGGGCAATGCAACCGCCAAGTTTGACGAAACGGTTGAAATCTCCCTCAACCTCGGCATTGACCCGCGTCATGCTGACCAGATGGTTCGTGGCTTCGTGTCCCTGCCGAACGGCACGGGCAAGACCCTGCGCGTTGGCGTGTTCGCACGTGGTGCCAAGGCTGAAGAAGCTCAGGCTGCCGGTGCAGACGTTGTTGGTGCAGAAGACCTGATGGAAAAGGTGCAGGCTGGCGAAATCAATTTCGACCGCTGCATTGCTACCCCGGACATGATGGCTCTGGTTGGTCGTCTGGGTAAGATCCTCGGTCCGCGTGGTCTGATGCCGAACCCCAAGCTGGGCACTGTGACTATGGACGTTAAGGGTGCGATTGAAGCAGCCAAGTCCGGTCAGGTTGAATACCGCGCTGAAAAGGCCGGTATCGTGCACGCTGGTATTGGCAAGGCTTCTTTTGACGCCGCCAAGCTGGAAGAAAATGCCCGCGCATTCATTGATGCCGTGCAGAAGGCTCGTCCGTCTGGTGCAAAAGGCACGTACCTGAAAAAGGCTGCGCTGTCCTCCACCATGGGGCCGGGTGTTCAGTTGGATATCTCAGCTTTCGCTGGCTGAGTATGAGATGCTGCTGCGCCGGGCTCTGTCTGGCGTAGCATCATGGAGAGAATGGTTATTCTTTCCAAACCTGTCCGAGACCACACGCGGTTTGGCCGTAATTAGTCCCTAGGGGCTTGCGGGTGGTAAGATGGGGATGCTGGTTGCAGGCTGTATGTTCGGCAGGCTCCGGGTATTCCGTTCAAGGACAGGCGAGCTGGATTTCATGGTGGTCATGAAATCCTGAGGGCAACCCGTTCTGGTCGGCTTCGTGCTGGGCAGAACAAGACGGAGACGGGATTTGAACCGTACGGAAAAGCGGGACTTCGTTGCTTCCCTTGCCGCCGTGTTTGCCGAAACGTCCATGGTTGTGGTTACCCGAAATGACGGGCTGACCGTAGCTGATGTGACGGATCTGCGACGCAAGGTGCGTGCAGCGGGTGCGACGTACAAAGTCGCGAAAAACCGGCTGGCAACTCTCGCCCTGGATGGGACCCAGTTCGATGGCATCGCGCCGCTGCTGAAGGGGCCGACCGCGCTTGCGTGGTCAGCGGACCCTGTGGCTGTGGCAAAGGTGATCGTCGAGTTCGCCAAAACCAATGACAAGCTTGTGCTGCTCGGCGGCGCTCTTGGTTCTCAGGTATTGAATGCCGACGGAATCAAGGCTCTGGCCGAACTGCCGTCTCTGGATACGCTTCGTGCGCAGCTCGTGGGTCTTATCTCCACGCCGGCTACACGCATTGCAGGCGTTACCCAGGCACCGGCTGGCCAGCTTGCTCGGGTTTTTGGGGCCTATGCCAAAACGGGTGAGGCGGAAGCCGCCTAAAGCCATACCCTTGCAAAAGGGTGTGTTTTCAATTGAGCGTGGCCTTCCTGCTGAGGGGGTTGCGCTTTGCTAACCAGTGTTTATATTAGGAAGTCTAATCATGGCTGATCTGAACAAGCTCGTTGACGAACTGTCTGCTCTGACGGTTCTTGAAGCTGCTGAACTTTCCAAGCTGCTCGAAGAAAAGTGGGGCGTTTCCGCTGCTGCTCCGGTTGCTGTTGCTGCCGCTGCTGCTCCGGGCGCTGCTGCCGCTCCGGCAGAAGAAAAGACCGAATTTGACGTGATCCTGGCCAAGGCTGGCGACAAGAAGATCAACGTTATTAAGGAAATCCGTGCCATCACCGGTCTGGGCCTGAAAGAAGCCAAGGATCTGGTTGAAGGTGCACCGAAGACCATCAAAGAAGGTGCCAGCAAGGACGAAGCCGAAAAAATCAAGAAGACTCTTGAAGACAACGGCGCAAGCGTCGAAATTAAATAAGTTCACCATAGCTTCGCCGCTTTGCGGTGAGGTGATGGAAAAGGTTTTCGGGTGGAGGTATAACGCCTCTGCCCGTTTGCCTGTTTCGGGTTCTGTTTCGAAGCAGGGTGTTACGCCGGGTTTTCCGGTAGGGCTAAGCGGCCTGAAACAAAAGGTCGGACCATCAGGCCTGCGGTAAGGCGGCAGGCCTGATGGTCCGAGTACTAAGGGCGGGGCAGGAGCGACGATGAACGCAATCACCAAATCGTTCACAGGACGGAAGCGGATTCGCAAGAGTTTCGGGCGGATTCCCGAAATCGCTCCGATGCCGAACCTGATTGATGTGCAGCGCGCGTCTTACGAGACGTTTCTTCAGGCAAATGTATCGCCTGATGCGCGCACGCCAACAGGTTTGCAGGAGGTCTTCCGGTCTGTTTTCCCGATTAACGATTTTGCTGGTCGGGGGCGGCTTGAATTCGTCAGTTACGAATTCGAAGAACCCAAATATGATGTTGAAGAGTGCATTCAGCGCGGTCTGACGTTTTCCGCCCCGCTGAAGGTTATCCTGCGTCTCATTGTGTGGGACGTGGATGAAGATACAGGTTCACGCTCCATTCGCGATATCAAGGAGCAGCCGGTGTACATGGGCGACATGCCCCTGATGACCGATAACGGAACCTTCATTATCAATGGCACCGAGCGTGTTATTGTCAGCCAGATGCACCGTTCTCCCGGTGTGTTTTTCGATCACGACAAAGGCAAGACACATTCTTCCGGCAAGTATCTGTTTGCCGCGCGTGTGATCCCCTACCGTGGTTCCTGGCTTGACTTTGAATTTGACGCTAAGGATCTGATTTACGTCCGTATTGACCGTAAGCGTAAGCTGCCGGTCACCACGCTGCTTTACGCCCTTGAAGGTGCTGCTTCTGAAGCCGCTCGCAAGGCGAAGGCTGCTGAGGGTGGCGATGTTGATGCCCTTGATATCAAGGGTATGGATGACAACGAAATCCTCTCCTACTTCTACGGTGAAGTGAAGTTCGTCAAAACCCCCAAGGGTTGGGCGCGTCCGTTCGATGCCGATGCTTTCCGTGGCCTGAAGCTGCTGGCGCCGCTGGTGGATGCTGAAACCGGTGAAGTGGTTGCTGAAGCGGAAGCCAAGCTGACCGCGCGCATGGTGCGTAAGATTGCGGAAAAAACCCGTGAAGTGCTGGTGGGTGACATTGACCTGATCGGTCGTTTCATCGCGCACGACATTGTCAATTACGACACGGGCGAAATCTACGGCGAAGCCGGTGAGGAAATCACGGAAGCACGTCTGGCAGCTCTTGAAGAAGCTGGCGTGACGGAACTGCCGCTGCTGGCGATTGATGCTGCCAATGGCCCGTGGATCCGTAATACACTGACCGTTGATAAAAACAGCTCTCGTGATGAAGCGCTGATTGATATCTATCGTGTCATGCGTCCGGGTGAACCGCCGACGGCTGAAACAGCCGAAGCCATGTTCCACGGCCTGTTCTTTGATCCTGACCGCTATGATCTGTCTTCCGTTGGTCGCGTGAAGATGAACATGCGTCTTGATCTGGATGTGCCGGACACCGTGCGCGTGCTGCGTAAGGAAGACATCCTGCGCACCATCAAGGTGATGTGTGAACTCAAGGATGGCCGCGGCCAGATTGACGATATTGATAACCTGGGGAACCGTCGTGTCCGCTCTGTGGGCGAGCTGATGGAAAACCAGTATCGTGTCGGTCTGCTGCGCATGGAGCGCGCTATCCGTGAACGTATGGGCTCTGTCGATATCGACACGGTCATGCCGCATGACCTGATCAATGCCAAACCTGCTGCTGCTGCTGTGCGTGAGTTCTTCGGGTCTTCCCAGCTCAGCCAGTTTATGGATCAGACCAACCCGCTGTCTGAAGTCACGCACAAGCGTCGTCTTTCAGCACTGGGTCCGGGCGGTCTGACCCGTGAGCGTGCAGGCTTTGAAGTGCGTGACGTTCACCCGACTCACTATGGCCGTATCTGCCCGATTGAAACGCCGGAAGGCCCGAACATTGGTCTGATCAACTCCCTGGCAACCTATGCCAAGGTGAACAAGTACGGCTTTATTGAAACACCGTATCGTCTGGTGAAGGACGGCGTTCTTCAGGATGGTTGGAAATATCTTTCCGCCATGGAAGAAGAAAAGCTGATCGTTGCTCAGGCTGACGCCAAGCAGAGTGCTGATGGCGCACTAACGGACGAGCTGGTCTCCGTTCGTCGTGGTGGGGACTTCCGTCTGGTGCCCCCCACTGAAGTGACGGCCTGTGACGTGTCACCCAAGCAGCTTGTTTCCGTTGCCGCCGCGCTCATTCCGTTCCTTGAGAACGATGACGCGAACCGCGCACTGATGGGTTCCAACATGCAGCGTCAGGCTGTGCCGCTGGTGCGTTCCGATGCGCCGCTCGTTGGCACTGGCATGGAAGCTGCTGTGGCTCATGACTCTGGCGCAACCATTGTTGCCAAGCGTGATGGGATTGTGGACCAGATTGACGGGGCACGTATCGTTGTGCGTGCAACGGATGCCAATGGGTCCACGCAGGGCGTCGATATCTATCGTCTGCGTAAATATTCCCGCTCCAACCAGTCCACTTGTATCAACCAGCGTCCGCTGGTGCATGTGGGCAATCAGGTGAAGGCCGGGGACATTATTGCGGATGGTCCGTCCACCGAACTGGGTGAACTGGCTCTGGGCCGTAACGTGCTGGTCGCGTTCATGCCCTGGAATGGTTACAACTTCGAAGATTCCATCCTGATCTCCGAACGTATTGCGAAAGATGACGTCTTTACCTCGATCCATATCGAGGAATTTGAAGTCATGGCGCGTGATACCAAGCTGGGTCAGGAAGAAATCACGCGTGATATCCCCAACGTGGGTGAAGAAGCGCTGCGTAACCTGGACGAAGCTGGCATTGTTTACGTTGGGGCTGAAGTGAACCCCGGTGATATCCTCATCGGTAAGGTCACGCCAAAGGGTGAAAGCCCAATGACGCCGGAAGAAAAGCTTCTGCGCGCCATCTTTGGTGAAAAAGCGTCTGACGTGCGTGATACCTCCCTGCGTCTGCCGCCTGGCACCACCGGCACCATTGTTGACGTGCGCGTCTTCTCCCGTCGTGGCGTGGATAAAGATGAACGCGCCATGGCGATTGAACGGGCGGAAATCGAACGCCTGTCCAAAGACCGTGACGATGAACGCGGTATTCAGGAACGCTCCTTCTACAGCCGTCTGCGTGAAAAACTGCTGGGTCAGATTGCCGGTGCCGGGTTCAAGGGTATCCGTTCTGGCACGGAAATCACGGACGCGGTTCTGGATGAGCAGCCCCGTGGTGCATGGCGCAACATTGTTGTGGCCTCTGATGCAGTCATGGCTGAGCTGGAAACGCTGCGTCGTGAATTTGATGCCTCTGTGCAGAAAATTCAGGCTCGCTTTGACAGCAAGGTCGAAAAGCTGCAGCGCGGTGATGAACTGCCGCCCGGCGTGATGAAGATGGTCAAGGTGTTTGTTGCCGTGAAGCGTAAGCTTCAGCCGGGTGACAAAATGGCCGGTCGTCACGGAAACAAGGGTGTGGTGTCCCGCGTGGTGCCGGTTGAAGACATGCCGTTCCTGGAAGATGGGACGTCTGTTGATATCGTGCTGAACCCGCTGGGTGTGCCGTCCCGTATGAACGTGGGGCAGATTCTGGAAACGCATCTGGGTTGGGCCTGCGCAAATCTTGGCCGTGATATTGGTAATCTGGTTGATGATTATCAGCGCACGGGTGAGAAGCGTCAGGAACTGCTTGATCGCCTGAAAGACGTGTATGGCGACAAGATCTATGAGGACGACATTGCTAACATGAGCAATGATGAACTCATTGAACTGGCGAACAATCTGCGCAAGGGCGTTCCTATTGCCACGCCGGTGTTTGATGGTGCTTCCATTCCAGATATTGAAGCCATGCTTGAAAAAGCAGGCGTCAACAAATCCGGTCAGTCCCAGTTGATTGATGGCCGCACGGGCGAGCCGTTTGAGCGTAAGACCACTGTTGGTTATATTTACATGCTCAAGCTGCACCATCTTGTTGATGACAAGATCCATGCGCGTTCCATTGGGCCTTACTCGCTTGTTACGCAGCAGCCGCTGGGTGGTAAGGCGCAGTTCGGTGGTCAGCGCTTTGGGGAAATGGAAGTCTGGGCGCTTGAAGCTTATGGCGCTGCCTATACGCTGCAGGAAATGCTGACAGTGAAATCGGATGACGTATCCGGTCGTACCAAGGTTTATGAAGCCATTGTGCGTGAGCAGGATGACTTTGAAGCCGGTATTCCTGAAAGCTTTAACGTTCTGATCAAGGAACTGAAGTCTCTTGGTCTGAATGTTGAGCTGGAGCAGGGGGCAGAATAAAGGTGAGGCTCAGCACCATTCTCCGTTCTTATTTTGAAGGGGTAGCCGGAACAGCAGTTCCGGCGCCCCATTTCCCTTTGGGGGCTTCCGCACATGAATGAACTCATGAAAATTCTTGGCCAGACCGGCCAGGCGATGACCTTCGATCAGATCAAGATCCAGTTGGCATCACCCGATCAGATGCGGTCTTGGTCATTTGGTGAAATCAAGAAGCCCGAGACCATCAATTACCGGACATTCAAGCCGGAACGCGATGGTCTGTTCTGTGCGCGCATTTTTGGCCCGATCAAGGACTACGAATGCCTGTGCGGCAAGTACAAGCGGATGAAGTTCCGCGGCATTATTTGTGAAAAATGCGGCGTTGAAGTCACGTTGGCCAAGGTGCGTCGTGAACGCATGGGCCACATCCAGCTTGCCAGCCCGGTTGCGCACATCTGGTTCCTGAAATCTCTGCCCAGCCGTATCGGCCTTATGGTCGATATGACTCTGAAAGATCTGGAAAAGGTTCTCTATTTTGAGAACTATCTGGTTCTGGAGCCCGGCACATCTCCGCTGAAACAATATTCTCTGCTGACCGAGGACCAGTACCTTGATGTCATGGACGAATATAGCGAAGAAGGCATTGAAGTCGGGATTGGTGCCGAGGCCATCAAGAAGGTTCTTGAGCGCATTGATTGCGATGCCGACAAGGTTCATCTGCGTCAGGAACTCAAAGAAACCACTTCAGAAGCCAAGCGCAAGAAGCTGGTCAAGCGCCTGAAGCTGATTGAGGCTTTTGCTGAAAGCGGTTCTCGTCCGGAATGGATGATTCTGGATCTGGTTCCGGTTATTCCGCCGGAACTGCGTCCGCTGGTGCCGCTGGATGGTGGCCGGTTCGCAACGTCTGATCTGAACGATCTGTATCGTCGCGTTATTAACCGTAACAACCGTCTCAAGCGCCTGATGGAACTGCGTGCGCCTGATATCATCGTGCGTAACGAAAAGCGCATGCTTCAGGAAGCCGTTGATGCCCTGTTCGATAACGGTCGCCGTGGTCGTGCCATTACCGGTGCCAACAAGCGTCCGCTGAAGTCCCTGTCCGATATGCTGAAAGGCAAACAGGGCCGCTTCCGTCAGAACCTGCTTGGTAAGCGCGTTGACTATTCCGGTCGTTCCGTGATCGTGGTCGGACCGGAACTTAAGCTGCATCAGTGCGGCCTGCCGAAGAAGATGGCGCTGGAACTGTTCAAGCCCTTCATCTACTCGAAGCTGGAGAAGTACGGTCACGCAACAACCATTAAAGCTGCAAAGCGGATGGTTGAAAAAGAACGTCCGGAAGTCTGGGATATTCTTGAAGAAGTGATCCGCGAGCATCCTGTGATGCTAAACCGCGCGCCCACGCTTCACCGTCTTGGTATTCAGGCGTTTGAACCCGTGCTGGTTGAAGGTAAGGCCATCCAGCTTCATCCGCTGGTTTGTACCGCATTCAACGCGGACTTCGATGGTGACCAGATGGCGGTGCACGTGCCGTTGAGCCTTGAAGCTCAGCTTGAAGCGCGTGTGCTGATGATGTCCACCAACAACATTCTCAGCCCGGCTAACGGTAAGCCCATTATCGTGCCGTCTCAGGATATTGTTCTGGGTCTTTACTATCTCAGTCTCGAAGTGCCGGAATTTGCTGTAACGCCTGATCGCAGTGAATATGACAACACGACGGGTGAACTGGTTAAGGCTGGTGCTCCTTCTTTCTCCTCCATCGGGGAAGTGGAATATGCGCTGAGCGCCGGTGTTCTGAAGCTGCATGACAAAATCCGCGCACGCCTTGAAAGCGTGAACAAGGACGGTCAGAAAGTTTACGAAACCATCGTGACCACGCCAGGCCGTGTTCTGATTGCTCAGATCCTGCCGAAGAGCGATGCCATTCCGTTCTCGCTGATCAACAGACAGCTGACCAAAAAGGCCGTGTCTGATGTGATCGATACGGTTTACCGTCACTGCGGTCAGAAAGAAGCGGTTATCTTCTGTGACCGTCTGATGGCTCTTGGTTTCCGTCACGCTGCAAAGGCAGGCATTTCCTTTGGTAAGGATGACATGATCATCCCGGCTGAAAAGAAGGTGCTTGTTGATCGTACGGCTGCTGAAGTGAAGGAATTCGAACAGCAGTATCAGGATGGTCTGATCACGGCTGGCGAACGCTACAACAAGGTGGTCGATGCCTGGTCACGCTGCACGGACGAAGTGCAGGCGGCCATGACGAAAGAGATCTCTCGTCAGGAAATTGGCAAGCCCATCAACTCCGTATGGATGATGAGCCACTCCGGGGCGCGTGGGTCACCGGCCCAGATGAAGCAGCTCGCCGGTATGCGTGGTCTGATGGCCAAGCCGTCTGGTGAAATTATCGAACAGCCGATTATCGCCAACTTTAAAGAAGGTCTGTCGGTTCTCGATTACTTTACGTCTACCCATGGTGCACGTAAGGGGCTGGCCGATACCGCTCTGAAAACGGCGAACTCCGGTTACCTCACCCGTCGTCTGGTGGACGTTGCGCAGGATAGCATCATCATTGAAGAAGACTGCGGTACGGAACGTGGTCTGACGGTTCGCGCCGTTCTCGATGGTGGTGAAATTGTTGCCTCCCTGTCAGAACGTATCCTCGGTCGTACCGCGGCTGCGGATGTGGTCGATCCTGCTTCTGGTGACGTAATTGTTCCGCGCAATCACCTCATTGAAGAAGCGGATGCAGAGCGCATTGAAAAAGCGGGCATTGAGTCCATTTTCATCCGCTCTGTGCTGACATGCGATAGCCGGGTAGGCGTTTGCGGCCATTGCTATGGACGAGACCTTGCCCGCGGCACGCCGGTCAATATTGGTGAAGCCGTTGGTGTGATCGCTGCACAGTCCATTGGCGAGCCCGGCACTCAGTTGACCATGCGTACCTTCCATATCGGTGGTGCGGCTCAGCGTGGTGCCGAGCAGTCCATGATCGAAGCATCCCGCGACGGTAAGGTTGTTATCCGGAACCGTAACGTGGTGCAGAACTCTCAGAACGTGCCGATTGTCATGGCGCGTAACTGTGAAATTCTGCTGACTGACGATGCTGGTGTGGAAAAAGCGCGTTATCGTGTGCCTTACGGCGCCCGGTTGCTGACAACGGAAGGCGCATCTGTGTCCCGTGGTCAGAAACTGGCAGAGTGGGATCCCTACACCCTGCCGATCATCACGGAACAGGCTGGTAAGATTGAATATCTTGACCTGATTGACTCCATCACGCTCGTTGAGCGTATGGACGAAGTCACCGGCCTGACCTCCAAAGTGGTGGTTGACTACAAGCAGGCAGGGAAGGGTGTTGATCTGCGGCCGCGTCTGCAGATCAAAGGCCCGAACGGCGAGGTCATCAAACTGGAAAACGGCAGCGATGCCCGTTACTTCCTGTCACCTGAAACACTGCTGTCCGTTGAAAACGGTGCAGAAGTTCATGCTGGTGACGTTCTGGCCCGTCTGCCGCGTGAAGGCTCCAAGACCCGTGATATTACAGGTGGTCTGCCGCGTGTGGCAGAACTGTTTGAAGCACGTCGTCCGAAAGACCACGCCATCATTGCTGAGATGGAAGGGCGTGTTGAATTCGGGAAGGATTACAAGTCCAAGCGCCGTATTATCGTGAAGAACGATGAGACAGGTGAAGAGACCGAATATCTGATCCCGAAAGGCAAGCACGTTTCCGTTCAGGAAGGTGACTTTGTTGAAAAGGGCGATCCGCTGGTCGATGGTCCCCGCGTGCCGCACGATATTCTGAAGGTCATGGGGGTTGAGGCTCTGTCCGATTACCTCGTGAATGAAATTCAGGATGTCTATCGTCTTCAGGGCGTGAAGATTAACGATAAGCATATCGAGGTTATCGTTCGTCAGATGCTGCAGAAGGTTGAAATTCTGGAGCCAGGCGACACGACATACCTGATTGGCGAAACCGTTGATCGGATTGAGATGGATGTCGAGAACACCAAGTGCCTGAACGCAGGTGAACGTCCCGCAGTGGCTATGCCGGTGCTGCAGGGGATCACCAAGGCGTCCCTGCAGACACAGTCCTTCATCTCTGCGGCCTCCTTCCAGGAAACCACGCGTGTCCTGACGGAAGCTGCAACGGCCGGGAAAGTCGACAGACTGAACGGCTTGAAGGAAAACGTGATTGTTGGGCGTCTGATCCCGGCAGGGACAGGGAGCGTCATGAACCGCCTGCGGGCTATTGCAGCCTCTCAGGACAAGCAGCGGGTCAGTCGGTCCTCAGCCGCCGAATAAAAGCGTCTGCTTTGCTATGAAGAGGGAAGGGGAGCCGGGAGATATCCTTGGTTCCCTTTCTTTTTTTGCGTGGACATGAAGCAAACCGCGGAGAATCGTTCATCTCGGCTTGACTTCAACGGGGTGCAGGGTTAGGTAGCAGCCCTCAGCTCCGCTCCATTGCAGGAGCAGGGGTAAATCGTAATTCTCTGTTAAGCATGCGGTTGGCTTCCGGTAGGAAGTGGTGCCGGATGTCAACATAGCCCCACACGGGTGTTGTGCCTGGTGGGATTTTCAAATGAAAGTCGGCAGCCAATAAAAAAGGTTAGCCGGCCGAACTGTGTAAGGATCGGGAAAGGCGCATGCCGACCATCAACCAGCTCATTGCCAAAGGGCGTAAGCCTGCAGTTAAGCGCAATAAAGTGCCCGCACTGCAGGGTTGCCCCCAGAAACGTGGTGTTTGCACCCGTGTTTATACGACGACGCCCAAAAAGCCGAACTCCGCACTGCGTAAAGTTGCCAAGGTGCGTCTGACGAACGGTTATGAGGTGGTTAGCTATATTCCGGGTGAAGGCCATAACCTTCAGGAACATAGTGTCGTGCTGATCCGTGGCGGTCGTGTGAAGGACCTTCCGGGTGTGCGTTACCATATCCTTCGCGGTGTTCTCGATACCCAAGGTATCGCTAAGCGTCGCCAGCGGCGTTCGCTTTATGGCGCCAAGCGTCCGAAGTAAGGGAAGGTTAAGGTATGAGCCGCCGTCACCGCGCTGTTAAGCGTGAGATTCTTCCTGATCCGAAGTTTGGAGACATTGTCATTACGCGTTTCATGAACGCTCTGATGTATGATGGCAAGAAATCCACTGCGGAAGGGATTGTTTACGGAGCTCTCGAGGCGCTTGTTCGCCGGAGTGGGGCTTCTGCTGATCCGGTTGCATTGTTCCACAATGCTCTGGATAACGTTAAGCCTGCAGTAGAGGTTCGTTCTCGCCGTGTTGGTGGTGCAACCTACCAGGTGCCGGTTGAAGTCCGGGCTGAGCGTCGTCAGGCGCTGGCTATTCGCTGGGTGATTGATGCCTCTCGCAAGCGGGGCGAAAACACCATGCAGGACCGGCTGTCCAACGAATTGCTGGACGCCGTGAACAACCGTGGTGCTGCTGTTAAGAAGCGCGAAGATACCCACCGTATGGCTGAAGCCAACAAGGCATTCAGTCACTATCGCTGGTAATCATTCGAGGGTGCCATTTTTGCCCGTAAGGGAAGTGGCAAACTTATTTGGAAACTGCCTCTTGAGTGGTTCGAGGGGTATGGAGTGGAAAAATGGCTAAGGCTAAATTTGAGCGGAATAAACCGCACTGCAACATCGGCACCATCGGCCACGTTGACCATGGTAAGACGTCTCTGACGGCTGCTATCACGAAGACGCTGGCGAAAAGCGGCGGTGCTGACTTTAAAGCATACGATCAGATCGATGCTGCTCCTGAAGAACGCGCTCGTGGCATCACCATTTCCACGGCTCACGTGGAATACGAAACCGCGAAGCGTCACTACGCTCACGTGGACTGCCCCGGACACGCTGACTATGTGAAAAACATGATCACGGGTGCCGCTCAGATGGACGGCGCGATCCTGGTTGTGTCCGCAGCTGACGGCCCGATGCCGCAGACTCGTGAACACATCCTGCTTGCTCGTCAGGTTGGTGTGCCGGCTCTGGTTGTTTTCCTGAACAAGGTTGACCAGGTTGACGATCCGGAACTGCTTGAACTGGTTGAAATGGAAGTTCGTGAACTTCTGTCTTCTTACCAGTTCCCGGGTGACGAAATTCCGATCATCAAGGGTTCTGCTCTGGTGACGCTGGAAGATGGCGATCCGGAAGTTGGCGAAAACCGCGTTAAAGATCTGATGGACGCCGTTGACGCGTACATCCCGCAGCCGGAACGCCCTGTTGATCGTCCGTTCCTGATGCCGATCGAAGACGTGTTCTCCATCTCTGGTCGTGGTACGGTTGTGACCGGCCGTGTTGAGCGTGGCGTTGTGAACGTTGGTGATGAAGTTGAAATCGTGGGTCTTAAAGACACCGTGAAGACAACCGTTACCGGTGTTGAAATGTTCCGTAAGCTGCTTGATCGCGGTGAAGCAGGTGACAACATTGGTGCGCTGGTTCGTGGCACGAAGCGTGAAGACGTTGAACGTGGTCAGGTTCTTGCGAAGCCGGGTTCAATTACCCCGCACAAAAAGTTCAAAGCAGAAGCTTACATCCTGACGAAAGAAGAAGGTGGCCGTCATACGCCGTTCTTCACCAACTATCGTCCGCAGTTCTACTTCCGTACGACTGACGTAACAGGTGTTGTACACCTGCCGGAAGGCACGGAAATGGTTATGCCTGGCGATAACTGCGCCATGGATGTTGAACTGATCGCGCCGATCGCTATGGATGAAGGTCTCCGCTTCGCTATTCGCGAAGGTGGCCGCACCGTTGGTGCAGGTGTTGTGGCTTCTATCACCGAATAATTCGGATAGTAGCCTAGGACTGTATGGCCCCGGCTGAGTCAATCAGCCGGGGTCTTACTTGGCGGCCGGGTTTCCCCGGACAAGTAAAGTGTTGGACTAAGAAACAATGGACAACCAGAACATCCGCATTCGCCTGAAGGCGTACGATCACCGCGTGCTGGACAACAGCACAAAAGAGATCGTAAACACGGCGAAGCGTACGGGTGCGCGGGTTCGGGGTCCTATCCCGCTGCCGACGCATATCGAACGGTTTACGGTTAACCGTTCTCCCCACGTGGATAAGAAAAGTCGCGAGCAGTTCGAAATTCGGACTCATCGCCGCCTGCTCGATATTGTCGAGCCGACTCCGCAGACCGTGGACGCTCTCATGAAACTCGACCTCGCCGCTGGCGTGGATGTCGAGATCAAACTTTAAGGTCCAGACGATGCGCACCGGATTGATCGCAAAAAAGTTGGGCATGTCCCGACTGTTCAAGGAAGATGGCACGCATGTGCCTGTTACCGTCCTGCATGTTGATGATGTGCAGGTGGTGGACGTTCGTACTCAGGAACGGGATGGCTATACGGCTGTTCAGTTGGGTCTGGGCAAAGCCAAGGTAAAAAATGTCACCAAGCCGAACCGCGGCCATTTTGCCCGCACAAAGGTTGAGCCCAAAAAGGTTGTACGCGAATTTCGCGTGGCTGAAGATGCCGCGCTTGAGGTTGGCGCATCCCTTTCCGCTGCTCACTTTGTTGTAGGTCAGAAAGTGGACGTGACCGGCACCAGCAAGGGTAAAGGGTTCGCAGGCGCCATGAAGCGCTGGAACTTTGCTGGTCTTGAAGCCACACATGGTGTGTCTATTTCTCACCGTTCTCATGGTTCTACCGGTAACCGTCAGGATCCCGGCAAAACCTTCAAGAACAAAAAGATGGCAGGCCATCTGGGTGATGAACGCGTGACCACCCTGAATCTTGAAATTGCAGCGATCGATCCGGAAAAGAATCTGATCATGGTGCGTGGTTCCATTCCTGGAGCAAAAAACGGCACCGTGTTGATTCGTGATGCGATCAAAAAAGCCCGCCATGTCGATGCGCCTTATCCGGCCGCTCTCGTGACGGCGGAGGGCTGAGGTCATGGAAATCGAAATCAAAACGCTTGATAACGGCACTGCTGGTTCTGCTACGCTGCCGGATGAACTGTTTGCAGTCGCTCCGCGCGCAGATATCATGGCGCGTGTCGTGCATTGGCAGCTTGCAAAGCGCCGCGCAGGTACGCATCAGGTAAAAGGCATGGCTGACGTGTCTGGCACCACCAAGAAGCCGTATCGCCAGAAAGGCACAGGCAGCGCCCGTCAGGGGTCTCTGCGTGCACCGCAGTATCGTACCGGTGGTGTGGTCCATGGTCCGGTGTCTCGTGACCACGGATATGACCTGCCCAAGAAGGTGCGTCGTCTGGGCCTGATCTCTGCGCTTTCCCAGAAAGCTCAGGATGGCAAGCTGATTGTTCTGCAGTCTGCTTCCGGTGTGGCGCGCACAAGCGAACTGGCAGTCAAGCTGAAGACCCTCGGCCTGAAGTCCGCCCTCATTGTTGACGCTGCTGTTGATGAAGGCTTTGTTCGCGCTGCGCGCAACCTGCCCAAAATCGACGTTCTTCCGACGATCGGCGCCAACGTTTACGATATTCTTAACCACGAGGTTCTGGCCATTACCCAGGCTGGTCTCGAAGGTCTGAAGGAGCGCCTGGCATGACCAACATTCTTGCGCTGCGCAAGAAAGCCGAGCGTCTTTCTCGGGAAGCGATGTACGATATTGTTCGTGCGCCGCTGATCACGGAAAAGGCGACCGCGCTTTCTGAAAAAAATCAGGTTGTTTTCAAGGTTGCCATCACGGCTACCAAGCCTGAAATCAAAGTGGCAGTGGAAACACTGTTTGGCGTCAAGGTTGTTGGGGTGAACACCCTTGTCCAGAAGGGCAAGACCAAGCGCTTCAAGGGGCGTCTGGGACAGCGTTCTGACATCAAGAAGGCGTTCGTCCAGCTTGCGGAAGGTCAGTCCATTGACCTGACCGCCAAACTGGCGTGACGTGGGGTAGGAACAAATGGCACTGAAGCACTTTAATCCCGTCACGCCGAGCCTTCGCGGCACGGTTCTGATTGATCGCGCCGATCTGTGGAAAGGCAAGCCGGTCAAGCAGCTGACGGAAGGCAAGAACAAGACGGGTGGTCGTAACAACAACGGCCGTACGACTTCTCGTTTCCGTGGTGGCGGTCATAAGCAGTCTTATCGTTACGTAGACTTCAAACGGCGCAAGTTTGATGTGCTCGGCACGGTTGAGCGTCTGGAATATGACCCCAACCGTACGGCCTTCATCGCTCTGGTGAAGTATGAAGACGGTGAACTGGCATACATCCTGGCTCCGCAGCGTCTGAAAGTTGGCGATAACGTTATCGCTGGCACGCGCGTTGACATTAAGCCGGGTAACGCGATGCCGCTGGCCTCTATCCCGGTCGGCACCATCGTGCACAACATCGAACTGAAGCAGGGCGCTGGTGGCAAGCTGGCCCGTTCTGCAGGCACATATGCCCAGCTCGTTGGTAAGGACTCCGGTTACGCGCAGATCAAGCTGCAGTCCGGTGAACTGCGTGTTGTGCGTGGTGAATGCATGGCAACAATCGGTGCTGTGTCCAATCCGGACAACATGAACCAGCATCTGGGTAAAGCCGGTCGTGCTCGTTGGTTGGGGCGTCGTCCGCATAACCGCGGCGTTGTGATGAACCCGGTTGACCATCCGCATGGTGGTGGTGAAGGCCGGACATCCGGTGGTCGTCATCCGGTCACACCGTGGGGCAAGCCCACCAAAGGTTACAAAACTCGGGTCAACAAGCGTACGGACAGTCTGATTATCCGTCGTCGCAAGACCGGCAAGTAAGGGGCAATAGAAGATGGCACGTTCCGTCTGGAAAGGCCCGTTCGTCGACGGGTATCTGCTAAGCAAAGCTGAAGCGTCCCGCGCGTCGGGTCGTAATGAAGTGATCAAGATCTGGTCACGTCGTTCCACGATCCTTCCGCAGTTCGTTGGACTGACGTTCGGTGTTTACAATGGTCAGAAGTTCCTGCCTGTGCAGGTGACGGAGAATATGGTCGGGCACAAGTTCGGCGAATTTTCTCCCACCCGTACATTCCACGGGCACGGGGCCGACAAGAAGTCGAAGCGGGGCTAAAATGAGCAAGCCGAAACAGCCGCGCACGCTCGCGGAAACTGAAGCGCAGGCCGTTACGCGCAACATTCGGGTTAGTCCCCGCAAGTTGAACCTTGTTGCGGGTCTTATCCGCAACAAGCCGGCGTCTCAGGCAGTTGCCACTCTTACGTTCTCCAAGCGTCGTATCGCCCAGCAGGTCAAAAAGACCCTGGAAAGCGCGATTGCGAATGCAGAGAACAATCACCAGCTCGATGTTGACCAGCTGGTGGTAAAGACGGCTGAAGTTGGGAAGTCCATCGTGATGCGTCGCTTCCATGCACGTGGTCGTGGTCGTTCTGCCCGCGTGGAAAAATTCTTCAGCCACCTGAAGATCGTTGTTGCCGAACGGGCTCCCGAGCCTGAAGCAGCTTCTACTGAGCAGAAGGCGGCCTGAGGTATGGGACATAAAGTCAATCCGATCGGGCTGCGGCTCGGTATCAATCGCACGTGGGACAGCCGTTGGTACGCTGACGGTGATTATTCTCGCCTGCTGCACGAAGACCTGAAGCTGCGTGCGTTCCTGCGCCGCAAGCTTTCCGGCGCTGGTGTGTCTCGTGTTGTGATCGAACGTCCGGCCAAGAAGCCGCGCGTTACGATCTATGCAGCACGTCCTGGCGTGGTCATCGGCAAGAAGGGTCAGGATATTGACGCTCTGCGTAAAGAGCTGACCCGTATGGCTGGCACGGAAGTGGCGCTCAACATCGTTGAAATCCGTAAGCCGGAAATCGACGCAACGCTGGTGGCAGACAACATTGCCCAGCAGCTTGAACGCCGTGTTGCCTTCCGTCGCGCCATGAAGCGCGCTGTGCAGTCTGCCATGCGTCTTGGTGCGCAGGGTATCCGGATCAACTGTTCCGGTCGTCTGGGTGGTGCAGAAATCGCTCGTATCGAGTGGTATCGTGAAGGCCGCGTGCCGCTTCACACTCTGCGTGCCGATATCGACTACGGAACAGCTACTGCGAAGACCACCTACGGCACCTGCGGTGTAAAGGTATGGATCTTCAAAGGTGAGATTCTGGCGCATGACCCACTGGCTCAGGACCGCCGGGCGGCCGAACAGGCCCCTCAGCGCTGAGGCGAAGGATAGAAGACAATGCTTTCTCCAAAGCGTACTAAGTTTCGCAAGGCGCACAAAGGCCGTATTCACGGTCTTGCCAAAAGCGGAACCACGCTCAACTTTGGCACGTTCGGTCTGAAGGCTCTTCAGCCCGAACGCATCACCGCACGGCAGATCGAAGCGTCTCGTCGGGCCATTACCAGAGCGATGAAACGTGCTGGTCGCGTGTGGATTCGTATTTTTCCGGATCTTCCGGTCTCGACAAAGCCCGCAGAAGTGCGTATGGGCTCCGGCAAGGGATCACCTGAATACTGGGTGGCCCGTGTGAGGCCTGGTCGCATTCTGTTCGAAATCGAAGGTGTGCCGCCCGAAGTCGCGCGTGAAGCGCTGGCTCTCGGTGCAGCAAAGCTGCCGATCAAGACCAAGTTTGTGACCCGAATTGGAGATGCGTGAGATGGCAAAGGCAACAAAGCCAGCTGATCTGCGTGCCAAGACGTCAGACGAACTGAACGCGCTGCTTATCGAGCTCAAGCGCGAACAGCTCAATCTGCGTTTCCAGCAGGCAACCGGGCAGACCGAAGGCCAGAGCCGCGTTCGGGTGATCCGGCGTGAAATTGCGCGCATCAAGACGATTGTGGCGCAAAATGAGAAGACTGCGGCAGGTGCGAAAACATCTGCTGCCATTTCCTGAAGGGAGTTGGACGATGCCAAGGCGCGTCCTTACCGGGCGTGTGACCAGCGACAAGATGGACAAGACCGTAACGGTTCTTGTCGATCGTCGTGTCATGCATCCGCTGTATAAGAAGTTTATCCGTCGCTCCAAGAAGTACGCGGCGCACGACGAAGAAAACGTCTGCAAAGTTGGCGACACGGTGCGTATTATTGAGTGCCCCCCGGTTTCCCGGCGCAAGGCATGGGCTGTGGTTGCTCGCAATGGCGAGGCCGTAGACGCCTCTGCTGTCGGCGTGTCGGCGTAAGGTAAGGATATCTAGAACATGATCCATCCCGAGACCAACCTCGACGTAGCCGACAACTCCGGTGCGCGTCAGGTGCAGTGCATCAAGGTGCTGGGCGGCTCCAAGCGGAAGTCCGCCTCGGTCGGCGACGTGATCGTCGTATCTGTCAAGGAAGCCATCCCCCGCGGGAAGGTGAAAAAGGGCGACGTCCACCAAGCTGTTATCGTGCGTACTTCCTATCCGGTACGTCGTCCTGATGGCAGTGCTATCCGCTTTGACAAGAACGCCGCTGTGCTGATCAACAAGCAGCAGGAACCGATTGGTACCCGTATCTTCGGCCCGGTTGTTCGTGAGCTTCGTGCACGCAAGTTCATGAAGATCATCTCTCTGGCTCCGGAGGTGCTATAATAATGGCCGCTCGTATTAAAAAAGGCGATACGGTTGTTGTCATCAGCGGCTCCTCCAAGGGTGTTGAAGGTGAAGTTCTTTCTGTGCGTCCGGCAGAAAACCGCGCCATTGTGCGTGGCGTTGCTGTTGTGAAGCGTCACCAGAAAGCAACCCGTATGGGCGAAGAAGGTGGGATCATTTCCCGTGAAGCGCCTGTTCATCTTTCCAACCTGAAGCTGGTTGACCCGGCTTCCAAGAAGCCGACGCGTGTTGGTTTCCGTGTGCTGGAAGATGGCCGTAAAGTTCGTGTTGCCAAGGCAACCGGCGAAGTGATTGAAGGCTGAGGAGGCGAGAATGAGTGAGTCTAAGGGCGTTCGTTCCGTTCCTCGTTTTCAGGAACGCTATGAAAACGAACTGCGTGGCAAGCTGCGTGAGCAGTTCGGCTACAAAAACGTCATGCAGGTGCCGCGGCTTGAAAAAATCGTCCTGAACATGGGCGTTGGTGAAGCTGCTGGTGACCAGAAAAAGCTTGATGCAGCAGTTGCTGAAATGACGTTGATTGCTGGTCAGAAGCCGGTGAAAACCGTTGCCAAGAAGGCTATTGCGGGCTTCAAGATCCGTGAAGGTCTGCCGATCGGCTGTAAGGTTACGCTGCGCCGTGCCCAGATGTATGAATTCCTTGATCGTCTGGTGACGATTGCGATGCCGCGTATTCGCGACTTCCGCGGTCTGCCGGCTAACAAGGGTTTTGACGGGCGTGGTAACTTTGCCCTGGGTCTGAAAGAACAGATCGTCTTCCCGGAAATCGACTATGATAAGGTTGATGAAATCCGCGGTATGGACGTTGTGTTCGTGACCAGCGCAAAAACGGATGCGGAAGCTAAAGCGCTTCTGAAAGCGTTTGATCTTCCCTTTGCAGCCTAAGGGAAATCGTTTACCTGTCATCAGGTGTTGTTGTCTTGGAAAACCGTCGAAGGTTTTCGAAGGGTTCCGGAGGATAAAAATATATGGCTAAGACTTCTGCCATCACGCGGAATGCCAAGCGGGCTCGCATGTCTGCGCGTGACAAGGAAAAGCGTGCGGCGCTGAAGAATATTGTGATGGACCGCTCGCTTCCTGTGGAAGATCGGTTTGATGCGTCTTTGAAGCTGGCAGAGCTGCCGCGCAATGGGTCACGCGTTCGCGTGCGTTTGCGCTGCAAGCTGACGGGCCGGTCTCGCGGTAACTACCGTAAGTTTGAGCTGTGCCGTATTGCACTGCGTGATCTGGCTTCAAGTGGCCAGATTCCGGGCATGGTTAAAGCTAGCTGGTAAAGGCGCACAATGTCACTTTCTGATCCGCTGGGTGATATGCTCACCCGTATCCGTAACGCACAGCGTGCGCGCCATGCTGCCTGTGTGTCTCCGGCTTCTAACCTGCGTTCAAACGTTCTGGATGCTCTGCAGCGCGAAGGGTATATTCGTGGCTACAAGCGCGAAGAAGTGCGCAAGGGTATCGTTCAGCTTCATATCGAACTGAAATACTCTGAAGGTGAGCCGGTTATTAAGGAAATTCACCGCGTTTCCCGTCCGGGGCGTCGTGTTTATTCCAAAATCAAGGAGCTGCCGCGTGTATGCGCCGGGCTGGGTGTTTCCATCCTGTCCACGCCGCGTGGTGTTCTGTCCGATGTCGAGGCTCGCGCTGCCAATGTTGGCGGTGAAGTCCTCTGTCGCGTGTTCTGAGGAGGGATACATGTCACGTGTAGGCAAATATCCCGTTGACGTTCCCGCGGGTGTGACTGTCTCGATTGCAGACGGTGTTTTCAAGGCCAAGGGCAAGCTGGGTGAACTTTCCGTTCCCCTGTCTTCTCACATTGAGGCTGAAATTGCAGAAGGTAAGGTCGCCGTTCGTCCGGTGAACGACGCTGCGCAGGCTCGTATGATGTGGGGTACCACGCGCGCTTTGATCGCCACGGCCGTCAAGGGTGTGTCTGAAGGCTTCTCGAAAGCTCTGGAAATCAACGGCACCGGTTATCGTGCTGCCGTCCAGGGCTCCAACCTTGTGATGAACCTCGGTTTCTCTCACGACGTGGTCTATCCGATCCCGCAGGGCATCAAGATCTCCACGCCGCGTCCGACCGCTATTCTTGTCGAAGGGATCGACAAGCAGCGTGTAGGGCAGGTTGCTCTTGATATTCGCAGCTACCGCAAGCCGGAACCCTACAAGGGCAAGGGCGTGCGTTATGAGACGGAAACCATTCGCCGCAAGGAAGGCAAGAAGAAATAATGAGCACTCAGCAGGAACTGCGGAATCGGCGGCGGGATCGTCTCCGTTTTCAGCTCCGTCGCAAGGCTGGTGGTCGTCCGCGTCTGTCGGTCTTCCGGTCTGGCAAGAACATTTATGCGCAGGTCATTGATGACGTGCAGGGGCGTACCCTCGCTGCTGCTTCCAGCCTGGATAAAGAGCTGCGTGAAGATCTGAAGACAGGTGCCAACAAAGACAGCGCTGGCGCTGTTGGTAAGTTGGTTGCCCAGCGTGCTGTTGCCGCTGGTGTCTCTCAGGTTGTGTTCGATCGTGGGGCATATCTTTATCATGGGCGCGTGAAGGCGCTGGCGGAGGCTGCCCGCGAGGGCGGTCTCTCCTTCTGAGGAAAGGATCACGTAATGGCTCGTGAACCAAGAGAAGGCGGTCGAGGCGGCCGTGATCGTGAACGCGAAGGCGATGAACTGGTAGATAAACTGGTTACCATCAATCGTGTTGCGAAGGTTGTTAAGGGCGGTCGGCGTTTTGCATTTGCAGCGCTGGTTGTTGTTGGTGACCAGAAGGGGCGTGTTGGCTACGGTGCAGGTAAGGCGCGTGAAGTGCCGGAAGCGATCCGTAAGGCGACGGAACGTGCCAAGCGCGGCATGATCCGCGTGCCGATGAAGGAAGGCCGCACCCTGCATCACGATGTTGCTGGTCACTTCGGGGCTGGTAAGGTTGTGCTGCGCTCGGCTGAAGCCGGGACGGGGATCATCGCTGGTGGTCCGATGCGTGCCGTTTTTGAAAGCTTGGGCATCAACGATGTGGTTGCGAAGTCCCTCGGGACCCGGAACCCGCACAACATGGTGAAGGCAACATTTGATGCTCTTGCCCGCTGTGCCAGCCCACGCTCCGTAGCGAACCGTCGCGGTAAGAAGGTTGCAGAAATCTTCGGTAAGCGCGACCAGGCCGCTTCAGTTGGGGAGGCTGCAGATGCCTGAGACAAAAACCTTCAAGGTTGTCCAGATTGCGTCCGGTAATGGACGCAAGCCTGGCCAGAAAGAAACCCTGATTGGTCTTGGCTTGAACAAGATTGGTCGTGAGCGGGTTCTTGAAGACACCCCTTCAACACGCGGTATGGTCCGTAAAGTGGCCCACCTTGTGAAGGTGGAGGATTGATATGAATCTGAATGAGCTTCGCGATAACGACGGTGCTCGTTATCGTAAAAAGCGGCTTGGCCGCGGTATCGGCTCCGGCAAGGGCAAGACTTCCGGTAAAGGTGTGAAGGGGCAGAAAGCGCGTGAAGGCGTTTCCCTGAACGGCTTTGAAGGTGGTCAGCTGCCGATCTATCGTCGTCTGCCGAAGCGTGGCTTCAAGAACATCTTCCGTAAGGTCTATGCGCCGGTTAACCTCGGTGCAGTTGAAAAGGCTCTTGCAGATGGTAAGCTTGATGCCGGTGCAGCGGTGACGGAAGAACTGCTGAAGAAAGCTGGTCTTGTTGGCACTGGTAAATATGCTGGCGTGCGCATTCTGGGAGAAGGCGAACTGACACGTGCTGTCACGTTTGAAGTCTCTGGCGCTTCTGCTTCCGCAGTTGCAGCTGTCGAAAAGGCTGGAGGATCTGTTAAGATTCTTGCGCCGAAAGCAGCCGAAGCCAGCGCATCCTAATGCGAATGGAAGAGGGCAGGGTCATAGCTGTCCTCTTCTGGTCTGTTTTTCCAGAGATGTTCTGGTTTAACTTTTAGACTATCATGCCAGCGTCCCGCATTATGTGGTGACGCTGTTTGTGTGAAAGGACGGATGCATGGCTTCCGCGGCCGAACAGTTGGCTGCCAACTTTAATGTGGGCTCCTTCGCCAAGGCAACCGAACTCAAAAAGCGGATTTGGTTTACCCTTGGTGCGCTGATTATTTACCGTCTTGGTACGTACATTCCTGTTCCGGGAGTGGATGCCACGGTCATGGGGCAACTGCTTGCGCAGCATCAGGGCGGTATATTGGGCATGTTCAATATGTTTACTGGTGGTGCTCTGGGCCGTATGACGGTTTTTGCCCTGAACATCATGCCTTATATCTCTGCATCCATTATTGTGCAGTTGATGTCTACAGCGGTTCCGTCTCTCGAAGCGCTGAAGAAGGAAGGCGAGCAGGGGCGTAAGAAGCTCAATCAGTACACGCGCTATCTGACTGTTTTTATTGCTTTGTTTCAAGCTTACGGCATTGCTGTGGGGCTTGAAAATATGCATAGCGCTGCCGGTGCAGCAGTGGTGAGCCCAGGCGTTTTCTTCCTTACATCCTGTGTCATCACCCTTGTGGGTGGCACGATGTTTCTGATGTGGCTTGGTGAGCAGATTACATCGCGTGGGGTAGGGAATGGTATTTCCCTGATCATCTTTGCGGGGATTGTGGCCAACCTGCCGCAAGCTTTGGCGAGCTTGTTCCAGCTTGGTTATACGGGTGCGCTTTCACCCTTCTTCGTTCTGGTGTTTCTGGTGCTGGCAGCTATCACGATCACGTTCATCGTGTTCATGGAGCAGGCTCAGCGTCGCGTGGTTATTCAGTATCCCAAGCGCCAGATGGGACAGAGGATGTTTGGAGGCGATACCACTCATATGCCTCTGAAGGTCAATACCGCCGGGGTTATTCCGCCGATTTTTGCGTCTTCCGTACTGCTGATTCCGGTCACTATTTCGGGTTTCATGAACGGTAAGTCCATGCCGGGGTGGCTCTCTTTCCTAGGTGAGGAACTCGGGCAGGGGCAGCCGCTTTACATGCTGTTCTACGCCGCCATGATTGTGTTCTTTTCTTACTTTTACGCGGCGGTAACGTTTAATCCGACGGAGACGGCGGATAATCTGCGCAAGCAGGGAGGCTTCATTCCCGGTATCCGTCCCGGAGCCGCCACAGCTGCCTACTTTGATAAGATTCTGACCCGCCTGACGACAATCGGGGCGGCATATATGGTGCTGGTTTGTCTTCTGCCGCAGATACTCATCAGCCATTACAATGTGCCGTTTTACTTTGGTGGGACCAGTCTGATTATTATCGTCTCGGTTACGATTGATACGGTCACGCAGGTGCAGTCGCATCTTGTGGCGCATCAGTACCAGGGACTGATGCGTCGCTCTCGGGGCGGTAAGAAACAGAGGATCATCCGGCGATGAACATTATTTTTCTGGGGCCGCCCGGAGCAGGAAAGGGAACCCAGTCCAAACGTTTGGAAGAACGGTATGGGCTGGTGCAGATCTCGACTGGCGATATGCTGCGGACAGAAGTGGCGCGTGGGTCGGATATCGGCAAGCAGGCCAAAAGCCTGATGGATGCCGGGCGCCTGGTGCCAGACGAGCTGATCATCGCCATGCTGAAGTCACGGATAGAGCAGCCAGATTGTGTGAAAGGATTCATCCTGGATGGATTCCCACGCACAACCGGACAGGCAGAAGCGTTGGATACAATGCTGAAGGCCGACAACAAGAAGATTGATGTCGTTCTGTTTCTGGATGTGGATGAGGACATTCTGGCGGATAGAATCTCTGGCCGCTTTACGTGTGCGCAGTGTGGGGCGACCTACAATGAAGTCTCCAACCCTCCCAAGAAGGAAGGTGAGTGTGACGCATGTGGGAGCCACGAATTCAAGCGTCGGGCGGATGATCGGCGGGAGACGGTCGTTGAACGTCTTAAGGAGTATCGGAAACTGACTGCGCCGATTCTTCCATTCTACGAAAAAACCGGTCGTCTTTATAAAATTAACGGCATGTTGCCGGCTGCCGAAGTTACTGCGCAAATTGAAGCAGTTATGGCTGGACAGTGATCGATCACGAAAAAGTGATCCGTTTTCGTTGACTTGTGCGGGTGGCCGGTATATTTCGCGGCCACTGAGTGAAATCTGCTTCCGGTGGCGGAGGCTATGAGTGTTCGCCCTTTTTGGGTGAACCCGACAGGAGTGTAAGGCGTGGCACGTATTGCCGGCGTGAATGTCCCGACAAACAAACGGGTTGTTATCGGGCTTCAGTATATCTACGGGATTGGCGCAACCAAGGCTGACCAGATTTGTAAATCTGCTGGTATTCCTGAAGCGAAGCGCGTGAATGAACTGAGCGACGACGAAATCATGAAGCTGCGTGAGCTGATTGATATCCAGTATCGCGTTGAAGGCGATCTGCGTCGTGAAGTGGCGATGAACATCAAGCGTCTGATGGATCTGGGCTGCTACCGCGGTCTGCGTCATCGTCGTGGCCTGCCTGTGCATGGTCAGCGGACGCACACCAACGCCCGTACCCGCAAGGGGAAGGCTGTTGCGATTGCAGGCAAGAAGAAAGCCACACGCTAATCCGATTTGTTGAAGTTTTCCGGATGGCTTTAGCGGGCTTCTGGGCAGGGACTGAGGTAGAAAAATTATGGCGAAAGCCGCTACACCGCGTATTCGTAAAAAAGAGCGCAAGAACATTATTTCCGGCGTGGCACACGTTCTGTCCACGTTCAATAACACCATGATCACCATCTCTGATGCCCAGGGGAATGCTATTTCCTGGTCTTCCGCCGGTGCTCAGGGGTTCAAGGGCTCTCGTAAGTCCACGCCGTATGCTGCACAGGTTGCGGCTGAAGACGCTGGTCGTAAGGCTCGCGAACACGGCATGGAAACGCTGGAAATTGAAGTTTCCGGTCCTGGGTCAGGCCGTGAAAGCGCACTGCGTGCTCTGCAGGCAGTTGGGTTCTCCATCACGTCCATCCGTGACATGACGCCGGTGCCGCACAACGGCTGCCGTCCGCGCAAGCGTCGTCGCGTCTAAGGATTGAAAGTGTGCGGTTATCTTATGGTAACCGCCGTCTTTTGGTTTGTTTATTAATGTTCAGAGAAATCGCTGCTTCAGCAGTGGTTTTTCATATTGAAAGGCCGGTACCTTGGTCCTTCAGAAAAACTGGCAATCTCTGATCAAGCCCGAAAAGCTTGAAGTCGAATCCGGAGTGGAGCCGACACGTATTGCAACGGTTGTTGCCGAGCCGCTGGAACGTGGTTTCGGGATGACCCTGGGTAACGCCCTGCGTCGCGTGCTTCTGTCTTCCCTGCAAGGGGCAGCAGTGACCGCCGTGCAGATTGATGGCGTTCTGCATGAGTTCTCGTCTGTTGCTGGCGTGCGCGAAGATGTGACGGACATCGTCCTGAACATCAAACAGCTTGCGCTGCGTATGCATGGCGAAGGCCCGAAGCGCATGGTGCTGACGGCAACTGGCCCTGGCGAGGTTCGCGCCGGGCAGATCCAGACAGGCCATGATGTTGAAATCATGAACCCGGATCTGGTGATCTGCACGCTGGATGATGGTGTGAAGCTAGGAATGGAATTTGTGGTTGGTATGGGCAAGGGCTATGTGCCTGCTGCTGCAAACCGCCCGGAAGATGCGCCGATCGGTCTTATCCCGGTTGATGCCATCTATTCCCCGGTTAAGCGCGTGTCTTACAAGGTTGAGCCGACCCGTGTTGGTCAGGTAACTGACTATGACAAGCTGCTGCTGACGGTGGAAACCAACGGTGCGATCACGCCGGAAGATGCGGTTGCACTTGCTGCCCGAATCCTGCAGGATCAGCTACAGTTGTTCATCAACTTTGATGAGCCGCGCCCGGTTCAGGCGGAAGAACCGCAGGATGATCTGCCGTTCAACCGTAACCTGCTGCGTAAGGTTGATGAGCTTGAATTGTCTGTTCGTAGTGCAAACTGCCTGAAGAACGACAATATCATCTATATTGGGGACCTGGTCCAGAAGAGCGAGCAGGAAATGCTGCGGACTCCGAACTTCGGCCGCAAGTCTCTGAACGAGATCAAGGAAGTCCTGACCTCCATGGGGCTTTCTCTCGGTATGAATGTGCCGGCTTGGCCGCCGGAAAATATTGAAGATCTGGCAAAACGGCTTGATGAGCCGTTCTAAGCCCACTTCTTAGGACTAGGAACTGAACTATGCGTCACCGTATTGCCGGCCGAAAGCTCGGCGTTACCTCTTCTCACCGCGCTGCCATGTTCCGTAACATGGCTGTTGCTCTGCTCAAGCACGAGCAGATCACCACCACGCTGCCGAAGGCAAAAGAACTTCGCCCGGTTGTGGAAAAGCTGATCACGCTGGGCAAGCGTGGTGATCTGCACGCTCGTCGTCAGGCATTCGCTATGCTGCGTGACGATGTGATCGTGAAGAAGCTGTTTTCTGCTATTGCAGAACGTTACAAAGGCCGCACGGGTGGTTACTCTCGTGTCATGCGTGCCGGCATGCGTTATGGCGATGCCGCAGACATGGCTGTGATTGAACTGGTTGATCGCGATGTTAGCGCGAAGGGCCAGGACAGCGGCCCCCGTCCGGAAGCGACGGAAACGCAGGATCTGGCAGCTTAAGTCAAGCTGACGGTTTTGCAGGGAGCCGCCCCGCGGCTCCCTTTTGCCTTTTTAGGCGTGTCGTTCTCAGGTATGAACGATTGAGACAACACTGGATGTCGAGTTTGGCTCCGTCCCTTGTTGTTGGGTGAGATCTTCCAGATCTGTCTAATCCGCCTGCTAGCGCGGTGCCCGAACAAAAATCTTTTTCTGACGGACCGGGTGAGCACTCCCGCCATGGTTCGTGTTGATGATGAGCCCGAAGCCGGCACAATGAGGTGCTGGATATGCGTGCCATCATCGCATGTAAGGAGAGCATGTAGATGCAGACAGCAACGCAACAGGAAGCGCAGAACCTTATAGACCGAATAGGCATACCTCGGCCATTGCTTTGGGGCTTTGTCGGGCTTTTGCTCTTCATGATCGGGGACGGGGTTGAAGCCGGGTATCTGGCACCGTTCCTTGAAAGTCAGGGGCAATCATCAACACGCGTTGCTCTGCTGTTTACTGTTTATGGTGTTGCTGTTTCCATCTCTTCCTGGCTCTCCGGCCCGTTGTCTGACATGTGGGGACCCAAGAAGGTCATGTGGACCGGACTTTGGATCTGGGGCATTTTTGAAGTTCTGTTTCTGGTCCTTGGGCTCCAGCCGAACAACTATAGCATGATGATTGTGGCATACACGGCCCGCGGGTTGGGGTATCCGCTGTTTGCTTATGGTTTTCTGGTCTGGATTGCAGCTGCCACGCCTGCGCGGCAGCTTGGTTCTGCTGCCGGCTGGTTCTGGTTCGCGTTTTCTGGTGGGTTGCCCACGCTGGGATCACTGTTCGCCAGCTTTGCTATTCCGCGCATTGGGGAAATGGGAACATTCTGGTCTTCTCTGGCGCTGGTTATGGCCGGTGGTTTTGTGGCTCTGTTGTGCACGCATGAACCCAGTGGTTCGAAGCGCCTGAGCCCGCCGGATGTAACGTTGAAGCAGGCCATGTTTGGTTCCATCAGCATTATCTGGCGTGAACCAAAAACGGCTATTGCCGGCCTTGTTCGGACGATCAACACGTCGTCTGAATATGCTTTCCTGGTGATTATGCCGGGCGTGTTCACCAAGCTGGTTGGCTTTTCTCTGGAACAGTGGCTGCAATTGCTGTCAATCGTGTTCCTGAGCAACATTATCTTCAATCTGTTGTCCGGTATTCTGGCTGACCGCTTGGGTCCGCGTACCGTTGTGGCTGTTGGCGGTGGCCTTGGTGCTGCTATCTGTGTACCGCTTTTCTATTACGTTCCGCTGTCCATGCCGCACAATTTCCCGATTGCCGCCGCCATGGGGGTTCTGTATGGCGCGTCTCTGGCCGCGTTTGTGCCGCTGTCCGGTTTGATGCCGCAGGTGTGCCCGAAGGAAAAAGCAGCAGCTCTTTCCATTCTGGGTCTTGGGGCGGGTGCCAGTACGTGGGTTGGTCCAGCAATTGTGACATGGTTTCAGGGTTCTGTTGGTACGGCAGGTGTCATCTGGATCTTCAGCGGTCTGTATGTCCTCTCTGCCCTCATGACAATGGCGATCACGGTTTCTCCAGAAGCGCGGGCTTACACGCGGGAGGCTGAACGGGCTCAATCCCAGTTAGATAAGGAAGCTGCAATGCATGCGGCGGGTGGTCAGTAAAAGCTGATTCCAGAAAGGCCGGATTACCCGGCTTTCTGGATGCGTAAATTTCAGGAAGGTGCATGGAGTAACGCTCCGTGCACCTTTTTTATGTTTGGGCGGGAAGCGGCTTTGCCGCCTTGGGCCTACAAGATCGCGCAGTCTTAAATACGAGATCATTTCCGAAATTAGGTAGTGTGTAGAAAATTCAATCCCTATTTTGGTTTGTGATATTGACACTTTCTGGCATTTAATCACCCTTGAGAAGATAGATTAAACCATCTTTCCATACAGGGGATGAAATGAAACGGCTCTTTTCCAGACTGATGATGCTGGGAGGCATAGCGCTTGCCGCACTGTCAACGCCTGCTCAGGCAGGAACTCCGGTTCGAGTAGGATATATTCCTGTGCTGGGGTCATCTGCGCTGTTTGTGGTGGATGGAGAGGGCTGGGCCAAGGATGCAGGACTGGATCTTCAACTGGTGCGGTTTACGTCCGGCCCGCAGGCTATTCAGGCCCTGGTTTCCGGAAGGATTGATGCGTATGTGGCGGGGGTGCTGCCTCTTCTTCAGGCACGTGCTCATGGTTCTGATGTGAAGGTGGTAACTGCGGCCTCCGTTGAGGAACTGGAGGTTGTGGCGCGTGGGGCACTGGCAAACCAGCTTCCCAAGGATCAGGAAGGCGGGTTTTCACCTGAAGTCGTGAAGAATTCGTTTGCGGCGTTCACGAAAGAAAAGGGCCATTTGCCCCGCATTGCTGCCCAACCTATGGGCTCAGTGCCTGATAGCCTGTTGCGTTTCTGGTTGCAGAAGCAGGTAGGGCTCTCTTCGCTTCCCACCACTGTCAGCATCGTGGGGGTGGATATTGATGCTGCACAACAGGCCTTTCTTGCCAACGCGGTTGATGCTGCCGTGTTGCGTGAGCCTGCTTTAACCGTGGTAAGAAGCCGCCTGCCAGATGTAAGGACGCTAGCAACGGGGCATGATCTCCTGCCGGATCAGCCGGGTTCTGTTTTAGCCATTGTTAAACCCGATGCGGTTGATCGGCAGGTATGGGCCAAACAACTCGCCTCCCTGTTTATTCGTGCAACCACGCTGCTTTCCTCTCACCCTGACGATGCCGCTCCCTTTGTGACAAAGGCGCTGGGCGGTGGCATTCTGAACGAAGATGTTATGAAGAAGGCGCTGGAACGGTCAGCCGCGCGCTTTATCAGCGATCCAACCCGCATTATTGAGGGTGTGCGTCAGTTGCAGGACTTTGAAGTGGAACAGGGCTTGCTTCGAAAGGCGCAACAGGTGGATGATCTGTTCGATCTTGATTTGTGGCGGCAACTGAAACAGTGATACGGTCTTTGTCTAAACGAAACCGGCTGCTTTTGTCAGCAGTCGGTTTATTTGTATTTTTTGGATTATGGGAAGCATCGGTCAGGGCGGGTTTTCTGCCATCGGGCATGGTGCCAGCACCAAGCTCCTTATGGCAGGCATGGCTGGATGAAGTTCATGGCGGGTTCTGGCAGCAGGCTATTCTGGACAGTCTGAGCCATTACAGCCTCGGGTTGCTGGTCGGGTCCGTTTTCGGAGCATTGCTTGGTTTGCTGTGCGGCATGGTTGCCGTGGTGGACGGTTTGCTGGAAGGGGTGGTGAGGCTTCTGCGGCCAGTGCCGGGGCTGGCTTGGGTTCCATTTGCTATTTTGTGGTTTGGCCTCAACACGGCGGGCGCCACATTTGTTATCGCCATATCGGTCTTCTGGATCAATTTTTACGCCGCTTACGCAGCAGTACGCGGTGTTGATCCCGAATTTTATGAACTGGCGGCCGCTTTTGGCCATGGTGGATTTTGGGGGCGTCTGTTCAAGGTTGTATTGCCCGCTTCTGCACCCGGTTTGATGGCGGGATTGAGAACTGGTCTGGGGCAGGGGTGGATGTCTGTCGTGGCAGCAGAGCTGTTTGGCGTCCCCGGTATTGGGGCGCGTATGATGCAGGCTTCCAGTCTGCTGGCAACGGATGTGGTGGTGGTCTACATGCTTACCATGGCACTGTTATATGCATTGACCGATTTTCTGTTTGGCTTTGTAAGCTCTTATGTTTTGCGGTGGCAGCCATGAGTGTTACCGATAGTGTCGCCTGTCTTGAAGATGTGGGGCTTTCCCATGATGGTGGCCAGACTTTTATTTTGCGGCATGTCAGTCTTTCCTTGCTAAAAGGCGAGTTTGTCGCATTGCTCGGGCCATCCGGCGTTGGTAAGTCGACTTTGCTGCGGGTTTTCATGGGGTTGAGCAATCCCACGGAAGGGCAGGTAACGGAAGCGAGCCAGAGTGCTGCGGGTGTTGCAGCAGGGCAGCGTGAGGCCGGAAAGCGTCGGGCTCAGGCGCTCGTCTTTCAGGATGCGCGTCTCATGCCGTGGCGCAGTGTGCTGGGCAACGTGATGTTCGGTCTGGAAGGTCTGGCGCTTACGCGCAAGGAAAAGCAGGCTCGTGCGCTGGCGGCGTTGCGGCTGGTCGGGCTTGAAGAGGCAGCGGAGCGTTGGCCGCGACGGCTTTCGGGTGGCCAACGTCAACGTGTAGGCGTGGCGCGGGCTTTGACTGTGGACCCGGATCTGCTGTTGATGGATGAACCGTTTGGCGCGCTGGACCCCATAACGCGGAGCGCTCTTCAGGATGAACTGCTGAAAATCTGGCAGCAGACGCACAAGACCGTCCTTTTTGTCACGCATGACATAGAAGAGGCCATGAAACTGGCCACACGTATTGTCGTTCTTTCAGGATCGCCTGCAGGTATTACAGGAGAGTTAAAAGTAGAAGCGGGCCAGAAAGATCCTCATTCCTCAGCTTTCAAGATCTATACCGCCCGGCTGCGCGCCATGATTGCGGGAGAGGCAGATCCGGGTGGAGCACCCTACTGGCATTCTGCGGAAATCTGACGGTTTTCGTAAGAAATTTGCCTTGTCCGTGCATCTCTGTGCATGAGAGTGCGTTAGAAGACGTAACGATAAGGAGTGTGCGTGATGAGTGACGAAAACGACATTCAGTACAAGCTGGAAGAAGGCATTGGCCGTGTGCAGGATGGCGCGGAAAGCCTGCGGGACAAAGCGTCTGATACCATAGAGGATCTGACCTGCAACAAAGGGTGCGCTGCGGTACAGGCAGTGCGCGATGTTGTAGCGGATCAGCCTGTTGTGTCCGTTGTTGTGGCGGGGATCACCGGGTTTTTGCTAGGTGCGCTGTGTGCCAGAAAACTCTGATTTGTTAGAAAAATTTCTATAAATTTCTTTACGTAGAGGAGAATCAATTATGTTGAAGCTGGCATTATTTTTCTTGGTCATTTCCATTATTGCGGGCCTATTCGGGTTTGGCGGAATTTCTTCTGCAGCCGCAGGAATGGCGAAAATTCTGTTCTTTATCGCAATTGTCCTGTTTGTTGTTTTTCTGGTGGTCGCTTTGCTTGCTGGGCGTGCAATAACCAAGTAGTCATTTTTCTATTTTTTGTTGAGAATCAAGCTCTCGTCTGTAAAGGCGAGAGCTTTTTTATTGCTTTTGTTCTTGCGATATAAACGGCGCACAATAAAAAGAAGGGCAAAGCCGACCTAATTGTTTGTATTTAAAAAACATATCATGCCTGATTTTGTGTGTGGTGCTACCCGAATGATGCGCTGTTTTTTACTCCGTAGTTAGAACATAACATAGAGAGAAAAGAAGGTGTGAGAGGTATTCCAGTCAATAAAGATGTGTTTTGTATTAATTTCATCTTGTTATATCATTTTTAATAAATAAATTACTCTTTATATATTTGAAGGATTTAAATGAGAACTATTCGGGTCTGGTTTCAGGGTCGGTTTGTGCGAGGAATGTAACTTTACAAAAATACCTTGCCTGCGTAAAAAAGCGGAGATTTTTATTTACATTTATGTTTGGATGCTTTTGTGAAATCTCTCAAGGGGAATAATGTGACATTCTCAGGCCTTGAAACAGACCAACGTGTTTTGATTTGTAGTGGTGGTCGGTACGAATCTCAGGCAAATGCCCAGATTCGGGAATCTATTATGGATGGTTGGGCCGAATGTATTGGGGCGGAGAATGTAACGGCTGTCCATATTAGTGGTGCAGCAGCATCTATTGCTCAACTTAAACCAACTATTGTCTTCTCTATTGGCTCTTATCTTCCAGAAAGCATCTATTTTGGAGAAGTCAGCCGTGAAGCCAAGAAGGTCGGGGCTACCACGGTTTTCTGGGCCACAGAAGATCCTTACGAACAGGACGCCAATTACCGTATTACAGACGATTTTGACGTTATTTTTTCCTGTGATCGCTGGGGTTCGAATTTTTATCAGCGTGGAAGAGTATATCATCTTCCTCTGGCAGCAAGCCGTGAACTGCACTATGCGCCCGTCATGGATGAAACGAACAGGAACATTGATGTTCTGTTCTGTGGTGTCGCTTTTACAAGCCGTAAAGACATTGTTCGCAACCTCATGCCGTCTTTGCGTCGATTAAACATTCGTATCATCGGTCCGGGTTGGGGGGAGTTCGGCGTCGGATTTTCAGATGCCCGGATCGAAAAACATCAGTTGGTTGAACTGTATCAGCGTTCTAAAATTGTGCTGAACCTTGGGCGCTCCCTGCACTTTGAAAACAAGCGCTTCATGATCTCGCCTTCCACGCCGGGGCCTCGTACATTTGAAGCGGCTGCGGCTGGCGCATTTCAGATTTTCCATGAAGATACCTATGAACTTCGCCGTTATTTCACGGCTGATGAGATCCCGACATTTTCGAACAAGCGGGACTTTGATGAGTTGATTGAAACTTTTCTGGATGATCCCGACCGGCGATTGGAGGTTGCCCAGCAGGCTCAGAAACGGACGCTGGAAGAACATACCTACGGAAACCGTATTCAGGATGTTCTTTCCATTCTCCGCCAAGAACAGCTTATTGCATAATTGGGTTGGGCGCGGGGGACCGGTATGTTCCCCGTTTTCCGATACGGGCTGCGGCAGGCCCTACATGATCTGAGGTTGGGTATTTAATTATATGGGCTTGAATGATGGTTCACTCTGATAACAGGAAGAGTTTTGATTGGAGTGAATTCAACTTCGATTGGTATAAAAGAAAATATAGAACCGTCTTGGATTTTTTAAATACGACCTCAGACGATGATATTAAAGAATTTTATGAGCAATATGGGGGGGCGTTACAGCATTCCCCAAACCCGTTCTTTGATGAAAAATGGTACACGGAGCGGTATCCCGACGTAAGGGAGCGCATTTGTTCTGGGGAATTTAAATCCGGATTTGATCATTACTGCAAAGTCGGATTTTGGGATAAAAGCCCGCATTGGCTGTTTGATGAGGACTATTATCGGCGGAAATTTCTGGATTTCCCCCGTGAAGAAATTGAAAAAAATGGGTTCAGGAATGGCTATGACCATTACCTTAAGCAGGGCAGTCGTCTCAACTGTCCGTCTTCTCCTTTTTTTGATCCCATTGTCTTTCTGGCTGAAGTCCCGGATTTTGTAGTTGAGCCAGACGAAGGCGCTTATATCAGCTTTCTCAAGGGATTTCCTGATAATACTCTGAATGACAAAAAGCTTTCATGGTATTTTGATCCGGTCTGGTATCAGGAAAATTATCCTGATGTGGAACGCTCTGCTGTTAACTGGCAGGGGCCGCTCCACCATTATCTGACAAATGCCACGCCAGAAGCGTTCAATCCCAACGCTTTTTTCTCCGAGCAATTCTACGCTCAGGCCTATGAAGACGTGGCTGGTGCAGTCAAGCATGGTGCGTTTAGAAACTGTTATGAGCATTTTGTAAAAAATGGTCAGTACGAACTGCGTCAGCCCGCCAGAGACGTCAATCTTAGAGTTTATGCAGAAAATCCTAAAATAAAAAGCGAAATCGCGTCACAACGGTATCCCAGTTTTTTTGTTCATTACATGGTGCATGGTGGTGTTGTGGAAGAAGGAGGATATTCTTCAGAGGAACGGGAGTTTATTTCCAAAGCTGTTTATCAGGAAATGTGCCGTATCCGTCTCCCTCTTCTTTTGCGGGGTGGGCTTGATTTCTCTTGTGATCAGCCAGAGCTGAGCGTGATTATGGTGGCGCATAATAATTTCGCCATGACGATGACTGCGCTTTACTCGCTGCGAGAGAATTACAGTGGTCAAATACAGGTTGTTCTTGTTGATTCCGGTTCATCCGATGAAATTCGCCATATCGAGCGGTATGTTCGTGGGATCAATGTTATCAGAACATTAGGGAATGTTGGATTCTTACAGGGGTGTAACGCTGCACTCAAGCACGTCGAGGCTGATTTCACCCTTTACCTGAATAATGATCTTGAATTGATGCCTCGGGCCATTGAGACGGCATTGGCACGATTTGTAAAAGAACCTCAGGCAGGTGGCGTAGGGGCCAAACTTGTGCGCACAAACGGTCTCTTGCAGGAGGCGGGAAGCATCATTTGGAAAAATGGGTCTGTCTGCGGCTACCTGCGAGATGAATTGCCTGACAGCCCGGAAGCTAACTATGTTCGCTCGGTTGATTTTTGTTCCGGTGCGTTTCTTGTGGTCAGAACGGATCTCCTGCGTCGGCTGAATGGTTTCCTGGAAGATTATGCGCCAGCTTATTTTGAGGAAACAGATCTTTGCGTTCGTATACGTGAGCTGGGTTGGGATGTTGTTTATGACCCTGGCGTCGTGATCCTTCATTATGAATATGGCACATCTGGTAATACAGAAAGTGTTCATATGATGCAGAGGAACCAGGGCCTCTTTATTGAGAAGAACGCAAATTATATTGCTACCCGCTATCCAAGAAATGCCCAGAAAGACCTGCTGGCCCGGTCTGCGCGTGCTTTTGAGAAAAAGGTTCTGTTTCTGGAGGATTTTCTGCCCTTCAGGCATCTAGGGTCAGGTTTTACCCGGTCCAATGATATCATGACAGTCATGGTGCGGGACCTGAACTGTCATGTCACAGTCTATCCTATTTTTCGCCCGCTCAGTATAACGGAAGATATATATACAGGCTTTCCCGATCGGGCGGAAGTTATGTGGAACAAGGGGCTTGAGGATCTGGTCGGGTTCCTCAATTCCCGTCCCGGATATTATGATGTCATCTGGATCGCGCGCACGCATAATCTGGACAGGCTGGCTCCCGTGTTTGCGGAATGTGCCGGGGCGCTGGCAGGTAGCCGCATTGTTCTGGACACAGAAGCTGTGGCCGCACCGCGCGATCTGCAAAAATGGGTTTTGAAAGGCGAAACACCGCAGCATAATCTGGATGAACTTCTGCAAAAGGAGTTCCGGTCCGCCTGGTTTGTGAACCGCTTTGTGGCCGTTAATCAGAAGGACGCCACCATCCTGCGCCGTCTGGGGCATAGGGATGTACATGTGCTGGGCCATTTGCAACAGGCTCACCGCTTTACACCCAGCTTCAAGGAGCGGCGCGATATTCTGTTCATTGGTGCGATACATGATGCAGATTCGCCTAATCTAGATTCACTTATCTGGTTCGTAAGCGAGGTTCTCCCGAAACTGGATGACAGGCTGCCGCCGGATGTAAAATTTCGGATTTGCGGTTATTTGAATCCTGAAGTGGATGTCTCTCGCCTGGTTCTCAACCCACGAGTTGAGATTGTGGGGCGTGTAAATGAGGTGACGCCATATTATGATACGCACCGTATCTTTGTGGCGCCTACACGGTTTGCCGGTGGCATACCCTATAAAATTCATGAGGCCGCAGCGCATGGTTTGCCAATTGTGGCGTCTGATATCCTGTGCGAGCAGGTTGGCTGGCAGGCTGGAGAAGATATGCTGGCTCCGGCAACAGGAAACGCCGCTTCTTTTGCTGACGCAATAGTGTCGCTTTATGATGAACGGGAGTTATGGCAGAAGTTGCGCTACAATGCTTTGCGCCGTATCGCGCGCGAAAATAACGCGGAGGCTTATACCGCTGAGATCAGAAATATTCTGTCTCAATTTTCCCAACAGTCTGGCAATGAGGTTGAAGGCTTTTCTCTAACGTCATAAAATCAGTTCCAAAGAAGAGTATTTTCAGAAAGTATCAGGTGAACTGGCTTTAACGTTATTTTGACTCAGTAAACACCTCCCCGCAGAAGAGAGCACGATGGCAGTTATTTATAACACTAACTATACGCACAACCCGAATGCCTACCTGACACTCGCCATCGAGCGGGCTGCGCGGGAAATTTTGGGGAAGGATGAGGTTGTCGTTGCTGACAATCGGTCCTTGGGTGAACTGGCTGCCAAAGGTGAGCATGAGACTCTCATCTGTATTGACGGGCAGCGCATTAACATTCCTCTTCTGCAACGTGTGCGCCCTGCTTTCAAGACTATGATCCTCTGGACATTCGAGGATCCGTTCATGAAAGAATTCAATGCTGCGAATGCAGGATTGTTCGATCATGTGTTCACCAATGATCCGCTGTGCGTGGAGGCTTATGGTAGCAAGGGGCACTATCTGCCTTTGGCTGCGTCTACGTCTTTGCATGATCGTAAAGTCAAGAAAGCGGATGAGCTTGATTACGATATCTTTTTTGCAGGCACGATGTGGCCTAACCGTGTGGAAACGCTGCGGCATGTTATTACCGCGTTTCCGGATGCACGCCTGAAGCTGATCTGCCCGGGTAATGAATATCTGCCGCCTCTGCCGAGCGATCTTGCTGAAATTGCCATTCAGCGTCCGGTCAGCCATGAAGCGTTTATTGACTTCGCCAATGCCAGCGCCGTCACCCTGACCATGTTCCGTGACTATGCAAGCCATGGTGACACCAGTCAGGCAACGGCGCCGGGACCGCGTTTTTATGAACTCGGGCTGGCAGGTACGGCTCAGGTGGTGGAAGCCCCTGAGGTGATGGACAAGGACTATTTTGACGACGTGAGCGGCACTGTGCTGTGCCGCAACGTGGACGAAGTGATTGCTGCCATTGATGCGCTTCTGAGTAACTCGACCCTGAGACGGCGTTCTGCGCAGAGCGCGAAAAAAGATGTTCAGAACAAGCATCTTTACGAAAACCGTATCCGCACGATTATGGAAGTCAGCGGTGCGAATTTCGGGCGCGTTCAGCCGACGGCACTTGTCGCTGAAAGCCGGCGCCTGCGCGTGCTTATGTGCACTCACTCCACGGTTTATGAAGCTGCGTGGGGCGGTGTTGAGGTTTATCAGGAAACCCTGTGCAATCTGCTCGGCAGAAAGGTCGATTTCTATTATTGGCTGCGTCGTGGCGACAAATGTCGCTTCCTGACGGCCGATGGTGAGGAAATCGAACGGTTTGATGTGCCGGAAGTCGGCTGGACAGACGCCATGTGCGATGGTCCGGAAGAAATGGCGTTCTCCAACGTTATTAGCCATTACAATATCGACCTTGTGCATTTTCAGCACCTTGGTCACCATGCGTTGTCCTTGCCCATTATCGCCAAGTCCTGCGGGGCAGGCGTGGTCTTTTCCGCGCATGATTTCTGGCTGGTTTCTTCACGCTATAACCTGCTTGATCAAAGTTTTCAGTATGATGAGGAAAAGGCAAAATCTGTTGTTGCCTATGACATTATCCTGAAAAATGCGGAAAATGTGGAGTTTGGTGGAGAGCAGACGCGGCGCGCGTTCATTTCGAACATGCTGCATTCTGTGGATGCGTTCCTTTTTGGTTCAGAACATTCTTACAATCTGATCAGCGAAGTCTATCCGGTTGTTGAAACAAAGAAATGTTCCATTCTGGGTATTCCTTCTCCTGAAAGCACGTTGCCGGTTACGCCCAAAGAGTACGCTCCCCTGAATGGTCGCCCTCTAGGGGTTGCGGTGGTGGGAAATTTCCTGCGCACTAAAGGCGCGGATACTATTTTGAGCCTGTTTGAACTGGCGCATCCTGATCATTTCCATTTCCATATTTTTGGAGCTGTTCATCCGGAATACAAGCAGGTTCTGGCGGATCTGAACCGGCCGAATATTACCGTTCATGGTCAGTATTCCATGGGGAATATTGATAAGCTGAAAATTGCGGATGTTGCGCTTAATCTCAGCATATGGCCTGAAACATACTGTATTTCTCTTTCAGAAGCATGGCAAACGGGCCTTATCCCCATTGTCAGCGATATTGGCGCGCTGCATGACCGTGTGCAGGATGGTGTGAATGGCTTTGCCCTGAAGCTCAACAGCCCGGCAAAAGTGCTGGAGCGCCTTGAGCTGCTGCGGTCATCCGAGCCTCTGCGTAAAGAAATCATGGGCAATATCTCACCGGATCTGTGGCCTGATGGGCAGAGCTATGGTGAAAGCCTTTTTGAAATCTATAACGAAGTTGCCCCGATCACCCGTCTTGGGTTCTCTGAAATGCAGATTGATGCCGGTCAGGTGCATCTGCTTCCGCATCCATCCTGGCGCCATCAGGCTCCGCCGCGGCATATTTTTGATCCACCGACAACGCGTGATGTTACGGTGGAATTGCCTGAACCTGTCACAGACTGGTTCTCCGTTCAGGATGCCAAATTCTATATTGATGATGTTTGCTTCCTTGTCTTTGCAGAAAGCGAACCATCTGATTTTGAAGAAGCCTACGAATTTCATATCCGTGGCTGGTATGCCGTACCGCGCGTCAATGCATCCGGTACGTTCTATACGGTGTTAATTGGCAATGAGGATCAGCCGATTATCTTCCTGCCGTGTATCAGGGAATCTCGCCCTGATGTTCTGACTGTTTACCCGGATGCGCCACGCCGTTCCGGCTTTGCGGGGCAGGCGGCACTGCGTGGTAAATGGTGTGAAGGAACATACCGTATTGCGCTGATGAACGTGATCAACACCAAAGCCAGTTTTGCTGTAACCAACTGTCAGATTACAGTAAAAGAAGGTAAGATTGTTGAAATCGAACAGGAAAACCCGACAGACAAGCAGATTCTGAGCGATTTTGCACGGGTTTCTCATCGTGATGGTAAGCTCAGAAACATCAAGATGGTGGATATCGACACTGATGCTCTGGAAAGAGATCACAGTGGCGATATGGTGTATTTCATTGATAACTGCAGCGGTCTGATTGGTGATCCGCCGCCGGAAGTTGATGAAAAAGGTATTTACATGAAGGGATGGACCTTCATGCATAATCTTCGTGCGGCGGGGCAGGTGTATCTGGCCTGTGTGAATGAAGAAGAGGATGATGCCGTTTATTTCCGCACCACCCGCGCTATCCGCAATGATGTCAGCGGTGTTTTCTCTGATGCGCCTCTGTGCAGTGGCTTTACGGCCAACATCAACTTTAACAGTGGTTTCTCAAAACCGCTGAGTGGGAAATACCGGGTATCATTGGTAAACATTGTCAATGATACGGTTGGGGTGATGCCGCTTAGTATTATTGTGGAACTGAAGGACAGCGCTATTCAGAGCCTGTCTGTTCAGGATGTTACGCCGGAAATTGTTGAGCGCGTGAAAGATATCGTTCTCGCCTAACGTTAATTTTTTGCTTGGAACGCCTCTGCCTTTTCGTTGTGAAAACCAGAGGCGTTTCTGTTTAGGTCACCCCTTTTGTGGGGGCCAAAGTTCTTCTTCAACGATCTCTATATGATGTTGCTGGAGGGGAGGGTTGGGATTACTCCAGCCATTAAAAGTGCTTCTTCAAAAAACTAATTACGGAAATTATTTTACGTCATGGCACGCCCTTGTGTGTCTTATTTGATGGTGAAATGATCGTGGCGACAGGATTGGCGGTCATGCCAGAGAGCGGGGGCGTGGCCAAACCTTATACCAATATCTTCCGCTCGGAGTTACATCGCAGTGTCTTCCTCCAAATATGGAGAGCGTGCAGTCAGGATGCTCCTGAAATAGCCAATGGGCTCATACGAACGTAGGTTGGTTTTATAGGCTGTTAGAGCTGTCTGGAAAGCTTGTCCGGCTAGTTAGGTTCTCTGCTTTTTTACGTAATCCTGTATCAAATTATCATTCCCGTCATTTTTGGGGGAAAAGGCGTTCATCCTGTTCGCGTGGTTGAATCTGGATAATTCTAAAAAACTGATCCAGCCTTTTAGGTGCAAGCAATATCAAGAGTTATGCTTCTTAGGGCGTATTGCGCCGTTCATGTTTACAAGATCAAGCATGTGATATGGATGAGTAATAGTCGCGGCTTGGATGTGATGGGCTATGGAGGCGGCATTGCGCATTCAAGAGCAGAAATCAGAAGGGCTGATCTTACAGATTTCTACGGTTGGTTCGGGTGCTTAGAATTATAATTTCAGCACTATATAAGTAGTTTACAGATCTATGCGCACATTAGAACGTGCAGACTGAAGAGCGCGATAGATGTGTGGGGAGCACACAATTACGGGCAGACATGGAGAGGGCAGAAAATTTCTGTTGCGGCTTTTCTGTCAGCATCAATGCGTTATGGTTTGGGTATGATTAGGAAAGGATTTTTTGAAAAATCTTTTACATCCTATTCGGGAAAAATGGTGATGCTCTGAGTGAAAAAGGGGCTTGCCTATGTAGGGCTTCTATTTTCACCCGAGCCGGAAAGACTGCTCTGTCCGGTTCAGTTCAGTTCTGATCTAATCGTAAGAACTTTAGGGGAAAGTATTTACGGCAAAGAATAGCCTCTTGAGGAACCCATTTTCACGAGGAGGTTCTCAAGAGGCTTGATGTTCTTACTTATGATCGTTCGGTAAGAAGTTTTTATCTTTTTGGATGAAAGAGGGCAGGAAGGGGTTGTCTTTCTGCATGGAGTTTTTGCTTGGTAGTTCGGAAACATTCCAGCCACCACCCAGATTTTGGATCAGGCTGACAGAATCAAGAATACGGTTCTGCTGAATTTGCAGTGCCGTTTCCGCATTGGAGAGGGCTGTCACTTCCGATGTGATGACGGTGGTGTAAATCTGGGTGCCTGCCAGATACTGGTTCAGGGCGACAGTCACGGCCCGGTTGGCGGCTTCCAGCGCAACCTGTTGCTGATCAGCCTGCTGCGCCAGTATGTGCAGATTGGAGAGTTGATCTTCCACATTCTGCAGAGCTGTCAAAACAGTTTGCCGATAGGTGGCTACATAGTTGTCATATGTTGCATCGGCTTCATGCACGGCGGCAGTTCGGCTGCCACCCGCAAAAAGTGTTTCCGTAGCGGAAGCGCCAAGGGACCAGATACGGTTTGCCACCTGTACAAGAGTGCCAACAGGGTCCCCGCTATAGGAATAGGAGGCGCTCAGCTTCACCTCTGGGTAGAAGGCGGCAATGGCGGCGCCTATCTGGGCGTTATATTCTTCCATGCGGCGTTCTGCTGCGGCCACATCAGGCCGCCGTTCTAAAAGCTGGGCGGGCACGGAAACAGGAATGGTGGGAATGGCGCGGGGTAGTGCGCCCGGAGCAATGGAGACCTCAGCGGGCGGTTTGCCAATCAGCACCGCAATGGCGTGCTCATACTGTGCCCGGCTCGCCTGAGTAGCCGTGGCCTGAGCGCGCGTCTGTTCCAACTGGGTTTGAGCCTGAAGCACACTGGTGGGGTCTGCTGTGCCTGCTTCGTACTGGTTACGGGTAATCTGATAGGAGCGTTCATAAAACTTTACGTTTCGCTGGAGCAGATCATAAAGACTATCCTGATACCGCATGTTGAAATAGGCCGTGGCAAGCTGTGCCTGGTAGGAAAGTTTGGCATTGGCCAAATCTGCGGCGCTGGCCTGTGTTTCTGTCACCTGAGCCTGAATCTGCCGGCGGATCTTGCCCCACAAATCCAGATCCCACGAGGCCGTTGGTCCCATACCGTAAGTATTTTCAGTGGTGTTCGAAGGCGTATAGCCAGTGCCGGAGGAGCCATCCCCACCGTAATTGATGATGGTGCCACTGGAACGGGAACCACGGCCTGAACTCTGGCGGTTGAAGGAAAGAGAGCCGCTCAGGGTAGGGTAAAGTTGCGCCCGAACGGAATTGATGGTTGCGCGTGCACTGCGGTAACGTGCCTCGTATTCCTTCACGTTCTGGTTGTTGATTTCAACCTGCGCCTCAAGCTGGTTCAGGATGGGATCATTGTAAATGGTCCACCATGTGCCTTTGGGAAGCTCCGCCAGCGCAGGATTGGCGTAGTTCCAGCCAGGGGCGGGGCGCAGTTCCTTGAATTTGGGAGAAATAATGGCGGTAGGCCGCTTGTAAGAGGGGCCTACCATACAGCTGGTCAGGACAAGAGGCGCCAGCAGGATACCCAGGCGGCGTGAAGGCGGACGGGAAGAGAAGGGCTTCATGGGTAAAACTTCAGGTATCTTGCGGGTTGCGGGAGAAGAAAAAGGGCCGGATCTTTATGTGTTTAAAGCGCAGACGCAGGGTGTCCAGCATCAGATAAACAACTGGCGTTGTATAGAGGGTGAGTGCCTGACTGACGATCAAGCCGCCCACGATGGCAATACCCAGGGGCCGACGTAGCTCCGCCCCATAGCCGTTGGCGATGATTAGCGGAAAGGCCCCCAGAGCCGCCGCGATGGATGTCATCATGATCGGGCGGAAGCGTAGCAGGCAGGCCGTATGGATGGCTTCAAGTGGCGAAAGATTATGTTCACGCTCTGCGGCGATTGCAAAATCGACAAGCATAATGGCATTTTTTTTCACAATGCCGATCAGGAGAATAACCCCGATCATGGCGATCAAGGAGAACTCTTCCCCTGCCAGTTGCAGCGCTAGCAGCGCGCCCACACCAGCTGATGGCAGGGTGGATAGAATGGTGAGGGGATGGACGTAGCTTTCATACAACACGCCCAGAGTGACATACACAGCCGCTAGTGCTGCCAGGATCAGAATGGGTTCGTTATTGACGGTTTTTTGAAACTGCGCGGCATTACCAGCAAAACTGCCATGAATGGTGGGTGGCATATGCAGTTCAACCTGTGCTGTCTGAATAATGTGTGTTGCAACCCCGAGAGAGACCCCTTTGGCCAGATTGAAGGAAATGGTTGAGGCAACTGATTGGCCCTGATGATTGACGGACAGGGGTGTTTGGGAGGCCCGGAGTTTTGAAACCAGTGTCAAGGGTACCATGGCGGAAGAGGAAGTGGAAACAGCGGAGCCATTGGAGGCACTGTTGCCGCCCGCCAGAGAGTTGGCAATCTGGTTTCTGAAAGATTGGCTGCTTAATGTTGAGGCGCTGCTGTTGCCTGAAGAATCCCGACCTGTTGTGTTACGTACGCGGACTGTGTTGGACGCAGTGCCGCCCCCCGCACTGCCGCCCGATACACTGATCCATACCTGCATCAGGCTGTTGGGGTTTGACCAATACGTGGGATCGGCTTCCATAACCACGCGGTACTGGTTCAGGGGGTTATAGATAACGGATGCGGCACGCTGTCCGAACGCATCATATAACGTGTTGGACAGTAGTTGTGGGGTAATGCTGACACGTGAAGATGTGTCTCGGTCAATGTCTACATCAATGGCGGAACCACCCTGCTGAACATCGGAAGACACTTCAGTTAGTTCCGGATATTTGCGGAGAGCAGCAAGGAGTTTATCGGTCCACTGGTAAACTTCGGAGGCATCTTCTCCATCCAGAGTATATTGGTAGGAGGCGTTGCCCTGGCGTGCCCCTGCGCGCACGGCACCGGGTTGCATCAGGAAAAACTGAGCGCCTACCAGTTTGCTGAGCTTTTTTTCGATGCGCGCAATCAGTTCTGTTGGCGTGTCGCTGCGTTCGCTTTTGTCTTTAAGTTGCAGGAACATGTTGGCAGAGTTGGACGAACCACGGCTTCCCATAAAACTGGCAACGCTTTGTACATCAGGATCAGATTTGATAACCTTCTGAACATCTGTCAGCTTTTTAGAAAGGGCCTGGAACGAGATATTCTGGTCGCCCTGCAAATGGCCCATCAGGAGGCCCGTATCTTCGGTGGGGAAAAACCCCTTCTGCATGCTGATGAAAAGCGCAACAATGATAACAAGCGTGAATGGCAAAGAGAGAATAACAATCTTGCGGTATCTCAGTGCAGTATTCAGAGAGCGTTCATAGCCTTTTTGCAGACCATCAAGCAGGCGTGTAATCTGGAAAATCAGAAATTGTGTGATGCGGTTGGATGTTTTGTTGGGATGTGTTGGTTTCAGAAGTTGTGCTGCCATCATTGGCGTGAGGGTGAGAGACAGCACCATGGAGACAAGAATGGTAACGGAAACCGTCATGGCGAATTCATGAAACAGGCGTCCGGCTAAACCGCCCAGAAGCAGGATGGGCAGAAAAACGGCAATCAGGGAAATGGAAATTGAGATAACGGTAAACGCAACCTCGCTGCTGCCTTTCAGGGCGGCATCACGTGGGGAGAGGCCTTCTTCAATATAGCGGGCAATATTTTCCATCACCACAATGGCGTCATCCACCACAAAGCCGGTGGAGACCGTCAATGCCATCAGGGACATGTTGTCCAGCGAGTAATTCAGAAACCGCATGACGCCAAAAGTGGCGATAATGGACGTGGGCACCACAATGGCGGGAATAAGGGTCATGCGGAGGGAATGAAGAAACGCCAAAACCACAAGCACAACCAGCACGATTGAAATGACCAGGGTGAGTTGTGTATCCGCCAGAGACGCGCGGATGGTAAGTGAACGGTCCAGCCCGATATGCAGATCAACCCCGCCGGGAAGGGCGGCGCGCAGCATGGGGAGCTTGGCGTTGATCTCATCCACGGTCTCAATAACGTTTGCGCCTGCCTGCGGAAAAACAATGGCGATGACGGAATGAGAGCTGTTGAAGTAGCCAGCATTGCGGCGGTCTTCAACGCTGTCTTCAACTGTTGCGACATCTGCCAGACGTACGGGGCGGCTGTTGCGCCATGCGATAATCAGATCACGGTAGGATTGCGCACTTCTGGCCTGATCATTTGTATCAAGCGTGAAGCGTGTGCCGTTCTGGTCAATAATGCCTTTGGGGCCATGCGCATTGGCGGAAGCCAGAGCAGCACGGATGTCTTCAAACCCGATCCCGTACCGGTAGAGGGGGAGGGGGTTGATTTCCACCCGCACGGCAGGGAGGGAACTGCCGCCAATTTCCACCTGCCCAACGCCACGAATTTGTGAAAGATGCTGCACCAGAACATTGGTTGCGTAATCGTAGAGTTGTGCCTGTGTATGGGTGTCTGATGTCAGGGCCAGAATGAGAATGGGCGCGCCATTGGGGTTGGCTTTGGAATAGCTGGGGTTCTGGCGCAAGGAAGACGGCAGATCCGCATGGGCGGCCTGAAGGGCGGCCTCAACATCCCGCGCGGCCCCATTGATATCCCGTGAAAGGGCAAACTGAAGGGTAATGCGCGTGGTGTTCTGGGAGGACTGAGACGTCATTTCCGTGAGGTCTGCAATCTGGCCCAGATGCCGCTCAAGCGGGGCAGCAACCGCGCTGGCAACTTCTTCGGGTGAACCGCCGGGCTGGCGGGCCTGTACCTGAATGACGGGAAAATCGACATTCGGCAGGTCCGCCACCGGCAGACTTCTGTAACCCAGCACTCCTGCAAGAAGAAGCGCCACAGTCATCAGAATGGTGGCTACAGGCCGATCAATGAAGATCCGGCTGAAGTTCACGGCGTGGTTTGCTCAGAAGGCGGAAGAGAGTGGTTGCCCTGCCGCCAGGTGTTCCAGCGGTGTGCCCAGGTATCCAGCGTGTAATAGATAACTGGTGTGGTGAAGAGCGTGAGCAACTGAGACAGCGCAAGCCCCCCGATAATGGCCAGACCAAGCGGAAAGCGCAGCTCAGAGCCCGTACCCTGTGAAATGACCATAGGAACGGCGCCTAACATGGCGGCTAGAGTTGTCATGAGGATGGGGCGGAAACGCAGGGTGGCTGCCTGCCGAATGGATTGCAGGGAGTCCATGCCATGTTCTCTCTCGGCTTCCAGTGCGAAGTCGATCATCATGATGGCGTTTTTCTTCACAATGCCAATCAGCAGCACAATGCCGATGATACCCATGACATCCAGTCCGGCTCCTGCCACCCACAATGTGAGCAGTGCGCCAATAGCAGCGGAGGGCAGGGTGGAGAGAATGGTGATGGGATGAATGAAGCTTTCGTAGAGAATGCCCAGCACGATATAAACGGCAACCAGCGCTGCCCCTACAAGGAACAGTTCATTGCTGAGCGAGCCCTGAAACGCGGCAGCCGTTCCCTGGAAGGAGGTCTGGAAAGACGCGGGTAAGTTGATTTCCTTTTCCACCTTCTGGATGGCGGCGGTGGCGTCACCCAGAGAATATCCCTTGGCCAGATTGAAGGAGATGGTGGTGGCCGGAAATTGCCCGAAATGGGTAATCAGCAGGGGCGCGGTTTCATGCGTAACCGTGGTGACTGCGGCTAACGGTACCAATCCGGATGTGGGGGACCGGGTGGGACCGGAGGCGCTTTCTCCTGAATTGCCGCTGATACCGGGCAGGTAAAGCTGGTTCAGGGAGTACAGGCTACCCTGGAAACGAGGATCAGCTTCCAGAATGACACGGTATTGGTTGGACTGCGTGTAGATGGTAGAAATCTGCCGCTGACCAAAGGAGTCATACAGCACGTTATCAATGGTTTGCGGTGTGATGGAGTACCGTGCGCCCGTTGTCCGGTCCAGCGTGACTTTTGCCACCAGCCCCTGCGCCTGAAGGTCGGACGTGACATCGGCAAGAGAAGGCTCGGCCCGCAGCTTTTCCAGCAGCTTTGGAATCCACGTCTTGAAGGCGTCGTAATCCGGGTTTTCCAGCAGGAACTGGTATTGGGTAGCGGTGACGGTTGTATCGAGTGAAAGGTCCTGAATGGGCTGCATGTAGAGCTTGATACCCGTAACCTGCGCCGTCTCCTGTGAAAGGCGACGGGCAACTTCCGCCGCACTGCTGGAGCGGGAATCATGGTCTTTCAGGTTAATCAGAAAGCGCCCCTGATTCAGAGTGGCGTTCTGCCCATCCACTCCGATGAAGGAGGAAAGGGAGACCACATCCGGGTCTTTTAGAATAACTTTTGCCAGATCCTGCTGGTGCGCCTTCATGCTCTCAAAGGAAATGGACTGGGCTGCAACGGAAATACCCTGAATAACGCCCGTATCCTGCTCAGGGAAAAATCCTTTGGGGATGACAAGCGCAAGAACGCCGGTCAGCACCAGCGTGCCCACAGCGACCATCAGTGTCAGCACGCGGTGGGCGAGCACAACATCCAGTGCGCGGTCATAGGCGGCAATCAGTTTTTCCGTAGCGACTTCAACGCGGGCTGACCAACGCTGGAACGCCGTTGTGGCACTGGATTCATCATGTGGGCGCTCCGTGAGGATGCGTGCGCACATCATGGGCACCAAGGTAAGGGACACCACGGCGGACAGAATGATGGTGATGGCCAGTGTCATGGCGAATTCGTGGAACAGGCGTCCCACAACATCGCCCATGAATAGCAGCGGGATGAGAACCGCAATCAGGGAGATGGTCAGGGAGATAATGGTGAACCCGATTTCTCCCGCCCCCTTGATGGAGGCGCTCATGCGGTCTTCCCCGGCTTCCACATAGCGGGAAATGTTCTCGATCATGACAATGGCATCATCCACCACGAAGCCGGTGGCGATGGTCAGCGCCATGAGCGAGAGGTTATCCAGCGAGAACCCAAGCAGATACATGATGGCCAGCGTGCCGATGATGGAAAGCGGCACGGACAGGCTGGGGATGATGGTGGCCGGTATATTGCGCAGGAACACAAAAATAACGGCCACAACCAGAACCAGTGCCAGAAACAACTCGAACTCCACATCCGCAACGGAAGCGCGGATGGTGGTGGTGCGGTCCGTTAGGGGCACAATATCAATACCGGGCGGCAGAGATTTGCGCAGGATGGGCAGGGCGGTCTTGATATTGTCCACCACCGAGATCACGTTCGCGCCCGGTTGCCGCTGCACGTTCATGATAAGGGCGGGGGTGAGGTTAGACCACGCGGCAAGCTGCGTGTTTTCCGCGCCGATCACAACAGATGCAACATCCCGGATCCGAATGGGGCCACTGTTCTGATACGCGATAACCTGGTTGAGCAGCGTATCAATGGACGTGATCTGTCCATCCACACGGAGGGTCGCGGCGCGGGTTGCGCCATCAAACGTGCCGGTGGGAGAGTTGACGTTAACGTTGCCAATAGTGGTACGCAGCGTATCCAGATCAATCCCGTAGGAGGTGAGCTTGGGGATGTTCACCCGAACGCGGATAGCCTTGCGGTTGCCACCAGACAGCGTCACCAACCCCACGCCTGAAATCTGGCTGATTTTCTGCGCAAGGCGGGTGTCCACATAGTCTTCCACCTCAGGCAGGGGGACGGTGGCGGAGGTAATGCCCAGTGTGAGCACGGGTGTGTCCGCCGGATTGACCTTGGCGTAGATGGGCGGAGCGGGCAGGTCCGTTGGCAGCAGGGAGTTGGCCTGATTGATGGCCGCCTGCACTTCCTGTTCCGCCACGTCCATGGACATGGTCAGGTTGAACCGCAGCGTAATGACAGAGGCCCCGCCAGAGGAGCGGGAGGTCATCTGGTCCAGCCCCGGCATCTGGCCGAACTGGGTTTCCAGCGGTGCAGTGACGGAGGTTGCCATCACATCCGGCCCTGCGCCGGGGTAGAAAGTTTCTACCGTGATGGTGGGGTAATCAACCTGCGGCAGGGCGGAGATAGGCAGAAAATGGTAGCCAAGCAGCCCCGCCATCAGAATGGCGAGCATCAGCAGCGTGGTGGCGACCGGCCTGCGGATAAAGAGACCTGAGGGGTTCACGGGGCTGGGGTACCTGAAGGGGTGTCAGATTTCTCGGTGTCGGGGGTAGCGGCCGGGATAGTTACTTTGATGCCAGCGCGCAGATGATCCGTACCATCTGTTACCACGCGGTCTCCCGTTTTCAGCCCGCCGCTGACCACCGTGCGGTTGCCGTCTGAAATACCAACCGTGACAGGCCGTACTTCAACCGTGTTGTCCGCTTTGACCACATAGACAAACTGGCCGGAGGGGCCGGTCTGAAGAGATGTGGCTGGAACGAGGATGACATCTTCCAGTGTCTTGACCAGCAGGCGCGCGTTCACGAACTGATTGGGAAAGAGATGTTCATCCGTATTGGGATAGATGGCGCGCAGGCGCACGGTGCCGGTTGCCGTATCAATCTGACTATCCAGCGTGCTGACTGTGCCATCAGCAATCTTGTGGGTGTTGGAACTGTCCCATGCCTCAACTGGCAGAGAGCCTCTGGCACGCAGTTGCTCTGCCACTTCCGGCAACTGATCCTGAGGGAGAGTGAAAATAACGGAAATAGGCTGCATCTGCGTCAGGATGGCGAGGCCGCCCGACTGCCCCGCAGCGATGTAGTTCCCTTGGTCAACCGCACGAATACCAATTCGTCCATCCACCGGGGCGATGATATGACAGTAAACAAGCTGGAGCTTCTGGTTATCAACCAAGGCCTGGTCAGATTTGACCGTGCCCTCCATCTGCTCGACGGTAAATTCCTGATCCCGTGCCGTTTTGGCGTCGATACTGTCCTGCTTGATCAGGCGCTGATAACGCGCGTTGTCCACGCGGGCCTGAGCAAGCTGCGCTTTGTCCCGTTCAAGCTGGCCTTCATACTGTGCCAGTTGCACCTCGTATGGACGGGTATCAATCAGGGCGAGAAGATCACCCTTGTGAACATGCTGGCCTTCCGTGAAGAGCACTTTGGTCAGATAGCCTTCCACGCGGGTCTGGACCGTCACGTTGGTGATGGGCACCACTGTGCCAAGTTCGGTCAGCACAACAGGCATGGAGCCGGTCTTAACGGCTTCAACGGCCACGGGTTGGGCATCACCCCCATCGGCGGTCTGCTGCACGGCGTGGCGGCGGTGCTTGCCTGTTCCCGTGTTTTCCCCGCCATGGGGCCGGAAGAGCGCAAAAGCCAGCACGCAACCGCCAGCAACGGCAACGCCGCTCCAGATAAGACGTTTTTTTCTGCTGGAAGAGCGGGGGGGCGTGGGTGAATCGGATCGGGGGTCCGTGGTCTGGTTATCCATGGGGCGCGCGGGTCGTTCACCTAATTGAATGTTGAAAAAACAGATCCGGTGGCTCATCCCACCGTCTGTCAGAGAACATGAATGGCCTAGGCGGTTGTCTATGCCAGATTCAATGCCATTAAGAAACAAGTATAAGGCAGGCATACCTCCGGCAGCCCATGAGAATGTGTCGAGCCTATACCAGAATGCGGGGCTGGTCCAAGGGGAAGGCTGGAAAAGAAAAACTATAAATAAAAACTTAAAAAAAGAGGCCTTTTTTACGCCTTAAAGTGGCGATGGCCTGCGCTTTACTCCTTTTTGCCGCTGAGCGCTGCGCCAGCGTTGGCGGAAAGGCAGGCTGCGGCAGGCACGGCCAGTAACGAGATGAGACCCACGGCAATAAACGCGGTTGAAAAATCGTGTGATGTGGGCTCAGCGCGTCCGTGGAAGAGGCAGGTGAGTGTCAGCGTTCCTGCGGCGATGCAAATGCCAAGGGAGAGCATAAGCTGCTGCATGGTGGCGTAAAAGCTGGTTGCGGCGCTCATACGGCTGGCGGGAATATCCGCGTAAGCAATGGTGTTATAAGCCGAAAACTGCGTGGCCTGTGCCATGCCGGCGGCCAGCAGAATGGGATAGAGCGGCCAGAGAGTTAGCCCCTGATGAAAGCTGGAGATTAGGCCGCACAGAATGCCCGCTGAAAATCCGTTGAACATGAGCACCCGGCGAAACCCCCACCGTTTTAACACTGCTGGCACCCAAGGCCGCATGACCAATGCCCCCACGGGGGCGATGAACGTGACCATTCCGCTTTGGGCGGCTGTCAGCCCGGACCCGATTTGCAGAAACGCAGGCAGAAGAAAGGGAAGGGCCCCCACAGCAATACGGGAGGCTGCGCCACCCAGAACCGAGATGCGGAATGTGGGGATGGCCAGCAGCTTGAAGTCCAGCAGAGGAGAACTCAGGCGCGCTGCGTGAAAACCATAGCCCCCCATAAAACCGAGCCCACCGAGAAACAGCGAGAGAAGAAGAGTGGTAGATCCCTGATTATGGGTGAAGAGTTCGGTGCCGACGGACAATGCGGCCAAGCCGCCCCCGGCAAGGAACATCCCCGTCAGATCGAAAGGGGGAGGAGTGTCCTCCTTTACCTCCGGAATGAAGCGGCGGGTGAGGATAAACCCCAGAATACCGACGGGGATATTGAGGTAAAAATTCCAGCGCCAGGACAGGTAGGTGGTTACAAACCCGCCCACCACTGGCCCCAGCAGCGGACCCAGTGTTGCGGGGAGCATCATCCACGTCATGGTGCGCACCAACTCCTCCCGCGGCGTACTGCGCAGCACGACAAGTCGCCCGACCGGGACCATGAGCGCGCCCCCAATGCCCTGCAAAGTGCGCATACAAGCCAGAAACAGGAGGCTGTGCGCCGAGCCGCAGGCCACCGAGCACAGAACGAAAATAACGATGGCGCAACTGAGAACGGTGCGGCTGCCCAGTCTGTCCGCCAGAGCGCCGGAAGCGGGAATAAAGATGGCTAACCCTATGATGTAGGAGGTTAGCGCAACCGATGTTGCAACCGTATCCACATGCAAACTGTTAGCAATGGATGGCAACGCGGTTGAGAGGATGGTCCCATCAAGCTGCTCCATGAACAGCATGGATGCGACGATAAGGGCGGTAAGATGGACGCGACTGACAGACAGCATGCTAGTCAGAGACGAGTTTTTGCGTTCTGATGCAACAGAAGACCGCGGTCTGGATAAACCCTAAAGGGCCGCCGGGCGGAAGAATGCGGTCACAAAACAAGGAGAAAGCCGATGGCTGATGATAAACTCAAGACGGTCGCAAACAAGGTTGAAGGGATTGCTGATGAAGCCAAGGGTCGCCTCAAGGATGCGGCTGGCGGTCTGACGGGAGATCTGGGCCTGCAGGCGGAAGGCAAGTTCGATCAGTTTTCCGGCATGGCGCAGCAGGAATTTGCTGACCTGTATGAGGAAGGGGAAGGTGTGGTGGAAAAAGCTGTCACGTTTGTACGTGATAAGCCTTTGCTTTCATTGGGAATTGTTTCCGTGGTGGGCCTGCTGATTGGCTGGCTGGTGTTCCCGCGCGGCAAGCGCTCCTGAAAATTTCCTGCACCGCGACTCTTGCGCTGAGCGGTGAAAAGTGATTCTCCTTGCCTCACGGAGTCGCAGTTGGTGCGACTCGGTATTTTTTACCGAGTCGCACCAAATCGATGGAAAGAGGGGCAATGCCGGATTTTACGCGGGAACAGCAACATGGCGGACGTGTCGCCGGAGTGGATGAAGTGGGCCGTGGCCCGCTGGCTGGTCCCGTAGTCGCCGCCGCCGTGGTCTTTGCCGCAGGCGTGCCCGCTGATCTGGCGGCCATTATTGATGATTCCAAAAAACTGAAAGCGGTGGTGCGTGAGGCTATTGCAGCCCGCCTGCCCGATGTGCCCGGTATTGAAATCGGGCTTGGTGCAGCCTCGACTGCCGAAATTGATGATCTGAACATCCATCATGCAGCCCATCTGGCCATGCAGCGCGCCGTTGCCCGGCTGCCGCGCCTGCCGGATCATGTGCTGGTGGATGGCAATAAAGCGCCCGATTTTGGATGCAGCACGCAAACTGTGGTTGGGGGGGATGGCCTGAGCCTGTCCATTGCCGCAGCCTCCATTGTGGCCAAGGTTGTGCGGGACCGCATCATGGCCCGCCTTGATACGCGCTGGCCCGCTTATGGGTGGGAGAGAAATGCGGGCTACGGCACCGCAGCCCACCGGCTGGCGCTGACCACAACGGGGATCACCCCGCATCATCGTAGAACCTTCGGCACTGTGCGCCGGCAAATTGAACATTTTTATACGGAGGGCCGGGCATGAGCGGCGCAAAATCAATGAGCATGGAACTGCCTCTGGACCAGATTCTGCGTGGCGAATGTGTTGAAACCATGCGCACGTTGCCCTCCGGCTCTGTTGATTGCGTGTTTGCTGATCCGCCGTACAACCTGCAACTTCGTGGTGAACTGCGCCGCCCCGATGATTCCCTGGTGGATGGTGTGGATGATGATTGGGACAAGTTTTCCGATCTTCAGGAGTATGATCGCTTTACCCGTGCATGGCTGACAGAAGCGCGGCGTGTGCTGCACAAGGATGGCACCATCTGGGTGATCGGCTCCTATCATAACATTTTCCGCATCGGCGCGATTTTGCAGGAACTGGGGTTCTGGATCCTGAATGATATTGTGTGGCGCAAATCCAACCCCATGCCGAATTTTCGGGGGCGTCGTTTTACCAACGCGCATGAAACCCTGATCTGGGCAGCCCGGAGCGAGGATAGCCGGTATCGGTTCAATTATCAGGCCATGAAAGCGCTGAATGATGATGTTCAGATGCGGTCTGACTGGTATCTGCCGCTCTGCACCGGCAATGAACGCCTGCGGAATGAACACGGGCTGAAGCTGCACCCCACGCAGAAGCCGGAAAGCCTGTTGCACCGGGTGCTGCTGGCGTCCACCACGGTGGATGATGTGGTGCTGGACCCCTTTACCGGCACAGGCACAACGCCCGCCATGGCCCGCCGGTTGCGCCGCCGGTTTATCGGCATTGAGCGCCACCCGGACTATGTGGAAGCAGCCATGAGCCGTGTGGCGCGGGAAACGCCGCTAGCTGATGATGCTGTTGTGACCACGCAGGACAAGCGTGAAGCGCCACGTGTGCCTTTTGGCAGTCTTGTGGAGCTGGGTTTGCTGCCGGTTGGCACAGTGCTGTGTGATAAAAAGCAACGGGTGAATGCCACGGTTTCGCCTGACGGCACATTGGTGAGCGGTACCAAGCGTGGGTCCATCCACAAGTTGGGCGCACAGTTAACCAACGCGCCATCCTGCAATGGCTGGACCTTCTGGCATTTTGAACGCAATGGCGAGTTTCTGCCGCTGGATGTGTTGCGTCAGGAAAGTCTGGATCTGGCAAAAACTGCTGCCGCTACCGCCAAGGCAGCCGCCGCAGGCTGAGAGGGCAAAACGTAGATAGGAAAAAGCCGCCTCAACAGGGCGGCTTTTTTATTGGGCAGAACATTTCCGTACGAAAAAAACAGAACAGGGTCAGCCGCCGCTAAACCCGAGGAACCCGACATCCGGCTGAGGTCTGCCGCCTGTGGTGTCGTAACGGCTTTCATGTGGCTGAGCGTTATGCCGCCCGGCGCTGCCGCCAATGGTCAGGTGTCCGCTACCATTTTCCATCTTCATGCTGCGTGTTTCCGCCGCAATATCCGTGCGGGGACGATCATCATTGCCACGCAGGGAGAGCAGCAGGAAGGTGATGGGGTTGCGGTTCAGGTCAATGGACATATCAAGGGGCGTCTGACCCAGCACGTTCCTGCTGTGAAGATCCGCTCCACGGTTGATGGATTCCTTGGCGGCACTGATGCTGCCACGGTTGATGGCTTCAAACAGCGCAGCCGTAGGCTCCATATCCGTATTGGAATGATCCCCGTCATCGTCTTCCTCACCAGCGGCACCCGGAATGGATGCGGGAGGAGCTGCGCGCTTTGCAGCCTTGGCTGCTTCAGCCTTCTGAGCGGCTTCTTCCGCCGCAGCCTGCGCTTCCTGCTCGCGGGCGGACTGGGCCCAGCCGGTGGCGGGGAGGGCAAGAGCCAGAAAACTGCTGCAGGCCAGAGCAGCCGGAATAATGCGGAACGAGCGGGTCATGGTCTGTCCATACAGGAAACGTCACATATAAATTACCACAATGGTGAGATTGCGGAAAGGATCTGCGGTTCAGCTTCGGCCTTCCCGCCACCAGCCAGCAAACAGCAGCAGAAGGGACAGGCTCAGCATAACCCATGCAGGCAGCAGGGGCGTGGCGCTTCTGCCGGTTACCACATGGGCATTCCTGTGCGGAAACGCAAACCAGTTCTCGCCATGCAGGCTGCCGCCATCGGCTAGCTGAAGCCTTGGGACCGTCGGGGCGGTGGCGTTATCCCCTGTCCAGAGAATGCCGCCACCCGTGGCCGAGACAATGTTTTGCAGCTTGCTAGCTGTGGCGCGAAGGTCTGCAAACTCCTGCGGATCAGGTGGTATGGGCGCTGCAAACGCCTTGTGCGTACCATCGTCCACCTGCCAGATGCCCGGTTGCTCCGCCGCCAGATGACCGATGCTCAGACCGCTCTGGTTTTCTTCCGGTCGAGTGTGAGAGGCTCCATTCTCTTTCTGATTCTGCGGCGCAGAGGAAGCTGCATGGAGTGTTAGCGTGACAGGTTTTCCGTCTGGCGGTGTCACGGTTACATCATGCTGTGCCTCGCCCGTTGTGCTACGGCGGCTGACGGTCAGTTCCCCTCCGGCAATGGACGCGTTCAGCTGTTCTTCTTCCAGTTCCGGCTCTTTCATCAGCCAGTGGGAAATACGGCGCAGTAGTTCAGCCTGTGGGCCGCCACCGCCTTCTCCACGGGACCATAACCAGATCTGATCAGACAGCAGAAGGGCCACACGGCCTTGATCCACATGATCCAGCACCAGCAGGGGGGCGTTGTCTGGCCCGCTCATCAGGGCTTGGCCGTGGGTGGTGTCCGGCTTTAGCGCTCGGTACCACGGTCCCCACTGGCCCGGAATGGTCTGAGCCGCAGAGTCCGCGTTGGTGGGCGGCGCGCCGGGGAGCGCGGCCGTTACCGGGTGTCTGCGGCCTTCCGGCGTCAGATGGGGGCGGAAGCGTTGTTCCACCATGCCATTTTCCAGCGGCACGTGTGCGGGCAGGATGTCACCCACAGGCGTATCCTGAAGGGTGCCGGGGCCGACAAACTCCGGCCCGGCCGTCAGCAACAAACCACCTCCTTTGCGTACAAAGTTGGCAATATTATTCAGGTAGGCGTGCGGCAGAATGTTCTGGTTTTCAAAGCCATCCAGAATGATGAGGTCAAACTGGTTGATCTTTTCCTGAAACAGTTCCCGCACCGGGAAGGCAATCAGTGCCAGATCGGACAGCGGGGTGCCATCATCCTTATCCGGTGGGCGCAGAATGGTGAAGTGGATCAGATCAACAGAGGGATCAGCCTTGAGTAGCCGCCGCCAGACCCGCTCCCCCTGATTCGGGGTGCCGGAAATCAGCAGGACGCGCAGACGGTCACGGATGCCCGTCATGCGCGTGATGGTCTGATTGTTGATTTGCGAGACTTCGCCCGCCAGAGGCGAGACCGCCAGACTGATCAGCATCTGCCCGGGATGGGACACCGGCAGGGAGATATCCTGCGGCGTACCTGTTGTTACGGGTATGGAGAGTGGTTCTTCTCCATTCACGCGCAAGGTGAGTTCCGCCTGTGCGCCCGGTGTGGTTCCGGGGCCTGCATCATCCACCTGCACGCGTAGTTTAGCGGGTTGGCCTACAATCCCGTAAGGCGGGGCTTGAAGAATACGCAGTTGCCGGTCCGTTTCCTCCCCTTTTGCCGGGATCAGGACATGCAGGGGCAGGTGCGCTTTTGCGCCAGTCTGGTTAACGGGAGTGAGCCGTTCCGGCACGGAATCGGGAGTGTCAGACACCTGACCGTCCGTCAGCATGACAGCGCCTGCAAGCTGATCCGGAGGAATATCGGCGGCAGCCTGATCCAGTGCGTCAAACAGGCGTGTGCCGTTATGCCCGGAATTGCGGACAGTCACGGTCCGGAGGGAAAGCCCCTGCGTATGAGCCTGCGCCATGGCCTGTGCAGCCTGCCGAGCCAGAGCCGAGCGTTGACCGATGGACATGGAGGGAGACTGATCCACCAGCAGCAGGGCAGTTTCGGGCAGAACGTGCCAGCTTTCATGCAGCCGCTGTGGGCCGGACAACCACAACAGAAGGGAGGCAATGGCGGCCAGACGAAGCACGGCGCCCTTGGTGCGTCTGCTTATGGCGTAGGCACAGAGCAATACCGCCAGCACGGCAATCGCGGCCAGCAGCCAGAGCGGAACAAGAGGGGCAAACCCATAGGATTGCGCAAGATGGTTCAGCATGGGCGGTTATTCTCCCAGCCGTTGCAGCAGCATGGGCACATGCACCTGATCTGCCTTGTAGTTGCCGGTGAGGGCGTAAATCACGGCGTTAACCCCAAACCTGTAGGCAAGCTGGCGCTGGTCCGCTCCGTCCGGGATGACCGCATAGGGTGTATTGCCATTTTCATCCACGGCCCACGCATGCGCCCAGTCTGCTGAACCAATAATAACGGGGCTGACATCATCGTTCTCAGCCTGTCCTTCACGTGCAACCCAGATAGGTTGACCTGCATAGCGACCGGGAAAGTCATGCAGCATGTAGAAAGTGTGGGCCAGAAGATGATGGTCGGTAATGGTGGCCAGAGGCGGAATGGGGAGACCGCTGGTTACGCGCCGCAAGGCAGAGCGTGTGCCGGGTGCGTCTCCCGCAAAGCTGCCAGAGGTGTCCCCTTCATTCTGGCTGCTGGCGTCCTGCCCCTGGGTATCAATCAGCAAAATGCCGCCATGCGCCATGAAGGTGGTGAGAGCAGCAGTTTGCGCCGGGGTTGTGCGTGCATCGGGTGTGATGGGCCAGTAAAGCAGGGGGTAATAGCTGAGATCATCCTGCCCCGGCCGCACGCCATCCGGATGACCAAGTTTGGCGGATGTGCGGGCATTTGTGTAGTCTGAAAGCCCCTGTAACCCTTGGCGGGAGACCGTATCCACATCCTCATGGCCCGTCAGAACATAGGCGAGGCGCGTTTCCAGTGCAGCGCCAGGCACCGAAGGCGTGCCCTGTTGAGGAGAGGCCAGCGAGGCGGTGGCTGGCTGTGGAGCGGGGAGGGTTGGAGAATCGGCCTCTGCTGGTGGAGGCGTTGCCGTATGGTCCGCGTTCTGATTTCCGGCCAGCGTCGGGCTCTGCACGGATTGCGCCGGCGTAGCTGAGGCCGCAGGAGCCTCTGCTGCCCGCGCGTTTATGGGCACTCCAATGGCGAGAAGAAGAGCCAGAGAAAGAGTTGAACTCCTTGTGGGATTTCTTTTGCCAAATGAAACGCCTGCGCGCATGAGCAGAACCATGACCGCATCCAGTAACAGAAGCAGGGTAGCGGCAAGGAGGCAATAGCGGCCCAAAGGTGTGTCAGGTCTACGGCCTGCCGGAGTGGTGACAGTGCCCACAGGCTGAGCAGGTACAAGGTTGACCAGATGCGTGCCTGCGTTCAGGGCGCGCCGTGCGGCACGCGGCCCATATAGCCCTGGCGGATGAGCCTGGGAAACAACGGTATCGGCAAAGGCGTTGGCTTTTAACCCGCGCGCAGAAGGGGGCGGGGGGGCAAGCACGCCTTCACCATCCAGCGTCATGACCGGGGCAAGAAGGCTATCATCCGCGGGGATGCTGACACCGTTGGCGTGATCTGTCAGCCGTTGCAGCATGGCCACAAACAGGCCAGAGAGCGGCAGGTTGGACCAGTCCGCCGTGCTGCTGATGTGAAACAGCACGATTTCTCCTTTGCCCAGAGCCGCGTGGGTGACCAGTGGCGTACCATCTGTCAAACGGGCCCAGCTATGAGCGGCCAGATCCGCCACAGGGCTGGCCAGAACCTGCTGCGAGATTGTGACATCTGCCGGAATATCGAGCCCGTAAAATGGGGAGGCGGCGTCAAAAGGCGCAAGTTTCTGTGGAGCGCCCCATGTCATGGTGCCACCAAGTTGGCGAGATCCATCCAGCAGGGCGACGGGCAGGAGATCAGTCGTGGGGTCTGTTGATGTCTGCGCAGAGGGTTGCTGTGGAGCGGTATCGTCCTCTCCCTCACCGGCGGGAGCGGGCTGACCTGCCTCGTGGTGTTCGCCTGCCAGCGCAGGGCCTGCAAAACGGACAAGCGTGCCGCCATTTTTTACCCAGTCAGTCACCTTCTGGCGTGTGGCTGGGTCTGTCAGCGTGCCGTCGGGCGCAATAATCACGGAAAGCGGCTGTGTCAGAAGGGCAGCACCGTTGCCTTCATGCAGGTCTGCCGTAGGAGCAAGTGCTCGGCGCAGATAGAAAAGTGGCCCGATCAGAGGCGTATCAGCAGCGCCTGACGTCATTAACCCTACAGGGCGCAGGCGGTCCCCTTCATCAAAGAACACTGTTGCCGCCGCACTGGCCTGACCAGCAAGTGCAATCTGATCAATCCGGTTGCGAACGGTGTTGGGAAGTTCGACTGGCACATCCGCACTGGAGGCCCCTGCCGGCAGGGTCACGGGCACAACGGCCAGCGTGCCACCATCCTGTGTATGCACGCGCACGGTGAAGGAACGAGGGGCTGAGGCATCGGGCAGGGCCAGAATGCGGGCAATAACGGGCCCATTGCGTGCGGAGGCAGGCGCAAGAGCCAACGGTGGCGCATCCGGGAACCGGACTTCCTGCACCGGGCCGAGTGCCTTCAAAGCCTTGCTGAAGGCCGCATCTCCTGTAGAGGCGACACCGTTGGCTAGATAGACCACGTTGCCGACATCACCCGGAGGGTGGGTTTCCAGCATATGGGCCAGTGCTGCCCGATCCGTGCCCCACGGGGCTGGGCGCAGGCTGTTGAGTTCCTGCTGCACGATGGTGGCTGGACGAGCGTGGGGCGTGTCCTGTGCGCCAAGGGAGTCCGATGTGGCGGCGGTACGCAGCAGGAGGACCGGACGGTTTGCATGGGCTGCGTCATCCACAAACCCTTGGGCGGTGGCAATGCGCTGCGACCATCCTGAAGCGGAAAGCATGTCATCATCCAGCACCAGCAACAGGGGGCCGTGGCCGGAGGTTGGCACATGTTCGCCTGGCAGCACGGGGTGAGCCAGACCCAGAACCAGAAGGGTGACGGCTGCCAGCCGCACCAGAAGAAGCCACAGAGGCGACCGTGCGACATCTGCTTCACGCGGGCGCAGGCGGCGTAGAATCTGGATAGGCGGGAAGCTCTGTCGGCGGGGCGTGGGGGGAGTTGCCTTCAGCAACCACCACACCAGAGGAAGGATTAGCAGGCCTAGTAAGGCAAAAGGCGTAAGAAAAATCATATGCGCCGGCCCTCTCGGTGGCTGCCGGGCCTGCCGCTGATCAGCCCATGAAGCGCCAGCAGTGTGGGAAGTGCCGCATCCTGCGTGCAATGCAGCACGAGGTCATGTCCATACGTTGCTGCCTGCGCTGCCAAAGCGGTATTGCGGGCGGTAACGAGGCTTTCATAGTCCTGTCGCAGAGTCTGTACATGGGGCAGGTCAACAGGGGCTTCCTGTTCCAGCCCTTCAAATTCCACACGCCCCTGATACGGAAGGCTGAGTTCGGCTGGATCTGCAATCTGGATGAGGTGCGCACGGGCGGGCAACCCCGCCATATGGCGCAGACAGGGGACGAGAGCCTCATCCGCGCACAGAAAATCACTGGCAATCAGAATGTGGGCATGACGAGGCACCAGCGTGACAGGAGGAAGAGCGCCCGCAGGATGTGTGGCGGAAGAAGCTTCCATATGCGCCAGCCCAAGGGCCAGCCGTTCCAGCGGTGTGCCACTGGCAGGCATGGGAGCCATGCCGGAGGGAGCGAGCAGCCTGACCCGTTCCCCATTGCGCAGCAACAGGGCGGCCATGGCCAGTTGCAGCAGGACCGCGCGATCCCGCTTTTCGGGCAGGGAGGATGCGGAACGCCACTGCATGGAGGGAGAGAGATCACACCACAGGAGGATGGTCTGGGCGGATTCCGCTTCCGTTTCGCGCACATAAGCGTGGGTGCTGCGGGCGGATTGTCGCCAGTCTATATGCGTTGCCGGCTCACCCGGTTGCGCCTGACGATACTGCCAGAACGTATCTCCCCACCCCGCGCGGCGCTGGCCGTGTTGGCCTGCATAAAGCGTGGCGGCAATATGGTCTGCCTGAAGCACCAGATCCGGCAGGCGCGCCGCAAGGGAAGACGCCTGATTGGCGATTCCCGAGGCCTGCCCCAGCAAGGTTGCTCCCGCGGGGGCGTCTGGTTGCAGGCCGGAGGGAGACGTAAAAGCGGCAGTCGGCCCCGAGTGGTGCCGTTCCACTGACCGGCCCAGCACCTTGCGCAGGAAAAATGTGGGTGAAAAGGCAGACTGTGCCAAGGCGTCAGCCCAGCCGGTTAACAAGCCGGGTGATCACATCATCCAGATGCACGCCTTCTGCCCGTGCGGCAAACGTGAGCGCCATACGGTGCGCCAGAATGGGGCGGGCAAGGGCAATGACATCATCCAGACTGGGGGAGAGGCGGCCATCCAGCAGGGCGCGAGCACGGGTGGCGAGCATGAGTGCCTGTGCGGCACGGGGGCCGGGGCCCCAGGCAATCTGGGTGCGCAGGGTTTCATCCTGCGTGGTTTCCGGGCGCGCGGCACGCACCAGCGCCAGAATGGCATCCACAATTTTTTCGCCTACAGGCAGGGCGCGCACCAGAGCCTGCGCTGCGATCAGGCTTTCCGCACTCATGATCTGCTGAGGAGGTGTCTGTTCTGCGCCTGTGGTGGCCAGTAGCATGGCGCGTTCAGAGTCCGCATCGGGGAAAGTGAGCGGAATTTGTAGCATGAAGCGGTCAAGCTGGGCTTCTGGCAGGGGGTAGGTGCCTTCCTGCTCCAGAGGGTTCTGGGTTGCCAGCACATGGAAGGGTTGGGGCAGCTTGTGCTCAGCGCCGGCCACGGCCACGCGACGTTCCTGCATGGCTTGGAGCAACGCGGACTGGGTGCGCGGACTGGCACGGTTGATTTCATCAGCCATCAGCAACTGGCAGAAAACCGGACCAGGCACAAAACGGAAGCTGCGGTGGCCGGAGGAGTCTTCATCCAGAATTTCGCTGCCTGTGATGTCGGAGGGCATCAGGTCAGGCGTAAACTGCACGCGCCGGGCATCCAGCCCCAGTACCGTGCCAAGAGTAGTGACCAGAAGGGTCTTGCCTAGGCCAGGTGCACCAACCAGCAAAGCGTGCCCTCCGGCCAATATGGCGGTAAGCGTCTGGCTGATAACCTTGCCTTGCCCGAAAATTACACGGGATGTTTCCTGCTGCACGGCCTGCAGGTGAGCGCAAAGGCGGTCAGCCTCTCGCACATCGGGTTGGGTCGGGGCGGGCTGGGGCTGTGTGTCTGATGCGGTCATGGGTCCAGTCTGTGCAGATACAGGGCTTACATCAAGCGGGGTATGATCCCTATATCATTCTCCACGCAGTGAAACAGTCATAACAGGATTATCTGTCAGTGCATGATGAAGGCCCATTCCCTGAGCGCGGGACCCCCTGCCATATTGCAGGACTGGATCCGGCAAAAGCAGGCGCAGAGCCCAGAAAACTGCCGTTTCTGATCCGTCGGGATGGAGTGTGGCTGTACCGGGGCACGCCCATAGAGCGCAAGACCATGGTGTGTCTGTTCGGCTCCATGCTGACCAGGGACGAAAATGGCGAATATCTGCTGCGTACCCCTTTTGAATCCGGGTCTATTGAGGTGGAAGACGTGCCTTTCCTGGCGGTAGAGCTGGAATGGAAGGGGTGTGGCCGCATGCAGCGCCTGTGTTTTCGCACCAATGTGGATGAACCTGTGGTGGCCAGCCGTGAGCACCCGATTCGCGCTGTGTGGGACGTACCACCGGATGCGTGCGGAGATGGAGGGTGCCCGCCTTATCTCCTTGTGCGGGCCGGGGATGGGCGTTTTCCGGTAGAAGCGCGGCTAACCCGCTCCGTGTGGTATGAACTGGCCGCTTTGGCGGAACCAGGCACGTGCAATGGCGTGCCCTGCATGGGTGTATGGAGTTGTGACTGCTTTTTCCCGCTGGCCCGCTTATGTGCAGAGAGCAAAACGGCGTGAGGGCTGCTGCCCCGAAAACTCTGGACGCAGGCAGTGAAGGACTGACACCCGCCCAGCGTCAGGCACTGGTGCAGATATGGGCCGTATTGCCACAGGCCCGTTTGGTGGGTGGTGTGGTGCGGGACCTGTTAATCGGTCGGCCCGTGGCGGATGTGGACATAGCAACCCCGGAAACACCGGAGCAGGTACAGGAGACATTAACGGCAGCAGGCATCAAGACGGTGCCTACCGGCCTGGCACACGGGACAGTCACGGCCGCAATCGCTTCTGCGCCTTATGAAATCACCACCCTGCGGCGGGATCTGGAAACGGATGGCCGTCACGCTGTAGTGTCTTGGACCACGGACTGGCGGGAGGATGCTGCCCGGCGTGATTTTACCATCAACGCCATGTCACGCAGTCGGGATGGCGCTCTGTATGATTATTTTGGCGGCCAGGCTGATCTTGCGCGCGGGCTTGTGCGGTTTGTGGGAGATGCGGGTACCCGCATAGAGGAAGATGCCCTCCGGATTCTGCGCTTTTTTCGCTTTCAGGGCCGTTATGGCGTAGGGCAGCCCGATGCAGATGCCATGCAGGCCATTATGCAGCGGGTGGAACTGATAACCCGGCTTTCTGTGGAGCGGGTATGGTCTGAATTGCAACGGATTCTGACTGGCCCCAATGCAGATGGACTGGTGACGATGATGGCACAGGCCGGAGTGCTGTCCGTAATCCTACCGGAAGGTTTTACGCTTGGCCGGTTTACGGGCCTTGTGCAGGTGGGCGCACCGGCTGATGCGGTGTTGCGTTTGGCTGCTTTGCTGGAGAAGGGCAGAGAGGGGGCGGCGCAACGCCTCAAACTCTCGCGCGCTGATACGGCGTTTCTGCTGGCTGTGTCCCACGGGCCCGTGCCGGAGGCAGATGCGTCAGATGCAACCCTTCGGCGCTTTCTGGCCGATGAACCGGCACGCCATCTGGTTGGCCGGACATGGTTGCGGCAGGCCACTCTTCTGGCTGAGGCGCAGGCCAATACGGAAGCAACATCTTTGCCAGACGCGCAGGCTTTTGCCGCGTTGCGGAAGCGTCTTGAGGCCATGCCGCGCCCTGTTTTTCCGGTAGCCGGACGAGATATTCTGGCCGCAGGCCATGCGCCCGGCCCTGCGGTGGGGCAGGTGCTTGCACATTTGCGAAACTGGTGGATGGCAGAGGGGTGCACGCCATCCCGCGAGGCCTGTCTGGCGCAGTTGCAGCATGGTTTTCGGTAACAATCGGGAAGGAAAAGATCGCCCCTCTCTTTTACGTGGCGGCAGGAGGCTGGTAGAGGGACGAGCATGACGTCATTTCATCCGGCTCCAGTCCAGCCTGTTCAGGCTTCCATTACCGCAGATCCTCCCACGTCCACGGTTCCTGTTGCCATGCAAGGGAAGGCGCAGAAAGCGGGTGGCAAGACGCCACGCGGCGGCGGACTGGTGCCAGATGATACACGCGTGTTGCTGAAACGCCTGTGGCGGGAGCAGGTGCGCAAACATCCGGGCCGGATTGTTGCGGTTATTGGGCTGACGGTGCTGACAGCGGCGTTGACGGCCCTTTACCCGCTGGTGATCCAGCGTGCTCTGGACATGTTCTCGGCCCATGATTCGCGCATTCTGTATCAGGTGCCATTGCTTGTGGTGATGATTACGGTCTCCAAGGCGTTGGCGCAGTATGCGCAGACACTGGCCGCGCAGGGGCTGGTTCTAGTCGTGATTCGCGGCTTGCAGGGCGAGATGTTTGACCATTTGGTGCAAACGGACATCACCCGGATAGAGCGAGAGCCCCCAGCCAAACTCGCAGCCCGCTTCACGACGGATGCTGTTTCTATTCGGGAAGCCATGATCCGCGCCGTGAACTCGCTGGGGGATGTGGTGACCGTGGTGGGGCTGATTGCCTCCATGTTCTATATGGATTGGGAACTCAGCCTGATTGCTGGCCTGCTGTATCCCATTGCTGCGGTTCCTATCCAGAAACTGGGCAAGCGGGTGCGCCGTGCTTCAGGCGGTATGCAGGAGAGAATCGGCGAGACCGCCGCTTTCCTGACAGAAAGCTTTGCGCAGGCGCGCACCGTGCGGGTGTATCGGATGGAGCAGCGCGAAAAAGCACGTGCCGCTTTGTCCTTTGATCATCTGTATCAGGCCATGCTGCGCATTACCCGTGGCCGGGCGCGTGTTGATCCGTTGCTGGAGGCTCTCGGCGGATCTGCAGTGGCGGCGGTGTTGGGGTTTGCCGGCTGGCGTGCCGCTATGGGGGGCGCAACGCTGGGTGATTTTTCAGGCTTTGTGGCGGCTCTTTTGCTGGCAGCCCGGCCATTGCGGGCGTTGGGCGCGCTGAATGCGGCCTTGCAGGAAGGTCTGGCAGGGCTTGTGCGCGTCTTTGACGTTATTGATGAAAAACCCGCTGTGACGGAACAGCCCAATGCCGTTCCTCTCCCGCCCGGCCGTGGAGAGCTGGTATTTGAAAATGTGGGTTTTGTGTACCCAGATGGCCGCGTTGGGTTGGACGGGCTGAGCTTCAAGGTAAAGCCCGGGCAGACGGTTGCGCTGGTAGGGCTTTCCGGGGCGGGTAAATCCACAGCACTTTCCCTTATCCCTCGGCTGCATGATGTCACATCAGGCCGTATTCTGCTGGATGGTGAAGATTTGCGGGCCTTGACGCTGGAGAGCCTGCGGGATGCCATAGCGTACGTTAGTCAGGACCCTCTGCTGTTTGATTTCTCCGTGCGGGACAACATTCAGATTGGAAAACCTGGAGCGCGGGAAGAAGCTGTGGAAGAAGCAGCCCGTGCAGCAGCAGCAGAACCCTTTATTCTTGCATTGCCCAACGGTTACAGCACCAGTGTAGGGCCAGGCGGGCAGCGGCTTTCCGGTGGGCAGAGGCAGCGTGTGGCATTGGCGCGCGCCTTGCTGCGTGATCCCCGCCTGCTGCTGCTGGATGAAGCCACAAGTGCTCTGGACAGTGAGAATGAAGCTGCGGTGCAGGATGCGCTGGCCCGGATGCGGCAGGCCCGCACAACCATTATTGTGGCGCATCGCCTCTCTACCGTGCGGTCTGCTGATCTTGTGATCGTCATGAAGGAAGGGCGGGCCGTGGAGTGCGGTACGCATGATGAGCTGATTGAGCAGGATGGGTTGTATGCGCGGCTGGTGCGGACCCAGGGGCTTGAGCGCTGAGGCCGCGTCATCAGCCTTCTGGAAAGTATAAAAGCAGTTTTAAAGAGGCTTTGAGAGCTGGCGGCTAGGCGGTGGCCAGCCTTACCGGGCGGCCTTAAGTCTCTTTTTCTTTTCCACCGTGGTCCTCGGTTTTTTGCTCAAACGTATGCCCACGGCATGAAGTCCGCTTGATGCTGTCTCATGATCGTGTCACATACTGACCGAACCGATCGGTCAGCCGATACCCCTGCGGGTGAAGTGGCTGCTGAATGAGTATGCGTTTGATGGACAGGGAACAGGATGGCCGACGACCATAACGAACAGGCTGAAGCCGCATCTGAAACCGGCGCCAAGCCATCCGAGAAAAAGAAAAGCGCGCGCGGCAAGATTATTCTGACAATCGTAATTGTGGTGTTGGCGATTGCCGCGGGTGTGTACTGGTTTCTGACCCGTAATGAGGTGGAAACGGATGATGCCTTTACCGCAGGCCGCTCCATTTCCGTGGCGCCCCATGTAGCCGGCTACGTGACCGAACTGCTGGTGAACGATAACCAGTTTGTTCGCAAAGGGCAGTTGCTGGCCCGTATTGACCCGCGTGACTGGAAAGCCGCACGGGACAAGGCTGCCGCCTCCCTCATCCGGGCGCAGGCTGCCAGACAAGGTGCGGACATGCTGCATCAGGTTGCTGCTCTGGAATTTCCCGGTAGGCTAACCCAGGCACAGGGGAACCTTGCCGCAGCCAAGGCTCAGGTGTTCAAGGCGGAAGCTGATTACAAGCGTCAGCGCTCCGTTGAACGGGCAGCTACGTCCCAGCAGGATATTGATTACGCCCGCGCTGCGCTGGATGCGGCCAAGGCGCAGGTTATGGAAGCGCAGGGTGCGGTGCAGACCGCCATGCCGGTTCTGCCAAACATTGAAAACACCAAAATTCAGGTCAGCCAGCAGGAAGGGCAGGTGCGCTACGCTCAGGCCGAACTGGACAGCGCTGACCTGAACCTTGAATGGACGGAAATTCGCGCGCCGCATGATGGCTGGATCTCCCAGCGTAATGTGGAGCAGGGCAATTACGTGGCTGCTGGCCAGCATATTTTCTCCATTGTGGAGCCGGAAGTGTGGGTGGTGGCCAACTACAAGGAAACGCAGATTACCCGCATGCGGCCCGGCCAGAAGGTTGATATCAAGGTGGATGCCTATTCCTCCATCAAGCTGCATGGCCATATTGATTCCCTGCAAAAGGGAACTGGTGCCACGTTCAGCGCCTTCCCGCCTGAAAACGCGACGGGTAACTACGTGAAAATTGTGCAGCGCGTGCCGGTGAAGATTGTGATTGATGAAGGGCTGGACCCTAACCATCAGCTTGCTCTGGGGCTTTCCGTTGTGCCTGTTGTGCATGTGGACACGGCCGGACAGCCGGACGGTGTGCCGCAGAACAACACAGACGCACGCACACCAGAGCATGAGCCCGCCGCGCAATGAGCGGGCAGGCCGACGCCGCAGCCGCGGGGTGGAAGCCCCGCCATAATCCATGGACAGTCGCTTTTGTGGTGACAATGGCGGCGTTCATGGAAATTCTGGATACGACCATCGTCAACGTCTCGCTGCCGCATATCGCGGGTAGCCTGTCCAGCACGTATGACGATGCAACCTGGACACTGACAGCCTATCTTGTTGCCAACGGCATTGTGCTCACCATTTCCGGATGGTTGGGGAAAGTCTTTGGCCGCAAACGCTACTTTATGATCTGTATCGTGATGTTCACGGTCTCTTCCTTTTTATGCGGCATGGCGACCAGTCTGGTTGAACTGATCCTGTTCCGTATGATGCAGGGCTTTTTTGGGGGCGGCCTTCAGCCCAATCAGCAGTCCATCATTCTGGACAGTTTTCCGCCTGAAAAACGGGCGGCTGCGTTTGGCCTGACCGCCATTGCCGCCGTGGTGGGGCCGGTTATCGGCCCGACGTTGGGTGGCTGGATTACGGATAATTTCTCCTGGCGCTGGATTTTCTTTATCAACGTGCCCTTCGGGTTTCTGACAACAGTTGGGGTTGCCGCCGTTGTAGAAGATCCGCCCTGGGCACAAAAACGCAATGCGCCGATTGATATTATCGGTATTGGTCTGATTACGCTGGGCTTCAGTTGCCTTGAAGTGATGGTGGACCGTGGTGAGGATGCTGACTGGTTTGGCTCCAATTTCATTCGTGTCATGGGCGTTCTGGCGGTTATCGGGCTAGTAGGCGCGGTGTTGTGGCTTTTGCATACGGATCGTCCCGCGGTTGATCTGCGTGTGTTCAAGGATCGCAATTTTGCAGTCGGCACGGCGTTGATGGGGGCCATGGGGGCATTGCTTTATGCCTCCGCCATTATTGTTCCGCAGTTTGCTCAGCAGGTGATGGGGTACACAGCCACGCTCTCCGGCCTGATTCTCTCGCCCGGTGGTATTGCGGTGATCATTCTGATTCCCATTGTAGGCAAGCTCATGACGCTGATGAGCGTGCGTAGTGTGATTGCCCTGGGGTTTGGCTTGATGGGGCTGGCGCTGTTCAGTTCCGCCAATCTGGTGCCCTTGCTGGACTTCAAGCATCTTGTGCTGTTCCGCATGAGCCAGACGGCCTGCCTGGCTTTTCTGTTCGTGCCGCTTTCAACTATTGCGTATTCGACCATTCCGGAACGCCTGAATGCGGATGCATCGGCTCTTTTCAGTATGTCCCGAAACGTGTTGGGGTCTCTGGCTATTTCGGGCGCCACAGCCTTGCTGATGGAGCGGAAACAGGCGCATCAGGCGCATATGGTGCATTGGATGACCCCGTATCATCAGCCTTATAATGATTACTTTGATCAGGCCAAAACCGTGGCGCAGGCGCGTGGTGCAACCGAGCATGCGGCAGAAGGCATTGCCCAGCATGTGCAGTATCTGGAATTTACCCGGCAGGTCGCTATGCTGACCTACAATGAAGTGTTCATGATTCTAGGGATTGGCGCGTTCTTGTGCATTCCTTTCTGCTTCCTGTTCACCCCGATCAGGGGCGGAGGTAAACCCGGAGCCGCGCACTAAGTGATGCTTTGAAAAACCCGTCAGATCAGTCTGGCGGGTTTTTTATATGTTCATGGGTGGAAGTGGCAGCAGCGGTATGAGGTCGATCTTTATGTCGGCCAGCCAGAGTGCAGGGCGTATGGCTATCTCATTGCAGCGCGGTACCGCTGCTTTTGAGCATGAGATTATGAGAGGCTGTTTGAACGGCCGGTCTGGCAGGACGACTTGGTGGTCGAAGGAGGGCATTTACCTCACGATAAACCGCCATCAGGCGCCTCTGGCCGCTTTTTTGGCCTTTACGCTTTCTCGCCAGCTTCATACGGCTGGCCTTTCAAAAGGTCTTAAAGCCGATGGAAGGGCTGGTGTGGTGTGTCTTAGTTTGCGTGGGCGAAAGGCTCGAAGTCGCGCATCAGTTTTTCATAAATAGGCTTTTTGAAGCCCACGTTCCGTTGGGGCAGGGATGCGAGGTCCACCCACTGGAAGGCATCAAATTCCGGCGGGTTTTGCAGGTTCAGATTGATGTCCTGATCTGTGCCGGTGAAGGCAAGCGCAAACCATTTCTGTGTTTGCCCGCGATACTTGCCACCCAGCGCCTTGCCAATCAGATTTTCGGGCAGATCATAGGCAATCCATTCTGGATGCTCTTTCAGAATGTGCAGTTTGTCCGTGCCAATTTCTTCCTGCACTTCACGCAGCACGGCAGCTTCAGGTGTTTCGCCTTCGTCTATGCCGCCTTGAGGGCACTGCCATACGCCTTCTGAAAGGGGACCACCCACGCCGGGCATATCCGTGCGGCGGGCGATAAAGACTTTGCCGTCTGCACGGAAAATAAGGGCTCCTACATTTGGACGGTAGGGCAGGGCATCAGGAGAAAGGACTGTCATGGCTCAGAATCGGGGCTGCTGGGAGTTCTGCTGGTTCCAGTTGGGCGCGGACAGGTGAACATGCATGCCACCATCGGCCTGAGCCGGCCCCGTAGAGGGTGCTGGCGTGGTAGAGGAGGGTGCCGCAGCCGGTTGGGGCGCAACAAGCATGCTGACGGGCACCAGGGTAATGCCCACATCTTTCAGGTGCGGAATCCACGCACGCAGGCAGGCCAGAGCCACAGGGCGCAAAGGCCCCATCACCCCAATGGCGCGGCCATTCCGGCGCGCCGCCTGCTGAAGTTTCAGCAACTGGATATCAATATTGACGATATCTGTATCGGTATTGATGCTGACATCCGCTGTGCCAATGGCACCCGGCCCCTGCGCGGCTGTTCCCGGCGTTGCGTTCAGGTAGAGAAGGCCGCGCTTATCAATATCAGTCAGAATAGGCGTGAAAGCAGGAGAGTGAGGAAACGCGCCGCCATTCTGGCCGGAAAAGGCGTTGGTTACACCTGCATAGCCCGCAAGGCTTGAAAGCGCCCAGCTATAGTTTTCCATATTTTTAGATGCGGAAAGCCCAGCCCCCAAGGCTCTTGGGCCAGCATTGTTCGCAGCCTTGGCGTCTGCTCCGCCTGCGGCCTTATCGTCCTGAACCGGCAGGGACAACAAGGTTTCATGCTTGTGGGCACGCGCCTGCTGGATAATGTCATCCGCATCAGAGACATAGGGAGAAATGGCCAGAGAAACCGGACCGGGCAGGGAGGTCATGGCTTCCTGCGTCAATGCCTCAGAATCTCCTACGCCGTCAATCAGCAGCGCCACCTGGGCGGAGCCTGCGGGCACATCTACCACAGGGGCGGCATATACCTGGCGCGCCATACGCCCATGCTGGCCGCGCTTGGGCAGTGCGTAGCCATTCGGGCCGCTATGGTTTTCAAGCAGGTCCGCCTGCAGGCCGGGAATATCGATTTTGGCCGCCTGCGGCTGCGCAGAGTCTGCTGAGGGTAGATCAATGTCCTGACCGCCAATTTCCGGACGCGGCGGCCCCATGATTTGCAAGGTGATTGCAAGCACGCCAACTGCGGCGGCGGTGCCTCCCCAGAAGCGAACAAAGGCCCGGCCAGAAGGTGGCATCTGCTGCCACAGGGACGTGCTGTGCATGATGGCTGTTCCTGTCACGGATTAATGGTGCGGGGCTTCGTCCTTGGTCACCACTTTTGCAGGCGGCAGGGCGGCTGCCGGATCAGGCGCAGGCAATCCGGCCATGGAGCGCACAACCCGCAATCCCTGCTGAAGCTGGAAATCCGTTTTGGGTTTTGTGTAGTCAAATTCAGGCCAGTTGGCCGGAGGCTCAGCCGGAATATCCTTGGCAATGGCCGGCAGATCCGTACGGGGCACGGCTTTGGTCTGGTTGCCGCCCTGATTTTTCAGAATATGTTCAAGATCTGCTTCATGCAGGCTGAAGCCGGGGTCTTCGCGCGTTTCCCGAACGGCAATATCGGGCGTAATGCCCAGCGCCTGAATGGAGCGACCGGAAGGCGTATAGTAGCGCGCCGTGGTCAGGCGGATGGCACCGTTGCCCGGAATGGGCATGATGGACTGCACGGACCCCTTGCCGAAGGATTTTGTACCCACCAGCACGGCACGATGATGGTCCTGCAATGCGCCGGAGACAATTTCAGATGCCGAGGCTGACCCACCGTTGATCAGCACCACAACAGGCAGACCATCGGTAATATCTGTACCATGGGCATCCCAGCGCTGGCTGTCCTTGGGGTGGCGGGCGCGGGTGGAGACAATCTCGCCAGACCGGATGAAGCTGGAAGACACATCAATGGCCTGATTCAGCAGGCCGCCGGGGTCATTCCGTAGATCAAGCACCAGCCCGGCCAGCTTGCCGCCTGCCTGCTGCTTCAACTGGTTGTAGGCTTTGAGCAGCCCTTTTTCCGTTTCCTCATTGAACTGGGCAATGCGGATATAGCCGATGCGATCATACAGCGCGGATTTGATCACTTCGATATGAATGATCTCACGCGTCAGGGTCAGGACGATGGGCTTGGGTGTTTTTTCACGCACCAGCGTCAGGGTGATTTTGGTGTTGGGTTTGCCGCGCATTTTCTTCACGGCTTCATCCAGCGGCGTGCCATCAACGGGGTGGCCATCCACGGCGATGATATAATCACCCGGCTTGATGCCAGCGCGGAAGCCCGGCGTGCCATCCACAGGCGAGACAACGCGGATATGGCCGTCCTGCTGCTGAAGCTCCAGCCCAAGCCCGCCGAACTCGCCTTTCATCTGCACCATCATGTCTTCGTACTGCTTTTCAGTCATGTACGAACTATGGGGGTCCAGCCCGGTGAGCATGCCGTTCAGGGCGTTGGTGATCAGATCCTTGTCAGAAACAGGTTCAACATAATCTGCACGGACAAGATCAAGCACGGTGCCAAACAGGGTCAGCAGCCGGTAGGTTTCCGCATGGTTGGCGGTAGGGGAGGCATCGGGCGCTTTCTCAGCCAGCGCGGGGGAGGCGAGCATGCCTGCGCCAGAAAGCACTCCTGAGTGGGAGGCCACGGCAAGGCCTGCCAGAAAGGTAGCGCCGAGCATCAGACCTGTGCGGAACTTCATGCGATCTCGTCTCCTGTCGCCGGGCGTGGCCCGTGCGGTCGTATCCTGTACTGTTGTATTGCACATCGTGCGGCCAAACCGGAGCAGTGCCTGCCTCTTGCCACCACTCTGCGGCAACGGAGAGTAGCGGCTTCTGCCGCTCAGGAAAACTGCCTGTCCGCTTTTCCTTACAGGAATGGCGCAGGGTTGACAGCCTTCTGACCATGGCGAAGCTGAATAAACAGGGTGCCGGAGCCCCCCATATGCCCTACGGGTGCGCCTTTTGTGAGGCTTTGCCCGGTTTCAACATCCAGCCCACCCAGTCCGGCCATGACAAAACGGTAATGCTGCCCGCAGTTGAGGATGATCATCTGGCCATAGGTTCGGAACGGGCCAGCAAAATCAACGCGCCCCGAACAGGGGGTGCGTACGCTGGCACCCGGCGGGGTGCGGTAGGTCACACCCGTTGCCGGACCAGATTCGGTGGCGGAACCCCATGTTGTTACCAGTGCGCCCGCCACGGGGCGCGTGCCGCCACCCGTTGGCGCACGCTCACTCAGGCCCGGACCTGCTGATGTCTGAATAGCCTGCATCTTCCGGCGTGCTGCATCGGCCTGCTCCTGCGCGCGGCGGCGGGCGGCCTCATCTTTCGCTGCCTGATGGGCGCGCTCGGCTGCGGCAATTTCCTTTTGCAGGGCGGCTTCCGCATTGGCTTGCAGCGCATCCAGACGGGAGACGGCATCCTGAAGGGTGGAGGCCTTTTTTGTGGCGTCTTCCAACCGTTGAGAGGCTGCGCGGGCGGCGGCGTTGGCCTGCCGCTGGGCATCACGCGCTTTGAGGGCCTGCTGCTTTACCGTGTCACGCTGCCGGGTCTGGGTCTGTTGCAGGGTGGCAAGCTGGGTAAGGTGGGTTGAGAGTTCGGTATCAAGGGCTGTCAGCTTTTCCTGTCTGGCCCGCATATCCTCGGCCTGATGCTCCAACTCGCGTGAGAGGCCACGCAGAACCAAAAACCCTGTTACAGCTTCCCCCTGTGGTACGGGGGCAGCCAGAAGGGTATCTGAGGGGTAAAGGGACAGGCGTTCGGCCAATGGCAGAACGGGGGAGAGCGCTTTTGCATCTTCCTCCAACGCGGCATGCAGGCTGGTCTGCTCTTTCCGGATATCCGCAATGCGGGAATCGAGATCAGCAATCTGCTGTTCCGTGGTTTGCAACTGCGTGGTGGCGCTAACGGTCGCGGCGGAAAGCGCGGTGGCTTTGGCGGCACTTTGAACGGCCAGCGCCTGAGCCGCCGCATTCCGTGCGCGGGACGCTTCCACTGCCGCAGCTTGTGCCGCTTTTTGCCGGTTTATGGCATCCCGTTGGGCCTGCGTGGTTTGCAGCGCCTGCCGCGCCTGCTGCACAGATTGCTCGGCCTGCTGTTCCGCTTTTGTCGTTGGACTACTGCTGCCGGAGGCTTTGGAGCTTCTGGTGTGGCTGCGTGAGGATGTGGCGTGACGGTGGCTGGCAGAGGACTGGTTGCTTGCATGCCCAGCGCTATGGCTGCTTTTGGCTACTCTGGTTTTTTGCGAAGCAGCTAGCGCCGTGCCGGGGGATATTCCAGCCCCTACAGTCAGAAGCACGGCGGCAAGGCCACACACTCCCCCCGCCAGAAGGCGGCGCTGGGCAGAGGGGGGAGAGGGTGGCAGCGTAAAGAGCATTCAGTCGGTTAACAGGGATACGCCGGTCATGTCATCCGGTTTGGGCAGGCCCATCATATCCAGCAGGGTTGGGGCCAGATCTGCCAGCCTGCCGTCTTTCAGTTTTCGGTCGCCCACATTGAAGGCCACCAGCGGAACAACATTAAGTGTGTGGGCCGTGTGAGGCACCCCGGTATCCGGGTCTCTCATGGTTTCGCAGTTGCCATGATCCGCTGTAACCAGCAATGCACCATTCTGCTTTTTCAAAGCCTCCAGAATACGGCCTACGCCCGTATCAACCGTCTCAACCGCTTTGATGGCTGCTTTCAGAACCCCCGTATGTCCCACCATGTCCGGATTGGCGAAGTTCAGCACAATCAGATCATACGTGCCGCTTTCAATGGCATGCACGGCTTTATCCGTCAGTTCCGGCGCGGACATTTCCGGCTGGAGATCATAGGTGGCGACTTTGGGGGAAGGGACCATGATACGGTCTTCTCCCTCAAACAGCGTTTCCCGACCGCCATTCAGAAAATAGGTGACATGCGGGTATTTTTCGGTCTCCGCCATGCGCAACTGTTTCCGGCCCGCGCGGGAGACAACTTCACCCAGAATATTGGTGAGTGCTTCCGGCGGGAACAGGATGGAAATACGTTCCACCAACGTATCGCTGTAATGGGTCATACCCAGTACGGCCGCGAAGGAAACCACCTTATGGCGTGCAAAACCGTCAAAATCGGGCTCCACCAGCGCATCAAGAAGTTGTCGGATACGGTCTGCACGGAAATTGAAGGACAGAATAGCATCTCCATCCTGCATGCCGGTGTAGCCTTCAAGCACCGTGGGGAGAATGAATTCATCCGTGGTATTGGCCTTGTAGGCGTCTGCAATCACATCCTGCGCGGTTGCGGCTTTCGGCCCTTCGGCAGTGACAATGGCGTTGTAGGCTTTTTCAACCCGCTCCCAACGCTTGTCGCGGTCCATGGCGTAATACCGGCCGCTGACAGTTGCGAGGGTGACACCAGCGGGTAGCTCAGCCTGCAATTTTTCCAGATATCCCTGAGCGGATTGCGGTGGTGTGTCTCGCCCGTCTGTAAAGACATGAAACGCGACGGGAATGCCCGCTTCCGCCACAATACGGGCAAGTGAAACCGCATGATCCTGATGCGCATGGACCCCACCCGGGGAGACAAGGCCCATCAGATGGCAGGTGCCTCCGGTTTTTTTCAGCGTAGCAAGAAAAGCCTGCATCACAGGGCTACGGGCAACAGACCCGTCCCGCAGGGCGGTAAAGATCCGGGGCAGTTCCTGCATGACCACGCGACCGGCCCCGATATTCAGATGCCCGACTTCCGAATTACCCATCTGGCCTTCCGGCAGGCCCACATCCTCGCCGCAGGTGCGCAGAAAGCTGCGCGGCGCATTGGCCCAAAGCGCATCAAAAACGGGCGTGTTGGCAAGCTGGACGGCGTTATCTGAGGAGTCTTCTCTCCAGCCGAACCCATCAAGAATAACCAGCATGACGGGACGTTTGTGCTGCTGCGGCGCGGAGGTGCTCATGGGGGCATGCCTTCTTATGTTTTTGTTGGAAAGATCATGCCACCAAATGCCTTTTTTCACAAAGGGGACAGGCGTTTTCTTCCTGGAAAGCGCATGGGGCTTCTTGAGGTGGATTTTCAGGACAAACTGACGCAAGCGCTGTTTCGGGCCGGAAGAGGGCCTGACAATACCGGTTCAGAGTGCCGTGGAAGGTTTCCGGCGAAAAATTCTGCTCGGAACGAAGTTCTTTTCGTCAGGACAACCTATGTCAGGAAAACACTCTCAACAGCAGCGTGCCGCATTTTAATGGGGACGCGCCTTATGCGGAGAGTGAGAAGGACGAAAGAAGGGTGTGTTGAGAAAAAAGACGGGGAGGCAGTGTGCCTCACCCGTCGAAAAGTGTTTTAGGCGCGGCGCACAATATAGGAGTGGCCGAGCGCTTTGGTAATCAGCGCGGCGTGTTCGGGGTCGCGCGCTTCAATCATGACTTCCAGTTCTGCTGCCTGAACGGAGGGAGCCGCAAACAGGCGCTGGTGAGACACTTCTATTATGTTGCCGCCTGCTTCCCCAATGGTCTTGGAAATATCGGCCAGAACGCCAGGGCGGTCTGGAATTTCCATGATCAGGCGGAGAATGCGCCCATCGCGCAGCATGGCGCGCAGAAGGGTGTTGGCCAGAATACGGCTATCAATGTTGCCGCCAGAAATAGGCAGCGCCACCTTTTTACCCCGGAACACGTCCGGGTAAGTCAGCACCGCCGCCAGTGCCGCAGCACCAGCACCTTCACTGATCTGCTTAGCCCCTTCTGCCAGCAGAGTGATGGCGGTCTCTACCGCACATTCGGGCACGACCAGAACTTTGGAGACCAGCTTGCGGATGACTTCATCCGGTGCTTTGCCAATCTGCAGAACCGCAATGCCTTCTGCAATGGTCGAGCCGCCATTGGGATGGGTCGCAGGGCCGGGGAAGGCTGAGAGGGAATCATACCCTTCCACTTCCACGCCAATCAGTTCCATGTCGGGGCGCATGGCGCGCGTGGCGACAGCACACCCGCTGAGCAGACCACCGCCGCCAATGGGGGCGACCAGCATATCCAACGGACCGGCATCTTCCAGCAGTTCCAGCGCGCATGTGCCCTGGCCCGCCATAATGGCAGGATCATCATACGGATGGATGAAGGTGCGGCCTTCCCGTGCCTGAAGATCCTGTGCGAACAGCAGGGCTTCTGCAAAGCTTTCGCCTTCCAGAACCACGCGGGCGCCCCAGTTGCGGGTACGCACCACCTTACCGGCGGGCGTGAATTTGGGCATGACGATTACGGCATCAATACCCAGCAGGCTGGCATGACGTGCCACGCCCTGCGCATGGTTGCCGGCCGAAACGGCAATCACCCCGCGCTGGCGTTCTTCAGGTGTCAGCAGGGCCAGTTTGTTGGCGGCCCCCCGTTCCTTGAAGGAGCCAACGGCCTGAAGGTTTTCAAGCTTCAGGGTAATGTCCGCGCCCGTGGCCTTGGACAGCGCGTGAGAGGAAATCGTGGGTGTGCGGAGAACATTGCCCTTGATTCGCCCCGCCGCTGCGGTGACGTCCTCAAACGAGATCATGTCAGATGAATTTCACGGAAAGGATTTCATACGTCCGGTCACCGCCCGGAGCAGGCACGGAAATGCTGTCTCCTTCATGCTTGCCGATCAGAGCCTTGGCCAGCGGGGAGGAAATGGACAGCAGGTTCTGTTTGATGTCGGCTTCATACACGCCAACAATCTGGTAAGTGGCTTCCTTGTCCGTGTCTTCATCAACCACGGTTACGGTTGCGCCAAACTTCACCTGATCGCCAGAAAGGCTGGTGGGGTCGATCACCTCGGCGGTGGAGACAATTTCTTCCAGCTCAATGATACGGCCTTCGGTAAAAGACTGCCGTTCACGGGCTGCATGATATTCCGCGTTTTCGGACAGATCCCCATGGCTTCGGGCTTCCGCAATGGCGCGGATAATGGCCGGACGTTCCTCGGACTTGAGCCTGCGGAGTTCGTCTTCAAGACGCTTCAAGCCTTTGCCCGTCATTGGAGTTTTCTGCAAGGCGTATCCCCAAAGTGATTTTGCCAGCACACTGGCTGGCATTAAAGTGACACAGATAAGCGGGCACGCACCGCGCCGCTAAAAAAGCGGGCAGCCACCCGTCCGGAACAGCCGGGCAGGCTGTAACGCCTGCCCGTTCTGATCAGAATGTTCCGCTAAAGTATGACTGAAGCGGCGCAACATCAAGCGGTCCTTCCCGCATTGCCGCAATCGCATGGATTGCAGCGCGGGCTCCGGCCATGGTTGTGTAGTGCGGAATGCCCAACACCAGTGCTGAACGGCGGATGTCAAAACTGTCCGCAACGGACTGTGCGCCCTGTGCCGTGTTGATGACCATCTGCACCTCACCGGATCGAATGGCGTCCACACAATGCGGGCGGCCTTCCAGCACCTTGTTCACCACGGAAACCTCTATCCCGGCATCCCGCAGCTTTTTGGCTGTGCCGCGTGTGGCCAGAATTTTCAGGCCCATCTTGGCAAGCTGGCGGCCCAGCGCAGGCAGGTGTGGCTTGTCGCTTTCCCGCACGGAGAGGAACACCGTGCCTTCAGTCGGCAGGCGCACGCCAGCCCCAAGCTGGGATTTGGCAAAGGCCCGTTCAAAGGACGTATCAAGCCCCATCACTTCACCCGTGGAGCGCATTTCCGGGCCAAGGATGGTGTCCACTTCCGCAAAGCGGTTGAAGGGGAAGACAGCTTCCTTCACTGCCACGTGCGGCGTGACGGCGCGATCATCCAGATTGAAGGCGGTCAGCTTTTCACCGGCCATCACGCGGGCGCCAATTTTGGCGACCGGAACGCCAGTGGCCTTGGCCACAAACGGGACCGTGCGGGAAGCACGAGGATTGACCTCCAGCACGAAGATTTCCTGATCCTTGATGGCGTATTGCACGTTCATCAGGCCCACAATGCCCAACTCGCGCGCCATGGCTTCGGTCTGAGTCTTCAGTTCCGTCACAATGGCGGGGGAGAGCGTGTAGGGCGGCAGGGCGCAGGCGCTGTCACCCGAATGGATGCCCGCTTCCTCAATGTGCTCCATAACACCGGCCACATACACTTCCTCGCCATCGGAAATGCAGTCCACATCGGCTTCAATGGCCTCGTTCAGGTAGCGGTCAATCAGCACGGGACCGGAGGCAATTTCGTGCCCGGCCAGTTGCAGGGCCACACGCATGTAGCGTTGCAAGGAGGCGCGGTCATACACGATTTCCATGGCGCGGCCGCCCAGCACGTAGGACGGGCGAACAACCACGGGGTAGCCAATCCGTTCCGCCACATCTTCCGCTTCCTGCGGGGATCGGGCAATGCCGTTGGCGGGCTGGCGCAGGCCAAGCGTGTGCAGCATGGTCTGGAAGCGTTCGCGGTCTTCCGCACGGTCAATGGCGTCTGCCGGGGTGCCCAGCAGCGGAATGCCAGCCTTTTCAAGCGCATGAGACAGTTTGAGCGGAGTCTGGCCGCCATACTGCACAATGCAGCCTTTGATTTTGCCTTTCTGCTGTTCACACCGGATGAGGGCGATCACATCTTCCGCCGTCAGGGGCTCGAAATACAGGCGGTCAGACGTATCATAATCGGTGGAGACGGTTTCCGGGTTGCAGTTGACCATAATGGTCTCAAACCCGGCTTCACGCAGCGCATAGGCTGCATGCACACAGCAATAATCGAATTCGATCCCTTGCCCGATGCGGTTGGGGCCACCGCCCAGAATGATAATCTTTTCACGGTCAGTCGGGTCGGACTCGCACACCGGCGGCGCAAACATGCCTTCATAGGTGGAATACATATATGGCGTGCTGGAAGCGAACTCGCCCGCGCAGGTATCAATGCGTTTGTAAACGGGGGTTACGCCTGTTTCCGTGCGGAGTTCGGCCACTTCGTCTGCCTGCACACCGGAGAGGCGGGCAAGCTGCACATCCGAAAAGCCAAGCGCTTTCAGGCGGCGCAGGCTCTGGGCGTCACGCGGCAGACCATGATTTTCTACCTGCCGTTCTGCATGAACGATCGTTTCAAGCTGACGCAGGAACCACGGTTCAAAGCGGCAGGCTTCATTGATCTCTTCAACGGACAGGCCAGCACGCAGCGCCTGAGCCGCCATAAGGATGCGTTCCGGGCGTGGCTGGGAAAGAGCAGCGCGGAAGGCATCCACGCCGCCATCGCCGGGTACGTCCACAGGGTCCAGCCCATGCAGGCCGGTTTCCATGGACCGCAGGCCCTTCTGCAAGGCTTCCGGGAAGGAGCGGCCAATGGCCATGGCTTCCCCCACGGATTTCATGGAGGTGGAGAGCAGGGCAGGTGCACCGGGGAATTTTTCAAACGTGAAGCGGGGGATCTTCACCACAACGTAGTCAATGGTCGGCTCGAAGGAGGCCGGGGTGGTTGTGGTGATGTCGTTCTTCAGTTCGTCCAGCGTGTAGCCCACAGCCAGCTTGGCGGCGATCTTGGCGATCGGGAACCCGGTGGCCTTGGAGGCCAGTGCGGAGGAGCGGGACACACGGGGGTTCATTTCAATTACCACCATGCGGCCATCTGCCGGGTTCACGCCGAACTGCACGTTCGACCCCCCGGTTTCCACGCCAATGGCGCGCAGGCACGCAAGGGACGCATCACGCATGCGCTGATATTCCTTGTCGGTCAGCGTCAGTGCGGGAGCCACGGTGATGGAGTCACCCGTATGGATGCCCATGGGGTCAATGTTTTCAATGGAGCAGACGATAATGCAGTTGTCCGCCTTATCGCGCACAACTTCCATTTCATATTCTTTCCAGCCCAGAAGGGATTCTTCAATCAGCACTTCCGTGGTGGGAGAGGCATCCAGACCGGAGGCCACAATCTGCTCGAATTCCTCACGGTTGTAAGCAATGCCGCCACCAGAACCGCCCATGGTGAAGGAGGGGCGGATAATGGTGGGGAAGCCGATGTTTTTTAGTGCTTCCCGTGCTTCATCCATGGTGTGGGCAATGAAGCTGCGCGGGCTTTCAATGCCAATGGCATCCATGGCTTCACGGAATTTCTGACGGTCTTCCGCACGGTCGATTACTTCCGCATCAGCGCCAATCAGTTCCACGCCATGTTTTTTCAGGAAGCCGGAGGCATCCAGCGCCATGGCGGTGTTCAGCGCGGTCTGGCCACCCATGGTGGGCAGCACGGCATCCGGCTTTTCCTTCAGGATGATGCGTTCAACACACTCTGGGGTGATGGGCTCCACATAGGTGGCGTCCGCCAGACCGGGGTCGGTCATGATGGTAGCGGGGTTGGAGTTGACCAGAATGACCCGGTAGCCTTCTTCCCGCAGGGCCTTGCAGGCCTGTGCGCCGGAATAGTCGAACTCGCAGGCCTGCCCGATCACGATGGGACCAGCGCCAATAATGAGGATGGAGCGAATATCTGTCCGTTTGGGCATGATGCGTTCAGTCCTGACAGGCAGCCCGCAGGGGGCTGAAAAAGCGGGAAAAAGAAGGATGGATGCGGGGCGTTGCCGTGCTGAGGCGCACGGCGGGCCGGGGCAGATCAGTTCTTGCTGGCATGAGCATCAATCAGCGCCACAAAGCGTTCAAACAGGTAATAGCTGTCAGACGGGCCGGGGCTGGCTTCCGGGTGATACTGCACGGAGAAGGCGGCATAACGGTCCGAGGCCAGACCTTCGTTGGAGCCATCGAACAGGCTGACATGCGTGACGTGCGCATCGGCGGGCAGGCTGTCCGCATCCACGGCAAAGCCATGGTTCTGGCTGGTAATTTCCACGCGGCCGGTCGAGAGATCTTTCACCGGCTGGTTTGCCCCACGGTGGCCACGGGCCAGCTTGTAGGTCTTGCCGCCGAGCGCCTGCGCCAGAAGCTGGTGACCAAGGCAGATGCCAAACAGCGGGATGCCAGCGTCAAGCACATCCTTGATGGCAGGCACGGCGTAGCTGGCGGTGGCTGCCGGATCACCCGGACCATTGGAGAGGAAAACGCCTTCAGGTTTCAGGTCCAGAATTTCTTTCGCCGTGGTGGTGGCTGGCACGACCGTTACGTCACATCCGGCGGCGACAAGGCAGCGCAGGATGTTGCGCTTGGCACCGTAATCAACGGCTACAACCTTGCGGCGCTTGCCGGATACCGCGCGGGTGCCTGCGGGCCAATCCCACACGCTTTTGTCCCAGGTGTAGGGGGCTTTGCAGGTGACTTCCTTTGCCAGATCCATGCCTTCCAGCCCCGGCCACGCCTTGGTGGCGGCCTGAAGGGCATCCAGATCGAACTTGCCGTTTTCAGGGTAGAACAGGGCGGCGCTCTGCGCACCCTTGTCACGGATTTTCAGGGTGAGGGAGCGTGTGTCCACACCAGCAATGCCGGGCACGTTGCGTTTTTTCAGCCACGCATCAAGGCTGGCTGTGGACCGCCAGTTTGCGGGTTCGGTCACATCTTCCTTGACCACAAGCCCACGGGCGGCCACCTGATCGGCCTCGTCATCTTCCACATTGGTGCCGACATTGCCGATATGCGGGAAGGTGAAGGTAATGATCTGCCCGGCAAAGGAAGGGTCTGTGAGCGTTTCCTGATAACCCGTCATGCCAGTGGAGAAGCAGATTTCCCCGATACTGGGCTGCTGGGTGAAGGCGCCAAAGCCCTTGCCCCACAAAATGGTTCCATCTGCAAGAACAAGGGCGGCTGTTGCGCCATCCGGGCGGGCATCGGGCATGGATGATCCTGTTGTGCTGCCTCCCGTAGGGGAGGATTTGTCCTGAAGCGTGGGGTCTGCGGGCTGGAGATCAGCCAGGGAAAGGCCGGTGGCCTGTGCAATGACGGGCCAGTGACGGGAGGGGATGGCCTGCGCCTGCCGCCATTTGCGAATGGCCTCCGTGCCAACGCCGGTAAGCCGGGCTGTTGCTTCGGGGCCGCCTAATCGGGCAATTATGGTATCGATTGACATGGGCATGGCTTACGTTGTTCCTCCCGTGGCGTCCCTTCTAGCAGTCCGTGAGAGAGGTGGGAAGAAATTTCCCACATACCGGATTGGGTTTGGTGGGTGAGTGGGAAATTTCTTCCCACAGGATGACTGTCCGTCACGCGTCCTTAGGGAACCGTGCGCGGCATGATAAAGGAAGTATGAGGGATCATGTCTTTACGTGAACGCCTGATGGCTGATCTGAAAACGGCAATGAAGGCCGGAGAAAGCGCGCGTGTGGCGGCTATCCGCATGATCACCGCCAAGCTGAAGGATGTGGAAATTGCCGGCCGCGCCAAAGGGGCGGAAGGCCTGAATGAGGATGAAGCCATTTCCGCCCTGCGCGGCATGGTGAAGTCCCGCACCGAATCCGCCACCATGTATCGGGATGCCGGGCGACCGGAACTGGCCGAGAAGGAAGAGGGTGAAATTGCCGTTATCCGTTCCTATCTGCCTGCCGAGATGGATGATGCCGCACTTGAATCTGCCGTGAAGGAGGCTATTGCCGCAACTGGGGCCGCTGCCATGAAAGACATGGGCAAGGTGATGGGTGCGCTGAAAGCCAAATTTGGTGCAGGGCTGGATATGGGCCGCGCCAACGCGGTGGTGAAGGCGCACCTGAGCTAACGGGAGCAGGCAGGGATACGGGGCGCGCAGCGTGACTCAACAGGCAGGAGGGCTGGCATAATATGGCGATCGAGCCTGGCTTTCTGGACGAACTGCGTGCGCGTACCCCTCTGACATCCGTTATCGGGCGGCGGGTCAAACTTGTTCGCTCCGGCAAGAACTGGAAGGGCTGCTGCCCCTTCCATGGTGAAAAAACGCCATCGTTCTATGTGTATGATGATCACTTCCACTGCTTTGGTTGTGGCGTGCATGGAGATGTGATCTCCTTTGTCATGCAGATGGAGGGCAAGAACTTTCCCGAAGCGGTTGAGGAACTTGCGACCTCGGCCGGGATGGAAGTGCCCAAAGATACCCGCCGTTCTCACGAGGAGGTGGCGCGCAGCCAGTCTCTGGAAGATGTGCTGGCGCAGACGCAGGCGATCTGGTCCAGCGCATTATATGCTCCTGCGGGCAAGGTGGGGCTGGACTATCTGCTGGGGCGCGGCCTGACACGCCAGACCATTGAGGATTTCGGGCTGGGCTGGGCGGGTGATGGTCGTGGGGGCCTGAGTGCGGCGCTGGCGGCCAAAAACATCACCCCCCAGATGATGGCGGAAGCCGGCCTGATGCGGCTGGATGATGAGGGGCGACCAAAGGGCGAACTGTTCTGGGGGCGGGTGACCTTTCCCATTCGGGACAGGAAGGGGCGGCTTGTTTCCTTCGGGGGGCGTATTCTTGGCGATGGTCAGCCCAAATATCTGAATGGGCCGGAAACAGCTCTGTTTTCCAAGCGGCGTCTGCTGTTTGGTCTGGACAAGGCACGGGCCGCCGTCAGGGCGCCTCATCCCAAAGGCACACCTCCCACTGATCTGATTGTGGTGGAAGGGTACATGGACGTGATCGGCCTTCATCAGGCCGGATTCAGGGGAGCCGTCGCGCCGTTGGGAACCGCCCTGACCCCCGAACAGTTAGAGGTTTTATGGCAGGTCGATCGGGCACCCATCCTGTGTTTTGATGGGGATGCGGCGGGGCGGCGCGCAGCAGCGCGCGCGGCTGAGGTGGCGCTGCCTTTGCTGAAAGCCGATCATACCCTCCGGGTATGTCTGTTGCCAGAGGGTGAAGACCCGGACAGTCTGGTGCGTAGCCGGGGTCAGCAGGTGGTGGGGGAAATGTTCGCCACGGCCGCGTCTCTGGCGGATGTGCTGTTTGATCTCTTGGCCGGGGGTATCAGCAACCCGGGGCCGGAAGAGCGGGCGGCTCTGCGCCACAAATTGGTTGAGGCGGCTGGCCTGATACCGGACAAGGCTCTGGCGTCCGAATACCGTTCGACTCTGCTGGACCGTTTTTTCGAGACGTTCCGGCGCAGGAAGGGGAAGGGTGGAGGTGGGGCATTTACCCCGGCGGCGCGGCCAAGTATCGGTGACGGAAAGCCGGTGGTGCTGGATGCCATGCAGGAACGGCAGCGTATCCTGCTGGCGTTGCTCCTCCGTTATCCGGAAGTTGTGCCGGAGGTGGAAGATGCTCTATGCCGCCTGAGTCTCCCTGATGCCTTCTCCGAGGTGCGGGGACTCCTGCTTGATCTCTCGGCCGAGGGAGCATTGCCGGAGACAGGCGAGGCTCTTCTTTCGGCCCTTGAGGGGGAGGAGGAAGAAGAGATGGTGCAGCAGGTGTTGAGGGGAGGTCCGCTTCCGCTTTCATTTGAGGAAAAGGACTCTTCTCTGGCTGTGGCGGTGAGAACACAGTGGTGGCATTTTTACGGTTTGCTGAATTTTTCTCAATTCCAGCAGGAGGTTGAGCAGGAAGTGGCCCGCTTCTGGCAGAAGGGCGGAGATTCGGCGGAATGGAAACGATTACAGCCCCGTCTTGAGGCGCTGGCACGCCTCAAACGAGGCGAAATGGAAGAGCATGGGCTCTAGGGCGCAGGAACATTCAGGGAGTGTTCCCCTTGACTTCGGAGGCAGGATATCCCACGTCCTGCCCGCCCTGGAAAACTGAACAGTATGTATGGTGAGCTGGTCGTTCTGCATTCCTGTCAGAATGCAGGCGGGGAGGGAGCAGGTCTGGCATGGCGACAAAAACGGCATCAGGTAACGTAGCGCAGGCAGAGCAGGATGGTGACACCACCCTGCTTGATACGCAGTCTGCCGCGGTCAAGAAACTGATCGCGAAAGGGCGCGAGCACGGGTGCATCACGTTTGATGAACTGAATGCTGTCCTACCGCAGGACAAGATGTCTTCAGAGCAGATTGAAGATATCATGGCCATGCTCTCCGAAATGGGCATTCAGGTGGTGGAAAGCGAGGAAGGCGAAGACGCTGAAACCGCCAAGGCAAATACTGCTGAAGGCGAGGAAGCGGCTGAAGAAGACGCCGAAGAAGCGGAAACCCCGACAGGGAACGTCAACGCCGAGAATCTGGGCCGCACGGATGATCCTGTGCGGATGTATCTGCGCGAGATGGGCACCGTTGAGCTGCTCTCCCGCGAAGGCGAAATTGCGATTGCCAAACGGATTGAGGCTGGCCGCGATGAAATGATTGGTGGGCTGTGCGAAAGCCCGCTGACGTTCCGCGCCATCATCTCCTGGCATGAGATGATCCGTAACAATGAAATGCTGCTGCGTGACATTGTGGATCTGGAAGCCATGCAGTCTGGCGGCAACCCGCCCGGCGAAGGTGAGGAAGGTTTCGAGAGCGACGACTCGGAAGAATCTGACGAGGCGGAAGCAGAAACTGAAACCGAAGGCGAAGTAGAAGGTGAGGGCAGCGGTCTCTCCTTGTCTGCGCTGGAAGAAAAACTGAAGCCTGAAATCCTCGCGCATTTCGAAGAAATTGAACCGCTCTACGAAAAACTGCGTCAGTTGCAGGTGCAGCGCATTGAAGCGCTGACCGCAGGTGAAGCTGTGGAAGACCAGTCCGAGCTGGTTTATGCCCAGTTGCGTGATGAACTGGTGGGCAAGGTGGAGCAGGTTCATCTGCACAACAACCGGATTGAAGATCTGGTGATGCAGCTGAAAGAGATGTTCCGGAGCCTGAATGTTCTGGAAGGCCGCATGCTGCGTCTGGCAGAAAGCTGCCGCGTCTCCCGCGAGGACTTCCTGCTCAAGTATCGCGGGCGCGAACTTGATCCCTCATGGATGGATATGGTCTCCGCACTGCCGGGCAAATCCTGGAAAAACTTTGTCGCCAAGCATAGCGACACCGTGGTGGACCTGCGTAATCAGGTTGCCCAGCTTGCGCAGGATACGGGCCTGCCCATTGGCGAGTTCCGCCGCGTCTATGCAACGGTGGCCCGTGGTGAACGTGATTCTGCGCGCGCCAAGAAGGAAATGATTGAAGCCAACCTGCGGTTGGTGATCTCCATTGCCAAGAAATACACCAATCGCGGCTTGCAGTTCCTTGACCTGATTCAGGAAGGCAATATCGGCCTGATGAAGGCGGTGGATAAATTTGAATACCGCCGTGGCTACAAGTTCTCCACCTATGCCACATGGTGGATTCGTCAGGCCATCACCCGTTCCATTGCTGATCAGGCGCGCACCATCCGTATTCCGGTGCATATGATCGAAACCATCAACAAGCTGGTGCGGACGTCCCGCCAGATGCTGCATGAGATTGGTCGGGAACCTGCGCCGGAAGAACTGGCTGAAAAGCTGGGTATGCCGCTTGAAAAAGTGCGCAAGGTGCTGAAGATCGCCAAGGAGCCGATCTCTCTTGAAACCCCGATCGGGGATGAAGAAGACAGCCACCTGGGTGACTTCATTGAGGACAAGACGGCTGTTATTCCGCTGGATGCAGCTATTCAGACCAACCTGCGTGAAGCCACAACCCGCGTTCTGGCCTCCCTTACCCCGCGTGAAGAGCGTGTGCTGCGCATGCGTTTCGGGATTGGCATGAACACGGACCACACGCTGGAAGAAGTTGGCCAGCAGTTCAACGTGACGCGTGAACGTATCCGTCAGATTGAAGCCAAGGCCCTGCGTAAACTCAAACACCCGAGCCGCAGCCGCAAGCTGCGTTCCTTCCTGGATGATAACTAAGATCAAAATTACGCCGCTTGAACCCGTAACCCGCATGAAGGTGACCGTCACCTTCATGCAGATGACCAGCCCTCCGCGTGGGACGCCCCTTTCCCTGCCGGAGGGCTGGTTCATTGAGGACGATGTAAAGCCCACCATTGCAGAATACCGCATGCTTCAGGACCGTGTGGGGCGGGACTATTGCTGGTGGATGCGGCAGGCGGCTTCTGATGCCACCTTGGGCACATTTCTGGCGACGGCTCCTGTGCAGATCGGTCTTTTGCGCCAGGGCGAGGCCGTTCGGGGTTTTTTCGAACTCGATCTGACCAACCCGCTTGATATCAACCTTGTCTATTTCGGCCTGTTTCCTGATGCGGTCGGGCACGGGGTAGGGCGTGCCTTTCTGGATTCCGTTGTGCGGAAGGCCTGGGGGCAAGGGACGCTCACGTTGCGGGTAAATACCTGCACGGCAGACCATCCACGCGCTTTGCCGCTGTATCAACAGGCTGGTTTTGTGATTGTGCGGGCGGTGGAAGAAGTGTGGGATGTGCCGCAACGCCTTGGTCTGACCATTCCGGAAAAATTTCTGGTCTGAATTCCTTGCTATTTTGCGTGGAATGTGGTTAGCACGCCATCTTCCCTGCCGGATGCGTGGCATCGCACCGGCTATACCCGTGCTTTTGTAAAAGGAAGCGCTGCCTGCCGGAATGGTTCGGCGCAGTCGGGTTGACCTTATCCGAAGGGAGACACAATGCCGCTTTATGAAACCGTGCTGATTGCGCGGAATGACATTTCCCAGCAGCAGGTTGATGCCATTGTTGATGGCATCGTCGCTCAGATCGAAACCGACGGTGGTAGCGTTCAGAAGCGCGAATACTGGGGTCTGCGTACTCTGGCTTACCGTATCAAGAAGAACCGTAAGGGCCATTACGTGCTGCTCGGTCTGGATACGAAGTCTGAAACGCTCAAGGAAGTCGAGCGCCAGCTTTCCATCAATGAAGACATTCTGCGTCTGCTGACGCTGCGTGTTGAAGAAATTGACGAAGCACCGTCCCCGATCCTGTCCCGCAAGGGCGATGATCGTGGCGAACGCGGTGGCTTCCGTGGGCCCAAGCCCGCCGGACGCTTTGAAAGCGGCCGTGGCCGTCGTTCTTCCGAAGACCGTGAAGAATACCGCGCCCGTGATGAAAAAGCAGCCGATACGGCTGGCAACGAAGCGGAGTGATGCAGCATGTCTGACACGATGGAAATCAATCCCGCCGCCCGCCGCCCGGCTGTAGGCGCCCGTCGCCCGTTCTACCGTCGCCGCAAGTCCTGCCCGTTCTCCGGCCCGAACGCGCCGAAGATCGACTACAAGGACGTGCGTCTGCTGAGCCGTTTCCTGTCCGAACGTGGCAAGATCGTGCCCAGCCGTATTACGGCCGTTTCCGCAAAGAAGCAGCGTGAGCTGGCACAGGCTATCAAGCGTGCCCGTTTCCTGGCCCTGCTTCCCTACGTGATGAGCTGAGAGGGACGAGATCATGGCTGCTACAGAAGTGATCCTGCTTCAGCGCGTTGAACATCTGGGACAGATGGGCGATGTGGTGAAGGTTCGTCCGGGTTATGCCCGTAATTTCCTGCTGCCGCAGGGCAAGGCCATTCGTGCAAACGAAGCCAACCGTTCACGCTTCGACCGTGAACGCGCCCAGCTTGAAGCACAGAACATCAAACGTCGTGAAGAAGCCGAGCGTCTTTCCGAACGTATGGATGGTCTGGCAGTGATCCTGATCCGTCAGGCTGGTGACAGCGGCAGCCTGTATGGCTCCGTTTCTCCGCGTGATGTGGCTGAAGCTGTTACGGAAGCTGGTTTCACCATCTCCCGTCAGCAGGTTTCCCTGGCTCATCCGATCAAGTCTCTTGGTCTGTATGAAGTGAAGGTTTCCCTGCATCCGGAAGTCACCGTGCCGGTTATCGTCAACGTTGCCCGTTCTACTGAAGAAGCTGAACGTCAGGCACGTGGCGAAGCGACCAGCGTGGAAGAAGAAGCCGAACTGGCTGGCGATGAAGCCGTTATTGAAGGCGAAATCGTCACTGACGAAGCTGAAGTTGCTGCAGAAGAAAAAAATACGGTTGCTTAATCGTTTTTTTTCTTGTTGCTGACAGGAAAGAGGGTCCGGAAGTAATTTCCGGACCCTTTTTTTTGGCTTATGGTGCCCCGAAAATTGGGCATGAAGGAGCCAGCACGGATGAACCGACTTCTTGACCGGATCTTGCGGCATTTTATCTCGTCCGGCCGCCTGCACGTGGCGTGGCCAGATGGGGCGCAGACTGTGTATGAAGGCAGCAAACCAGGGCCGGAAGCCGGTATGGAGCTACTTGATTCGGCCAGTGCAAGGGCTTTGGCGCTCAACCCAGGGCTTGCCTTTGGCGAGGGGTATATGAATGGCGGCATTCGCCCAAAGGGATGCACGCTGTATCAGCTTCTTGATCTGCTGATGCTCAACGCCATGTCTCCCGGCCATCTGCCGGAGCAGATTGCAGCAAGCTTCCGCTATGCCTGCCGTGGCTGGATTCAGTTCAATCCCGTCAAGCGCGCCCGCCAGAATGTTGCCCATCATTATGACCTTGATAGCCGGTTGTATGATCTGTTTCTGGATAAGGATAAGCAGTACTCCTGCGCCTATTTCCGCCGTGGGGACGAGACACTGGATGAAGCGCAGGAAGCCAAGAAGCGGCATATTGCGTCCAAGCTGCTGCTAAAGCCCGGCATGGAAGTGCTGGATATCGGGTGCGGCTGGGGCGGCATGGGCCTTACGCTGGCGCGGGATTACGGTGCCATTGTCACCGGCATCACGCTTTCCGAGGAGCAGTTGACCATTGCCCGCCAGCGTGCGCGCGATGAAGGGCTGGAAGGGCGCGTGCGCTTTGAGATGCTGGATTACCGTAATCTGCATCGCCGGTTTGACCGTATTGTCTCCGTAGGCATGTTTGAGCACGTGGGCGTGCGTCACTACGGCGAATTTTTTGATATTCTGAAAAACAGCCTTGTGGATGATGGGGTGGCTCTTGTGCATTCCATTGGGCGGAATGACGGGCCGGGCACGACAAACCCCTGGATCAACAAATACATTTTCCCCGGTGGCTATTCTCCTTCCCTAAGCGAGGTTTTTACCGCCGTTGAGAAATCAGGCTTGTGGGTCACGGATTGTGAAATCCTGCGCCTGCATTATGCAAAGACCATTGCCATCTGGCGGGAGCGGTTTGCGGCCAACCGGGCGCGGGCCGTGGCACTGTATGATGAGCGTTTTGCGCGGATGTTTGAATTCTATCTGGATGCGGCGGAACTTTCCTTCCGGGTTCAGGGGCATATGAATTTTCAGCTACAGATTTCACCGGGCATTGATGCCGTGCCTCTGACACGGGATTATATGGTCGAAGCCGAAGGGCCTGTGTCCCAATAGGGCGATTCTTCTTCTACCAAAGGCGGATGAGGGATGACTCTTATCCGCCTCATGGGAGTGGTCAGAGGAAAATCACCTGAGTGGAGACTTTTGAAACAACCTCTGGGCATCTGGGTCATGCCTCTTGTGCTCTACATGATGGACGAATTCCTGCCCATACGGGCTGGTATCAACCGACCAAATATTTTCTGCTTTCGACGAGATGCCCCTCCGCGCCCTGCCTCAATAGGTTTCTGACATTGTGAGGCGAGGGAATGAGTTTTGCGCGGCAACGCAGGTTCGCCCTGTGTGGGGCAAGGATGCAGACAACCCTGTTTCGCTTTTGAAACGCTGCTTTCAGGTCCAAGGGCAGTGCTCAGGAACCCTTCGTGCCTAAATAGATGAGCCCTGCGGTATATCAGAGCTCTCTAAGTGACTTTTTTAACACCAGCTTTTTGAGACGCAGCAAGGCAGCGTCAGACTTGGCGGGACAGGGCCAGGTGCGCTTTGGCGAGGTGATCGAATTCAGCCACGCTCAGCGTTTCAGCCCGACGGGTGCCATCAATGCCTGTTTCGGCCAGAAGTCGTTCCCCTTGCAGGCTTTTCAGGGAACCACGCAGCATTTTTCGGCGCTGTCCGAATGCTGCGGCTGTTACCCGCTCCATCGCCTTGAACAAGGCGGGCTCAGGCTGCTCTGGATGGGGAATGATGTTTGCCACGGCAGACCACACGGCTGGCGGCGGGGAAAACGCGCCTGGCGGCAGCTTCATGACAATGGCGCATTGTGCGCACCATTGGGCCAGCACCCCCAGACGACCATAATGCTCGCTGCCCGGAAGGGCGCAGATGCGTTCTGCCACTTCCAACTGGAACATCAGTGTCAGACGTTCCCACGCGGTTCCCTGACGCAGCCAGCCAATAAGAAGCGGGGTGGCAACATTGTAGGGCAGGTTAGCGACAATATGGCGGGGTGCCGGGCACAGGCGTGTCAGATCCTGCTTCAGGGCGTCCGCTTCCACGACGGTGAGCCGATCGGGGAAGTGAGTGGCGAGTTCCGTGATGACCTTTACGGCGCGGGTATCAAGTTCCACCGCGGTGACAGATGCTGCGGGCGTGGCTAGCAGAGCGCGGGTCAGGCCACCGGGGCCGGGGCCAACTTCCACCACATGCCGCCCATCCAGCTTGCCAGCCAGAGAGGCGATACGGGTTGTGATATCGGGATCAAGCAGAAAGTGCTGGCCAAGAGCCTTGCGCGCATCCAGTCCGTGCCGGCTGATAACATCACGCAGGCTCTCAAGGGCAGGGAACAGGGTCTTAAACTCCCCGGGGCTTGCCGTGCACATCCACAATCATGGCGCGACGGTGCAGATCACTATCAAGCTGGCGGGCTGTCTGCTCCACACGTTCGTTCATGAGCTGATCCGCAATTTCACTGGGGGGACGGTCAGCAAAGTTTTTTTCTTTTTTAGAACACACCATGATCATGTCGATCCCGTCAGTTGACACCAGAGGACGGGAGAGCTTGTTCAAGGGCAGGGAAAGCATCAGATCCCGCATCTGAGGGTTCAGGCGTTCAAGCTGAAGTTCGCCGGGGTCTGTTGGGCGTTTTTCACCATACTGCTTGTTGATGGCTTCAACTTCGGCGCAGGAGGAGGCCGTCTGCATATAGTGCATGGCCTTTTGCAGGGTCTGCTGCTGCTGGGGCGTAACCTGTGCGGGGTTGAGGGGAGTGTCAAACGGCAGGAAAGCCTGCCGGATAGTGGCTACATGGCCGGGCTGATGCCCGATAACGCGCTTGCCGTTTACGCTGATAATCACAAAGCCACCGGGTACCGTAATGGGGTTGGAAATAGCTCCTACGCCAACCGGCATCTGCTTGACCATGGCCACCACGGAAGGATCAAGCTCATCTTCCTGCACCCAGCCCATGGAGCCGCCATCCAGTGCTGTCTGGCTTTCAGAGAACTGTGCGGCCACAATCGGGAAAGGCGCACCTTTGCGGAGTTCCTGAATAACGGTGTTGGTAAACGCCAGTTCTTCTTCCGCGTGCCGGGGGTCTTCCACGCGGACAAAGATTTCGCTCAGATTGTATTCAATCCGGCCATCTTCGCGTTTCAGGGCTTCTTCACGCTGGGCAATTTCGCGCGCAGAAACACGGCCTCGGCCTCCCAGTTCCTGCCGCAGCACCTGAACCCAGCCAATCTGCACCCGGATCTGATCAATCAAGGTGGTTAGAGAAACACCGTCTTCCGCCAGTTTGTTCCGTAGGGCGTTTTCCGGCATGCCATTGCGCCGCTCAATACCAGCAATGGCTGCGGCAATCTGTTCTGGCGCCACGTTGATATGGCGGCTGAGAATTTCCTGCGTGCGCAGGCGCTCATCAATCAACTGGCGGATAATCTGGGGCCGGAGACGGTCCATCAGCTCCGCATTGACCGGCAGGCCCGTGGAAAGCGCAAACAGTTTGCCACGGTTATCAACATCCCGCTTGGTAAGGGGAATGCCGTTGATAACCCTGATGATCATGTCGTCAGGCTCAGGGGCGGCAGGCTGTTTTGCAACAGCTTTCTCTTGCGTGGCAGTGTGATGGTGCGTGGCTGCCTGGGCAGCGCCACCAAAAACAGGAACAGTCAGCGCGGCAAGAGAGCACGCCAAGGTGAGAGAGCGCAGACGCATGCGGAACAGTCTTTCAGCTTTCTGCCGGAAAAGGAACACAGTTTCTGATAGCGGAGAGAGCACGGTTTTTGAAGCAGTTCTTATTTCAGGCCGAACGCCCCAAGCGTTTTAAGGCTGACTGTAAACAGATAGGTGGAGTTACGCTGCTGGCCGCCAATGGAGGTGTATTGTTTGAGATACATGAAATCAATGCCGAAGCAGTCATTATTGTATCCAATATCTCCGCCCAGAGAAACAAACTCTTTCCGGGAGAGGCTGCGCCGCGCAAAGCCGGACAGATGCCAGTTTGCCCAGTCGGAAGAGAAGCCGCCGCTCAGTTCGCTGGTTTTGACGTAGTAGAGTGAGGGCGGATTATATTCGCGGTAATTGGTGGCGTAGTAGTAATAGGGCGTAACCGGCTCATACACATAGCCACCGCGAATACGGAAATGCGGCACGCCAGCGCTGAATAATGCATCACCAAAGTTGATTTTGGTGGTGTAGGGATCAAGACGCATACGGGCGTTGAAATCAAAATACTGGTTGGGTGAGACACGCGCCCGCATCACGAGATCAGACGCATGGTGCTCCAGGCCCGAATAGGGAATGCGGTCATGCGTGATGTGCTCCTGAAAGCTCTCTCCGGCCAACAGATCCACTTCATGGCCGTCCCATGTCCAGTTGGCGTGGATACCCACATTGCCGCGCAGGCCGCCATCCAGCCGGTCCGTGCCCTGATAGCGGTTGAGCGCGAACAGGGTGGAATCCGTGAATTCGTAAGCCATACTGTCTTCGTTGGGGATGAGATCATTCGCGCCAGCCCCCGTGTTAGGCGCGTAAATCCCTTGCACGATAGGTTCGATAATCTGAGAGCCTCGTCCATGTTCAAAGGTGCGGACAAACGGCCAGTTGGTCTTGAGGGCGATGGTCGGCAGAACCTGCCCGCTGGTGAGGCTTTTATTGTGCTGGTAATAGTTGGGCTGCTGGTAGAGCTTGCGGGCCCGATAGACCATGGAATCCACATGCAGCGTGAGCAGGAACTGCTGGCCCAGCCGGTTACGGAAGGGGCGGTCCCAATTAAGCGCCATCTGGCCACGGATGTCCGACGTGCCGTTGTCACGCTTCACGTTGAAGTCCGTGGTGGACATGCCAAAGCGGCCACCCCATGCATCGGGCTGGCTCAGGAAACTGTAGGTATAACGGGGCAGCACGAACGGTAGATCGGTGTTGCGGATAACACCCTGGTTCAGGCCCTGATAGAACTGGGCATCCACGCGGCTGTAGGAGCCGGTGCCAAAACCTTCAAGATAGGCGTTGGAATTCAGGGTATCAGACCCATACCCCTGAATACGGTAATCGCGCATGTAGTCGGCTGACGTGGCCACGTTTATGTTGGCCCCGGCACGCCAGTATTTGTTGATGGCAAACTGCGCATTGGCAAACAGATAGCCCTGTATGCCGTGGCCACCGCCGCCTTCAACATCGTGCCCGAAATCGTTGGTGTAAGAATCGGCGCGATGGGTGTCATACGCCAGACCGCCCTGAATGTTCAGGGAGCCAAAGTTGAAACGGTTACGATACTGCGCGCTGATCTGCGGGCCGGTTCTGGTAGAGAACAGCCCCTGCACCGTGACATCGGATTGATCATCAAGCACCCAGTAATAGGGGATGGTGAAATATGTGCCCAAATAACGGTCATGCGGGGTGATGCCCGGCATGAGGAAGCCGCTGTGCCGTTTGGCGGAGGGGTCCGTCATGGAGAAGTAAGGCAGATACAGAACCGGAATGCCCAGAATATCCAGATAGGCATCCCGGAAATCAATTTTCTGGTGTTCCAGATCCTGCGTGGCGTCAAAGGCTCGGAACTGCCAGAACGGCGCGCGTGTCTTGTCTTTTTCGCAGATTTCACAGGCTGTATAGACAGCGCGGCTCATGTCATTGAGCTTGCCGCCCGTGCGGCGCATGCCGTTGGCGGCCAGCTTGGCGTTTTCCGGCAGAACAGCGTGGACATGCTGCATGATACCATCGCGCATGTTGCCGCTGAGTTCGGCATAATGGGCGTACAGCACGGAGCCATCCGGCTGCACTGTCGCAACGTTACCGCGTGCGGCCACAACGCCTGTATCACGGTCAAAGACAATCTTGTCCGCCCGCATTACATGATCGCCCTGCCAAACCTGCACGTTGCCGGTCCAGGTGACGGTGTGCTCGTTATCATCATAATCCACCTTGTCGGCCTGAAAGGTGGCGGGATCATTAGAGGATGTTGTGCGGCCCGTGTTCAGATGCATGGGCTGGGGCCGGAACTGGGCGTGCGCCGCCCGCGGCGGTTCGAGCACCGCGTATGCAGCCACGCTGCCCAGTGCCGTAGCGGCAGCCAGAGCATGCCTGCGGCGTAGCCGCCGGTTGCGGGAAGGCCGATAGGCCACGGTCAATCAGCCATCCTCCAGATGAAGTAACAACGAAATAGCAAGACACAACCCGGCGACTGTGGGGGCCCAGGCCGCAAGAACGGGCGGAAGGGCACCTGAGTTACCAAACTGCTCTGCAACTTTTGATACTGTGAAAAGCAGAAATCCTGCCGCAACGCCAGACCCGATCATCTGCGCAACGCCACCTCGGCGGGTGGGCCGCATGGAAAAACCGGCGGCAACCAGCGCCATTGTGCCTGCCAGCATGGGCAGCGCCAGGAGGGACTGGAAGTGAATTCTATGTCGGATTGAGGAAAAACCTGAGCGGTCCAGCAGCTTGATAAAGCTGGGGAGCGCCCAGATGGAGAGGGTCTCGGGTGAGGAGAAACTTTCCTGCACGCGGCTGACGGTCAGATCCGTGGGCAGATTAAATTGCCCGACAGAGCGGAGAATATCGTAAGGGCGCACGGTCTGGGCGTTCTGAAGCACCCAAGCGCGATCTCCCAGATAGCCTTCCGGAGATTCGATTCGCAGCATCAGTTTGTCATTATGATCCAGCCGGAACACGCTGATCTCACGAATGCGGATAATGTTGTCCTTGCCTAACTGCACGCCACGCGCATGGAGAATGGCCACGCCATGGGGATCATACTGCGTATCGGACTGACGCAGCCACAGGGAGCCACTGGACAGGCTGAGGGGGCCGCCGCCGGTGCGCAGATATTGCTGATCCAACTCCTCCGCGCGCCGATACATGGTCGAGGAGACAGGGGAAATAATGCCGGTGGCTGTAGCCCCAATCAGCATGGCGCAGGCAAGCGGGCCGGCCAGAAACTGCCATGCGGAAATGCCTGCCGCACGGGCCACAATCAGTTCGGAAGAGCGCGTCAAACGCCAGAAGCAGACAATGCCGCCCAGCAGGATACCAAATGGCAGAATTTCAATGGCGAAGTAAGGAACGTGCAGAGCCGCAATTTCCGTCACCACATTGGTGGAGACATCCGGCTTTGTTGCCACGCGGCGCAGGAGGTCAATGAAGTCAAAAAGACACACAATGCCTGTAAGCGAGGCGATCATGGCCAGCACGGAAAAGACGAACTGGCGCGCGATGTAGAGAGAGAGCGTAACGGAAACAACCATGATGGCGCTTTTTTCCCTCAGGCCGAACGGGTCTGGGTGCGACCAGACCGGAATTCCGCCCCGAACAGGATAGCCGAACAGACAAGTCCGGGCAGAAGGGCAACGAGGGGAATGAGCGGAATAAGCGCCATATTCCGGCTGGCAAGGTTTTGCAGCAGCAGATTGGTGGCCAGAAGCCCCACTACACTCAGCACAGCGGCAAGTGGGCGCTTGATATTTCCGTGGCGGGAGAACACGCCGCGCAGCACGGCAAACAGCCCGACCATGGCAAAGGAGAAGCAGGTAAGGGGGGATGTCAGCCTGCGCCACCCTTCCACCTTGAACTTGCCTGTATCTCGTGCGGAGACTTCCTGGGGGTTGGGGTGGAGCAGTTCGTGCAGGGACATTTCGGCGGCATCGCGGAAACGGGCGTCTTCCTGATGCGTGGAAGACAGGTCCATGGAATCCTGTTGGAACACCAGCATGTCGAGCCGCCCCGTTTTATGGTCAATCACCTGACGTGAGCCGTCATACAGCACAACACGCGGTGTGTCGTTGACGATCATCATGGTGCCGTGATTGGCCAGAATGGTGGCGCGGCGGTCAGGTTGGCGGTCATCCTGCACCACAATGCCGTGCAGCGTACCATCATGCGTGCGGGACCGGATATAGACCGTCATGACATCCGAAACCTTGGTGAACACCCCTTCCTGCAACATGAAGGCAGCCATCTTGTTGCGGATCTGGAATTCATACTGCCGGAAGGCATGATAGGAATGCGGAACAATCCACAGGTTGAGCATGAACCCTGCCAGAGTGGCCATGATGGCGCAGGCCAGCCCCGGTCGTGCCAGCGCAAAGGGGGAAAGACCGGCAGCCCGCATAACCGTTAGTTCTCGGTCTCCTGCCAGCCGCTGATACACAAACAGACTGACCACAAAGGTGGTGATGGGCAGAACGACCGCGACAAAGGAGGGGATGAGCAGGCTGGTAAGCTCGATAAACACCCGCAGAGATAACCCACGGTCCACCACCAGAGAAACAAAGCGGAGGGATTGCATGAGCCAGATAAGGGCCGCCAGCCCGCCTGTTGTTGCCAGCAGTGCGACCAGAAGCTGATGAAACACGTAGCGGTCCAGAGTAGGAACGCGGGCTTTCAGCCAGGATGAAAATGAACGGGCGGTCATGTGCCTTATCTAGCCCCTCCGGTGGCAAGGGCAACACCCCCTGACCAGGAAGATGTGCAAGGAAGGGGGGCTTTTAGAAGCGAGATAAGGCTTTAGCGTGGCGGCAGGCTGACAAAAGACCAAAAAATTATTTTCACCCTCACCACAGGGCCCCTGAGCGAGACTCTGCCGTGGGGGTGAAAAAGGCGTTTTTCAGAAATCAGAACTCTTCATACGTATCTGGATTTCCACCCAGCCGATTATTGGTGTTGAGTGTCGCAATCTCGGCCAGATCGGTGTCATCCAGAGTGAAATCGAATATTTCCAGATTGGCGCGCATGCGGTCCGGGTTACTGGATTTGGGGATCGGGATGATGTCCGACTGCGTAGCCCAGCGCAGCATGATCTGGGCCGGGTTGCGGTTATGTTTTTCGGAAATCTGGCCGATCACGGGGTTTTCCAGCAGGTCTTTACCTAAGGGGCGCCAGCCTTCTGTCTGGATATTATGGCGGGTATTGAAAGCCACCAGGTCAGGCTGTGGGAAATCAACATGGATTTCAATCTGATTGACCGCGGGAGTAACGCCGGTTTCCTGAATGATGCGTTCCAGGTGAGCCGGCTGGAAATTGGAAACACCAATAGAGCGTACCTTGCCATCCTTCTGGGCGGCAATCAGGGCTTTCCAGCTTTCTACGTATAGATCCTTTGCCGGGAGCGGCCAGTGGATGATGTAGAGGTCAACATACTCCATGTTCAGCCGTTGCAGGCTGGCGTCCAACCCGCGGAGCGCTTCGTCATATCCCTGCTCAGATCCTCGCAGTTTGGTTGTCAGGAAAATATCCTTGCGATCAATCTCTGAGGCCTGGATGGCATTGCCAACACCAGTCTCGTTCTCATAACGGGCGGCTGTATCAATCAACCGATATCCCGTCAGCAATGCCGCCTGCACGGCGGTTTCTACTTCCTGATCCTTCATGGGGTAGGTGCCAAACCCCAAGGCAGGAATTTTGTGGCCGTCATTCAATGTTAAAAGGGGTGCGGTGGGCATTACGTCTCAAACCTTTCCGAGCATGCAAAGGCTGCCCGTGCCTCAGAAAAATAAGTTCTGGGGCAAGGGGAGCATTGTTCTTGCAAACGTATATGCAGGCGTAACGTTCCAGATCAGCACTTTCCGCGAAGGGAGTGCTGATCTGGAACGCGAGAAGACCAGCCTCTTCTATGGATCAGAACAGCAGGATCACCCCAGCGGAGCCGGAATTGTCACTGTTGCGGTTGGGGCCGTGGGCAGCGGATTCCGTATGGGCGAATTCACCCACCAGATTCAGCCAGTCTGTCAGGCTGTAATAAGCGGCCCCAACTTCAGACTGGTTGCGGCGCACCAGTTCCGTGCTGTTTTCGCCGGGTGCCTGATACAGGTTGCTGACACCGTAGCTGCCAACCAGCTTGAATTTCTTGGTAAAGTTATACATGGCCTGCACGTAATAGCCTTCTGACGCACGCTTGCGCCCATTGGCTGCAATCCCATCAAAGAACAGGCCGGTCGTGCCCAGCCCGCTCCCCCGATAGTAATAGGCAACGCCCTGAAACCCATGATAGGTGAATTTGGTGCCAATTTCGCCTGCTTCCGCCATAGCGCCACGGCGACCGCTTCCTTCTTCTTCCAGATAAGCGCTAGTGAGGGCTTGCTGATGCTGCACCAGAAAGCTGGCCCAGATGCGGGTTTGAACGCCACCAATCTTGAAATCATACGTGCCTTTGCCTTGCACCATGGGCGACGAATGCTGCGTGGATTCCGCAGAATACCCCCCGCCGGCAAAGTTGAATTCATCCAGAGGCTGGAATACGCCCACGGAGCCCTGAAAGCCGTGATAGGTGGGGGAGACGTAGGAAATCTGCGGTATCCAGTCCGCATAGACATAACCTACGCCAATGCGCCCCAGTGATGTATTGCCCGGTGCGGCGTTGCTGCCGGTGGAACCTACGCTGAGCAGGGTCGCATCGTTCAGGATGGCGTCGCTGCCAAAAATAGCGAGGTCTCGGCCAACCTTGAATGTGCCAACGTCCTTGTTGCCGAAGGTGACGTAAACCTGTCGCAGATCGATCCCGGCCGTGCCAAGCCCAACCGGGCTACCGCCAGTATTGGCGTTGAACGCACCGTTCTTGGCGTTGTTGATGCCCGGATACATGCCCACCACGGCAGACATATCAATGCCAGACTGCGTGGTGCTCAGCTTCAGGATGAAGCCTGCGGGCAGGAGGCCGTTACGCACAGCGGAAGAGTCAAACCCGCTGGAGCCGGTGGAGACACCACCCGCCACAGGCCGTCCGCCTGCTGGGCTGTTGTACGTGTAGAAACCGTTGATAAACCCGGAGAGATTGATGTCCACCGGGCCAGCCTTGAAGGTCAGCCCCTTGCCGGGCACGTATTTTGCCACGCGCACGATACTGTTGCTGTTGAGCGCATCCTGCGTGGAGAGCATGGCCTGCTGTGCGGAGCGGGCACTGGCTTCCGCACGGTCTGCGGCCTGCTGGGCGCGCAGGCTAGCGTTGTCTTCCGCACCCGGATCAAAGCGGATGCCATCTTCATATCCTGCCTGAACCGAGTGTGTGACATGCGGCGTAACGTGATGGGCACCGCCAGAGGAGGCTGAGGTATGCACGGCATGGGCCGGACCGCTGCTCCGCTGGGCGGGGGCAGCCGTGTGACGCAGATGCTTTGAGAGCAGCGTATCGTATTCGTGCTGGGTCAGGCTGCCTTTGGCGCGCAAAATATCCAGCAGATCGCTGTAATCATCGGCCAGAGCCGCAGGAGCTTCAAAAAACGGCACGCAGGCGGAGGCAGCAAGTAAAAGAGTGTAAAAAGCGTGCTTCTTCGACGCCATGAATATCCGCTCCTTGGAATGGAACTCTCTCTGTGGAAGAAGCGGGGGGCTTGCGTCAACACCTTCATGACAGGTGTTTTTGGCGCAGGAGAGGGTTGTTTTTTCTGTATATTCAGGAGGATGGCGCTTCCCATTCGGGTGGGGAGCGCTGCGTTTTCAGAGCGCGTGATGAGCTCTTGGTCGGATCAATTGGAAGTAGGGCGGAGAACGAAATATTTAAAAACAAGGAGTTGCGAGAGTATTGTTTTGATCAAAAAATGTTATAACAGAACGAGATAATCCTGCTTTTGTTCTATAGTCTTATCAGTAATGATGAGGTGAGATATGTGCAGATTATGGATTGCCAATCTGAATAAAGTTTGAGGGCGTTCTAAAAACGCCCTTTAGCGATGGTTGCAAAGAGAAACTATCACGAAATTTTTATCTCTCTTTTAGCCCGGAATAACGCGGTGACGCACGACTTCCCCAATAATGACCAGCGTCGGGCTGATCACATTATGGGTGGTTGCAAGGTCAGGCAGCGTATCCAGCGTGCCGGTGAAGACACGTTGTTGTGGGGTTGTGCCCCGTTCCACAAGGGCAGCGGGCCAGTCACCCGGCAGGCCGTGCGTTTTCAGTTGAGTGCACAAAAAGGGCAGCATGTTCAGGCCCATGTAGATCACAACTGTCTGGCTGCGCAGGGCAATGGTTTCCCACGCCAGTTCAAGTGTTCCGTCCGCGCGGGCGTGGCCGGTAATGAACAGGCAGGCCTGCGCGCAATCACGGTGGGTAAGCGGGATGCCTGCGTAGGCTGCACATCCATTGGCAGCGGAAATGCCCGGCACAATACGGAAGGGAATACCCGCTTCCATAAGGGCTTCCATTTCTTCCCCACCACGCCCGAAAATGAACGGATCTCCGCCCTTCAGGCGCAGGACACGTTCACCAGCTTTGGCGCGGCGCACCAGTTCGTTATTGATCTCTGTCTGCGGTAAAGTGTGCCGGTTGCGGCGCTTACCCACAAAAATGCGCTCGGCATCCCGCCTGACATAATTGAGAATCTCGGGGCCGATGAGGTTGTCATACAGCACCGTATCAGCATCCTGCATCAGCCGGAGGGCGGCAAGGGTCAGCAGGTTCGGGTCACCGGGGCCAGCGCCAACCAGCCAGACTTCGCCCTTGAGCGTATGGCCATCAAGAAGGCGCTCCAGTTCCTGCTCGGCGCCAGCCATGTCACCATTGAGGGCAAGGTGGCTGCCGCGTCCGTCCAGAAAGCGCTCCCAGATTTGCCTTCTGTCTGATGAATTGGGGAGTTTGTCGCGCAAGGGCAGGCGCATGGCCTGCATGAAATCTGCCAGTCTGTGCAGCCCTGCAGGAAGAATTTCTTCAATTTTTGCCCGTAGACGGCGGGCAAGCACAGGGGCCGCACCCCCTGTTGAGACAGCAACCTGCACCGCGCCGCGGAGGGTAAGGGCAGGCGTAATGAAGCTGGAAACGCCGGGGTCATCCACTGCACAGACTGGCACATTGGCTTGCTGGCACAGTGCTGCCACTGCCCGGTTCAGCCCGGTATCATTGGTGGCGACATACACAAGCCGGCAACCGGGCAGGCGCCCGGCCATATCTGCTGGCGTAACATCCATCTGTATGTGCGTGATCGCGCCGTCTTCAGCCAGAGTCTGAAGTTCCGGGCTGAGGGTGGGGGAGAGGACTTCCACCTTTGCCCCGGTAGGAACAAGGAGCTGTACCTTGTTGGCCGCGACATTCCCGCCGCCGACCACAAGCACGCGCGCGCCCTCCAGATGGAGGACAACAGGGAACCAGCCAGATTTCTGTGAGGGAGGTTGCATAAAATAAGGAGCAAGCAGTCTTCACGCCCGGATGCAAGAGTGCGTTTTCTCCGTAAGCGCACTTTTTTCATTTTTCTGCACGTCTGGAGGGCTCTTGCCATGATAGAGCCTTGATAACAGACAAGAGAAAGCGCCGTGCGGGCCTGAGCGCCGCGAGAGTGGAGGAGCGTGAAGAATGTGCTGCCAGATGCCTTGGGGTGAGAAAACGGTCCCCACTACCTGTTTGCCGGGCAGGGTCTGAGGCGCATGAAGGAACAGCTTGCCATTATGGTGCCAGACAAGGATCTGCCCCGTTATGCAGGGCATCCTGTCCGGTTTCTGCTGCGGTACATGCGGTGCAGGGGCTTTGCTCATTGCATGGTGTTTGGCGCAGTGGCGGCCGCTATTGGGTGTTCGGTCATGTCCTCCTACGGCATCCGGCATCTGGTGGATATCATGACCAGCATTCCACACGGCGCGTCCACCAATGCCGCGTGGGGAGCCGTTGGCCTGCTGATTGGCCTGATTGTGGCGGATAACCTTTCATGGCGTGTGGCAGGCTGGTTTGCATCTGGCACTTTTGTGGCGGTTACAGGTGATATCCGGCAGGATCTGTTTCGTTTTCTTACGGGGCATTCTCCCGCCTATTTTGCAGACCGTATGCCGACATCACTGGCAACCCGTATCGCCACGGCAGGCAATGTCAGCTTTATTATTGAAAACATGCTTGCGTGGAATGTGCTGCCTCCTGCGCTGAATGTGGTGCTGTCCGTTACGCTCATGCTGTCCGTCAGTTGGGTGATGGGGGCTGCTACTGTCATCACAGCGTCCGGTCTGTGTTTTCTCATGTTCCGGCTGGCGGTGCGGGGGCGATCCCTGCACGGGCTGTATGCGGAGGCCGCCGCCGGACTGGAAGGCGAGACGCTGGACGTCATGGGCAACATCGCGCTTGTGCGGGCATTTGGCATGCGCTGGCGGGAACGCCAACGCTTCAATGCGCTGGCTCAGCGGGAAATGGGGCAGCGGCTCAAGTCCCTGCGTTACATGGAACGCCTGCGGATGATTCACGCGGCCCTGACTGCCGTTCTCACAACCGGGTTGCTGATCTGGGCCGTGTTGCTGTGGCAGTGGGGGCAGGCCACGGTGGGGCAGGTGGTCATGGTCATTACGCTGGGGTTTGCCATTCTGCACGGCACGCGAGACCTCGCCATGTCTTTGGTGGAAACCATCCAGCATAACGCCCGGCTTTCTGAAGTGCTTTCCGCCCTGTTGGTGCCGCATGACATGCCCGATGCTGAAGACGCCACTGAGATGGAAGGGCCAGTGAAAGGCGATGTGGCCTTTCGGGATGTGGATTTTGCCTATCCTGGTGGAACGGCTGTGCTGTCGGATTTCAATCTGCACATCACGGCAGGCAGCCGCGTGGGGCTGGTGGGGCGGTCTGGTTCAGGCAAAAGCACCGTGCTGGCGTTGTTGCAGCGCCTGCGTTTTGTGCAGTCTGGCAAGATCCTGATAGATGGGCAGGATATTCGCGGTTTGACGGATGATGCGTTGCGCGCTTGTCTTTCCATTGTGCCGCAGGATGTGTCTCTGTTGCATCGGTCCGTGTTGGAAAATATTCGGTATGGCCGACCGGATGCGACGGATGAGCAGGTGCGCTCAGCAGCCATGGCGGCGGGATGCGCCGGATTTATTGAGGCCATGTCGGAGGGGTTTCAGACCATTGTGGGGGATCGGGGCGTCAAGCTTTCAGGCGGGCAGCGCCAGCGTATTGCCATCGCGCGCGCCTTTCTGCGCAACGCACCCATCCTTATTCTGGATGAAGCCACCAGCGCACTGGATACGGAAAGCGAAGAGCATGTGCAGAAGGCGCTGGACCGGCTTATGATGGGCCGAACCGTGATTGCCGTGGCACACCGGCTTTCCACCTTGCGGAACTTTGATAGAATTGTCGTGATGCAGGACGGCAGGATTGTGGAAGATGGACCTCCCGCAGTGCTGGAACAGCAGGATGGTCCTTACAGGTATTTTCTGAGCAAGCAGGTAGCGCACGCATGATATTGCAGGATGAAGCTCTTACTCCCCTTACGGAACGGCGGACTGGCCGGGGAGCCCTTGCGGCCTACGCCTATGAGCAGATACGCGAACGGCTTATTCACAGCCAGTATCGTGGGGGGGACCGGCTGGTCCTGCGGCCGCTGGCGGCCTCTCTCAAGCTCAGTCCTACGCCGGTGCGTGAGGCTCTGCTGCGGCTGGTGTCCGAACAGGCGTTGGAACTGGATGAGCGTAATACGGCGCGTGTGCCTGTTATTTCCCGCGCGGTGTTTGTGGAAATCCATGCTCTGCGGGCAGATATTGAAGAGCGACTGGCCCGGAATGTGGCAGAGCGTATTACGCCAGAGCAGATTGCCGCGCTGGAAGAATGCCATAACGACTTCATCCGTGCGTATGAGGCTGGAGACCCGCATGGCACGGCCGTTGCCAACGCGGCTTTCCATAGTGCGGTGGCAGACTTTGCCAGCCTGACCCTGACAGCAGGCTTCATGCACGGGTTATGGACGCGGATCGGACCGATCTATGCAGCGGCCAATGGTCTGCCGGACATTAGCCCGGCGGATAAAAATCACCCGCATCTGCAACTACTGTCGGCCTTTCGTGAGCATGACGTTACAAAAGCAGCGGAAGCCATGCGGCGCGATTTTGCACAGGCTCAGTCCTGGCTGGAGCCGTTACTGCCGTCATAAGAAGGCAGGCGGGTGTCAGGTTCTGTCCGGCATCTATGGCGGAACAAGAGCCTACCCGTTTTCGCGCACTGGATGGCCGACCGGATTGCAAAATCCGTTCTGGCTATTTTTGCTGTAGCGGCAGAGCGGGACGTTATCTTTAAGAATGAAAAAGCCAGCAAAGGAGGTTCCTCTGCTGGTTTTTTCATAAACACTCATGCCCGTGTCTGCTCAGGCTGGTTTGGCCTTGGCTTTATCCGGTGCAGGCTTGGCAGGGGCTGCCGGTTTGCCGTCTGTCAGGCCCGGAACTTCCACATCAATTTCCAACGTGGAATATTGCGCACCCCGATCCAGTTTGATCTGAACTTTGTCCTGATCAACGGCAACATGGCGTTTGATGACTTCCATGATTTCGCGGTGCAACTGGGCCAGCAGATCGTCCTTGCCATCCCCCACGGAAATACGTTCATGCGCCAACAGGATCTGCAAGCGATCCCGCGCAACCGGAGCGGAAGAGCGGCGCTTGAAGATGTTGGAGAGGAAGGAGCTCATGCAACTCTCCTTTTGAACAGCCAGTCAAACAGGCCTTTGCGTTCGGTCGGAATGGTCACTTCCAGTTTTTCACCATTCAGGCGGCGGGCTGCATCCGTGTAGGCACGGGCGGGCGCGCTGTCCGGCTCGGCAATGGTGACGGGTGCGCCTACGTTGGAAGCACGCAGCACGTCCCCGCTTTCTGGAATGATGCCCAGCAGCGGGATGGAGAGAATATCAAGCACGTCATCCGTGCCCAGCATGTCTCCCTTCGCGGCGCGCTGCGGATCATACCGGGTGATGAGCAGGTGCTTCTCCAGCTTCTCGCCTTTCTTGGCTTTGGCGGTCGTGCTGTCGAGCATACCGATGATGCGGTCACTGTCACGCACGGAAGATACTTCCGGGTTTGTGACAATCACCGCCACATCGGCATGATACATGGCCATCTGTGCGCCGCGTTCAATTCCTGCCGGGCTATCGCAGATCACCCAGTCAAACTTCTTGCGCAGTTCATCAATAACCTTGGCGACACCTTCTGACGTGAGGGCATCCTTGTCCCGTGTCTGGGAGGCAGGCAGCAGGGAGAGGTTGTCTACCCGCTTATCCTTGATCAGCGCCTGAGCCAGATTGGCATCGCCCTGAATAACGTTGATGAGGTCAAACACCACCCGGCGTTCCGCCCCCATAACCAGATCAAGGTTACGCAGGCCGACGTCAAAATCCACCAGCACAACAGACTGACCTCCCTTGGCCAGTGCGGCGCCCAGGGCTGCGGTTGTGGTGGTTTTACCCACCCCACCTTTACCTGACGTGACGACCAGAACCTTTGACATTCGTCTTATTCCTCTTTCGTCTTAGTCCATTCTTGCCATCAATCAGGGTGTGACGGCCGTGTTGGCGGCAAGATTACAATCTGCGGTCAAAAATGGAATGCAGAATATTCACTCAATCTACATTCTTTTTAAGGAAAATGCCGTAATTATGCCATCGGGTGGAAAGTGAGCGTCTCTCCGGAGAGCACAACCTGCGTGGGTTTTCCGCTCCGTTCAGCGTCCATTTCCTCCGCTGTGGCGTAAAATCCATCAATCGCCACCAGTTCCGCTTCCAGATGGCGGGTGAAAATACGGGCGTCCGCATGGCCCCCAATGCCCGCAATGGCTCGCCCACGCAGTGCGCCATAAACGTGAATGGAGCCACCGGCAGAAACTTCCGCCCCGGAGGCCACGGAGCCGAGAATGATCACGTCCCCATTCGGCCAGACAATATGCTGGCCAGAGCGGATGGGCTCTTCAAGCAAAAGTGTGCTGGGGGCAGGTGGGGCGGGAACATCATCTTCCGGAATATCGATGTTGCCGGAAGACCGTCCGCCAATAAAGCTCTCGGGCCAGTTCCACCCGGCAAGGGCAGGCCAGGAGCGGTCTGCTCCCTCAATGCCGATCAGGCGTACGCCCCGCTCTTCCAGCGCCTGTTGCAGATACGCCAGATCCGGGGTCTGGACGTCCACCAGGCTGAGATCAAGGATGATGGGTTTGCCGGAGAAAAAACCGGCAGAGCGGGCCAGTTGCAGGTCAAGTGCGTGCAGCCAGTCTGCCAGAGGTGCCTCAGGCGTGAGCGTGAGCGCCAGAAAGGATCTGCCGGAAAGACGGATACGGGGAGGGGAGGATGGCGTGCCGGACAAGGGTTGGGGATCTCGCTGGGTAAGGTCAAACGGGATGGCGCAAGGAGTATAGCGGGGAGGCCGATCTGTCGAGCGTATGCCACACAAGCAGGGTGGCCGCGCATATTTGATGATGAAAGATATGATTTATCCTCTGGTGCAGGCGCAGACAATGTCATAAATCTGCGTCATGCGTACCCTTTTTCATCTCCCCATTTCTCCCTATTGCCGCAAGGTCCGTCTTGTGTTGGGCGAAAAACGCCTGCCGTTTGAAGCGATTATTGAACGGGTGTGGGAGGAGCGTCTGGAATTTCTGGCCATGAACCCGGCAGGTCAGGTGCCTGTGCTGGTGGAAGACAATGGCCTGATTGTTCCAGACTCTCACGTGATCTGCGAGTATCTGGAAGAAGCGTATTCCGATACCCCGCTGCTGGGCCGCACGCTGGCTGAGCGGGTTGAAGTGCGCCGCCTTGTGGCGTGGTTTGATGGTTATTTTGCTGAAAAAGTGACCAACCGCTTTATTGGCGAGCGTGTGATGAAGCGCCTGAGCGGTCGGGGCAACCCCGATGGCACGGTGCTGCGTGAAGGTTACGCGGCCATGAAGCCGAACCTGAAATACGTGAACCATCTGGCGGAAAACCGGAACTGGCTGGCCGGGAATTTCCTGTCTCTGGCGGATTTTGCCGCAGCGGCCCATCTATCCAGCCTTGATTTTATTGGGGACATAGACTGGTCCCGCATCCCGGCGGTACGAGACTGGTATGCCCGCATGAAGTCCCGCCCATGTTTCCGGCCGCTGTTGACGGACCGTGTGGCGGGCATCACGCCGCCCGACTATTACGCCAATCTTGATTTCTGAGCGGCTGGTGACCCTACCTGAACGGCGTGAGGCCATATGGCGCACGCCAGATGTGGTGGTGATTGGCGCTGGCGCAGCCGGGCTGATGGCCGCCTTTACCGCAGCCCGACGCGGCAGCCGGGTTGTGGTGCTGGATCATGCGCCAGAGCCGGGACGCAAGATTCTCATTTCTGGCGGAGGCCGGTGCAATTTTACCAACCGGGATGTCAAACCCGAATGTTTTCTGTCCCAGAACAGGCACTTTGCCCGTTCTGCTCTGAGCCGCTACACCCCGGCGGATTTTCTGGCGCTGCTCGCAACCCATAAAATTCCGTGGCACGAAAAAAAGCTCGGCCAGTTGTTTTGCGACAATTCCGCCAGTGACATTGTCAAAATGCTGCTTGCCGAATGTGATGCGGCAGGCGTGCGCTTGCTGACGGATGTGCGGGTGGCGGACGTCAGTCGTGCCGAGGCATTTCGGGTCAGGACGTCAGCAGGAGAGTTCACGTCTGCTGCACTTGTTGTGGCAACGGGTGGCCTGTCCATCCCCAAGCTGGGGGCATCCGGGTTTGGGTATGACGTGGCACGGCATTTTGGTCTGCCAGTCATCACACCAGAACCTGCACTGGTGCCATTGGTATTCGGCGCGGGCACGGAAAGCTGGGTAAAGGAACTGGCCGGGGTTTCCCTACCGGTCAAGGCATCCTGCGGCAAAGTGGCGTTTGAAGAAGCGCTTCTGTTTACGCATCGCGGCTTGTCCGGCCCTGCTTTGTTGCAGATTTCATCCTACTGGCAGGTGGGGCAGCCCGTGCGGCTTGATTTATTGCCGGGACAGGACAGTGGCCGCCTGCTGGCGGAGGTCAAGGCCAGCAAAGGCAAAATGCGCGGGCCTGCTGTGTTGAGCCGCTGGTTCCCGCAGCGCTTGGCGCAGGAACTGGCGCGCCAGTATGCGCCGGATCGCCCTGTGGTGGAGTGGGCAGATAAAACCATTCGCGCTTTGGCCGAGCATATTCATCGGCTGGATATGCACCCAACGGGCACGGAGGGCTTTGCCAAGGCGGAAGTCACGCGCGGCGGAGTGGATACGCGCGCGCTTTCCTCCAAAACCATGGAGGCCCAACAGGTACCCGGCCTGTATTTTATCGGCGAAGCGGTAGACGTTACCGGCTGGCTGGGCGGCTATAATTTTCAATGGGCATGGGCCAGCGGCCACGCCGCCGGGGAAGCTGTAGCCGCGAACCGCTAAAGGTGGTTTTAGGGGCCGCAGGGGGCCACGGCTGCCTTTGTTGGATGTTCCCTTGCCGATGGGTCTTTCGTTCCCCTTGTTAGGGTTGATTTTGGGCTTTTCGTTCTGCGGCCAGTTCCAGTGCGCGGGCGTAAACCGTGCGGCGGGGCAGGCCTGCGGCGGTGGCAGCAAGGGCGGCTGCGTCTTTTACAGAGTGGGTTTCCAGTAGGGAGCGCAGTGTCGTGTCCAGATCATCCGCGCTGGTTTCTTCGGCTTCGGCAGGGCCAAGCAGGACGGTGATCTCACCGCGTGGCGGTGTTTCGGCATAGAAGGCGGCCAGATCAGCTACCGGCGCGCGCCTGACTTCCTCAAACCGTTTGGTGAGTTCGCGTGCCACGGCGCAGGGGCGGGTAGGACCAAAAATCTCGGCCATGTCCGCCAGTGTTTCAGCTAGCCGGTGGGGGGCTTCATGCCAAATAAGGGTGGCGGCCAGCCCGGCGCGCTCGGCGGCATGCAGTTTGGCGAACGCCTCCTTCCGGGCGGCGGAGCGTGGCGGCGGGAAGCCGACAAACATGAACGGGTGCGGGGGCAGGCCGGAGAGCACCAGCGCCGTCAATGCCGCATTGGGGCCGGGAATGACGGTCAGCGGAATATCGGCTTCGATGGCGGCGCGCACCAGCCGGTAGCCGGGGTCAGACAGCAAAGGCATGCCCGCGTCGGAAACAAGGGCAATGCGCGTGCCGTTCTGCAAACGCTCTATCAGTGCAGGCACACGCTGGCGTTCATTGTGTTCGTGCAGGGCTTCCGTGCGGGCGAAAATGCTGTTTTCGGAAAGCAGGCGGGCTGTTGTGCGGGTATCCTCACACAACACCAGATCAGCTTCCGCCAGCGCTTGTGCCGCGCGGGGGCTGAAATCTCCCAGATTGCCAATGGGCGTTGCCACCAGAGTCAGGCTGAACGCACGCGGGGCATGACTTGAGGCTTTTCCTTCGCTATGGAGGAGACTGTCCCGGTCGCACTGTGCCTCAGACCGGTTGTTTTCGGAGGACGAACTGGATGATGACACGCGCCTATTCTTTCCTGTCTGGAGCACCCACGGGTGGTCTGACGGCAAACCGCGCGGCGCGCAAGGCCGGAATGGCTGTTTTGGGCACGGTGGGGCTTATGCTGGCAGGCTGCGCGGATCAGTCTGGCTCGGCAGGATCTGGCGCGCAGGCTCCAAAAGCAAGCCATAAGGTTGGTGTATTGCTGCCGTTGACCGGCCCGAACGCTGGCTTGGGGCGTGAACTTCTTTCTGGCGCGGCTCTTGCCCTGAGCGATGCGCCTGCACCCGCTGGGGCAACTGCGGCTCCGGCTGCGGGCGCGCCCACCATGGATGTGCATGACACTGCCGGGGTTGGTGGGGCTGCGGCTGCCGCGTCTGCCGCGCTGGCCGCAGGGGATGGTATTCTTCTTGGCCCGTTGACAGCCGGTGATACCGCAGCGGCAGCTCCCGCCGCACAGAATGCTGGCGTGCCTGTGCTGGCGTTTACCAGTGATGTCTCTCAGGCGCGTGCAGGCGTATGGGTGATGGGCATTACGCCGGAAGATCAGGTGGAGCGGCTTGTCGCACTCGCCCGCAAGGAAGGGCGTCATCGTTTTGCAGCGCTGCTGCCGGATAATCCCTTGGGTCGCGCTTTGGGGAATGGCCTTGTTACGGCATGTCAGGATCAGGGGCTGAATGCGCCTGCCATTCTGTACCATACAGGCAGTGTGGACAGTATTACGCAGAAGATGCGTCAGCTTTCCTCTTATGACACACGTCTTTCAGAATCCCGCGCAACCTCCGGAACCACAACACCCAATACAGGTGCACCCGCAGCCGATGCCGTGGCGGATGCTGAAAAGCCCTTGCCGTCTGATCTTGCCGCGGCCCTGAAACCCGATGGAAGCACGGCGGCTACGCCTTCTGCGGCACCAGCACCCCCGGCGGCTGCATTTTCTCCTCCTCCGTTTGATGCCCTGCTGCTGGGGGATACGGGGCTTGGGCTGAAAAATGTCATTACCGCCCTGAATGATAGTCAGGTTACTGCCAGCAACGTACGGATTATGGGGCCGGGTCTGTGGTCCGCTTTTGCCACCAAGCTGGGAGCACTGAAGGGGGCCTGGTATGCGGCACCGGACCCGTCTTCCCGTCAGGCATTTGCCAGCCGTTTTCTGGCGCGGAATCACCATATGCCGCGGCCTCTGGCTGATTTGTCGTATGACGCCGCCATGGTGGCCAAAACCGTCTCTCAGGTTGCCCCATCGGGCTACCCCGCAGATGTGCTGACACGGCCTGAAGGCTTTGCAGGTGTGGATGGTCCGTTCACCTTGCAGCCCAACGGGCGCACGCGCCGGGCGCTGGGTGTATTTGAAGTGATTGGTAATGGAAGTGGCGCAAAGCTCATTGCGCCTTCCAGCCTGAAGACTGATGTTTCCGGCTAAAAGATCACCTGCAGGCCCCGTCAGCTTCGGGCTGGCGGGCTAATAAAAAAGGCGCTCTCCGGCAGGAGGCGCCTTTTTTGATGGTTGGAAGAATGGTGAGCGAAGGAGATCACCGAGCCTTGGTTCCGGTCCGTTTCTGTTTGACCATATGTGTCAGGCTCTGAACCACTTCCTGCACAACGCCGTCCCATTCGCGGGGGGCTTTTTGACGAATAATGCGGAGGTCCGGATACCATGGGCTGGTTGTCTGATTATGGAGCCACCGCCAGCAATTATCATAGCGGTCCATCATCAGCACAGGTTTGCCCAGTGCGCTGGCAAGGTGCACGCAGGACGTATCAACAGACACCACAACATCCAGAGACATGATGAGGGCTGCCGTATCATCCATACTGTGCAATTCATCCGTTGGATCATACAGCACCATATCTTCCGGTAGGTCCAACATCTGCTCAGCATAGGGGCCTTTTTGCAGGCTGATGAGGTTGATGCAGCGCACAGCGGCAAGGGGAGCCAACGTGTGCAGATTCATGGAACGGCGGCGGTCTACCATGTAGGGGCCAACCAGATTGGGGCGCGGTGCGCCGCCCCATACCAACCCCACATTCAGCTTGCGGTTGCGTGGCAGAAAGGTGGAGAAATATTTTATCTTGTCCGGATCTGCTTTCAGATACGGAACAGAAGCGCCCATTGCATCTTCCGTGGCTGCAAAAACGCGGGGGAGGCTGATGAAGGGGCAATGCCAGTCATAAGCCGGAACATCGCCCCCAACCTGCACTTCGATGGCGCCAGTTACGCGGCGGCACAGGTCTGCCAGCGTATCCGGCACCCACAAATGGGGAATGGCTCCGCGCCGGGCCAAGGGTTCAATATAGCGCAGATACATTAATGTATCGCCCAACCCTTCTTCCTGCGTGATGAGAATACGCTTGCCCCGGATATCCGTGTTCGGACCAAGCGAGGGCATGAGCTGTTCAGGTGGCAGGCTGGTATGGCCGGGAAGCTTGAAGCGCCATTCATGCTCGGCCCATCCCTGAGCGTAACGGCCTGCCTTGAGCAGGGTGATGGAGTGGTTCAGGCGGATCTGAGCATTGGTCGGGCGGTAAGTAATGGCGCGGCGGTAGAAATCCAACGCCTCTTCCAGTTTCCCCATGTTGGAGAGAACGCACCCGATATTGGACAATGTCCCCGCGTGATCGGGGTGTTCTTCCTTAACAGCCTGAAGAACGTCCAGCGCGCCTTCCATATCCCCTTTTTCTGCCAGCACCATAGCCAGCAGATTGGCGGCCAGTGTGTTGTTTGGGCGCAGAGCAACGGCTTCACGCAGCACCTCCAGCGCTTCGTCAAACTGCCCCATCTGGCCCAGCATGCCGCCAAGTGCTTCAAGCACTCGTGCATCCTTGGGGGTGAGTTTCAGGGCTTCCCGGCACACGGGCAGCACATCTTCCCGACGGTCCAGCGCCACCATGATCTCGCTGAGGTCCTGCAACGGATGCTGCGCCAGCGGATTTTTGGTGGCGGTCGCGCAGAAAAGTTCCGCAGCTTTCCGTGGGGCATACGTTCCCGCGTAACACAGGCCGAGCAGGGTCTGTATCTGCGGCTCATCCAGCTTGGCGTAGGGTTGCAGAACAGCCAGCATAGCCTCGAAATGACCGGCTTTTATCTCGCTCAGGGCACGACGAAGCGTGGTCTGGTCAGGATGGCTCAGGGTGGGAGAAGAAGCAGGGCGCGTCATGGTTCTCTTATGTATCGTCCAGATGCGTTGCGGGAAAGCAAAACAGAAGCAGGTAAGAAAAAACCCGGCAAGGCAGCATGCCAGCCGGGTTTTTCAGGATTATGACAGAGGCCGTATCAGGCTGCTTTCATAACTTCGGTCAGAGAAGAAAGAACATCCGCCGGGTCTTTCTTTTCCAGTACTGCAACTTCGGCCACAAAACGTTCCTGTGCGGCTTCAAACAGCTTGCGTTCACTAAAGCTGCCGTCCAGGCTGTCCACATTGCGGCGCAGGTCACGCAGTACTTCTGCAATCTGGACCAGATCACCCGAGTTGATTTTTTCCTGATAGGCAACGGCACGCCGTGCCCACATGCCTTTGCTGACATGCGGCTTGCCCTTGATAATGGACATGGCCTTGTCAACAATTTCGCGTGAGACAATCTTGCGCAAACCGGCCTTGCGGGCCTTGGTTAGCGGAATACGCAGCGTCATCTGGTTGCCGGGGAAGGAAATCTGGATCACTTCCAGCTTCGTGCCGGCAATTTCATCAACGCCAATACGGTCCACGCGCCCTACGCCGTGGGCCGCATAGACAATGGCGTCACCCTCCTGGAAGGGGTCGTCGTCCTTGATCTTGGTTTTGGCCTGGGCTGCGGTGGTTGCTGCGGCCGTGCGTGCCATTGCATCTGTCACGCCGCCTTTAGGGGTGGTTCTGAATGTGCTCATAGCCAAGGCTTATACCATAAATTCGTGGCCCTGTCTTCCATAAGGGCAGACAGGGCCTTGGGGACGCGTGATGCTGCTTTCAGGACTGAATGCCCTTGATGGTGGTGAGCGGCGGCGGAGAGCCAAGGCCTGTAGGTTGTACGGTATCAATTTCAATGGTGCGGGCCATGGTCGCCATGGGCAGAGCATGCGGTGTGCTGGCGAAGGGTTCCTGAAGATCGTTCGCGCTTTTGTCCAGCACCAGAAACAGCATACCCACAAGGGAAGACCCCAGTGGCGTAATCCATTCAAGAGTCTGGACCATGGAGATAGGCAGGATAATGCAGAAAATGTTTACCAGTGCACGCGGTAGGGCGGAAAACTGCATGGGAAGCGGCGTATTGCGGATACGTTCCAGTCCACCCTGAGCGTTGGCCAGATCAGACAGAATACGGTCTATTTGCCCATGTACGGCGCCATCAATGCCTTTTTTGGCCACTTCCTCGCTTACGCCAAGCCCCAACTGGTAGAGAATGGCATTGGGCTGATTACGCCAGCCTTCAATGCCCTTGAGCATGTTGGGTGGGAGCAGCCGTTTGACATCAGTCGAGACATCAACATTCCCCAATGCACCGCGCAGGGCATGAGGATAGGCGGCAATGCCGAACATCAGATCTGGTCGATCACCCAGCAATGTCCCTGCCTGACGGCTGAAGGAGCGGCAGTTGTTGGTAATGGACCCCCACAAGGTGCGGGCCTCCCACCAACGGGCATAGGCGCTGTTACTGCGAAAACCCATGAAGAGGGCGAGAGCAGAGCCGATAAGCGATGTGGGAAGGCTGGGAAGTTCCATCCATTCCTGATGGAATACCTGAAACAGGACAACCACGACACAATCCCATGCTGCCATGAGGAGGAATACCCCCAGGATCTCTTTGCTGATAATCCGCAAGCCGATCCTTTGGTCAACGATCATCCAGATAGTCTCCATTATGGTTGTTATGGTTCAAAAGAAGACACAGTAACTTGGAAGGACGCTTACGGTTTCCTGCCTGAAGGGGCGCATTCTGTCCATGTTACAGCTTTGTCATGCGTTCAGCGTGTTCATTAAGACATTGTTCATGCTCAGTGTGGCACGAAAATGATGGAAACAGATTTTCCTGTGAGTTGCTATGCTGCAAAAAACAGGAAGGGGCTCCTGCTCCGCCTTCCAGCCCGGACGAGCGGGGACGGAATACGTGGCACAAGGATCAAGCCATGGCGCGACAGGACGAGAATAAGGGAGAAGAGAGGGTGGTGACAACAATCGAGACGCGCTCGGAGCATGTGTGTCATGGTGGACGGGTTGGTTTCTACACCCATCAGTCAAACGTTCTGGGGCTTGAAGCGCGTTTTGCCGTGTTTGTGCCGCCCGGTGCAGATACCGCAAACCCGGTGCCCGTTGTTTATGTGCTGGCCGGACTGACCTGCACGGAAGAGACCTTTTTCATCAAGGCGGATGCCCTGGCGGAGGCTGCCAGATTAGGGGTGGCGCTTGTGGCGACGGATACATCTCCCCGCGGAGCAGGCGTTGAGGGAGAAGATACAGACTGGGACTTTGGAACCGGAGCCGGATTTTATCTGGATGCCACACAGGAGCCGTGGCGGAAGCATTACCGAATGGGGCACTATATTTGTGAAGAATTGCCCCGGTTGGTAGAGGCTCATTTTCCGCTGGATGGTGCGCGGCGTGGTATCACGGGGCATTCCATGGGAGGGCATGGAGCGCTTGTGCATGGATTGCGGGCTCCGCAGTTCTGGAAATCTGTCTCGGCTTTTGCCCCCATTGTGCACCCCGCCGAGGTGCCGTGGGGTGAGAAGGCCTTCACCAATTATCTTGGGCCAGATCGCGCAACGTGGCGCACGTATGATGCCGTGTGCCTGTTGGAGGATGGCCATACTCACCCCTCCACATTGTTGGTTGATCAGGGAAAGGCCGACCAGTTTCTGGAACGCGAACTTCAACCATGGCATCTGGCAACTGCGGCACAAACAGCCGGTCAGGCTCTGACCTTGCGCGAGCATGATGGATATGATCACTCATACTGGTTTGTGCAGAGCTTTGCTGCTGATCACATACGGTATCATGCGGCTGTTCTGAAGGCGGTGCGGTAACAACGGCTCAGGTGAGGGAGTGCGGCTGTAAATGGCTGCTCTCTCGAACCCTTTAAAGTAAAAAGGCATAAGTGATTATTTTATAATCAAACTTTATTCCCAGAAAATGGACGCCTCTTTTTGATAGAGTATTTTTAGTTCGGTTATCTTGCGTCCGGCAACCGCGTGTGTATGGTCCTCAAAAATAGATATAATAATGTGTCGGAGAATTTTATGCGTTTTTTAAAAAATATAAACGTATATTTTTATTTCTTTATATTTTCGATTGTGATTGTTGCTGCTGCAACTTTAAATAATCCATATTTTTTTACAGAAGATGATTCCCAGAATGAATATCTGGGGTTCATGCGGCAATATGGAGAGTCCTGGCGGAATTGGGAGATACCCTTCATTGCCAAGAATATTCTGGTTGGCAGCAACGCCATGGTGGAACTGCAACGCGCTATTTTTGCACCGCACAACATAGTGGCTTCTCTTATCACCTGGAGGGTTCGAAAAACCTCTTGGCTCTGAGTATTTTGTGTGATTCCATTTCTTCGGCGTTGATTGGGGATGGTGGAAGATGAAACAGCCTGGTTTCTTTGATGTTGAAGAGCGGCTTGCTCGTTTGAGCGGTCTTGGCGATCAGCTTGAAGCGTTTTCCCGGACTGTGGATTTTGAGGTGTTCCGCCCTGATCTGGAGAAGGCTCTGGCCTATTCAGATGGAAGCAAGGGCGGGCGACCGCCATTTGATCCGGTGTTGATGTTCAAGATCCTGGTGATCCAGACGCTCAACAATTTGTCTGATGAGCGGACAGAGTATCTCATCAACGATCGCCTCTCCTTTATGCGTTTCCTTGGTCTGGGACTTTCAGATCGGGTGCCCGATGCCAAAACAATCTGGCTGTTCCGTGAACGCCTGACACAGGCGGGGGCCATTGAAAGACTGTTTGAGCGCTTTGATGCGACCCTGCGCAGCGCTGGTTATCTGCCGATGTCAGGCCAGATCCTGGATGCCACGCTCGTAGCGGCTCCGAAGCAGCGCAATACAAACGCAGAGAAAGCGGATCTGCGAGCAGGCCGTATTCCTGAAGACTGGCAGGACAAGCCCTCCAAACTGTCGCACAAGGACAGGCATGCACGATGGACGCTGAAGTTCACGAAGGCGAAGCAGCAGGATGATGGAACCATGCCATCCAGCGATCTTGCCATCCCGTTCTTTGGCTACAAATCCCACGTCTCCATCGATCGGAAGTTTCGGTTCATCCGAAAATGGAAGACGACGGATGCCGCCGCCAGTGATGGTGCGCGATTGAGAGAGGGGCTGCTGGATAAAACCAATACGGCCTCAAGCGTCTGGGCTGATACAGCGTATCGCTCAAAAGCCAATGAAGACTTCATGGAAAAGCATGGCTTTGTCTCAAAGGTTCACAGGAAGAAGCCGCATCTCAAACCCATGCCACTCCATATCCAGCGGTCCAATGCAGGAAAGTCCATGATCCGCTCGCGTGTCGAGCATGTTTTTGCCGACCAGAAATCACAGACGGGATTGTTCATCCGAACTGTCGGTATTACCCGGGCCACCATGAGGATCGGGCTGGCCAATATCGTCTACAACATGCGCCGCTTCCTCTTCCTGCAGCGGATCAGCACCACAGCGTAGCTATCAAGCGGGTAACAGCTCCCAATCTGCTCAAAACGCAGACCGGATGCCATCGCAAAAACCGTCAATCAAATCGCCAAAAGCCAGAAATTACCCGCCAAGCACATCAATCAACGGTTCTTCGATCCCTCCACCTCATCAAACACCCTTGTTACCTCAACAGGCGTGTTTTTTGCTGTCCTTGATATTTTTGTATTGGTTGTTGCCGGCTATATTATAGGTCAGTCTTTGGGGCTTAAGAAAAACATCTCAGTGCTTTTGGGGTTTTCCCTGCCTGCAAATGCCATGTTTTTATACCAGTACGCTGGTCCATGGTGGAACGCCGCCAATGGACATGCCCTTGCCATGTTGTCGGTTGCATCTTTCTTTTTTCTTTTAAAAGAACGTTCTCTAAGCAGTTATGTTTTTAATTTCATTTCAGTTTTTTTGCTTTTGTTATCAGGGTGGCCTCATGGGTTTATTGGCTATCTGGTCATAGGTGTCTGCTCTCTGGCGTTTGTCATGAGGCAGAATTTCAAGAAAAACATCGCGTTGGTTGTTCCAACGTTGTGCGCTGGGCTGTGCGCCGTTCCCGTCTATTCAGAATTTCTGTATTTACGCGATTTTATTGTAAGGCCTTCCGGTTGGGATAATTTGAACAATTTTCTGGTACCAAGCCTTACCCAAATGCTGTTTGCGTTTTCCCCAACATATTTCGAGCATATGAATTATTTTGGTGGATACAGAGCCGTTTGCGTTGCGTTTGGGTTTGCATCTGTCTTCTGTATATTTCCGGTCTTTTTTTCAAAGATAAAGCTGAATGACCCGGTGTTGAAAATACTCTTCACCTGTTCAGTGGTGTTTTTAATATTATGCCAGATGCCGTCGCAATCGGGAATGTTACGGTACTCCATACGCTTTCTCCCTTTTTTCACGCTTATGGTGAATGTGATTTCCTTCTACATTCTGGACCGTTTTGAAATAGTGGTGACCAAAGGAAGAGAAAGAGCGTTTTTTTATTTTTTGATAGTGTCAGCAATAATATCTTATTCTATCTGTGCGTTTGAATTTAAAAATCTGCTAATGGCTGATTTTTTCAGCCTGGTTCTGGTATTGTGCGCCTATCTGTTTTTCATCAAAAAACAGGCCATCAAGACAGAGACGTCTCTCCCTCTTTTTGTGGTGCCGTTGGCAAGTGTTCTGATCATGTTTTTCACGTTGTCTGGCGTGGGAGAAAAATACATGTATCAGATTGATTTACCCAAAAAACTCGAAAATCTCTCAAACCTTAATCTCAGCGGTTCTGTGATGTCCTTTTCCGGATGGGGATATCATGATGCCCATGAACTGGCAGATATCAATTCTTCTCAGTTTGGCTATTATGATGTGAAAACAGCCAATGGTTATTCTCCCAACGGGCAGAAATACATAGACCAAGTTCTGGTGCATTCTCTTCCGCACACATTGCTGGATCAGAATGCGTCCCTCCCGCAACTAACCCAGCAGATACCGGAGTTTGGTAATCAGTGTCTGCTGAGCATGTTTGGTGTCAGCACCATAGTGCTGGGTAACGGAAATATGCTGGATGCTGTGAAACGCTGTGGATTTGGCAGGGTTTTGCCAGGGCCCCGAGGTATGATGTATGCGATGAGCCAGAAGACATATTCGTCTTCTTTAGCCTATGCCAGCGCTCCAGCGGTTTCTGTTTCCAAGGAGGCAAACAACACCATAAAACTGGCGATCCCTGACGAAAAAAACGCCATTACCATGGTTTTTTCACGCGAGTTCTGGCCGGGGTATAGTGCCCACGGGTTGGCCTGCAAGGTTGACGTGTCAGGTTACAGAAAAATGTTGCTGTCTGTCACCGTTCCTCCCCATTGTCAGGGGGAATTAACAGTCTCGTATTTTCCCAAAACATGGAAATATACATTATTCAGCCCGCTTCTGGGGCTGATCCTTTTTGGCGTTTTCCTGTGGCGTGAACGGCAGCAGGCAGGAAAGCCTGTTTCTGGTCTGCAAGTGCAAGTTGCCTGACCCACGTGCTGGCGAGTAGCATGTTATACTCTGGAGGGATTATGAACCATGCCCGCCAGAGCCCCCAGCCATTTCAGATATTCTGTCAGAAGCAGGCGGAGTGTATTGCTTTTCAGTGGATGTTCCAACGCAGGCGGTTTGACGGGGTATGCGTATAGCGTCACGCCCGGCAGTGTACGGCCTAACTCAAGCATGGCGCGGCGCATGTGATAGCCAGCGGTTACAACGGTCAGGGTATAAATATGGTTGTCTGCAACCCAGGCTGCGGTTTCTGCCGCGTTTTCAATGGTTGAACGTGCCTGATAGCCTAGCGTAATGCGCTCTTTCAGGGGGGCTGGCATGGGGGGAAGCAGATCATCACGGCCCGTCTGTGGGTCCACCCCGGAGATCAGCAGTTTCTCGGCCTGATTTTGCCGGAGCAGCCTTAAAGACATGTCTATGCGGCCTTGCCCGCCCGTGAGCGCTACAATGCCGTCCGTGTGGGGAACCGAATGGGCGGGCTGTAGGGCATCATATGCAAACCAGCCGAATGTTACGCCCATACAAAGGAGCACCAACAGCCCCAACCGGACCCCACCACATAGCATGCGGTTCAAGCGGGAACGTCGGGGTGCGGTTCTCTGGGGGGGAGTGGAGGCCTTCATGGCATGCGGCGGAGCCAGATGCGGACCATGATCTGTGTGGTCATCCAGCCAATAAAGGCAGCAACAAACGGTAGCCCCGCAAGCCCGATAAGCAGATCCTGTGGCAACATGCCGGGAAGGGAGCGCCAGTCCGGCATGGCGGTGCTGGCTGTTTGAAGAGAAGAGACGGCAAACGGAGCCGCCATTCTGAACAGGAAGACAAGCGGCGCGATAGCCAGCAAGGTGCCCAGAATGCCGCCTCCCAATGCAAGGCCGCCGGTGCGTCCTGCAAAACGTCCGGCAATGTAGCTGTCCGTGGCACCCAGCCCATGCAGAATTTCAATAATATCCCGGCGGGTGGAAAGCCCCGTGCGGGTTGCAAGCCCGGTAATCATGGCGGCAATCCCGCCTACGGTGGCAAGCGCCAGCGCGGCGCAGGCTAGCAGGCTATCAGCCAGTGCCCGCAGCCGGGTGCTCCACTCGGCATTATGTTCAACAAGGGTGCCTGGAACCTGAGCGTTGAGGGTCTGCTCCAGATCTGCCGGAGCGGCTGCACCGGCGGGCAGACGCACTTCTATTACGGCAGGCAGAGGAAGCGCGCTGTTGCTGGCATCCCCCAGCCAAGGTGTCAGTAGATGTGCAAGTTCTTCTTTGCTCAGTCTGTGAACCTGCGTCCCGGAGGGCAAGGCGGAAAGGCGCGCCAGCACGGCGTCCGCCCGTGTTTGCGTTTGAGGGGGGGGTGTGGGAGTCGGCCCCGTGGCCGTTTTCTGAGGAGGCGTTGCGGTAGCCGGTGCGGGTTGGTCCGGGGCAGAAACCTGAATGGTCAGCAATTGGGCCGCGCCGCCAGCCCAACGGGCAGACAATGCGCGTGCGCCTGTTGCACCTGTAAGGGTGAGGGCTGCCAGAAAGCTCATCATGGCTACCAGAATGAACAGGCTTCTGTCCGGCAGAGCTTCTGAAAGGGAGAGGCCGTCCTTACGGCCGGAAAAGGGGAGCGCCATGGGTCAGTCTCCCTCCCGCACCAGCCGGCCCCGTTCAAGGTAGAGGGATGGCTGGGGCAGGCGGCGAACCAGGGCCTCGTTATGGGTGGCGACAATCACGGTTGTGCCCATGCTGCTGAGTTCTCCAAACAGGTCCAGCAGTTTATGCGCCTGTGTTTCTTCCAGCGCATTGGTGGGTTCATCCGCCAGAATAAGGCCGGGCCGGTGGACAATGGCACGCGCTATGGCGGTTCTCTGCTGCTCACCGCCAGAGAGGCGTGAGGCGCGTACGTTTACGCGTTCTCCCAGCCCCACCCATTTCAGGATGGCGTGCACCTCATCCGTTATTTCCTCTTCCGGGCGATGTTGAAGGCGTAGGGGAAGGGCTACGTTATCGGCCACGGAAAGATCGGGCATCAGTCGGTAGTTCTGATGTACCATCCCGATTCGCTGCCGCAGGCGCATCAATGCGGCGCGTGGGGCTTCTGCCGTTACGGTCTTGTTCAGAATGTCCATGCTGCCGTCTGTCGGCAGGCTTTCTACATGCAGCAGGCTGAGCAGGCTTGTTTTACCCGCGCCAGAAGGTCCAAGCAGCCAGCGAAAGCCGCCCTGTGGCACCGAAAAGGACAGGCCCGAAAGGACCGGAGCACCATTCTTGCGTTCCCGCCGCCATGAAACGTTCTGCAGGCGGATCATGAGAGAAAAATGGATTGGGCGCTGAGGCGCGGCGTGATCTGGGCGACGTGATGCATGGGTTTGATAGTAGCGGAGAGCAGCCTGCACTGTCGATGATAAGCCGCAAAGAGAGTGGCGAGAACGGATTTAACGGGGATTGTGTAAAATCCCCTCTGGCATGGAGGGCAGCCTCTTGTATTAAAGAGGATGTTTGGAAAGCTGCTTTTCAGGTAGATGCGCAAGGTATTGGCTGAATAGCGCGTGCCATGACAGCTACGGCATGACAGAGAGTACTGATGAGAATTGTTTGCCCTTCATGTGGCGTTGCCTATCAGGTCCCTGCGGCTCTACTGGCCAAACGGCACACGCTAAAATGTTCTGCCTGCGGCGTGAAATGGCGCGTGGACCTTCCAGTAGAGGAGGCCGCATCCCATAACACGCCGCAGGCAGAACCTGTTGCCGCGCGTGCACCATCGCCCGAGGCAGAGATTGGCCATGCTGCGCCCCAGTCTGATGCGCCCTCTCATTTCTCAGCGTCTCAGGAAGCCGGCCAGCAGAACGCGGCTAACACACTGCCCGTTACAGAACGCCAGCCTTCTTCGCCTCCTGCAAGTTTTGAAGGCCGCGCTGGTGCGCCCACATCTTCTGAGGCCGAACCCTCTCGGCCAGCAGAGCCTGTTGAGGAGGAAGCACCTCATCCTGTAGAGCCAGAAGCAGAATTTTCTGTTGAATCGGCAGAAGTGGGGGAAGATACCCCGAAAGAGGTTGCAGTCTCTTTCGTTCCCCGGCAGCCTGAGCCTGAGCCTGAGCCTGAGCCTGAGCCTGAGCCTGAGCCTGAGCCTGAGCCTGAGCCTGAGCCTGAGCCTGAGCCTGAGCCTGAGCCTGAGCCTGAGCCTGAGCCTGAGCCTGAGCCTGAGGCCGTTACTCCGGCTGCTCCAAAACCGGAGGCAGCGCCGCCCGCACAGGAAGCTGTAGAAGAACCGAAGGGCGAGCAGGAAACTGAGAAGCCACCGGCCTCTCCTGTGCCCCCTGTGTCTTCAGTGACCTCAGCGTGGCCTAAACCTGCTTGGGGCACTTCTCAGCCAGCGAGAGTGGTTTCTGCCCCGGAAGACGCAACGGAAGAGGGGCACCAAGTCCAACTGCCAGCAGAGGAAGAGCGCCCCCGAGAGCATACTGAACCCTCCTCACCGGTTGCGCCGCCTGTCTCCGAGCTTCCACCCATCCCGGCACCTCCGGAAGACGCGGTTCCCGTTGAGACAGTCCGCGGTGAGCCTTTGGTCGGTAGTGAGCAAAGCGTTTCTGCGCCGGTCTATGCAGAGCCTGCCGCTGGGCAGCCGGAGGCTGTCAAAGAGCCAGCCGGTCATACAGGTGCGACACGTGCATTCCAGCAGGAGGCTGCATCAGCTTATCAGCAAGTAAAGGCCGCTGGAGCCGGAGTGGCCGAGCGGGTAGCTGGCGCGGGTAGCCTGCGGGATATGATGGTGAGGGACGTTTTCTGGCGGCGCGCGTGGATTGCCAGTTTTATTGTGGCGATCATTGTTCTGGTAGCCGGTTGGCATTGGTGGAATGCCATTGTTCATGTGTGGCCCGCTGCGGGGCGGCTGCATCAGGCTGGCTAAGAAGGCAGCTTTCGCCTCCCAGCCTTCAAGGAGGGAGGTGAAAGCTGTTAGACTAAATGGCTTAGAGGTTTCTACCTGCCAGCGTAGCGAGCGTGGCGCCTGCGGCAGCAAGGCCCATCAGCAGAATGCCATCCCAGATCAGACCGCCCGCCGTCAGGTCATGTCCGGCTACAAGGATATGTTGCGGGATGGCTGCGGCAACGTTGGTGATCGCATCTTTAGCCTGAGGGTCAGCCGCAACGGCCGCGTGGGACAATGCTCCAACCAGAGCAGGCAGAACTTTCCAGAGCACGCCGGCAATCAGCAGCAGGGGGGCAAACAGTTCCGCCAGTTGCTGAATGAAATAGAATGCAAAATAGCAGACAGACCAGATGCCGGTGCGCACCAGCCGGAAAGCCAGAGGAGACCCGTCTGCCGAGCGGGAGGAAAACGCCAGAGGGCGAGCAAAATTGGCGTTAGGGCGCTGGTCCATGGTCCTGTAGTTCCTTCGGGCGTAATACGGGTTTCTGCATCAACCTGAACCGCAGGCGCGCAGACATGATGGTGCTGACTATACACCACCGTGCGGTCTGGTCACACCGCTGCAGTAAAAAGACAATAGAGCGTGGTTTTCCGGCTACGTCTGCACGGGAGCTAAGGCACGCATACCGGCTATGGTCAGAGGGTGATAACGCATTCGAGAGCAGACGGATGCCGGGGCAATTTGTTAAAGGAAAACAGGATTATGGCGGTATCTTCCAGGGGGAGGCCAATTCTATCCAGTAGGGCGAAGCATCAGTAATAGGATACAGCGTGCGCAAGGTGAACGCTGCAAAAGACCAAAGGAGATTTTCCGGCTGAGTGAGCCTGAAGCGGAGCAGGAATGAATTTTTTGTCGTGTACAATCTGGCTTGTGGGAGTAGCAGACGCAGAAAGCGAGCGTCTTGTCGCCCAGTTTAGCCAGCGTGGCTTCAAGGTTCTTGTGTTTCCCGATGGGAAAGCAGCCTTTAACGGGTTTGATGCCTCTCTGCCGGATATGCTGGTGATTGCGGCTTCTCTGCCGGATATGGCGGCCAGCCAGCTTTGTCAGCGTTTGCGCCTGAATTCCGTAACACGAGGGATTCCTGTTGTGGTGCTGACACACGCCGCTGATGCCGTGGTGGAGCATGAAGTTCTGGGGCGGGGGGCTGATGCCTGCTTCCCCCTGAATGGGGACCCCGCTTTTTTGATGTTTCGCATCTGCGCCCTCTTGCGGGACTATGATGAGGAAACGCCCGCACGGGAAAATGCGGTTTTCCGGCAGCCATCGGTTGCGGTGGTCACGGCCCCGGGCGGTGCTCTGTGGTCTTGGCGGGGAGGCGGTAATGCGGGCGTGCCTTTGCTGGTGGAACTGCTTCAGCAGGATGGCGAATCCGTAAAGCTGATAGATGATCCTGACCGGCTGGATTTTTCGGCGCATCCGGTTGGTCCCCATCCATCGGATTGTGTGGTGGTGGATCTGGGCTGCCCGCTTTTTGATGGGCTGGCGTTGGCCCGCACATTAGTGGCCATGCGGCGCAGGAACCGGCAATGTATTCGGGTGCTGGGCATGGCGGAGCGGGGGCAGGTTTCCAGCCATCTGGCGGTCATTGCCTTCGGAACGGGGATTGATGATCTGGTGGATGCCGATATTTCCCCAGATCTGTTGCTGGCCCGTATTGGCAGCCTTGTGCGCCGCAAGATCTTGCAGGATGAAATGCGGCGGGAAGACGCGCATATTGAAAGCGCACGTGCCCGTATGGCACTGGCCGATGCCCTGCGGCGTGTGAATGCGGATCTGGCTGCCGCCAACCGGAAATTGATCGAGGCGCAGGCCAAACTGGTGCAGTCTGCCAAAATGGCATCGCTGGGGGAATTGGCAGCAGGGATCGCGCACGAATTCAACAACCCGCTTGCTTTTGTTCTGGCGCATGAAGGCACGGTGAACCGCAGCATTACGCGCGCCATGCAGGCCGTGCGGGAAGGGGACATGCAGGGGGCTGAAAGCGCGCTGACCAAAAGCCAGGAACGTCTTGCGTCCTCTTTTGTCGGCCTCTCCCGCATGCGGGATCTGGTGGCTAGTCTGAGACGATTTTCGAGACTGGAGGAAGGCGAATTTACCCGGCTGGATGTGCCCGAGGCCTTGGCTATGGTGCTGATGCTGCTTGCGCCCAAACTCGGGCAGGAGATCCGCGTTGTCTGCCATCTGGATGCGCCGCCAGAACTGTTCTGTCAGGCGGCACTGGTTAATCAGGTGGTCATGAATATTGTGAGTAATGCAGCAGACGCCATTTTGGAAAAACGGCGTGAAAACAAGGAGCATCTTTCCCCGGTGGTGGAAGAGGACAGTATAGAAATCAGCTCCTGTCTCGAGCCCCGCCAAGGCGAGGAGGAGGGACAGGATTACGTGATCCGTATCAGTGATACCGGACCCGGAGTGCCTGAAAATTTGCAGGAACGGATATTTGAACCGTTTTTTACAACAAAACCTGTAGGCTCAGGGACCGGGCTTGGACTGGCCACCGCTTACGGCGTTGTACAGGCCCATGGTGGGAGTATAGTTGTGACAAACGCGCGGGAAAAAGGTGGTGCCTGCTTTACATTGCGGGTGCCTTACAGGGCTGTGGAGGAGAGGCGGAGTGATTACGCTGCCTGAGCCAGACCGGAAAGCCGTTGTTCTGGTTGTAGATGATGAGCCTGAAATTCTTGTCGCGCTGGCTGATCTGCTGGAGGAGACGTACGACGTTCTTTCCGCATCATCAGGAGAGCAGGGGCTGGCCCTGCTTCAGCAGACTCCGGATGTGGCCGTCATAATTTCCGACCAGCGTATGCCCAACATGACTGGGGACGCCTTTCTGGCGCGTGCGCGCATGGTTTCGTCCGCAGGCGCTATCCTGCTGACGGGATATGCGGATATCTCTGCTGTGGAGGCCGCTCTTAATCAGGGCAAGATTTCGTTTTTTGCCTATAAGCCATGGGATGATGAAACCCTGCTCTCTATGGTGGCGCAGGCGGCGGGGCGGTATGAGCTTGAAAAGGAACTGGCGTGCGAGCAACGGCTCTTGCGTGGGCTTCTGGACAACCTGCCCTTCGGGCTTGCGTTCAAGGATGAAGAAGGCCGTTTTATCCGCCTGAACCAGCAAATGGCAGCGCAGTTTGGTCGTTCTGCTGCTGACTGTATCGGGCAGAAAGAAGACGCCCTGATTGATGCTGAACGCCTGCAAAGCCTTGAAGAGGCGCAGGCGGCTCTGGCCTCTGGCGCACGGGACCAGCAGGTTCTCAGGCTCACCAGCCCGGACGGGCAGGCCCGCTGGCATGACCTCACCCGTATGAAACTGGGGGGCGCGCCGGATGACGCCGGACAACCGCGAAAAGATGAACTGGCTGATTATTCCATCCTGATAGATCGGGATGTGACAGATCTGCTCAATCTGGAACAGCGGCTACGGCAGGCGCAGAAAATGCAGGCTATTGGAACGCTTGCCGGAGGTGTTGCGCATGATTTCAACAATCTGCTCACCGCCATTATGGGATCGCTTGAACTGGTGATGGATCTTGAGCCGCCCAAGGAGCCTGGGGTGGCGCGGTTGTTCCATAATGCAATAGAGGCTGCACGGCGCGGCGGCGCGCTGACGCAGAAACTGCTTGATTTCAGCCGTCCGCGCCATTTGTCTTGCCAGCAGGTGGAGGTGGGGCAGATCTTGCGAGATCTGCAAAGTTTCATGGTGCGTGGGCAGGTACCTGATGACCTGCAAACCGCCCTGGGCGCAAACAGCGAGGAAGCCGCTAGCCGAATTGGTTCCGTGCAGTTTGATATCCCGGATGAGGCTCTTCCGCCGGTCTGGACAGATGCAGTGCAGCTTGAACTGGCCATTTTCAATCTGTGCATCAACGCGCAGGATGCGCAGCCCGATGGGGGCACTATCAGCGTTTCAGTGCGCAAGGCGGCGCGTCTGCTTGGGCGGAGCACCACGGCCGCCGCTGGCGGTGCGTGGGTGGTGGTGCAGGTGATGGATCGCGGTGTGGGCATGACAGAGGAAATGCAGGCCCGTATTTTTGATCCGTTTTTCACCACCAAGGATATTGGAAAAGGAACAGGCCTCGGTCTTTCCATGATTTACGGCTTCATCAACCATTGCGGGGGTGAAGTCCGTGTGGAAAGCGTGCCGGGAGGGGGGACGTCCATAGAACTCTGGCTGCCAGCCATGGCGACGGATGTGAACGCGGAAGACTCCTCTTCTTCTGTCGTGACCCCACTGCCAGCACAGCAGGAACGGGCCGCTACGCTGCCGCCCGTAGGGGACGGACGCCTCATTCTTGTGGTGGATGACGAGACAGGGGTGCGGAGTGTCACATCCGGCTTCCTGCGTCGGGCTGGCTATGAGGTTCTGGAGGCATCAAGTGGGGCGGAAGCTCTGGCCATGGTCGAGGGCAGGCCGGAAATCTCGCTGGTGGTGATGGACGTGATGATGCCGGGCATGAATGGCGATGAAGCCGCAAGGCGCATTCATGTTCTGCGGCCGGATCTACGGGTTCTGTTTGTCACGGGGTATACGGATCTGGGGCTTCTGCCTGCCGGTGTAACGGTGTTGCACAAGCCTTACACGCGGGATGCGCTGCTGGGGGACGTGCGGGCAATGCTGGCAGCGTAAACTCCCCTCTTGTGCTGACGGAAGGAAAGCCTATTTCTTTCTACCATGTATAGCGATCACACAGCCTCCTCCCCGCATGATCCCGTCGGATGGCACGGGACCACTATCCTCTGTGTTCGGCGTGGCCCGGACGTTGCCATGGCAGGTGACGGTCAGGTGACACTGGGTCAGACCGTCATCAAGGGCAATGCGCGCAAGGTGCGCCGCATTGGCCCGTCCGGGTCCATTCTGGCAGGTTTTGCCGGAGCCACGGCGGATGCCTTCACCCTGCTTGAACGGCTTGAAGCCAAGCTTGAACGCTACCCCAACCAGCTTGAGCGGGCCTGTGTAGAACTGGCCAAGGATTGGCGGACAGACCGTTATCTGCGTCGGCTGGAAGCCATGATGGCCGTGGCGGATGCTGAACATTCCTACACCCTGACCGGGAACGGTGATGTGCTGGAGCCGGAAGATGGCATTATCGCTATCGGGTCCGGCGGGAATTACGCCCTTTCTGCTGCCCGTGCGTTGTTGACCGTAGACGGGCTGGATGCGGAGGAAATTGTGCGCCGCGCCATGAAAATTGCCGGGGACATCTGCGTTTACACCAATCATTCCGTCAGGGTGGAAACGCTTTCTGCCAGCACGGCAACCGGCAAGGGAGAAGCGTGATGGAAGCACCAACCTTTTCCCCCAGAGAAATTGTCTCGGAACTTGATCGGTTTATCGTAGGGCAGGGTGACGCCAAGCGGGCTGTGGCCATTGCCATGCGTAACCGCTGGCGGCGTGCGCAGTTAGGTGAAGGACTGCGTGAGGAAGTTGTGCCCAAGAACATCCTGATGATTGGCCCGACCGGGTGCGGTAAAACCGAGATTGCCCGCAGGCTGGCCAAGCTGGCGCAGGCTCCCTTCCTGAAAGTGGAAGCCACCAAGTTTACGGAAGTGGGCTATGTGGGCCGCGATGTGGATAGCATTGTGCGTGATCTGGTGGAGGCCTCCATCACCATGCTGCGTGATGTCAGGCGGCGTGATGTGAAGGTGAAGGCCGAGCAGGCGGCGGAAGACCGGCTGGTAGATGCTCTGGTGGGACAGGGTGCTGCGGCTGAGACCAAAAACAAGTTTCGTACCATGCTGCGCAATGGCGACCTTGAAGATAAAGAGGTTGATATTGCCGTGGTTGAAGCGCCGCCGCAGGGTGGGGGCGAAATGCCTGGCGTGATGCCCGGAAATGTCATCAATTTTGGCGAGATGATGAAAGGCTTCATGAACCGCACACCCCAGCAGCGCCGTCTGAAGGTTGCCGCCGCGCGTGAGTATCTGGAGCGGGAAGAAGCGGACAAACTGCTGGATAATGAAGCCCTGACGCGTGAAGCCGTAGCTCATGCGCAGGATAACGGCATTGTCTTTATTGATGAGATCGACAAGGTATGCGCCCGCGCGGCAGAAGGCGGCGCACGCGGGGGCGATGTCTCACGTGAAGGCGTGCAGCGTGATCTGCTGCCGCTGATTGAAGGCACAACGGTTTCCACCAAATACGGGCCGGTGAAGACAGACCACATTCTGTTCATTGCCTCCGGTGCGTTCCATCTGGCCAAACCATCTGATCTGCTGCCGGAACTGCAGGGGCGTTTGCCCATTCGTGTGGAATTGCAGCCGCTCACCCGTGAGGATCTTCGGTCTATCCTGACCGATCCCGAACACTCTTTGCTCAAGCAATATACCGCTCTGATGGGGACGGAGGGTGTGACGCTTTCCTTCTCTGATGGCGCAGTGGATGCTCTGGCTGAACTGGCGGCGGATATTAACGAACGGGTGGAAAATATAGGCGCACGTCGTCTGGCCACGGTTCTGGAAAAACTGCTGGAAGAAATCTCCTTCACGGCTTCTGACCGGAAGGGGGAAACCATTGTGGTGGAAGCCTCGCTTGTGAATGACAAGGTTGCCCCGTTGGCCCGCAAGGGTGATCTCAGCCGGTTTATTTTGTAATGGAGGCGCCGTTCGTTCTCCCTGCGGAAGAGACCGCAGCCGAAGCCATTGACGCCATTCGTGATGAGCTGGAACTGTTTGATGACTGGATGGAGCGCTATCAGTACATCATAGAAATGGGGCGCAAATTGCCTCCATTTCCCAAGGATTGGTGTGATGATGCCCGTCGGGTGCCGGGATGTCAGAGCCAGGTCTGGCTGGAGGCTAAGGAGGAAGATGGCATTCTGTATTTTGCCGGTCTTTCCGATGCCGCCATTGTCTGCGGTTTGGTGGCGCTGTTGCTGCGTGTCTATTCCGGACGCAGCCCGGATGAAATTCTGGCTACAGACCCACAGTTTTTGCGGGATCTGGGGTTGGTGCAGGCGTTGTCCACCAATCGCGGCAATGGGGTAGAAGCCATGGCGCGGGCAATTCGTTCCGCAGCAACACCCCAAAAAATTTCCTAAATCAGAGTACGGTTTCTGCCTGTTTCTGATAGGAGCGGGCAGAAACGCTTTTGCCCCCTCTTTTCTGCTTGAAAGCAGGAAAGAGGGCGTCGTGTATCAGGGGCCGTATTTTGTATCGATTATATAGCCGGTTGGACGGGGTAATGGCCGCGGCTTTCCATAATGGTCTGCGCAGGCTCGGCCCGTCATGAACATAGCGTTCCTTTATATTGCCGAGCCGTATCAGTGTTATCATGGCGCCTCTCTGGCTTTGGCGCTTGAGGCTTATGCCGGCGTTCATGTTGTCAATTACTACAACTTTCCGGAAACGCAGGAGCATTTGAAGCGGATCAGCCGCGCAATGGATGCGCCAGAACCGGAGATGCGTTTTCTGGAACGTTCTTTTTCGATAAAAATGCACGAGGCAGCAAAGCGTCTGGATCGGGTAAAGCTGATGCTGCTGCGGCAGAATGCAGAAGAACTGAACCAGTATGATGCTCTTGTAGCCACCGAATATACGGCGGGCATTTTACGCAAATTGGGAGTGACCCGGCCTAAACTGATCCTTGTGCTGCATGGGGCAGGGGATCGGTTGGTGGATGATGAAGCCCTGATGCGGGATTTTGATTTTATTCTGCTGCCGGGGCCAAAAGTTGAGCAATACAGCCTTCAGAAAAATCTGGTAAGGCAAGGCCATTATGCCACTGTTGGGTTGCCGCGCATGGATGTGTGCGCCGCAATGCAGCAGGATTACCCTGTGGGGTTATTTTCAAACGCCAACCCCTTTGTGCTTTATAATGCCCATTGCAAGCGTAAGCTTTCTTCTTTGCAACGCTTCATGCCGGCTTTGTTCAAGGGGTTTCAGGCACAATCACGCTATAATCTGGTTGTGGCCCCGCACATCAAGACATTTCATAAAAGCCTTGGCATGAAAACGCGCTTTATGAAGCGTTATAATGCTCCTACCATTCATGTGGATACATATTCTGACCGGCTGATTGACATGACCTACACGGCCCATGCGGATATCTATGTAGGGGATGTCAGCAGTCAGGTTTACGAATTTCTAGTCAAGCCGAGGCCTTGTGTGTTCCTGAACCCCAGCGGCGTAAACTGGCGGAACAACCCGCATTTTCTGCACTGGAATTTGGGGGAAGTGGTTGAGCAGCCAGAGGAAGTCATGCCAGCCATCATGCGCGCCCACGCGGTTCATGCCCGGTATCGCCCCTTGCAGGAAAAGCTTGTGAAGGAGTCTTTGGGAGATCCAGTTCTGGGAGCATCAAAACGGGGGGCATTGGCCATCATGCGTTTTATGAAACAGAGGGATGGTTAGGCCTGTCGGGGCAGCCACCATGTTTTGCAAACCAACGCACTGTTTGAAAACTTCGTCAGAAGGGTGAGGTCATACTCCTTGAGGAGATAAAAAAACCGGCTCCTGAAAAACAGGATGCCGGTTTTTTTCATTTATAGTGCATGCCGTAGAAAAAGGCTGGGTTTAAGCAGATTTTTTCTCAGCTAGGCCTTTCAGCACATCCGCAGGACGAATGGGCTGATGGCGCAGTCGTACGCCCACGGCATTGAAGACGCCATTGGCAATGGCCGCCCCAATGGTGGTGACCCCCGGTTCCCCAAGGCCCATGGGTTTTTCAGTGCTTTCCACAAATTCGATGTCGATTTCGGGTGCATCTGAAATACGCAGGGGCGTGTAGGTGTTCAGGTTCCGGTCCCGGACATTGCCGTTCACAATTTCCGTGTTTTCGAACAGCGCCATGCTCAAGCCCCACAATGCACCGCCTTCTGTCTGCGCGGCTGCGCCATCGGGGTCCACAATGGTGCCCGCATCCAGAACTAGCCAGATTTTCTGACAGGTCACAACGCCGGTTTTGCGGTCCACATGCACCTGTACGGCACCCGCCGTCCAGGTGGGCATGGCGCGTTCCTGCCCGAAGGTTGTGGCAATGCCGATGGCTGTATCAGCGGGCAACTGCACTTTACCGTAGCCACATTTTTCCACCAGCCGCTTCAGCACGTTGGCCTGACGGGTGGCGCCGCCAACGGAATCAGGCGCGCTGCCTACGTTCCGGCCTTTGGCCGTCAGCAGGGATAGGCGGAAGTCCACAGGGTCTTTGCCGAGTTCGTGCGCCAGTTCGTCCAGAAAGGCTTCATGCGCCCAAGGCGTCCAGCCGGAACTGACCGAACGCAGCCAGCCCGGACGGAAGGTGGCGTCAGCCAGATCATTATCCAGCGCCCGCACCCGCATGGGGCCAACATCATACCAATGGTCAGCACCAGCAATGGCGAACTGATCGTAAGGTTTGCCGTCGGCTCCTTTTTCCATGAAGGCCGCAGCCATCACGCCTGTGGGCCAGCCAGCGGAAGCGTGGTGCTCCCACCCTTTGAGGCTTTTCTGGTCATCCAACGCCACGCGCACCGTCTGAATGGATGGGGAGCGGAAGGAGTCAAACAGCATGTCGTCTGAACGGGTCAGGATTAGTTTGACCGGCTTGCCATCCAGCGCCTTGGAGATGAGCGCTGCGGGTACAGCGTAGTCCCCGTTCAGGCGGCGGCCAAAGCCCCCACCCAGAAGATAGCTGCGCATGACCACCTGAGATTCCGGCACCTGCAAGGCTTTGGCAATAACCGGCAGGAACAGCGACTGCCACTGGTTTCCGCAATGGATTTCCCATTTGCCGTCCTGCAGGCGTGCCAGCGCATTCATGGGTTCAAGCTGGTAATGCAGCACGGAGGCACAGGTATATGTGCGTTCAAAAACCTGCTTGGCGGACGAGAAGGCTTCATCCACCCCGGAATCATTGAACACGCAGGACCCACCGGTTTTCTCGGCAATCTGTTTGCGGCCGTGCTCAATAATGTCCTTTTCAGACACATTGGCTGTCTTGCCCGGTGTCCAGGTGACTTTCAGCGCATCCGTCGCGCGGATGGCCGCTGGGTAGGAGGACGCCAGAACGGCAACCCAGCCGGGCACAGTATCGGACGGGTCTTCCAGAACGATATAGCGGATATAGCCTTTGATCTTCTTGGCTTCGCTGTCATCTACAGAGACAACCTTGGAGCCATAGCGGGTTGGCGGCAGTTTGGGGCGCGCATACACCATGCCGTCCAGCTTGGCATCAATCCCGTAGATGGCGGTGCCGTCGGTCTTGGCCGGAATATCCAGCGCCTTGACGTCCTTGCCGATCAGGCGACGTTCGGAGGCCGGTTTCAGCGGCAGCTTGGCCATTTCATCAGGCGTATAGGTGCGCGTGGGGTGCGCGCGGCTGACAATATCGCCATAGGAAATGGATTTGCTGCCTGCAACCACGCGGCCATTGCGGGCGATACAACTGGCGGGCGAAACACCCATCAGCTTGGCGCCTTCTTCCACCATGACCGTACGGGCTGCCGCACCAGCCTGACGGAAGACATCCCATGTCATCCACACGGACCAGGACCCACCTGTGACCATCAGCCCCCATTTGGGGTCTGTATCCACCTGCGTGATCTTGACCTTGTCCCAGTCGGCTTCCATTTCGTCCGCGATGATCCGGGCGAGGGCGGTGCCGGTGTGCTGGCCCATTTCCGCACGGATGACGTTGACGTTCACCACGCCATCCGGTGCGATGGAGCACCAGATGGTCGGTTCAAAAGCGCCATCACCGGGGAGCCCGGCAGAAGCGGGGAAAGTCTGCGCGGCCTTGGCTTCCCGCGCGAACCCGAACAGAAAAGCGGAGCCAGCAGCCGTCAGCAAAAAGCCTCGGCGGGTTGGTCCACGTCCTGCTGCGCGATCCTGCTGTGCCGCAATGCGTTCAAGTTTACCCATTTGATGCAGTCTCCTCACGCATGGCGGCAGCGGCTTTCTTGATAGCCTTGCGAATACGGATGTACGTCATGCAGCGGCACAGGCTACCGCCCATAACGCCATCAATCTGTTCATCCGTGGGGTCCGGATAATCCTTCAGCAGGCTTGCCGCCTGCATGATCTGGCCGGACTGGCAGTAACCGCACTGAGGCACCTGAATGTCACGCCATGCTTCCTGCACCGGATGTTTGCCTTCCGGGTGCAGGCCTTCAATGGTGGTTACTTCAGCACCTTCAATGGAGCTGACAGGGGTGATGCAGGAGCGCGTGGCGCGCCCACCCACATGCACCGTGCACGCACCGCACTGGCCCACACCGCACCCGAACTTGGTGCCGGTCTGGTCCAGTTCGTCCCGCAGTGCCCACAGAAGGGGGGTATCATCTGGCACATCGACGGATACGTCACGGCCATTGAGTTTGAACTTAATCATGTCTGGCTCCGTGTGCCGTCTCAGTGAGAAGAATTGACAGGAATGGTCTTGACGGTCTCGCGCACTTCAGCGGCTTTCTTCTCAAGGTCTGTCCACGGCGGCAGGGTGGTGCGTGTGCGGCGCAGATAGGCTGCAATACGCGCCATGTCGGCATCGGACAGGGCATTGTAGAAACTGGGCATGGCAATGCCGGACTGGCCTTCTTCAGCCGTAAGGCCGCGCAGCATTACCTGGAAGAGGTTTGTCGGCTCGTCCAGCCACAGGGCGTTGTTGAGCGCCAGATCCGGGCGACCAAGCACAGGGGAAGGGGCCGCATTGTAATGGCAGGCCGCGCAGGCGCCCTGATACAGTTTGGCGTCCGGGTCCACATTCGGGCCGATCAGATCAATCTTGGATTGCTCCATGGCACGGGCAAGGGCGACCTTGTCATGCTTCTCGCGTTCCGCAGCGTGGTCCACGTCCGCATAATAATGGGCAATGGCGTGCACATCATATTCCGGAACCTGAGACAGGAAGCGGTGCGGTACAGGAGACATGGGGCCACCGGCAGGACCGTGCAGCGGGGCCACGCCAAAGCGCAGATACTGATACAGTTCGTCTTCGGTCCAGGTGGTGGGGGTGGGGTTCTTGTCGTTCAGCGGAGGGGCAATCCATCCATCCACAACCGCGCCATCATACATGGAGCCCTTCTTTTCGGCCCCCATGAAGTTACGGGGTGTATGGCACGCGCCACAGTGGGCGTTGCCTTCCGCCAGATAGGCCCCACGGTTCCACAAGGCATCATGGCTTGGATCAGGCTTGTATATGCCGGGGGTGAAGAACAGCAGTTTCCAGGCTGCCTGACCAATGCGCAGGCTGAGCGGGAAAGGCAGTTCATTCGGACGCCGCGCCATATGTACGGCCGGGCGGGTCATGAGATAGGCGTACAGATCAGAAATGTCCTGATCCGTCATTTTGGTGAAGTGATCATACGGGAAAGCCGGGATCAGGTGTACACCCTTGCGGGAGACGCCCAGACGCATGGCGCGACGCAGTGCTTCTTCTGACCAGCGGCCAATCCCCATTTCCGGGTCCGGCGTGATGTTGGAGGAATAGATGGCCCCGAACGGGGTTTCCATCTTGTAGTCACCCGCCAGTTCCGGGCCACCGCCCATGTCTGTGCGGGTGTGACATTCCGCGCAATAACCTTCAGCCGCAACAATGCGGCCGCGTTCAATCTGCTCCGCCGAGAAGCTGCTCGCCGCCGGTGGATCAATTGTGGCGATAGGCGGGTACCACGCATAATACAGGAAGCCGAGTCCACCCAGGACACCGGCTCCAACCACTCCGGCTAAGAGACGTTTGATCACTCTACCCCCAATCCAGTAAAGACAGCGCCCACCATACGCAGAAAGACCGCCACAGCAGTCTTCCCTCCCTGGCGTTGGCAGGCGGCAGTCTAAAGGCCCGTTATTTCTTAAAGATAAGGCTTATCTTGAATTGAGTAGCAAATAAACGCATAGGTTCGGCTCTCGCGCGCCAAAAAATGAATAAGATTTATTTGGATCACGAGAATGTTAGAAGAAACCGCTGATTTTCGCAGCATCTATGTTTTAACGTATATAGACAAGGCCAATTTTGCATGAAAGCCATGCAGTCAAGGCTTGTGACATTACGCCGTTTTATTGTGTTGGGGACCGGGAGGTGCTTCTCCTGAAAAGCGCTGGAGCCTTTCAGGAGAAGGGGTTTTGTTATGACAAGCCTAGATTTTTCCGGGTGTGGCGCACGCCGTGCTCACGCATGCTGGTGCGCAGAGCCACCACATCTTTTGTAAAGGCGGGGTAAGCATCCAGCCCCCATCCGGCAAAGACCGGCATCTGCAGGCCTGCGGCCAGATCACTCTCCAGCGCCAGAGCCTTTGCCGCATCAGGCAGCCCGGGTTCAGACAGCGTGTAGGATTTGTGGCTTTCCGTCTCGCCGCGCAGATATTCCAGGAAACACGCGACGCCAAATGCCAGACGGCGGTGATCCTTGTTGGCCCCCAACACACCTTTTACTGTGTCTGTCAGGAAGACAGGCAGTTTGGATGCACTGTCTGATGCAATACGAAGAAGCTGGTCACCCACAGCCGGGTTGCGGAAGCGGTGCAGCACCTGATGGGCATAGCCTTCAAGCGAAACACCTTTGGGAGGCGTGATGAAGGGGGAGGCATCCTGTGCCAGAAACTGCTCCAGAAGTGTGACCAGAGAGGTATCACCCATTGCATCTGGCACGGTCTGATAGTCCATCAGCAGGCCGGGCAGGGCCAGCATGGAGTGAGAGGCATTGAGCATGCGCAGCTTGACCTGCTCATACGGCCCCACATCGTTGGTGAATTCTACCCCCACCGCTTCCAGTTCCGGACGGCCCGCGCAGAAATTATCTTCTACAACCCACTGGGTGAAATCTTCAGCAAATAGAGGCATCTTGTCCGCAACGCCGCTGAGTTCGTCCAGTCGGGTAACATCTGCTGATGAAACGGATGGGGTGATGCGGTCCACCATGGTGGAGGGGAAGGTCACGTTTTCCGCAACCCATTTTCCCAGAGCAGCATCACGGGCTTTGGCGTAGGAGCAGAAGGCCGTGCGGGCAACCACACCGTTATCCCGCAGATTATCGCATGTGAGAACGGTGAAGGGGCCAACCCCGCTATCCCGGCGCAGGCGCAGGGCTTCCGTCACCAGCCCGAAGGCGGTTTCCGGCACATCCCGTTTCAGATCAGCGGCAATGGCCGGATCATCAAGCATGAAACGGCCATCGGCATCTACATAATAGCCGCCTTCTGTAATGGTCAGGCTGACAATCTTAATGGCAGGGTCAGCCAGCCGACGAATGGCTCCGGCCCGGTCTTTTGCTGCCTGCACATACTCGGTAATGGCGCCAAGCACGCGCGTGGTATGGCCGCCATCCGTTGCAAATTCGGTAAGGGTATAAAGGCCGTTCTGTTCGGCCATAATGGCCGCGCGGCGGGTTTCACGCTCATTATCGCGTAGCCCTATGCCTACAATCGCCCAATCCTGCTGGCCGGGACGAGCCAGAACCCGATCAACATACATCGCCTGATGAGCCCGGTGAAAATTGCCAACAGCCAGATGTGCAATGCCGGGTGTGGTCTTCTGACGGTCATAAGCAGAAGTGAGAACCTGCGGCGGAAGCTGTTTGAGCGTGGCGTTGGAAAGGGGAGTCATGAAAGTGGCGTACCTCATAATGTTGTTCACGCCCAATGGGGCATGAAAGGTGAAAAGAAGCGCGCAGCTAAATACTGTTTTGCGCTTCTGTGCACATGGGTCAGGCCGTGCGCGAAGGAGAAAGTGCGGAAGAAAGCACAGGGTTGCCCGGCAGGATGGCCCGCGGGGGCCATGATGAAAAGGGGAACCCGCAGCAGGTGCCTTATGCCATGAAGGCATGGAATGCCCCCCCCAGTGGCAGGAGGCGGCTGATAACGCTTTACAGGTGCGTGTGGCCTGACTGTGAATGGAGCATAACATACTCTGACTGAAAAATCCTGCGCGGAGATGACTTGAAAATGTAAGGGGCTTCCGTTAAGGGAGGCCCTTCGCACACGCGTCCGGGCTTGTGGGGCATGCCCGGCCGTGTTCTGTCGTTCTTATGGGGCGACGCGTTTTTCGAGCTTTCAGGAGTAAAGAAATGCCCAAGATGAAGACCAAATCGTCGGTCAAGAAGCGGTTCAAGATCACCGCAACCGGCAAGGTGCTCTCTGGTCCGTGCGGCAAGCGTCACGGCATGATCAAGCGCCCGCAGAAAATGAAGCGCACCAACCGCGGCGCACAGGTGATGACACCGCAGGACGGTCGTACCGTCAAGCAGTGGGCACCCTACGGGCTGGTTTGAGGAGTATCTGAGAAATGGCACGTGTAAAACGCGGTGTAACCACGCACGCCCGTCACAAGAAGGTTCTTGAACTTTCCAAGGGCTTCCGTGGTCGGTCTTCCACAAACTACCGTATTGCTCTGGAACGGCTCGAAAAGTCTCTCCAGTACGCATACCGTGACCGCCGGAACAAGAAGCGCGAATTCCGCGCTCTGTGGATCCAGCGTATCAATGCCGCCGTGCGTGAGCATGGCCTGACCTACAGCCGTTTCATCAACGGTCTGGACAAGGCTGGTATTGAAATCGACCGTAAGGTTCTGGCCGCCATCGCTTTTGATGACGCCGCAACCTTCGCTGAAATCGTGAAGAAAGCTCAGGCCGCTCTGGCTGCCTGAAATTTCGGCCGATAAAGTGTTAGAAAAGGCCGTCCAGTCTGGGCGGCCTTTTTTATTGCCAGTGATGGTTTGAACAGCGGTTGAGGTAGGGTGGCCACCCCGGCTTTTGGCTGGTTTTCTGTGGGGAGGGGTTTTCTCCGCGCCGCAGAGAGAGTATCCGCCCTGTAGCGTATTTTTTCCCTCGTGCGAGGTTTCATGAGCGACGATCTTGAGATTCTGCGGCAGGATGTCCTGTCCGAACTGGCTGAGGCCGCAGACCTGCGGGCATGGGATGCTATTCGTGTCGGCACTCTTGGTAAATCAGGCCGCCTGACAACCTTGTTAAAAGCCTTGGGGAAAATGGCCCCGGATGAGCGCAAGGCGCGCGGTGTGGCGTTGAACCGCCTGCGGGATGAACTGACCCGCGCTGTTGAAGATCGCGGCAAGGCGCTGGAAGCTGCGGAGCTTGAAGCGCGTCTGGTGGCTGAACGTGTGGATGTGTCTCTACCGCCGCCGCCGGTGCAACAGGGCTTCATTCACCCGATTGCGCGCGCGGTGGAAGAAATGACCGCCATTTTCGGGGCGATGGGTTTCAGCGTTGCGGAAGGTCCGGATATCGAAACGGACTGGCACAATTTCTCCGCGCTGAACACGCCTGATCACCATCCGGCCCGCACGGATCATGATACCTTTTATCTGCCCCCCGCGCCGGGGCTGGATGTCACCCGCGTTCTGCGGACCCAGACCTCTGGCGTGCAGATCCGCACCATGCTGGCGCAGAAGCCGCCTATCCGCGTGATCTGTCCGGGGCGCACTTATCGCGCAGATCATGATGCCACACATTCCCCCATGTTCCATCAGTGTGAGGGGCTTGTGGTGGGCAAAGGCATTACGCTGGGGCACCTCAAGGGCTGCCTGATCGAATTTCTGCGCGTGTTTTTTGATAAGCCGGATCTGCCTGTGCGTTTCCGTTCTTCTTATTTCCCGTTCACCGAGCCTTCCATGGAAGTGGATATCGGGTGGTCCCGCCGTACAGGTGAGATTGGCGGAGGGGATGACTGGCTTGAAGTGCTTGGCTCCGGCATGGTGCATGCCCGTGTTCTGGCCAATTGCGGGCTGGACCCGCGTGAGTGGCAGGGCTTTGCCTTTGGCATGGGCATTGAACGGCTGACCATGTTGAAGAACGGTATTCCGGACCTGCGTTCGTTCTATGAAAGTGATATCCGCTGGCTGCGCCATTACGGGTCTGACCCGCTTGCGCCCGCGCTGCTGCACGAGGGGGTGTAAGCCATGAAATTCACGCTATCCTGGCTGTATGACCATCTTGAAACGTCCGCCACGCTGGCTGAAATCTGCGCCAAACTGAACCAGATTGGCCTTGAGGTTGAAGGCGTTGAAAACCGTGGCGCGGCCATAGAGCCGTTTCTGACCGCCCGTATTCTTGAAGCGACGCAGCATCCCAATGCAGACCGTCTTCAGGTTTGCCGTGTGGATGCTGGTCCGGGTTTGCAGGATGTGCAGGTGGTGTGCGGCGCGCCGAATGCACGTGCTGGTCTGGCCGTTATTTTCGCGCCACCGGGCACGTATGTGCCGGGGCTGGATATCACCATCAAAGCCGGCAAGATCCGTGGCGAAGCCAGCGGCGGCATGCTTTGTTCCTTGCGGGAACTGGGGCTGGGTGAAGAAAGCAACGGCATTGCCGAACTGCCTGACGATACGCTGCCCGGCCAGTCCTATGCTGATTTTGCCGGGCTGGATGATGTGGTGATTGAAATTGCCATCACGCCCAACCGGGGCGATGCCCTGAGTGTGCGGGGTATTGCACGGGATCTGGCCGCAGCAGGTTTGGGCACCTTGCGCCCCTGGCTGGCAGATACGGTGGATGGCACATTTGACTCCCTCGTTGTGTGGGAGAACAGCTACCCGGAAGCCTGCCCCTGGGTTCTCGGACGCACCATCCGGGGTGTGAAAAACGGGCCAAGCCCTGAATGGCTCCGGCGTAAGCTGGAAAGTATTGGTCTGCGGCCCATTTCCGCGTTGGTCGATATCACCAACTATTTCTGCTTTGATCTGGGCCGTCCGCTGCACGTGTTTGACGTGAACAAGCTTGCAGGTGGCCGCCTGACGATGTGCCACGGTGAGGGTGAGACATTCCGGGCGCTGGATGGGCAGGATTACACCGTCACGCCAGATGATTGCGTGATTGCAGACGCGAATGGCGTGCAGTCTCTGGCCGGGATCATGGGCGGCGAAGCATCAGGCGCGGATGAAAGCACGACCGATGTGTTTGTGGAATGTGCGCTGTTTGACCCGGTGCGTATTGCGCTGAGCGCGCGCCGGGTAGGGGTCTCTTCTGATTCCAGCTACCGGTTTGAGCGTGGGGTCGATCAGGCACTTCCCGTTGCCGCGCTGGAAGCCGCTACCCGTCTGATTATTGATGTGTGTGGTGGTGAAGCCAGCGAGGTTGTTTCTGCTGGTGACCAACCTGCGTGGCAGCGTGACGCGACGCTGCGTTTTGAACGTGTCAAAACACTTGGTGGGCTGGATGTGCCGCCGCAGGAGAGCGTGACCCTGCTGGAAAAGCTGGGTTTTGAGGTGCAGGAGCAGACGGACGCGGCCGTGCGGGTTAGCGTACCATCCTGGCGGAATGATATTGCCCAGAAGTCCGTTCTGGCTCAGGGCGCGGATATTGCTGCCGATGTTGCGGCCAAGGCGGCTGAAGGCGTTGACCAGATTGAAGCGGAAAGTGATCTGGTTGAAGAAATTCTGCGCCTGAAAGGGCTGGATAGTGTGCCAGCCGTTCCGTTGCCGCCGCTAAGTGTGGTGCCGGGCGTGGCGTTGACAGCCAAACAGACGCGAGCAGCACGTGCGCGGCGTATTCTGGCTGCGCGTGGTCTGGTGGAAACCGTTGGTTTCTCGTTTGTCTCGCACGAGGAAGCGTTGCGGTTTGGCGGTGCGCCAGACAGTCTGCGTCTGCTGAACCCCATTGCGTCTGATCTGGACCAGATGCGGCCCACGCCGCTGGTCAATCTGGTTGCAAGCGCGCAGCGGAACAGCGCACGTGGTTGGGCGGATATCGGGCTGTTTGAAGTCGGCCCAGCTTTTTCTGAAAAAGCTCAGACGCTGGTGGCGGCTGGTGTGCGCACAGGCCATACTCCCCGTTATCCGGGGCAGGAAAGCAGTGCGGTTTCCCTATGGGCGGCCAAGGCCGATGCGCTGGAACTGCTGACGCAGCTTGGCGTAAGTGCCGATGCTTTGACAACCACAGCCGATGCACCGTCCTGGTATCATCCGGGGCGCTCTGGTGTGCTGCGTCAGGGGCCAAAGAACGTGCTGGCCTATTTTGGTGAATTGCATCCGTCTTTGCTTCAGGCAGAAGGCATTGATGTGCCTGTTGTCGGGTTCGAGGTGCTGATGGATGCGGTGCCCGAACCCAAGCGCCGTAAGAAATCTGCTCCATCCCTGTCTGCCTTCCAGCCTGTAAGGCGTGACTTTGCGTTTGTTGTCGGGCGTGATGTGCCTGCCGAGGCTCTGCTGCGGGCCGTGCGTGGGGCGGATCGGAACCTGGTGGCGGGTGTCAGTCTGTTTGACGTGTATGAAGGCCCGCATGTGCCCGAAGGCCATCGTTCCATTGGTATTGAAGTCACGTTGCAGCCAGTGGACAAAAGCCTGACGGATGCGGAACTGGAAGCTGTGTCCGAGCGGATTGTGGCAGCCGTTACCAAAGCCACAGGTGCTGTGCTGCGTTAACGGGTGTGCAGGCGTTAAAGCCTGCAAAACCATAAAAAGCAGGGAGAGAAAGGGATGAGGATGCTGTGTGCAGGGGCTTTTGGCCGTAATGTCCGGCGTGTTGCTCCCCTTTCGGCTCTACTGGCCTCCGTGTGGCTGGCCGGGGTGCCACAATCTCTGGCGGCGGAGCGTATTACAGGAGCAGGCTCCAGTTTTGCCGCTCCTTTGTATGAGGCGTGGTCTTCGGATTCCGTTGCCAAAACCGGGGTGCAGGTCAATTACCAGACCATTGGCTCTGGGGCGGGCCAAAATCAGGTCTTGGCGGGCACGGTGGATTTTGGTGCGTCTGATGCGCCCATGGCGCCGGAGCGCTTGGAAAAAGGCAAGCTGCTACAGTTTCCCACCGCTATTGGCGGCATTGTGGTGATTGTGAATGTGCCCGGTGTGCCGGAGGGCCGCCTGAAGCTGACCGGCCCTGTTCTGGCGGGGTTGTATGATGGCAGTATTGCCGTTTGGAATGACCCCCGTATTGCCGCCCTTAATCCTGAATTGACATTACCTGATCTGCCAGTGGCCCCGCTGCATCGTGCGGATGGCTCTGGCACCACCTATGTTTTCACGGATTATCTGAGCCAGGTCGCTCCCCAATGGAAAGAGAATGTGGGGAGGGGGACATCTGTTGCATGGCCCATAGGGGCAGGCGCACGCGGGAATGACGGAATAGCATCTTACGTGCGTAACACGCGGGGAAGTGTGGGGTATGTGGAATACGCGTATGCGGAACGGAACCATATGCCAACAGTGCAGTTGCAGAACCGGGCTGGAGAGTTTGTTGTGCCGACAGCAGACAGTTTTGCAAAAGCCGCAGACTCAGCCGAGTGGACTGATGACACATTGACGGCTTCCTTGTGCAATACGGAAGGACAGGGGGCTTGGCCCATTGTCACCACTACCTATGCGCTGGTTCCTCGGGCCTCGTTGGCAAAGCCACACGGCAAGGCTGTCAGCCGCTTTTTTTCATGGGGGCTGACAGAGGGGGAGGCGGAAAGCCGCAAGCTGGATTACGTGCCCATTCCCGCCCGTATCCGAGATGCGGTGCTGCAACGTTTGAATAGTGACGCAAAGCCCTGACAGCAGGCGATGTTGAAAAATCTTTCAGGTCAGTTGAGTGCATTTTGTGCGGTTGCGCACATTGGGCTTTTGTTCAACGGCGGATGTGTTGAGTATTTTTCTCTGCGCTACTTAAACACAAAAAACGTCTTCTTAAATCAGTGAAAATAAAGCCGCAGATGCTTTCCTCAAAAGGCTTCTGGTGGGCAGTTTCAGCGGACAGCACTCTTCTTTTTCCAGTATAATTTCCTTTGTTTTTGGCAATTCCCACGTTCACTCTGACTGGTTTAGCCTACGTGGCGGGCCGGGTATCCTGTGCCCCTGACAAAGAGGGGACTGCGTCTTCCCGTGGTATCGTGCGGTCTTTTCTGTTTGCCTGAAAAATCTTTCAGTCAGACGAAGGCGCGGTGGAAAATCGGATCAAAGGAGAAGGGGCAGAAATGAAACGAGTTTGCTATTGCGCGTTTGTGCCGTAGCGGCAGAGGTAAAGCGCGGGTCTGTGTATGGTGAAGATGGGCCGGGATAAGGAAGCAAGCAGAATGAAAAAGAAGAAAAACTGCTGTGTCACCTTGTTGCAGTTGACAAGTGTGATGGCGCTGGGGGGCTGTGTTGGCATGATGGCTATGCAGCCGGTGGCGTATGCGGAAACGGTGCAGTATGGCCCTGAACTTGAAGGGTTTATGTACCCCTATCCTGTGGCGCAATACAGCTTTTCTTCTCAACGGCAAGGGTTGCACATGACCTACATGGATGTGCATCCACAAACCCCAAATGGACGCACAGCAGTTTTGCTGCATGGCAAGAATTTCTGTGCAGCGACGTGGCAGCAGACAATCAAGGTTCTTGTAAATGCAGGGTTCCGGGTTGTTGCACCGGACCAGATCGGTTTTTGCAAATCCAGCAAGCCGGAGCGGTATCAGTTCAGTTTTCAGCAACTGGCGCGCAATACGCATGATCTGCTGGCCAGTATTGGTGTTTCCAATCCGGTGCTGATAGGCCACTCTACGGGGGGCATGCTGGCAGTGCGGTACGCCTTGATGTACCCGGATCAGACGGCGCAGCTTGTGCTGGTGGACCCGATAGGACTTGAAGACTGGAAAGCAAAAGGAGTGCCATCCTTGAGCGTGGACCAATGGTACGCGCGTGAACTGGCAACAACAGCAGACACCATCCGCACTTATGAAAAGCAGACATACTACGCGGGTGAGTGGCGGCCCGAGTATGAACAATGGGTGCAGATGCTGGCGGGGATGTATCGTGGGGCAGGCAAGCAGACTGTGGCGTGGAATTCCGCCCTGCTGTACGACATGATTTATACGCAGCCAGTGGTATATGAATTTGGAAAAATTTCAGTGCCCACAACGGTGATGATTGGGGCGAAGGATAACACCGCCATAGGCAAGGCAGCAGCCCCGCCGGAGGTTCAGAAACAACTGGGCCATTATCCAGAACTGGGTAAAGCTGCGGCCAATGCGATCCCTCATGCGCGCCTCATTCTGTTTCCGGACCTTGGACACTCGCCTCAGATTCAGGACCCGGTTTCCTTTCATAAAGCGTTGCTGAAGACGCTTTCTCCCGAGCAATAGAGCGCGAATTGGAGAGGCGTATTTCGTCTTTTCATGCTGTCTTTGCAGATCATTTTTCAGGTGTGAAAGATGACTGCTCAGCGTGGGTGCTTAGGGCGCGTTGCCGTGTGGTGTGAGTGAGGGTTTTTTCTGAAATGGGTCCATGCTGTGCAGCAAAGGGCTGCCAGAGCAGCATAGATGCTTAACAGGCCTGTAAGGGCGAGCAGAAGTCGTGCAGCGTTTTCTGCAAGGCAGCACAGAAAGAAGGATGCTCCCAGCAGGAAAAATCCGGCCGTGCGTAAGAGTGACTGATGCCGGGGCCGTAGTGGCGGCGTAAAAAGCGTTGTAGCCTGACGAGGTGTAGCAAGGGCCAGCAAGCACACAGCAATCAGCGCCAGACAGGCAATGGGCAGAAGCATCAGGGTTGACCTATTGCTGATCGGCCCATGCGTCGTGCCGTGTAAAAAAACAGGCAGGCCAGAGAGAATGCCGTCACGCCGACGCCAAGCTGCAAGGACGTAAGAGGCAGGCCGTTAAAAAAGGTGACGCCAAGACAGGCCAGAGCCGCCACACTCATCAGGTCTCGCCATGCCACCGAGGGAGGGCTCACGGCGGCATAGAGAAGCAGGATGGCCCATACGCCAAACACTGTCTGAATTTCTATTTGCGCGCGGTTGGCCATAAAGGGAGGCAAAAGCCGGTTTGCGAGGAAAAAGGCCGCAAAAGCGGTGGGGGTGCCCGTTATCATACCCACATTCAGGCGCTCCACGAGCAGGAACCCAAGACCACGTTCACGGTGGCAGCGTTTGCGTGTCCATAAATGCAGGCCAGTGGCAATCACGCCAGCAAGCCCCAACCCGGACAGAAAATAAAGCCAACGGGTGAAGGCGGGCGCAAAGTGGGCAACGTGCAGCCCATACAGGAAGCGATAAAACCCCATGATGGGCCGTTTTTCTATATGCTCAGCAAGGAGCTTGCCTGTTGTGCCATCGTAACTGAGAGTATGGGTTTCTACCCCCACGCCAGAGGCGTTCTGTCCGGCAACGGCCATGATGATGGAGGATGCATCTGACGGGTTGCTGATGGTCAGGCGGATGAGATCATTTGGGGCAAAACGCTGTTTTATATCAGCCAGAACAGGGCCAATGGGGGCCAGCGTTCCCGCCTTGCCGGAAGCGGGACGGTCCATGTCGGCTGGATTGAAATCATGCTCTAGCGCCGCAAAATCCTGATGATACAGGGTGGTGAGTCCCCACGGCATAAACATGCTGGCGAGCGTCAATGCGCCTGTAAAGGCGATCATCAGATGGAAGGGGAGCGCTACCACGCCAAGAAGATTGTGGGCATCCAGCCAGCTTCTCTGTCCCTTGTTGGGGCGGAAGGTGAAAAAATCCAGAAAAATACGCTTATGGGCCACAATGCCGGTGAGGAGTATCAGGACAAGCGCCATGGCGGCTATGCCTGCCATCAATCTGCCCCAAGGGTAGGGAAGCTGTAATTCAAAATGGAAACGGTAGAAGAATTCTCCGCCGCGTGTTTCCCGTAAAAGGGAAGGGCTTCCTGTTTGCGGATCTAGAGCGTGGTCCTGATAGGTTTGCCCATCCTCCCACAAGGCCTGCACATAAGGTGCACGGCTATTCGCGGCTTCAAGATACCATGTGGGGGCATGGGCCGCATGCGTGGAAAGCCACTGTATGGCCGCCTGTGTTGCTGCATCCGGGCTGACAGCCATATGCGCTTTGAGTTCCGGGCGCATCCATGTGCTGATTTCTGGCCGAAAAACACTGAGTGTACCTGCCAGAGTTATGACCAGTAGCAACCATCCCATGACCAACCCGGACCATGTGTGCAGCCAGGCCATGCAGGCGCGAAAGGTGGGCTTCATGGTCGCCATCCTGCAAGGAGAGCAATGGCGGCCTGTGCGAGGCAGACCATTACGGTGAGCCCCCATGCCCGTGTGGCGGTGCGGGTGCTGAAGCACATCATCATCATGACAGGCCAGCACAGCAATGCCAGAAGCGTGGACACAATGGTGGCATCAGACCGAGAGAGAGGCAGGACAGAGGCTGTTGCAATGGCCAGAAGTGCTGAAGACAGGTAACCGCCACCCACTCCTGCAAGAACACGGGATGTAATGGCCAGAGCAACCTGTGTGCGGGGGGCTAAAAACAAGATCATGAAAGAGAAACTGTCACGCGAGGCAACGCAGAGCCTTGAAAGGAAAAAGGTGAAAACGGGCAAGAAAGCGCGTGCCGCACTCCTATGGGTAAGTCACCATGTTTGTTTTGCGACTTATTTGCAATATCTGAGGCGAGTGAAATCCGATTTCTCGCTGTTTTGTAAGATTGTGCGTGGAGGACGCGTTGGGGTGATGGAGTGTAGGGGAAAGGTTATTCCAACATCGCCGCTTTCTAATTGTTATTTTATAAAAAGAAATTTTTCAAATTGTGGGCTGAACTGTCCCGCCTCATCCCGTAATCGTCCCGCTGTTGTCCGGAGGTCTATCCACAGATTCTGTGGATAACGCCCAGGAGGGAGTGTGCCGACGTAATTGCCTTTCTTTTGGGCATTATGAGAGGGAGCATTGTGTCTGATCAGGTAGGAGTGGGGGAGAGCGTGCTTTGTTATCCCGCTCTCATCCCGGTGTCCTCCCGTAATTATCCCGTCTTTCATCCACAGATTCTGTGGATAAACGCACGGAGCGGAGGTTACTGAACCCAGACTTGTGAGAAAAAGAGCTGGTTTACCGTGGTGTAGAAAAAATTACCCAGCCGTGGGGAAGTCAGCAGAACGGTGTCTTTCTCAATCAGCGGCGCAATGGGGGCTTGTTCCATCACCAGTTTATCGGCTTCACGCCACAGAGCTTCGCTCTGCTGCGGGGTGAGGGAGACGTCTGTCTTGGCGCGGTCCATCAACGCCTGAATGCGTTTGTCACAGAAGCCAGGAATATTGATGGAACTGTCTGAATTGGGGTGGAAATTCTCGCACCCCAGCAGATCATCCAGAAAATTGGATGGAGAAGGATAGTCGGCAGACCAGTCTTTAAGGGCAATCTGCACCTTGTTGGACGTGTTCTGCATGTAATTAAAGGCCACAGAACTGCTGAGCGGACGCAGTGTGGCTTGATAGCCCAGGCTTTGCAGCATGTCCCGCACCCAGGTGCCCATGGCCATGTCCACACTGGTGTTGGCCGTGATCAAGGTCACTTTCTGCCCGGCAGTGCCACTTTCGCGCACAAGCTGGCGCGCTTTTTCCAGATCAGGGGCGCTCCAGCGTGGAGCGGGTGCGGCGGGAGAGGCGCCTTTGGTGTAGAAACAGAAATCCGTCGCACCCGGCAGGGAAGACGGCAGCATGCCACACAGGGGACGGGCGATGCCGGGGCCGCCATAGAAAATGACCATGGCCTTACGGTTCAGGGCATAATTCACGGCCTGCCGGGCCTTCTGAACATTGAAGGGTGGCAGATTGACGTTCATGGGCAGAAAATACATGGCTGCATGCGGCATGACATGCGTTTGCGCCGTGTAGCGGCTGCCCAGCTCGCCCAGCCTGTCCATGGGAATGCTTCCCTCCATCCAGTCATACTGGCCGTTTTCTACCGCTGTGACAGCAGCTTCGTCCGGAATGCCAAAGCTGTAGGTTATGGTGTCCGGATAGCCTTCAGGCTGGGCTTCCGCGCTCCATTCCCTGAATGCGGGATTACGGTTCAGAACAAGGGATTTGTTGGGATCATACGACGCTATGGCATACGGCCCCGTGCTGGGGATGGGCGTGTTGCCTATGTCATGATCAGGCGTATCCGCTGGCACAATGACAGCGTGCGTAAAAGCCAGCTTCTGAAGGAATTCAGTATCGGGTGAGGACAGGTGGAAGGTAATGGTCCGGTGTGCCGGGTCTTCTACCACGCCACCGCTGAGTGTGCAGGTGGCAGGTTCCTTCAGGCACAGATCAGCGCCAACGATGGCAGAATAGAATGATCCTGCGGTAGGAGAGCCTACCCGGAAGATACGGCGCATGGAGGCGGCGACATCCGCAGTCGTCACAGTCCGGCCATTGGAAAAATGGATATCGGGGCGGAGGGTGAATACATAGGTCCGGCCACCGTCCTGCGGGGCAGGCAGGGCCTCCGCCAGATCCGCCACAACCGTATTGCCGTCTGGGCCTGGCACTTTTTTGAAAGTGGTCAGTCCGTCATACACGACAGCAAACAGGTTGATGTATTTGGCAGAGTAATTAATGTGCGGATCAAGCGTTCCGCCTGACGCTGCGGCGACCAACCGTAAGGTGCCTCCTCGATGCGCCGTGAGAAGGGACGGGGAGATCACTTGCCCTTCTTCCCTCGGTTGGGGTGTCTGGGCGTGAAGGCTGCCTGCTGTGAGCAGCCCAAGCGCACATCCTCCACCCAGAAGAAGACGATGGGCAGGCCTTCCAACCAACGGCCAGAGGCCTTTCCGGCCTCTATGGGCTTTTGGGGGCATTCGTATCCACAGCAGGCGGCGTGTCCTGATCCGGCACCATGAGGTGAGAGAAATTTTTGTACACACCGCTGAGCACGTAAATGCCCAGAGCAAGGGTGACGATAATAATTCCGAGCCTTACCAGTTTACCAGGCATGAAATACGCCCCTTACCGGTAAGAGGAGGGAGAAGATGCTGGAGGACGATACCAGCGCGGCGTGCCTTCTCCATGGTGGGTGCGGGGATGATAGACGTGCTGCGGGCGAGAATCATCCGCGCAGGCGCTTAGTCCCAGCATGCTGACAAGCATCAAGCTCTGAAAAGCCAGAAGGCGGCATACAAAACGTTTCATGCTGGGATCATACCGGTATTCTTCCCGACGGAAAAGATGCCTGATGTTCAGGCCCCAGCCGTGCCTTTACCCACCATATCCAGCGGGTTTACCAGCCGGTCAAATGTGGCGCTGTCCAGATAGCCGGATTTCAGAGCCGCGTCTTTCAGGCTGAGATCATGTTCAATGGCGATATGGGCAATTTCAGCAGATTTGTCATACCCGATCTCCGGGCTGAGAGCCGTGACCAGCATGACGGACCCGTTGACATACTGGGCCAGTTTTGGCCGGTTGATCTCCGTCCCTTCAACCGAAAAGACCCGGAAATTGTGACAGCCATCGGCCAGAATGCGGATGCTGTGCAGGCAGTTGGCCAGAATGACCGGGCGCATCACGTTCAGATCAAGCTGGCCCTGACTGGCGGCTACGGCCACGGTATTGTCATTGCCCAGCACCTGTGTGGCGATCATGACCATGGCCTCACACTGGGTCGGGTTGACCTTGCCGGGCATGATGGAGGAGCCGGGCTCGTTTTCCGGCAGGCTCAGTTCACCCAGTCCGCACCGGGGGCCAGAGGCCAGCCATCGCATGTCATTGGCAATTTTCAGCAGGGGCACCGCCAACCCGCGTAACCCGGCGGAGGCGCGGACCATGGCGTCCAGCCCGCTCAGGGCGGCAAACTTGTTGGGGGCGGTGACAAAGGGGCGGCCAGTCAGCTCCGCAATCTTGCGGGCAATGGCTTTGCTGAAGCCCGGAGGCGCATTCAGCCCTGTGCCGACGGCCGTGCCGCCTGCCGCCAGTTCAAACAGGGCTTCCCGCGCGTGGTGCAGGTTTTTCAGGGCGTCTTCCAGAAGGCTGGCCCAGCCGGACCATTCCTGCCCAACGGTAAGGGGCACAGCATCCTGCAAATGGGTGCGGCCGATCTTGACCACATCCATCCATTCATCCGCCTTGCTGTGAATGGTTTCAATCAGCTTTTCAACGCTGGGTATCAGCCGGTCTTCTATTTCCAGAAGCGTGACCACATGCATGGCGGTGGGAAAGGAGTCATTGCTCGACTGCCCCATATTCACGTCATCATTGGGGTGAACGGGCTTTTTAGATCCTATTTCCCCACCTGCAAGCTGAATGGCGCGGTTGGCGATAACCTCGTTCACGTTCATGTTGGTCTGAGTGCCGGAGCCAGTCTGCCATACAAACAGCGGAAAATGGTCATCCAGTTTGCCAGCCGTGACTTCATCCGCCACGCGGGCGATGAGGTCCGCTTTCCATTGCGGCATACGGCCATCGGCTGCGTTTACCAGTGCTGCCGCTTTTTTGACAACGCCGTAGGCATGATACAGGGGCAGCGGCATGCGGTCCGTGCCGATTGAGAAATGGATCAGACTGCGCTGTGTCTGCGCGCCCCAGTATTTATTGGCAGGGACTTCAATTTCTCCCATGGAATCCCGCTCCCTCCGGGTGCCTTCGGCCTGAATACCGATGGGACAGGATGTGATCGTGGGTGCTGAAGTCATTGTTCTGGTTTCCCCTTGCTGTTCTGGCCCAGACCCCGGAGGGCGTGCCGCGCCCTTAGCAATATGGGGCGCTTAACGTGCGCCGCAGGGTGAAGACTCTGAGAAGACAGGTCACAAGTAAGAGACCATTTCGCTTCCGCTGCGTTAGGGATGAAGGCAGCTATGAGGTGATAAGGTTTTTGTCTGGTTTGCGAAATATCATGAACGGGTGTGGTCTGACCGATCGGTCACGTGTTAGAAGCGAAAACAAAATAGACGGGAGCCTCCGCCATTTTGGTGCCTTATCAGCACGATATGGGAGGCTGCTGAGAATAAGATCGATTCTGGACGGAGAGGCTAAAAGAGCATGGCGGTAACGGGTCTGGCTGCGGTACTGCTCGCCATTGGGCTTCTTCTTGTTATTGTAAGCGCGGTACAGCCCATAGCGCGCAGGCTTGAACTTTCAGAAACAGTGTTGCTGGCTATTGTCGGCATCATTATCGGCAGTCTGGCGGATTTTGCGCTGCGCAATTCGCATCTGGCGGCGCTGAACGGTCTGGCGGAAATGCTGCTGGACTTCCCTATAAACAGTGAAGCCTTCCTGCTTATCTTCCTGCCTGCCTTGGTGTTTCAGGGGGCGCTGGCCATTGATGTCCGGCGGTTGGCGCATGAAACAGCAACCGTGTTGTTGCTGGCTGTTGTGGCGGTTGTGGTTTCCACGGCCACCATTGGCTTTGCATTGCTGCCTTTTGCCCAGATGCCGCTGGTGGTCTGCCTGCTGCTTGGCTCCATTGTGGCGACAACAGATCCCTCCGCCGTGGCTGGTATTTTCCGTGACATCGGGGCCGCTACCCGCCTGACCCGGCTGGTGGAGGGGGAAGCGCTTCTGAACGATGCCGCCGCCATTTCCATCTTCTCCATCCTGCTGCCATCGGTCACGCTGCACCACGCCATTCACCCCGGCGAGGCCGTGATTTCCTTCGTGATTTCCTTTGTGGGCGCGCTGATTGTGGGGGTGGTTTTCGGCCAGTTGACCCTCATGATGATCACGGCACTGGGCGGTTCCCCGGCGGCGGAAATTACGCTTACGGTGGCGCTGCCTTATGTGGCCTATATCGTTTCTGATGAATTTCTGGGGGTATCTGGCGTGGTGGCCACGGCCGCTGCCGGGCTGACGCTTTCCGTCTATGGGCCATCCACCTTCCGGCCGCAGACATGGTTGTTCCTGAACCAGTTGTGGCAGCAGCTTGTGTTCTGGGCCGGTTCTCTGGTGTTCGTTCTGGCCTCCATGCTGGTGCCCCATCTGCTGGTGGGCATGACCCGGTGGGATTGTGTGCTTATCCTGATTGCCAGCGTGGCCGGTCTGGCCGCGCGTGGGGCCGTGGTGTTCGGGCTGTTGCCTTTTCTGGCCATGACCAAACTTTCTCCGCCTGTGCCCACACCGTTCAAGGTCACCATGGTATGGGGTGGCCTGCGCGGCGCCATCACACTGGCGCTGGCGCTGGCTGTGACGGAGAACGAACGGGTTTCTACCCCCGTGGCGCATTTTATCGGGATTATCGCCACAGGGTTCGTGCTCATCACGCTTCTGCTCAATGGGACCACTTTGCGGTCTCTGGTGCTGTTCCTGAAGCTGGACAAGCTTTCACCTATTGATGAAGCCATGCGGCATCAGGTGCTCAGTATTGGTCTGGATAAGGTAAAGGAACGGGCGGAGAAGATGGGGGACGAACTCGGGTTCTCCACCGATGCCACACGTCCTGTTTTGCAACAGATTGATCGGCGGGCGGATGAAGAGCAGGCCGCCAATGAGTTTGATACGGCGCTGGGTGATACGCAGCGTGTGAACCTGGCGCTGATTACCATTGCCAGCCAGGAACGCTCGCTTCTGCTGGATTTGTTCCGCATTCAGGGGCTTTCCCGTCGGGTGATGGAAACCCTGCTACGGAGTGCTGAAGCGGCCATTGATGGCGCACGGCTTGAAGGGCGGTTGGGCTATGTTCGCGCCTTGCGGCGGCGGCTCAGCCCCTCACTGCGCTTCAAGACCGCGCAATGGATCCACAACCATCTGCGGATTGATCGGCCTCTTATGCTGTGCATGGCCGAACGGTTTGAAATGCTGATGGTGGCGCATTTCGTGTCCATCTCGCTGACCCGTTTCATGAGGGAGCGGCTGGAGCCAACGCTTGGGCCGCGTATTGGCGAGATTGTGGCCGAGGTATTGCAGCGCCAGCGCAAACTGCTGAACGAGGCGTTGGAAACGCTGCGGCTGCATTATCACGGCTATTCAGAAGCGCTGGAAAACCGGATTTTCCGTCAGATTGTTCTGCGGCTGGAAGGGGAGGAGTATGATTCCCTGCTCTCTGAATCGCTCATCAGTGATGAACTGAACCGTGAGTTGATGAAGGAACTGGAACGCCGCCGCAGCCGTCTGGATAAGCCTTTGAGTTTTGACCTCAAAAGCGGCATTGAAAGCCGTCTGAAGCACGCTGCCGTGTTTCGCGGGCTGCCGGGGGCTGAGTTGCATGATCTGGCCACCACCACATCCCTTCGGTTTGTGGCCCCGCAGGAAATGATCTGTCGGCGCGGGCGGCGTATCCGGAATGTCTATTTCATTAGCGCGGGTCTGGCTGAGGCTCATATTGCCGAGCGGGATATCCTGTATGGAGCGGGAGACCTGATAGGTGCTCTGGGGGCTTACAAGAATGAGCGTTGTCCGGCGAGTATCCGTGCGGTGCAGTTCGGGCATTTCATGGTGATCAGCGCGTCCCGCTTCCGTCGTCTGGTAGAAGAATATCCGATTGTTCTCGAGAATATTGAGAAGTTGCGGCGCAAACGCGAAGACGGTGACCGGGCCATTAAGCTGGTGCCGGGTGACAAGGGGGGCGGTGAAGGAGCGGAACAGCCCGGCATGGCCGCTCAGGCGCTTTTGAGCATGGACCGTAACCGGCTGCCACCTCCCGCTGCTTCCATAGAGAAGGAATGACTGTAGGGAACATTCTGGCGGTTGTATGAAGATAAAAAAGGGGCGTCCGCCACATGGCCGGACGCCCCTTTTTCTGTTTTCCTGCGGACGATCAGAACCCGCTGGAGGGAGGAAACTGGTTGTTCTCACTCTGGCGCAGTGCCAGCCCGATCTGCACCCAGCCAATGCCGCTGGCAATCAGTTCGACAGCGATGAAGGTGCCAATCAGCCACAGCCCGGACCACGGCAGCGTAAAGTAGAGGCTCAAGCCGACCAGCAGGCTGATTACGCCCCCAAACAGGACAATGCCCCAGCCCGGCAGGCCGCGTGACTGAATGGCCAGAATGCAGCGCATGATGCCCACCACAATAAAACAGGCGGCTGCAAACAGTGTGATCATACCGGCACCGGTTACCGGTTCTTCAATAATCATGACCCCGGCGATGATATAGAGTACCCCAGCCAGAAGGGAGAACAGGAACCCGCCCCAGTCCCGCACGGCAAAGGCGTGGATCATCTGCATGGTGCCGGCAATAATCAGCAGCACGCCGATGAAGATGGTGCTGGCGAGTGTTACGGAGACGGCATCAATGGCAGCAATAAAGCCCAGAATAATCAGGGCAACGCCGAGCGCTACAAAGAGCCCCCATTTTTTGGCGAATGGCATGGCAGAATATCCTTTTCTGACCGTTTAATATGACCACGATACGCCAATTGCGAAAGGACTGATACAAATACCGCAGCCCCTTGGTTCGGGGCGTGCTGTCTTAAATCAATTCTGGGGAGCAGAAGGCGGCAGCAGGGGACTTTTCGCGCGGAAAAGATTGACACAAAGCCAGTCTTTCCGTAATGGCTGCCCCCATTGCCGGGAATGTGGACAGGACGGCTGACAGATGGACTATGCTCCCATCTGGCGGTGATACGGACTGCGCCCGCTCTGATCCGTGGGGGACAGAGACTACCGGCGCAATGGCAGGCAGGGTGGCGCAGGCTGGCCTGTTTTGCAGTAGTGGAAGAGAAGAGCGCAGAATGAGCAAGCGCCTTGAGAGCAAGTACAAGATTAACCGTCGCCTTGGCGTCAACCTGTGGGGCCGTGCAAAGTCTCCGGTTAACCGTCGTGAATATGGTCCCGGCCAGCATGGTCAGCGCCGTAAAGGCAAGCCCTCTGACTATTCTGTGCAGCTTATGGCCAAGCAGAAGCTGAAGGGCTACTACGGTAACATCAGCGAAAAGCAGTTCCGTCGGTATTATCAGGAAGCCGTGCGCCGCAAGGGTGATACGTCTGAAAACCTGATCAACCTGCTTGAGCGTCGTCTGGATGCGGTTATCTACCGCATGAAGTTCGCCATCACGCCGTTTGCTGTGCGTCAGTTCATCAACCATGGCCACGTGCTGGTGAATGGCCGCAAGATGAACATCCCGTCCTATCTGGTTAAAGATGGCGACGTGATTGAAATCCGCGAAAAGTCCAAGCAGCTTGCTATCGTTCTGGATGCGACGCAGACCAACGAACGCGATGTTCCGGAATACATGGAAGTTGATCACCGCCAGATGAAGGGTACCTTCATCCGTGGTCCGAAGTTCTCTGACGTGCCGTATCCGGTGCAGATGGAACCGAACCTGGTGGTGGAATACTACTCCCGTTAATCGGCGCTTCGGCCCGATCTGTGCAGCGCCGGGTGGAGGGCAACCTCCTTACCCGGCGTTTGCCGTTTTAGTCCCTTGTCTTTTCCAGCCGGATTGTTCCCCATGTCTGATGCGCCCGTTACCGAACTGAGCACGGAAATTGCCCGTCGCCGCACTTTTGCAATCATCTCGCATCCGGACGCCGGTAAAACCACGTTGACGGAACGGATTCTGCGCGCTGGTGGGGCCATTCAGCTTGCAGGGAACGTACGTGCCAAAGGTGAGCGCCGCCGTACACGCTCGGACTGGATGAGCATTGAGCGTGACCGTGGAATTTCCGTCGTCAGTTCCGTGATGACGTTTGAATATGGCGGCTGCATCTTCAACCTGCTTGATACCCCGGGACATGAAGACTTCTCCGAAGATACGTACCGCACACTGACGGCAGTGGATTCCGCCGTCATGGTGATTGACGCGGCCAAAGGGATTGAGGACCGGACGCGCAAGCTGTTTGAAATCTGCCGCCTGCGCGACATCCCGATTGTCACCTTCATCAACAAGATGGACCGTGAAGCGCAGGACCCGTTCGAGCTTCTGGATGAAGTGGCATCTTCTCTGGCGCTGGATACCTCGCCAGCAACGTGGCCCGTGGGGCGTGCAGCGAAGTTCGTGGGCACGTATGATCTGCTCACCAAGAAACTGCATACTCAGGAAGAGCTTCCGCAGTCTGACCCGCGTATGATTCAGCTTGCAGAAGAACTGGAATTGGCCGAGGCAGCCCTGCCACAGTTTGATCGGGAAGCGTTTGACGCCGGGCATCTGACCCCCGTGTTCTTCGGTAGCGCCATGAAGGAAATTGGCGTGACAGACCTGCTGGATGCCTTGGTATCCTTTGGGCCGTCTCCCCGAAATCAGGTGGCTGAAACCCGCACAGTTAAAGCGGATGAACCAGCCATGACGGCTCTGGTCTTCAAAATTCAGGCAAATATGGACCCGAACCATCGGGACCGCATCGCTTTCGCGCGGATCTGTTCAGGTAAGCTTACGCGCGGCATGCGGTTGCTGCATACGCGCACAGGCAAGAATTTTGCCGTGCATACACCGCAGTTCTTTTTCGCGCGTGACCGGCAACTGGCGGAGGAAGCCTTTGCAGGCGATGTTGTAGGTATTCCCAACCATGGCACCCTGCGTATTGGCGACACACTGACGGAAAGCGAAAACCTCAGCTTTACTGGCGTGCCGCATTTTGCGCCGGAAATCCTGCGTCGTGTGCGGCTGGATGATGCCATGAAAGCCAAAAAGCTGAAGCAGGCGCTCACCCAGCTTGCTGAAGAAGGGGTGGTGCAACTCTTCCGCCCGCAGGATGGAGCGCAACCGATTGTCGGGGTTGTGGGTACCCTGCAGCTTGATGTGCTTCAGGCACGGTTGAAGGCGGAATATGGTGTGGCGATCGGTTTTGATGCCACCCCGTTCTCTTTGGCACGCTGGATTACCGGGCCTCGTGATAAAATTGAAATCTTCGCTCAAATCAATCGAAGCGCCATGGCGGATGATCTGGATGATGACCCTGTGTTCCTGGCCACTTCGGCTTTCATGATGCGCCGTACCCAGGAACAGAACCCGGATATCACCTTTCACGATATCAAGCAGATCGGGATTGAGATTAAATAGGACCAATTACTCGGAACTAGGGAAGAGGTGCTGCGTCTTTCCGGACAGGATGAGCGCCAGAGGAGCCGCTTTGGTGAGGAGACATCCTGGTCCGGGTGGGTCCATCTATTCTGTAGACTAATGGCGCTTTACAGATATGAGTATCAGGCTAGAGAGTAATAAAGCGCTGTCAGCATAGGACAGAGAGGGGGGGGGACCGATTGTGTGCTACGTGCGCTTTTTTGGTATTCGCCGGGAAAAGAGAGGCGGCCTTCCTTCTACTCAAAAAAAGAGAATTCTTTATTATAATACAGAATCAGGATCTAAAGAGCGATCGGACTTTCTGATCAATAACTTTAGGTGTCGCTCCCTATTATGGCTACTTTGAAAAATAAGAATTCTGCATTAAATATAGTTCTAACAATGCAAGGTTAGGCAGTTTTTTATGACTGAAAAAACATTAGATACGCTGATAGCTGAAAATACACTGGATATTTATCCTCCTGAGCCAATGCCTTTTGAAATTGAGTGCATTAAACGTGACCAGCAGGCCGTAGAGTATTTTGGTCATCATGGTGGGGCAGTGCTTGAGCACGTCTTTACAATTGCCAATATCCTTCATCACAATCAAAAGCCGTTTGAAGCCGCCTGTATTTATGGTTTGGCGCTGCGTATTTGTGCTACAAATCGGGACCAATATCCGCTTCCCCAGTCTTTGATGCAAGTGCGCCTGTTGTGTCTTCTTAAAGCAGGTAAGCCATTGCCTGAACACGATTTGCAAACGCTTGCCAGTCTATGCCGTCCTTACGCCAACTATATTGAAGGTATTGCGTCGGCTTGGAGGGGGGGAGATAATAAGGCTGCCTTGGTCCACATTGGGAATGCCTTTGAAGAGTTTTTGAGTGGCGAGGAAATTGACTGGCTGTATCTGGAGATAGCACGGAAAATCCAGCCTAGCCTTTTCAACAGTGATAAGCCCGAAAGAGCATCTGGACAAACAATTCCAAGAAAGCTCTTTATGTATTGGGATAAAGAACCACCGGAAGAAATTACTGAAAATATCTATTTCCATCAGGGTATCCCTGATATGGAAATTGAGGTTTTTAATCAGGAAAAAGCAGCGTCTTGGCTATATGAATATTATGGCATTGAAGCACGTGAATTTTTCCTTGGCATGCGTCATCCTGCCGAGGCGGCAGATTTCCTGCGCGTCCATGTAACCAATCTGCTGGGTGGTTGGTGGCTGGATGCTGATGCTCGCATTCGGGATGAAGCTGCGTTACAGTTTATGTTGGAGCAGAAAGATGATGTTGTTCTGTTCCTGACACAGAATTTTGTCACCCATAACGACTTCTATGGAACTGTTGCTAAAAGCAGTATCATGGAAGAATGCCTGCGTATTCTGTATAATAACTGTTATAAGCATAGGCATCTTTATATAGCGTATAAAACAGGTCCGGGTATTTTTAACCGCGCGCTTTCTCGCACGGCTTTTCGTGCCTTGCAGGGCATTCCGAATGAAGAGCGGGTCAAACTCTATGATCAGTCCAAATTTGAGGAAGTGATCCAGCAGATTGATGCGCCTTACAAAGCGCGTCTGCCTCTCTGGCAGGCTATGGGCTAACCGGTTCAAGAGTTTTTTGGCTGATCACCGTTAGTACTGTGTAGAAAGAGGGCGAAGTGGGATAAGAAATCTTGTCTTACTTCGCCCGCTCTCATTTAAAGGGGCTCTGTGCGGTTTCTTTCTTATGATTGAAATTCCTGCTCACTTTTGCCGTCAGGTGCGTTTTTCTGTCAGACATACGGTAATCCCCCCATAAAAAGAGTGGCTTTTGAATGAGAATTTTCTCAGCGTAAGAATTGAGGAGATTCTGATGAAGAGTGATCGCTTTACTGACGCCCAGATCATGGGTGTGATCCGCCAGGCTGAGGGCGGTGTCCCGGTTCCTGACCTGTGCCGGGAGCATGGGATTAGCAACGCCACGTTTTACCGGTGGCGCGCGAAATATGGCGGCATGGATGCTTCGATGATCAGTCAGATGAAGGCTCTGGAAGAGGAGAACCGTCGGCTGAAGCGCATGTATGCGGATCTGAGCATGCAGACGGATATCCTGAAGGAAGCCCTTGGAAAAAAATGAAGCGGCCAGCCCAGCGCCGGGAACTGGCCGCACAAGCTGTGGCGCATCATAGGGTCAGCATTGCGCTGGCCTGTCGGATTTTTGGGATATCCGAGACCTGCTTTCGCTATCGTCCGCGACTGGCAGCGGAGAACGACAGGATTGCCGATCTTCTTGTGGGACTGACCCAGGCTCACAGGAGATGGGGATTTGGTCTGTGTTTCCTGTATCTGCGCAATGTGCAGGGACATGTCTGGAATCATAAGCGGGTTTATCGGATCTATCGGGAACAGGAACTCAACCTGCGGATTAAACCCCGCAGGCGTCTGGTTCGCGAAAAGCCTGAAAAGCTGTCGGTTCCGGCCCTTCCCAACAGGGTCTGGTCCATGGATTTTATGGCGGACAGGCTGATGGATGGACGTGCTTTTCGGCTCCTGAACATTCTGGATGACTTCAATCGTGAAGGACTGGCGATCGAGGTTGATTTTTCCCTGCCAGCCTGTCGGGTTGTCCGCTGTCTGGAACAGGTTATGGAGTGGCGTGGCAGGCCAGAAGCCATCCGAATGGATAATGGCCCTGAATATGTCAGTCATACGTTGGTTTCATGGGCCGAAAAACAGGGGATTACCCTGATCTATACGCAACCGGGTAATCCGCAGCAGAACGCCTATATTGAACGCTACAACAGAACTGTCCGGCAGGAATGGCTGGAGCAGTATTTGTTTGAAAGCATTCAGGACGTGCAGGAGGTCGCAACACAATGGCTCTGGACATATAATCATGACAGACCCAACATGGGGAACAGCGGGCTAACCCCCGCCCAGAAACTAAAAACAGCTGCCTGAATTCTCATTCAACGCCCCACTAAAAATGGGGGGATTACCATACAAGGAAGGCGACGGCAGGCAGGGCTGCTCCCAATGTAGATGCCCATATCCAGCCACCTTGTGCGTAGGTCCAGGCACCTAAGGCTGACCCTGCCGCTCCACCCAGAAAAAAAATAGCCATATAAAGGCCATTGAGACGGGCGCGGTGTTCGGGGGCGAGGATAAACAAGGCACGTTGGCCCAATACCAGATTGGCGGTCACACCAAAATCAATCATCACTCCGGCAATACAAAGCGCCACAACAAAGGGCGTGGGCTGGTGAAAGAGCCAGGTTGAGAGAAAGGCGAGGGAGGCTATGCCCATAGCGGCAAGGCTTGCGGGCCACGTCCAGCCTTTGTCTGCAACGCGTCCTGCAATCGGGGCCGCAATAGCTCCAGCCACGCCCACAAAGGCAAAAAGCGCAATTTCTCCTTGAGAAAATAGATAGGGCGAATGGGCGAGCAGGAGTGGTGTGACAGTCCAGAACAGGCTGAACGCGCCAAACATGCAGGCATGGTAAAAGGCTCGACGTTGCAGAACGGGCGTATGGCCAAGCAGATGAACCATTGAGAGCAGAAGACCGGCATAACTACTTTGAGTTCTGGGGTGTCGCTGAGGGAGGACGCACTGGAGCACCACGGACAAAACCAGCATGACCCCGGCGGAGAGTAGGAAGATAGTCTGCCAGGACGAAATTTGTGTGACAAAGCTGGAAACCGGCCGCGCCAGCATGATGCCCATCATGAGGCCGCTCATGACGTTGCCAACCACTTGTCCCCGTCGTGCTTCAGGGGCTAGGTGAGCCGCAAACGGAACCAGAATCTGCACAGCGACAGAGAGAATGCCGACCAGCCCGATAGCCAGCAAAAACGGGAGGGGATGGTTTGAAAAGGGAAGCGCCACGAGCGCCAGCATTACCAGTCGCGTCATCCAGACAATAAGGCTACGGTTTTCCAGCAGATCAGCCAGCGGGACAATCAGCAGCAGACCAACGCAATATCCTATCTGTGTCATGGTAACGATCAGACCAGACTGGCTGGCAGACATCCCGAGTGCGGCACTGATAGGGCCAGCCAGAGGTTGGGCGTAATACAGGTTGGCTACAATCAATCCGCAAGCCGCAGCGATAATCATAACCAGGTGTGGCGTGATCGTGGCGTGTTCCTCCTGCTTTTGGAGAGGCAAAGGTGGCTGGTTCATGGGAGGGCGGCTTCCAGCAAGGCGCGTGAGGTGGGGAGGAGATCGGGACGGTTGAGCCAGTTTGCGGTTTCTGTTTTGTGTACAAGCGCCAGTTGGTCATATTCCTGATTAGCGGAGTGGCGCCAGCGTTCCTCCACTTCTTTGAAGGGTAAAGAGGTGTGAAGGGAAAGGCCGATATCCAGAATGCGGGTGCCCGGATGGCGGCAGATCAGTTGTGGGGCGCCTACGGTAAGGTCATGCGCTGTTAGCCCAAGCTCTTCCTCTGCTTCGGCCAGGATTTGCTCTGGCAGAGAGGCATCCGCGCATTCTCCTCGTTTTTCAATGCTGCCTGCCGGGGGGCTTTGCCAGAAATTTCCCTGATAGAGGGAGGAAGGGTGCCGTCGGCCCAGAACGTATCCATCAGGCGTTTCAAGAAGACCAATCACGGCCAACGATTGCAGGCGCAGATGAGGAAAAAGAGCGGGGTTTTTCATCTGGGCAAAAACTCGCCGGTATTCTGTCCAGTGTCCGGATATGGTGGTGGCGGTAACGCGGTCAGCCGTGAAGACGCAGCCATTGAACAAGGCGGGCGTTTCTTGGCGAGCCTGCGCCCAGAGGTTGGATATCTCTGTTTCGAGTGCGTGCGAAAGCGAAGGCGTGGACGAAGACACGCGAATGGTACAGGCAGGGGAAAGCCGGAGGAGCGGCCACTGACCGGAAAAGCTGGGTATCATGTCGGGCATGATACGCAATCTGATCTGAAATTTGTAAAAAGAGTGAAATCTAAAAGTAAAATTACAGATGGCCAAGAAAAGGGAGGCGGGCAGAAAAGCCTGCCTCCCGTTCTGTCAGCCTGAAATCAGACGAGCTGCTGTTTCAGGGCCGCGGTCAGATCCTTGGTTGTGGCATCGCCACCCAGATCCTTCGTGCGCAGACCACCATCCGTGATGACTTTCTTGATGGCGAGATCAATACGGTCAGCCAGATCCTGACGGCCAATGTGCTGAAGCATCATGACGGCAGCCAGCAGCAGGGCCAGCGGGTTGGCAATGCCTTTGCCGGCAATGTCCGGTGCGGAACCGTGAACGGCTTCAAACACGGCGGCTTTTTCACCAATGTTTGCGCCCGGAGCCATGCCCAGACCGCCAACAAGACCGGCCGTGAGGTCAGACAGGATGTCACCAAACAGGTTGGTGGTGACAATCACGTCAAACTGCCACGGGTTGATGACAAGCTGCATGGCGCAGGCGTCAACAATCCGTTCGTTGAAGGCAACGCGACCTTTGTATTCTTCAGCAACCTTACGGCCTTCTTCAAGGAACAGGCCGGTCAGCAGCTTCAGAATGTTGGCTTTGTGAACAATAGTTACGGTCTTGCGGTTGTTCTTGACCGCATATTCGAACGCAAACTTCACAATGCGGCGGCATTCCGCGCGGGAATTGAAGCCGGAGCTCAGTGCAATGCCCTTGGGGTCTTCACCCACCGGGATGTAGTGCTCCATGGCGGCATAGTAGCCTTCAAGGTTCTCACGGAAGAGAACCAGGTCGATCTTGTCGAACCGGCCGCCGGGAACGATGGTCTTGGTCGGGCGCAGGTTGGCGAACAGGCCGAACTCCTGACGCAGTGTGACGTTAATGGACTTGAAGCCGCCACCAACCGGAGTGGTCAGCGGGCCTTTCAGTGCCAGGCCTGTGCGGCGAATGCTCTCAATGGTCTGTTTTGGCAGCGGATCATTGACCGCATCCACCCCGGCCATACCGGCCAGTTGACGGTCCCATTCAAACGGGGCCCCAACCGTATCAAGGATTTCGATCACCGATTCCACAATTTCGGGACCGATACCGTCGCCGGCGATAAGAGTAGCGGGGATGGTTTTGCTGTCTGTCGTCATTCTAGAAGCTCCCTTCACTTCGCAGCTTTTCTGCGCCTGTTCGGCTGGTGACGCGATTCCCAATTGCGTGACCAGTCGCAACTTCGCCTCTGCCTCACGCCCTGTTGAGGGGGGCGCAGGCCGTTTCAAGCCATTTTCTGGCGTCTTCAGGCAGATGTGGGCCAATCAGAGCCAAGATTTGCGCATGGTAGGCATCAAGTAAGGCCATATCTTCCGCCCCGAGAATCCCCGGATCAATCAAGCGACGGTCGAATGGCGCCAGTGTCAGCGTTTCAAACCCCATGGTGGGGCGTGCGCCTTCCTGTGTGGGGAGGGAATGCACCAGAACCAGTGTTTCCAGCCGGATGCCGTAAGCGCCGGGCTCGTAATAACCCGGCTCGTTGGAGAGGATCATGCCTGCCTGAAGGGCAATGGGGTTCGGAACCTTGGAAATACGGGCAGGCCCTTCATGCACGGAGAGGAAGCTGCCCACGCCATGGCCCGTGCCGTGGTCATAATCCAGCCCGGCCTGCCAGAGGTCGAATCGTGCCAGCGTATCCAGCGCATTGCCGGTTGTGCCAACCGGGAAACGGGCGCGGCCAAGGCGCAGATTGCCTTTCAGCACACGGGTGAAGGTTTCTTTCAGTGGGGCTGGGGGAGTGTCCGGGCCAGTCCATACCGTGCGGGTGACATCGGTTGTGCCTTCAGGATACTGCCCACCGCTATCGATCAGATAGACCTCGTTGGCGTTCAGCGTGCGATCCGTTTCCGGCGTGACGCGGTAATGAATAATGGCTCCATTTGAGCCTGCCCCTGAAATGGCCGGGAAGGATTCACCCCGGTAGTCTGCCCCTTCGGCCCGGAACGCATCCAGCTTGGCAGCGGCTTTCAGTTCTGTGGTGCCCTGACCATCCGTATCCAGCCAGTGCAGAAAACGACACAGGGCGATGCCATCTTTCAGGTGCGCTTTACGTGTGCCTTCCTGCTCCACGGTATTCTTGCACGCTTTGGGCAGCAGGCATGGGTCAGAACTTTCCTGCACGATTGCGCCGTGCCGGGTAAGGGTTTCTGCAAACCATACCGCGTTGGTAGCGGGATCAACGGCGACAGTCCGGCCTGCAAGAGTAGCGAGCACTGCTTCCATTTTTGCAGGATCATGCACTCGCACATCGGGGCCAAGCCATTCCCGTACATCCGCAGGGAGTTTGCTGGCTTGCAGGAACAGATCAACCGTGGCGTCCGCATGAAGAAGGGCGAATGCCAGAACGACAGGTGTGCAGGGAATATCCGAGCCACGAATATTAAGAAGCCACGCAATGGATGCGGAATCGCTCAACACGGCCGCAGTCAGACCGGCCTGCGCCAGAGACTGACCAAGACGGACCCGTTTGCTGTGCGAGTCTTCGCCAGCATAGGCCAGTGGATGAACAACAGCGGGAGCCGCAGGAAAGGCAGGGCGGTCCGACCAGAGGCGGTCGATCAGATTGCCGTCTGTCGGCACCAGAGAGAAGGACTTGGCGGCTTTCTGGAAAGGCCGCAGTTCCGCACTGCTCATGATGCGCGGATCATACCCGATGCGGCTACCGGCCGCTGCATGTTTGGCCAACCACACAGAAGGCGGTGTTTGGGTGATATGCTGCCGTTCCCAACAGCTTTTATCCACCTGCTGATCCATCTGGGTGATGTAACGGCCATCAGAGAACACTGCAGCAGTTTCTGGCAACACAACTGCCGCGCCCGCACTGCCGGAAAAATTGGTCAGCCATTCCAGCCGTTCTGCGCAGGCTGGCGTGTATTCCCCCAGAAATTCATCACTATGCGGAATAATCAGCCCATCCAGACCGTTCTGTTTGAGCAGATTACGCAAGGCGCTCAGGCGAGTGGCGGAAGAAGAGGGCATAAGGAACCTCGCAGGGAAGAATGTGGGGGCCGATAAAGAAAGGCCCGTGCGGTGGAAGAGCGCACAGGCCGGGAAGGGAGCGTATCAGGCGGAAGCGCCATAGGGACGACGCAGCACCAGTGTGGCCCAATCCCCTTCAAGGAAAGTGTGTTCCAGCACCAGCCCCTGCCTGCGGTGTGCGGCCAGAACCATGCGGATCTGGGTACGGAGTAACCCTGCCAGAATGACCGTGCCGCCGGGGGCCAGATTCTGGGCAAGATCCTTGGCCATCAGGCACAGGGGGCGGGCCAGAATGTTGGCGAAGACCAGATCATACGGCGCATTATGCCGGATTTCCGGCGTTTTCCAGCCATTGCCCAGACGGCATATGAGCGAGCGGCTCAAGCCATTGCGTTTGGCATTCTCGGCAGAAACCCGCACGGACCATGGTTCGATATCCACGGCCAGAACCTTCTGATGCAACAGGGCCGCTGCAGCCATGGCCAGAATGCCGGAGCCACAGCCCAGATCAAGAATGCGCCGGGGTTTGCGGTACGCAATGCGTTCCAGAGCCCGCAGGCACCCCCGGGTAGAGCCATGTTCGCCAGACCCGAAGGCCACGCCTGCATCCAGTGTCAGCACAATGCGGGTGGGGCTGGGGGTGTCTGGCAGATGGGTGCCACGAACAACAAAATGCTGGCCTACTTCCTGTTCGGGGAAGGATTCATAGGTACGCGCCAGCCATCCCTCGGCTTCTGTCGGAACACGGTTGAGGTCCGCGCTTACGCTGCTGGTCAGTTCTGCCAGGGTCAGGGCAAGGGCGAGGTCATCATCCCGGTGTCCAACGTCTTTCACACCTTCTACGCGCCACAACGTGCCTTCCGGGTTGGCTTCAAAAATACCAACCGTGGTGCATACGCTGCCAATGGCGTTTTCATAGGCTTCAACAGCCGCTTCAGGAACAGTGACCGTAACCGTTTCAAGTGCGGTAGCGTGTCTGCGGGGAGGAGCGGCCATTAAAGTTTCTCTATGAAGGAGGACAGAAGACGCTTGGTGTCGCCACTTTCAAAGACGACCTCAAGGTGGTGCCGGTCTGCACCGATAATGATACCCACGCCAAACCGGGGGTGGCGCACATGGTCACCAAGCTGGAAGGCTGGGGTTGTTTCCGCCAGAAGCGGGTCCTGCCGCCGACGGCTGGTGAGAGGCATGCCGCCTTCAAAAACCGAATCAGACAGGTTCAGGCCACGGCGCTGGGTCGCGCCTTCGTTTTGGCGGGCCACATGCTCTTCGGGCAGTTCGTCCAGAAAGCGGCTGGGCATGGAAGGCTGCCAGTTGGCGTAAATGCGGCGGCTGCCAGCATGATAGATCAGGGCGTGTTTGCGGGCGCGGGTAATGCCCACATAGGCAAGACGCCGTTCTTCCTCCAGCCCTTTCAGGCCGCCTTCATCCAGCGTGCGCTGGGAGGGAAAAACGCCTTCTTCCCAGCCGGGCAGGAAGACAATGTCAAATTCCAGCCCCTTGGCCCCATGCAGGGTCATGAGCGAGAGCTTGGCTTCGCCTGCATTTTCATCATGCTCCATCACCAGCGCGACGTGTTCCAGAAACTCGCCAAGCGTGCCGAAATCGGCCAGAGCGCGTACCAGTTCTTTCAGGTTTTCCAGCCGCCCCGGAGCCTCTGGCGAGCGGTCATTCCGCCACATATCCAGATAGCCGCTTTCTTCAAGCAGGTGCTCCACGGCCACTACATGACCTTCACGCGCCAGAATGTCCCGCGTGGTAGATAGTACGTCCAGCAGTTTGCGGACTTGATCCGCCATTTTACCTTTTACGCCGCCTTCAGTCAGAAGGGCCTGCGTTCCAGCTGACAGCGGTACTTCTCTGGCACGGGCGGCGGCGTGGAATTTCTGCAAAGCGGCAGGGCCAACGCCACGTTTGGGCGTGTTAATGATTCGTTCAAATGCCAGATCATCCGCGGGCTGATGCACGGCGCGCATATAGGCCAAAGCATCCCGAATTTCCGCGCGTTCATAAAAGCGGAGGCCACCGACAATGCGATAGGGCAGGCCAATCTGCACCAGCCGTTCTTCAAAAGCGCGCGTCTGGAAACCAGCGCGTACCAGAATGGCCATTTCTGCCAGTGAGTGGCCTTGAGCCTTGAATTTTTCTGCTGCGTCACACACGGCACGGGCTTCTGCATCAGAATCCCACACCCCGGTGACAGTAACTTTCTCGCCGCGGGCGTCTTCCTTGCCGGAGCGGAGGGTCTTGCCCAGCCGTTCACCATTATGGGCAATCAGGCCGGCCGCGGCCCCCAGAATATGCTGGGTGGAGCGATAATTGCGTTCCAACCGCACAATCTGCGCGCCGGGGAAGTCTTTTTCAAAGCGGAGAATGTTTTCAACTTCCGCACCGCGCCAAGAATAGATGGACTGGTCATCATCCCCCACGCAGCAGATGTTGGAGGGCGCGCCGGAACGTTTGGCGAGCAACCGCAGCCAGAGGTACTGAACGGTATTGGTATCCTGATATTCATCCACCAGAATATAGCGGAACAGGCGGTGATACTGGTCCAGCACATCAGGGCGTGTGCGCAGAATTTCCGTGACATGCAGCATCAGATCGCCGAAGTCACAGGCGTTCAACTGGCGCAGGCGGGTCTGATACGCGGCATAGATGGCGCGGGCGTGACCGTCCGCAAAATCCGAATCTTCGGTGTCAGTTACGCGTTCGGGCGTCAGGCCCCGGTCTTTCCAGCGCTGGATCACGCCTAACAGGCCCGGTGCCGGCCAGCGTTTGATATCAATGCGCCACGGCTCCATCACCTGTTTGAGCAGGCGTAACTGATCATCCGTATCCAGAATTGTGAAGCTGTGTGTCAGGCCCACATATTCCGCATGGCGGCGCAGCATGCGGGCACACAGGGCATGGAACGTGCCCAGCCATAGGCCTTCCGCGGGTTCGCCCAGAATAAACCCGATCCGTTCGCGCATTTCACGCGCGGCCTTGTTGGTGAAGGTCACGGCCAGAATCTGCCATGGCTTGGCGCGGCCTGTGAGCAGAATATGGGCAAAGCGGGTGGTAAGCACCCGCGTTTTTCCCGTTCCCGCTCCAGCCAGAACCAGCAGGGAGCCATCGGTTGTTTCAATCGCCGTGCGTTGTTCCGGGTTCAGGCGCGCCAGATAGGACTCGCCTTCACCCGATGATGATGAAAAAAGCGGAGAGGAGGGGTGTTCGGATGTAGTCACGTGGTCCTTATATAGTCTTGCACGGCTGAGGCCAATCGGAGTGAGGGAATGAACGGCCCGTTTACGGGAGAAAAAGCAGAGGGGGCTGAGGGTAAAGCGGCTCCGGTGGCGGGTGACCCGGTGTTTGCCAGCACCGGGCCCAAAGGCCACCGGCAACGCATGCGCCAGCGTGTGCTTGAGAGAGGAGCGGCCTCACTTGCGGATTACGAAATACTGGAAATGCTTCTCTTTCCGGGCGTGCCCCGGCGGGATACCAAACCCCAGGCCAAGGCGCTGATCAATCATTTCGGTTCTCTGGCCGCAGTGCTGGAAGCTCCTGCTGACGCCCTGAGACAACAGGGCGTAGGGCCAGCATCTGCTCGTTTGCTGACTCTGATGCCAGGTGTGGCGCACTGCATGGCAATTCCGAAAGAGCAGGCGCGCCTCACGCTTGGCAGTTGGGATGCGTTGCTCGAATATTGCGATGAGCATTATGCCACTCTGCCGGCAGGCCAGATGCGGGTTTTGTTTCTGGATAGTCGCAATCAGTTGCTGTCGGACGAGGAGGTGCGCGCAGCCGATGAGGCTCCTGTTTTTCAGCAAGGGGCAAGCAAGGCGCAAACGGCTAAAGCAACGGCGGAAGCTTTGCGGAAGGCTGTTGCGTTCCTGTTGCAACGGGCCCTCTCTTTACATGCGTCTGCCCTGATCACCATAAGGCTTACTCCCGCAGCCATGGGGCTTGATCATCAGATGGGGATGGATGCGCCGCTCATACAGATGGTGCTGAAAGAAGCACCGCTGCTGGCGGTGGACGTGCATGATCATCTGGTGCTGAAAAATGGGGAATGGCGCAGTTTCCGGCTTGTAGGGCAGGAGTGGTGAAGAAGACATCACCGTTCAAAAAAACAAGGGCGACAAAGTCTGGTGCGCCGAAAGGCAAGGGCTTTGCAGATATGGGGCAGGCCCTGCGCGGTATGCAGCCCGTGGATATTCCTTTTCTGAACCATCTGCTGGGGGAGAAAAGAGAGACAGAGGAGCCGGTCAGCAAACAGCCTGACGATGCAGAGGTGTTGGCGCATCTGATTGCCGCAGTCGCATCGCGCTCTACCGATCCCGACATCCTGACCAAAGCGCTCTTGCAGCGTTTTGGCTCTCTGGCGGCAACCCTCAGCGCGCCACTGCAGGAAATGGAGGAGGTAACAGGCGCGAACAGCCTTTTACGAGTCTATTTTCTACTGGCACATGAGGCAGGCATAAGATTGCAACGGGATCGCGTAAAGCGAAACGGTGTGCTGGCGGATAGGGATCAGCTTTACGCCTACCTGCGGGCAATACTGGCGCAGGAACAGGTAGAGCAGGTGCGCGTGCTGTTTCTGGATGCGCAGCATTGCCTGCTGGCGGATGAAATGCAGGCGCGCGGAACAGTGAATTACACCCCGGTCTATCCGCGCGAAGTCATACGCCGTGCGCTGGAATTAAAGGCGAGCACTCTGGTTTTGGTTCATAACCATCCCAGTGGTGACCCGTCTCCTTCTCAAGAGGATGTGGTCATGACCCACCGGATATCTCAGGCAGCTACCCTGATGGGGATAACGGTTGAAGATCATGTAATTGTTGGAAGAGCGCGGCTGATCAGTTTGAAAGAAGAAGGACTGTTTTAAGATCCTTCTTCCGTGCGGGCTTCAGGAAGAAATGGGTTCAGCCTGCGTCTCTTGGGTTTCTTCGGCGGCCAAAGATGTTGCCAGAGGGCCAAGAGCATCCTGAATGCCCAGTTCTCCGGGCAGACTACCAAATGGGAAAATGCAATTCACATGGCCCATCTTGCGGCCTGGCCGTGCTTCTTCCTTGCCATAGAGATGCGGTAGAAGGCCGGGGGTGCCAATAATCTTGGGCCATAGTGCCATATCGTCTGGCCCGATCAGGTTTTTCATGACGGCATCTGAATGGCGGATGGCAGGAGGAAGCGGCATACCCGTTACAGCGCGGATATGCATGTCAAACTGATCGACCGGGCATGCATCCATGGTCCAGTGGCCCGAATTATGTGGCCGTGGTGCGATTTCATTCACCAGTAGCGCGCCGGTGTGGTCCAGAAACATTTCCACACCCAGAATACCCACCAGATCAAGTTTTTCTGCAATGGACACGGCCAAAGCCTGCGCTTGGGCACTGATGGCAGGTTCAACGGGGGCCGGAGCCAATGTGAGGTCAAGAATCCCATTACGATGACGGTTCATGCCCGGATCAAAACAGCGGACGGTGCCATCTATACCGCGCACGACCATCACACTCAGTTCACACGCAAAATCCACCATGCCTTCTGCTACCAGCGGATGCGGAGCAAGCGTATTGAAAGCAGTTTCAAGGTCCGCAGGGTGATGAATGCGGCTCTGGCCTTTGCCGTCATATCCGTTGCGGGTGGTTTTCAGGATAAAGGGCAGGCCAAGAGCTTCTGCCGCCGCATGGAGAGACGCACGATCCGTAACCGCATGCCATGGCGCAAGCGGGATGCCATTTTCCGTGAAGAACGTCTTTTCCGCCAGCCGGTCCTGACTGATGCGAAGAATATGGCCGGAGGGCCGCACGGGACAGTATTGGGAGAGGCAGTCCATGGCGTCGGCGCTGATGTTCTCGAATTCGAACGTCACCACATCCACGCCACGGGCGAAGGCGTCCAGTGCTTTCAGATCATCATACGCGCCGAGGGTAACGCCGTGCGAAACTTGCGCGGCAGGGCTGTTGGGGTCTTTGGTCAGAATATGCGTTCTGAAACCCAGCTTGGCCGCAGCCATGGCGGACATACGGCCCAACTGGCCGCCTCCGACAATACCAATAACGGCATTCGGGCCAAGAGGAGCACTGGCGGAAGATGAGGAAAACGGGGTCATTCTTCGTCTGTCATGGGAGTGTTGGCAACGGAGGCCGTTTGCAGAGCACGCCAGGCTTCAAGCCGTGCGGCAAGTTCCGGTTCCTGCAATGCCAGAATGGCGGCTGCCAGCAGAGCAGCGTTTTTGGCGCCCGAAGAGCCAATAGCCAGCGTTCCTACAGGAATACCACCCGGCATCTGAACGATGGAGAGCAGACTGTCCATGCCTTTCAGGGCACGGGATTCTACTGGAACACCCAGCACCGGCAGGCGTGTCCATGCCGCGCACATGCCCGGAAGATGTGCAGCGCCCCCAGCGCCGGCAATAATAACCGAAAGCCCGCGCCCGGCTGCGCTTTTCGCATAATCAGCCAAACGGTCTGGCGTGCGGTGCGCCGAGACAATCAGGGTTTCATGCGGAATTTCAAGTTCAGTCAGAATGGCGTCCGCATGACGCATGGTGTCCCAGTCTGACTGGCTGCCCATGATAATGCCCACTTTGGGTTCGGGCGTGGTGGTCTGGCTGGTGGCTGCGGGCAGGGGAGAGGTTTCGCTCACGGTGGGGTTGCGTCCAGTATCAGGAAAAAACGGTCAGGCAATATCATCGGGGATAAGCTGGCTTTCAAGCCATGCAATCCGGTCACGCAGCAAAAGTTTGCGCTTTTTCAGTCTTTGGAGATGAAGCTGATCTATTGGCGCGGGGTCCTGCGTTAACCGACTGATGATGGTGTCCAGATCACGATGTTCACTGCGAAGTTCATGAAGCTGGCCGAGCAGTGAATCGCGGTCTTTCAGCATATTACTTGGTCTCCTGCATGACGAATCATGCACCGATGGATGATCTGTATGTGGCGTGTGAGCCGTATCTGCCGCAGTCTTGCGCATGTTCCGAGAGGAAACCAGCGTCAAAAAGCAAAAAAACAGATATGACTTTAGTGCATACCTAAAATGCTTGTCTCATGAAAAAAACATGAAAATTTCCGGGGTACGTGCGTTACGCTATTGTGACCATCAACCGAATGGAGGCAGCGATGACGCTCCTGTCGAGGATTGAAAGTCTTAAATCTCGCCACTCACGGATTGATCAGCAGATCTCTTCAGAAGGGGGACGACCCCGACCCGATGCTAGGGTTCTGATGACCCTCAAACTCCAGAAGCTTCGCCTCAAGGAAGAAATCGAGCGCCTGTCTTCCTGATGATGCTTCCCCTTCCGCTAGAAAAGGGGAGGGGAAACTTTACGGGCGTGTGTGCCTGAAAATTTCCAATCAACAGAGTGTCTGGTCGGCCTAATGCCGGCCAGACATGCCGTATATTACTCTTCTACTGTGCCGTGCTCATGCTCATGAGGTTCATCCAGCATGGGAGCGGGCTGCGGAATTTCCTGCCCTTCACGTTCCAGACGCAACGTGGCTGCCGTTACGGCGGCATTCAGATCGGTCTGGCTGCACAGACCAATGGTCACCGGATCGCGCGGTTTGATGTTGGGCGTGTTCCAATGTTGCTTGTTGCGCACCTTGGCGATGGTGTCCTTGGTGGTGCCCAGCAGTTTGACAATTTCCTGATCGCCCAACTGCGGGAAATTACGCAGCAGGAAGGCAATGCCATCTGGACGATCATGCCGTTTGGCAACAGGCGTATAGCGTGCCCCTTTTGAGCGGCGCTTGACCGGATTGCCAGAGGAGAGAATTTTCAGTTTCGCATCAGGATTTGCTTCGCAGCGACGGATTTCTTCCTGCGTCAACTGGCGGTTGGCAATGGGGTCATACCCGACAATTCCCTGCGCAACCTCACCGTCAGCAATGGCCTGTACTTCCAGCGGGTGCATGCCACAGAATTCGGCAATCTGCGTAAAACTCAGGGCTGTCTTTTCAATCAACCACACGGCGGTGGCCTTGGGCATCAGCGGTAGGGTCGTCATTGGTTCCATCCTGTCGTCGGGCGGCGCTTGCGCAGGCACCGGAGAAAGTGACGGTTCGGAAACCTGTCCGAAGGCCCGCGTGCCTGCCGGCGCGCATGAGTTGGCGACGATATGGGGGGACCGCCCCGCATAGGTCAAGAAGCAAATGCATCAAACAGAAAAGGAGGAGCCTGAGCCCCTCCTTTTTGTGCTGGTTCCTGCTGTAAAAAGTTACGCAGCCGCTGCGGGAAGCTCTGGTGCAGGGCTTGATGTATTGGCTCCTTCCGCTGCTGCCGGAGGCTGAACAACAGGAGATGCACTCGGTGCTGCGGACTGCACCGGAATGCGGCGCGGTTTCAGGGCTTCGGGCATGATCTGTCTTACGGCAATGCGCAGAAGGCCGTTGTTCATATCTGCACTGGTCACTTCAACGTGGTCCGCCAAGGCAAACCGGCGTTCAAACGCGCGGCGGGCGATACCACGGTGCAGAATTTCCCCTTCATTCTGAGGCTCGCTGACGCGACCAGAAACAACCAGCGTGTTGTCCTGAACGACAAGTTCAATATCATCTGGACCAAATCCGGCTACCGCCATTGTCAGGGCGTAACTGTCATTCCCTGTTTTGGCGATGTCATAGGGGGGGTAGCTGGGGGTGGCCGTGTTCCGGGCTGCGGTATCCATGACCTGCGCCAGTCGGTCAAAGCCGATAGCGGTACGGAACAGCGGTGCAAAATCATAGCTCATAAGAAAACCTCCTCGTTCAGCAAGGTCATGCCGGAGTGTGAACTGGCCCCCTTACGGCAGGCTTCTCCGGCGGATCTAGTGGTATGATGAAACCCCATGCCGGGCATTTTCATCACAGCTAAACGTGGAAAACCCCGCTCCCTGTTTCAAGGGGCGGGGCTCCAGATTTTTCATACGACCTGAAAGAAGGTGGCGTATTACTTCGTGCGGGTACCGATACCAGCAAAGCGCTTGTTGAACTTTGCCACCTGACCCCCGGTGTCCAGCATACGCTGCACGCCTGTCCATGCCGGATGAGACTTGGTGTCTACGTCCAGACGCAGGGTGTCGCCGGGTTTGCCGTAGCATGACCGAGTCTTGTATTCGGTGCCATCGGTCATGATGACGTTGATTTCGTGATACTCAGGGTGAATGCCGGGTTTCATGATGAGTCTTTCTGTTCAAACAAAGCTGTCCCGATGCCGACCGGGCTATGCGTGCGAGTGCATATACCCATCTGTGCGTGCGGGATCAACAACTCTTCCGCAGAAACCTGCATGTTGGCGGCTGTTAGGAGTGTTTTAGTATTATAACATTTAACGGCATGGCAAAAAAGTATCAGGGAAGAGCTGAAATTTACCGCAATTTTCCTTTTTTCTTGTGAAATACCACGCAACGTTGGTACAGACACACATTATTGTAGATGCGAAGGAAAGTTCTGCTGTATGGCTGATATTAAATCTCGGGTGCATACCCCTACCTGGGTCTCCGAATTCCGTGCCTTTATTATGCGCGGCAATGTGGTTGATCTGGCCGTTGGTGTGATTGTGGGTGCGGCGTTCACCGGCATTGTCAACAGCCTGGTGAAGGATGTGTTCAACCCCCTTATCGGTCTGCTGATTGGCGGGATTGATTTTTCCAACCTGTTTGTCACCCTCAAGGGACCGCATCTGGCCACGCTGGCAGAAGCCCAGAAGGCTGGTGCTGTTACCATCAACATCGGCCTGTTCCTGAACACGGTCATCCAGTTCCTGATTACGGCTCTGGTGATCTTCTGGGTTGTGAAGGCGCTGACTCGCCTGCATGTGCGTGAAGAAGCTGCTCCGGCTGAACCGCCGCCGCCCACCAAAACGGAAGTTCTGCTTGAGCAGATCCGTGATGAGCTTGCAGCCCGCAAGGTCTGATTTCTGACACGCATTCCTGCGTGAAGAGATTATTCCCGGAAAGGCGGATATGGGCTACGCTTCCTATATGAAGCACCCTGTGTCTGCCTTTCCGTTTTTTTTGCGCCGTTTCCGCGGCTTATGCTGCACCATGGTCGGCGTAAGCCTGTTGGCTGGGTGCCAAGCCCCGATGGCAACGGTCAAAATCACCCCCACACCAACCACGCTGATATATAGCTATATCATCGCCCACGGCATGGCGCGGGGAAGGGTGATGTCAGGCGACCTTGCACCACAGGACGTCATTCGACTGGCTCAAGCAGATCAGATGGCCTTGCTGAGTGTGCTGATGGCGGAGAAGGAGCCTTCTTATAAAAATATCAGATTTGCAAAAATTAACGGGGAGCATTTTCTGCGTTCGATTGAGAGTGGCTGTCGATAATAAGCAGTCACGGAGTTCATTTGTGAAGTTATGGACCAAGGAATGGATTGAGATAAAATAAATTATCATATTGAATAATTGTTTTATTTCTAAAGTATTATATAGAATATAATACAATATTTAACTATAAATTTCGTGGGTGTATGGCCACGAATATATGCGTTATTTAGTGTGTCGGCCCAATGGCTATATTGAGAGGTTGGTTCTTCGATCTTTCTATCTAGGTCTGCAAACTCGAAAACTAAACAGGTTATTATATAAAAAGCGTAACCCGTTGATATTGCTTCCGATGGAAAAGTCGCAATAGGTGTTTTTGGAGTTCGCCTGATGGAGATATCTGATTACTCCTGTTAAGCTCTCTTTTGATGGTGTAGGTAAAACTATCTGTTAGATACGGGATAGAAGTAATGCGGCCGATAGGAAAATTAGCTATTGCTCTTTTTGTTAAAGACGAAGTGCATGATATTGCTGGGTGGATAGCATGGCATTCTGCATTAGGAGTAGAAAAATTTTATATTTACGATGATTATTCGACTGATGGAACTTATCAGGTAATAAAAAGTATATCTGATAAAGTAAACATAGAATATTATAGATCGAATATCGAAAAAGAAGGAAATTTTTATTATCGTCAAAGAGATTCTTTTTTTGATGCCGCTGAAAAAGCGAAAAATCATTATGAATGGATAGCATTTCTTGATGGAGATGAGTATCTCTCGCTTTCAAGTGCGCCTAGTATTGTAGAATTTTTAGATGGGTTTGACCAAAATTGTAGTGCGATAGCATTGAGTTGGAGAATATTTGGCAGTTCAAGTCGAGTTTTGAAAGATAATGTTCCTATCTATCGAGCATTCAAGCATCATTCCAGGGAAGATTTTGGTGACAATGCACTTGTAAAATCTATTGTAAGACCTGAAAAACTTGTGCTTTCTTATGAGAATCCCCATAAATTTATTATTAATTCGGGGATTTACGTGGATGCTTTAGGCCAAGAGGTTGCATGGAATGGAGCTACAAAAAAAGTGACGTGGGAAGGGGCATGTGTAAATCATTACATTTGTCGTTCTATGGAACATTATATTGGAAGAATTAAAAGGCGGATAGGTGTGGATCTATCCAATACAACAAATTATTGGAATCATTTTGACCGAAATGAAATATTTTTCTCCGAAAGAGAAGATATTTGTAATAAAGCTGATAAAATATTATTTTCGGAAAAGAAATCTATTATAAACTCTTACATATCAAAATGTAAGAAAGAGCGAAATGATGTGTTGTTCAAACAGATAAAATATTCTCAACCGTCTGACGAAGACGGTGCTGATATTTATAAAATATTTTCGAACGATGGAGAGGGTCTCTATGTTAATAATATAGATGGTCACTTGGTAAAAGTTCCTAGTGATTATCCAGTTTTTGGAATTATATATAGAAAAAACAGAGATGTTGTATATTTAGTTCGTATTGTTGATGGATATATTTCTGACATTAAATACCATATTATTAGTGAAAATAGGAAAAATTTTGCATATAGTTACAATATAGAACATGAGGGGGAGGAATATATCTATTTACGTTCTCCAGAAACGCAGAAGCTGATGTGCTTTATTCCAAAAGAGAGTGGAAATTCAGTGGATGTGAACCGGGAGACTAAATCCCTATGGGAAAGAGCTAAGATAGCTGAAATAGAAATAGGAGCGAGCTTCCATAGCGACCCTTCCGTAGTAAAAGATTTTGATAGTGCGTGGAACTGGCTGTCAGCTTCTGACTCTTTTGTGACATATAATGATTTTGTGTTGATGTTTTCAGGTTTGCCGAGTCAAGAAAAAGAAAAGCTAAACCTTCACGCGCAAGGCGTATTTTCTTGGCTTCTCTAAAAGATTTTACTGTGAAAACTGAATAAATAGAGGATCTCTTCATTGTTTTAATATTTAACGCAATGAAGAGATCAGTTTTTAATAGATAGAGTTATTTTTCTGCTGTTTTCGCATCTCGCTTCAACCGCCCCTCTCCCATAAACAGCAGCAGCGGGGCTGCGATGAAGATGGAGGAGGACGTTCCTACCACGATGCCGAACAGCATTGTCCAGGCGAAGCCGGAGAGGGTGGTTCCGCCGAACAGGGCCAGGGGCAGGGCGGCCAGGAAGACGGTGGAGGAGGTGCCTAGTGTGCGGTTGAGGGTCTCGTTGATGGAGAGATCAATCAGTTCGCGCAGCGGCATGGTGCGGTATTTGCGTAGGTTTTCACGTACGCGGTCGTACACCACAACCTTATCGTTGGTCGAATAGCCAAGGATGGTCAGGATGGCCGCCACCATCACCAGATCAAACTCAAAACCTGTAATCACCAGAAAGCCCATGGTCTTGGTCAGATCCAGCACCAGTGTAATGACGGCGCTGAGGGCAAATTCCCACTCAAAGCGGAACCAGATATAGGCAAGGATCATCGCAAGGCTCAGGCCAAGGGCCAGCATGCCGTTGCGGAACAGTTCGGATGAAACGGATGCGCCAACGGCATCGGCCCGCAGAACAGTTGTGCCGGGCTGAGCTTCATCGACGGCGTGGCGCACGCTATCAACAACCTTGTTGGTTTCCTGCCCATCGCCCGCGTCAAGCCGGATCAGCACGTCGTTCGGTGCACCAAATGCCTGGATAGAAGCATGCGTGATGTTATGGGCGGCCAAAGCGGTACGAAGTTTGCCGAAATCGGCCGGGCCGGATGTTTTGGCTTCCACCACAATCCCGCCGCGAAAATCCAGTCCGAGTGTCAGGCCCGGATAGAAAAACAGCCCGATGGAGGCCAGAGACAGCACGGCTGAGGTAATCAGGCCCGCAAAGCGCCCGCGCATGAAGTTGATATGGGTATCCTTGCGCACAAAACGCAGGAGAGGACGTCCGAACATATGCGCCTCGTCTCAGACTGGCAGGCTGGTGGGGCGCGTGAGCGCGTACCAGCGGACCATAAGCAGCCGGGAAAGAAGAAGAGTGGTGAACAGCGTGGTGGCAATACCGATGGTGATTGTCAGCGCAAAGCCGCGCACGGGGCCGGTGCCAAACACAAACAGCATGACATGAGCCAGAAGGGCCGTGGCGTTACTGTCCACAATGGTGGAGGTGGCACGCTCAAAACCGGCCTGCATGGCTGCCAGAGGTGTGCGCCCGCGAGCCACTTCTTCACGAATACGCTCATTGATAAGGATGTTGGCATCAACCGCCATCCCTAATGTCAGCAGCATGCCGGCCATGCCGGGCAGGGTGAGTGTGGCTTCAAACAGGGAGAGGATGGCCACCATCAGAACCAGGTTGGCCAGCAGGGCAACGTTCGCGTACCAGCCGAAGCGGCCATAGAATAATGCCATGAACAGAATGACCATCACGAAGCCAGCGGCCAGACTGAGCATGCCAGCCCGGATGGAATCTGCGCCCAAAGATGGACCGATTGTGCGCTGTTCAACCACGCTGAGAGGAGCGGGTAGAGCGCCAGCGCGCAGCATAAGGGCTAGGTCTGTCGCGCGCTGGGCATCAAAGCCGCCCGTAATCTGACCATTGCCACCCGTAATGGGGGAGCGAATGACCGGCGCTTCAATCACCTTATTATCAAGCACAATGGCAAAGCGCTTACCGACATTGGCCTGCGTGACGGTTGAGAAAGCATGCGTGCCGATTGAGTCAAACGTGAAGGAAACGGCCCATTCGCCTGACTGGGAATCAATGGCGGCACCGGCGTTTGTCAGGTCCGTGCCGTCAACATCAACATGATCATAGACGGGTAGGGGGCCGCCTTCCGCCGGGTTGGACATGGGCAGCAGGCTGACGCCAGGCGGCGGAGCCGTAGCGTGCATGGGGTTTGAATCGACCAGACGGAACGTCATCTTGGCGGTGGTGCCCAGCAGAGTCTTGATTCGTTCCGGGTCGCTCACGCCAGGGAGTTCCACGACAATGCGGTCGTCGCCCTGACGGGTGATTTCGGGATCAACCGCACCTGTGGCGTCAATACGGCGGCGCACGATCTCGATGGACTGGGTCACGGCTTCACGAGCACGGGCTTTTACCGCATCCTGAGACAGGGTCAGGACAATGGAGCCATTATCCTGCTTCTTGACCGTGAATTCGTTGGGAACAACGCGCGGCAGTTTTTCCAGCGCGGTTACGTCAGCATCAGCTTCAGACGGATCACGCGGGTTGAAGGAGACGGTGCCTGCATCCGCATTGGTGGTAATGTTGCGGTAGCCAAGCTGGGACTTCAGCAGGGTTTCCCGCGTGGTGTCCGCCAGCGTTTGCAGACGGTCATGCGTCAGGCTTTTCAGATCCACCTGCATAAGCAGATACGAGCCGCCGCGCAGATCCAACCCAAGGTGGATTTGCCGCCAGGGCATGGACGGGAAGGGGTTGCGCAGGCCATTGGGCAGGCAAAGCAGCAGACCTAACAGGCATACACCCAGTACCGAGGCCAACTTGAGGCGGCTGTAATACATTCTCACCTGAAACAATCGGTTTTTGTCGCCCGGAACATGCCGCTCCCTTGCGTGTGATGCAACACTCTGTGGCGATATGAAGGAGGGTGTCCGGTATTCGGCGTGGGAAAGTGGCCTCCTTGCATCAGTCTGAAAGCGCGGAAAGCTGCCCCCAAATGGGTAGAGCCCCCCCCTGAAAAACTATTTTCGATTCGGAGAGAGAAACGGGAGGGAAGCCTCACTCTCCCGGTTTTGCAGCGGGGGAAAACACAGGCTCTTGGCAGGAGCACGGAAGGCGATTAGGAACAAAATAGAAACATAATCTGTGATTTTGGGGTTTGTGCTTTGGGCTGCTACCGCTGTGTCGAATGAAAGTGCGCGGGATGAGGAAGGATCGGGAATGACACAGGGCAGCTTGCGGGTTGGGGTGATTGGAGCCGGGCATTTCGGGCGTTACCACACCCTGAAAGTGCGGAGCGTGCCGCGTGAGGTGCTGGTGGGTCTGTTTGATCCGGACATGCGCAGGGCTGCCGAGGTGGCGAAAGAAGCCGGGTGCCCGGTTTTTGAGAGTGTGGAAGATCTACTGGCGCAGTGTGATGCTGTGGTGGTTGCTGCCCCGGCAGAGTTCCACTTTGAACTGGCGGTGCAGGCGTTGCGGGCCGGTAAGCATGTGCTGGTGGAAAAGCCGGTGGCAGCCACACTGGAGCAAGCGGATTTTCTGGTCACTCTGGCAGATGAAACCGGATTGGTGTGTCAGGTTGGGCATTTGCTGCGCTATTCAGCCGAACATGAGGCTATTACCCGCCGTATCACACGCCCACTTTATATAGAGGCAACACGGATTGCGCCTTTCAAGCCGCGTGGCACGGATGTGTCTGTGATTCTCGACCTGATGATTCATGATCTGGATCTGGTGTTGGCGATTGTAGATAGCCCGATTACGCAGGTGGATGCCCTGGGGGCAGCGGTCAGTTCAGCCCATGAGGATATTGCCAATGCACGTGTCCGTTTTGAAAACGGCTGCGTAGCAACCATTACCGCAAGCCGAATCTCCCTGAAGACAGAGCGCCGGATGCGACTGTTTTCTGAGGAAGGCTATCTCTCTGCCGATTTTGGTAAGCGCGAGTTGACCATGATTGGTAAAGAGCGTGGAATTCCGTTGCCGGGAACGGGTGGGTTCCGACGGGAAGCGATCTCATGGAAAGACCATGATTCGCTCCACGCGGAACATGAGGCCTTTGTGGCGGCGTGTCTGGATGGAGCGCCGGTTGTGGTGGATGTCCGGGCCGGACGCCGCGCTCTGGCAGCGGCATTGGCCGTGGCAGATGGCATTGAAGAGTCACGCAGACGGATGGAGATGTCGGGTCTGATTGGCGTGGTCTGAAAAAAATATTCAGCCCCGTATATCTGATGATCGCTGAAAACTGCGCCAAAAGTGGAAAGCAAGTTTTTTTTGCCGATTCAGGGTGAAAAAAAACACTAGATATAGGGTCGATGATGGCGCAAAAACGCGAGATATGGTGCCGCGGCAGAGCGCGCCCACAAGCACAGCCACACCTTACCTAAAGCAAGCGGAGCAAGTGACCTCATGACTCTGGTCGACGTTCAGGAAAATGAAAGCCGCCGTCCCGAGACGCGTGAGGTCGGTACCGGCGATCTGTTCGAGCCCGGCAAGCTGGAAGACATGGTTCAGTTGCCTGGCCATCACCAGGTAAGGGTGGACCGTTCACGCGATGCGCTGCTGACACCGTTTGGCAAGGCCACGCTGGATAACCGCTACCTGCTGCCTGATGAGAGCTATCAGGATCTGTTCGGGCGTGTATCGTCCTATTACGGGGCGGATGCTGCGCATGCGCAGCGGATTTATGACTATATGAGCCAGCATTGGTTCATGCCCGCAACGCCGGTACTCTCTAATGGGGGCACCACGCGCGGCCTGCCTATTTCCTGCTTCCTGAACGAAGCAAGCGATAGTCTGGAAGGCATTGTGGGGCTGTGGAACGAAAATGTGTGGCTGGCCAGCAAGGGCGGCGGCATTGGTTCCTATTGGGGCAATCTGCGTTCCATTGGCGAAAATGTGGGCCGGAATGGCAAGACATCTGGCGTTATCCCTTTCATTCGGGTGATGGACAGCCTGACGCTGGCCATCAGTCAGGGGTCTCTGCGTCGCGGCTCCGCCGCTGTCTATCTGCCGGTCTGGCATCCGGAAATTGAAGAGTTCATTGAAATTCGTCGTCCTACGGGGGGAGATCCCAACCGGAAGGCACTGAACTTGCACCATGGTATTCTGGTGTCTGACGCCTTCATGCGGGCCGTGGAAGCGGACGATGAATGGGGACTGGTTTCCCCCAAGGACGGTACCGTTATCCGCAAGGTGTCTGCCCGCGCACTGTGGATCCGTATTCTGACAGCCCGTATGGAGCAGGGCGAGCCGTATATTGTGTATTCAGACCACGTGAACAACGCGCGACCGGAACATCACAAACTGGCGGGGCTGGAAGTCAAGACGTCCAATCTGTGCTCGGAAATTACGTTGCCGACTGGGGTTGATCATCACGGAAAGCAGCGTACGGCAGTCTGCTGTCTTTCGTCCCTCAATCTGGAAACGTGGGAGCAGTGGAACGATAATCCGCAGTTCATTGAAGATGTGATGCTGTTTCTGGATAACGTGTTGCAGGACTTCATTGACCGTGCACCGCCGGAAATGAAGCACGCAGCATATGCCGCCGCGCGGGAACGTTCTGTTGGGCTGGGAGTTATGGGGTTCCATTCCTTCCTTCAGGCCAAAGGTGTTCCGTTTGAGGGTGTGATGGCAAAGGTTTGGAATCGCAAGATTTTCAAACATATCCGCGAACAGGCCGATGCAGCATCCCGCAAGCTGGCGGATCTGCGGGGACCGTGCCCTGATGCGGCCGAATATGGCGTGCATGAACGGTTTTCCAACAAGATGGCGATTGCGCCTACGGCGTCCATCTCCATTATCGCCGGGAATGCGAGCCCCGGAATTGAGCCGATTGCAGCAAACGTGTTCCTGCAGAAAACGCTTTCCGGCTCCTTTACCGTGCGTAACCGCCACCTGCTGAAGCTGTTGCAGGAGAAGGGCAAGGATACGGAGGAAGTATGGTCCTACATTACGCTGAACAAGGGCAGCGTGCAGGGACTGGACTTCCTGAGTGATGATGAAAAGGCCGTTTTCAAGACCGCCTTTGAACTTGATCAGCGCTGGATTGTGGAGCACGCGGCAGACCGGCAGCCTTATGTGTGTCAGGCGCAGTCGGTCAATCTGTTCCTGCCTGCCAATGTGCACAAGCGGGACCTGCATCAGATTCACCATATGGCATGGAAGAAGGGCCTGAAATCCCTGTATTATTGCCGGTCCCTTTCCATCCAGCGGGCAGATACGGTTAGTAACGTGTTGACCAAGGCCGATGTGCTGGCGGCGGAAGATGCACAGAGAGCAGAAGCCGCTTCGGCATCGGGCAATAACAACAACTATGATGAATGTCTTGCCTGCCAGTAATAAGGCAGGGAAGTCATTCAGCGTCTTGTTTTTAAAGAAAATGCTTCAGGTATGAGGACAGCATCATGAGCGAAACACAAGCGGGGGGCGGCGAACAGGAACAGCATTTCGATCTGCTGACTTCCAATCCTGTTTACAAGCCGTTTCGTTACCCGTGGGCCTATGATGCATGGCTGACGCAGCAGCGTCTGCACTGGCTACCGGAAGAAGTGCCGCTGGCAGACGATGTGAAAGACTGGCACCGTGTGCTGAATGAAAGCGAGCGGCATCTGGTGACCCAGATTTTCCGCTTCTTCACACAGTCCGATGTGGAAGTGAACAATTGCTACATGAAGCACTACAGCCGGGTCTTCAAACCCACTGAAGTGCTGATGATGCTCTCGGCGTTCTCAAACATCGAGACCATTCATATTGCGGCATACAGCTATCTGCTGGACACGCTGGGCATGCCCGAAGCGGAATATTCTGCATTCCTTAAGTATAAGGAAATGAAGGATAAATACGATTACATGCAGGCGTTCTCCGTGGACAGCAAGCATGAGATCGCCAAGACGCTGGCAGCGTTCGGTGCCTTTACAGAAGGCCTTCAGCTTTTTGCGTCCTTCGCCATTCTGCTGAACTTCCCGCGCTTCAACAAGTTGAAGGGCATGGGGCAGATTGTGTCCTGGTCCGTGCGGGATGAAACGCTGCACTGTCTGTCCATCATTCGCCTGTTCCGCGTATTTGTGCATGAAAACCCGGAAATCTGGACGGATGAGCTTCAGCAGGAACTGCGCGATATCTGCGCTACCATTGTTGAGCACGAAGAAGCGTTCATTGATCTGGCGTTTGAAATGGGCCCGGTTGAAGGGTTGGATGCCGCACAGGTGAAAACCTACATCCACTTCATTGCAGATCGTCGTTTGATTCAGCTTGGGCTTGAGCCTCTTTACAACACCACAGCTAATCCGCTGCCGTGGCTGGATGACATGCTGAACGCGGTTGAACACACGAACTTCTTTGAAAACCGTGCAACCGAATATAGCCGTGCGTCCACCACTGGTACGTGGGAAGAAGCCTTTGAGGCGTCCGTTTTTGAATAAGGATTAAAGATTTTCCCTAAAGGAAACGTTTGTAAGAAAGGCCATCCTTGCGGTGGCCTTTTTTTATGGAGGCAGGGTATGTGGTGCAGATTTTTCGTGCGAAAATTTCGGTAACAACTTGTTCTTCAAGTTTAAATTCTGGACGTCTGTTGCCGGTGCAGGATGAGTGGGCTGCCTTCTTTCAGAATGGTGCGGCTTTCTGGAGTAAACCCGCCTTCCTGCTGGTGCAGGACAAGGCCAGGCAGGATGCGCGAGGGGCTTTTTACGCCATAGCGCGCCTGGATAAGCATAAGGCGCGCTTGTCGGCCGATTTTGGGCCACAGGGGGCACAGCGTTACATCTCCAAACCGGGCGCGGGTCAGGAAGGTGCACGCCGCAGCCATCTGAGTGGCGGGCAGGGCCAGCGTCAGACTGCCCTTATAACGGAGTAGTCGTGTGGCTCCTTTGATCCAGCTTTCCAGCGTGTCAGGCATGGCGCGGCGGGCAAGGTCTCGTTGCTCCATGGGGGAGGCGCTGCTGTCCGTGTCATGCCACGGCGGATTCGCAAAGCAATGGTCAAATTGGCCGAAGGAGAAGTCGGGAGGCAGGGCGTCAGGGAAACGGGCGTTCAGAAGCGTGACTCCGGTGCGTCCATTGGCCTTGAGATTATGCTCCGCCAGCGCAAGAGTGGCGGAATCCAGTTCGATGCCCCATACGCTCAGTTCTGGTATGCGATGAGTCAGGCACAACAGCCCCGCGCCTGCGCCACAGCCGATTTCTGCCACGCGCTGGCCGGGGCGGGCGGGAACGGCGGCCGCCATAAGCACAGGTTCAAGGCCGGTTCTGTTCCCTTTGAGGAATTGGGAGTAAAGAATTTTTCCGGCCATAAGGGTGCCGGAAGAAAGCGCGGAAAGATCGGGCATGACCAGCCTTGCCAGAAAGTGTCTGGCTGTCTTGAAGTGGTTGAACCTTGACCGTTTTTCTGGTGCCCCGCATATGGTTGGACGTCAACTCATCCCATGGCTGGGGGAATAGCGTTTGGGTGTTGCAGTTAGTCTGCCAGAATCTGGCACGGCCACAAGCCAGGATGGATCTAGTGTTTCTGTGAGTAAGCCAGGAGAAGCGGGCTTAAGAGCCTTGGCCGATTACCTCGCGCAGGATATGCGCGCGTGTAACCAGGTTATTATTGACCGTATGCAAAGTCCGGTTGCGTTGATTCCGCAGTTGGCGGCCCATCTGGTGGCTGCTGGCGGAAAACGCCTGCGTCCTTTGCTCACACTGGCTTCGGCCCGGATGTGCGGTTACGATAATCAGGACGGCAAGTTGCGGCATGTTGAAATTGCCGCGTGTGTAGAATTTATTCATACAGCCACATTGCTGCATGATGATGTGGTGGATGAAAGCCAGCTTCGGCGAGGGCTTGCCAGCGCCAACGCCATTTTTGGCAACAAGGCCTCCGTGCTGGTGGGGGACTTCCTGTTTGCCCGCGCCTTCCAGATTCTCACGGCTGATGCATCGTTGGATGTGATGGCCATTCTCTCCGCTGCATCTGCCACCTTGGCGGAAGGCGAAGTGATGCAGATGACCACGCAGAATGATCTTTCCACATCGGTCGATCAGTATTTGCAGGTTATCTATGGCAAGACGGCGGCTCTGTTTGCTGCTGCCTGCGAATCTGGTGCCGTGATTGGAGAGGCAACACCTGAAAAGCGTGAAGCGCTGCGGGTATATGGTGCCAATCTGGGCATGGCCTTCCAGCTTGTGGATGATGCGCTGGATTACGCAGCGGATCAGGCCGTGCTGGGCAAGGAAGTGGGTGATGATTTCCGTGAAGGGAAAGTCACGCTTCCGGTGCTGGCGGCGTATGAAGCCGGGAGTGAGGAAGACCGTGTTTTCTGGCGGCGCGTCATTGAAGACTGCGAACAGACCCCAGAGGATCTGGATGCGGCGCTGGCCCGGATTGCGGCAACAGATGCCATTGCGACCACTTTGGCGAAGGCGGAGGATTACGCAGCCAAGGCGCGGGAAGCGCTGGCAATTTTTGGGGATGGTGAGATCAAGTCCCTTCTGATTGAAACTGCCAGTTATTCTGCAAGTCGCGCCAGCTAACTCACGGAATGGTGTGGAGTGAGCAGGTGAGGCCGGATACTGCGCGTATCCGGTCTCTTTTTGTTTGGAAAACGTATCTGAAAAATCCGTCGGGAAGCTCGGACGGTTTTTTTTTGATGGGGGCGTCAGGTTTTTGTCCTGATCTCCCTGCATGGTGCCTTCACGGTTGCCTCTTTGGGGCTCAAAATCCCTCTCCCGTCCTAAACGGTGGCTTTTTTCAAAGCCATTAGGTTTTGGGGGACGGGGCAGTGTCTGCGGTTTTGATGTCGCGCAGATTGGGCAGAAAGGCTGTTAGCAGTCCGATGGCGGGCAGATAGGCACAAACATGATAAACAAATTCAATGCTTGTGTGGTCAGCCAGTTCACCCAGAACAGCAGCACCCAAGCCGCCCATGCCGAAGGAAAAACCGAAAAAAAGTCCCGCTACGGTACCAACTCGTCCCGGCATGAGTTCCTGCGCATACACTACGATGGCTGAGAATGCCGAGGAAAGAATCAGCCCAATGAGAATGCTCAGGGCGATGGTGGCGTTCAGCCCCGCATAGGGCAGCATGAGAGTGAAGGGCAGCACCCCAGAATGGAGACCCAGATAACCAGTTTGCGGCCAATCCGATCCCCAACAGGGCCACCAATAATGGTGCCTGCAGCGGTGGCGGCCAGAAAGACGAACAGATAGGTCTGGGCTGTGCGCACAGGCAAACCGAAATGGTGCATGAGGTAGAAGGTGTAATAGCTGGTGATACTTGCCAGATAAAAATATTTGGAAAAGACCAGCGCAATCAGGATGAGAAGTGCTTTGCCCACCTGTACCCTGCTGAGATGGGCATGAAGGACCGTAAGGGATGGTTTACCTGCCTGGGTTCGGCTGGTTTGCTCATACCAGCGGCCCAGAATACCCAGCAGCGCCATGCCTCCTAACGCAGCCAGAGCAAACCATGCCAGACTTTCGCGCCCACGCGGGAGCACAAAATAGGCAGCAAGAAGTGGGCCCATGGCGGTGCCAAAGTTGCCACCGACCTGAAACACGGATTGAGCCAGCCCATGCGCCCCACCAGACGCCAACCGGGCAATGCGTGACGATTCGGGATGAAAAACGGATGAGCCAATGCCAAGAAGGGCAGCTCCACACACCAGAAGCAAATAGGACGGTGCGAAGGCCAATGTGACCAACCCCATTAACGTGAAGCCCATGCCTACCGGCAAGGAATAGGGGCGGGGTTTGCGATCACTGACCAATCCAACTAGTGGCTGAAGCAGGGAGGCCGTGATCTGGTAGACAAGGGTTAAAAAGCCGATCTGCCCGAAATCCAGCGCAAAACTCCCTTTCAGGATAGGGTAAAGCGCTGGCAGAAGCGACTGCATGGTGTCGTTCAGGAAGTGACAGAAGCTGATGGCCCCTAGCACTGGAAATACGGTGGACCTGGTGCGGGTGGGGCGTTCGGCAAGAGACTGGCTCACGAGACGATCCTTATTATTTTTTTGATACTGTGTGAGGTGCCTGCATACGGAGAGTTCACACAGCCTCTTTGCGTCTTCGGGGGGGGTATGGTCTACTTCTTGGAAGCATACGGTGTGTCATCAGTAAACAGAATGACGATCCAAGAAAACCAAACGGCTGCAGAAAAGAGGGTGTGAGTTTATTGTAGCGCGTCAAGATGGCGCAGGAGAGTTTGATTTTGTTGAAAAAGCCTCCGATAAGATTCCTTATAGAGCGCGAAGTATGTTTCCCTTTGTGACCCTCTTTTATTTTTGAGGGGAATAAATGGTGTATCCTTAGCTATGTCAGGCTGTCGATCAGTCTGTTTATATCGTAGACCCGGTTGGCGAAGAAAGCATTCTGGTTGATCGTATCCAGAAATATGTGCTTGGGTGATGTTGGCATCCTCTCCTTATATGATATCGAATGCCACATGTTTGCCGAGGGCATCCAGTTTGCGTGGGTTTTCGTAGTTAGCCTGCCTTGTGATCGTCCAATGCCCTGGTTTCGTGTCCCCTTTTGCTGGGCACCTGCATTTTGTATTTAATTTATCGGAACAATCATGCTGTCGATCATCAGGTATTTATTACGGTTATCAGCGACTAAATAACGAAAGATCCGATCAATCACACCACGTTCACATTTGCGGCTCAGACGTCGAAGTATGTTTCTTCAGTCTCTCAAATGGACAGCAAGGCCTCGTTACCATAGGATACCGGCGCGGTAACGGTGCAGCGCAGCCTCCATAAATAGACTACCATCCCGTAAAGCATAAACATCGGCTCTGTTGGTTTTCCTAAAACTAGGAAAACACCCTGCACTTCCGTCAAAACAGTACAGCCTTTACATAAGTTATTCCTAACCCACAACATACCGTAGAACAATATATTGCTGTTACTCTGGAGCTGAAGAGCTATAGAAATTTAAGACAAACATATTGTAAGATGTCTTGATCTAAAGTGGATACTGATAACATATTTGTAAGGTGAGACAGACTGAATGTTCGCAATTGCTTGTTATGATGGAAAAATTTTATGTGTGGACGGGACATCTGTCATACGAAAGCCAATCTCGGATATCTCCACAATAGAAGAGCTCGTTGTGGCTGTTCAGGCCCATGGACATTGGGTGTTGCAAGATCAGTATGAAAACACACTTGACCTTGAAAGTATGTCATTTACCAGGGCCGTAATCACCGATAGCCTGATTGTTGATCGTCATCATAATGGCGGAATCGTAACGATTCGTAGAGATGATCGATATTTGCGAGCGAATAACAACGATCAAATAGATATGCTCGCTGTTACTCACGGTCTGTGGGAAACTTTTCGTTTTTTCGAAGTCGATCTTGTCCGGGACGTCATGCAACTCATGCGAAACCAGTGGGTGAGGAAATCAACAGGTAAGATTGCAGATATAGATTTTTCAGGCTTTGAGAATGAGTTCCTTATGGTTGATGGATGTCGGGTCGACATTCATGAGAATTTTCCATTTATAAACTATGAAAAGGATCTTTTAAAAGAAAAGGGATCTGCTCCAAATTCTATAATTATGCATCTTGATGAGTGGAAGCCTGAAGAATTTCTTCTTTACAATCCCGTTGTAATGTATGCTTTTTTTGGGAAAGGAATGATTTCTGATCAGTTCCGTGTATCAGTTGAGAGTCTATTTGAAATCGGGAAATTTCAGGGAACAGTTCTAATAGTAACAAATAATTCTGAGGAATATGTTTATGGAATAATAAATAAAAAATATCGTAAAGATATAAAAATATTTTATATGAATGCAATTGATCAACAAGATTATGTTGATTGTAGAATATCAATTTTCAATAAAAAATTCATTTATGAATATCAGCCATTCCTATATATAGACCTAGACGTAGTAATTGATTTGCCAATCAAAAATTTCCTAACAAAACTTGTGATATCTGATAAGTGTAGTGCTCAAGTAGAAGAAGAGCGTTGGGTAACTCAGACACAGAGTTGTGGGGCTACACTTTATGCTGATGATTCATTTCCTATCGAGGATGACGCGGGCTTTAATGGAGGAGTGATCGGCATACCGAGTTTCCAAAAATTCGGGCGCTATCTCAGAGCGGCGGATGTCATGATGCGCAAATATATGCATATACATGGAAGGAAATCGATTCCTTATGATGATCAAAGCATACTCAATTTTATCTTTCGGAAGTTTGACATTTTCAGTGGTGATTTAATTACGCCAAGAACTTCAGTGCCTGCGGCTGAAAAGATAGACTTTTCAAAAAATGATGCTTTGGGTTTTGCCCATTTCTGGCCGTGCATCTATCGTGAAGATCGGTCATTACGAATGAAAAATTACCTGAGCATACTTAGGGACGACGATAAGCCTGATGTCTTGATCTAGGGCCAATCGACACTCAGGATTCCCAAATAGGTTCATTGCTGCTTCATCGGTCTTCGTATTGATGGGCGGAGCGGACGATGGACACTAAGCGATACGAATTGAGCACAGCGCAGTGGGAACAGATCAGGGTTCTGTTGCCTGGGAAAGCGAGTGATCCTTGGTGGACTGGATCGGATAACCGTGTGTTCGTAAACGGATGTTTATGGGTATTGCGATCCGGCACCTACTGGTGCGACCTGCCGGAACACTATGGTAACTGGAAGACAGTCCACCGGCGCTTCAGCCGCTGCTGCCATGCGGGTGTGTGGGAGCGGGTATTCACCGCGTTGACCGCCGATCGCGACAATGCGTGTCTGATGATCGATAGCACCATTGTCCGCGCCCACCAGTACGCGACAACCTGAAAAGGGAGGCGCAAAATCAGGCTGTTCCCAAGACGGATTAACCACCAAGATACACATGCGGGCCGATGCTCTGGGGTGACACGTTACGGTTCATTATCACCGGCGGTCAGGTTCATGACGCCACCCAGGCATCTGCATTGCTCGAAGGCCTGACTGTGGACGCGGTCATCGCCCATAAGGCTTATGACAGCAATGGGCTCCGTGAAAAGATTGCTGTCATGAACGCAGAGGCTGTCATTCCGTCAAAACGGAACCGGAAGGTGTCCATCCCGCACGACCAAGATCTTTACAAAGACCGAAACCGTATTGAGCGATGCTTCAATCGCCTGAAACATTGTCGTTGTTTCGCAAAGCGCTACGATCGCAGAACCACCCATTTCGCAGCAACCATGATCTGGACCACTTGAATGTTGATTAGACCTAAGACCTAGTCGAAAGTGGTAAATTTCTCCCACCGAGCAACCCATTCTGTAAATCCTATTTTTCCGTTCTCCCGCGCAGAGAGAGCCTTTCCATCAGCGGCGCGGATGACAAAGCTGTCTTCGCTAAATTCGGTAGAATATGGCAATTTCATTAATCCGGTAGCGGAGAGCGAATAAATGGAACCATTAATGACAACGACAAGTTCACCTTGCGTAATGTGATGATGTTCTGTTTGACTAAAAGTTTTTTCAAGTGGATTGTAGACAATAAACTCACCGGTCCAAGCGAGAATTTTGGTGAAAGAGGGAAATAATAAATCCCTTGGGGCTAAAATGTGGGCCAATTTAAAAGCAGAGCTTTTTTGACCACGTTCGAATAAAGTTGCGATGGCACGCCAAGCTTCTTTATGGTTCGCAACAATAAATTCTTTTGCCCCAGTGGATTCAGAGCGTTTACTTGATAAAGCTAGAGGGAAAAAATCTATTTTTTTCTCCAAACACTTCAGTATTATATTATAAACATTTTCTTTGCTTTTGTTGCGAATTATCTTGGTGGTGGAAAGAATATCTTCGCCACGTAAAACAGCATTTAACAATTCTTGAAAGTTTTTCGATCCTTTAAGGGAATTTGTGACCATATGCCCAGCATGTGCGACAGGTACTAAAACTACTGTCGGAATTTGACTGAAGGACTCAGCTTCTGCTCGTTCTTCATCTAGCCTAGGATCATAAAATATATAGGATGGGATGGCTACATCGCTGGCTCGTGGCCCCATATGTTGCATATAATGTTGATAATATCCTGAAAAACTACTTTTTCTTCCTGTCTCCGAAGAATCGATACTCCACTGAGGCGCGAGGGAGAGCAGTGCGTCCAAACCAAGCGCCTTAGAATGTTTTATAACCCCAAATCCTCCCATCGAGATCCCGTAGCCGATCACTTGAATAAAAGAGGCTGCATTCCGGCGAATTCTATCCAGAATGACTTTAATCGCGCCTATGGCATCATCAATCCCGTCTTCTAAATACCAGCTGTCTGATTTCGCAATTAGACCAATAAAAGGCATATTGAGAGCTTTTGCTAAAGGCTCTCCAAAAAAAGACCCGTTTTGCCGCTCAGGTGCCCCAACACCTGTAAAACTAACAATGACAATATCCGCAACTTCATCAGGGATGAAGCTTCTTACAATATAACCTGAATTTTCAAATTCCGTTATAGTATCAGTCATATTTATTCCAATCTTTGGCGGGCGTTTAAAATTACATGGAGTGAGAGTGTTTGAAAAGCTGGACATCGCCATTCTGAGGATTGGAGTGGGCCGAATATTTTTTCTGAGCAGAAAGCGTAGATGGCGCTATTTCATCCGCGTTATTGAGAACCCAATAGAACATTGCGCGGCAGGCTGACTGTCCGATACCGTCTTCAACTCTGCTGCTAGGCTGATTTCTCAAGAGAGCTAGCCTAGCAGCAGGGTGATTCTAAGTGGAGAACACTAACTCTAATCTAAATGCAGAGCACGAAAGAAAGGATAGAGCCATGTATCGACATAGGTTGGGCCGACAATCAGATAGACAGAGCGTGCTTCAGACAATGGTTTCGCATCCATTTTCATGAACAGCATATCAAAAGCAAAACCAAAAAAGGTTGGAAGAGATGTTCTTTAAATAATTATCTTCTGTTGAGTTGGTGCGATCAATTTCAATAAGATGTTCATTTTTAATTAGCTTTTCTTCCCAGTCTAAAGACCAGCCGGGACCCAATTCTTTTCCTCTACGAATTCGTTCATGATAAGCTTGAGAAGATTTTAAATAAAAATGAGAAACATAACCACGTTTCATTATGGTTTCTGAATTTTCATCTGTGTATTTATCGTTTTCTTGCAAGACATCTTTTATCTTAATGTGATTAACATTTACACTATTTAGCTCATTATGGTTAAACGGATTGTATGCCCAATCCCCATAGCCGACTCCGTGCCAGAATGGGCACCTATGCTGATCCATAAAAGGTACGTCTATAGAAGAAGTTTTCAAAATTATTTTAAAAGTTGTATTTGGTTTCTGATCTCTTTTAGTATAATTCTGAAGGACAAGTCCTTCGGGATTGGTTTCATGATTATTGGTGCCAAACAAGACCCAATTTAAATATAAGCAATCATACCTGTCGTATTCAGCCATAAACTGTTTTATATTTTTATTGTCTTTTATGGTTATGAATTCATCTACATCTAAATAAGTAACCCATTTGTAATCATTCCTATAAACGTGATTGAAGTGGTTGTACATTCCCCACTGATCACCTTTAGTGGGATGGTGGTGAAAGGTAAGTTTTCCACTTTGGATAAAAGGTAGAACGGCAGAAAACAGTAATGCAGGATCATCGTCGTTGCAGTATAAGAATATATGATCGTATCCTATATGAAGATGATATATAATCCATTCGTTTATATATAAATTTTCATTCCTGGCACACGCTACAACACAAAAACTCAATTTTTCCTCCCCAAAATTGTTTTTTATACGCACTAAAACTCATCTGTCATTACAGCTCGCGTTCAATAACCCAAAAAGATCAGTGATAGTTGTCCCAAAATATTTCAACAATCCTGAGACTTTACGCTTCAAATTCTGATGCAGAAAGGTGATAGAAGTGATTTTTTACAACTTTCTGCAAATATCAGTGAAGATAGGCCGTCAGGACAAAACTTGATAGTCAGTCTCTACACCCTTATTGTAGAAGTACCAGAGCCAAACTAAGGTCTGCGGGAATTTATCGCGATTGAATAGAGGCTACCATGCCATAGCTCCGCGGGTTAAAGTTTTTGTCTGTTTTGTCGATCTGTCTTGCAATGTATTTGGATTTCTTGAACTTGCGGGAAAAGTTTTCGATCAGATAAAAACGCTGCGATTCACACATTTCTTTATCCAGAAGGTGTGTCTTGGATTCTGGGAAATGACGACGATAGCAGCGCTATAGAATGGATTGCCGACGATAAAGGCATCGAATGCGAGGTTATCAATAAACGCTAGCACTTCTATGCGATCGAAGTGATGTCAATGCATTCGGCATAAACGCGAGAGATTGCTCCGCTCAACTGTAAGTGCCAGAATTTTGTTGCCATGCTGCTTTTTGAACAACCCTATGCTCTGGTGACGTTTCTCTCTTACTACTCTTTGACAGTGACGATTAACTTCCATGTCTGAACCGTTCGAGATGGAAACGAAAACCTGCCTAAATATATTGCTGTTATCCCAATCATTGAAGCGACGGAAGACCATGATCTAATTACCAAATATAGTAGGTAGATTACGCTATGGACTGTCTGTTCGCAGAATCCAAAGCAAGGGAACTGTTCCGATTGCTTCGTTTCTTGCCTGGCATTTTGACAAGAAACTGGGGCCGAATGAGCGGTTACGGGAGGTATGTATGAGATGCCCTTCATCCAGAACGCGGTCATTAGTGGCGCTTATGTGAAGCCCAGCTATTGTTAAGCCGTCATCTTTTCTGATGTGGGGAGGTTCTCCCACAGGGCGATGTCTTCAAAGCCGAAATCAGGCAGTTTCCGGCGTAGCGCCTCAGCGTCTGGCGGCATGGAGGTGAACCATGCGTGTGGCTGGAAGGTGGGGGGCGTGTGCTCAGGGTGGTTTTGAAGGAGGCTGAGAGCGTGGCGCGCTACGGCGTTTGCCGGGTCTAGCCACGTAACGCGGGCAGGAGAGAGCGCCCGGAGTTGGTCTAGTACAAAGGTATAATGGGTGCATCCTAGCCCCACTACATCCAGTTCTCCTTTGGTGTCGCGCTCAAACAACCCAGCAATTTCCTGCTGAATGGTGCGGGCAGGTACGTCTTCTCCCCGGAACAGATGTTCTGCGCATGCGGCTAGGCCGGGGGCGGCATGGGCAAGGAGTTTGCACTCCGGCGCATACAAACCGTGCAAATGTGTCAGGTAAGGCCGCCGAATAGTGGCGCGGGTGGCCAGAAGACCGATGACGTGGGAGCGAGTGATTCGGGCGGCCCAGCGGATGGGGGGAACGCACCCGATAAACGGCATATCCGGCCATGCGGCACGCAGGGCATCCAGCGCGAGGGTGCTGGCCGTATTACAGGCAATGACAACAGCCTGTGGGCGTAGCCTGCTGATGGCCTCGGAAATGAGGGTGAGAATACGCTCAACCAGAAACGCGTCATCCTGCTCACCATAAGGAAAGACGGCTGTATCAGCCAGATACTCTATGGCCAGTGCAGGATTAAGCGTGCGTAAGGCCCGCACAATGCCAAGCCCACCTATTCCGGAATCAAACGCCAGAAGATGGTGTGTGCCTGAATGTGCGGGACCAGTCATTTTTCTGCGAAGATCAGCCTTGTTTAGCTTTGTATTCTGCGGCTTCTTCCAGGCTGCCAACACCGCCGTGGCGGGCAGACCATGCGCACGGGTCTTCAAGGAAGCGCCTGACTTCTGCCGCAGCAGACTCCGAGAAATAAGGACGGGTTGAGCAGGCTTCCAGAACATCCCACCAGGTGCAGAGGGAATGCAGGGCAACATTCATTTCAGACAACGTGCGCTGCGCACCGGGGAACACACCGTAGTAAAAGACCACGAATGCGTGGTTCACAAGCGCACCAGCATCCCGCAGGGCGTTGGCGAAGCGTACTTTGGATGCGCCATCCGTGGTGAGGTCTTCCACCAGCAGGGTGCGCATGCCTTCGGGCACATCGCCTTCAATCTGGGCATTACGGCCAAAGCCTTTGGGCTTCTTGCGCACATAAGCCATGGGCAGCAGCATGCGATCCGCCATCCACGCTGCAAAGGGAATACCGGCTGTTTCCCCGCCAACCACGGCATCCAGGCTTTCATACCCAACGTGCCGGCCGATTTTTTCCACACCCAGTTCCACAATTTTCTGGCGGGCGCGGGGGAAGAAAATAATCCGGCGGCAATCAATATAGACCGGGGATTTCCAGCCGGAGGTCAGGGTATAGGGTTCTTCCGGGCGGAAATTGACAGCTTTGATTTCCAGCAACAGACGTGCCGTGCTCAGAGCCGCATCGCGGTCCCAATCGCTGGTCTCGCCAGAATGGGGGGCGGCCAGGTTTGCGGGTGACGTCATGAAGCGTTTCCTTGAATTGGCGGTTGGAATTTGCTTTGCAATAGCCTCAGGCAGCCTGAAAATCTATGCTTCATCTCAGTCTTCGGCGGCGGAATGAAAAAATGATGTTGTCTGTGACGCAGTTGGCCCCGGTATGGGTGGTGGAGAAGGCCGCAGCAGGAGAAGCTGGGCCCGCCTATATTCTGGCGTCCCGGCTTGGGTGTTTGTTCAGGCGCATCAGTGTGGATGATCTGGCGCTCGATTCGGACCTTAAGGGACGGCGCGCACCGGGGCTTATTCTGACATCGGGCGTGCGGAGCGGCTACGCGGCCCTGCGTGCGGCCCGAAAAGCAGAATGCCCGGTGGTCTGGTGTGTAAGGGGAGAGGCCCGTACAGCCCCCATGCTCCGTTCTCTGCCGTTCGATCTGGTGGTGGCGTCTTCCGCCGCAGCGGTTGCCCCCCGATTCTGCCCGACATTGGGACCGCTGAGTATTGTGTCGCCTCATCTTGTGGCGCGTGCTGGTAAAGCGTGGCAGGAGCGGCTGGAGCATCTGCCTCATCCGCGGGTTGCCGTTGCCGTGGGTGAAGGCGCGTTCCGCACCGAGGAAGAAGCCCTGCTGAGTGGCAAGAAACTGGCCATGATGGTGAACCGCTACGGGGGTTCCGTTCTGCTGAGTGTGCGGGGGGAAAACCGCAGGAGCCTGACGGATGCCTTTATTACCGGGCTTTCGTCCGCATTCATGCTCGTCTGGTGCAAGGGCGAGCCGGATGAGGACCCTACCTTGGGGTTTATGGCTTGCTCTGACTGCGTTGTGGTGGCCGGAGGCGAGAGCCCGATGTTGGTGGAAGCCTGTGTTGTGGATGTGCCGGTTTTTTTGATGGAGCGGGAGCAGGACCTGCGTGGAGCCCGTGGCAGGATTGCTCTGAGGCTGATTGAAGACAGGCATCTGCGGATTCTGAAAGATGATTTTGTGCCCTGGCCCCGCTCTGTGCTTGATGAAGCAGGCCGTGTGGCGGACATTATGAAGGCGCGTTGGGCCTTGTAAAAATGTCACTGAAAAAACTTGTGATCAGGAGAAAAGACATTCCTGCTTGCGTAGGGGAGGGAAGAGGCGTTTAATCTGAACTTGTTGAGATTGATTATTAACTTAAGGATGGTGCTGTGGCTGTTGAACTAAGTCGGATCGCACGTAAATGTGAGCGTGCTGTTATCACGGCGTATCAGGAGCTGCGTGAGGTGGGCACTGAAGACGTAACCGCGTTTCATGCTTGCACCACGCTTTATCGCATTCATCATCCTGAAGCGTCTCTGAACGAAGCACGTCGCTTGGTCTCTGAATGGATTGATCATCACGTTGTGCGTAAATCTGAAGGACCGACCAAAGGCTGCGACTGCTAACGGCTGAGGTCTATCGAGGTTTCAAATTCTTCTGTGGAAGAGTGTGAGCCAGATCGGGTATTCCGGTCTGGCTTTTTGTTTGTTTAGAGGCATCATGACACAGCATGATACATCCTCCCTGACAGGATTATGGCAGGGGCAGTTCACGTATCCGCGCGGGTATGCAGCAGAATTTTTCACGGCTTCTCTACTCGATCAAGCAGGCATGCTGTCTGGTGCCATTACGGAAAAGGCGACTGAAACAACGCCTGACCATTCCATTCTTTATGCTGTGCTGAGCGGTCATCATACAGGGCGGCAGGTTGTGTTTGTGAAGACTTATGAAGGCACAGTCCGCGCGCATGACGTGCATTACAGCGGCACGGTCAATGACGATGCGACGGAAATCAGTGGAACATGGTCCATATCGGGTAACTGGTCTGGCCAGTTTCTGATGATTCGGGAAGGACAGGCCACGCAGGACGAGGCGCTTCTGGTGGAAGCCGAAATCTGAAAGCTGCGTCTGTTCATCAGACAGAAATGCTGAGGAAAGTCTGTTCGCTTAAGAAGAAACAATTGCTTCCAGATGGCGCATTAGAAACGAGAGGGCGCGCTAGAAACGCTGGCTGACTCGTTTTGAGAACGTCTGGAGAGGAAAGCCGGGGAAGGCAGAAAAACCTTCCCCGAAGCTGGTGATTACCGCTTGTCGAACGGAACAAAATCCCGCTTTGCGGAACCAGTGTAAAGCTGGCGGGGGCGGCTGATGCGCTGGCCAGGTTCTTCGATCATTTCTTTCCACTGGCTGACCCAGCCGGTGGTGCGGGCCACAGCGAACAGCACGGTAAACATGCTGGTGGGAATGCCCATGGCTTTCAGAATGATGCCTGAATAGAAATCCACATTCGGATACAGCTTCCGCTGCACGAAGTACTCATCATTGATGGCGATTTTTTCAAGCTCGATCGCCAGATCCAGCAGCGGATCATCCTTGATGCCCAGTTCGGTCAGCACTTCATGGCATGTCTGCTGCATAATCTTGGCGCGCGGATCAAAGTTCTTGTACACGCGGTGGCCAAAGCCCATCAGCTTTACGCCGCTGGATTTGTCTTTCACTTTGGCAATGAAATCAGGAATATTTTCCTTCTTGCCAATGGCAGCCAGCATTTTCAGAACGGCTTCGTTCGCGCCACCATGAGCAGGTCCCCAAAGGGCGGCAATGCCAGCGGCAATACATGCGAACGGATTGGCGCCCGTGGACCCTGCCAGACGAACGGTAGAGGTCGAGGCGTTCTGCTCATGATCCGCATGCAGGATCAGGATACGGTTCATGGCGCGAGCCAGAACAGGGTTGATCTTGTATGGCTCTGAAACGCGCGCGAACATCATGGAGAGGAAGTTTTCGGCGTAGTTCAGGTCATTCCGCGGGTAGATGAAGGCTTCACCCTGCGTATATTTGTAAGCCCATGCGGCAATGGTCGGGATCTTGGCAATCAACCGCATGGCGGCCAGATCGCGGTTGGCCTGAACCGCGATGTCATTGGCGTCCGGGTAGAATGCAGACAGCGCCCCAACGGTGCCGCACAGAATGGCCATGGGGTGAGCATCACGCCGGAAACCATTGAAGAAATTGCGGATCTGCTCATGGAGCAGCGTATGGTTTGTCAGGGTGTGCGTGAATTTCTTGTATTCAGCATCACTCGGCAGTTCGCCATTCAGCAGAAGGTAAATGACTTCTTCGTAAGATGCCTGTTCTGCCAGTTGGGCGATCGGATAACCCCGATGCAGAAGGACACCATTATCCCCATCAATAAAGGTGATCTTGCTGTTGCAGGATGCTGTTTCACCGTATCCGGGATCAAAGGTGAAAACGCCCAGCTGAGCCGGAAGCTTGCGAATATCGACAACATCCGGCCCCAGGGTGCCGGAAAGAACAGGGAATTCGGCAGTTTTTCCACCCAGCGAAAGGCTGGCGGTGTTCTGCTTACCTTCGTTCTGCGACGCGCTCATGATGTTTCCTTCTGCATTTAGGGACCGCAGCCCTGTTGCGGCCTGCTGTTTGAGTGTTGTCTCCGATCCCGTGAGAAACAGGAAGAAGTGTGCCGATAAACCGCGCGTTATCTTGGGAGCTCTCCGCCGGAAAACCGCTGTTTTTCCGCGCTAGGGTCGCGCGAATGTGTCCAAAGTCAGGCTTTGTCCGTCACATTGCGCCCAGTTTGGTGTGTCGGTTCCTGTGTCTGACCCCCACATACTGAAGACTGCGAGAGACGCAGTTGCGAATCCCTGATCAAGTGCAATGGCCTGTTGATCCAGCAGGCGGGCCAATGCGGAGATGCCCGGATTATGGCCGATCAGAAGAACGGTGCGTGCCTGAACTGGTGCGGTACGAATCTGGGCAAGCAGTGCTTCTGGTGGCGCTTCATAAATTTCGGGGCAGAAGCGGGTAGGGAAAGCAGGAGGCTGCTGAAAGGGAAGTAGCCCTTCCAGAGTCTGCCGGGTGCGAACGGAGGGGCTGCACAGTACAAGGTCTGGCGAGAGCGTATGCTGCCGCAGCCAGGCACCGCATCTTTGGGCGGCGGCGCGGCCTGCTGCCGTCAGGGGGCGGGCGAGATCAGCCGTTTCACTGAAGTCACCTGCAGGGGGCGGGGCTGCCTCCGCATGCCTTAGCAGCAGCAGGCGGCGTGTCATGTGTTTGCCGAGTCTGAAGACTGTCTGGCAATCGCTTCATGATGCCGGATGACTTCGTGAATAATGAAGTTCAGGAATTTTTCAGCAAAATCCGGGTCCAGATGAGCTTCTTCTGCAAGGGTACGCAGCCGTGCGATCTGCCGGCTTTCACGCGCGGGGTCAGCAGGCGGCATGCCATAGCGGGCCTTGAGGGCTCCAACAGCTTTTGTGCAACGAAAACGCTCTGCCAGTATGGCAACAAGGGCTGCGTCAATATTGTCAATGCTGCGGCGGAGGTCCTGAAGAGCATCTGCGGGAGAAGTCTGGTCTGTCACGGTGGTATGGTATCTCTTGGTTGAAGGTCAAAGAGGCCGGGTTTCAGCGCTTTTTTATACGGCTCCAGTTCAGTTTTCCATCGAAACCGGTGGCAGGTCCAGCCATGCAAGATGGCCGCCTTTGCCGGCTCCGGTATCTGTAAAGATGGCTTGCCCCCCTGCGCGGCCGGGAATGGTAAGGGGGCACCCATTGGTGGAGCGTTGATCATGCCCACAGTAAACAGTGTAACCACCGGGAATATGGTTGACCCAGTTCAGGCACCGTTCGGGGTAGCCATCTTTCTGCATGCGGTTGGTGGTTTCACCGAACAACGCGCGTGAGAGCAGGAATGTCACCCGTTCCAACGGTGGTGGCGGTGGTTCCATAAGCATGCGGACATCAAAGGCACCATGTACAAAAATCTTGCGGTCCAGCACCAGCCATGCGGGGGCTGATTCCAGGCAGGAGAGTGCGGCACGGGCAATATCGGCATTTTCGGGCAGGGCAAGCTGTGAGAGCGTTGCCTCAAGCGGCGGGTCCGGCCGCACTTTACGGCCCAGCAGCGCCCGCCCCAGCTTGCGGTCATGATTCCCGATGAGAAACAGGCCACGCTTCTGTTGCATGACCTCCATCATCAGTCGCAGAACACCTGCGCTGTCTGGCCCGTAATCGACAAGATCTCCCAACTGGATGATGAAACGTTCTGTGGCGACGGCGTGTCGGAAAGCGTCAAGATCACCGTGCACATCTCCTACAACGCGGAGTCCTTTCCGCATTGCTTTTTTCACGTTTTCGTCAAGGAAGAAGCCTTTGTCCATCCGCGTTTGTCCACCATTCCTTCCTTCCATGTAGGCTTCACTAGTCTGGACAGGGAAGGGGATGGCGATATTTTTTTGCATTCGGCTTTTTGTGCACAAGCATGTGACACGCCAGAGAGAAGTTTTTCTGCCTAGGTTACGCCATTACCCGGCGCCGGGACGGTGTCGGTGGGAAAAAGGCTGGATATAGAGGGCGGTAGCTGCATGCCCACATGCAGTATATGTGTCCCCTTTCTTCGTTCGGCCTTTTTTCAGAACAGTAAGAACAGGAACAGGAAAGCCTCTCATGACAGAGCGCATTCGTAATGCCTCCCTGCGCAGCAAGGTCCGCCCGGCAGAAGCCGCAGCAGAACTGATTCGTCCGGGCGATGTGGTTGGTACCAGCGGTTTTACCGGGGCTGGTTACCCCAAGGCGGTGCCGGAAGCACTGGCCCAGTTGATGGAAACAGCGCACGGCAAGGGAGAAGATTATCGTATCAGCCTGATTACCGGCGCTTCAACCGGCCCGCAGCTTGATGGCGCGCTGGCCAAGGTGAATGGCGTTTATTTCCGCTCACCCTTCAATACGGATGCCGGCATGCGCAACCGTATCAACGCGGGTGAGACAGATTATTTTGATAACCATCTGGGGCAGGTTGCTGGCCGGGCCATACAGGGCAACTACGGCAAGTTTGATGTTGCCGTGGTGGAAGCCACTGCCATTACGGAAGATGGCGGCATTGTGCCAACATCTTCTGTTGGTAACTCCCAGACATTTCTCGATATTGCCGAGAAGGTCATCATCGAAGTCAATGAATGGCAGCATCCGGGTCTGGAAGGCATTCATGACATCTGGGATGGCAATATCAGCGGGATTCCGCCGCGTGACATCATCCCCCTGACCAAAGCTGATGGGCGCATTGGTGGCCACTCCCTGAAAGTGGACCCCAACAAGATCGTGGCGATTGTGCGCTCCAATGATCGGGACCGGAATGCGCCGTTTGCCGCGCCGGATGATACAGCAAAGGCTATTGCCAAGCATCTGCTTGATTTCTTTGAGCATGAAGTCAAACAGGGCCGCCTGCCACCGTCCCTGCTGCCGCTTCAGTCCGGTGTGGGCAACGTGGCTAACGCGGTGCTGGACGGGCTGAACGAAGGGCCGTTTGAAAATCTGGTTGGGTACAGCGAGGTCATTCAGGATGGCATGCTGTCCATGCTGGATTCCGGCAAGATGCGTATTGCCTCGGCCACGTCTTTCTCACTGAGCCCGGATGCTGCCGAAGAAATCAACAACCGGATGGATTTCTTCCGCAACAAGATCATTCTGCGCCAGCAGGACGTGAGCAACAGCCCCGGCGTGATTCGTCGTCTTGGCTGTATTGCCATGAACGGCATGATTGAAGCGGATATTTACGGCAACGTGAACTCCACCCGCGTGATGGGGTCCAAGATGATGAACGGGATCGGCGGCTCAGGCGACTTTGCCCGTAGTTCCTATCTGTCCATCTTCCTGTCTCCGTCCACGGCCAAGGGCGGCAAGATTTCCGCCATTGTGCCGATGGCCGCGCATGTTGACCATATCATGCAGGACACCCAGATTTTTGTGACCGAACAGGGGCTGGCTGATCTGCGTGGACTGTCTCCGGTCAAGCGCGCGCAGGAGATTATCTCCAAATGTGCGCATCCTGATTATAAGCCGATGCTTCAGGATTATCTGGACCGTGCGCTGAAAGACTCGTTTGGTAAGCATACGCCGCATCTGCTTGATGAAGCGCTGGCATGGCATCAGCGTTTTGTTGAAACGGGTAGCATGCTCAAAGCCTGATCTGGCTTTTTTGCAGACAGAAAAAGGCCGGGCGCAGAGGGGAAACCTCTGTTGCCCGGCCTTTTGTTATTTCACCACGAAAGTAGGTATCAGCGTTGGGTACAAGGCCGCGCCTTGATCAGGGCGTTCCGAGTGCTTCGAAAAGCTGGAGGTAACGGCTCAGCAGGATGCTTTATGGCTGAAAAGGCGTTTTGCTGCCTGAGACGGTAGCGTAGGACAATAAAGACAACAGCGCTCAGGTAAAAAAGACTACCCGATTGAGCGGGGTACCTTTGAAACTGTTGTTTTAGAGTCAGAATCCGCGTGGAAAAGCATGACAGTGCGTTCTGGCGAGAGTTTTGTCTCGATGACCGCCATTTTTGGGTATGTGGCCTACGGATTAGACCGGCATACCCATGCTCATGTTCCAAACTTTCCCCATCGGTACCTGGTGTCGGCTTTCAAAACAGATGCAGCACACAGCGAAGGGAGGGGAGAGGCCGGTTAGTTGTGTAGCGTCAGGTCTTGTGTGAGTTGCGCTGGCTGCTTTGTCACCACGATATCAACTGGGCGTTCCGAGAGAAACTGAGAAGCCGAGAAAGAGGGGGTGGCAGGATTTTCCGTGATGATCGCTTCGGCATCACGATGCACCAAGGTAAAGAGGCCCGGTGACGCCGTGGGAGAGAGATAGGCTGCGTACGGATGGTGTCTAGCCAGCTTATGCGCTGCGTAGGCATCCCGTGTGGAGTTGATGGGAATAGCCACCATCATGGCCGAATCTGCCTGTAGAGCAGCTTCAATACCGTCATGATTGGGAGCCACCAGCACCACGCGATCACGCATTCTGGCTTTGCGGACCAGCTTTGCCACATCTACCGGGTTGGTATCGTTCAGATCGAGCATCAACAGAGTATGTGCCCGGCGGGAAGAAGCCAGAACATCGCTCAACTGATTGGAGCCTGGCACCACAATGACGCGGCCATCATCCTGCGTGGCAAGCGCCAAGCGGATCATGGCTGGGGAGGTTGCGCCGCTGAGTAGCCCGGTAGAGGCCGGAGTCATGCTCAGCCCGGTGCCCGGTGTGCAGATAACAAGCCCATGATGAATACGGGCCATCAGCCCATAGGCTTTTGAGTGATGGAGTGCCAACCCGAACCCGGTCAGCGCACAGACGCCAATAGCCAGCGCGGCCTTGCCCAGGCATCGTTTGAGTGGGTTCCCCTCAAGTTTAGGGGCGTCCACCGTCATTTCAGGATGAGACATGTGTGGTTTCCCTGTCTTGCTGGCCAGCCATAGCCGCCGCACGCGCAAGATCAACAGACAGTACGCGGCTCACCCCACGTTCCTGCATGGTCACGCCAAACAGATGGTCCATATGGGCCATTGTCAATTGATGATGTGTCACAACCAGAAAGCGAGTCCCTGCTTCTGTTACCATGTCACCAAGTAGAGCACTGAAGCGCCCGACATTGGCATCGTCAAGAGGTGCATCAACTTCGTCGAGGACGCAAACGGGGGCTGGGTTACAGCGAAAGACGGCAAAAATCAATGAAAGAGCGGTTAAAGCTTGTTCACCCCCGGAAAGCAGGGAGAGTGTTGCCAGCTTCTTACCTGGGGGCTGCGCGTAGATTTCCAAGCCTGCTTCAAGCGGATCATCACTGCCAACCAGTCCCAGATGCGCACGGCCACCGCCAAACATGCGTGAAAAGAGCGACTGAAAATGGTGATCGACCTGTGTGAAAACGGCCATTAACCGCTCTCTACCTTCTTTGTTGAGCGCGCCGATAGACCCGCGCAGGCGGGCAATAGCCGCTTCAAGGTCTGCAATTTCAGCAGCTAAGGTATTCGCTTGGGTGGAGGCTTCTTCCGCTTCAATTTCCGCGCGCAGGTTGACTGGCCCCATATCGTCCCGCTCCCGAGTCAGCCGGGCGATCTTGCGCCGCAGGGAGGTTTCAGCGGCTTCTGTCAGGTCCCCCATCGGGGGGCGGGGTGGGGCAGGCGTTTCCGTTAGCAACTGGTCCAGAATGGCTTGGGCCTGTTCGCTCTTGGCCTCGGCTTTCAGGAGGTTTTCGCGTGCGGTAGTCAGTTCGCCTTCGGTCTTGCGGCGTTGCTCGTTGGCCGCGGCAAGGGCGGCTTCTGCATCCGCGCGGGCTTTATCAGCCGCGGCATACTGTTCTTCAGCTTCGGTCAGCGCCCGCAACGTCTCTTTTTTCTGGCGTTCGGCTTCTGCTGGCAGTTCAGAAACGGTCTGGTGTTCTGATTGGGCTGTTTCAAGGCGCAGGCGGGCGTGATCCAGATCCGTACGGGCTGTGGCGGCGCGGGTGGTCCATTCTTCAATGCCAGCGGCCAGAGTGGTCTGACGGGTGGCGAGTGTGGCTTTTTCAGCCAGCAGCTCAGCACGTAAGTCGCGTATCTGTTCAAGCTGGGTGGCCAGCGTGGTTTTTTGGTCCTGAAGCTGGGTGACTTCGGCATCCGCATTTTCCGGCACGGAGGCAGAGGCCTCGTCCAGCGCGGTGGTCGCACGGGCCAACAGATCTTCCCGCTCAGCTTTTTCTGCTGTGAGTTCCTGAAGGCGCGGCGTCAGCGCTTCCAGACGGGAGCGAAGTTCCAGTGCTTGCTGTTGCAGTTGCTGGTGCGCAATACTGGCTTCCTGTGCCGCTTTTTCAGCAGCGGCGGCATCCTGCTCTGCTTTACGGAAAGCGGCTTCCGCTTCTGTCTGATGGGTCTGCGCTGCGCGCAGGGCGTCTTCAAACTGTTTGTTGGCTGCCCCCGCACTTACGCGGGCTTCCAGTTCAGCCAGTGTGTTTTCTTCCGTCGCTACGTTCTGTCGCAGACGTTCCCGTTCAGGCAGCAGGGTTTCCATGCGGGCATTGGCCGCCGCCTGCTGATTTTCGGCTCGGGTAAGGGCATCGTTGGCGGTACGCAGGGCCTGTTCGGCGGCTTTGAGGGCCGAGCGGGCTTTTTGCTCGGCATTCTGTGCCGTGGTGTCCTGCTGCCGTGCGTCTTCCAGTGCAGCGCGGAGCGATTCGGCGGAGGGCAGAGCTTCGCTTGCGGCTTGGGCGGCAGCGAGAGCGGTTTCTGCATCCGTGCGGGCACCAGCCGCGCGTTCCTGCTGGGGGCGCAAGCCATCCAGCCGTGCACGGGACGCAGCATGGCGGCGTTCAATATCCGCTTCCTGCGCGCGGGCCTGTTGCAGTGCCTGCTCCAGCCGGGCCCGCTGGGTGCGGTATTCTGCGACCTGCCGTTCCACAGTCTGCACTGCTTCCACTGCCGCTTTGGCTGCCTGTTCGACGATAGGCGCATCCTGTTCCAGAAGAGTGATGCGCTGCTCTGTCTCTTTTAGAATACGGCGCTGGCCGAGGCGTCGCGTTGCGGCATCCGGCTCGCCTGCGCGCGTATAGAACCCGTCCCACCGCCATAGATCACCCTTGAGTGAGACAAGACTCTGCCCGGGCAGAAGCAAAGCCTGATACGCTGCGCCATCAATTCCATCAGGCAACAGGCCGATAAAACCGAGAAGCCTGTCCAGCACCGCCGGAGCCTTGATATGTGTTTTAAGCGGCGTGGCATTGCCGGGCAGTGTGGGGGCGGTACCTTCCGCGCCTGTCAGCAGATGCCAGCCGCGTGGTTGGTTATCAGCGGCGGGTGCATCCAGTCCCTCTGCCAGCGCAGCGGCCAGAGCGGCTTCGTACCCTTCTGGCACATCAATCTGGGCAGAGACGGGCTCAGCACTCGTTGTCTCATCCTGACCAAGAGCCTGTGCCAGACCATCCGCCTGCGCCTTTAGCCGCGTGAGTTCCGTGCGCAGCGTATCATGGTTACGGAAGGCTTCGGTCTGCGCTGCTTTCAGGTCCGTAAGGTGCGTATCGGCCTGTGTGAGTGCCGTGCCGACTTTCTGAAGATCCTCCTCCAGCGCACCGCGTTTTTGCTGGGCTTCCAGCAAAACTGTGTCCGGCAACGCCTCCTTCATGGCCTGTTCAAGGCCACGGGTGAGGGCTTCTTCTTCCTGTCTGGCGCGTTGCAGGGCGGTTTCTGCCGTGCGCCGGGCTTCCGTTACACTTTTACGTTGTGCTTCATCCGCCTGAAAGCGACGGCTGGCGTCCGTCAGGGCCGCGCTGGTTGTGCGGCGTGCCGATTCACTTTCTTCAAGAGTGCGGGCAGCAGCCTGATGGGTCTGGCTGGCGTGGGCTGCCTGATCGCGCAAGGTCTGAAGTGCGGAGTCGGCCAGCAAAGCGGCCTGTGTATCTGCATGCCGCTTTTCAAGGTTTGCCAGATCATTGCGCAATGCCTGAAGGCGGCTTCGCGCACGGTCCAGCGTCTTGCTGGTTTCGGCCTGTGTCTGCCGGGCATTTTCCGCATCATTGCGGGCGATCGAGAGCGCCACGCTGGCCTGAGACCGCGTGCGTTCAGCCTCTTCCAGTGCCGTCCGCGCATCCGCCTGTGCCTTGGTCGCGGCTTCCAGCGCGGAGGCGGCTGTTGCCCGTTCCTCTTCGGACGGCATGCGGGTTTGCAGGCTGTCCAGTTCGGTCTGAAGCGCTGTTACGGCCTCGCAGGTGCGGGCATGTAGCGCCTTGGCTGTTTCAAGTTCTTCCGTAGCCCGGTCTCGCCGGGTGCGGGCGGCGGTCAGGGTTTCTGTCAGTCGGGTCAGGGTCTGTTCAGCCTGGGCCAGATCTGCGGTGAGCTGTGCCTGCTGTGCCTCGGCTTCCGCCATACGCGTGGGCAGGGAGGTTATGGCAGCCTGTGCTTCTGCCTGTTCTGTTTGCAGGCGTTCCAGCGTGGCGGCGGCATCGTCCGCACGGGTCTGCGCGGCAGCAAAATCGGCTTCGTGCTGGTTCAGGCGTTCTGTGGCAGCCTGTGCCTGTGCCGTGGCGCGCTGTTCTTCTCGCGCCATACCTTCAGCCGTGACGCGACACCGTTCCAGAAGCGTGCGGGCCGTATCGGCTTTTTCCCGAATGGCGGGAAGCGCCTGATTGGCTTCAAATTCAACAATAACCGCTGTTTCGGCAGCTTCTTCATGCTCGGTCAGCGCGGTGCGGGCGCGGGCGGCCAGGTCAATGGCGCGTTCTACCGCCAGACGGGCGCGGGCGTGCAGCACGGCCAGCAATTCTGTCTCCGCTTCACGCAGGGCGGATGCAAGTTCCCGGTAGCGGCTTGCTTCTTTCGATTGTTCGGCCAGACCATCCAGCCGGGTAGAAAGCTGCTGCCGAAGATCTTCTGCGCGCGTCAGATTATTTTCAGTTGCCCGCAGCTTGAGTTCGGCTTCGTGCCGACGGGCATGCAGGCCGGTGATTCCGGCGGCTTCTTCCAGAATGGTGCGGCGCTCTTCCGGGCGGGCCCCCACCAGCATGGCCACACGGCCCTGACTGACCATGGCGGAAGATCGTGCGCCGGAGGCGAGATCGGCAAACAGGGTTTGCACATCACGTGCACGCACGGGTTTGCCGTTGATACGGTAATCACTGCCGGAGCCACGTTCGGCCCGGCGGCTGATTTGGAGTTCATCAAGGTCCGTAAAAGCGGCAGGCCCAAGGCCTTTTGTACCTTCAAGCGTTACAGTGACTTCTGCCAGAGACCGGGCAGCCCGGCCCGTTGTGCCAGCAAAAATCAGGTCATCCAGTTCTCCACCACGCAGGGAGCGTGCGGAGGATTCCCCCATGACCCATCGTAGAGCTTCCACAACGTTGGATTTTCCGCAGCCGTTTGGCCCCACAATACCGGTGAGACCGGGCAGGATTTCCACCGTTATGGGATCAGCAAAGCTCTTGAAACCGGCAATCCGCAGACGAACAAAACGGACGGTCATTTAAGAACGGGCCTGCACGAACACGTGTGCCGTGCGGATGCTCAGCTTGCGTCCGTCACGTTCTTGGCAAAGGTTTCATAGTCCATATCGTTTGAAACCTGAATTTTGTTGTTGAAGCGGAAGGTGGGGGTGGAATCAAAATGATATTTGTCCTGTGCTTCCGTCTGCTGAGCCAGGATGAACTGCATCAGCTGCTGGTCTGCCACCGTTTTATCAAACGTTTCGCCCGGCATGCCGGCAAAGGCCGCCATTTTCTTCAGCGCTTCAAGCGGGCTGCCGTTCTGTACGTAGGCCCAGCGGTCAAGGCTGGACAGCAGGGAGACGGCAAAAGCTTCATACCGTTCTGGCGGCAAGGTGCGAGCCACCATGGCGGCAACGGTTGCAAGCTGATCGGTGGGGAAATCATGGAACACGTAGCGGATCTTGCCCGTGTCGATCAGGTTCTTCTTCACCAGCGGGAAGGTGTTTTCTGCAAAATGGGCGCAGTGAATGCAGGTGAGGGAGAACCATTCCTCCACCACGATCTTGGCTTTGGGGTCACCCAGTTCACGGGGGGTTATCCGGGTGTCCGTGGTTGTGCCCTGAGCGCGCGCCAGACCGCCAGTTGCACCTGCAACGAGTGCGGTACCTGCTGTGACAAGAAGTGAGCGGCGAGAAAAGGCCATGGAAATCCGGGCTCCGTGAACTAGTTGGGACTGATCCAGAAAAATAGGCATGACGGCAGAACCATGCTGCCGTCAACCCGTTCTTTATTCTTGCGCTGTGTTCTGGCCGTTGCCAGCGGGCTTTTCCGGCGCATTTGGCAGCTTGCGCAGCCTTACACGGCGGATATGGCGGGCGTCCGCATCAAGAACGCGGAAGACATAGCCGTTCTCGTGCGTCAGAACTTCGCCGCGAGTGGGCACATGCCCTGCCATACGGAACACGAGGCCGCCAATGGTTTCGATCTCGGCTTCTTTTTCCGAGGGCGTAAGAATCGGGCCAATCTGGCGTTCAAACTCTTCCACCGGGCAGCGGGCGTCCACATCAAATGACCCATCGGGCCGTTCCACAATCAAGGTAGCGGCGGGCTCGTCATGCTCGTCCGAAATGTCGCCCACAATGGTTTCAATCAGGTCTTCAATGGTCACCAGACCATCAATGCCGCCATATTCATCAATCACCAGCGCCATATGGGTCTGGCGCTGGCGCATTTGCAGCATCAGGTCCAGCACGGGGATCTGTGGCGCAACCATAAGGGGCTGGCGCAGCAGGGCTTCCAGATTGAAGGCTTCACTGGTGCCCACATAGGCGATCAGATCCTTCACATGGATCATGCCCACAATATCATCCAACTGGTCCCGATAGACGGGCATGCGGGAATGGTTTTCCCGCCGCATCATGGCCAGTGCATCGTCCAGACTGATGGAGACGGACATGGCCACAATATCAGGGCGCGGGACCATCACATCATCTGCTGATATGTTGCGTAGGCGCAGAATGTTGGCAATCAGCGCTCGTTCCTGACGATCCAGTTCCGGCTTTTCGCCATCTGCTGTTTCTTCTTCAGATTCGTCGGCAGCCTGTTGCACAAGGGCGGCAATGGAACTGCGCAGGCCGGGGGCATTCTTCTTGCGGCTGAAGAAGGAAAACAGCCCCCCACGGCTCTGCGGGCTTTCTTGCGTGGTGTCGTGTTCGCTCATGATCGCGGCTTCCACGGGTTGGGAACACCCAGCCGGGAGAGCAGACGGGATTCCAGCATTTCCATTTCTCGCGCTTCCCCCGCGTGGTGGTGATCATAGCCTGCCAGATGGAGGCTTCCATGCACGATCAGGTGCGCAAGATGGTGGCTTACCGGGCGGCCAGCCTTCTGGGCTTCCCGCACCACCGTTTCCAGCGCAAGGATGATGTCTCCTCCCGGAATGCCGGGTGGAGGTTCAAAAGTCAGCACATTTGTGGGGCGGTATTTGCCGCGATGTTCGCCATTCAGCCGTTTGACAACACGGTCCGTGGATAACACCACGCTGCCGGGCTGCCTTCCGTAATCCGTGCAGGCGGCAAGCGCACGCCAGACCAGTTTTTCGGGGGCGGCGACATAACTGCGCCAGCGCCTGTCCTCAACAAGGACTTCAGGCGCCTCTTCAAAGGCGGAGGAGGGGAAAGACTCTGCAAAAACAGGGCTTTCCCCATAAGTCACGTCCTGAGCCTGAACGTGACTACTGCTACTTGGCGGTTCCATTGTTCTCCTGACGGCCCTTATTGCGGGAGGTCTCCCTGTTAGCCGTCGCTTTTGCATCATACGCTTCAACAATGCGGGCGACCAGTCTGTGTCGCACAACATCTGCTGCTTCAAAGCGAGATATGGTGACACCCCGCACGTGCGCCAGTGTTTCAATGGCGTCTTTCAGGCCGGAGGTGGTGCCGGAAGGCAGGTCAATCTGGGTAAGATCGCCCGTTACCACCATGCGGGAGCCTGGCCCAAGACGGGTGAGGAACATCTTCATCTGCGCGATGGTGGTGTTCTGCGCTTCATCCAGAATAACAAAGGCGTGGGAGAGAGTGCGACCGCGCATGAAGGCGAGGGGGGCGACCTCAATGTCACCCGCTGCCATGCGCCGCATGACCTGATCGCCCGGCAGCATATCGTGCAGAGCGTCATAAAGCGGGCGCAGATACGGGTCGATCTTGTCTTTCATATCTCCAGGCAGAAAGCCAAGACGTTCACCAGCCTCTACCGCAGGCCGGGAGAGAATGATGCGATCGACCGAGCCAGCCTGAAGCATGGCCACAGCCTGCGCAACGGCCAGATAGGTTTTGCCTGTTCCCGCCGGGCCGATGCCAAACACCAGTTCCTTGTTGGCAAGCGCCTTCATGTAGGTGGCCTGCCCGGCGGAGCGGGGTTCGATCACCCCATGCCGCATTTTAAGGGCTGGCAGCCCTTCAGTGGGGAGGAATGCAGGGGCAATGGTTTCTGTATCGGATGGCCGCATAGGAGATTGCCTTATGGTTTCATGCAGGCGGGTCATGCGGATAACCGCATCTATTGCGCTAACGTCTACAGCACCACCGGAGGCGAGTTTCTGATACAGGGTGCTGAGCGTTGTGCGGGCCAATGCTGTGTGGGGTGCGGCCCCTTTTATGGAGATTCGGTTGCCGCGCCGTGCCACCTGCACATCCAGCCCTTCTTCCAGATGCCGCAGGTGGCGGTCATGATCTCCCACCAGTCTGGCCAGTAGCGTGTTGTCTTCAAACAACAGCGTTAGCGGTTTTTCCGGGTCACCAGAGCCGGAAACAGGGGGCGGGGCTGAAAGGGGCTGGTGCGTTGTGTTCAAGCGTACACGGTCTCCTCTACCAAAGTGCCCCCCAGTGAATTGGTCAGGCGCTCAGTAATTCTGACAGGCAGTTCCTGACCGATCAGATGACGCGGGCCAGAAATATGAACGGGCTGGAGCCAGGGGGAACGCCCTGTAATCTGGCCCGGTTTGCGGCCTTCCCCTGTAAAGAGCACGGGAACGGTCTGCCCCACCAAGGCAGCGTTAAAGGCATCCTGCTGCTGGCGGAGCAGGGCCTGAAGCGCCTGCAGGCGAGCGTCCTTCACATCCTCCGGCACCTGAAGAGGGGCTCCTGCGGCAGGCGTGCCTGGACGAGGGGAGTATTTGAAAGAATAAGCCTGCGCGAACGTAATATCCCGCACCAGTTGCATGGTGGCTTCAAAATCTTCATCCGTTTCACCCGGATGACCGACAATGAAGTCTGAGGAAAGGGCCAGATCAGGCCGTAACTCACGCAGCTTACGCACAATGTCCCGATACTCGTCAGCCGTGTGGCCACGGTTCATGGCCCGCAGGATGCGGTCAGAGCCGGACTGCACTGGCAGATGCAGGAACGGCATAAGCGCAGGTAAATCGCGATGGGCGTTGATCAGGGCGTCATCCATATCACGCGGGTGCGAAGTGCTGTACCGAATACGCGAGAGGCCGGGAATGGTTGCCAGCGCGTTTGCAAGCTGTGCCAGCCCCCAGACGGAACCATCCGGGCCTTCCCCATGATAGGCGTTCACGTTCTGGCCCAGCAGGCTGATTTCCTTCACGCCGCTTTCCGCCATCCGGCGGGCTTCGGCCAGAACGGAGGCCACGGAGCGGCTGCTTTCGGCGCCCCGGGTGTAAGGCACCACGCAGAAGGAGCAGAATTTGTCACACCCCTCCTGAATGGTGAGGAACGCAGTGTAGTTGCCCGGTGTCTGCGGTGCGGCTGCATCTGGCAGGAAGTCAAACTTCTGTTCTGCCGGGAAATCGGTATCAATGACCGCACCGCCAGCACGGGCGGCTCGGGCCACCATTTCCGGCAGGCGATGGTAGGTCTGCGGGCCGAGCACGATATCCACGTAAGGGGCACGGGTCAGAATTTCCTGCCCTTCGGCCTGTGCCACGCAGCCAGCCACGGCAATAATGGTCTGCGCGCCTTCTTCCTTGCGGGCTTCCTTGATTTTGCGCAGACGGCCAAGCTCGGAAAATACCTTTTCCGCCGCTTTGTCACGGATGTGGCAGGTATTGAGGATAATCATGTCCGCAGCTTCAGGCGCGTCCACGGATTGGTAACCCAGCGGGCGCAGCACGTCGCTCATGCGGGCGCTGTCATACACATTCATCTGGCAGCCCCATGTGATGACATGCAGGCCGCGGCGAGAGGGAGACAGGGCGGTGGTCGATCCAGTCATGACAACAGGGGCTCCGGCGTGCCGCAGGCCCATTCCATACGGCAGGGGGAGGAAATCAGGCGGACAGCGTCCGAGGTCAAGCCTCTTTTCTCACATCAAGGATATCCGTGCCAGAGTTCTGTGTTCTGAAACCGACAGGAGAGACCTCCTTCCGCAGGGTATTCCTGCATGTGGAGCAGCCGTTTTTTCGTCTGCTCAGTGCCTGTTTCTGTATGAAGCAAAACTGGAGGCCACTCTGTCAAGCTGACGTTTGAGAAATCCTGTTTTATTGCACGGAAGCTCGGCAGGATCACAGCGACCGGGTTGCGTGCTGCCTTCTTCATTCTGGCGGAGTTCTGCTGCGCCATTGGCCACAGCGTGCCACGCGGCCTGAGCCAGAGCCTTGCGGCTGGGGAACAGTTCCGGGTCTAGCGGTTCGTGCAGGATCACGCTGGCCTGAAGGGATTTCCACTGCACCATCTGCCAGAGGTGCGGGCCGAGATCCATGTCTCCATACCATGCAAACACGGGCCGACGCAGGCGCTGGACGGGTAAGCCCTCCAGCCTGTCATACACCACGGACACGGGCTGGATAATGGGTGTCATGCCCGGTTCATACGTGATGGGCAGGAGTGATTTGTCCATGCCATCACGCAGTTTGGGCAGTTTGGCGATGGCAAAGAAGGCGGACATGAAGGGTAGCACGCGTGAGCCATCAGATGATGTGCCCTCTGGGAACAGCACCAGATTGTCACCCTCCACCATGCGACGAATCATCTGATCGCGTTCGCGGCCTGTTGTGCTGCGCTGGCGGCTGACAAAAATGGTACGCCCGATTTTGGAGACCAGCCCCATGATGGGCCAGTTTTCAATGTCGCCTTTGGCAACAAAGACGGAAGGCAGAATCGTCCCCAGAATGGGCACATCCAGCCATGAAGAATGGTTGGAGATGTAAATGACGGGTCGCTCACCCCTTTTGCGGGCGCGTAGGCCGCCAACCGTGCCCGCCCGTTTGCCCACTACCCGGATACGCACACCCAGCAGTTTGCACAGCACGCCCCAGATGACACGCGTCCATCTGATTTTTGCCGTGCCCGGAACAAGAAGCAGGCACGCTTCAAACCCGACTGAAAGCGGCACCCAGAACACGATCCCGCCCAGACGCAGGCTGCCACGGATATTGGCAGAGAGCGTGCAGAGCCGCTCCGCCCAGACAGGAAGGGGCGAAAGGGCGGCGGGATCGGTAGGGCCGGAAGGAGCAGAAGAGCGCTTTGGCGCAGGGCGAGCGCGGGTCATGTTCTTGCCCCTGCCACAGGGTGGCAGGTTTTGCTCAGGCAACAGGAATGAAAAACCATGCGGCTTTCATAACGCGAACTTGTGGAGGTGGACAATCGTGCTTCGCATTCTGGAGCGGAGATGGCACAAAGGCGAAAAGACCCATTCTGTTGGACTGTGCTGTGCGACTGACCGTATTTTCGTCATGGTGATACGGCATGGAGCAATGCAGACCTTGAAAAAACACAGATGAGAAAGTGGCGGCAACGGTGCAACGGCAGGCGGAAAGAAACGGGTGAGGATGAGCGGTAGAGGCATCCTGAACGGACTCGTGCTGACGGCGAATCGTGTGGTTGTTGGTTTTTCCCTGTGGGGTGTGGCGGCGGGAGGCTGGTCTTGGGCAGCGGAAACGCAGGCTTATGTGACCAACCTGAAGCCCACCGGGCAGGCTGATCTGGATACGGCGCTGAAATCATCTTCTGATCTGCTGGGCCTTCAGGGGACGCATGCCGTGGGGCCTTTTGCCTTGGCCGGGCGCGTGCGCAATGAGTATGACCGCCTGAAATCCGCGCTGGAAAGCTATGGGTATTACGAAGGAACGGTAAAAATCACCCTTCACCGCGCCAAGGACAAAGACGCAGTGGTGATGGATGGCCAGTCTCCGGCACTTTCCAACTGGATTGAATCGGTTCCCGCCAATGAGAAGGTGACTGCCGATATCTCGGTAGAAAAAGGCCCTCTTTACCATCTGGGCTCGGTCAAGCTGGTTGACGAAAAAACCAATGGTCCGGCGGAGCTGACACCTGAGCAGAAAGCCGCGTTCACCCTGAAAACAGGGGATGCGGCCGAAGCGGAGACGGTGCTGGGGGCCGGAGGCACGCTGCTGGATGCCCTGCGGGAAGATGGCCATGCGCTGGCGCAGGTGGACAAGCCGCAGGCCTATTTGCGCCCGCAAACCCGCACGCTGGATGTTGTGTATCCTGTCTCACCCGGGCCAGTGTTGAATGTGGGCCGGATTGATGTGTCTGGCCTCAAACGGGTGCGGGAGCCTTTTGTAAGGCGACAACTGACGCTGAAAGAAGGCCAGCTTTACCAGCCATCCAAAATTGATGCAGCCCGACAGGATCTGACCTCTCTGGGCGTGTTTTCCAACGTGGCGGTCAAGGATGGGGCAACACAGCCAGTAAACGGCACCATGCCGCTTGATTTTACATTTCAGGAAGCCAAGCGCCGTTCTGTTGGGGCGGAAGCAGGGTATTCAACAGATCTGGGGGTGCGTGGCGGCGTGACATGGACCCACTACAATCTGCTGGGCAATGCGGAACGGCTGAAGCTGACGGCACTGGTTACCGGTCTGGGTGGGTCTGCCCAGCAGGGGCTGGGGTATGATGTGTATGCAGATTTCTTCAAACCCGGTTTTTATAGTCGCAAGCAGAATCTGAGCGTGCGTGTTGAGGCCTTGCGGCAGTTGTTCTGGTCCTACCGGCAGACGGCTTTTCTGGTGCGCGCCGGGATTACGCGCCAGATTGACCGCTACTGGAATGTCAATTTCGGGGTGGCCGGAGAGCAGGAGCAGATTGAACAGTTTGGCGTGACGCGTGATTACACCATCGGTTCTCTGCCTCTGGGCGCGACCTTTGATAATACGGAAGTTGGGAACCCCATTGAACCTGCCACTCATGGTGTGCGTGCCAACGTGAATATTTCGCCTTCCATCTCCTTGGGGAGCAAGGGGAGTGGCACGTCTTTCTTCACGATCATGAATGCGTCTGCCTCGTATTATTTTGACCTCAAACATCTGGGGATCAGCAAGCCGGGGCGCAGTATTCTGGCTATTCGCGGGACCATTGGCAGTATTCAGGGCGCTGGAACCTACGATATTCCACCAGACCAGCGCATGTACGCGGGTGGCAGCGCCACCGTGCGCGGGTATCGCTGGCAGGGCGTGGGGCCGCAATATGGCCGTACCCGCTACGCTATCGGCGGTACTTCGCTGGATGCAGGCACGGTTGAATACCGGCAGAGGCTGTTCAAGAGTTTTGGTATGGCCGGGTTTGTGGATGCCGGGCAGGTGGGCAGCAGCAGTTCTCCCTTTACAGGCACTCTGCGCGTGGGTGCGGGCGGTGGCGTTCGGTACTACACGCCTATTGGCCCGGTGCGCGTGGATGTGGCGGTTCCGCTCAACCGTCCGCATCGTGGGGACAAGTGGGACCTTTATATCGGGCTGGGAGAAACGTTCTGATGGCGGGGCAGGATGGGGATATGCCCGCACCGCCGCGCCGCAGCGCTTTGCGGCGTGCAGGGCGCATTGCCGGGCTGACAGTTGGCGTTCTGGCTGGCGTGGCAGGTCTGGCGGTTGGGGTTATTCTGGTTGGCGCCAATACCGGGCCGGGTCGACGGTTGCTGATGCAGCAGACAACTTCCCTCACCGGGGGGATGGTGGCGCTTTCCGGGCTTTCAGGCCGGTTTCCTGATAATTTCCATCTGGATTCCATTGCGCTGCGCGATAAGCAGGGCGTGTGGCTGTCGCTGAAGAATATTGACCTTAACTGGTCTCCTTTAAGTCTGGTTGGGCGTACGGCCCGCATTTACGCGATCAAGGCGGATCAGCTGGATATCCCGCGTCTGCCGGTGTCTGACACACAGGCAGCCCCGGCCAAGCCATCCACCAGTAAATCCAGTCTGGGGTTGGGGATCGATATTCAGGATCTTGCCGTGCGGCGGATCAACGTGGGCGCCCCACTGGCGGGAACCGCAGCCAGTTTCTCGCTGGCAGGGCACGGGCGGTTATCGTCCATTGATCCGGTGCTGAATGGGCTGACGCTGCCATCCTTGCCCAGATCGGACATTGCGCTGAGTGTGAAGCGGCTTGATGCAGAGGGGCAGATTGATCTGGCCACCACTACGGGCGGCGGCAAGCTGGGCCTGCATCTGGACGCCAAGGAAGGAAAAGATGGCTTTGCAGCCACCAAACTGCAGATGCCGCAACTGACCCCGCTTGCGCTCTCTCTGGATATCAAAGGGCCAACAAACGCTGCGGTTCTGGCGTTTTCTGCCGGAGCAGGGCCGATTACCGCCAAGGCGGACGGTGTGCTTGATCTGCTGGGTGAAAAACTCGGCAGCCTTAGGGCGCAACTGGATGCGCCCAAGCTGGCCTTGCGTCCTGATCTGGGGTGGGACGCCATTCATCTGGTGACACAGCTAAAAGGCAAGATGAGCCAGCCGGATGGGACCGGCTCCCTCCAGATAGACCGGCTTGTGGCATCTGGCGCGGGAGTCGGCACGTTGAAGGCTGCCTTTACCGGGCAGAGCGGTCACCCCGGCGCAGCGGACCAGATGCATCTGGTTATGACGGCGGATGGTGTGCGGCTTCCGGGTTCCGCCCCCACCTTGCTGGCCAGTGCCCCGGTGCAACTGGATGCTACAATTTCTCCGCAGGCGGATGGCAGGCCGTTGGTACTGGATGTGTCGCACCCGCTGTTGCATTTGACCGGCAATGTGATGACAGCCGCGCCACAGCGCGGCACGCTGGAACTGGCGCTCCCTGATCTGCGTCCTTTCGGGCAGATGGGCAATACGCCCCTGCAAGGGCAGATGGGCATGAAAGCCGCGTTTGATCTTCCTGCCAAAGCGACGGGTGATACGCATGTCAGTGCGGATGGCACCTTGGTTATTACGGGTGGCCAGCCACAGGCAGTCGGGTTGATTGGTCCGAAGGGAACGTTCTCGCTTGTCACAACGCTTCGCCCGTTGGAACCCGGAATGGTGCAGCCGGAAGGGAGTTCGGAAAAAACGGCTCCCAAGAAGGATAATGGCCCGGAACTGGCTGCGCCGCAGAACGGTGTGAAGCCAGCAGCAACGGATCATGGGGCTGGCAAGGTTGCTGTCGAGACGCCTCATAAGCCTGAAACAGACAAAGCCACAGCGAAGGCCGAAAAGGCAGAAAGTTCTGGCGGGCAACAGGTAGATATCACCAAGCTGGCTGTGGACGGGCAGGCGTTGCATCTGGCAGCGCATGGGCGGGTGAATACCGGCCATGATATGGATGTTGCCTCCACCTTGGCGTTGCCGGACCTGAGCAAGGCGCTGCCGTCATTGCGTGGCGGACTGACCCTTGCGCTGAATGCCAAAGGGCTGATGCAGGACTTTGCCGCCACCCTCCATATGGAAGGTGATCCCGGCACTGCCACCATGCCGCGTGGCCCCGTTGTGCTGGATGCCGCATTGACGCATCTTCCCTCTGCGCCCACAGGCACGCTGACGGCAAACGGCTCAGTTGATAAAGCGCCTCTGGTGTTGGATGCGGCCTTTGCGCAGGATGAAAAAGGCGCGCGCCAGCTTGATCTGAAAAAACTCTCCTGGAACAGCCTGCAAGGGGCGGGTGATCTCTCGCTGCCACAGGGTGAGGTTGTGCCGTTAGGGAATTTAACCCTCAAAATCGGGCGGCTGGCAGATTTCAGAAACCTGATTGGTCAGCAGATTGCCGGGGCACTGGCAGCGTCTGTTCAGACCACGCAGGTGGGTGAGAAACCTCAGGTAGCGCTGAAGCTGGACGGCAACGTCTCAACTGCTCAGGCTAAAATCGGGTCTCTGGCGCTGGCGGGCACGGTGCGTGACCCTGCCGCGCATCCAGATGCGGATCTGACGTTGAAGCTGGCCGGTCTCTCTGCTGCGGGTGTTACAGGGCAGGCGCGGGTAACGGCCAAAGGGCCAGACAACGCCATGGCGCTGACAGCGCAGATTGGTCCGGCAAGCTGGTCAGGGAGTCCGTTGTCTCTGGATACGGCGGCATTGCTTAATCTGCCTGCAAAGCAGGTGAAGGTGCAGAAACTGGCGGCAACCGCCAAGGAAGAATCCCTCAAGCTGCTGGCACCCGCACTGGTTTCCTTTGGCGACACAATGGGGGTGGACCGTCTGCGTGCTACTCTCAGCACGCGTGGGGCCGAACCCGCCACCTTGGATGTGGCAGGGCGCATCAAGCCCACACTGTCCGTTACGGCAGATATCCGGCACGTGACGCCTGCTTTGGCGCGTCCATTTGCGCCGGATGTTCATGCGCAGGGTGATCTTTCCCTTCAGGCCAAGGTTGCGGGCAGCATGGATCGGCCGACAGGACAGGTGCATCTGACCGGGCGCGGGTTGAGAATGGATGGCAGCAGTGCAGCAGCCTCCATTCCGGCGTTAAGTGTGGATGCGCAGGCCGATCTGGCCGGGACAGCCGCGAAGGTGAACGTAAAGGCAGCGGCGGGGCCGAAGCTGGCGCTGACTGTGGCTGGCACGGCTCCGCTTTCCAAAACAGGGCCGATCAATCTGCGGTCTGACGGGCATCTTGATCTGGCCATTGCCAATGGGGTGCTGGGTGCGCAGGCGCGGCAGGCCAAAGGCGATGTGCAGCTTGCCATGCAGGTGGCTGGCACCATGGCGTCCCCCAACGTGACGGGCACAGTTGATCTGCATAATGCGGATTTTCAGGATTTTGCTCAGGGCGTTCATTTGGCGGAGATCAATGGCCGGGTTGTCGGCTCGCACGAGAATGTCGTCATCCAGAACCTGACAGCCAAGGCGGGTGAAGGCACGCTCGGCGTTACAGGGTCTGTGGGTGTCATGGCGCCGGGCATGCCGATTGACATGCATATTACGGCCAAGAACGCACGGCCCATTTCCAGCGATCTGCTGACAGCCGTCATGAACGCGGATATCGCCATACGCGGGCAGGTAAGTACCCGTATGGATGTTGTGGGAGGTATATCCCTGCCACGGGTGGAAATTAACATCCCCAACTCCCTGCCGTCTTCCGTGGCGCGTCTTGATGTGGTTCGCCCTGGTGACAAACCGCCGGAACCCAAGGAGGCTACAGCCGACACCAAGGCGGCTGTCATCGGGCTGGACCTGACAGTGACATCGCCGGGTAAATTCTTCGTCCGTGGGCATGGGCTTGATGCCGAAATGGCAGGCAAGCTCAAAGTGAATGGCACAGCGCAGGCACCGCAGGTTACCGGCGGGTTTGACCTGAAGCGCGGCAACTTTGACCTCGCCGGGATCTCTCTTAACTTCACCAAGGGGCGCGTGGCTTTCAACGGGAGTGGTGTGAGCCACAAGCTTGACCCCACTCTGGATTTTGAAGCCGACCGTGTGGTGAATGGTGAGACCGCCATGCTCAAGGTGGGGGGATATGCCAGTGCCCCCAAGATCAGCTTTGTCTCCAACCCGCCGCTACCTCAGGATCAGGTGCTGGCCATGCTGCTGTTTGGCACGGATGCCCACTCCCTTTCTTCCACGCAGATGGTGGAACTGGGAACAGCGCTGGCGACGCTGACTGGCATGACCTCATTTGATCCGATGGGCACATTGCGGAAAACCCTGCATCTGGACCGTCTGGCCATTGGCGGCGGGTCTGGTGTGGGCAACGGTGGAACAACGGTGGAAGCCGGGAAATACGTAATGAAGGGTGTTTATGTGGGAGCCAAGCAGGCAACCTCTGGCTCAGGCACGCAGGCACAGGTGCAGGTGGATCTGACAAAACACCTCAAGCTGAACACCACCGTCGGCACCGGCGGAAACGTAACGGGCTTTACCACGCCGGAAAATGATCCGGGCAGCAGCGTGGGCCTGCTTTGGCAGTACCGTTATTAAGCGAGGCAGTTGCTTGGGAAGCGGAGCAAAACTGGCAGAGACGTTTTATGTCGTGGCTTGATTGCCAGCAGCCCTGTTTTCTTTTTGGAGCCTGTTTCAAAAGTATGGAAATAAAGGCTGCCGCGGCATTTTAGGATAAAAAAGAGGTCTTTCCGCCGCGCGGCAGCGTGTGACGGAGATGGCTAAAGACAACATAGTCAGGCGTGCACAGGAACACGCTCTTTCAACGTCTGACTTTTTAACGCGTCTCGTGAATGACTGCTTGAAAGACCCAGTAGGCGGCGTGGTGGGTCTTTTGGGCTGTTGAATGCGTTTGGCGGTTGAAATTGCGCGAGGTTTCCCTCCCGGCAGATTGGGCCCGTGTCCTTTATATCCGCTTTCTCACCCTCGAAATCCTGCACCAATCCCTATCCGCAGGCGTTCAAGCAATGGCTACAGACTGAAATCGACAATCACAGGCACGTGGTCAGACGGGGTATCCCAGTCTCGGGCTTCACGCACGACGGTCATGCCGGTGAGGTCTGGCACAAGGTCAGGCGTAATCCAGACATGGTCCAGCCTGCGGCCACGGTTGGATTTCTTCCAGTCCCGGTTACGGTAGGACCACCATGTGTACAGCTTCTCGCTGGCAGGGACAAAGTGGCGCATGGCGTCAACAAAACCCACATTCAGCCACGCATTCAGGCGTTCCGTTTCTGGTGGTGTGTGACTGACCACATTCAGAAGCTGCTTGTGACTCCAGACGTCATGCTCCAGTGGGGCAATATTGAAATCCCCAACCAGCACAGTCCGGTCCCGTTTGCGGGTGGTGAACCACTCGGTTACTTCCTCCACAAAGGCGAGCTTGTGGGCAAATTTCGGATTGGTTTCGGGATCAGGAATATCGCCGCCTGCCGGCACGTAAAAATCGTGCAGTTCGACAGGGCCGCTTGGCAGATGCACCTGCGCGCCTATGTGGCGACAGTCTTCCTTGCCATGCCAGTCCGGCAGTTTTTCAAGCGGCGTAATGGGATGGCGCGAGAGGATGGCCACGCCATTGTAGCTCTTCATCCCTTTGTAGTGGAGGTGCTCAAACCCCATGTTCCGCAATGCATCTGCCGGAAAAAGAGGGTCTGGCACTTTGGTTTCCTGCAGGCAGATGATGTCTGGCGCGAGGGTGGCGTCCAGCTTTTCCAGCACTGGCAGGCGGAGACGGAGGGAGTTGATGTTCCAGGTTACAAGTCGCATGCCCAACGGCATTGCGCATCCCGGTTTGCGGGGCAAGTGAAATTCGGCACATAGTAGGGAAGGTGTTTGAAAAGTCTGTCAGGTCTCTCTGGCGTGTATCGTTCCGCGCCAGCCGTTGTGCTGCTGAACTTTCAAACAGTCTTTGGAAACAAAACCGGCAGGGCGTGCGCCTTGCATTTATCGCATATGGGACCATTTCTGCAGCATGACGCTTCCTTCTTCGGCTCCGGTGAGCCAACCTTCCGCTTCTTCTGCTGCGCGTGCGCTTCATAACGCGCTTTTCACGCTGGACAGCCACATTGATATTCCGTGGCCGGATCAGGGTGATGCCTTTGTGGACACGGAAACCCGCAGGGTTGATCTTCCGAAAATGCAGCAGGGCGGCATGTCTGCCGGGTGTTTTGTGGCCTATATCGGGCAGGGGCCGGTGACGGAAAAAGGTCACGCCGAGGCTCAGGCGCAATGTCTGGCCATGCTGGATGCCATCAACCGTATGCAAGGCACGCAGAATGGTGTGACAGCACGCGTCTGCTCGACTGTGGCGGACATGCTTGCAGCGCAGGCAGAGGGCGCGCTGGCGGTGGTGCCTGCCGTGGAAAACGGCTACGCGATGGGAGACGACCCCGCGCTACTGGCACAGTTTCGCGCGAAGGGCGCACGCTACGTTACGCTTACGCATAATGGGCATAATGCGCTGGCCGATGCGGCCGTGCATCGCCCTAGCCTGGGCGACAAGCCGGAGCGGCATGGTGGCCTCTCTGCTGTAGGGCGGGATGCCATCGCCCACATGAACCGGCTGGGGATGCTGGTGGATGTGTCACATTCTGCCAAATCCACTATGTTGCAGGCGGTGCAGGTGTCCGCTGTGCCGGTTGTGGCCAGCCATTCCTGTGTACGCACGCTGTGTGATCATCCGCGCAATCTGGATGATGAGCAGCTTGATGCGTTGAAGGAAAGCGGTGGTGTGATTCAGATCACGGCTATGCCTGCGTTCCTGAAGCCACGGGAAGGGGATGGCCCGCGTACCGCCAATGTTGCGGATTTTGTGGACCATATTGACTATGTGGTGAAGCGCATTGGGCCGGAATATGTGGGGATATCCTCCGATTTTGACGGTGGTGGCGCAATTGAAGGCTGGCAGAACGCCACGCAGGGCGTGAACGTGACAGAAGAATTGCTGCGTCGCGGCTATGACCGCAGCGAGATCGCGGCTTTTTGGGGTGGAAACTTCATGCGGCTGCTGAAGAAGGCGGAAGAGGTTGCGGAACAAAGCGCGATCACTGCGTAAAAACCACGGTGGACAGATTTCTGCACAATTTGTCCACTTCCTCCCTTGACTTCCTTTATTTTCAACAAAATCTCTGAAACGCACGTTTCCTCCTCAAATGTCCTTTTATAAACCCTTTGTAAATCAAGGGTTTGGGTTGTGTGTCTAAAAAATATGCAAAGCGTTGAGGGGGCTGGAAATCTGCGGGTTTCAGGGGCGATGAGCCCGGTACTCCACAAACTTATCCACAGAAACGGTGGATGAAATTGATTTCTCGGAAGAGCGCCTGATGACAACTGACATTTCTTCAAATGATGTGCCCGTAGGCGTGCCTGCGGCTGTGGAGGTGTCGGCTGCCAGACCCAAAGGTGTGGAGGTGATCCGGAATGCCCTGAAGACCATGCCGCTTTCGCCGGGCGTGTATCGTATGCTGGGCGAGAAAGGGGATGTGCTTTACGTGGGTAAGGCGCTGGCGCTGAAAAAGCGTGTAACGTCTTACACTCAGGTGGCGCGTCTGCCTGAACGGCTGCGGCGTATGGTGTCCGAGACAGCCTCCATGGAGATTGTCACCACCCATACCGAGGCCGAGGCCCTGCTGCTTGAGGCCAACTACATCAAGCGCATGAAGCCCCGCTTCAATATTCTGCTGCGGGATGACAAAAGCTATCCGTGGCTGATGCTGACAGACGGACATCCTTTCCCGCAGGTGGCCAAGCACCGGGGAAAGCCCGTGAAGGGGGCGAGCCTCTGGGGCCCATTTGCTTCGGCCTGGGCTGTGAACCAGACGCTCAACCTGTTGCAGCGCGTGTTTCTGCTGCGCTCCTGCACGGATGCGGTGTTCAACAGCCGGACGCGGCCCTGCCTGCTGTATCAAATCAAACGCTGTTCCGGCCCCTGTGTGGATCGTATCGACCAGCCCTCCTACGCTAGGCTGGTGGAACAGGCGCGGGAGTTTCTCTCCGGCAAGGATATGGCCTTGCGGGAAGAGATGAGCAGCGAAATGCACAAGGCCGCGGAAGCGCTGGACTTTGAACGGGCCGCCATGCTGCGGGATCGTATTCGGGCGTTGGCGCAGATGCAGGAATCGAGCGTGATTAACCCGGCGTCCCTGCATGATGCGGATGTGTTTGGCATCTGGCAGGAAGCGGGGCAGGCCTGTATTCAGGTGTTCTTCATCCGGGGCGGCAGAAACAACGGAAACCGTTCGTTCTTTCCGGCTCACACCAAGGATGAGGAGCCGGGAGATGTACTCTCCGCCTTTATTGCGCAGTTTTATGATGACAAGCCATGCCCGGCGCAGGTGCTGGTTAATCATCCCTTGCCGGAAGAACTCCTGCTGAGTGAGGCTCTCTCCCTCAAGCGGGGGCGGAAGGTGGAAATCCTCTCTCCCCAGCGCGGCGAGAAAAAGCAGGTGCTGGATCATGCTGTGGCGAACGCACGGGATGCCTTGCACCGTAAGCTGGCCGAAACCGCCGGGCAGGCCAAACTGCTGGAGGGTGTTGCGACGGTCTTCGGGCTGGATGCGCCGCCCCAGCGGATTGAGGTGTATGACAACAGCCACATCATGGGGTCTCATGCTTACGGGGTCATGATTGTGGGCGGCCCGGAAGGGTTTGATCGCAGAGCCTATCGCAAATTCCTGATCAAAGGTCCGGTAACGCCGGGGGATGACTTTGCGATGATGCGTGAGGTGCTGGAGCGCCGCTTTGGCCGCGCATTGAAGGAAGCCGCTGAGGGCGATCTATCCAACTGGCCTGACGTGCTGCTGATTGACGGCGGAGCCGGGCAGTATTCTGCCGTAAGAGCCGTGCTGGATGATTTGGGCGTGACAGGGGTGAAGCTGGTGGGCATTGCCAAGGGGCCGGACCGGGATGCCGGGCGCGAGTGGTTTCATACTGGCGATGCCGAGCCGTTTCAGCTCGATCCGCGTGATCCGGTTCTGTACTACTTGCAAAGGCTACGCGATGAAGCGCATCGCTTTGCCATTACAACCCATAGGGCAGGGCGTTCCAAAACGCTGGTGACATCCGAGCTGGATGATATTCCGGGGGTGGGGCCAGCGCGGAAACGCATGCTGCTGAATGTTTTTGGTTCGGCCCGGGGCGTAAAGCAGGCAGGGCTATCAGAACTCGAATCGGCACCCGGCATCAATCGGGAAACAGCGCGGGCCGTGTATGGGCATTTTCATCCAGACTGGACGCCAAACTGACGTGAAGGGCAGGGCTGCGCTACGTTTCTGGGTGAGTGGCATGAACGCGGTGCCAGAAACCATTTCAGCCGGGCGGGAAATAGGCTAGTCTCCCGCCAATGTTGACAGATTTGCCGAATGTTCTGACGATATCGCGCATTGTGGCGATTCCCATAGTGGTGGTTTTTGCCGCATGGGGAACGCCGCAGACTGATGCTGCGGCCTGCGTGCTGTTTATTCTGGCAGGCATTACGGATTATTTTGACGGCAAGCTGGCGCGTTCACGGCACCAGCTTTCAGACTTCGGCAGAATGTTTGATTCCATTGCCGATAAGCTTCTTGTGGGGGCCTGCCTGATGGTTCTGGCAGGCTTTGCCCGGCTTCCCTACCTCAGCCTCTGGCCCGCCATTGTTATTCTGTGTCGGGAAATTCTGGTTTCCGGCATGCGGGAATATCTAGCGGAGCGCCGGGCCAGTCTGCCGGTAACGCGACTGGCTAAATGGAAAACCGGCTTTCAGATGACCGCCATCGGCTTTTTGCTGGCTGGGGATGGTACGGGTATGCTGCTTGGTATGCCATGGCTGCACGTGGCGCTGATTGGCTCCGTTCTGCTCTGGATTGCCGCAGCCCTGACCCTGATCACCGGCTGGGATTATCTCACCACAGGTTTGCGGCATGTGGACCTGTAACGGGTGACTGTGGGTGATACCTGGTTCAACCAAGGGTGGCCTGTTGCATAATTGTCTCAAAATGAAGGCATTGGCTTGTATCCCCTCCGCAAACCGTTATTTACCTTTCTCTGGCACAGTGTCGCTACAGCGGGCATCGCTGATTTGCCTGTGCAACGTCATGGTTAGCGGAGTCAGATGATGCGGAAAGCTGCTCTACTGGGAGCCTGTCTGGTTTTGAGCGGATGTTCCGGGTTTGGGAAATATATTTCCGATACTGCGACTCTGCCGGGAGAGAACCCCAATTCTCCGGCGGGAGAAGATCTGAACATGCGGCGGGTACATGGGTACTCCACCGCTGAAACCCCGATTTTGCCGCAGGGTGGTGATATCTGGCCGGGCCCTCCTGCTCCGTTGCCCACGCTTGAAGATGTTGAAAAAGACCGCATAGGCACAGTGCTTGGTGGTGGCATGGGCGAGAGCGGACCGCAGTTGCAGGACGGCGGCGAAATGAGTGTCAGCGTGCCCGAGGGAAGTTCCCCGGTTAAAGAGCCGCATGGTAAACTGCCTGATGCTGAACCTGATGCCGCCGATAAATATGGCGTGCAGCGCGGAACGGCTTCGACCATTGAAATTCCGAACGGAGATGGAACGGTAACACTTATCCACCCGGATGGGTCGGTTAGCACCGTTCAATCCAAAAAAACGATATCCCCGCCTGCTCACTAAACCGTTCAGGAGTGTGACGGAGGATTGCAGAAAAGGAGAAAGCAGGGTGGCCACTGTGACCATTCTCTATTTTGCTTCCCTGCGCGAGCAACTGGGCCGGGAGCAGGAAACGGCGACCGTTTCTGCCGAGGGGGAGAGCGTAGCCACTCTCCTTTCGGCTCTCCGTGCTCGGGATGCTGCATTGAATGATCTGTTTGAGCAGACCCCACGGATTAGAGTGGCGATCAATCAGGCGCTTGGCAGCTTTCAGGATAGTGTAAGACCCGGTGATGAACTGGCGTTTTTTCCACCCATGACGGGGGGATGATCTCTAATGATACGTGTTGTGGTTCAGACTGCTGCGTTTGATTTGGCAGGAGAGATGGAGCGCCTTTCCCAGATATCTGAAAATGTTGGCGGGATGAGCGTGTTCATGGGGCAGGTGCGCGCGCAAGGGGACGGGCTGGAAAGCCTGACCTTGGAACATTACCCCGGCATGACTGAAAAGGTGCTGACAACGCTGGCGGAAGAGGCCGGGAGCCGTTTCAGCTTACTGGGCTGCACGGTTATTCATCGCGTGGGCACCATGCGCGTGGGGGAACCCATTGTGTTTGTGGGCACGGCGTCCGGGCATCGCGCCGAGGCTCTTCAGGCCACTTCGTTTCTAATTGATCGTCTGAAAACCGGCGCACCGTTCTGGAAATGTGAGCGGTTTACGGATGGTCGCAAAAGGTGGGTCGAAGCGCGTGACACGGATGATGAAGCTGCTGCCCTCTGGGGTTAGCGTGAAAGAAGGCAGGGGAACGTAAAGCTCGGCCAGATTTTTGCGTAAGAGACGAGTTGCGGCAGAGAAAGTGGGGAGTGAAGCCGCAGAAGCGGAAAACTTCCAAGCAAAAAGCTTTGCCCTGTAGGACAGACTATTCAAGCGTGTTTTGAGTGTCTTTGTTGGTTTTTGGGGTCTTATAAAAAGGCAGATTTGAGAAAGCTGCAAGTCTGCTCTCGAGCGTGCGTTTTTGCGTTAGTTGGAGCACGGTTTTCTGCCTGTTTTTCCCTCGTGCCGGGTATTCGAGTTATTTTTCTGTTCGAAAAAACTTGAGCCTTACCGGCAGCTCTGCTGCTGATTTCAGGTCGCCCCTTCACAGTATGATCAAGAGGCCCCAGTCCTGCTCCGCTATGGCTCCATCTGGTGGTCGGATGCTTCTCAGGAAGCAGGAGGCGCATGGGTTTTTCTCCTAGCTGGACAGGACGCGGTAGATGGCGTCCGTCAGGGTTTTCAGGTCTGCCTGTGTCATGGTGAAGGCGGGGGTGAGATAAATGATGGAACGGAACGGACGTATCCATACACCTTCCGCAATAAAGCGCTGACGCAGCGCATCTGGATTGGCAATTTTTTCCAGTTCCACCACGCCAATAGCGCCCAATGTGCGAACGTCCTTTACCCCCGGTAAGGTGCGGCAGGGTTCCAGTGCGTCCGTCAGGAAAGCGTTGATGGCCTGAACCTGCTCCAGCCGGGGCTCGGTTTGAAACAGATCAAGAGAGGCATTGGCACAGGCGCAGGCAAGCGGATTGGCCATGAAGGTGGGCCCATGCATCAGCGCATGCTCAGGGTTGTCAGACAGAAACGCTTCAAATACGTGGCGGCGGGCCACGGTGGCGGCCAACGCCAGCGTGCCGCCTGTGAGCGCTTTGGAGAGGGTGACAATATCCGGCACGATTCCGGCCTGCTCATAGGCGAACATGCTGCCTGTGCGGCCAAAGCCGGTAAAAATTTCATCCAGAATCAGCAGCAGGTCGTGGTCATCGGCGGCCTTGCGTAGGGTGCGCAATACCTCCGGACTGTGGAACAGCATGCCGCCGGCCCCCTGCACCAGAGGTTCGGTCATGATGGCTGTTAGCTCGTGAGCATGGTTTTTCAGCAGGCGCAGAAATTCAGCGGTGCTGGCCTCATCCTGTGGCAGAGGAGCGATAATATGCTCGGCCAGCGCGGAGCCATAGAGGTGGTGCATGCCTTCTTCAGGGTCACAGACCGCCATGGTCGCCAAGGTGTCTCCATGGTAGCCACCCTTGAAGGCCAGCAGTTTGGTGCGGCCTGTCTCGCCTTTGTTCAGCCGATACTGAATGGCCATTTTCATGGCGACTTCAACAGAGACTGACCCGGAATCGGTAAAGAAAACCCGTTCCAGATCTCCCGGCAGCATGGCGCAGAGGCGCGCTGCAAGCCTGAGAGCGGGTTCATGCACTGTGCCGCCGAACATGATGTGCGGCATGGCAGCAAGCTGAGCGCTAACCGCTGCGCGAATATGGGGGTGATTATAGCCGTGGCAGGCCGTCCACCATGCTGCCACGCCATCCACCAGTTCTCGGCCATCTGCAAGTTCTATGCGTGTGTCATGGGTGCGGACGGCAGCCAACGGAGCTGAGGCTGTCTTCATTTGGGAATAAGGGAGCCAGATGTGGGGCAGGCCGTCCTCGTACCACTGTGGCATCTGCTGTGTGGATGAGCTGGGACGGCTGGCGGACGCAGACATTCTGGTTCTTCTCCTGCTGGGTGATTGACCGGCGGCCCGGCCTCCGGCACCAGTCTTCTCATGACGCGGTTTGATCATCTTTTCCAGCAGGGGCTGGAGAAATTGGCTGAGCAGGGGCGTCTTCGCACGCCACGCGCGCTGAATCCGGCAGGCCATGGTCTTCTGGAACGGGCGGACGGTGCTGTTCTGGTCGATTTCTCCTCAAATGACTATCTCGGCTTGCGCAGGCATCCGCTGTTGCAGGAGCGTGCAGTTCTGTGGGGGCGGCGGTTTGGTACGGGTTCTGGTGCCTCCCGTCTGGTGGCGGGCACGTGCTCGGGCGCGGTCGCGCTGGAAAAACGGCTGGCGCGCCTGAAAGGCATGGAAGCAGCCTGTATTCTCTCTTCCGGCTGGCAGGCCAATGCCACGTTGGTGCCTGCGCTGGCACGATTGTCTCTTGCGGTTACGGGCTCGCCTCCCGTTGTGCTGGCGGACAAACTAATTCATGCCAGCCTTTATCAAGGGTGTGCTGCGGCAGGTGTGCGGCCGCTTCGGTTTCGGCACAATGATGTTGGCCATCTTGAAGCCCTGCTTCACCAAGTGAATGAGCCGGGCCTGCGTATTGTGCTGACGGAAAGCGTGTTCAGCATGGATGGAGACCGGGCGGATATCGCTGCTCTGGGTGCAGTCTGCCGCCAGAATGATGCGTTTCTTTGTGTGGATGAGGCGCACGCAACTGGCATTCTGGGGGAAGGCGGGAAAGGTCTGGCGGACGGTCAGGCTGATCTGATTATGGGTACGTTCAGCAAGGCGCTGGGCGGAATGGGCGCGTTTGTCGCGTCCTCTTCGGCTGTGTGCCGATGGCTGGAAAATAGTGGGTCTGGCTATATTTACTCCACAGCGCCATCGCCCATGGTGCTGGGTGCAGTGGAAGCTGCACTTGAATTGCTGCCTCAATCGGAGATGGTGATTGCCCGCAACCGGGTAGCGGGACTAGCGGAGCATTTCCGGCAGCATATGCAGAAAGTCGGGCTGGATACGGGGCCATCCTCCACTCAGATTGTGCCGGTGGTAGTGGGAGAGGAAGAGAGCGCGCTCGCACTTTCCCGTTATGTGGAGGCTGCTGGTTTTCTGGCTGTGGCCATCCGTCCGCCAACTGTGCCGCCGGGAGCGTGCCGTCTGCGCGTGGTGCTGCATGCGCATCATACACTGGAACAGGTGGACGCGCTGGCGGAGGCGATTCTATCTGGGGTGCAGAAAAATCCATGACAGCGTTGCAGCCGGTTTTTGTGCATGGGTGGGCCTGTGGTCCGCAAATCTGGCAGCCCGTACTGGCACACTTGAACCTGCCACCCGCTCATCTGATTGATCTGGGGTATTTTGCCAAGTCTGCCGGAGAACGGGACGATGGGCAGATTCTGACTGCGCTGGAAGCGGACAGGCCTATTCTGGGCGTGGGGCATTCAATGGGGTTGATGTGGCTGCTCTCTCAACGGGACTGGCCGCCAGGAAGTCGCTTTGTGGGGATCAATGCATTTGGCCGGTTTGCCTCTGGTGCGGATTTTCCTCAAGGTGTAGGGCCACGTGTGCTCGCCCGTATGCAGGCAGGTCTGGCGCGGGACGCAGGGACTGTTGTGAACAGCTTTCGGGCCCGTTGCGGGATGGCGGCTGTAGAGTCTTCCACATGTCATGTTTCAGCGTTGCAGGCTGGATTATCCTTGCTGGCGAAGGGGGATGTCCGTGCGCAGATCGAGCGTGTTGTCGCGCATGACGCCTCCTGCATGGTGGCCTTGGCGGGCGGAGAAGATCCTATTGTATCCGCAAGTATGACGAAGGCCGCTTTTCCTCAGGATATAAAAATCGAATGGCAGGAGAAGGGGGTGCATATGCTACCGCTGACCCATCCTGAATTTTGTGCAGCACACATCCAGAAGCTTATGAAGGACGCTGGTTAGAATGGGGCAGAATACAGATCGGCGTGCTTTGGTTCGGGATCGTTTTGACAGGGCCGTGGGATATGAGGGAGCGGCCACCATGCAACGGGTGGCGGCCCAGCGCCTGTTTGAAAAACTTCAGGAGCGGATGGAGGGGAGAGTGCCCCTGCGTATTCTTGAATTAGGATGTGGCACCGGATTTCTGACCGAAAAGTTGCGCAATGCATGGCCTCAGGCGGACATTGTTGCCACGGATATTGCGCCTCACATGCTGGAACGCGCGCAGCAGCGGGTAGGTGAAGGGCTTTGTTACCGTATCATGGATGCCGGAGAGCCTGACGTAAGCGGGCCGTTTGATATTGTTTGCGGCAATCTGGTGTTTCAGTGGCTGGAGCACCCGCAGCAGGCCATTGCTAGGCTGGGGCGCTTGCTGTCTCCGGGCGGAATTCTTGCTCTCTCCACTTTGATGGATGGTACTTTTCAGGAGTGGCGCACGGCCTGCGCTGTGGAACATGAGGAAAGTGGTACGCCTGATTACCCTTCAGCCGCGAGCATAGGGGAATGGTATCCCTCCTTGTTCAATGGTGGATGGGAGACTGAAGCCTGTGTGCAGACTTTCAGTAATGGACGGGCTTTTCTGCGCCATTTGAAAGAGACCGGGGCGTCCGTCCCTCGTGCGGGGTACCGTCCCATGCAACTGTCGGCTTTACGGCGCAGTCTGGCGCGTTTTGATGCGCAGGGGAGTGTGGTGACATGGCGTCTGGCTTATGGGTGTTTTCAAAAGCCCCCGCGGGCGGGTGTGTTTATCACCGGCACGGATACCGGCGTGGGTAAAACCTTTGTTTCCGCCTGTCTGGTCAAGGCATGGGAGGCTCTCTACTGGAAACCGCTACAGAGCGGATTGGCGGAAGAGGCTGGTGATACGCCAACCATTCTGTCTTTGACGCATTGTGCCCCTGAGGACTGCCTGCCGCCTGCTGGAGCTTTTCAGGCCCCCTTATCGCCTGAAGCGGCGGCGCGAGCAGAGGGTGTGACCATTGATCCTGCCAGTCTGGCGCTCCGCATGCAGGAGCCTGAACGGCCAATGGTGGTTGAAGGGGCGGGCGGCCTGATGGTTCCTGCAACGGAAACACTGATGATGTGTGATCTCGCCGCCCAATGGGGGTTGCCTGTTGTGCTGGTGGCACGGAGTGGGCTGGGCACACTGAACCATACCCTTTTGAGTCTTGAAGCGCTCCGTCAGCGGGGGATTGCCATGGCGGGCGTGGTGCTGAACGGCCCCCTTAATCCGGCGAACCGGGAGACCATAACCGAAAAGGGGAAGGTTCGTATTCTGGCGGAAATTCCGTTTCAAGCAGACGTGTCGGCGCAAAGTGTGGAGGGCATAGCCCAGACGTTACCATCGTGGGCGGATGTGAGAGGCGGAGCCTGATAAAATAAGTCCGGCTAAAATGAAAATATCAGAGATCAGACAAATTCTTAAAAAGATCGTATAATCTTATGATTATGAAAGTTTAAACCAACTTAAAAATCTAACACTGCGAGATTGGGCGGGCAGGCTGAGCTTAAAAGCCTCTCCGATCTGATGGTTCTTCTCTTTAGAAGAAGAGGCCTTCTTTTATATTTGAGGGGTGTCGCTTCAAGGCATTAGTGGTATCGGCGGATCAAGCCAGCCAGTTTGCCCTGAATTTTCAGGCGTTCTGCAGGGACAATGCGCGTTTCATAATTCGGGTTGGCAGGCTCCAAAGCAATGGCATTGCCTTTGCGGCGCAGGCGTTTGAGTGTGACGTCATTATCATCAATGAGCGCCACGACAATCTGGCCGTTTTCGACACTCTCTGTACGACGAATGATAACGAAGTCCCCATCCATGATTCCTGCGTCAATCATGGAATCCCCCGTTACTTCCAGCGCATAATATTCCCCGGTGCCTACCAGAGTGAGTGGTACATCGAGAAAAGAGTCTGTTTCCGCCATAGCTTCAATTGGCAGGCCAGCAGCAATGCGTCCGTAAAGGGGGACCTTGAGGGTTTGTGCTACCGGGCGTGAGAAATCGGCATGGACCACATTTGTGGGGGTAGGGGTGGCCGCAGGCGCAGGTGCCATTTCAGGAAGCTGAATGACTTCCAAAGCCCGTGCGCGATGATGATGGCGGCGGAGAAAGCCGCGTTCTTCCAACCCAGAAATAAGCCGGTGAATGCCTGATTTGGACCGGAGGCCCATGGCTTCCTTCATTTCATCAAAGGAAGGAGAAAAGCCGGTCTGCTTGAGGTGTGCATCAATAAAAAGCAGAAGCTTGTGCTGTTTACGTGTCAGCATCTTGGGTCACCTCAAAACAGAATCAAACGGCCTTACTTAAAGGATTTGTTCTATATAAGTTCTCTTTTCTGGTCAAGGTGTTATTCCCCTTTGTTTCACCTCCTCCATATTCTGAAAAACGCCGGCGGTCTGGGGTAGGGGCTGGCTGCGTCCCTATGGTCTGAGGGGCTGGGTCCGGGTTCCGTCAGTTTTCATCCGGTCTGTTTCGGGATAGGTGCGCAGAGCATATGGGGGTGGTGTGACGTTCTGAGCCGCTGCTGAGGGACGTTTTAGCTTCCTGTGTGCTCTGATGGATATTTGATGGAGAAACTTCATTTCCTGTGACCGCATCCTTTTTCGGCGGCTCTGCTTTCTGGGGGTTGCGGCCCTTGCTGTTGCAAAGGGATATCTAGCTGAGCCCGTACGCGCTGAGGGGAATGCTTTTGCGGACAAGCTGACAGGCCAGTGGGGCGGATTGCGGGAAACTGTGCAATCCTATGGCATTGATTTTCAAGTAAATGACCAGAACGAATTTTGGGGCGTGCCCGTTGGTGGCAGCCAGCCGTCCAATAATTACATTGGCATGACTACGGCAACGCTGTTGCTTGATCTGCGCCGTATGACTGGGCTGAAGTTGGGTACATTCAATATCAGCGGCGTTGATATTCGTGGCAGACCGTTCAGCAACCAGCCGCTTTACGTGTTCAATCAGGTTTCCGGCATTGAGGCGGACGATAACCTGCGCCTGTATGAACTCGCCTATGATCAGACGTTCGATCATGATCGGGGGGACGTGCGGATTGGCAAGCTGGATTTAAGCCGGGATTTTATGGGGAGCGATACGGCCCAGACGTTCCTGAACGCGTCTTTTTCCTGGCCGATGCTGCCTGATAATAACCTTTATGATCAAGGGCCTTCATCCCCTTTGGCCACGCCCGCTGTAAGGGTGAAATACCATCCGGATGATCATTGGACGGTGTTGGCGTCCGTAGGGGATGACAACCCTATTGGCGCTGGGTTCATTAACGAAAATGATCCATGGAACCAGAATCAGGACCCGGGGGGCACACGCTTTCATTTCGGGACGGGGGCGCTGATGTTTCTGGAGGCCCAGTACCGCACGCAGGCTCCGGTTTATGCGGGCACTTTCAAGCTGGGGGGATATGGCGATACCGGCCGTTTTCCGGATCAGGCGACTCTTGAAATGCGGCACAAGGGGAACTGGGCCCTCTATGCCGTGGCGGATCAGGTGATAGCAAAACTGCCGGGGCGTGAAACTCTCTCCGCCTTTGCGCGAGGCACCGGCACGGCGGAGGCTGATCGCAACCAGATTGCGTATTCCGTAGATGCAGGGCTTGTTCTTAACGCCCCTTTTCAGCGCGCCGATGATTCTCTCGGTCTAGGTTTTGGTGTGGGTGCCCCCAGTAAAATTCTGGCGCGCTCAGAACGGCGGTCTCATGAAATCGCACAGGGGAACGAATATCATCTGGAACTGACATATCAATGGCAGGCATGTCCTTGGTTGCTGGTTCAGCCCGATATTCAGGGCATCCTCTCCCCCAGCGGCGGCGTGGTGGGGGATAATGGCCGCCGCGTGAAGGATGAAGCGATCTTTGGTCTTCATTCAAGCGTGGACTTTTAGTCTCTGATTTTAAAGTATTTTCATGGAAGGCGCAGAATGCGGCAAAGTGTACCCGCCTTCTGGGGAGGGGCATGGGGCGCGCGGATAATCAGAGCGTCACTTTGCGCCAGAATGTTCATCTGAGCAGAATCCTGCGAGGCGAAGGGCGTGGCGATGGGTGGCTGCCCATCGGGCTGAGAACGCAGGGTGCTGCGCAGGAAATCCTGCCGTTGGTCATTCTCCTTCAGGTCAGCGCCGAGAATGGCTGTTTCTGTTTCAAGTTCAGCGCCTTGGGGAAGACCCATGAGTGTGCGCACCGCGGCTGCAACAAACACCACGGAGCACACCATGGCGGCAACGGGGTTGCCTGGCAGGCCGATCATGGGGGTTTTGCCAAGCTGACCAGACATCAGGGGGCGACCGGGCCGCATGGCAATTTTCCAGAAATCCAGATTGAGGCCATGGGGCTTGAAGGCTTCGCGCACCAGATCATACGTGCCTACACTGGCTCCACCGATCGTAACCAGAAGATCAAGATGATCGGCTTGCGCGATGGCGGTGGAAAGAGACTCCACATTATCGCGGGCTACCGGCAGTAAAACAGCTTCGGCGCCTATGGAGCGCAGGAACGCCGTCACCATGAATGCGCCGGAATTCACAATGGAATCAGGTTGGGCCGGGTCCCCCGGCAGCACGATCTCATCCCCCGTTGCGAGAATGCCCACGCGGGGACGACGGCTGACTGTCAGCCAGACATGCCCTGCGGCGGCGGCCAGCCCAATATCCCGCGCTGTCAGAACCTTTCCTGCCGAAAGAAGCGTTTCCCCTTTTTGGAAGTCCTGACCCTGTTTGCGGATGAACTGTCCTGCCTTGCCGCCGGAAAGCAGCGTTACGGCGTTCCCGTCTCGCCGCATGTTTTCCTGAATAAGCACCGTATCCGCACCTGCCGGAATCTGGCTGCCGGTAAACAGACGCATGCACTGGCCTTTCTTTACCGTCAGGCTGGATGGGTGGCCTGCGGGTGCTTCGCCGATAATATCGAGCGTGGCTCCTTCCTGCACATCGTCTATCCTGACGGCGTATCCATCCATTGATGACACGGAAACGGGCGGATTTGAGAGACGGGCGACCACGGGAGCGGCGAGCACGCGGCCACAGGCGTGTGCCACGGAAACTGTTTCCAGACCGCACGGAGAGAGTTTTTCCAGGATTCGGGCGCGCGCAACAGCCACATCCAGCATGTTTTTTTACTCCTTTTGGCTTTTACCACGCCTGATTGATGGAAGAATACTTGACCTTTGGCTCTTGTATGCGCATTTTGCGCCCACTTGAACACCACCCGGGCCTTCTGTCCGGACTCATGATGCTCTGCTGAGGAAGCCATGGCCAAGACCAATGTTATCAAGATCCGTCTCGTTTCCACGGCGGACACTGGTTATTTCTACGTCACGAAGAAGAACGCTCGTGCGCATACCGGTAAAATGGAACTGAAAAAGTATGATCCCGTTGCCCGCAAGCACGTTGTGTTCCGCGAAGCAAAGATCAAATAATCATCCGCCCTGCGTGGATGATGCAAATGCGGCGCCTCAGGGCGCCGTTTTTTGTTTGTAGTGCGTAAGGATGAAGTGAACTTAAAAGCACGTGCAGACCAGATTCTTTGTTCTTGAAGCATGCAACGTTGCTCTCGTGTGGTCGGTGATTGAGTTTAAGGGAAGCACTCCTTAAGCAACCGGCTCCATTCTCTTTGAGAGAAGAGGCAGAACGGGTGAGGTGATGATAGGCGAGGAAACAGCTTTATCTGTTGCCCTGACGCATTGCGGTGCGTCTACAGGAAAGGTGAAACAATCGGCCGCTTTATCGCGTGAGGGAAGGAAAATGGTGTACGGGCGCTAACCCACGCGACGTTCGTATTTTTTCTACAGTCCTTGAGACTGTGCTTCTGCCGGACCATTGAATTGGTCTGGCTACCACGATTACTCGGAAGATAACGTCTGCGGATCTAGGAACGGAGGCCGGGCGGCTTCAAGTGTGGCGTTGGCGGATACTTCGTATTGTTGGCGAAAGTGGTTTTTTCCGTCCTGCAGAGGAATTTCTCTATGCACACTGGGTCTCTGGGTGTGTCAGAGCATGGAGCAATCACAAATCACTCTTTTCTTTCGTGATGAGCAACGGCGGTTGCTGGGTGCAAGCTGCTGCTCAAGTGTGCTATTTTTAGGGGAAGGGACATTGCTTGCGTTGGAGGCTACCACTTCCCTATGTGGTGGCAGGCGTTATCCTCTTAAACAGGGCCATTAAGTCAGGACTGTTAAACCCTTTATCGCAGTGTGCCGTTCGAATGGGGTTAAGTGTGTCTGCGTTTCAATATAGCGGATCACGCCGATCATAGGGGACGACGATATCGTTTTTGTCGGCCAGATTGAGCATGGCACGCGCCCGTTCATCCAGCGTATCTGTATCCAGAGACTGTTCACGCAGGCCATTAACGCGGCGACGCCATGCTGCCTGCTCGGCAATGGCGTCCTGCTGGGACTGTTTGGCCTGATCAAGCAGAAGAAGCTGTTGCTGATAGGCTTTCATGCCATGATCGCCCTGGGTCGCGTTCCAGCCAAAATAACCTGCGATACCAAGAAAAATCATGGGGGGAACAACGGCTCGTACTGCGCGTCTGATCATGCGGCCTATCTGCACGTTGTTCTTGTCCTTTTTGCCATCAGGAAATGAATTTTCCCAGAACAGTATGTCTAAACCATGAACACCCAGACAGAAAAGCAAAAGGCGGCCTGATAATGTAAAAAAAAGAGCCGCACGGTTCTCCATGCGGCTCCGGTTTTCCTGTTTCAGGAAAGGCTGAGTGCGGGATCAGACTTTCAGGATGGTGCGGCCCGCATATTGGGCAGCCGTTGCCAGTTCCTGTTCAATCCGGATGAGCTGGTTGTATTTGGCGGTACGGTCAGAGCGGGAGAGGGAGCCTGTCTTGATCTGCCCGCAGTTGGTGGCGACGGCCAGATCCGCAATGGTGGAATCTTCCGTCTCACCAGAGCGGTGGCTCATGACGGCGGTATAACCAGCCTTGTGAGCCAGTTCGATGGCCTGCAGCGTTTCCGTCAGCGTGCCGATCTGGTTGACTTTCACCAGCAGGGAGTTGCCAACGCCCGCCTGAATGCCACGGCGCAGACGTTCGGGATTGGTGACGAACAGATCATCCCCAACCAACTGGACCTTGCGGCCAAGGGTTTCGGTCAGAAGGCTCCAGCCTTCCCAGTCGTCTTCCGCAAGGCCGTCTTCAATGGAGACAATGGGGTACCGTTTGGTCAGATCTTCAAGGTAGGCAACCATTTCGCCTGCATCAAAAACCTTGCCTTCGCCTTTCAGATCATACTTGCCATCGTGATAAAATTCGGTGGAAGCGCAATCCAGAGCGTAGGTGATGTCTTCTCCCAGACGGTAACCTGCGGATTCGACGGCACGGGAAATGAAGCTCAGTGCTTCATCAGCAGATTTCAGGGCCGGAGCGAATCCGCCTTCATCCCCAACATTGGTGTTGAGGCCCGCAGCCTGTAGCGCTTTTTTCAGATGCGCGAAGATTTCACTTCCCCAGCGGATGGCATCGGCCACGGTGGGCGCGCCAACCGGCTGGATCATGAATTCCTGAATATCGATGGGGTTATCTGCATGTTCGCCCCCGTTCACGATGTTCATCATGGGGACGGGAAGCGTATGGGCAAAAACACCGCCAACATACCGATAGAGCGGCACCTGAAGTTCTGCTGCCGTGGCCTTGGCCACCGCAAGCGAGACACCAAGAATGGCGTTGGCGCCCATACGGCTTTTGTTAGGGGTGCCATCCAGATCGATCATCGCGTTGTCGATATCAATCTGATCGGAGGATTCGGCACCCTGCAAGGTGGGGAGAATCTCGTTTTCGATATTTTCAACAGCGTGCAGCACGCCCTTGCCGTTGTAGCGCTTGGGGTCTTTGTCACGCAGTTCCACTGCCTCATGCGCGCCTGTGGACGCACCGGACGGAACGGCTGCCCGGCCTTTTGCGCCAGAAGCCAGCTCTACATCCACTTCAACCGTTGGGTTGCCGCGGCTGTCGAGGATTTCGCGCGCGATGATATCGACAATGGCACTCATACTTTTTTCATTCCCGTTTCTGGCGCCGGCTATGCGTCCGGCAGCGGTGTCTTGTTCTTGTTTTCGAGCGTAACGAAACATGGAAGCCAATGTTCCGTGTGGTTGCTAGTGGCAGCCTCTTGGGCTTTTCTGTCAACCAATCTATTGCAGGAAACCGTGCAAAGGAGGCACGCCGAACGCTCATGAAAAGACTTCCATTTGTAGCCGTGGTGCTGACAATGGCCGGATTACTGCCCTTTTTGTTCGGCGCATGCTGTATCGTGTTCTTCTCTTCGGGTGTGCCCGTTCCCAATCTGCTTATGGCGTTTGTGTTTTATGGTGCAGTGACCCTCAGCTTCTGGGGGGCGGTGCAATGGGGCCTGGCGCTGGACCCTTCGCCCTCCATTATTACGGCTGGCGCAGACCGTATGGATGTTTTTCGGCTGCTTCTGGGCGTGGTGCCTGCCTTGGCGGGCTGGCTGGCGGCCTATCTGGCTTTTGCATGGCAGCCTGTTGCTGGCGTGGCGGCTTTGGCTTTGGCTGTGCCCATTCTGGCTTTGGTTGAGCGCGAAGGCTGGCGGCGCGGCGCGTTGCCCAGCGGCTATATGGGGCTGCGCTGGATTGCCACGGCGGTGATGGAATGTTGTCTGGTGGTGGTGCTGCTGGCGCGTGCTTTCTGACGGGCTGGTGACCGGACAAGGGGTGGCCGAGGCTGCTGCGTGCGTTATAACATATCTCCAGAATTCGAGACGCTCGGCAGCATACACAGGATCGGGTGGCAGGAGGCCAACACATCATGACCCATACTCCCCGCATATTGGTAAAAGGGGCTGGTGTTGCAGGCATGACGGCCGCAGTTACGCTGGCGGAGCGTGGCGGCGTGGTCACGCTTTATGAACCCGGCGGTCGTGTGGGGGCTGGCGCATCATGGATGGCTGGGGGAATGCTTGCCCCGTGGTGTGAAGCGGAATCCGCTCCACCAGAAGTGACCGCACAATCCGTAGATTCGGTTGACTGGTGGGAAGCGCACGTGCCCAATGTGGTGCGGGCAGGCAGCCTTGTTCTGGCTCCGCCGCGTGACAGTGGGGAAATTGCCCGCTTTGGCCGTCGCACCACGCATTTCGAGACTGTGGACAGTGCGGAAATTGCCCGGTTGGAGCCTGATCTGGCTGGCCGTTTTCATAAAGGTCTGTTCTTTGCAGATGAAGGCCATGTCGACCCGCGTAAGGCGCTGGTTGCCTTGCTGGCCCGCTTGGAAAGTCTGGGGGGCAAAGCTGTCTTTTCAGCCGCAGATGTGCCCGATGACGCTGCATTTGACTGGATTGTTGACTGTACGGGCCTGAATGTGCGGCAGGAATTGCCTACTCTGCGTGGGGTGCGTGGGGAAATGCTGCTGCTCCGTTGCCCGGATGTTGTGCTGCATCGCCCCGTGCGGATGCTGCATCCGCGTATTCCCATTTATATTGTGCCGCGTGCGGACCATGTGTTCATGGTCGGGGCCACCATGATTGAAAGCGAAAACGCAGGCGGCATGACTGTGCGCTCCATGACGGAACTGTTGAATGCGGCATGGGTGCTGCACCCCGGCTTTGCGGAAGCGGAAATTCTGGAGATGGGGACCGGCTTGCGCCCGTCCTACCCGGACAACATGCCCCGTGTGGTGCGGGAAGGGAACCATGTGTTTGTGAACGGTATGTACCGTCACGGCTTCCTCCTTTCCCCGGCGCGCGCGCGGGAAGCTGCAGACATGATTTTTGGTAATTCCGTGGGAAATGCTGGGTAATTAGGGCCGTTTCACAAGCGGAGAGGTAAGGCTGCGAGGGCCAAGTGGCTCTGAGAGAATTGACCGCACTATCCCTCCGGAAAAAACGGAGCAGAAAAGCTCGCGCTTTCCCTGGGCAGGGTGATGCAGAGAGTTTTTTGACAGCCTTGAAGAGGTTGCGTGATCGGGATGCTGTGCTTACGTGCCGAAGAGAAACAAGGGAGAACGCCCGCATGAAGATCGTGGTCAATGATGAAGTTCATGAAGTATCCGCCACCACCTTGGCGGCGCTGATTGATGAACTCGGCTACGGTGGCGCCCGCATTGCCACGGCAATGAATGGTAGCTTTGTGCCCGTGCCGCTACGCGATAAAACTGCGCTGAATGATGGTGCGCAGGTGGAAATTGTTGCCCCGATGCAGGGAGGCTGACGTATGACAGCACGCTTTTATGGGGTTGAACTTTCCTCTCCCCTTATGTTGGGAACGGCGCAGTATCCGTCCCCTGATATTTTGCGGGATGCGGTTCAGGCTGCCCAACCGGGAGTGGTGACGGTTTCCCTGCGGCGCGAATCTGCAGGTGAGCGGGCCGGGCAGGCATTCTGGTCCCTTATTCGTGAATTGGGTGTGCCGGTGCTGCCGAATACGGCTGGCTGCCATACGGTCAAGGAAGCCGTGACAACAGCCCACATGGCGCGTGAGGTCTTCGGTACCGAGTGGGTTAAGCTGGAAGTGATCGGTGAGCTTGATACGCTTCAGCCTGACGTCTTCGGATTGGTGGAAGCCGCCCGTATTCTCAGTGAAGACGGATTCAAGGTTTTTCCCTACACCACGGAAGATCTGGTGGTGGCTGAGCGGCTGCTTGCGGCGGGGTGTGACGTGCTGATGCCTTGGGGGGCGCCTATTGGCTCCGGCAAAGGGCTTAACAATATTTTCGGGCTGCGGGCCCTGCGTGCGCATTTTCCAGATGTGCCGCTGGTGGTGGATGCAGGGATCGGTGTGCCATCACATGCGGCGCAGGCCCTTGAACTGGGCTATGATGCCGTGCTGATAAACACCGCCGTTGCCAAGGCGGGTGATCCTGCCGTGATGGCGCGGGCGTTCCGGCTGGCTGTAGAAGCTGGCGTGCTGGCACGCGTGGCTGACCCTATGGAAGAGCGCGATATGGCTGTTCCCTCCACCCCTGTTGCAGGAAAGGCCATGCTGGCATGAGTGCACTCCCTCAGAAAATTTATCCGGTTGTCGATACAGCAGAATGGGTCAACAGGCTCGGTGGGGCTGGCGCACGCTTTATCCAGTTGAGAATAAAAGATTATTCGCCGGAGAAATTGGTGGCTGAAATTCGTCGGGCTCACACTTACGCCAAGCAACATGGCGTGTGTCTGGTGCTGAACGATTACTGGCAGATCGCGCTGGATGAAGGCATTGATTACCTGCATCTGGGGCAGGAAGATCTGGATACGGCAGATCTGGCCGCAATCCGGAAGGCTGGTGTCCGGCTGGGTATCAGCACGCATTGCCATGAAGAGCTGGACAGGGCGTTGGCCTGCGCACCGGATTATGTTGCCCTTGGCCCCATCTGGCCCACGCGCCTGAAAAAGATGGCCTTTGGCCCGCAGGGTGTGGAAAAGCTGACAGAATGGAAAAAGCTGATCGGTGATCTGCCTCTGGTGGCGATCGGCGGCATCACGTTTGAGCGGCTACGGGCCTGTCTGGACGCCGGTGCGGATAGCGTGGCCGCAGTCTCTGACTTTACGCTGCATGCTGATCCGGAAGGGCAGGTGAAGCGCTGGCTGGCAGAAGCGGACGCCGAGACACGCGCTGCCGTCTGAGGCACGTCTTGTAAAGCGTCGTCACAAAGAGATCATCTGAAACCGCCCCTGAAATGCTGTTGAAAAAACTTTGATGGCAGGGTGGCGCTCGTCCGTTCTTAAAATGTGGGCGTTTCACTTCTCCAAAATTTCGAGCCAGCCCGCTCTCCTGCCGTCTTCTCAAATGGCGACTGGACGGAGGGCTGGGTAGGAATGTGTTCGCGTGGGCGCTCCGGCTTTTGTGGTGAAGCTGGCGCAGGCGCATCCTTCTGCTTCCGTGAAAAGGCAGCGCACCGTCAAACTCCGCAACGACACATCTAGCCGCCAGCAAAGATACGGGCAGCATCGGTCTTGTTGAACAGAGCCAGCAGCACCTGCGCTGCTGGGGGCAATGGCGCATTCTGGTCTGGGGCCGTATCGGGCAGGATCTGTTCGGCTTCCTCGTGCGCGGCATCCAGCAGCATATCCACGAGGATCTCCGAGGCCATACGATAATCCGGAAGGCCGGACTGCCTGCGGCCCGTTACGTCTCCGCCGCCACGAAGGCGGAAATCCTCATCGGCAATTAGAAAGCCATCTTCGGTTTCACGCAGGCAGGTGAGGCGGCGGCGGGCTGTGAGGCCCAGCCCGTCATCATGCAGCATGAGGCAGAACGAGTCCTTCGCGCCTCGCCCTACGCGGCCGCGTAGCTGGTGCAACTGCGCAAGGCCGAAGCGTTCTGCATGTTCAATCACCATGATGGTGGCGGTTGGCACATCCACCCCCACTTCAATCACCGTGGTTGCCACCAACATGCGGGTTTTGCCTTGCGCAAAGGATTGAAGCGCTTCTTCCCGCACTGTGGCGTCCTGCCGCCCATGGGCCAGTCCGGCTATGGGGCCGAATCGTTCTGTCAGGTCTGCATGGCGGGCTTCTGCTGCTGCAATGTCCAGTGCTTCGCTTTCAGACACCAGAGGGCAGACCCAGAAGATCTGCGCGCCTTTGGCAAGGGCACGGTCAAGGCCGGCAAGCACGTCGTCCATTGTGCCAATGCTGTGCAGGGATGTGCGCACCGGTTTGCGGCCTGCTGGTTTGCCTTCCAGTTTGCTGATCTGCATGTCACCAAAGCGGGTAAGCAAAAGGGTACGTGGGATCGGTGTGGCGGTCATGACCAGCATGTCCGCGTTATGGCCTTTTTCAACCAGCGCCAGACGTTGCTCCACCCCAAAACGGTGCTGCTCATCAATTACGGCAAGGCCGAGGTCTGCAAACTGCACGGTTTCCTGAACCAGTGCGTGTGTTCCCACCACCAGAGGAGCAGAGCCATCCGCAATGGCCTGAAGCACCTGCTTGCGGGCTTTTCCCTTTACGGAGCTGGAGAGATAGACCACCGGCACGGGGGAGAGGCGTTCAAATGTCAGGGCGTGCTGGCGGGCCAGAATTTCCGTAGGGGCCATGATGGCCGCCTGTGCGCCAGCTTCCGTTGCCCGTAGCATGGCCAGCAGGGCCACCAACGTCTTCCCCGCGCCAACATCGCCCTGCAACAGGCGGCTCATCCGGTAAGGGGCCGCCATGTCGGCTTCAATTTCATACAGGGCTTTTTTCTGGCCGGGCGTGGGCGTATGGCCAAACGTGGCAAGTGCCTGTTGTTGCAGGTGGCCATCCCCGCTCAATGAACGGCCGGGCCGACTGCGGGAGGCACGTTGGGCAATGCGGGTGGCAAGTTGATCTGCCAGCAGTTCGTCACAGGCCAGACGTGCCTGGGCTCGGGTTTGTTCGCTCCGCCATTCCTCGCCTGCTTCGCTGCCGGGAATACGGTCAGGAAACTGCATCCAGGTCAGGGCGGTGACAAAATCAGGCCAGCGTCTGCGCTTGAGAATGGAAGGCGCGTGCCATTCAGGCAGGGTGGCAGGCAGGCGCTCCAGTGCGGCGGTCATGGCCTGCCTTACCTGCCCGGTGAACAGTCCGGCGGTAAGGGGCCAGACCGGGTCGAGACGTGGAATGCGGTCTGCCGAGCGGGCGGGGAGCAGATAGTCCGGGCTGGTCATGGTCAGCCTGTCATGAAATCGCTCGACCTTGCCTGAGGCCACAATAGATTCGCCAACCACGACCTGCTTGGCCTGCCACGGGGAGAAAAAAGCCAGTTCGAGGCGCCCGGTCGAATCTTCAATGGTGACACGCCACGGCTGGCGCGTGCGGGGGGCAGGGGCCCGGATATCCAGAACCGTGCCTGTGACCGTCGCAATGCTGTCAGGGCTGAGTTGCGCAAGCGGCGGGCGGACGCGGCGGTCTGTTACACTTTCCGGCAGGCAGAACAGCAGGTCCAGCACGCGGGAGCCGCCCGCTATGCGGCTGAGCAGCTTTGCACGCGCGGCGCTGACGCCGGGCAGGCTGTCAAGCGGGGCCAGCACCGCGGAAAGGGGTGAAAGATCCGTCTGCTCCGTAACCGGAGAGGATGTGATGGAAAAGGGACTGGACACCGAAGATGCATAAGCCTCTGTTTGGCGGCTGACAGACAGGAATGCCAAGGCTATAGGACAGTAACGCCATGCAAGACAATTTTAGTAGTGCCCCCGCTTCCGCCGTATCCGAGGATGATCCGCTTGCGGCCCGCCGCCGCAGGCTGGTGTTCCGCGCCAATCATCGTGGTACATTTGAGACCGATATTCTGATCGGCGGGTTTGTGGAGGCCAACGTGGCGACCATGAGCGAGGCTGATCTGGCGGATATGGAAGCCATCATGCAGATGCCGGACCCGGAACTGACAGACTGGCTGTTTGGCCGCCTGCCATTGCCCGAGGAAAAAGCCACCCCCATGTTACGCCGGATGGTGGAAGCCAGCCGCGCCAAAGGAGCCGGGAAGACGGAATGACGGCAGAAGCGAGTGTCGAGGACCGCATAGCCTCCATATGGGGTGTTGCGGAGGGGTATGATGCCTTCCTGCTGGCGCGCAGAGCGCGTGAGCATAAGGGACCGGTGCTGCATATTGCCCGGGATGATGCCTCTACCGCACGGTTGGCAGATTTGCTGGCCTATATGGGGGCTGATGTTGAGACACTTCGCTTTCCCGCCTGGGATTGCCTGCCATATGATCGGGTTTCTCCCAACCCGACCATTGTGGCCGAACGTGTGGCGACACTCACCCGACTTCTGGAGCCAGCCAATGGCAAGCCGCGCCTGATTCTGACAACGGTGGCGGCGGTTGTGCAGCGTGTGGCCCCCCGCAGCACGTTTAAAGGCCAGTCCCTGATCATTCGGCAGGGAGAAAGCCTTGATCAGGAATTTCTGATCGAACTTCTGGTGGCCAATGGCTACACCCGTACAGATACGGTGATGGAAGCCGGTGAATTTGCCAGCCGTGGGGGGATTTTTGATCTTTATCCCGCTGGGGCAGCAGAACCTGTGCGGCTGGATCTGTTTGGTGATGAAGTTGAAAATATCCGGGCCTTTGATCCGGGTAGCCAGCGGTCTACATCGCGCCTGCAGGAACTGACCCTGCGGCCCGTTTCCGAGTTTTCGCTTGATCCAGAAAGTATCTCCCGTTTCCGCACGGGCTGGCGGGACGTGTTTGGGCCTGCCGCCGCAGCGGACCCGCTTTATGAACATGTGAGCGACGGCCGCCGGTATCCGGGGCTGGAACACTGGTTGCCGCTTTTTCATACCGAGATGGAAACGGTATTTGACTATCTGCCCGGCGTGTCGGTCTCGCTCGATTATCAGGCGGAAGAGGTGCTCAAAACCCGGCTGGAAATGATTGACGACCACTATCAGGCGCGTCGTCAGCCGCCGCGGGAGGGAGAAACGCCATATCGGGCTCTGCCGCCGCATCTTCTGTATCTGGATTCCAAAGGATGGAATGCCATCCTCAGCCGTCTGCCGGTTGTGGCGTTTAGCCCCTATGCCAAGCCCGATGGGGCCCGCGGTATGGATGTGGGCGGACGCCCCGGCAAGATGTTCGCCAAGATCGTGCCCAATGCCGAGCGTGAAAAGGTTTTCACCCTGCTGGGCGAGCAGGTGCGGGATTGGGGGCAGGTCAATCGCCGCGCGTATGTGACGGCGTGGAGCAAGGGCTCACGCGAGCGCATTGGCACCCTGCTGCGCGAACACGGGGTAGTGACCCAGAGCTATGAGAACTGGGAGCAGGCGAAAAAGGCCAAGCCCGGTTCTGTTGGCTTGCTGACGCTGGGTCTGGAACGCGGCTTTGTTGCGGAGGACATGGCGTTTGTTTCTGAGCAGGATCTGCTTGGGGAGCGTATTGGCCGCCCACCACGCCGCCGCCGCCGTGCCGATGAACTGATTGCCGAGGCCGGAGAAATTACGGCAGGTGATCTGGTGGTGCATCAGGATTACGGCATTGGCCGGTATGATGGGCTGGAAACCGTCAGTGTTGGCGTGGCGCCGCATGACTGCCTTCGCCTGTTGTATGACGGGAATGAAAAGCTTTACCTGCCGGTTGAAAATATTGAATTGCTGAGCCGCTTTGGCTCGGATCAGGCCGGTGTGCCGCTGGATAAGCTGGGCGGTGTTGCGTGGCAGGGCCGTAAGGCCCGGATGAAGCAGCGCATCCGCGATATGGCGTCCGACCTGATCAAGACGGCTGCGGCCCGTGCGCTGAAGGAAGCGCCAGTGCTGGCCCCGGCGGAGGGTCTGTGGGATGAATTCTGTGCCCGCTTCCCGTTTGTGGAAACGGATGATCAGGCCCGCGCCATTGCTGATGTGCTTGAGGATATGGGTTCAGGCCGCCCGATGGATCGGCTTGTGTGCGGGGATGTAGGCTTCGGCAAGACGGAAGTTGCGCTGCGGGCTGCGTTTGTTGCCGCCATGTCTGGCGGGCAGGTGGCCGTGGTGGTGCCGACCACTTTGCTGGCGCGCCAGCACTACCGCACTTTTGCTGCCCGGTTTGAGGGCTTCCCCATCAAGGTAGCCCAGCTTTCCCGCATGGTAACGGGCAAGGATGCCACAGCCGTGCGCAAAGGGCTGGCTGATGGGTCCATTAATGTGGTGATCGGCACGCACGCGTTGCTGGCCAAGACGGTCCAGTTCGCGGCCCTTGAACTGCTGATTATTGATGAAGAGCAGCATTTTGGTGTGGCGCATAAGGAAAAACTGAAAGCGCTGCGCGATGATGTGCACGTACTCACGCTTTCTGCAACGCCGTTGCCCAGAACGTTGCAGCTATCTCTCTCCGGTGTGCGGGAGATGAGCCTGATTGCCACGCCGCCTACGGACCGGCTGGCAGTACGGACATTCATCATGCCGTTTGACAGCGTGGTGATTCGGGAGGCCATTCAGCGTGAACGCTTCCGGGGGGGGCAGATTTTCTGTGTGGCCCCGCGTATTGAAGATCTGGACCGGCTGGCGGAACGGCTGACAGCCATTGTGCCGGACGCCAAGCTGATTCAGGCGCACGGCAGGCTTACTCCCACAGAACTTGAACGGGTTATGACCGAGTTTTCTGACGGGAAATATGACATCCTGCTCTCCACCAACATTGTGGAAAGCGGGCTGGATATGCCTGCGGTGAACACGCTGATCATCCATCGGGCTGACATGTTCGGGCTGGGGCAGTTGTATCAGCTACGCGGGCGCGTTGGCCGTGGAAAGCAACGCGGTTACGCCTACCTGACATGGCCGCAAACCCATGTTCTCTCGGCCTCAGCCGAAAAGCGGCTGGAAGTCATGCAGACTCTGGATACGCTGGGCGCTGGCTTTACGCTGGCGTCTCACGATCTTGATCTGCGCGGGGCGGGTAACCTGCTGGGAGATCAGCAGTCTGGCCATGTGCGCGAAGTTGGCATTGAGCTGTATCAGCAGATGCTGGAAGACGCCGTGGCTGATCTGCGTGCGGACGCCAGCCGTCGACGTGCCGAGGACCGAGACTGGACCCCCAACATCATTGTCGGTTTGCCTGTACTTATTCCCGTTGATTATGTGCCGGACCTGCCGGTGCGGCTGGGACTGTATCGGCGTATCAGCGGGCTTGCTTCCGATGCGGAACTGGAAGCCATGGAAGCCGAACTGGTGGACCGCTTTGGCGCAGTGCCGCCAGAGGTAAAAAACCTTCTGGATATTGTTGATCTTAAAAGATTGTGTCGGGCTGCGGGCATTGAGCGTCTGGAAGCTGGGCCAAAAGGAATGGTGCTTCAGTTCCGTCAGAATAGCTTCAAGAACCCCGCTGGGCTGGTGCAATGGATGGGGCGCTGGAAAGATGGTGCCGTCAGATTACGGCCTGACCACAAACTGGCGGTGGTGCGCGAATTGACGAATGTGCAGCGTATTGATCTGGCCCGCCGGGTATTGCGTGATCTGGTCAAGCTGGTGGAGAGAGCACCTGTGGCAGAGAGGGCTTGAGTCCTCTCTGCTCCGGCAAGGTTTTGGCGGGAAAACAGGAGAAGCTGCTGGATGGCTTGATGGGGCTGACGTGTTGATTGCTTCAAACCATCTTTAAAAAAGAGTTTTCTGGCACAAAAGTAGGGGGCTGTTAGGCATAAAGCGGCCGCCAGACGACCATGCTGCCTTCCAGCCTGCATCACAGGGGCTCATTTCCGTCTTTAGATGTGGGGCAAGGGGCGGCCCTGTCAGATCCTTTCTGGTCTGTCAAAGGAAAAGGAAACAGGATGATGCATCGCCCGCCTATCGGATTTCTGGCTGTTCTGTCTTTTGGGCTCCTGATGATGCTTCCATCTTGTGAGACGGCGTCCCAACAGATTGAAGGGAAGGAAGACCATCTGGCCGCGGCGGGTTTCTTTCAGAAACCGGCAGATACGCCCGAACGGCAGGCCATGCTGAACCGTTTGCCCGCGCATCATTTGGTAAGGCGCGTGAAGAATGATCACGTGTTCTACGTGTATTCAGACCCGCTGGTGTGTGATTGCCTGTATGTGGGGGATGAGGCGGCCTATAGCCGTTACCAGCAATATGTGCAGGCACAGGCGTTAGCAGATGAGCAGGAAATGACGGCTCAGATGTATGATGATGCCCAATGGAACTGGGGCGCATGGGGAGCCTGGAACCCGGCATGGGGGAACTGGGACCCAGGCATGGGGCCGATTGGGTGGTAGTGGTGCATAAGGTGGCTGCCACCGTATTCTTGTAAAAGCAGCTTAAGACGCTGTTTTGAAAAAGAATGGTACGCTGGTCTTGCTGTGGGCAACGACGATTGCGGTTGAACGCCGTCGTGAAGGCCCATCATGGGGCCGCCACAGTTGCCTGTTTGGCCCCACAAATCCCTCGCCAGCCAACATCTGCTGATTTTTTACCCAGCTTCTTCGATACGCTCTCGCTTCAGACGATGGTGGAGCGTGCTCAGGAGAGTGCGACGCTTCTCGTTATTTTAATGGAAGAGGGAAGCCGTTCACAGTCAGAATGCCGCCTTCCCAACTGGTATTCCAGACATTCGCGCCGTTTTGCGTATGGCTGACCAGACGGGCCAGAACGAGACCGGCTGCGAGTTTCATCTGCTGGGCTGCACGCGCCTTTTCGATCAGGGATTCCAGTTCCGTTATTTCCAGATGGCCGGATGCGGAGGTGGCGTTGACGTTACCGGTAAGGGTTGCCGTGCCATTTCCCTTCAACTGCACGGTGTCGCGTTGCGCGTCAAAACTGGAGATGGTGACATGCACCGCCGGGGCTTGCTCTGCCTTGCCGCCGATAGCCGCCATAAGCGCGGGAAGCTCCGATGCTGGAAGAGAGAACGCAGCATGGGCGGTGGTGGGGAGAAGGTCCTGATTAGCGACATTCCGGAAGGACAGTCCGGTTAGGCCCAGGGTGGCCGCACTTGTATGGGCTGTGGTGCTGCCTTCCAGTTTAAGGTGAGCCGCCCCGATACCGACATGCGCGGAGCCGCGGCTGATTGCAGCACTACTCCATGCCAGATCATAGGTGCCTCCAGCTTTCAGGCCTTTGGCCACGCTCTGGCCCTGCTGTTGCAGCCAGTCAGAACAGGCAGCGTTGTGGTGGCCCGTCATGGCGGAAACCAGCAGGAGCGATGCCGCATCTGCCTGATTTTGTATGGAATCGTCATCCCCCTCCGGGGCGGTGTAATGCATCTGCTTGACGGTAAGCGTGGTGCTGCCATCTGGCGTGCGTACGGTGGTGTTTTGATACGTCACGCCGTGGGCGGACGTCTGAACCGCACCGTGGTTTATAACAGCGCAGCTTCCGGGTGGTGCCGCCAGCGCCCGCACGGGTGAGGTTGCAAGGTAGGCCAGACCCGCACTCACGAGCATGAGAGAGGCCAGAGGGGGAATGGTGTGTGCTTTCATTTGTGCGTAAAGGTGGCGTAAGCAGACGGCAGACGCAATCTTGATGTGAAAAAATAGTGCGGGTTGGCTGTGCCTTGGGTTACGGACTATACGCCCCGGAAAAAACAGGAAAGACGGTACGCGGCATGTTTGGATTAGATCCGTTTCTTCTCAGCCTGATCGGCACTGTGCTGCTGGCCACGTTTGTTCCCTGCCATGGTGCAGCCGTGCCGGTTTTTCGGTGGCTGGCCATTATTGTCATTGCCATGATGTTTTTCCTGCAAGGCGCGCGCCTCTCTCGTAAGGCCGTGGTGGAAGGGCTGACCGCGTGGCGCCTGCATCTGATGATCCTGTGCTGCACGTTTGTGCTGTTTCCGCTGCTGGGTTTGGCGTTGCATGCCGCTTTTCCCGGCCTGTTGCAGAACGAGGTATGGCTGGGCGTTCTGTTCCTGTGCTGTCTGCCGTCCACCGTTCAATCTTCCATCGCGTTTACATCCATCGGCGGGGGGAACGTGCCCGCCGCTGTGTGTGCGGCGACGGCATCCAATGTTTTTGGCATTTTCATTACGCCGTTTCTGGTCGGGTTGGTGCTGGCGCGCCATGGTGGGCAGTCTGGTGGCGTGATGGATATTGTCTTCCAGCTTCTGCTTCCGTTTGTGCTGGGGCAGATTCTTCAGCCGTGGATTGGCGCATGGGCGCACCGCAACAAGAAGTTGCTATCCATGACGGATCGCGGGTCTATCCTGATTGTGGTTTACACAGCGTTCAGTGATGCCGTGATTCAGGGGCTGTGGCACCGTCTGCCGCTGAGCGAACTCGGCCTGATTGCCGTGGTGGACTTTCTGTTGCTGGTGTGTGTGCTGGTCATCACGGCTTTTGGCAGCCGGATGGTGGGCATGCCTTTGCGGGACGAGATCGCCGTGGTGTTCTGCGGGTCCAAGAAAACGTTGGCCTCAGGGGTGCCCATGGCCAACGTGCTCTTTCCGCCAGCTTCGGTCGGGCTCGTTGTGTTGCCGCTCATGATCTATCATCAGATCCAGTTGTTTGTCTGTGCTGTGCTGGCACGTAAATTTGCGGTCATGATGAAGAAGCACGAGGCAGAAAAAGCGCTCCTGACACCAGCCGAAGTAGGAGAGTGAACCATGGCTGGGCTTGATCCGGAAAACTGGGAAGACCTGCGTGCCCTGGGCCACCGCATGCTGGATGACATGCTGGATAATGTGAAGACCGTGGCTGCGGGGCCAGTGTGGCAACCTATGCCTGAAAGTGTCAGGCAGGGATTTCATGATGTGCCTTTGCCGCAGTCAGGCGCTCCTGTTGAGCAGCTTTACCATCAGTTTACCCAGCAGGTTTTGCCCTATGCAGTTGGTAACAGGCATCCACGTTTTATGGGGTGGGTGCACGGTGGTGGCACCCCTCAGGGCATGTTGGCGGAGATGCTGGCCGCTGGGCTTAACGCCAATCTAGGCGGACGAGACCATGCTCCGGTTGAAGTGGAACGGATGGTCATTCGCTGGACAGCCAGCATGCTTGGTTTTCCAGAAACAGCGACCGGCGTGTTGGTTACCGGATCTTCAATGGCGAATTTCATTGGTGTGATTACGGCCAGCCGCGCGGTGCCCGCGGGTGTGAAAATGCGGGCTGAGGGGATACAAAGCCGCAGGCTGGTGGGATATGCCGGGCAAACGGCCCACGGATGCATTGCCCGCGCCTTTGATCTGGCAGGGCTGGGAACCGATGCATTGCGGCGTGTGCCGATGGATGCGGCATTTCGTATGGATATGGACGCATTGCGCTCCATGATCGCGGAGGACAGGGCCGCCGGGTTTGAACCCTTTCTGGTGGTGGGTACTGCGGGAACAGTCGATACGGGTTCCATTGATCCATTGGCTGATCTGGCGGCTTTTGCGCGGGATGAGGGGCTCTGGTTCCACGTGGATGGCGCTTTTGGCGCTTTAGCGCGGCTTTCGGCTGAATATGCTCCAGCACTTGCCGGAATGGAGCAGGCCAACAGCATAGCGCTGGATTTCCATAAATGGGCGCAGACACCGTACGATGCCGGATGCATTATTGTGCGTGAAGAAGGGAAGCAGGCCGCAGCTTTTGCCCAGTCTCTGGCTTATCTGGCACGGGAAGACCGAGGGCTGGCGGCAGGTGCGCCGTGGTTCTGTGATCTGGGGCCGGATCTGTCACGTGGCTTCAGGGCGCTCAAGGTCTGGTTTACTCTGGCCGGATTTGGCACCGATGGGCTGGGGGAGGTGGTGACCCGGTCCTGTGCTGTCGCACGTTATCTGGCAGCCCGGATTGACGACACGCCATGTCTGGAACTGCTGGCTCCAGTTACCCTGAATATCGTCTGTTTCCGTGTGGTGGTGGAGAACGAGGATCTGGATACGCTGAATGGCGAGTTGGTGAAGGATCTGCATGAAAGTGGAATTGCAGCACCTTCCACCACCACGCTGCATGGGAAGCGGGCCATTCGTGCGGCTATTGTCAATCACCGCACCACGGAGCAGGACGCCGATATTCTGCTGAATGCCCTGCTTGATCTGGCCGAAACCCGGACAGGGAAAACCCTGCACCGGGCGAGCGCCGAGACCTTACCGGCGTGAGCGCGCCTTCCGGCGGCCACGCTGGGCACTTTTTTCATCAAACAGACCGGAGAGTGCCTGCAACATGGTGCCCCCGAGTTCTTCCGCATCGGTAATGGTGACGGCGCGCTGATAATAGCGCCCCACATCATGCCCGATGCCGATTGCTGTCAGTTCCACGGGGCTGCGGTCTTCAATCATATGGATCACCTCACGCAGGTGATCTTCAAGATAGGAGCCCGGATTAACGGAAAGCGTGCTGTCATCCACCGGAGCGCCATCTGAAATTACCATCAGAATCTTGCGGGATTCCGGCCGGTTTTTCAGGCGCTTCCATGCCCACAGTAGGGCTTCGCCATCAATATTTTCTTTCAGCAGGCCTTCGCGCAGCATGAGCCCAAGATTAGTGCGGGCGCGGCGCCACGGCATATCGGCCGCTTTGTAAATGATGTGACGCAGATCATTCAGGCGGCCGGGCTCTGGCGGCTTTCCATCCTGCAGCCATTTTTCACGGCTCTGGCCCCCTTTCCACGCGCGCGTGGTGAAGCCGAGAATTTCCACCTTTACCCCGCAACGTTCCAGCGTGCGGGCAAGAATATCACCGCAGGAAGCTGCCACGGAAATAGGGCGGCCCCGCATGGAGCCGGAATTGTCCACCAGCAGCGTGACAACGGTATCCCGGAATTCCGTGTCGCGTTCCTGCTTGTAGGAGAGAGAGAGCAGGGGGTTAACCACCACGCGGGAGAGGCGGCCAGCATCAAGCAGACCCTCTTCCATATCAAATTCCCAGGACCGTGTTTGCTGCGCCATCAGACGGCGTTGCAGTTTGTTGGCCAGACGCGAGACTACGCCATGCAAGGTGGCCAGTTGCAGGTCCAGTTGGTGGCGGAGACGGTTGAGTTCTTCTGGATCACACAGATCTTCGGCGCGAATTTCTTCGTCAAATGCTGTGGTGTAAGCGTGGTAGGTCTTGGCGGTTTCGCCCGGTGGGGTTTCCGGGCGGTTGCCCGGCCCTGCGGCATCGCCCGTTCCTTCTGCTCCGCTGCCCTCGGTTTCCTCTTCCAGCATGTCTGGTGAGGCTTCACCACTTCCGGCCATCAGTTGAGGCTGTGGAGCGGCCTCGGTCGATTCTGGTTCGGCTGGCGGTGCGTTTTCTTCTGATTCAGGCGGGGATGCGTCATTCTCATCCTGACTATCGGCAGAGTCCGAACCGTCGGGATCTTCTTCCAGTTCGTCAGAAGATGTGTCTTCCTCCGTCAGGGCGCAGGCAGCCAGAAGCTGGCGGGATGTGCGGGCGTAAGCAGCCTGATCATCCTGATTTTCACTAAGCTTTGAAAGGGCCTGCAAAGCCTTTGGGGGAAGGGTTTCCCGCCATTTATGCAGGATACCCTGCGCTGCCACCGGGGCAGGTTCGCCCGTCAGATATTCGCGCGCCAGAAGCTCCAGCGCTACAGCGGGAGAAAGCTGACTGGGGTCAGTCATACGTTCAAGGCCGCCTTCACGGCAGTCCTGTTCCAGCCGCTCCCGCAGATTGGCGGCGACCCCTTTCATGTGCCGTGCGCCGACGGTTTCAATACGCGCCTGTTCCAGAGCATCGTACACATCCCGCGCCATGCTGTCGTCAGGCGTGCGGGATTTGTGCAGATCGGCATCGTGATGTTTCAGCCGTAGCGCCTGTGCATCAGCAGCACCGCGAATACGCGAAATTTCATCTTCCCGCAGATGGCGGGAGGGCTGCTGAAGACGCACACTCCCCCCCACACTGAGGGGCGCGACCGGCATATTGCCCGTATGAAACGAGACATCCGTATCGCGTTGGCCGCCCAATGCGCGCAGGGTAGCGGCTGTGGCCTGCTTGAAGGCGTCAATCCGGTTTTCCGAGTCTGACGCTCCCTGATTCCGGTTATGGCCCGGCGGTGGAGCCTGTGCTCCTCTCCTGCTGTCAGCCATTGAAAAACCGCTCTCCCTTCAAACTTCAGAAGCCCTTTTTAGGCAGAGGACTCGTGTTGAAGCAGCGTTGGTAATATTCCGCCACCATGTTGCGCTCGGCTTCGTCACATTTGTTGAGGAACGTGACGCGGAACGCAAAAGCTGTGTCCTTGAAAATCCGTTCGTTCTCAGCCCACGCAATGACCGAACGGGGAGACATGACCGTGGAAAGATCGCCCGCCATGAATCCTGCCCGTGTCAGGTTGGCAAGGGCCACCATGTTTTCAATGGTACCGCGGGCTGCTTTGTCATTCGGGTCAATGCCCAGGCGGGACAGCACAATGCCGACTTCCTGCGTATGCGGCAGGTAATTCAGTGATGTGACAATGTTCCAGCGGTCCATCTGGCCCTGATTGATCTGCTGGGTGCCATGATACAGGCCTGTGGTGTCGCCCAAACCGATGGTGTTGGCTGTAGCGAACAGACGGAACCATGGATGCGGCTTGATGACACGGTTCTGATCAAGAAGGGTGAGTTGCCCTTCCACTTCCAGAACGCGCTGGATCACGAACATCACATCCGGGCGTCCGGCATCATATTCATCAAACACCAGTGCGCAGGGGTGTTGCAGGCACCATGGCAGCAGACCTTCCTGAAATTCGGTCACCTGCTGGCCATCACGCACCACAATGGCGTCTTTCCCCACCAGATCAATACGGGAGACATGGCTGTCCAGATTGATGCGGATGCACGGCCAGTTCAGCCGGGCCGCAATCTGTTCAATGTGGGAGGATTTCCCTGTTCCGTGAAAGCCCTGCACCATAACGCGCCGATTGAAGGCGAACCCGGCCAGAATGGACAGGGTGGTATCGTGATCGAACAGATAGGCCGGATCAATTTCTGGCACATGCTCGGTGCGGAGGGAGAAGGCAGGGACCGTGAAGTCAGAATCAAGGCCGAACACTTCGCGGACCGAGACTTCGCGATCCGGCGCTGAAAGGGCGGAAATCGGGGGGAGGTCACCCGTGGAAGCCGGGCTTGCAGAAGCAGTCATTCTTTATCCGTCTGATTTTTAAGTGGGCTTTCCGGTCATGCGGCCAGATGCACAGAGCCCGGTGGGCAGAGAAGGGGATGCAGGATGGCACGATCAGCCAGCTTTTTCGAGACCCTCTCCTGCAAGATGTGATCTCACGATCGTAAAGGCAACGTTGATAACCTTGAGGCGTTCTTCCGCCTCACGATCTCCATTGTTTGTGTCTGGATGGTGCTTGCGGGCCAGCGAGCGGTAACGGGCCTTGGCTTCATCCATCGTGACAGGCCAGTCCAGACCCAACGTTGCCAGTGGTTCACGCAGGGCGTCGGGGATATGCGGTCTGGCCGCCTGACGGCGACGTTCTGCGCGGGCGCGACGATTCTGACCAAGAATATCCAGCGGATCGAGGATCTCTTCTTCATTGAAATTCTGGCTGCGGGGGCGGGCTGAACTCTGCCCAAACGCCCACGATGGCCGATCCCATGCGATATCGGCACGCAGATGCGCTTCGATCTGGCCGGGTGACATGCCTTTGTAATAGTCCCACCGGGCGTTATACTCCCTCACATGCTCGAGGCAGAACCAGTAATACTGGTTGAGCGTCTCACGCGAACGAGGGGCGCGATAACCGGCGGGTTTGTCACAATCCGGCATGTCACAGCAGCGCTGCGGGGCGTCCGGATCCGGATCGAACGCCCGATGACGGGTATTCCTTCGCTTCATCATCAGGGTTATGTGCGTCATGAACTGTTCTGTGCAAGGGGGAACATATGGCTTCGCGTCGCAATTCTGCATCGACATCTGAGGCGAGTGGCGCACGGGCCTGCCGTGTGCGAGAGGCACTGACCGCCGCATTTGCGCCACAAAAGCTCGAAATTCTGGATGAAAGCAGCCGTCATGCTCATCATGTGGCCATAACAAGAGGACCAGAAGCCGGAGCAACGGAAACGCATTTTCGCGTTCTGCTGGTCAGTCGGCTGTTTGAAGGGGTGAGCCGCGTGAATCGGTCGCGCATGGTGCATGACGCGCTTGGTTATGAATTTGGCAGCGGTCTGCACGCTCTGGCCCTGACATTACGGACACCAGAAGAGGATGCAGCTCTTTCATGACCATTCTGTTTGACGGTTCTGCCAGTCGCCCCATGCGCTATGGCGTTTCCCGCCGCATCGCTCTGTTCGGGCTGCTGGCGTTGGCGGCGTGTGCCACAGGCCGAGAGGGCGCTCCTGCCGGGCAGGATGATGTTCACAGGGTTGAAGCCTATCTTCGCGCTGTGAAATTGCAGAATGTGCCCTTTAGCCAGACATGGCCCAATGGTACGATAGGCGGAGGCGTGCTGACATATCATGCAGGGTATCTCCACCTGATTTACACAGCGCCTCATCCCATGGATCTGGAGGCATCTGGCTCTCACGCCGTATTTAAAGACAGTCAGACAGGCTCAGAAACCCGTATGGGGCTGGCCCACAACCCGCTGGGGCTTCTGATGGGCAATCCTTTGTCGCTCACAGGTGCCGTGACGGTGACGGACATTCAGAAGCCTGCCGGAATTCTTCAGGTGTCACTTGCGCGCACGGAAAACCCGTCTCAGGGGCTCGTTACCCTGATTTTCCGGGATGATGGTGCAAGGCTCGCTTTGTATGAGATCCGGCTTGTTGATGAGCGGCGCCGTACTTTGTTTATTCGTCTTGAAGAGGCGTAAACGCTGAAGGGGGCTCACCAAATACCGCCGTCCAGTTTTTGGCGAGGGCGGCGTCCAGTTGGGCAAAGGTCACGGGCAGGCCAAGTTTCTGAAAACTGGTGACCCCAAATTCCCGGATGCCGCAAGGCACGATGCCGTCAAAATCCTCCATGTCGGGGCACAAGTTGATGGCTATGCCATGCCAACTGACCCAGCGTGAAACGCGCACCCCGATTGCGGCAATTTTTTCTTCCTGACCGCTTTGCGGATCAATGACCCACACACCGACACGTCCATCCCGACATTCTCCTTTCAAGCCGAATTCTGCCAATGTGCGGATGATCCAATTTTCCAAGGCGTGCACATAGGCCCGTAAATCGCGCGCCGGGACCTGCCCGTGGGGTTTTTGCAGATCCATCATGACATAGGCGATTCGTTGGCCGGGGCCGTGATAGGTCCATTGCCCGCCGCGTCCGGCATCATAGGTAGGGTAATGGTGGGGGTTGAAGAGATCTGCCGGTTTGGCGGAGGTTCCGGCTGTATAAAGAGGGGGATGCTCAAGCAGCCAGACGCGTTCCTCTGCCTGCTGGGAGCGGATTTTCTGGGCAATATCCTGCATGCGGGAGAGAGCATAAGGGTAAGGGACCGGGTTTTTGCTGATTTCCCATAAAAAGTGTTTGTTGGTCATTGCCGCCTGATGTTGGTTCGGTTATAGGGCTTCTCACCAAACGGTATCGCTCTTTCGGTACTGGTTGTCACGGGGCGGCCGTGGCGGAATGGTAGACGCGCAAGCTTGAGGTGCTTGTGGGGGAATACCCCGTGGAAGTTCGAGTCTTCTCGGCCGCACCAATTCTCTGATTTCCGGAAAAATTCAGCAAAACATAAAAGCTGATTTTTCTCGGAATCATGAATTTTTAGCATAAAAATATTATTTCAGTCTGAAAATGGCCCAAATGCCATAGTCAGGCCTTTCTTTGTTTGTTTAAAATCCCGGTAATCTTTGTTATCGCAAATGCGTTACCTTATCGGAGAGTTCGCTCTCTACAAGAGCAGGTGTGGCACTATCTGGGCTGATTTGACGAAGCAGGCCCCCGATAGTAGCGATACCGTGGCGCATTTGTTGCAACTGAACTTTAATTCAAGGTGTCGTATTCGTGTCCAAGCCCAAGCCTTTACGTAAAGCAGTTCTGCCTGTTGCAGGACTGGGTACACGCTTCCTGCCGGCAACCAAAGCCATGCCCAAGGAAATGCTGACAGTTGTTGACCGGCCTCTCATTCAATATGCGATTGATGAAGCGCGTGAAGCAGGGATTGAGGAATTCTGCCTGATTACAGGTCGTGGAAAGGATTCCCTGATCGATTATTTCGATATTGCTTACGAACTGGAAGCAACACTGCGTGAGCGTAACAAGGTAGAGGCGCTGGAAGCCCTGAAGCCGAGTTCCATTGAAGCAGGGTCTCTGGTGGCGGTGCGTCAGCAGGAACCGCTGGGTTTGGGGCATGCCATCTGGTGTGCACGCAGCTTTATTGGGGATGATCCGTTCGCCATTTTGCTACCCGATGACATTGTGCAGGCAAAAACGTCCTGCCTGAAGCAGCTTGCTGATGCCTATTACCAGACGGGTGGTAGCGTTGTTGCCGTTACCGAAGTGCCGCGTGAACACACCAACCGCTATGGTATTCTGGATACCGGTAAGGATGATGGGCGTCTGGTCGAGGTGAAAGGTCTGGTTGAAAAGCCGAAACCTGAAGAGGCACCGTCCAACCTGTCCATTATTGGACGCTATATTCTTACCCCTGAAATCATGCCTTATCTTTCCAAGCTGGAAAAAGGTGCAGGCGGTGAAGTGCAATTGACAGACGCCATGGCAAAAACCATTGGCGAAGTTCCGTTCCATGGTCTGCGGTATGAAGGCCGTCGTTTTGATTGCGGCAATAAGATCGGCTTCTTGGAAGCGCAGATTGCATTCTCCCTCGAACGCCCTGATTTGGCTGATGATGTAAAAGACTTCCTGAAAAATTATACCCAAACCCTGTGAGCGCTTTTTTCGCATGGTGTTGAACCCGGCACCCAGCACGAGTACGATATTCGTGCTGGGTGTAGGTCAACGCTGACGGCTGAGGATGTCTTTTGCGAAAGGGCTAACTTTTGCAATGTCTCCAGTCAGGCGGGGGAATACGGTAGCAATAGGATATAATGAGTGTCTTCCTTCATCTGCGTTTGAAACAATGCAGGATAAGGGGCCTTAGAGTTGGGAAGGGGGGCGTATTGGTTGCCTTCCGTCCCCGAATTCTTTATTTTTCTTCATACATTGAAGACGGCTCTTACTTTAGAAGAGTCGCCGAAAAAATCTGACACGCGCAACTTGCGCTATAGAGCCTGATTTTCCAGACCATCCTACAAGCCATTAGTCATCGTTTCTGTTTGGCTCTCCGTTTCTGATAATGAGCGAAGACGAGCCAGGGTTGGTTTGTGGCGTAGGTTCTGCTCTTTTTTCTTTTCCACATATGGTTTCTTTGGCTGAAGAAGCTCTCGTGCCCGATAGGCGCGGCCCGCATTTGGATTTCGACAACGTGATGGTGTTTTGCTATATAGTGGACCTATGTTGTCCTCTTTAATTGATCCTGCTGGCCGCCGTATTTCCTATCTTCGAATGTCGGTGACAGATCGGTGTGATATGCGGTGTGTTTACTGCATGGCCGAAAGCATGACGTTTTTGCCGCGCGCTGATGTTCTTGATTTCGAAGAACTTTTTCGTCTGTGCCGCGTGTTTGTGAAGCATGGCGTTAAAAGATTGCGTCTTACTGGCGGGGAGCCGCTTGTTCGCAAGGATATCGGCGTCTTTCTCGAGCATCTTGGTCACTGGCTTCATCATCCTGAACAGGACGGGGGGCTTGAGGAACTGACGTTGACGACTAACGGCAGCAGGTTGGCCCTTTATGCGGAAACATTGTTCAAAGCCGGTGTACGTCGCGTGAACGTTAGTCTGGATACGTTGGATGAGGCACGTTTTACGCAGATAACGCGACGAGGAAAGCTTGCTGCCACACTGGAGGGCATCCGTGCAGCACGGGCGGCAGGCTTGGCTGTGCGAATTAACACCGTTGCCATGGCAGGTGTGAATGATGATGAATTTGATGACATGCTGGCATGGTGTGGAGACATCGGAGCGGATTTCTGTCTGATTGAAACCATGCCGATGGGCGAGACAGGGGAAGACCGTACGGCCACATACCTTCCACTTTCCACGGTAAAAACACAGTTGGGGAGCCGTTGGACGCTGGAACCTTTGGGAGACAGAACAGGCGGGCCTGCCCGATATATGCGGGTTGCTGAAACCGGAAGACGCATTGGGTTCATTACCCCTATGAGCCATAATTTCTGTGATAGTTGTAACCGGGTAAGAGTATCCTGTACCGGGCGGCTTTACACATGCCTGGGGCAGGAAGACGGGATTGACCTGCGCGAAATCATGCGTTCCGGTGGGGATGATGCAGCGCTGTTGGCTGGTATTCAAACAGCCATTGCCCTCAAGCCACGTGGTCATAATTTCATGCTGGGGGTTAAGCCCGGAGATGTTCAGGGACCAGCCCGCCATATGAGTGTGACTGGCGGATAAGGCCTCAGGAAGGTGTATTCGGCGGAACTGGGTTTTTCAGCGCTTCTTCAAGAGAGTGCGTGAATTGTCCCGGCTGGAGAGGTTTTGGTTGTGAGGGGGAAGGGCTCCATGCCGTAAGAATGGCCATGTGCAACGGCATGGCAAAAGTCCCCTCCTGATCCTCCAGTGCGGCGAGTTCTGCTGCTGCGGCAGGAAACAGCATGCGCGGTGGAATGATGTGGCTGCGCAGTTTTAATGCATTGGTTTCTCCGGCAGCGCGCAAATCCCGTATGAGGCTGGTCAATGAGCGGTATCGAAGATCCAGTTTTTCCGTATCCACTACAGGGAGGGCAAAACCTGTCCGTTGAAGCAAGTGGGCGCAACTCTGCTGTGTGGGAAGAGGAGAAACGCGGGGGGAAACACCATCACTCAAAGCGAGTTCCGCCATTTCCAGCGCCTGTTTGAGCGGCCGTAACGTTGGCAGAATGGGAACACTGGCCAGAAACAGTCCGTCTGGCTTGAGGGTCTGGCGGAGCTGGGTCAGCGTGCCCGGAAGATCATTGATCCAATGAAGGGACAGGTTGGCAACAACCAGATCAAAACTGTGAGGCGCGAAAGGCAGCCACTCTTCATCAGCGCACACAGTTGGTGCGCTTTCGGATAAGGTGGGAGGAGGTGTGGGCTCACAACAGACAACGTCCATTCCGCGCTTCAGGAGGCGTGGCGCGATAATCCCGCGTCCTCCTAAATCCAGAGCCGAATGAAGGGGGCGCGTGACATCATCCAGACGTTCCAGCAGAATATCCGCAGCAGCGGTGAGAATGGGTGTGACGGCCTGTTGTAAACGTGCAGCACGTGTCTTGTGCAGACGCACGGCTGGGCGGTCAAAAATGATAGGAGCCTCCATGGCTTTATGGTCTGCGCTAGTCTTTGGCGTTTGCCAAGAGGGGACGCATGACATCTGAGGGAGGCGGAAGAACGCGGCTGATGTTCAGGATGGCGGCGCATTGGCTGGGCCATGGAACACTTGATATGCTCTTTCCGCCATCCTGCCAGTTATGTGGCGTGGAAACAGACGTGTCGGGCGGCGTCTGTTCTGTCTGTTTTGGGCGTCTCACACCGATTACGCAGCCTTTCTGCGTCAAATGCGGCGCACCTCAGGCATCAGAAGCGTATTTGAATGCAGAAAGATGGTGCGCCAAATGTGAGCGCCACCCTCCGGTGTGGGATCATGCACGTGCAGCCTTTTTGTATGACAAGGGTGCCAGAGATCTGATTTTACAGTTGAAATATGCGGATAGGCAGGAAAATGCTCGTTTTCTGGGGAAACGGATGTGGCAGGCAGGGCAGGCTCTTTTTACGCCAGATTGCCTTGTGGTGCCTGTGCCTGTTCACAGGATGCGTCTTTTGAAGCGGCGTTATAATCAGGCTGCTCTTCTGGCATGGGAAGTGGCGAGGCTTGCCGGTGTCCCCTGTCGGCCAGATGGTTTGGCCCGTACACGCGCCACCTCACGTCTTGCGGGTTTTTCCCGCCGGGAACGGCAGGAGGAAATGGCACGCGCTATTGTGGTCAGGGCACCGTATGCGGAACTGATTTCAGGTAAGGAGGTTGTGTTGGTGGATGATGTGCTGACATCTGGCGCAACGGCAACGGCCTGTACCAACGCCTTGCTGCAGGCAGGTGCCCGTTCGGTCTCGGTACTGGTGGCGGCTGAAGTGCCATCGCAAAAAGAGATTGATCTGGACTTTCCGATATTGGAAACGACATGAAACAGGTGTGGTGCCGTATATGGCGGGCATCACATGGCGCAAAAGCGTCTTTAATGAATGAAACACAAAATAGAGTGGGACACCCCTATGCCAGCCATTGAAATTTATACCCAGCCCGGATGTCCTTATTGCGTAAGGGCTGTGCAGTTGCTGCGCAGCAAGAATGTTGCGTTTCAGGAAATCAATGCTCCGCGCGGAACGCCGGAACGCCAGCAGGCTTATGACCGCTCAGGCGGCAGCACCACGGTGCCTCAGGTGTTTGTAGGAGAGAAAGCGCTGGGTGGATGTGATGACCTGATGGCGCTGGAACGGCAGGGAAAACTGGATGCCGCACTCGGACTTGCCTGAAAGCAAGGAGGTTTTGCTGGCGCCTGAAAGAGAAGGACAATGATCTGTTACCGCTTGCAGTGCGTCAACAGCCATGCGTTTGAGGGCTGGTACCGCGATAGCGCGACCTTTGCACACTTGCAGAAGGAAGGCTTTTTAAGCTGCCCTGAATGCGGAACATCAGATGTTCAGCAGGCCTTGATGGCGCCAGCTATAGTTAAAGGTGGGCTGAACAGGCGTTCCGATAAGCCAGAGAAGCCTGTATCTGAGCCTGCGGTGCAGGGCCCTGCAGGCGGAGGAATGCCCGATAAGGTTCTGGTCGCCTTTCAGAAAATACGGCAGGCGGTAGAGCAGAACTGCGAGAACATGGGTGACCGCTTTGCGGAAGAAGCTGTAAGGATTCACCACGGTGAGGCCGCTGAACGGGGCATTTATGGAAACGCGACGGAACGTGACCATGAAATGCTGCGTGAAGAAGGCGTAGATGTTGTGGCTATTCCGTGGGTTCGGCGCACAGATAGCTGACTGTTGAAAAGTGCTAAAACGGCGGGGTGACTACACCTGCCTACCTGATTGTTGAATCTTAAGGTGCCAAGGCAAAGACGCAGCCAGACAGGTTGGTTGCAGGAATATGGAGAGGGACAAGGTGAGCAGAAAGAACAGATGGCTTGCAGCATTCCTTTACCCAGTTCTGATGTGTGCGTTCCTGATCGCGCCAGACGCCGCCAAAGCGGAAAGCTCTCCAGCTAACCCATTTGAGGGGTATTGGCTTAGCCAGGGCCATGATGGCGTGTTCAAGATAGGAACGTGCGGGGATACGGTATGTGGTCACCTTGTTGGGCTGCAATATGAGGGCACGGATGTTCCGCGTGACAAAAAGGGGAATTCGGAGTGCAATCTTCTGATGCTTACCGATTTCCGGGCATCTTCTGATGAAGGCGGGCGTTGGAACGGCAAGATTCTAGACCCTGACACCGGAAGCGTTTATCAGGCGCAGATATGGTCTCCCAGAAAAGATGTTCTAAAACTGCGGGGATATATCGGGTTGCCGCTTTTTGGCGAAACCCAGACATGGACCCGTTATCAGGGAACCATCGGCCCGGTGTGTAAAATGCCGCATTAAAAATTGAAAAGAACAACAAGGCTCTTGTTTATGACTCATTCTCTTTCCCGTCGTCTGTTCGGGCTTGCTGGCATGGCCGGAGCCGTGACGGTAGCGCTTCCGGCCTACGCTCAGGACGATACGGCCAAGGCTCCAGATCCGGCTGATCCGGAATCACGGGAGCGCACATATTGTTATGTGGGGGGATATACCCAACACGGGCCGCCGGGAGGAAATGGGGAAGGGATTACCGTCTTTGAAATGGATCCGAAGACGGGCGTTCTGACAAACCTGATGACATTTACGGACATTGCCAGTCCGTCCTATATTGCGCTCTCACCGGATAAACGGTTTCTGTATGCCGTCAGTGAGATCAATGATTTTGATACGGCGCATAGTGGCTCTGTAACGGCGTTCTCAATTGATCATGCAACAGGTGCCCTGACAAAGTTGAATACTGTTGCCTCCGGCGGCGCGGACCCGGCGCATCTGAGCGTCCATCCCTCTGGCAGGTATGTCATGGTCGCTAATTATACCGGGGGAACGGTCGGGGTTCTGCATGTTCTGGCCGATGGCTCTCTGGGTCGTATGACCGAACTGCTGCACAACACTGGGCCCCGCATGCCAGATCGGGCGGCGGATAACCCGCCGGGCAATTTTGCCATCAGCGATCATTCATCAGCCCATCCCCACATGGTGAAGGCTGACCCCACAGGCAAATACGTTCTGGTGATGGATGCCGGGCTGGACCGTGTTTACGTGTGGACCATCAATCTGGATACCGGCAAGCTCACTCCTGCCGCTGTGCCCTTTACAACCATGACGCCGGGTTCGGCACCCAGACATTTTGAGTTTGGGTCGGATGGACACAAGCTCTATCTGCTATGTGAGCAGGACTCCAAGGTTGTGGTAGCGGATTTTGACCCGCAGACAGGCAAGATAGCGCCGCAGCAGACTGTCAGTAGCGTGACAGCGCATTTCCGTGGCAGCACGTTGGCCGCAGGCATTCTGCTCTCTCCTGATGAACATTTTCTCTACGTGTCCAACAGGCTGGGGGATTCGCTGGCTGTGTTTCAGGTTGCCAAGGATGGAGGCCTGACATTGGTGGATGAGATCTGGACCCATGCGGATTATGGGCGGTCTCTCATGTTTGATCCGTCAGGCAGCTATTTGTACGTTGCAAACCAGAGGAGTGATTCCATCACATCCTTCCGGGTTGATAAAACGACGGGAAAGATCAGTTTCACATGGGACTTTACGCCAATTGGCAGCCCCACGTGTTTTGAATTCCTGCGTGTTCCGGCTTCCTGAGCGCGCCGGAATCAGCTTTTTCTGAAAGCCGCAATGTAATTTACATCAAGGTTGCGGCTTTCCTTCCAGCCGGTCAGGCTGGGCACCATGCCTGCAATAGCCTGGATGCTCAGACCTGCTGAGCGGCCATATCGGCCCAGTTCGGCAGGGGTAATAAATTTCCGCCATTCATGCGTACCAACCGGCAGGAGGCGGAGCAGATATTCCGCCCCAATTTTGCCAATGGCCAGAGATTTCAGGGTGCGGTTCATGGTGGATACAATCACAATGCCACCCGGTTCCGCCAGATCAGCCAGCATGTGCATAAATCTTTTAGGATCAGTCACATGCTCTATAATTTCTAAGGCGACTACGGCATCAAATCTGGCGTTTTCCGCCACCAGTTCCTCTGCGCTGCCAACACGATAAGTCAGCGGGCCGGAGCCATCGGGAAGCGGGTGATTTTCAAGATGCGTCCGTGCAGCGGCAATGCCGTTGGGAGAGGCGTCAAGGCCCAGAACATCATGGCCCGCCCTTGCCAGTGCCTCACTGGCCAAACCCGCGCCGCAGCCGATATCAAGCACGCGTACGCGGCGGCTGGCGCGCCCACGCAGGGGGAAGTGGCGGCAGGCCCAGCTTATGCGCAGTTCATTCATGGCATGCAGGGGCCGCATGGGGCCGGAGGGGTCCCACCATTTATCCGCCAGAGCGCCAAAGCGGGCAATTTCTTCGGGGGAAACGGAGGATGCAGCGTCGCGGCTGGAGGGATGCATGGAACAAAATTCCTTTCCTGCTGATCTCCCCCGCTGGACGAGAGGGGGCCGGGAAGGGTATGTGACGCGCCTTGTGAAGCTTCGCAACCGTCCTTTTGTGTCTTTCATGCCAGCAGTGCGCGTGGAAGGTGAAAAGAACGGTCTGTTTACGGCCTGTCTGGTGGAGAAAAAATTATGCCCGGTTCCGTGCCTCGGATCGTCATGAAGTTTGGCGGAACGTCCGTGGGGGATATTGAGCGCATTAAGGCCGTGGCCGAGCGTGTCAAGAAACAGAAAGACGCTGGTTGTGATGTGCTGGTTGTTGTCTCCGCCATGGCGGGGGAAACCAACAAGCTGGTCGGTTATTGCGATGCGCTTTCTGACCTGCATGACGCGCGGGAATATGATTCCATTGTGGCGACCGGTGAGCAGGTGACCAGTGGCCTTCTGGCCATTGCCCTGCAGAAACTTGGTGTGCCCGCACGTTCCTGGGCCGGGTGGCAGGTTCCCATCCGGACCGATTCGGCACATGGCAAGGCCAGCCTGGACACAATTGACGGCGCCCATCTGCTGGGATGCATGGCGGAAGGTGTTGTGCCTGTGGTGGCTGGCTTTCAGGGCGTGGGGCCGGACGGGCGTGTGACCACGCTGGGCCGTGGGGGGTCTGATACCTCGGCCGTTGCGCTGGCCGCAGCCATCAAGGCAGACAGGTGTGATATCTATACCGATGTGGACGGGATCTACACGACAGATCCGCGCATTGTGTCAAAAGCACGCAAGCTCGAAAAAATCACCTATGAGGAAATGCTCGAACTGGCATCCGTCGGTGCGAAGGTTCTTCAGACACGGAGCGTTGGTCTGGCCATGCGGCAAGGCGTGCGTGTGCAGGTTCTTTCAAGCTTTGTAGATGGGCCAGCCTTGGTTGAAGGTAAGCTTCCCGGCTCCCTGGTGGTGGATGAGGACGAAATAGTGGAAAAGAAACTGGTGACTGGCATCGCGTATTCCCGTGATGAGGCCAAGCTGTCTGTAAGGCGGATTCCTGATCGTCCGGGGATTGCCGCTGCAATTTTCGGCCCGTTGAGTGAAGCCAACGTCAATGTGGACATGATTGTGCAGAGCACCGGCGCTGACGGTACAACAAACATGACCTTCACAACCAGCAAGACTGATCTACCGCGCGCCATCAGTACGCTGGAATCTGTGCGGGATGCGGTTCAGTACGAAGAACTGGCGACAGACGACGATGTTGTGAAAATCAGCGTGGTGGGCACAGGCATGCGCTCGCACGCAGGGGTGGCCAGCACCATGTTCCGTACCCTGTCCGAGCGTTCGATCAACATTCAGGTGATTTCCACCAGTGAGATCAAGGTCTCCGTTCTGGTGGCTGCGGAATATGCAGAACTGGCAGTGCGTGCCCTGCATACGGCATATGGGCTGGACAATGTCTGACGTGATAGAGCGCGATCTGACGGCATTGCCGACCGAGTCCGAGAAAGAACGGGCGCGGAAGCGCCTTCAGCACCTATGCCAGCGTGGTGCAGATTTTCTGGGGACCCAGTATGCCATTCTTGGCGGGGCGATGTCCTGGGTTAGTGAACGTCATCTGGTTTCCGCCATTTCCAACGCTGGTGGCTTTGGGGTGATTGCCTGTGGCGCCATGGAACCGGACCGTCTGGCCGAAGAAATAGCGGCTACCCGTGCGCTGACGGACAAACCATTCGGCGTGAACCTGATCACCATGCACCCCCAGCTTTCCGAGTTGGTGGATGTGTGTTTGCAGGCAGGCGTTGGCCATATTGTGCTGGCTGGCGGCATTCCACCGGGGGCGGCCATCAAGGCCGCCAAGGATGGCGGTGCTAAGGTGGTGGCCTTTGCGCCTGCTCTGGTGCTGGCCAAACGGCTGATCAAAATGGGTGTGGATGCGCTGGTGATTGAAGGGGCGGAAGCTGGCGGTCATGTCGGCCCCGTTTCTCTGACGGTGCTCGCGCAGGAAATTCTGCCCCACATTGACCAGGTGCCGGTATTTGTGGCTGGCGGCCTGGGGCGCGGGGACGCGCTGGTTTCCTATCTGGAACTGGGGGCTTCCGGCGGCCAGTTAGGCACCCGTTTTGCCGCTGCGGCGGAAAGTATTGCCCATGAAAAGTTCAAAAAAGCGTTTGTGCGGGCTAATGCGCGGGATGCCATAACCTCCGTTCAGCTTGACGAACGTTTTCCCGTTATTCCGGTGCGGGGGCTGGCCAATGAAGGAAGCAGCCGTTTCGTGGCGCATCAGGCGGATGTGATCAGTCGCTTTCAGAGTGGTGCAATCTCGCGTGAGGAAGCCCAGCTTGAGATCGAACATTTCTGGGCTGGCGCCCTGCGTCGGGCTGTAATAGAGGGAGATGTTGAAAACGGATCTGTCATGGCCGGGCAGTCTGTCGGAATGGTGAAGGCCGTTCAGCCTGTGGCTGACATTATTGCGGACCTTGTTGATCAAGCTGTGCTGGCACTGGTGCGCCAGCAGCGACGTATGGATGCTGATGGCTGATACCCGTTCTGTTCCCGAGCAGGAAAAACCTGCCGCTTCCCCCGTCCTGCCAGATGTGGCGAGTGTTGGTGTGGGAAGCGCGTTGCGTATGCGGCGGGAGCAGCTTGGCTGGACATTACCGCAGATAGCCGACTGGTTGCGTATTCGGGAAGCTTATCTGGAGGCTCTGGAAAGTGGGCGTGCCGGGGTTTTTCCGGCAGAGGCCTACGCCTTGGGCTTCTTGCGCACGTACGCGCAAGCCTTGGGGTTTGATGCTGAAGATGTGGTGCAGCGCTACAAGCGGGAAGGGAAGGTTCGAAACCGCAAACCCGAACTGACTTTTCCGGCACCACCGCCTGATCGGCGGATTCCGCCGGGGGTTACAGTTTCTCTCGGGTTGCTGGTGCTGGTAGGGGCCTATGTGGGCTGGTACCAATTCGTAGGTCATGCTCCGCCGGTGCCTGAACATGTGCCGCCCGTGGCAGAGATTATTCCGGGCGAGAAAACGGCCAATGCTCCTTCCCCGCAGGTGGCGTCCATCTTGCCTGATCCGGGTGCTTCTCCTCCACCGCAGCCTGCGCCAGCCCCGGCATCGGGCGCGCCTTTAGGGGGCGCAGAGCATTCAGTTCCTGCCATAGCTTCAAATGATCCGTTGGCCTCGTCAGCGCAGGGAGCAACAGAACAGGCTTCCGGTTTGGCTGGCGGGACGGAAGGTGTTTCTTCTCCTGCGGCGAATACACCGGCACCGTCTTCGGACAGTGCCGAAGGGAGCGAGTCTACTGGAGCAGATGCAAACCAACTTGTCTTGAAGGCGGATGCCGCGAGTTGGGTGCAGGTAAAGGATGGTGCCGGAAAAGTGGTGTATGACCACATCATGCAGCCAGGTGACCAGTGGGATGTACCACCAGAAAACGGCCCCTATAGTCTGACAGTTGGTAATGCTGGCGGCGTTATGGTTGCTGCCGGAAGTGTGACAACGCCTCATCTTGGTCGTAATGGCGCGGTGCGGCGGAAGCTGCCCTTGACGGTTGACGCTGTGCGGGACGGGAGCCTTGCGGGGGTGCCTGTATCGGGTGTGGTTACATCCCCCTCGGCATCATCATCCGTACCAGCCGCTCCGTCGCTTCCTGCTGTCGGGCTTGCTTCACCGCAGAGTTCTTCAAAGCCGCAACAACAGAATAATGGCTCGCAGTCGGAAGATGTGCCATCCTCCACATTGCCGGCAGGCGGAAAGGCCGCTTCTTCATCCGCCCAGCCGGATCAGGACGGTGTCGTGCAGGAGAATGCGCCAGCCATGCCAGTGCGTTCCATGCCGCGGCGTAAGAGCAGCCCCCCTCCTGAAACCAGCGCGGATGACCTGAATGCCCGTCAGTTACAGGGATTGGGCGGACATTGAATGCCTCTTTTACGCGCTTTCATGTAGCCAACGCGCATTGATTTTGGCAGGAAGGCATCAAACGTAATGGGTGATCGTGCACCACAACACGGTTTGCCTGATCAACTGTCGTCTCGACAAAAGGATGTAAGATGAGTGGCTACCGGCCTTACCAGTATATCGAGCGTCGGAAATCACGGAAGATCCATGTCGGCAAGGTAGCCGTCGGTGGGGATGCGCCGATTTCTGTCCAGACCATGACCAACACCCTGACCAGTGATGCACAGGCCACGATCGAACAGATCCGCCGTGCAGAACTGGCTGGTGTGGATATTGTCCGCGTGTCCTGCCCGGACGAAGAAAGCACCAAGGCGCTTGAAGAAATTGTGCGGGAAGTGAACGTGCCCATCGTGGCGGACATTCACTTTCACTACAAGCGCGCTATTGAAGCCGCCAAGGCTGGCGCGGCCTGCCTGCGTATCAACCCCGGTAATATTGGCAACGCCGAGCGTGTGAAAGAAGTTGTCAATGCCGCCAAGGATTACGGTTGTTCCATCCGTATCGGTGTGAATGCCGGGTCTCTGGAAAAGCATCTGCTGGAAAAATACGGCGAGCCTAACCCGGAAGCACTGGTAGAAAGCGCTCTGGAACATGCCAAGATTCTGGAAGATCATGATTTCCGTGAATTCAAGATTAGCGTGAAGGCATCTGATGTCTTCATGGCGGTGGCTGCCTACCAGCAGCTGGCTGATGCATGTGACTACCCGCTGCATATCGGTATCACGGAAGCTGGCAGCAAACGTGCCGGCACTGTCAAATCTTCCATTGGTCTGGGCAATCTGCTGTGGGCCGGTGTGGGTGATACCATGCGCGTTTCGCTCTCTGCCGCGCCGGAAGAAGAAGTGTTGGTCGGGTGGGATATTCTTAAATCCCTTGGCCTGCGTCACCGTGGCGTAAAGATTATTTCCTGCCCGTCCTGTGCCCGTCAGGGATTCAATGTGGTGGAAACGGTTCAGACGCTCGAAGACCGTCTGGCCCATATCAAAACTCCGCTGACGCTTTCCATTATCGGGTGCGTCGTGAACGGACCGGGTGAAGCCCTGATGACGGATCTGGGTGTAACGGGCGGTGGTTCAGGCCGTCATATGGTTTATTCTGCTGGCAAGCAGGACCATACTATTCCGGCTGGCGACATGATTGAGCATGTGGTGGAGCTGGTGGAAGCCCGTGTGGCAGCCATTCAGGCCGAAGAAGCCAAGGAAAAGGCTGAAGGCAAGACGGAAGAACTGCCGGAAATGTCTTCCGCTAAATAAAAGCTGAGGCCCAGCATGGTCTGTTTCCGGGCAGTCAGACCATGCGCCTTGGTTTTTTATCGTAAAATTTGAAGAGACAGCCCGCTGCGTAATAGCCGGTGGCGGGCGCTGTGATCGGGAAAAGATCTGTGAGCACCATTCAACCCGTAAGAGGAACGCACGACCTTATTGGCGAGGAGCAGCGGCGTTACACGCATGTTGTCTCAACAGCGCGCCATATTGCGGGGCTATACGGGTTTGATGAATGGTCCACCCCGATTTTCGAGGACACGAAAGTATTTTCCCGCTCGCTGGGCGATACGTCAGATGTTGTCTCCAAGGAGATGTATTCTTTCAGTGACCGTGATGGCGAAAGCCTGACCCTGCGCCCGGAGGGCACGGCTGCCATCTGCCGCGCTTTGGTGACAAATGGGCTTACGCAATCCCTGCCGCAGAAGGTTTTCTATGCAGGTCCCATGTTCCGGCATGAGCGGCCACAGAAAGGGCGTTATCGTCAGTTCCATCAGATTGGTGCAGAACTGATGGGTGCGGCGGAACCTCTTGCTGATGCTGAGGCAATAGCGTTGGGGCATCAGGTGCTTATGGCGCTGGGTGTGGCGGAACACGTGACCTTGGAGCTGAATACGCTGGGCGATACGGCCAGCCGGGATGCGTGGCGTGCTGCGCTGGTGTCTTATTTCTCCGGCTATAAGGATCGCCTTTCAGAAGAAAGCCGCATCAGGCTGGAGAAAAATCCGCTGCGGATTCTGGACAGCAAGGACGCGGGTGATCGGTCTCTGGTGGCAGATGCCCCCATGATGGAAGAGTTTCTGACGCCGGAAGCCCGCACATTCTGGGATGATCTGCGCCGCACGCTTGATGGCTTCGGAATTGAGTACAAGGTCAACACAAGCATTGTGCGTGGGCTGGATTATTATAATCACACCACCTTCGAATTTGTGACCAGCAAGCTGGGCTCTCAGGGCACGGTTATGGCAGGCGGCCGTTATGACGGCCTGGTTCAGCAGATGGGTGGGCCGGAAGTGCCTTCCATTGGTTGGGCTGCTGGTGTGGAGCGCCTTTCCATGTTGCTGGATGCGTCTCCGGCTGCGCCGCGCTCGGTTGTAATCGTGCCGGTTGGTTCACCCGATGAAAAAGCACTTTTCCAGATCTTGCAGGGGCTGCGTCGGCAGGGAGTGCGGGTGGAAATCGGGTATCGTGGCTCCTTGCGCAAGCGGATGGAGCGGGCAGGCAAACAGAATGCCAGCCACGTGATTTTTCTGGGTGAGGATGAACTGGCCAAAGGGGCCTTCCGGGTCAAGGCCATGGAAACCGGGCAGGAGGAAGAGGTCTCTCGTGAGAGGCTTCTGTCTAATGCAAAAGCGGTGTTTGCAGGTGTGGGTGGGTCAACGGCGCAATGACTTTGGATGAACGGCTGGACAGAATTGTCAGCCGGGCGCTTGAACTGGAAGCCCAGTTGGCCAGTGGCATAAGCGGTGAGGCTTTCACGCAGGCATCCCGTGAATATGGAGAAATTGAGCCACTGGTAGCGCGCATCACCGCGCTACGCTCGGCTGAGCAGGCTGCCCAGCAGGCGGAAGCGTTGCTGGCAGACCCGGAAATGAAAGAACTGGCCGAGCTGGAACTGGCCGAACTTCAGGAAACATTGCCGCAACTACGGCAGGATGTGCGTCTGGCCATGCTTCCGCGAGATGCTGCTGACGAGAGAAGTGCCATCCTGGAAGTGCGGCCTGCCGCCGGCGGAGATGAAGCTGCTCTTTTTGCGGCAGAACTGTTTGATCTGTACCGTCGATATGCGGACCTGCGAGGCTGGCGTTTTTCCATCATGGATTATGATGAGAGCGAGCTTGGTGGTCTGCGCGAAGGGATTGCGGAAATCAGCGGGAAGGGCGTTTTCGCACGATTGAAATATGAATCTGGTGTTCATCGTGTGCAGCGTGTGCCTGCAACGGAAAGTCAGGGCCGGATTCATACCTCCACCGTAACCGTGGCGGTGCTGCCTGAGGCAGAAGAGGTTGATGTTACGGTTGATGAAGGTGATTTGCGGATTGACGTCTATCGGGCGTCTGGCGCTGGTGGCCAGCATGTGAACAAAACTGAAAGTGCTGTGCGCATTACCCATTTGCCTACCGGCATAGTGGTGGCCATGCAGGAAGAAAAAAGCCAGCATAAGAACCGCGCAAAAGCCATGAAGATTTTGCGGGCGCGACTGTATGAGCGGGAACGGGCGGAAGCCCACGCATCCCGCGCAGCGAACCGGAAATCTCAGGTGGGGACGGGCGACCGTTCAGAGCGTATCCGGACGTATAATTTTCCGCAGGGCCGCGTGACAGACCATCGGGTTAATCTGACGCTCTACAAGATTGATCGCATCATTCTCGGCGAAATTGATGATTTTGTGGATGCCCTGACACAGGAAGAACAGGCCGAACTTCTGGCCGCGGAAGGGTTCTGAGGTCGGCCTTGGCCGAGTGTTCCAAGTTCTGCCGAGATGTTGGCCCGAGGGGCTAACTGACCGGCATGGAGCAGACATTGGAATGGGTAGGGTGATGCTCCGCAATGGAGTCATCATCGGGGTCCATCAGGAAGAATTCGGTAAAGTTGTTGGAGCCCAGCGCATAAAGGTGATGGCCATCCGGATTGTGAAGCGTGCCATCATTGCTGACTTCGTGCGTTTCTACCCGTCCTTCTGGTGTGCGAATGGTGATTTCGCCGCAGAGGGTATACGTGTGGTCAATCCGGCCAATCGGGGTCGGGATGCGCACGGTCTTCCCGCGATTTTTGTCATCCAGTTTGAAAATGGCAGCCAGCTTTCCATCAAGATAAAGACGGGAAATCTCGGAGATTTCTGCATCCGCTTTCTCGTCAGTCACCGTAAAATCGCCTGCGTGTGCCATTGATGCTCCGACCGTAAGGGAGACAATGGCAGCGCAGAAGGGTAAGAGCACCCGCAGGACGCGTTCGGTGCAGGATGAAAATGTCATTTCAAACAGTACCGCTCTGATAAAGGGTTCCTTATGAGTAGAGCAGAAAAACATGCAGCCAGCCAGCCGCTGGGTCAGTTGCTTGCTCATGGTGCGCAGGTGCTGGCAGCGTCTGCCATTGAAAATCCTCGGCGGGAGGCGCGGTTGCTTCTGGCGTATGCCTTGGGCAAAAGCGCGGAACAGATGCTAGGGATATCGCCTCGTGATGAAGTGCAGGAGGAACCATTTCTCTCCTATCTGACCCGCCGGGCAGCGCATGAGCCTATGGCCTTCATAACCGGCAGCAAGGGATTCTGGACGCTTGATCTTGCTGTTTCTCGGGCCACTTTGATCCCGCGCGGCGATAGTGAGACCGTTCTCGCCTGTCTTCTTGATTACTGTCCTGACGTGCAGGCAGCCTTGTCTGTGCTGGATATGGGAACGGGAACAGGTTGCCTTTTACTTGCGGCTTTGGCGGAATATCAGAAGGCGTGGGGCATTGGCGTGGATATCAACCCCGACGCCGCGATTCTGGCTGCGCACAACGCCAAGCGATGCGGGATGGCACAGCGCGCCTTTTTTCTGGCAGGCAGATGGGATGATGCACTGAAAGGCCAGCGTTTTGATGTGCTGCTGAGCAATCCGCCCTACATTCCAACATCTGATCTTGCTGAGCTGATGCCCGAAGTCCGACTGCATGAACCGCTCACCGCGTTGGATGGAGGGGAAGATGGTATGGAGGCGTATCGTTTCCTTTGTGGGCGGCTACCTTATCTCCTCTCCCCACAAGGGGTAGCCATTTTCGAGATCGGGATTCATCAGTCGCGGGATCTACAGCATGTTGCTGAGGAACATGGGCTGGAGATTGTTGAAATCAGGCCGGATCTGGGTGGGGTGCCAAGGGCCGCAGTTTTGCGGGTCAGGACTGATGCAATCACATAAAAAATAGGTTGGCTTTAGCTTGGTGGATTGCTAAGATCATAACTGCTTATTCAGCGAATGTGGCGGTTATCATTTATTTTTTCCGCCATATGAATAAAGCAATGAGGGCCTTTATCTCAGCAATGGTTTTCCTCTGCTGAAAAGAAGCCCGTTCCGACACACAATTCGGCCTTCAGTCAGGAAGCACGTCTTGAAAAGTTCGACTGTTTCTTCATGCAGAATGCCATGAACGTGAAAGTGCTGCGATAGCTCATGAATGTAAAACGGATGCGAACCAGAAATCATCGCTCTAGTGGTAGCGGGAGTGGTGGTTCTTCCCGGCATCTGAATGGTCAGATTCCGATGAACCGGAACCACGTGTTCGATAGTCATGGCCCTGATGTTCGTGTACGTGGGACGGCACAGCAGCTTTTTGAAAAATATCTTCAGCATGGTCGGGATGCGACAGGTGCGGGCGATCGTGTTGCGGCTGAAGCGTATTTTCAGCACGCCGAACATTATTTCCGCATTATGAACGCCATGGCTCAGGCTGCCCAGCAGAGCCAGCAGGAGCGAGCAGAGCGTCAGGCGTCTCGCCAGCGTAATACCTCAAGCGGTTCCGAAGATGGTGGGGATGTTTCTCGTGGAGAAGAAGGCGATGCTCCGGTGCGGGGGGAAGAACCTCAGCCTGACATTCAGCCTCAGCCCGAATTATCTGAAGGCTGATCTGACGGTTTTTTAGAGTGAGCGTTGTATGGCGTTGTGCCTTCTCTGAAGGACACGCTATGCGATGCTTTTTTTGTGTGGATAGCATCAGGCAAAAAGAATTTTGCTTATCAGTGGCAGAATAAGTGTCACCATAAATTCAGATGACTGCAATTTTTATGGGAAGAAACCCGAACATCAAGAAATAGAAAAACTACTGATTTCTAAAGTCTTGATTTTCAAGGAAAGATGGTAGCGGCGGACGGATTTGAACCGCCGACCAAGGGATTATGATTCCCCTGCTCTACCGCTGAGCTACGCCGCCATCGTTCGGTGGAGGTGATCTACCCTTGGTGGGGTGGGGTCGTCAAGGCGTTCTTGCTGTTTTTGTTACAAAAAATCTCAGCCGCCAATGTGCGCGCAGGCAACGGCCTTCATTGATCCAGATTGCCTCCGCCAAAAATGTAGTTGCTCACCTGCTGCTCAAGGCTGGACGGCTCAAGCGTGTGGGTCAGTACCGTGCCCGGGGCTGCCATGGCGCGGGAATGGCCTGGCTCAATGATCAGGGCATTATCGGAAGAAAGCGTGCTGCTGCCAATTGTCAGCGTGCTGTCGTCAGGGATCTTGAGTTCGGTGTTCATCCTGAATTTCACAATGGCCATTTGGGAGGTAGGGTCGAGTGTAACGGAGGAAACCCGGCCAACGGGTACTCCCGCCAACGCTACGTCCGCGCCGCGTGCAAGGCCATTGGCGGACACAAAGCGGGCTGAGAGGTCATACCGCTCCTGTCCGGGAGCGGTCTGGGTGGCACGAGCATACAGAGCAAACGCCAGCGTGCCAGCCAGAACGGCGCTGCTGAAAAATGTGGCGCCGGTACGGCCTCTCCCAATCATTGATCTGTTTTCTCCATCATGAGGCAAGGCCAGAGCCCATTGGTTATGAATGCTTGCAGCAGGCGGGGACTTGGTGCAAGGACAAGCTTGTGTGGCCAGAACTGGGTTGTGTATCAATGTCTTTCATTCAGGCTATTATCATAGCCGTCCTGCAAGGGGCGACGGAACTTTTTCCGGTCAGCAGTCTGGGGCATGCGGTCATTTTGCCCGCGCTCCTGCACTGGTCTTACAATCTGCATGACGAAGCATTTTTACCTTTTCTGGTGATGCTGCATCTCGGCACGTCTGTGGCGTTGCTGATTTTTTTCTGGAAAGACTGGTCCGCTTTGTTCAAAGGGTCCGCAGGTCTGCTGGGAAGCAGGATCCAGATGGAGAGCATGCATATCCTCTTCCTGCTGGTTGTGGCGACTATCCCTGCGGTTATCATCGGTGGATTGTTCGAGCATTTGCTGCGGAGTTTATTCGGCTCTGCTCCTTCAGCCGCCATTTTTCTGTTTCTGAATGGCGTTATGTTGCTTTTAGCAGAAAAGCTGCGGGGCTTGGGTGGTCGATACGGTGTGCGCACTGTAGCGGACATGACCATGCGTGATGCTCTGGTGATAGGTGTGTTTCAGTGCATAGCCTTTTTGCCGGGTTTTTCCCGGTCTGGCGCGACCATTTGTGGCGGTTTGATCCGGGGTTTGCGGCATGACACGGCGGCTCGCTTTTCTTTTCTGATGGCTGAGCCCGTGATTATTGCGGCTACGGCGCGAGAAGCCTTTAAAATGCGGCATATGGTTCTGGAGCCTGGGCAGATGCACGTAGCACTGATAGCTGCCGTGATTTCCGGAGTAACTGCTTTGGCCAGCACGGCTTTCCTGATGCGTTATTTCCGTGACCATGATAGATGGGCGCTCTCTCCCTTTGCTTATTACTGCATGGGAGCAGGACTTATTGCGACGCTGATTTTCCATTTCAGTGCCTGAAACAAAGAGTGGCTTGCCGAGGAGGCACGCCGCCTTCTATTGATGTATTAGAGCCGGCTTCGTAATGAAGTGTGCCGGTGCGTGGTGGAGGTTATACAGGCTCTCATGGGGTTTTCATCCTGCCCGGATACGGGGCGGTCTCGCCGTAAATCACTTGAGAGAATCGAGCAGGAAAATGGCGCTCAGCGGTTAACCCGCACCTTGGGGCCTCTTCAACTCACCATGTTGGGGGTGGGCTCTACTATCGGTGCTGGCATTTATGTCATGACCGGCACCGCCGCTGCCAATTACGCTGGCCCCTCTATTCTTCTTTCTTTTGTTGTCGCCGGATTGGCGTGCCTGTTTACGGCGCTGGCATATGGCGAACTGGCCTCAGCTATGCCGGTTTCTGGTTCTGCCTACACTTATGCCTATGTTTCCATGGGGGAAGCGTGGGCATGGGGTGTGGGATGGTTGCTTCTGCTTGAATACGGCATTTCCTGCGCGGGCGTGGCTGCCGGATTTTCCGGCTACGCGGTAAGTTTCCTACAGGATTTCGGGATTCATGTTCCCTCGGCGTTAAACACCACAACCATGCAGGTCGCGCTGGATGGAACACAACGTCATGTTTCCGTGGCAGGCCGACTGGATGCGGTTGGCGCTGCCTCCATTCTGGTTGTGACAGGCTTGCTGATTCTGGGGGTAAAGGAATCTCTGCGGATCAACACGGCCATTGTTTTCCTGAAAGTGGGCGTTCTGGCCGTTTTTGTGGGGCTTGGCGTATGGCAGATCCATCCCTCTTACTGGACGCCCTTTATCCCGCCGCATGAGGGGGGCTTCCGCTACGGGTTGCCGGGAATTTTTCGGGCGGCTTCCATTATTTTCTTTGCGTATGTTGGCTTTGAAGCTGTTTCTACAGCCTCATCGGAGGCCCGTAATCCGCGTAGGGATATCCCGGTAGGGATTATCCTGTCCCTGTTGATCTGCACGGCGGTTTATATTGTTGTGGCGGCCGTCCTGATTGGGGTGGTGCCATGGAAGACGCTGGATGTGGCTGATCCATTGGCAATAGCGGTGAATGCCATGCATCAGCCATGGCTGGCCGTATTTGTGAAAATAGGGGCCGTGGTCGGCCTGTGCTCGGTTCTGTTCGGGCTACTTTATGCCCAAAGCCGTATCTTTTTTGCTATGGCGGAAGATGGCCTGCTGATGCCTGTCTTCAGCACATTGCATTCACGTTATAAAACACCCTGGATCGGCACCATCGTGCTTGGTCTTTTGGTGGCTGTGGCCACGGCGACATTACCGATCGATATTATTGGCGATCTTGTCAGTCTTGGCACGGCTACGGCATTCGGCATTGTGTGCTTTACCGTTATCTGGATACGCAACACTGCGCCGGATTTTCCGCGCTCTTTCAGCGTGCCCGGTGGCGGTTTTAGAATAAAAGGGATCTGGCTTGGCTATGTGCCCTTGTTGGGTATTGTGTTCTGCCTGATTATGGCAGCGCCCCTGTTTATAGATATCATTATGGCCGTGTTTTCAGGAGATCCTGTACCGGCTGTTTTGCTGGCTGCTTATATTCTGTGTGGTTGGGCAAGCTACCGCTTTTACGGCCGGAGCCATTCTCGACTAGGCAAGGATGCGGCCCTTACCGAACCAGCACCCTAAAAGGGAGGGTGCCGGCGCGCGGCCCATACAAGTTATGAGCGGGCGCGGCGGAGGGATCGCGTATCAGTGATCCTGTGTGAACGTTTTTATCATATCCTTGATTGGGATAAGTCGGCCTTCTCAATCATTCATGGGATAGGATGCCAGCAGCCGCTTTTGCCTGCGCCACAGACGCACGCCATGCCAGAGGCCGCTGGATTTCCAGCCAGCTTTTTTCTTTTTGGCACCTATACGGAATGTTTCTCCGTAATGATGAAACTGGGCAGCATAGGCTTCACGCAGGCTGGTGCGGGAGTCCCAGATATGGGTGGCCTCAGAACCTACACCGTTGATTTCAATAATCTCGAATTTTTCGCCAGCACGCAGAGCGTCAACACTGTCGAATTTCACATCCACACGGCCAAAGTGGAAATCAGGGATATCCTGCATGATTTCGTCCAGCCTTGCCGTAAGGGCCGGTGTGATATCTGCTGCGCCGTTGCGGAAAATGGCACCTTTACAATGGTTGCCCGTAAAGACGAGATCGATGGTTTCCCCTTCAGGCAGAACCTCATGCAGACGATTTTGCAGGCGCGGGGTGTAGATATGAAGCAGGAGGCGTGTGCGTGGATCCTGCTTCAGGAGTTCCAGAACCGTATCTCGTCCGTTGCCTGATAGCGCTGGAATATCCTTGTAAGTCAGGGAGGAGAGTGTGCCATGCGGGCTGTCAGGATGGCGGATATAGAACAGGCCTGCTTCATGCCGATAGGGAATAAGACGCTGAATGACCAGTTTTATCCCTCGCGGGAATGCGGCCAAGGCAGCATCCAGTTCGGCTGACGTGCGGGCCAGCTTTACGCCCGTACCATTGCAGCCAATATCCGGCTTTACCACGACGGGTAGGCTGAGGCCTTTATGCGCCATCGCTTCTTCCGCGCGGCGTGTATCGTCAGTGCTTGTGAACAGGGTTGTGTAAGGGGCAATCCAGCGGGAGGCTGTGGTTCCAGCCATATCCAGGATGCCGCTTTTGCTTTCTCCGCACAGACCGCCCGTTTCAATACGGGGGTTCGCTGCGGTTGGTGTGCTGAAGTCCCGGTAACGGAGCCCCAGCAGGATCCAGTAGATCACGATGGGCGTATAAAAAATCCAGCCCGGCCAGAATTCAAAACTGGAAAGTGGAGAGCCATTTTCAGATGGCACAGCAGAATAATCTCGGACTGAAGAGGGCAGCTTGGTCATTTTCCCTGTTTCTGCATGCGGGCGGCAATGCGACCCATAATAATGATAACCAGCACAAAGCCGAGAATGCCAGCCCAGCGCCAAGCCCCAAGGTGAGCCAGAAGAAAGCCACCAATGCGGAGCGATAGCGCAAATAGCGCAGATGTCCAGATTAACGTGGCGGCGAGTGTAGCCAATGTGAAGGTGCGCAATCCAGCGTTGAAGAACCCGCAGGCTGTATAAAGCGGCAGACGGGTGCCTGGAATAAAGCGGCTGATGAAAACCACCTTAAACAGTTTTTCTGTCAGCCATTGGCGCTGCATATCGCGCTCGGGAGTGTTGACCCAGCGGCGGGCAGGAGCCCAGCGGGCGGCCAGATACCCCATTCCGTAAAGCCCGACATCACCCAGCACAATGCCAACATAAAGTGCGATCAGTGCTTCAAACGGCCCGAGCGCATGCAGTTTAACCTGAATGGCGGTGAGTACTGTTGCCGCGTCCTCCAGAATGAAGGTGGCCAGGATGACAATAAGCACCTGTACCGCCGGATAGGCAGTGGTTGCTGCGAGAAAATGCTCCAGAGAGTCTGGCATTCAGTCAAAATATTCCATGTAAGGGTGATCCCTGCTGTGACAGGCTAAGGGCAGGAGGGCAAGGCTGGCAGAAGGGAAAAGCCATATGGCTGCCAGAAAAAAGAGATGGCGCGCAGGCGGATAAATACGCTTATATCCGCTCCAGTTAACGATAGATCATAGCGTGACTGGTGAATGATGCTGAGAAGAAGAACCCTCGTTTGTGGGACTATGTCCTCGCTGCTTGTACCTGCATTCGCCCGCAGCGCTGCTTCGGCAAAGCATGTCAAAAAGGCGAGCAGCCCGGCTGCAACGGGGAGCTATGCTGCCTTTCTGGCAGGTGTTCGACGGGAAGCTATCCAGCAAGGGCTTTCCGCTTCAATGCTGGATGAAGCCCTGGCTTTGACAACGCAACCAAATGCCAAGGTTTTGAAAGCTGACCGGCATCAGCCGGAATTCACCCTTACGTGGGCTCAGTATAAAGACCGGGTGATCACGGACAAGAAAATTTCAGATGGTCAAAATGCTGTTGCCCAACGCACGGCCCTGCTTAACCAGATCAGTCAGGCCTATGGCGTGGACCGCGGTGCCATTGCGGGAATCTGGGGGTTGGAATCTGCTTACGGCACCAGAATGGGAACCTACCATGTGGTCGATTCCCTTGCGACTCTGGCTTTTGATGGCAGACGATCCAGCTTTTTCCGTGCCGAACTCTTCAAGGCACTTCACATTCTGAACAACGGTGACATCACGCCCTCCGGCATGTTGGGAAGCTATGCGGGTGCCATGGGACAACCACAGTTCATGCCCAGCGCTTATGAACGCTACGCAGCCAGTTTCCCGGCAGGGGGGCGGCGCGATATCTGGAATAATGAAGCAGACGTTTTTGCCTCTATCGCAAACTATCTTGCCAAATGTCATTGGCAGGCAGGAGAGCCATGGGGCGAACAGGTGCAGGTGCCTGATACGCTGGAGCAGTCTCAGATTGGTCGTGCTGCCGTGCATCCCGTTTCCTACTGGGCGGGCTTGGGCGTAAGGCCTCTGTTAGGCGGAGGCTTTTCTCGGCCGGGTCTGGAAGGGGCGGTTATCCGCCCGGATGGTGCGGGTGGGGAAGCCTATATGGTTTACCACAATTTCAACGTGATCCGCCGGTACAATCCGTCAGACTTCTATGCTCTGGGAGTCGGTCTTCTAGGTAGTGCCATAGTGTGAAAAAAGCCGTTCTGCTGTGCTGTGTAGGGGTTGTGGCCTGTTCCAGGCCGGTGCCCAAGGTTCAGCCTTCCGTACATTATGTGGTGGGGTCGGGCTGGCAGGTGGAAAATGCCTGGTTCTATCCCAGAGAGGATTTTTCTTATCAGGCGACAGGATTGGCTGTTCGTCAGAAACAGGAAAGGACTGCATCAGCACTGACTACGGATGGTGAAGTGCGTGATGACGCGACCATGACAGGAAGCCATCCCACCTTGCAGTTACCTGCGGTGGTTACGGTGATGAACCTCGATAATGGGCGGGAAGTAACGGTCCGGCTGAATGATCGGGGCCCGAAGGAAATTGGTCGCCTGCTTGGCTTGTCACGTAAGGCAGCGGATCTGCTGGGAATGGGAACTGCGCCAGCGCGTGTAAGAATTGTGGAAGATGAAGCAGCCAGCCGTCATCTTGCTGAAATCCTGCCCGGTGGCCCCATGTTGCAGATCAATGCGGCTCCACTGGAAACGGTAACCCAGACCCAGTTGAAAGAAGCGAAGGCAGGGGCCAGAGTCGGGCGCGCCGTTCCGGCTGTTCAGCAGTCTGCGCCGCAGGAAGCTACAGTGGCAGGTGGTCCCATCGTTCTGTCTGATCTCCCAGCCACATGGCGGCAGGGGATGCCTGTTGCTGGTCAGTTCTGGGTCGAGACGGCCGATTTTACATCCCGTTACGCTGCCGCCCGAGAGGCGGCCCGTCAGGGAGCGTCTGTTGTCCCTTCATTTACCCAGCAGGGAAAAATGTGGGCTGTCCGTCACGGACCGTTTGCGACTATAAGCGAGGCGGATGTGGCCCTGAGGCATGCCCTTGCTGATGGTTTAACCGGATCTCATATTGTCGTCGAATAGGAAAGAACGTGCATACTCGCCGGTTTCTTCTCGCAGGGGGTGCGGCCCTTGCCTCCACTGGTTATTCATTCAATGCGTTTGCCCGTAAGGTAAGGGGTGGCGCGGCCCATGTGCATGCACCTGCCGCAGCAGCGGCCACGCAGCCTGCTCCCGTACCGGAAACGCCCGCCATTACGCCCGTAGGGCCGGTGGATACCGTAGCGCGCTGGGCCTGCATTCTGGATTATAACAGCGGCGCAACGTTGCTTGAAAAGGCAGCGGATGAACGGATGCCGCCTTCATCTCTCACCAAGATGATGACGGCGTACGTTACCTTCACCATGCTGAAATCTGGCCGCCTGAAGCTGGACCAGACCCTGCCTGTGAGCGAAAAAGCGTGGCGCATGCAGGGATCACGGATGTTCGTGCCATTGGGGCAGAGCGTTTCTGTTGAAGATCTTATCCAGGGTATGGTGATCCAGTCTGGTAATGATGCCTGCGTGGTGTTGGCTGAAGGTATCTCTGGGTCAGAAGAGCAATTCGTCGCCCTGATGAATGAGATGGCAGGGAAGTTGGGGCTCACTAACTCACATTTCTTGAACGCAACGGGCTGGCCTGCTGATGGCCACTATATGTCCGCACGCGATGTTGCGTATCTTGCCTTGCGCCTCATCCATGATTTTCCAGAATATTATCATTATTTCTCGGAAAAAGAGTTTTTCTTCAACAAGATCCGGCAGGAAAACCGGAATGCTCTGGTGGTCAAGGGACTGGCGGATGGCCTGAAGACTGGCCACACGGATGCAGGTGGTTTTGGTCTATGTGCATCGTCTGAGCGGGAAGGGCGCCGCGTCATTCTGGCTCTGAATGGCATGCCAACGTCCAATGTTCGTGCCCGTGAGAGCGAGCGGTTGATGGGGTGGGCGTTCGCCAACTTTGAATCCGCAAAAATTCTCAGCAAAGGGGATGTGGTAGAACAGGCTCCCGTATGGATGGGGCAGGTTCAGACAGTCCCCTTGGTTGTGGCGCAGGACTTCACCATGCTGTTACCCCATGGCTGGCGCAACTCAACGCATGTGTCTCTGGATTATCAGGGACCGTTGGCAGCTCCCCTCAAGCAGGGGCAGCCTGCTGGACAACTGACGGTATTGTTGCCGGGTGGTCGACAGGCGCTTGTACCCGTTGTGGTCGGGCAGGATGTGCCTGCGCTGGGTGTTCTGGGGCGTGCGGCCCGCAGACTGCATCTTTAAGACATGAGTAAAGGTCTGTTTATTACGCTGGAGGGTGGAGAAGGCGTAGGGAAGTCCACGCAGCTTAAACTGCTGCAGGCAGCACTTCTCTCCGCTGGTGTGGATGTTGTGACCACGCGGGAACCTGGTGGTTCTCCGGGAGCCGAAGAATTACGGCAGGTTCTTCTGTTTGGTAAACATCCGCTCTCTCTCCGGGCGGAGATTCTAACGCATTTTGCGGCACGATATGATCATGTTGATCAGGTGATCACGCCTGCGCTGGAAGCCGGGAAAGTGGTGGTGTGTGATCGTTTTACAGATTCCACGCTGGCTTATCAGGGTTATGGCCGCGCAGAGGGAAACCCGGATGTCTTGCGTCTGATTTCTCGTCTGCAGGAGCAGTTGGGGCGTGATCCGGATATGACGTTTCTGCTGGAAGCTCCGCGGGATGTCGCTCGGCTACGGCTGGCAGCGCGGGGGGCTCCGGTTGATCGTTATGAACTGTCAGATGAAGGGTTTCACGCCCGGGTTCTGGCCGGTTTTCAGGAGATCGCCCGGCAGGATACTGGCCGTGTCCGCCGTATCAGCACGGATGGCCTCTCACCAGAGGCGGTCAATGCCATGATTGTCAAAGATATTCGCGCACGTCTTCAGTAAAGGACTATCATGCAGGAGGACCCGCGCCTTGCATCGCTGTCTCTGCAAGGGCATGAGGCCGCTTTGCAGGCCTTTCGCACGGCTCTTGCTTCCGGACGAATGCCTCATGCGTGGCTTATTACCGGGCCACCGGGCATAGGCAAAGCGACGTTCGCATTTCGCGTGGCGCGCCTTATATTGGGCGGAGAAGATGCGGATAGTCCGGCAGGGCGGCGCATCTCCGCAGCAACACATGCGGATCTTCTGGTCGTTAGCCGAAGTTTTGATGAGAAACGGCAGCGGTTTCGTGGTGAAATTGTTGCGGATGAGGTCCGGCCTATTAACGCGTTCCTGCGCCGCACAGCGGCAGAGGGAGGTTGGCGCGTTGTGATTGTGGATGGTGCGGAGTGGCTCAACAGAAGTGCCGCCAATGCCCTTTTGAAGATTTTGGAGGAACCGCCTCCGCAGGCTGTGCTTTTATTGACCAGTTCTGCTCCGGGCCGGTTGTTACCCACCATTCGCAGCCGGTGCCGTAAGCTTGATCTGGCTCCCCTTGATACGCATAGCCTGCAAAGTGTGATTGTTCGGCAGGTGCCGGATGTTTCTCCGGCTGACATGACCCGTATGCTTGAAAGCGCGCAGGGAGCACCCGGAAGAGCGCTTGCCCTTCTGGCGGATCAAGGCGGTAAGATGGCTGATCTGGCGCAGGAAGCTGTGGCGGGTGTTTCTGTCAGCCGATCCTATCAGATTGCGGAAGCTGTTTTGCGCAAAGACGACGGTTTTAATTTATTTTTCAGTCTGTTATCTGATTTTCTTCAGAATAGGGCGCGTCAGTCCGCACGGCATGGGCTTAATCAGTCCAATGCTCTTGCTCAGGCTTGGGAGGCCATTATGCGTCTTCAGGGCGAGACGGAACGCTTCAATCTGGATAAACAGGAATCTCTTCTCCAAGCCATGACCATTGCGAGTAAAGCATGACCGGCCGTTTTTATGTCACGACCCCAATCTATTACGTGAATGGCGCTCCCCACATCGGGCACGCCTATACCTCCGTTGCGGCGGACGTCATGGCGCGTTTTCACCGGCTGGCGGGGGACGAGGTCTTTTTTCTGACCGGAACGGACGAGCACGGCCAGAAGGTGGAACAGGCTGCACAGGCAGCAGGTATTGACCCCAAAGTTTTTGTGGACCGTGTTTCTGCGGATTTCCGGAACATGGCGGATGCCATGGCCATCTCCTATGATGACTTCATTCGCACAACGGAACCGCGTCATATTACCGGTGCGCAGGCTCTTTGGCAGAAAGTGGCGGAAAGTGGTGCCATCTATCTGGGGGCGTATGAGGGATGGTACGCTCTTCGGGATGAGTGTTTCTACGGTGAAGATGAACTGATTGACGGGCCGGAGGGCAAGAAAGTTGCTCCTACCGGTGCACCTGTCGATTGGGTGAAGGAGCCCTCCTATTTTTTCAAGCTGTCAGCATTTCAGGACAAATTGCTGGAACTGTATGAAAGTCATCCTGACTTTCTAGGCCCCAACAGCACCAAGCGCGAGATTGTCAGCTTCGTGAAGCAGGGGCTGCGCGATCTTTCCATCAGCCGCACCAGCTTTAAATGGGGCATTCCCGTGCCGGGGGATGAAGCCCATGTGATGTATGTCTGGTTTGATGCTCTGGCCAATTACCTGAGTGCGCTGGACTACCCTAATCCTGACGCGCCCCGTGCTGCGTTCTGGCCTGCCAATCTGCATCTGGTGGGCAAGGATATTGCCCGTTTCCATGCCATTTACTGGCCAGCCTTCCTGATGGCTGCCGGTATTGAGGTGCCAAAGAAGATTTTTGCGAATGGCTGGTGGACCATTGAAGGCCAGAAGATGAGCAAATCTCTGGGCAATGTGGTCGACCCGCGTGATCTGGCAAAAGAATTTGGTGTGGATGCCGTCAGGTTCTTTCTGCTGAGGGAAGTGCCGTTTGGCGGGGACAGTGATCTTTCCCGCAAGTCCCTGATTACGCGCAACAACGTGGAACTTGCGAACGATCTTGGCAATCTCTGCCAGCGCACACTCTCTCTGGTTGCCCGAAACTGCGATGGTATCATTCCAGAGCGTCGGGCGCTGACGGAAGCTGATACCCATCTCTTGGGGCAGGTGAGTGTTCTGCCGGAGTTGATGGCCGCCCAACTGGAACGCTGTGCATTGACGGATGCGCTAGAAGACGTCTGGAAAGTAATCCGGGCAGGCAATGCCTACATTGATCATCAGGCTCCGTGGGCGCTGCGTAAGACCGATGTCGAAAGGATGAAAGACGTTCTGCGGGTTCTGCTGGATGCATTGCGCGGTATTGCTACAGTGCTTCAGCCGTTCATGCCGCAGAGCATGGATCGCATGTTGACCCAGCTTGGGGTTGAAGATGGTGAGCGGACATTCGCTTCACTGGAAATCCTGCTTCCGGCTGGGCGCAAGCTGCCAGCGCCACAGGGTCTCTTCCCGCGTTATGTAGAACCCACGGCAGAGCCTTCATGAGTTCTATCATGGCAGGACTGATCGATTCTCATTGCCATCTGGATCACTTCACGGCGGAAGAAATTCCCGTGCTTCTGGCAGCAGCCAAGGAAGCAAACGTGAGTGGCATGGTCACCATCGGTACGCGTCTGGCACGTGCTGACCAGCAAAAAGCACTGACACAGTTCAGCACGCCTGACGTGCGCGTGTGGTGCAGTGTGGGCACGCATCCAGACCATGTTGAGGAAGAGCCCGTGCCCTCCGTGCAGGCGATTGCGGCATGTGCAGATGCCCCGGAAGTAATTGGGATCGGCGAGAGTGGTCTGGATTATTTCCATGGGGAAGAAAGCGTGCGCCCCCTTCAGCAGGAGAGCTTTCGGCAGCATATCGGGGCGGCCCGCGAGTTGAACGTGCCGATCATCATCCACGCGCGACAGGCGGATGAGGATATTGCGCAGATCCTCCGGGAAGAAACAGAGGTTGGGGCATTCCCTATTCTGCTGCATTGTTTTGCTTCCAGCGCCGCACTGGCCCAGTGTGTTGTCGATCTGGGAGGGTATGTCAGTTTCTCCGGTATTTCGACGTTTCCGAAATGCGGTGAGTTCCGTGAGGTAGCCCGTACCCTGCCGGCTGACAGGATTCTGGTGGAAACAGATTCTCCTTATCTGGCTCCTGTGCCGCGGCGGGGTAAAAGGAATGAGCCCGCGTATGTGGCCTATACCGCAGCCTGTATTGCAGAGGTTCGGGGTCAGGAGATGGCCGACTTCACGCGCATGACCACTGAAAATTTTTATCGGCTGTTCCGTAAGGCGGCATGAGTGGGGAGAGGCCGGGAGAAATGAAGGTCACCATTCTGGGGTGTGGCGGCTCGGCTGGTGTGCCGATGCTGGGAGGAGAAGATGGGCACGGCATCTGGGGGCGCTGTGACCCAGCAGAGCCGAAAAACCGTCGCTCCCGTGCCTCTATTTTACTGGAGATGGGAAACGGCGAAAATATACTGGTGGACACCAGCCCAGATATCCGGGCTCAGCTTCTGACAAACGGCATCAAGGCTTTTCGTTCCATTTTTTATACCCACGCTCACGCAGACCATATCGCGGGGTTGGACGAAGTCCGTGGGATCAATCGTATTATCCGGCAGCCAATCAAGGCTTATGGCGCGGCTTCGGTTCTTGATGAAATTCAGACGCGGTTTGATTACGTCTTCAAACCATGGACATCACCTGAATTTTTTCGGGCGGTTGTTGAGGCCTGTCCTGTGCCAGAGCAGGGACAGTTTGAAATGGCAGGCTATCCTTTTACCGTATTTCAGCAGGTTCATGGCCGTATCCATTCCAGCGGATTGCGGTGTGGAAATTTTGCCTACAGCACGGATGTGGTTGAGCTAGGTCCGGAATCCCTGGCTGCCTTGGCCGGGGTTGAGACGTGGATTGTCGATTGCTTCCAGCAAAAACCCCACAGCGCTCACGCATGGCTGGAACGGGTTGTGGAATGGCAGAATATCCTTCAACCGCGGCGAACCATTCTGACCCATATGGGAACGGATATGGACTGGCGTTGGATGAAAAATAATCTGCCAGACACCATGGAGCCAGCATGGGATGGTATGACCCTGAGCGTGGATGAGCCTGCGCCCATTTCAGTGCGAGCGTCTGTTTCCTGCTCCTGAACTATGGCCGCTTTTCTCTCTTTTTTCTGCCTCTCGTCCATCCCGTAAAAGGGAGGGAACGAGACACAGTATTATGCTTGCCGGGTTAGCGGCTCATCAGAACGGTGAGGTCCGCATGTTCCAGAACATGACGGGTTACGCCGCCCAGAATAAGCTGGCGCAGGCGGGAATGGGAATACGCGCCCATGGCCAGCATGTCCGCATCGAAATCCTTACAGGCGGCCAGAAGCCCTTTGCCAACATCCCGATCTACCGGGTTGAAGGCAACCGCATCTGCCTTGATGCCATGGAAAGACAGGTAATCCAGCACATCCCGCGCTTTGGGACCGCGGCGCTGATAATCCTCACAATGCAGCACACGTACAGCGTCCGCCGTCAGTGCCCAGGCCAACGCTCCGCGCAGTGCCGAGGAGGATTCCGCAGTGCCATTCCAGCCGATACAGACCCGTTTGATAAGGCCCTGCGGCGGAGTGCGCGGCGCGATGACAACGGGGCGCCCGCTGTCAAACAGGACGGCATGCAGGGTTTCGGAGGAAGAAACTTCTTCTCCTGAATCCGGGTGAGGGACCAGCGTAAAGTCAGAAAGCCGTGCGTGGGCAGGCACGATCTCGCTTTCCGCGCCGGAGAGAATATTGAAGCTCATGCTTGGCTCATCCCATGGGAAAGGAGAGCGTGGGGGCACAACCTGAATATCCGGATGGGTGGCGGCAAACTGCTCAAAAAGCTGGTGCACTTCGTGCGCGTGGCGAGCGCTTTCATGCTCTGCGGAGCGCATCAGGTCTTCCACCATGGCGCCTGAAAGTCCTTCGCCTGCCATAGGCGCAATGTCTCGTCCGTCTGGACGGACATGCAGCACGGCAAGGTGCGCCCCAAACCGGCGGGCAAAATTATAACCGCGTATCAGCGCCGCTTCACCATTTGAGATGCTGGGCAAGGGAAGCAGTATTTTTCTAACGTCTTTCATTCTTTTTATGTCCCCATCTCTCATTCAACGCTGTCATAAAACGGCTGTTAAGGATACAGCCGGGTTACATTCCATTCATTTCCATCGGGTGTCCATCTGGCCCGATCATGCAGCCGGTAAGGGCGCTCTTGCCAAAACTCAAACGCAGCAGGAGCCACTCGGTACCCGGACCAGTTGGCCGGACGCGGAATATCACCCTCTCCATACTGTTCTTCAGCCGCTTTCAGGCGTGCTTCAAAAATGGAACGGTCAGCCAAGGGGCGGGACTGGTCAGAGGCAATGGCCCCCAGCCGTGATATCCTGCTCCGACTCGCAAAATAAGCATCGGCTTCCTCGGGTGTTACCGGTGTGACCGTTCCTTCAATCCGGATCTGTCGCCGCAGACTCTTCCAATGGAACAGCAAGGCAACATTAGGGTCTGCTGCCAGTTCTTCGCCCTTGCGGCTGTGCTGGTTGGTGTAAAAAACAAAACCACGCCGATCCATGCCCTTCAGGAGAACGATACGTGCGGAGGGATGGCCATCGGGTGTGCTGGTGGCCAGCACCATGGCGTTGGGGTCAGAGGGCTCGGTTTTTTCGGCTTCTTTCATCCATGCGGAAAAGAGCTCAAATGGGTCTGCGTTCAGATCAATAAGTGTCTGTTCAGTCATGCTGTCCTCTTTGTCTCGCATCGGATGGTCAAAGGGTGCGAGCCCGTCTCTGTTTTCATACTGCTAATGGGGGAGGGTGAGGAGAGGCGATTACTGCCAGTGGTCTGCTTTTCTTGAGAAACCAGGGAAATGCGGTTGAGTAGAGTGCCTAACAGTTTTCATTTTCCCGGTGTAATCAGCAGGTATGTGGCAGACGGGCAGGTTTTAAGCCAAAGGACGAACGCAAGGTCTTGTTTAGTCCGTGCGGGTATGCGACCACCCGACTTAAAGTTCTTGCACATTCGTAAACAGATAGGTCGAGGTTTGCAGCATGTCGTCTCATGACACCACATTGCCCGCAAAGGGTACGCTGATGCAGGGTAAAAAAGGGTTGGTCATGGGGGTGGCCAATGATCGTTCCATCGCATGGGGAATTGCCAGCGCAGTGGCGGCTCAGGGCGGGGAAATGGCCTTTACCTATCAGGGTGAAGCTCTGGGCAAGCGCGTGACACCTCTGGCCGAAAGCATTGGTGCATCCCTGGTGCTGCCATGCGATGTGACTGATGATGCAGCTATTGATGCCGTGTTCACTAAGCTTGAACAGGAATGGGGTGAGCTGGATTTTGTGGTGCACGCCATTGGCTGGGCAGATAAAAAATATCTACGAGGCCGGTATGTGGACACCCCACGGGATGCGTTTCTGACGGCGCTGGATATCTCCTGCTATTCCTTCACCGCCGTTGCACAGCGTGCAGCGCGTCTGATGAAAAATGGCGGCTCTCTGCTTACCCTGAGCTATCTGGGGGCCGAACGTGTGATGCCGCATTACAACGTGATGGGTGTTGCAAAGGCGGCTCTTGAGGCCTCCGTGCGTTATATGGCGGCTGATCTGGGTAAGGATGCCATCCGGGTAAACGCCATTTCTGCTGGCCCGATCAAGACCCTTGCCGCCAGTGGCATTGGTGATTTCCGTTATATCCTCAAATGGAACCAGTACAACGCGCCGCTGGAACGCAATGTGGCTCTTGAAGAAGTGGGGGGAGCCGGGCTCTACATGCTTTCAGACCTTTCTTCCGGCGTGACGGGTGAAGTTCATCATGTGGATAGCGGCTACCACATGGTGGGCATGAAAAATCCGACCGCACCTGACATTTCCGTCGCTGGGGACTAAGTAAAACCGTGTCCTACAACACCTTTGGCCAGATGTTTCGTGTTACCACATGGGGGGAAAGCCATGGACCGGCCATTGGCTGTGTCGTGGATGGCTGCCCGCCGCGTCTGGCGCTGACAGAAGCTGATATCCAGCCTTTTCTGGACCGTCGGCGGCCTGGGCAATCTGCCTTTACCACCCAGCGGCGTGAGCCGGATGCGGTGCGTATTCTGTCTGGCGTGTTTGAAGGGCAGACCACAGGTACACCTATTTCCCTGCTGATTGAAAATACGGACCAGCGGTCACGGGATTATGGTGATATCGCCCAGACCTACCGCCCCGGTCATGCAGATCTGACCTATGATCTGAAATACGGTATTCGCGACTATCGCGGAGGGGGACGGTCCTCCGCGCGTGAAACTGCCTGCCGTGTGGCGGCCGGAGCAATCGCCCGGCGTCTTTTGGGGGATGATATTCGTGTGCGCGGCGCGCTGGTTCAACTTGGCCCGCACAAAATTGACCGGAGCCGGTGGGACTGGGAGGAAGTGGAGCGTAACCCCTTTTTCTGCCCCGATGCTGCGGTTGTTCCGGAATGGGAAGAATATCTTTCCGGTATCCGTAAAGCCGGGCTTTCCATTGGGGCGGTGATTGAAGTCGTCGCTGAAAACGTGCCAGCAGGTCTGGGAGCTCCTGTTTACGGGAAACTGGATTCAGACCTTGCTGCGGCACTGATGAGCATTAACGCTGTTAAGGGAGTGGAAATTGGTGACGGCTTTGCCGCCGCTGCCCTGACTGGTGTGGAAAATGCTGATCCGCTTTTCATGGAAAATGGAAAAGTGGCGTTTGGGGCTAATCATGCAGGCGGCATTCTGGGGGGCATTTCCAGTGGGCAGCCGATAGTGGCGCGGTTTGCAGTCAAGCCCACCAGTTCCATGCTGACCCCTGTTCCTTCCATCACGCGTGATGGACAGGAAAAAGCCGTCATCACCAAAGGGCGGCATGATCCCTGTGTGGGTATTCGTGCTGTGCCGGTGGGAGAAGCGATGATGGCCTGCGTGTTGGCAGACCATCTTTTGCGGCACCGAGGCCAGATCGGCTGATCAGGCGATCAGTGTCGCATCCAGCGTAATTGTTGCCTTGAACAGTTTGGAGACAGGGCAGCCTGTCTTGGCTTTGTTAGCCAGTTCTTCAAACTGTTCCTTGGACGCGCCGGGAACGTCAGCCTTGAGTGTCAGGGCAACGGCGTCAATTTCAAAACCGTCAGCCGCTTTGTTCAGGCTGACCTCGGCCTTTGTGTCGATGGATTTTGCCGTAAGCCCCGCGTCACCCAGAATAAGGGAAAGCGCCATGGAGAAGCAGGCAGCGTGGGCCGCGCCCAGTAATTCTTCCGGATTGGTGCCGGGTTTGCCTTCAAAGCGTGTATTAAAGCCATAAGGCTGCTGGTTCAAAGCCTGACTTTCTGTAGAAACTGTGCCTTTGCCTTCCTTGATGGGACCTTCCCAATGGGCAGTGCCGAATTTCTTGATCGCCATATCATCTTCCTTTGCAATACGCGTTGACGGGTCGCGGTGTGAACGTGCGCAATACGCGGGGGTTCAGTGCAATGCTGCTCCGCTCTCGCAGAGATGAGAAGATGTTTGCAGCGAAGGTGTGGCATATGACTCTCCCATAGGTGCGGCTCCGTCTGCCTCTGCTCTTGCGTCATGGCAGGAAGCGCTGCATTCGGAAATGCTTTCCGGCACTGTTCTTTTTGTGCGGACAAAACAGGACAGGGCTGACCAATTCGGAGACCATGATGAGTTCCACCACGACCGATACCTCTTCTTCCGTTGATGTCGTCCTGATTGGTGGAGGCGTAATGAGCGCCACGCTCGGGGCTTTTCTTAGACAGCTTCAGCCAGACTGGAGCATTAGTATTTTTGAACGCCTGGATAACGTGGCGGAAGAAAGCTCGGATGCCTGGAACAATGCGGGCACCGGCCATTCCGCGTTGTGCGAACTCAATTACACCCCGCAGCAGGCTGACGGCAGCGTGGATATCAGCAAGGCTGTTGCCGTTAACGAATCCTTTCAGATTTCCCGTCAGTTCTGGGCGTATCTGGTAGAGCAGGGGATTATTGCTACCCCACATGATTTCATTACGCCTGTGCCGCATATGAGCTTTGTATGGGGCGATGCGAATGTCAGCTTTCTGAAGAAGCGGTATGAAGCTCTGAGCGCTCATCCCCTGTTTGCAGGCATGGAATATTCGGAAGACCCTGTGCAGATGGCACAATGGATGCCATTGACCATGAAAAATCGCCCTGCTGGCCAGAAAATGGCAGTAACCCGGAGCCTGAACGGCACGGATGTGAATTTTGGGGCTTTGACACGGCTGCTGTTTGGGTATCTCTCCAGCACCCCGGCCTGTACGTTGCATACCAGACATGAAGTGCAGGATATCAAGCGTGGGAATGATGGACGCTGGCATGTTCAGGTGCAGGATTTACGCCTGAATACTCAGCGTACGGTCAGTGCAAAATTTGTGTTTATCGGGGGTGGTGGTGGGGCGCTCCCTCTACTCCAGAAAACGGGTATTCCTGAATCCCGTGGCGTGGGTGGTTTCCCGGTCAGCGGCCAGTTCCTGCGCTGTAAGAACCCGGATATCATCGCCCAGCATCATGCAAAGGTTTACGGCAAGGCCTCCGTGGGGGCTCCTCCCATGTCTGTCCCGCATCTGGATACCCGGATGATTAATGGTCAGCGGGCGCTTTTGTTCGGGCCGTATGCAGGGTTCTCTACCCGTTTTTTGAAAAACGGCTCTCTGCTTGACCTTCCCAAATCCATAAAATCCAACAATATTGGTGCCATACTGGCGGTGGCAAAGGACAATTGGCCGCTGACCAAATATCTGATCCAACAAGTTTTGCAGTCAAACAGCGAGCGGATAAGCGCCTTGCGGGAGTTTGTGCCGGAGGCTCGCTCGGAAGACTGGGAATTGGTGACGGCAGGCCAGCGTGTGCAGATCATCAAGAAAGATGCCAAGAAAGGCGGCGTGCTTCAGTTTGGTACAGAAGTCATCGCCAGTCAGGATGGTTCTGTGGCTGCATTGCTGGGGGCATCTCCCGGAGCCTCCACTGCTGCCCCAATCATGTTGACGGTGCTGAAAAAATGTTTCGCAGAGAAGCTTCCTGAGTGGGATTCCAAGCTCAAAGAGATCATTCCTTCTTTCGGGCAGACACTGGCCGATAATCCCGCACTTTGCACGCAACTGCGTGACAAAACGACGGACGTTCTGAAACTGAAGGAATAGAAAAGCCAAAATTGTCTGGGTTGCTTTTTGGGGCCCAGACAATTTTTGGCGTTTAGGGGAATGGGAAAAGCTTGAGCGTGAAGTCTATGGGAGCATGGTGCTGAATACCATGCTCACGCTTGTGCATGCGCTGGTGATTTTCGCTGTTTTTCCGCTGGCACGGTCAGCACGCAGTACAAATGATACCAATGGCAGAGTATTGAAGTCATCTTTCAGGACACGTCCGAAATACTCATATCAGCTCGGTGCCACCAACACTCAGCCACAGGCCGCCCAGTGGGAATGAGCTCATCCGGGTTGCCGCTAAAGGTAACCGTGTTGGTCGGGGTTTCCTGCAAGGAAAGCTCGGTGCAACGCAGCATATCTCCCTCCGCACGCAGGAAGGCCGAGATCTTTGCCATCATGAGGCAAACCATCAGTTCCGTGGTGGGGTCGCCGGGGGTGACGACAATCCGGCGTGCGCGTTCCGGTTCATGGGTCTGAAACCAAGCCAGAAGAGGATCATCTTCCGCCAGTTGCAGGGCATGATCCAGCTTTTCGTCCACAAAACGGTGCCAGGTGCTTTTGGCTTTTTGGAATGAAACGGGCATATTGCCTTTACCATCCAGCCGGACCTGCTGGGTGGGAGACAATTTTACAGTGACAAATTCATTATGGCCGTGGGGGAGGGCGCAGGACTCGCTGGCACCATGAATAAGCCGATGGCCCATGGAAAAGCGGCGGGTAAAAACCAGATCAGGCATGAGCCTTCTCCGCTTCATATTCTTCCCATCCTGTCCGGCGTAGTTCGCAGGCGGGGCATTTTCCGCAACCGTGGCCCCATGAATGCAGAGCAGTCCGTTCACCCAGATAACAGGTATGGCTTTCACGGTTGATCAGTGTCACCAGATCATGGCCGCCCAGTTCTTCTGCCAGATTCCATGTTTCGGCTTTATTGATCCACATCAGTGGGGTGTGCAACACATAGCGCGCGTCCATGCCCAGATTGAGGGCCACCTGAACGGCTTTTATGGTGTCATCACGGCAGTCTGGATAACCGGAATAATCGGTTTCACAAACACCGGTAACAATATGCCTTATGCCGCGCCGCGCCGCGAGGGCAGCAGCAAAGGTGAGAAAGATGATGTTCCGCCCCGGCACAAACGTGTTGGGAAGGCCGCCTTCCGCCATGGCAATTTCAGCATCCCGTGTGAGGGCTGTTTCCGAGATATCGCCAAGAGCACCGAGAGCTAATGTATGGTCCATGCCCAGCCGTTCCGCCCAGAGAGGGTTTTGATGGCGCATTCCTTCACGCAGGGCTTCCCGACAGTCCAGTTCCACCGCGTGGCGCTGACCATAATCGAACCCCATGGTTTCCACGCGACCAAAGTGGGCGAGCGCCCACGCCAGGCAGGTGGCGGAATCCTGTCCTCCAGAAAACAGAACGAGTGCTGATTCTTTTTGAGCGTTGGCAGGGAAGGGCATGGATCAGGGAATACCGGTCAATTTGTGTGTCTGGAGAGAAAGGCCCCATTTGGGGTGAGCCATACAATAGCGGATGGCAGCCTGTATATTGGCGTTTTGGTCAGGGCCGTCCATGGGTTGTAGCCAGAAATATTTGAAATCAAGGCTTTCCAACAGGGCTGGATCAAGGCCCGGTTGCGGGAAAACAAGCTTGAGTTCTGTTCCTCGCTTCTGTTCAAGCAGGGCTCCAGCTTTCGGACTGATGCACAGCCAGTCGATCCCTGCCGGCGCCTTCACAGTGCCGTTGCTTTCGACTGCAATGTTAAAGCCTCGCTGATGCATGGCATTAATCAAAGCAGAATCAAGCTGGAGGAGGGGCTCTCCTCCTGTAAAGACAACAAGCCCAGGTATGGCAGCGGAGGCAGGCTTATCAGGCCACAGGCTTGAAATGGCATCCGCTAATGCATCTGCATGCTCGAACTTTCCGCCACCTTCGCCATCTGTGCCAATAAAGTCTGTGTCACAGAATTGGCATATTGCTTTGGAGCGGTCTTCTTCTCGTCCGGTCCATAAATTGCAGCCAGTAAAACGACAAAATACGGCGGCGCGACCAGCCTGTCCTCCTTCACCCTGCAGGGTGAGGAACATTTCCTTTACAGAATACGTCATTATTTTCCGGTTTCAGATTCTGCTCAGGCCTGAGCAGAGTCCAGACCAATACCCGTAGTGTGCATACCCAGACGATCAAGCAGAAGACGGTCACGCTGCGCCTGGGGGTTAGGAGTGGTCAGCAGGCGTTCTCCATAAAAAATGGAATTCGCCCCGGCCAGAAAGCACAACGTCTGGGTTTCATCGCTCATATTTTCACGACCTGCGGCAAGGCGCACCCTGCTTTTTGGCATGCTAATACGCGCAGCAGCAATCATCCGCACAAAATCCAGCGGATCAATTTCTTCAGCTTCCCCTAGGGGTGTACCTTTTACGCGTACCAGCAAATTGATGGGTACGCTTTCAGGGTGCGTGGGGAGAGTAGCGAGGGCTGCAATCAGGCCAGCACGGTCTGTTTCGTTTTCACCCATGCCAACAATGCCGCCACAACAGACATTGATGCCAGCGTCCCGCACATGAGAAAGCGTGTCCAGCCGGTCTTGGTAAGTGCGGGTGCTGATAATTTCCCCGTAGAATTCCGGTGAGGTATCAAGGTTATGGTTATAGTAATCGAGGCCGGCATCCTTGAGTTTTCCGGCTTGTCCAGAATCCAGCATGCCTAGTGTCACGCACGTTTCCAACCCAAGTTCTTTTACACCTTCCACCATGGCGCACACGGTTTCCAGATCATGCTCCTTGGGTGAACGCCAGGCCGCCCCCATACAAAAGCGGCTGGCTCCGGCATCCCGTGCCTTGCGGGCTTCTACCAGCACATTTTCCACGGCCATCAGACGGTCCGCTTTTACACTTTTTTCATGCCGGGCGCTTTGGGGACAATAAGCGCAATCTTCAGGGCAACCGCCTGTTTTAATGGAAAGCAGAGTAGAGATCTGGATATCGGTTGGGTCAAAAAAAGCGCGGTGAATAGTCTGAGCACGAAACATCAGTTCCGGAAAAGGGAGATCTAGCAGGGCCTGAATGTCAGCTACCGTCCAGTCATGACGGATATCAACGCCGGTTGCGTCAGGCGCAGCCGTGGCGGAGGAGGGACGGGAAACAGGGGAAGAACCATCAGGCATGTGAGAAACCAGATTTTTTTATGATTTGGAGATCGTAGCATATCTGCTTTGCAGCATGAATGCCAGCACGGCAGATGAGGGCTGTAAAAGGTATTTCCGTTGAGCGCGGCGGCGCCTCTAAAAATCAGTCACGGTAAGCTGAGGATTTTTTGCGCCAGATTTAAGATAGGTTTTTATCTCTGTCTCTGTGCTGATGGTTGGGGCTCCAAGTTCCCGTTTCAGGTGCTTAGATATAGCGCTAATGAGCACATCTAATTGGTGTTTTAGCCGATTATTGGGGGGAACTTAGTCTAACGCTTTGGTTTGTTCCCACACAAATATTTCTCCCGCTGCATTCAGGTTTTTGCTGTGTGGGTTGTGAAGGAGGGTGTCTATGCATGGCGTTGAGAACAGGCATGACAATTTCCGAAACTTATGCCTACAACAAGCCATACAGGTCGGAATAGGAGCGGGGGGAAGAAACCTGCTTTTGGCCGAGCCATTCTGCAAGAATTAGACAGGATAATTAGGTCATGAAGCAGATTTTTCAACACGCCGCTCGGGTAACTCTGATGGCATGCACGCTGGGCGCTCTGGCTGGTTGTCAGACACATCACGAGGACCGCTCCACGCAACGGGTGCGTCCATTGCGGATGCCGAACCCGGCAACACTCTATTGTACCAAGAAAGGCGGCACTCTGACTGCCCAGCATGACGACAAGAAAGGGCAAGTGAACTTTTGCCATCTGCCGGACGGAACAGTAATGGAGGAGTGGGCTTTGTTCCGTCGTGACAATCCTAAACCACCAGCACAGTAACTCGGGGTCAGATTTTTTCAGATTGTCGCGTTAGAAAAGCAGAGGTGACCGCACACTGACATGGTGAGAGAAAGTGTGCGGTCGAAATCATCCTGAGCAATCCGATATTGCAGTTCCAAGCCCATAATAGCGGCGGCATAAAAATCGCATAAGATATATTATGCCAACTAAATGATGTGGCGCAGGTTTCTTCCTTCTGTAAGCTTAACATCCTTCTTGTGGCTTGAAACCGTCTGGCGCGCTGTCCATGTCTCTTCCATCAACGCCAGACTGAACGGGTTGTGTAGTGGGATGTCAGAACTGGACATAAGCCGCCTCAAGGCCGCAAAATTATTGCTGGTTGTGATTGGGGGATACATCCCAAGGATGCGGTATGTATCACGGAAATTCAGCGTGGTTCATGGCGCTTGACGAAAGATGCCTTGAGGGTTGTGAATAGCTTGAATGCAAATTTCGCGTTCCAGTGGGGTGAATTGTCCTTGAAGATGCCTGTTTTCGTGTGTAATTGAGGCCAAACACGGCAATCATTGGCTTTTTCTGGAAAGTGCTTTTATGTCTGTTGAACCACAGGTTCTCTCCGCTCTGCGTGCAGAAGAAGATGATCCTGTAAAACTTTTGCGGTTAGCGTCTCTGCTTCTGAAAGATAGAATTGCGGTTCTCTCTTCCTTTGGGGCTGAGTCTGCCTTGCTTTTGGCGTTTGTGGCGGAAGCCGCTCCGGATATGCCGGTGTTGTTTCTAGAAACAGGTAAACATTTTCCAGAAACATTGGCGTATCGGGCAGAACTGGCCCGTTTCCTGGGGCTCACTAATGTGCAGGATGTAAAGCCTTCGCCTGCGGCTCTCAAAGAACGCGATCCTACAGGAGAGTTGTGGGCGTTTGATCCTGATGCGTGCTGCCAATTGCGTAAGGTTGAGCCGCTTGATGCGGCCTCCCTGCCCTTTGCAGTTTTGGTGACGGGCCGCAAGCGTGGTCAGGCAGCAACCCGGGCGGCACTCCCGGTGGTGGAAGAAAAAGCTGATGGTCAGGTTCGGCTCAATCCACTGGCAGCATGGACAGGCAAAGACATTACCGAGGAAATGGCGCGGCGAGGCCTGCCCCCACATCCTCTGGTGGCTGAAGGGTATCTTTCCATTGGTTGTGGGCCCTGTACCCACCCTGTTGGTGATGGTGAAGATGCCCGTGCCGGGCGTTGGGCAGGTCATTCCAAAACAGAGTGTGGTATCCATACGGCTGTGTGATGGATATTTTCTGGCCTCTACGGGTTCACATCTATTTTTCTAGAAACGGGTTTTGATCGTAACATGGACCATCTTGATCAGCTTGAGGCGCAAAGCGTCTTTATTCTTCGGGAAGCCTATCGCAAGCTTCGCCCTCTGGCCATGTTGTGGTCGCTGGGCAAGGATTCCAATGTTATGGTCTGGCTTGCCAAAAAAGCCTTTCTTGGCCGTGTGCCGTTTCCGGTTATGCATGTGGATACGGGCAAAAAGTTTCCGGAAATGTATGCGTTCCGTGATGAATACGCCAAGAAGTGGGATCTGGAGCTGCTGCTTGGAACATGCCCACCCGTAGAGGAAATGGACCCTTCACTTCCGCCTGCTGCGCGTTCCGCCGCTCGTAAAACGGCTGGACTTGCCGCCATGATTGAAAAGCATCAGCTGCAGGGTGTTATTGCTGGTATTCGGCGTGATGAACAGGGTACGCGCGCCAAAGAACGTGTGTTCAGCCCACGTGGTGCCAGCCACAAATGGGATATCCGGAACCAGCCTCCTGAGTTCTGGGACCAGTATGCGACACCGCATGAAGAAGGGATGCATATCCGTGTGCATCCGCTGCTTTCATGGCGTGAGATCGATATCTGGCGTTATATTGAGCGTGAAGGCATTCCGCTGGTTGACCTGTATTTTGCCAAGGACGGCAAGCGTTATCGTTCTCTGGGTGATCAGGACATCACCAACCCAGTAGAGAGTAACGCGGCGACGGTTGCAGAAGTGATTGCCGAGCTTGAAACCACCCGCACATCTGAGCGCGCAGGCCGCGCCATGGACCATGAGTCCGAAGATGCGTTTGAACGGCTGCGTGTTGCCGGTTATCTCTGATCTTTAGTGCGGACTGGAATTTCATCATGAGCCAAAGTCTTATTTCGTCTCAGGACGCCGCAACGCCTATCGTTATTGTGGGGCATGTTGACCACGGAAAGTCCACCCTTATTGGGCGGTTGCTTCACGATACGGACAATCTTCAGGAAGGTAAGGTTGCCCAGATTATTGAGTCATCCAAAAAGCGCGGTCTGAAGATCGAGTGGAGCTTCCTGCTCGACTCTCTGCAGATTGAGCGTGATCAGGGTGTAACTGTTGATTCCACGCGTATTCCTTTCCTGCTCGGCGGACGGGAATTTGTGATTGTGGATGCGCCGGGACATCGCCAGTTTCTGCGCAATATGATTACAGGCGCTGCGGACGCTGAAGCTGCCGTGCTGGTGGTCGATGCTGCTGAAGGTGCGCGTGAGCAAACCCGTCGCCACGCCATGTTGCTGCATCTTATTGGAATCCGGCATGTCATCGTGCTGCTGAACAAGGTGGATCTGCTTGATTTTGACCAGAAGAAGATTGAAGCGGTTGAACAGTCTGTCTCTAAACTTCTCGGCAAGCTCGACCTTGAAGCAGCCCTCTTCGTGCCGGCATCTGCCCGTGACGGAGACAATATTGCCGCCCGTTCCGACCGTATGCCGTGGTATAAAGGCCCGACGCTGACGGAAGCTCTGGCGCAGGTGCCCTCACCTGCTTCACGCGCCAACCTGCCTCTGCGCCTGCCTGTGCAGGATGTTTACCGCTTTAATGATAAGCGGTACGTGGCCGGGCGTATCGAACGTGGGCGTGTCCGCGTTGGTGACACGGTTATTATCGGCACACAGAAAACCCCTGCTCGCATCGCCTCCATTGAAAGCTGGCACACGGCTCCACAGGTTTCTGCTGTGGCCGGGCAATCTATTGCAGTTACACTTGAGCCAGATGTTATTCCTGACCGTGGAGACCTTCTCCATTTGCCGGAAGCCCCTCCTGTTGAGGCTTCCCGTATTCGCACACGTCTGTTCTGGCTGCGTCAGGAACCCTTGCGGGTTGGGGAAAGCTTCAAGCTCCGTCTGGCTACGGCAGAACATGCAGTAACGGTCACCTCCATTGATTCTGTCCTGAATCTGGAAGACCTGACCGAACAGCCTGGTGAAGAAGTGCCCGCTGAAGGTTTTGCTGAAATCACTCTTTCGGCCGCAGAAAATGTGCAGTTTGACCCGTTTGTGCCCGGGACGGCGGACGGTCGTGGCGTGCTGGTGGACCGTCAGCAGCGTATTGTTGGTGGTGCTCCACTTATTGAGGCAGCAACCATTGCTGCCGGTGAAAAAGTGATTCACCCCAGCGCCAGCACCGTTACCCTTCAGGATCGGGAGCGCGCCAAGGGGCATCGTGGGGGCGTGTTCTGGCTGACTGGGCTCTCTGGTGCAGGAAAAAGTACTCTCGCTCGTGGCGCAGAAGCTGCATTGTTTGCTTCCGGCCTGGATGTAACTGTGCTGGACGGCGATACTTTACGTTCAGGCTTGTGCAAGGATCTTGGCTTCTCTGAAGCGGATCGGACAGAAAATGTAAGGCGTGCGGCAGAAGTGGCTCGTATTCTGCGGGATGCTGGCGAGATTGTGCTGGTTGCCCTGATTTCTCCGTTGCAGTCTGACCGTGCTCTGGCGCGCCAGGTTATTGGGGACGGATTCGCGGAAATTTTTGTGGATGCGGATCTGATCACCTGTGAACAGCGGGACCCCAAAGGGCTGTATGCAGCCGCACGGTCTGGAAAGATCACTGGGTTCACCGGGATTGATGCGCCGTATGAAGCGCCTCAATCCCCTGCTCTTCACCTGAAAACGTCATCGGGCACAGCTGAAAGTGTTGTCAAAACGCTTGCTGCGTTTGTGAAAGACGCCACGACATTATCTAGCGTGACGCGGGTTCGTTCCTGATTTGTAAGAGAGTGTTCGTTTAAGGCCCGGTTTCTGATTTGTTAAGAAACCGGGTTTGGCGTGCAGTGAGGAAAGTGACATGGCTGATGTTTGGCCTCACATGCCGTTACCGTCTGGCGCAGGTCATGTGCGGTATTGTGAGGGTGCTGGCATCACCAAAAGTCTCTTTCTTGAAATGTCTATGCTGTGATGAAGCAGACGTTTTTAACCTTCCTGCGAGGCGGTAAGTCTGCTCTGCCCGGCTACCGGCTGTCACTTGCGGCAACGCTTGTGTGGACCGGCTTTTTTATTATCCTGCCGTTATGTGCGCTTGCCATAAGGCCGTGGCAGGATGGCATGGGGGCGGTGGTCGGCGCGCTGCATGATACGCGCATGTTTGCCGCTCTCTGGACCAGTTTTTCCTGTGCAGCTATGGCGGCGCTCTTCAATATTCCGCTGGGGCTGATTCTGGCTTGGGCGTTGGTGCGAGGAGAGCTGCCGGGCCGCAGATTTGCGGATGCATTGATCGATCTGCCTTTAGCGCTCCCTACCGCTGTATCTGGCATAACATTGGCTACGCTTTACGGGCCTCAAGGCTGGTTGGGGGCTCCCTTGGCCAAGTTGGGCATCGTGGTGGCGTATAGTCGCCCCGGTATAGTTCTGGCTCTCATGTTTGTTGGGCTTCCTTTTGTCGTCCGTACAGTGGAGCCCGTGCTGAAAAACCTTCCTCGTGATCTTGAAGAAGCCGCCGTGCTGTTGGGTGCGAGACCTTGGCAGGTTGTTGTCAGGGTGGTGCTGGCACCATTGGTCCCCGCCTTGATTACAGGGTTTGGGTTGGCGTTTGCGCGTGGAGTGGGAGAATACGGTTCTGTTATTTTTATTGCAGGAAACCAGCCCTTTCGCAGTGAAATAGCCCCCCTGCTGGTAGTGGTAAGGTTGCAGGAGTTTGACTATCCCGGCGCAACTGCCATTGCCCTTGTATTGTTGCTGACATCTCTGGCCGCTCTTGCTCTTGTCGGTCTGGTGCGGCGGAAGTTCTCGGCGTGGGGAGATGCCGCATGAAAACCTACCTGCTCTGGGTAGTCTCGTGGGCTGTTATCGCCATTGTTTTGCTCATGCCGCCTGCTGTGGTGGTGACCGAGGCCCTGAAAAACGGGATTGGCCCTGCCCTCGAAACGCTGAAAGATCCGGATGGCATTGCGGCGATCTGGCTGACGCTAGAAGTGAGTGTCGTGTCTGTTGCTCTCAATACGCTGTTTGGGGTTCTGGCGGCGTGGTTGTTGACGAAATACCGTTTTCCAGGGCGTTCAGTATTACTTGTGTTAGTAGAACTTCCTCTCAGCATTTCACCCGTCGTGTCCGGTTTGGTCTGGTTGTTACTGTTCGGGGCTCAAGGCTGGTGGGGGCAGGCTCTGGAGCAGGCAGGGATTCATGTTGCGTTTGCTGTGCCTGGCATCATGCTGGCTACGTTGTTTGTAACGCTGCCGTATGTGGTGCGCACTCTGGTGCCGCTGATGGAGCAGCAGGGACGTGATGCGGAAGAGGCCGCAATGCTTGCAGGTGCAGGGTTCTGGCAAATTCTGTGGCGTGTCACATTACCTGGCGCGCGAGTGGCTCTGTTTTCAGGTGTTTTGCTGACAACCGCGCGTGCCATGGGGGAGTTTGGCGCTGTTTCTGTGGTTTCCGGGCATATTCCGGGGCTGACCGAAACCATGCCTTTGCACATTGAAAGTCTTTATAATGGGTACCAGACTGTTGCGGCTTTCACCATGGCAACGCTCTTGGCGGTCATGGCTATGAGCGCGGTTCTGCTGCGTTCCGTGCCCGAATGGATCACCCGTTGGCGGGAGAAACAGGCATGAGCGTTGTAATCCAGAATCTGGTGCGGAATGCCCCGGGCACACGGAAGCGCCTCCTGAATGATGTCTCTTTGGACGTGCCAACCGGCTCATTCGTGGCATTGGTGGGACCATCAGGTGCGGGCAAGACTACCTTGTTACGGGCCATTGCGGGCCTTGATACCTGCGAGAGCGGCGCTTTGCTTCTGGATGGCCAGAAAGTTGAGAATATGCAGGACAGAGCCCGCAAGATCGGGTTTGTCTTTCAAAACTACGCGCTCTTCCCGCATATGACTGTTGCCCGTAACATCAGTTTTGGGTTGGACGTTCAGCCTCGGGCGATACGTCCTTCAAAAAATGATATCGCCGCACGGGTTCAGGAACTGCTGGCGTTGATGCAGTTGCCTGATATGGGCAAGGCTTACCCTGCCCGGCTTTCTGGCGGACAGCGGCAGCGTGTTGCCCTTGCCCGTGCTTTGGCGACAGGCCCCGGCGTACTGCTGCTGGACGAACCTTTTGGTGCGCTTGATCCTATTGTAAGGCGGGCTATTCGTTCCTGGCTGCGGTCCCTGCATGATCGGTTGGGATTAACCACTATTCTTGTGACGCATGATCAGGAAGAAGCTCTGGAGGTTGCTGACCGTATTGTGGTGATGCAACAGGGCTCCATCGTGCAGGACGCAACGCCTGAAGTGTTGGATCGCGAGCCTGCTACGGCTTTTGTAATGGAGTTTCTGGGGGAAGCAGCCATATTTCGGGGCGTGGTGCAGGAGGGTTGGTTTACTCCGGATGAAGAGGGTGTTTTGCCTTTTGCCGTGACGGGTGAGATTTCATCCGGCCCGGCTGATGCCATGATCCGCCCGTTTGAAATTGCAGTTGCATCTCCAGATCTTGCGCAGGGTCAGGTCATCCCCATCTCTTCTCAAGGTGTACGGAATGGCTATAGGCATTATCTGGCGCGTTTGAAGGATCGGACCATTGCCGTGCATATCCCTGATTATGCTGAAGAAAATGCGTTTCCACGCGGAGATGGCGTTCTAGATATCAGCAGATCCCGTCTGTTCAGGAATGGAAAGCGATATGTTTAGTCTCAAGGATATGGGGATTATCCGGTAAGGACATGCAGGTGACGGTGCTACGCAATAACCATCGTTTTCAAGCGTGTTATCTTGATAAACTCAGTTGCTCTGTGTAAAATTTATCCTCTTGGGTCGTTCCAGAAAGGGGCCTTTTATGGACCGCAGAAATAACCGCCGGGATGCAGAAGGTTCCAGCGTGATTACCGCCAATCGTTTGCTGGATGGGCGTATTGTCTGGCTGGCAGCGGATGGTCAGTGGTCGCCTCATATACGGAACGCCCACGTCTATTCGAATGTGGAAATCGAGGATGCTCTCAAGAAGCAGACGGCGAGTGCACAGGATAATGAACTGGTTGGCGTTTATGGCGTGCAGGTCTCCCTGTCCCCCACTGGTCCGGTGCCTGTGACCAGCCGTGAGTGTATCCGGGCTGGTGGACCTAGCGTGCATCCAGACTTTACGCCCGAATGGCAGGAACGACCTGCCGTTTCTCCCGCCTGATTCGCGACGTTAACCAAGGTCTCTTTTTATCATGTCTCACGCCCCTCATTCTTCCCTGCCTGTTGGGCATTATGCTTACGATGAGGTTGACCGCACGTTTCTCAAACAGCGTGTGGCTCAGTTTCGGGATCAGGTGGAACGGCGCATTTCCGGTGCGTTGACAGAGGAAGAATTCAAGCCGCTCCGCCTCATGAACGGCCTGTATCTTCAGTTGCACGCTTATATGCTGCGTGTGGCTATTCCGTATGGCGTGCTTAATTCCGGACAGATGCGCACTCTTGCGCAGATTGCTCAGCGGTATGACCGTGATTACGGGCATTTCACCACGCGGCAGAATATTCAGTTCAACTGGATCAAGCTGGAAGACACGCCCGATATTCTTGCGCTTCTGGCAGATGCGGATATGCATGCCCTTCAGACAAGTGGCAACTGTATCCGGAACGTGACCGCCGACCAGTTTGCTGGTGCCGCGGCGGATGAGGTGCTTGACCCTCGTATCCATGCGGAAATTTTGCGGCAGTGGTCCACGTTGCATCCGGAATTCACATTTCTGCCGCGTAAATTCAAAATCGCGATTTCCGGTAGCCCACAGGATCGTGTAGCGGCGCGCTTTCATGATATCGGGCTGATGGCCCGTAAGGATGAAAATGGCCGAGCAGTATTCGAAGTGTATGTCGGTGGCGGACTAGGTCGCACGCCTATCGTTGGCGTAAAATTACGTGATGATCTGCCAGAAGAAGACCTGATCGCTTATCTGGAAGCTATTCTGCGGGTTTATAATGAATTTGGCCGCCGGGATAATATCTATAAGGCACGGATCAAAATTCTGGTTCAGGCCTTGGGCGTGCAGGAATTCCGCAACCGTGTGAATGCCGAATTTGTGGCGATGGACCGGGCACGTTACAAGCTGGATGAAAAGATTGTAGCCGCTATTCAGGCGCGTTTTGGAGTTCCTGATTTTGATCCCGCGGGTCAAGCCGCAGAAAAACTGATTCAGCAGCGCAAGGCTGATCGGGCGTTTGATTTCTGGGTGCGTACCAATACACATGCTCACAAGCAGCCGGGCTATGTCTCGGTAACAATTTCCTGCAAGCCAGCGGGAGGAATACCTGGGGATGTCACATCCGCGCAGATGAATCTTCTGGCGGATCTGGCCGATCAACTCAGTTTTGGTGAATTGCGCATCACGCATTTGCAGAACGTTGTTTTGGGGCATGTCAGGCAGGACAAGCTCTATGCCTTGTGGCAGACGCTTGATCAGAATGGGTTGGGCACCGCCAATGTCGGGTTTATTTCTGACATCGTTGCCTGCCCTGGGTTGGATTACTGTGCGCTGGCCAACGCCCGGTCCATTCCCATTGCGCAGAAGTTGAGTGAGCGTTTTGCAAGCCCTGAATTGCAGCGGGAAATTGGTCCTCTGCGGTTGAATATTTCTGGCTGCATCAATGCCTGCGGGCATCATCACGCAGGGCATATCGGTATTCTCGGGGTAGATAAACGAGGAGAGGAAGCGTTTCAGATCACTCTGGGTGGTGCTGCGGATCAGGATACGGTATCCATCGGTCAGATTATCGGGGCAGCAATGTCCGAAGATGAAACAGTTGATGCAATCGCCCGGATTATTGATACGTATCTTGCGAGAAGGACGGCGGGTGAGCAGTTTATCGACACGTGCCGCCGTTTAGGCACAGCACCATTCAAGGACGCCGCGTATGCCCCTGCTTGAGAACGGCCAGATTAAAGAAGATAACTGGCAGGTTGCCATTGAAGGCGAGGCTCTGCCTTCAGGTGATGTGCTGGTGCCGCTGGCCCGGTTGTCTGAAGGGTTGGGTCGCAACAACGATGGCCGTCTTGGTGTCGTGTTGAATGCCGGAGATTCGGTGGAAGAACTGCGCAGCGTCCTGCCCCGTCTGAGCAGCATACAGGTTACTTTCCCCATTTTTCGGGATGGCCGGCCTTTCACGCAGGCAAGAGCTTTGCGTGAGCATCTGCACTTTGAAGGGGAACTTCGTGCAGGTGGGCATATTCTGCCCGATCAGTATGAATTTCTGCTGCGTTGTGGGGTCAATAGCGTGGTTGTGCCGGAAGGCGTGGATGCTGCTGTCTGGCAAAAAGCGCATGAGACTTTTAGTGTGGCGTATCAACCTTCTGTGCTGAACGAACAGCCAGAAGGATTTGCTTTCAGGAGAAAGCTGCTTTAGCGCCGGAGGCCGGTTGGCGTGAGGCCGTTTCGTCTTTCCTCCGGTTCTCTTTTGCGCAAGGTTCTGATTTCCTCTGTCAGAGGCTATCTGGGGCTGACCCTGCGTACCATGCGCTGGACGTTCACCGTGGATCCCGCAGCCCGTAAACTGCTGACAGCGCAGGATGGGCATACGGCCATTGTGGCGTTCTGGCATGAAGCACTGCCCTTGACGCCTGCATTATGGTGGTGGGCAGAGCCTCAAAACCCGACATTACGGTTACATGTGCTGATAAGCCGTAATCGGGATGGTCGGTTGATTGCCGATATTGTGGCACCATGGCGCATCTGGTCCATTGCGGGCTCTTCGGATACGCGAGGCAAGAATAAGGGCGGTGCCGCAGCCATACGGCGTATGCGGGCAAGATTGCGGCATGGGGGTATTGTCGCCATTACGCCTGATGGTCCGCGCGGGCCACGACGGCAGGCGCAACAAGGAGCCGCAGCCCTTGCTGCCATGGTAAAAATGCCTATCGTGCCTGTAGGGGCAACGTGCTCCGGCTTTCGTTTAAAATCTTGGGATAGAATGATTGTTCCCGTGCCATTTGGGAAAGGTCGTTTTGTGTGTGGCGCTCCGCTTTTTCATCTGCATGCGGATGGACGAAGCGCTGCGGAGGCTGGCCAGTTGTTATCAGCCGCCATTACGGATGCGATGGGACAAGCCGAAGCAGCCATGCCCAGTAAGGCTAGGATAGCAGATTTACCTACGGAAGAATTTCGCCCTCAACCTCTTGATCTCATGCCATCGCGTCTGTGGGCTACGGCGGCAACTGTTGCCGCTCCTGCATTACCGTTTTTCTTGAGATGGCGGCAGACACGCGGCAAGGAGATAGCTTCTCGCGTACGGGAAAAAATGGGGTTTGCTTCTCAGCCTCGTCCCTTAGGTGCAGTGATCTGGTTTCACGCGGCGAGTGTGGGAGAAGTTGTTTCTATTCTGCCACTCGTTGAAAATTGTCTCCGGCAGAATGCACGAGTGACGGCATTGATGACAACGGGTACAGTTACTGCCGCCCGTATGGTCGCCCAGAGAACAGTACAGGAAGCCCGGATTGTTCATCAGTTTGTTCCTCTGGATGTACCGCGTTGGGGGAAACGCTTTTTAAGTCACTGGCGGCCACAGGCTGCCATTTTCACGGAAAGCGAGTTGTGGCCCAATCTGATCGGGTTGTGTCACGAGCGTAATCTTCCCGTTGCCTTGGTCAATGGCCGGATGTCACCCGTATCTTTCAAAAAATGGTGTAACGCACCGCGTATTGCTCGCCGTATGTTGGATCGTTTTGCGTGGATTGCGCCGCGTTCGTCGGAGGATGCCCGCCATTTCGAGGCGCTGGGGGCCCGTAATCTGCTCGCTTGTGGGGACCTGAAAACGGTGGCGCACGCTCTTCCTGTGCAGGAAGACGCATTGCAAAAACTTCAGACATATATCGGGAAGCGCCCTTTGTTTTTGGCGGCTTCCACCCATGAAGGGGAAGAGGAGGACATCCGTAAAGCTCTGGAACAGTTACGGAATGACGTTCCTGATCTTCTGACGCTTGTCGTGCCGAGGCACCCCGAACGGGGCGCGATCGTCAGTTCCCTGTTTTCTGGTGCGCCTCGTCGTTCTTTGGGCCAATTACCGGAAAAGACGGATTCAGTTTGGGTGTGCGATACATTGGGGGAGTTGGGGCTTTTTTATCGTCTCGCACCCATGGTTTTTATTGGCAATAGCTTGCCTGACGTAAAAGGCGGTGGTGGGCATAATCCGCTTGAGCCAGCACGTCTGGACTGCGCGCTGGCTACAGGGCCGTTGGTTCATAATTTTATAGAGGCATTTCGTAGTCTTGGAGAAAGCGTGACAGTAGTGGAGACGGCGACTGATTTTGCCGCATGGGTACGACAAATGGTTAGCGACCCGGAACTGCGCGCGCGCAAAGCGACATTAAGCCAGGAGCGGGTCTCTGCTGTGAATGGAGATCTGATTGACCGTTTGACTACTCGTGTTCTGGATCTGCTGAAATCATGATTCATCCGCCGCGCTTCTGGCAGGACCCTGATGCAAAATGGTTACCTCTCCTCCTCTCCCCTCTAGCAGGAGTGGTTTCTGCTTATGCAGAGATTCGGCAGAAACAGCCCGGTTGGAAAGCTCCTATCCCGGTTTTGTGCTGTGGGAATATGACAACGGGCGGCACAGGCAAGACGACAGTGGTGCTGGATATGGCGCAGAGATTGCAGAACCGGCAGATCAGCGTGCATGTGTTGATTCGGGGATATGGGGGGAAGATTAAGGCAACAACACGAGTAGAGCCAGCCGTTCACACAGCTCGCGATGTGGGAGATGAAGCATTGCTTCTTGCAGCCCGATGTCCAACGTGGATCGGGGGTGATCGTGTTGCCTCAGCCCGCGCGGCAATCAGTGCCGGAGCGCAGTGTTTACTCATGGATGACGGGTTTCAAAACCCCGGGTTGCACAAAGACATCTCTCTGCTGAGTGTTGATGGTGTTGTCGGAGTGGGCAATGGACGTGTGCTTCCGGCAGGTCCGCTCCGCGAACGAACTCAGGACGCATTGGGCCGCGCCTCAGCCGTTCTGCTGATTGGCCCCGACAAAACGGGCTTTCTGGCCAAGTATGCCCCAATCCTTCCTGCGGGCTGTACTGTTCTCCACGCTTTTCTCCAGCCAGATTTGGCCGGTATTGCTGCCCTCAAGGAAAAGCCATGCCTTGCTTTTGCGGGCTTGGGGCGCCCCTCCAAATTTTTTGAGGGGTTGAAGGAGGCTGGTGTGTTTATGAGGCGGGTCATCGCTTTTCCTGATCATTATTTCTATAAGGCGCAGGATATTGAGCGTCTTCTAACGCTTGCCAAACAAGACGGTGCGCAATTGGTCACAACCCCCAAGGATTTTGTACGTCTTCCTTCTTCTTTCCGCCCACATGTCCAGACTGTGGGGGTTGGATTGACATGGGCGGATGAGACGGCACCAGAAAGTCTTCTCGATCGACTCCTTCCTTGCGGAACACTGAGATGAGCAAGGGGGAGATAACTGCGCTCATGCGCATTGAAGCGGCATTTGCGCACGGTTTGCTGGCGGCGTTTCTGAAAATGGGCCCCGTCAAAGCGTCCAACTTTGCTGGACGTGTAAGCCGCTTTATCGGCCCGCTTCTTCCTGTTTCCAAAGTTGCAGATCGCAATCTACAGCTTGCCATGCCGGAATTGAACCGTTCTCAACGCAAGCGGATTGTCCGTGGTGTATGGGAGAATTTGGGGCGTACCGTGGGGGAACTTCCTCACCTTTCTCGTTTGCAGGAAAACACATCTTATGGACCGGGGTATGAGGTTCAGGGGGCGGACTATCTACACGAGCAGGCACGCAAGGGCGGTTCTGTTCTGTTTGTTTCAGGGCATATCGGAAATTGGGAAATGTTGCCGCCGGGCGTGGCGCGGCATGGTACCCCGTTTGCCTCTTTTTATAGGGCCGCAGGTAATCCCTTGATTGACAGCATGATACGCCGCCTGCGTGATACGGCTATGGCCCCTACCCCCATGCCTCTTTTCGCCAAAGGTGCGCGGGGTGCGCGGGAGGCTTTGATGTATGTCGCCAAAGGTGGCCGTCTGGGTATGTTGGTTGACCAGAAAATGAATGATGGCGTTGAGGCGCGTTTTTTTGGCCAGCCCGCCATGACCGCCCCCGCGTTGGCGGCTATGGCGCTGCGGTATCGGTGTGCAGTGATCCCAGGTTACGTGGAACGGCTGGGGCCAGCGCGTCTCCGAATTATTGTGGAACCGCCTATGACATTGCCTGACACGGGGGACAAGCAGCAGGATTTGGAAGCTCTTGTTCAAATGGTGAATGATCGGCTGGAAAGCTGGATCAGACGCAAGCCGGAAAGCTGGCTCTGGCTCCACAGGCGTTGGCCTAAAGCTCTCTATCTCTAAACATGCTGCTTTGTGGGCGTGTTTTATGCACGTAATGCGTCTGATCGCCGGGCGGATTTTCGTGGCTTATCTCGGCACGAACGTTTTCTGGAGCCACCGTTTCACATCATAAGCATGACGGGCCGGTGAATGACTGATGCGTTTTGCATCAATCAGCGTGACGTTTCCAGCAGCCGAAAGTGTATGCAGGCCGTCCGTCCAAGGCTGAAAGGCCTTGGGGGCCGCAAGCGTGTGAATGACCGACGTTGTACAATGTGTGGGGCTTAAGCCTGAAAGACGAACAAGAGAGATGCCCCCCCCATAGGTTTGTGTACAATCCTGGGTCGGAAGAATGAGGTCGTTGCCGTCCACGATGGGCGTTCCTCCAGGGCGGCCGCTGGACAGATTTTCACGGATAGGGTTGGCCGGGTGCAAGTGCCATGGGCCGGTTAGGCGGTCTGCAAAAGCTGCGCACAGCATGGATTTTTTTTCACGCCCCGTTCCCGGAGGGCTGAAGAACATCCACCAAAGCCCTTTAAAGAATATGGGCGATGCATCAATGGCTGCGACAGGAAACGTGAACTGATTATTTTTTTCCCATACGTCAGGGAAAGTGGAGGCGCGATAGAGGGTCAGGTGGCCGGACCGATGCGCTTCCGGTAGCATCCAGAATGACCCTTCATGATGGAAGACGACGGGATAGGAAAGATGCCACGGTTCCGACAGCACGCGGGCACGCCGTACAAACTGAAGAGAGGAGTCATATTGAAGCATATCGATTTTGCCGCATTTTGTCCGGTAATCGTAAGCTTCAGCAAAAATGTATAGATTGTGTTCGTGCCAGACGCCAAATGGGTCCGCCAGAAAACGCATGCCGTGATCGTTTCCAATCCACTGAGGAGTAAACCCTTCAAGCGTTTCCGCCCTAAGAATGGTCGCCATGGGGGCGCGGATAATGCCTGTCTGCCACTGGTCTGTTCTCATAAAGGGCAAAATCCAGCCTCCTCGCCGTAAGTTAAGGGCTTGTTTGTAGAGCGATCCTGCTTTTGTACGCACAGATGTCGCTTCGCAAGAGACTTGACGTTATGGTGCAGCCCATATGTCTGCTTTTTGGGAGTTGTGTTCTATGTCCTCACCCGATCCGGCTATTGCCTGTCGTCTGGAAGCTGCAAGGGCTGTGGTGCATGATGCGGCTTGCCTTGCCATGTCCATGCGTCCGCCACCGGGTGGCCCGGCCGGAAAGCAGAAAGCCGCCCAGGATTGGCTGACAGAGACAGACGGCGCAGTAGAAACATTTATTGCCGAACGTATGAAGGCACTTTTTCCGGATGATGGTTTTCAGGGAGAAGAAGGCGGTGTAGCGCGCGCAGGCCAGTTGCGTTGGGTGGTAGACCCGATTGATGGAACCTCTAATTATGCACGGGGCAGAAGCCGGTGGTGTGTGTCTTTGGGGCTTCTGGACGGCGATGAACCTGTGGCAGGGGTTATTGAAGCGCCCGCGTTGGGAGAAGTCTATACGGCTCTGCGCGGCCACGGCGCTTTTCTGAACGGCAAACGGATACAGGCCTCTCCGGTTGCTGACCCCGCAAGTGCCATGATTGAAATGGGCTGGAGTAACCGTGTTCCTAAACCCGTTTTCATGGAAAAGATTGACGCCATTATGGATCTGGGCGCAATGCCCCGCTCGGGTGGTTCAGGCGCGCTGGCCTTGGCGGATGTGGCCTGCGGGCGGCTGGATGGCTATATCGAAATTGTCATCAACCTGTGGGATGTGGCTGCTGCCCTCCCCTTGCTGGCGGAGGCAGGAGCCTATGTTTCTCCCTTCCTGCGGGATGGAGGTTTGACGGGGCCAGCAACCATTCTTGCCGCCAATCCTCATATTGCAGACGTTCTTTCAAAAGCAGTATCTATCCCACTTGAGTGAAAGCCCAGAGAGAACGTTCATTTTTCAGGCCATTCTGCCGCCATAAAATCCTGCTTTTGTTATGACCCATGGTTGCGGCCCATAATGGAGACCACCCGTATGCAGTCCGTTTATCGTTTTACGTCTTTCTCTCTGGCTCTGGGGGGCATGATTGCTCTTACCAGTGTGCCAGTCCAGGCTCGCGCAGCTGAAACAGTTCAGACATTGGTGGATAAGGCTGCTCTCACAGTTCAGGATATTTTTGTGGGTGCTACAGGCCAAAGCGCCGTAGCGGTCAATTTGGCTAAAGCGCGTGCGGTTATGGTGTGTCCGTCCATTTTCCGGATGTCCATAGCCTTTGGTGGTGCCGGAGGAGGCTGCCTTCTTTTGGCAAGGGATGCGCGTGGCTCATGGTCTGACCCTGCGTTTTATACGCTTAGCACCGCCTCTTTCGGGCTTCAGTTAGGGGTGCAGAATTCTCAGGCCATGTTCTTTGTTATGACGGATCGTGGGTTGCAGGCTCTGCTGGATAGTCAGTTTCAGTTTGGTGCGAATGCGGGTGTTTCGTTCGCAACTCTGAGCAGTAACGTGGAGCGTGGAAATGCTGGAGCCAGGAACACCGACATTCTGGTGGCGCAGAAATCACAGGGGTTGTTTGCTGGGGCAGCACTGGGAGGCACTAAATTGACGGTCAATAGTGATGCCAACCGTAAATATTACGGTCAAAGTGTCGGGCCGGAGGATATTGTGGTTTCCATGCGCGTCAATAATTCTGGCGCAGACCCACTCCGCAGTGTTTTGACCCGGTATGGCAAGTTGTCTTCTGCCACGCTGACCTCCTCCAATGGCAAAACAACGCAAGCTACTTCCGCTTTTCAACCTACAAATGAGGTTGATACGGTGCCCAACTACCAGGGCGGTGCGACTTCAGGTGCAGCCTCCGTGCAGCATGAATCGCTTGCTCCACTTAAGGCGGGAAAATGAGAAGCCTGATGGGCTTGTAACGGGATGGTTGGAAGAAACGGAACGGCACAGGTTTCGTTTCTTCGTATTTTTCAAGTTGAGTAAATATAAAAACAGCTCATTTAATCCGAGCCTAGCAGCCCTTTTTTCTTTGAATACAAAGGCTTCCTTTCCCCTTTGCATTCATTTTAGCTTGGTTTGTTTGGCATCTTAGGATGCTTTATTCCCTTTTTTCGCGACTGTTTGCATGAGGATTTTCTTGCGCGTTTCGTCGTCGAAAGCAGTCAGCCATTTCTTTAAGAGGCGGCCAACCCTCTTTTAAGGTTGAACCCCTGCATTTGACTGTTCTTTTTTCTGCCGAAAGAGGGATACGTTCTTATTATGTTCGGCAAGGGTTGTCGCAAAATTATGCCCCCCTACCCCATTCGCGACGAAATAGAGCATGTCGCCTGTGGCTGGATGAGCAACGGCCTGCAAGGATGAAAGTCCGGGGGAACAGATGGGGCCCGGCGGAAGGCCCATAATGGTATACGTATTATAGGGGCTGGGCGTTTGCAGATCCGTGTGGGTCAGAGGCCGTCCCAATGGCGGATTGCCATTGGTAAGGGCATAAATCACAGTAGGATCTGTTTGTAATTTCATGCCGTTTTCAAGGCGATTGATAAAGACTCTTGCAACCAACGGGCGCTCAGACGGGATCGCTGTTTCTTTCTCGACAAGAGATGCCAGCGTGATAAAAGCCTGCTGGGTTGTAATCTCTCCAATCTTCTGCCGATCAGTCCATAGTTTTGAAACAACAGATGTCATGGCAACGCGCGCACGGTCTATAATTGCGCTACGGGAACTGTTGCGAAGATAACTGTACGTTTCTGGCAGGACACTCCCTTCCTGCGGCAGAGGTGCTTCTCCGATCAGAAAAGGAGCTGCTTGAACCAGCGTTTGAATTTGAAGGGCAGTCAAGCCTTCTGGGATGGTCAGTTTATGCAGAACGGGCTTGCTATGACGTAAAATCCAGAGTGCCTGCTTCATTGATGTAAACGCAGGGAAGTGCAGCTCGGCAGCATGGAGTTGCCCCTCGTGTCTGGTGAGAAAGATCGCGCTTCGGGCCACGCGTTCTGTCCACCATCCCTGTTTAAGGACGCCTGCATGCTGAAGAGTATGAATGGTGCTCTGATAGTCGCCGTGTGGGACAACCACATCGGTATCGTGAGCAAGCTGGCCAGACCCGTGGTAATCCTGCCACGCTTTCATGCCTGTTCCTCCTACTCCAACAAGAAGCAAAAGAAACAGGAGAAAGAAAAGTTTACGCATGGCGTCTTATTATTCCTTCTTGCGAAGAAATAATAGAGCGAACTCAGACGCCGCGTACAACCAGACTGGCGTTAGTACCGCCAAAGCCAAAGCTGTTTGAAAGAGCGATATTAACCGGACGTTGCTGCGCTGTATGCGCCACGCGATCAATCACACTTTCGCGGGACGGGTTATCTAGGTTCAATGTAGGAGGAACCACATTATCCCGGATCGCAAGCATACAGAACATGGCTTCCACAGCGCCTGCCGCACCGAGCAGATGCCCTGTGGCGGATTTGGTGGAAGACATGGCCAGTTTGCGCGCATCATCGCCGAACAGGCGTTCAACGGCTTCCAGTTCAAGGTCATCCGCCATTGTGGACGTACCATGGGCATTTACATAGCCAATATCCGCAGGGGTAACGCCAGCACTTTTCAGTGCAGAACGCATCGCGCGGTAGGCTCCGTAATGGCCTTCAGCCGGAGCGGTAATGTGATACGCATCTCCAGACATGCCATAACCGACAATTTCGGCATAAATCTTGGCACCACGGGCTTTTGCGTGCTCGTATTCCTCAAGCACCACAACACCAGCCCCTTCCCCCATAACAAAGCCATCACGGTCTTTGTCCCAAGGGCGGGAGGCTTTGCCCGGTGTTTCATTAAAGCCGGTAGAGAGGGCTCTGGCTGAACAGAAACCAGCAATGCCAAGTGGGCAGACAGTTGCTTCCGCTCCCCCTGCAACCATCACATCGGCATCGCCAAACATGATGATACGGGCTGCATCCCCAATGGCATGCACACCGGTTGCACAGGCTGTCACCACAGAGTGGTTGGGCCCCTGAAATCCGTATTTGATGGACACATGCCCAGATACCAGATTGATCAGGGCAGACGGGATAAAGAAGGGTGAAAGGCGTTTGGCGCGGCCTTCATGCACCGTGATCGAGGCATCATAAATGGTCTGAAGACCACCGATTCCCGATCCGATCATGACGCCGGTGGCGCATTTCTCTTCTTCAGTCTGTGGTTTCCATCCGGAATCTTCCACAGCTTCCGTAGCAGCAACCAGCCCCATGTGAATGAAGCGGTCCATCTTGCGCTGATCTTTGACAGGTATCCATTCAGAAAGCGTGAGCCTCCCTTCGGCGGCCGGTCCTTCCGGAACCTGACCTGCTACCTGTGCAGGAAGATCGCTAGGGTCAAAATGCGTGATCCTGCCAATCCCGCTTTCGCCTGCAATCAGACGTGACCATACGTTTTCGACACCGAGGCCAAGCGGCCCCACCATGCCCATACCGGTGACGACAACGCGTCTCCGGCCCGAATTTGCTCCGGCCGACTGCAACAAACCAGCCCGCTCCCCGCTTGAATCTGTTTGGTCCCTCACGGAAAGAGGGACCTTATATTGCTTGGCAAAAAGGCCTGATCAGGCCGCTTTCTGCTTTTCGATGTAGTCAATCGCGTCTTTGACAGTGGCGATCTTTTCAGCAGCGTCTTCCGGAATCTCAACGTTGAAAGCTTCTTCAAAAGCCATCACGAGTTCAACGGTATCAAGGCTGTCTGCTCCCAGATCGTCGATGAACGACGCTTCCGGCGTGACCTTGCTTTCCTCGACGCCGAGATGCTCGACCACAATTTTCTTAACCTTATCAGCGATTTCGCTCATCTGTCTCTGCTTCCTATATGCCCATGAGAAAAAGGGGCAAGTTGTCTAGGCGCTTAATTTGCCAGCTTCCCTGTTGTGCATCTGGATGAAGCGAAGAACTTCAATCCAGAAAACAAGGCTGCGGGCGCATAGCACGTTTCTTTGGTTCAAGCCAAGATGAACCGTACGAAGGCTCTTCCAGATGGACTGGCCAGCACCAATTACGGAAACTGTCTGCCACATCTGAAAACGTTTTGCACCACCTGTTATGCGTTATCCGTGCAGCTAGCCTTCAGATCATAGCCATGCCACCATTAACATGCAGGGTCGCTCCTGTAACCCATCCAGCTTCATCCGAGCACAAATAAAGTACAGCTGCGGCAATGTCTTCCGGTTTACCAAGCCGACCAAGCGGAATCTGGCTCTGCAGCTTTTCCTTCTGGGCATCCGGCAAGACGTCTGTCATGGGGGTGACAATGAAGCCCGGAGCGACCACGTTTACCGTAACGCCGCGGGAGCCAACTTCCTGCGCAAGGGATTTGCTCATCCCCACCATGCCAGCTTTGGCCGCAGAATAGTTTGCTTGCCCCGCATTGCCGGTTGCTCCCACTACGGAGGCAATGTTCACAATTCGGCCTGAACGTCGGCGCAACATGCCTTTCAGGGCAGCACGGCACAGTCGAAACGGTGAGGAAAGGTCCACATTCAGGACCTGATCCCAATCTTCGTCTTTCATGCGTAATGCGAGCATATCCCGCGTAAGGCCCGCATTATTGACAAGAATATCAACAGGTTTGCCCGCTTTTTCTTCAGCTTTGCCAATTAACGCATCGGCTTCTGCCGGATCAGACAGGTTTGCAGTCACATAGTGCACGCGTTCACCACCCAGCTTTTCAGCCTGTGCTTTCAAGGCGTCTTCACGTGTGCCGGAGAGCACCACAGTGGCGCCCTGGGCGTGCAAAGTGGCCGCAATCGCGCCCCCGATCCCGCCAGAAGCTCCTGTTACCAGAGCCACCTTGCCATCAAGTTTGAACATGAAATTATACCTAGTTGTTTTAAAAGGATTTAAGGAGGGATTCGATATCGGCTGGCGTGCCGACAGAAAGGGTGCTCACTTCTGGATCAATGCGACGGATCAAGCCGGATAAAACTTTTCCTGCGCCAATTTCCACAAACGTATCAATTCCTGCGCTGCTCATAGCTTCAACGCTTTCACGCCAACGGACACGGCCAGTTACCTGTTTTGTCAGATTGCTCCGAATCGCATCTGCGTCGGTTTCTCTTTCAGCTGTTACGTTCGCAATCACCGGCACAATAGGAGCTGCGATATCAGCCTTTGCCAGCGCTTCAGCCATCACATCCTCTGCTGGCTGCATCAGGGAGCAATGGAACGGGGCCGATACGGGAAGCTTCAGTGCGCGTTTGATCTTCATGTCCTTTGCAAGGGCCACTGCTTTATCAATCGCGTCCATGGAGCCGGAAATAACGATCTGGCCTCCGCCGTTATCATTGGCAATTTCCAGAATGCTTCCTTCTCCGGCTTGAGCGCAGATTTCCTGTATTTGTCCCAAAGTGCCGCCAATAATGGCAGCCATGCCCCCCTGCCCAGCGGGAACGGCCTTTTGCATGGCTTGCCCGCGAAGCCGTAGAAGACGTGCAGCATCCGGAATGCTGAAAGCACGTCCAGCGGCCAAGGCTGCGTATTCTCCTAGAGAATGACCAGCTAGAAGCGTAACTTTGCTCGCAAGGTCCAGGCCACCTTCGGTTTCCAGAACGCGCATTACCGCCATGGAAACAGCCATAAGGGCGGGTTGAGTATTCTCCGTGCTGGTTAGGGCCTCAGTGGGGCCCTCGAAAATCGTCTTGGAAAGACGCTCCCCGAGCGCTTCATTTACTTCTTCGAATACGGCACGGGCTGCAGGGAAGGCCTGGGCCAGTTCAGACCCCATGCCCACGGACTGACTGCCCTGCCCTGGAAAAACAAAAGCGTAAACGGCCATTTTACCTACTGTTTCTAAAGGTTACTTGGCCCCATATGGGCAAAATAACCGTGGTAGACGGTTAAATGAGGATGAACCGAAAATGCAAAAGCGGTCTGGTTGATCGCTTCTTTGGAAATGCCGGGCTGGCTGCAGTAAGCCTCCTGCCGTGCTCTTCGGATAAAATCCTCGCGGATGTGGCGCGGAGGATACGACGCCGCTTTCTAGCGCACAATACGCCAAGCCAGAACGAGCAACGCATCCCATCCACTCGCAAGGATTTCGTGACCGATGATCAGGATTTTGTGGAACAGGTTCGTCCGCGCTAGATTTTTGTAAGGAAACGGAACCTGATGCACCTTCCAGCCTGCTAGTCGCATTAACAACATGCAGCGCGGCATGTGATACGGACTAGTGGCTAAGGCAATTCTGGTGTTACTAAGGCTTTGTTTTTTTAATATCTTTGTACAGGCTACTATAGAGTCAAAAGTGTCTGTCGCCGTTTTTTCAACCACGATCTCGGTGGCTGATACGCCTTCTTTGAGAAGGAGGCAGGCCATGACTTCCGCCTCTGTCACCCCTTTCTGGGGAACATTTCCTGTGGGAATATAAAGAACATTTTTATGATGTCTGCCAAATGCCAGAGCTGCTTTGACCCGATCCCGTAACGCGGGTGTCGGAGAGCCATCTTTTTTCAGCGCCGCTCCAAAAATGATAATAGGAACAGGCGCTGTTTTTGTGGAAGTAGAAGCAGCATCACGACATATGCCGTCTGAAATGGTCTTCTGTTTCACGCGGGAGATTGCAGTAGCACTCGGTTGAGGCTTTCAAGTGTTGGAAAGATTTCATTCCAGATTTTTCTGAATTTATCTTCCGTTACGCCGCGGGTGCTTAGAATTTCCGCCAGATCTCCCACTGTTCGCTGCCCATCAATAAGGGGCAAAAGACCTCGTGTTTGCGGAGGGAGAGGTATGGGGACAGCCAATGTGCCAAAGGTAAAGGGTAGCGTGTGATCCGCCAGCATCTGTTTTGCAAGTTCAATGCCCGGGATCTCCCGCATGAGTGGAATGGCATCGAAATCATTATAGTCTGGGGGGGTAATACGCTCTCCCTGTCGAACAACGTATGCAACATGCGTTGCCATATTGCCAGTCAAAGCCTCCGCAACAATGGCTTTTTCGCGCCAGCTTAATGTGCCGAGGTGCTTTCTGAGGCGAGGGTCGGGTAGAAACAGCGTTGGATCATACCGTGCGGGCTCCATAAGGCAGGATGCGTCAAGTCCCGCTTCGCTCAATAGGTCCAGGAATGCGTCAATGGTGTATGAACGATCTCTCGGATTAAGCAAAAGATCATACAGCCCTGCATCTCCCCCGCTCAGATGGTCTCCAAAATTACCATTATGGCGAAGCCATGCTGTAGCAGGAAGAGAGCGCATCACTCGTTTGGCTGTATCCAGCCGTGCTGCTGGTGGCTCTGTATGTGGCGCTAACTGCTCAAGAGCATCCTGTAGCATGTAAACTCCAGTGCGACCGTAAGGAGCATAGACCATGAGGCCCATTCCTCCCTGCGGTGCGAGCAAATGCACAAGGCTTTTCAGGGTTGCTGCAGGGTCAGGCAGATGATGGAGCACACCGCAACAATCGATATAATCGAACAAGCCGAGCTCTAGACTTTTCAAGTCAGTCAGAGAGGCTTGAATAAAGCGGATATTATCCAGTTCGCGGGTAGTTGCGCGAGCTTGAGCAATAGAAAGAGCATGATGGGAGCGGTCGATACAGACCACTTCTCCGGGCCGGTTGGAGCGTGCCATCTGAGTGGCAAGCATGATGGCGCCATCGCCTGTTCCGCACCCGGCCACAAGCGCCCGTAGCGGCTTACTGCGGGATCTACGGGCCCCAAATACCCAGTAATCTATTTCGCGAAGATGGCTTGGGCTGCCAATAAGCAGGCGTTTTGTCTCGTCTTGCGCGTTCCGTTCAGGATAAGGATAAGCTTCATACTGAGCCGCAAGTTCCGTATCCCGCGTATCGGTGTCCGATGGCATGGTCATAACAGCTCCCTTCAGCGTGGAAGCAGTTTGCCTCGTTGCCAGGATTCCGCTGCTTCGTCGGCTGTTAACCCTTCAGTACGCATGGCGTAATCCATCGCGCTAATCACTTTTGTGCTCAGCATCAGTTCATCCAGCTCGTCCATCAGATCTCGGTCAAGTTCCTCTGCTAGGCCAGGACGAAGCAACATGCGCGCATCCATTTCTTTTCCCATTCCGCCTTTGGGGTCCGTCAGGATACGGAAGCCGCCTTGATGGAATAAAAAGCAAGGCTGGGTCAGAGGCATAAGGATGCGTTCTTGCGTTCCAAGCTTATGGGAAAGAGAGGCCAACGCCTGTTCATCTTCCATAACTTCCAGAATAAAGCCTGCATCAGCCAAAGCGTAGGTGGCGAGCATGTGCTCAACCTGCTGTTGCAGGGATGCTGGTGTAATAATGGTCCGTGACAACTCATTCTGAGTGGTCTGGGCAACATCCGTCAGCGATGTGACAGACGCATCTTCCTGAGAGATGCAACAATATGCACCTGGGTTGAACAGGTGCCCAAGCGGCGTTACGCCTGATGTCAGAAGATCTGAATCCAGTTCGGGCAGCCAAGCGGAAATATAGAGATCGACCTCTCCGTTACTCAGCATTTGCCCAAGGGCTGCTTTAGGGCCGACAACAATTTCTGGTTCAACGTCGTTCGCTTCAAGAACCCGGATGATTGCCGCCGCTGTCGCCTCATGGATGGTGCTATCAGGATGGGCGAGAGTAATGGTGGTCATATCATCTTCCTTCAGGTCGGGCTCGCATGTCTTTCTCCTGCTCCTTGCAGCAGGAGAGACGCTAAGACGCAATCCCTGAAATGAAGTATCTGCCCCTTTAAAGTGAGATGAGAGTGCTAAACAACACACTATGCAGGGGCTCGAATAGGCCAACACACAACTGTAAAATACTATAACGCGTGGATGACGTTCAGTGTGTTACGAGCATAAGAGTAATTTTAGCCATTAACTCTCCCCCATTGGCATGGGGTAAGTACGTTTCATGGCTTAGGTGAGAAAATTAGGCGGAAGGATCAGGCCGCAACAATTTTCTCAGGACGCGGAAGAACAGGGCGCACCATATTAAGAGCATCCGCAAAGGAGCTGAACTGTCCGAGTTGATGCTCACGGACAGCATCCACAACGATCCATTTATTTCCGCGAGAGAACACTTTGTAAGCTGGGTCTGGTGTTTCGCGCACCCAGATGACGACATATTCAGAGGAAAGGCCGGGCTCACGTTGAGAGGCGGAGAAAACATCCGCATCACAAACGCCCATTGGTAGTCCAGCCTCAATCCAACGGGAGAGGTATTCCCGGTGTCGTGACAAAATTTCCATCTGAAACGGAATGATTTTACAGACGGACGGTGTTTCGTTCATGTGCAGCATCAGACTTTTCCATTCCCATCAAACACCAGAGGGCTTCTGGTGTTGACTGTAAAATGGTCTTTTCTATCAGGCCAACATAAAACGCATGGGATCGCCTCAGAATCAGGCAGAAAGTTCCTAAAGTTGCGCAAAAACCACAAAATCTAATCAAATGGAAAAGTTTCGACGCTATTTTTTAGCCACATGCCTATTTTTTGTGCTTAATTTTTAGAATTTGGCAGATACCATCAGAGAACCGTAATTGAAGAGGCCGGATTTCGCTCCGTCAAACTGCTGCGTCTGCCAGACCTGACTATAGGAGACACGAAGACCATAAAACATGACGGCAAGCCCGGCATGAATCTCTCCCACATCCCATTTCTTGTTCACGTGCAGAGAATTGCTGCGCATTGTATTGCCCTGCAGGGTGGCGTCATAGCCGACAGCCTCGCCAGTTACCCCGCCAAAGAAATACCATGCAAAGGGGCGCGTGGCTTTGTAGGCATCTGTCCCATCTGTACCAGAGCCACCGATGGTTGGGATGCCGAAGTCACTATTTAGCCCCTGCCCGATCCGGATCATGTCACCAATACGTCCGTAGATTTGGTAATCACCAATCGCAGCGGCGGCAGAAGGCAGCATGTCCATTTCAATGCCTGCAACCTTGACGAGGGGTAAGCGCCACGTCCGTCCGCCTTGCACCTGAAATATAGGCTGGTTCTGAAGCTGATGCCCCCAGCCTTGATTTTTAGTGTCCCCAATGGCGCCGTGGAAACCATTCTGGAGTTGTCTGCCCATGGCGGCCGGGCCCATGACCCCTACTTGAATGCCGAATACACTGCGGGACGTGTCCGTATCGCTGATAAGGTTGATCGTGCCCAGAAGAACGCTGGCGTAAGGACGATCGCGCAGCAGGCTGGTTTGAGCTTGGCCAGGTGCCCATGGGCTGGGAGATTGCGTGTCTCGTGGGGTGAAAATTAATTGTTGCAGTCCCATGCTGATGCGCTGCACCCCTTCTCCCCAGATGGCCTTGCTGATGGAGGCTATGGGGGTGGGGAGTGTATCTGTGCCGGATGTCCAGTTTAGCCGCAGGCCACTTGTGTAATATTGGTCAGATGTGGATTTGAGGGTGGAAACGGCATCGTTCTCTCCCTGTAGGGTCCATGTGCCCTGCTTGTCCTGCAGAGGAGTCGCTTCTGCTGTAGAGACGGAAGCAAGAGCGCTGCCAGCTAAAAGAAGGGTTGTGGCAGCCATATGCCGGACGCGGGGCAATTTTACGACAGCAGACATATTTTTCCTCTCACTCTGCAGGCGCAGATGTAATCTTTATTTTCTTTAATTGATAGCGCCTCAACAGAAAACCCTGATTTACCTACGCATGGCACGCATGAACCGGGCATGATGAACTGCAGCATTCATGCGAGTATCACAAAATTGTTATAGGCACGAAAAGGGATGAAACGCGTGCTCGTTTCATGCTTTCCTATAGCTACGCTACAGACGGTATGCTAGAAAAAATACCGGGTGTGGTTGCAGTGCTACGGAATGGAACAGGGTTGTGCTCAGTTATGAGTATTGCGTCAACCAGTCTTAGGCAATCTGCCCGTTTTTCAATATCTGGAGAAAGTTCGGCTTTCTCCATGTTCCAGGATCAAGACCGTTGAGAAGTAACAGGACCGACCGCAGCTCTCGCTCTCCGCGCCGCGGCGGATTTGACGACGATTTTATGTCAACGCCCTCTTATGGCGAACGCCCCTCTTTTGGTGCAGACCGTGGTGGCTTCGCTCCGCGTAGACCCGCTGGTGGCGGTGCAGGTGGCCCGCAGGTTATCGCTTCCGGTCCGGAAATCGGAGCGACTGTCAAGTGGTTCAATGGCGAAAAAGGCTACGGCTTTGTTGAACTAGCTGATGGTTCGGGCGATGTATTCCTGCATGCCAATGCTCTGTCCCAGATTGGTCACGAAGGCGTAAGTCCCGGTGCAACACTAGTTGTACGTATCGGTCAGGGCCCGAAAGGTCGTCAGGTCGCGGAAGTGATCTCTGTTGACGAAAGCACGGCACAGCCGGAACGTCCTCGTTCTGCTCCCGGTGGCTTTGGTGGTGGCGCTCCTCGTGGTGGCTTTGCGCGCGCTCCGCGTCCTGCTCCTGATCTGTCCTTCGCAGAAGAAATTCGCGGGACGGTCAAGTGGTACAATGCGACCAAGGGCTTTGGCTTTATCACGCCGGATGGTGGCGGCAAGGACATTTTTGTCCACGCGTCTGCTCTTGAACGCTCCGGTCTTTCCAGCCTGAATGAAGGCCAGACTGCAAATGTGAAAGTGGTTCAGGGCCAGAAAGGTCCGGAAGCTGCACAGATTGACCCGGCCTAATATTTTCTGTGTTGCAGGAAATCAGAAAACCCCGCTTCGGCGGGGTTTTTTGTATGTAGGCGTTGGAAATTTAAAGAGATTTATTAAGGTGTAGGGCCGGTCTTTAGGTTGTAGGATTAGTAGTCCCCCTGCCCCTTGTTGCGTAGTAAGCGCGCTTTGTCGCGTTGCCAGTCCCGCTCAGCAATGGCATGACGTTTATCGACGTTCTTCTTCCCTTCCCCCAAGCCAAGTGTCACTTTAGCGACGCCACGATTGTTGAAGTGAATGTCGAGCGGAACCAGGGTTGCGCCTTCCCGTGCGATTGCCCCCAGATATTTTTCAATCTGTTTCCGATGCATAAGAAGCTTGCGCGGGGCGCGAGTATCAAAGCGTGAGAGCACCCCCCCCTGATATTCAGGAATGTAGCTATTGAAAAGCCAAAGCTCTCCATCGCGTTCGCCGGCATAGGCTTCTGTAATCATGGCGCGGCCAAGACGCAGGCTTTTGACTTCTGCACCTTTTAGGACAAGTCCTGCTTCAACGGTTTCCTTGATGGCGTAATTAAAACGCCCTTTTCGATTTTGAGCGGCAATACCATGAGAGATCATGGTATTTTTACGAGGTTTTTGGGCCATCAGTTTAGCAGCCCGACATCAACAAGCGCCGCACGAACCATCTGGCGAGATGTTTCTGACAAAGGGGCGAGTGGAAGGCGTGTTGTTTCCCCTGCCAGACCCAGCAGGCTTGCGGCATATTTTACCGGGCCTGGGTTGCTTTCGCAGAAAAGTGCATCGTGCAGCGGTAACAGCTTATCCTGAGCAGCAATGGCGTCACCTGCGCGTCCTTCTTGCCACGCTTTCTGTATAGAGGCACACAAAGAGGGAGCGATATTGGATGTCACGCTGATGCAGCCATCTCCACCAGCCCCCAGAAAAGCAACAGCTGTTCCGTCTTCTCCAGAAAGCTGATTGAAGCGTTTGGTAACGGCGCGGCGCACTTGCAGGGGGCGAAGAAGGTTAGCTGTTGCGTCTTTCACGCCAATAATATTGGCGTGCTTTGCCAGTCGCGCCATCGTTTCAACGCTGATGTCAACCACAGAGCGTCCTGGGATGTTATACAGCACAACAGGAATGGAAATGGCATCGGCAATTGCCATGAAATGACGATAAAGCCCCTCTTGCGTGGGCTTATTGTAATAAGGCGTCACCACAAGCGCGGCTGAGGCTCCAGCCTGCTCCGCATGTTTTGCCAGATCAACGGCTTCTGACGTGCTGTTGGAGCCTGCGCCCGCAATAACAGGCACACGACCGCCAGAAACCTTGATTGTCCGCTCTACCACGGCATGGTGTTCTGCGTGAGAAAGCGTGGGGCTTTCTCCGGTGGTGCCCATGGCGCAGAGAGCAGAAGTGCCTTCCTCTATCTGCCAGTTCACCAGATTTTCGAAAGAGGTGAAATCCAGACTGCCATCCCGGTTCATGGGGGTAATAAGAGCGGTAATGGAGCCGGTAAATATTATATCTGACATGGGCTGTCGTCTATCCTGCAATGGCGTCTGCGCATCCTGAAGACGGTTCTTCAGGGGGACGGCCTGACATTTGCCGCCGGAAGGGCGACTGCTTGTAAACACCAAGGATTTTGGCGTTTTCGGAGAAGAAATCAAGTTCAGCTAACGCTTTGCCAAGGGGGGCATCTTCAGGGTGCCCCTCAACATCCAGCAGAAAGCGGGTCGCGGCAAAGCTGCCGCCCGTCATGTAGCTTTCCAGTCGGGTCATGTTGATCCCACTGGTCGCAAATCCTCCCAGAACCTTGTAAAGCGCGCCCGGGATATTTTTGACGCTGAAAATAACCGTTGTCATATTGTCAGGCGTGCCAGGTGACGGGCGCTGTTCGGAGCGGGATGCAATATAGAAGCGCGTTGTGTTGTGCTTTGCATCCTCAACGTTTCTCTGCAGAATTTGTAGCCCGTTCAATTGCCCTGCCAGTTCTGATGCAACGGCTGCTTCCTCGGGTTTTTTCCATAACGCGACCAACTCTGCCGCCCCGGCTGTGTCAAACTCAATGACGGGCGTGAAATTATGGGTTTTCAGCAAGGTGCTGATTTGCCCCATGGCAACAGGATGGGTGTGAACGCGTTTCACATCTTCAATGCGGGCTCCCGGGACACCAAGAAGGCAATGCTCCACGCGCTGGAAATGCTCTCCCACAATATAGAGGCCTGAATTGGGCAGGAGTGAATGAATGTCCGGCACGCGGCCAGCCAGACTATTTTCACACGCCAGCATGGCCAGTTCAGCGTCACCTTTGTGGACAGCCTCAATCGTTTCAGCAAATGTCTTGCACGGTAGCGTTTGCCAGCCGGGTTTGGCGGTGCGGCATGCCAGATCGGAATAGGCGCCAGGTGTGCCCTGAAAGGCGATAACCTTTTTGGTCATGTCTTTAGATTATGCTCCGAAGGCCTGTCGGGCGCGTTCAAGATCTGCTGGGGTATCTACACCAAAAGGCGCAATGTCAATTTTGGCACAGCCAATACGCATGCCTGCTTCAAGGGCACGAAGCTGTTCTAGTTTCTCTCGCTTTTCCAGCCCGGATTCTGGCAAGCTTACAAAACGCTGGAGAGCGTCACGACGCCAGCCATAGACCCCAACATGATGCCAGAGCGGGCCTTCTCCCCAAGGCAGTGGCATGCGTGAAAAATATAATGCGGGTGCCGTAGCGGCATTGCCGGGAAAATCACATGCGACCTTTACAACGGAAGAAGTCAGCTTTTCTTCTTCCGAAAGGATAGGGGTCACAAGGGTTGCAAGGTCAACCCATGGCTCTGCTAGTGGCTTCAGGATGGCGTGAAGAGCGGCTGGTGGAAAAGTGGGTAAGTCGCCCTGCAGGTTGATAATCAGATCATGCTTGCCTTGTGGGTCGATTTGTTGGGTTGCGTGCCAGACCCTATCGGAGCCGGACGGGAGCGCCGCGTCGGTCAGAACGCAGTTGCCGCCTGCTGCCTGCACCGTATCACAGATGCTCTGCTCCGCAGCAGCGACGACCACTGGCCCGATATCAGCGGCCAGTGCGGCTTCCAGAACCCGGATAATCATGGGCTTGCCTGCAATATCTGCAAGCGGTTTGCCTGGCAGGCGGGTGGAAGCAAGCCTTGCGGGAATAATGACAAGCGGAGTGGCCATCAGCTTGCTCTGCAATTCAGCACGGAATATAGCCTTGGAAACACTGTGAAAACGGTGCTGCGTAACCAGCGCGGTGACTTGCTTCACACGAAGCGGCACGTAGTTTAGGAAAGCTGCACGCCAAACGCAACAGGAGGAAGCAGCGCCGACAATGGATAGCGTGTTTCTCAACAAGGCTGCGGCCGCTGTGTTGCTGAGCATTGCTACAGCCTGGATCTGTGGCGCAGTTGGTTCAACTGTTGTTCCCATCACAGCTCCTGCCAAGCCTGCCTTTTCTGTGCCCGGTACAGAGAACGTGCCGATCGCGCCCTACATGGCTCACGCTGACGCGGATCATGGAGAAGAGTTGGCGCACCAGATATGTTCCAGTTGTCATGCACTTGTCAGTGCAGCGAGCGATGGTGTGGGACCTAATCTGGCCGGTGTAGCGGGCCGACCAAGAGCAAGTATTACGGGATATGCGTATTCGTCGGCTCTTGCAGGGCAGAAAGCGCATGTCTGGTCAGATCAGGCTTTGTCAGACTGGTTGACCTCTCCTGCTCGCTTTGCACCCGGCACCCGGATGTCGCTTGTCGGGATATCCTCCCCTGCACAACGAGCGGATATCATAGCCTATCTGCACACATTGGCCGAATAGATCATTCTTTTTTAAAGGCTTCTCATGACCCCAGATGACCTGACTCCTTTCCTGAATGTAGCTAACATGATGGCTGACGCCGCCCGATGCGTCGTGCGGCCCTGGTTTCGGTCTTCTGTGGCAGTGATCGACAAGGCAGATCAAAGCCCCGTGACTTTGGCGGATCGGACGGCGGAGCGTGTGATGCGGGCTATTTTGAGCGAACGGCTGCCAGGACATGGCGTATTTGGAGAAGAGTTTGGGCTGGAAAATGAAAACGCCTCCTATCGCTGGCTGCTTGATCCTGTGGATGGAACGCGTTCGTTTGTGACAGGCCGTCCATTGTTTGGAACTCTGATTGCCCTTCTGAAGAATGGGGTTCCAGTTTTGGGGATTATTGATCAGCCTGTTACCGAGGAGCGCTGGGTTGGCGTTTCAGGTCAGCCTACCCGCTTTTCTTCCCGTTTTGGCGGGCTGGCAGGAACACGTGCCTGCCTGGAACTTGGTCAAGCAGAACTCTCCTGTACCTCTCCTGAAATGCTGGAAAGCGCTCCGCATGAGGGATGGAAAACCCTTAAAAAGCGGGCAAAACGCATGACATGGGGCGGTGACTGCTATGCATATGGCCTGCTAGCGCTCGGCCAGATTGATATCATTGCCGAGTGTGACATGAACCCATGGGACTGGGCTGCGCTGGTGCCCGTGATTGAAGGCGCAGGCGGCAGAATAACAGCTTGGGATGGCTCCCCCCTACATGCTGAAGGAGACAGAACAGTGCTCGCCGTGGGAGATGCCTCCCTCCATTCCGCAGCGGTTCAAGCCCTTGCGACGCGACCGTAAGCGCGAGACTTACGAAAGTTATCATGACGCAGGATCTATGAATTTGTCGCAATTTGCGATAGGCCTGCGCATCGGCACAACAGGTATGGTTATTCCGCATGAGCACGCAACTGTCCCTTCCGAAGGACAAGATCCGCATTCTGCTGCTTGAGGGCATTCACGACAGTGCCGTCGCTTTGCTCAAAGCCAGTGGATATGAGAACGTCGTCCGCCATAAAGGCGCGCTTGAGGGCGATGCCCTGAAAAAAGCGCTGGAAGGTGTGCATATTGTTGGTATTCGCTCGCGCACGCAGTTGACTAAAGAAGTCATCGAAGGCGCTGATCGGCTTGTGGCCATCGGATGTTTCTGCATCGGGACCAATCAGGTTGATCTGGATGCAGCACGTTTGAACGGTATCCCTGTTTTCAACGCGCCATACAGCAACACCCGCTCTGTAGCCGAACTGGTTATGGGCGAAATTGTGATGCTCATGCGCCAAATTTTCCCGCGTTCTACCGAGTGTCATGTTGGCACATGGAAGAAGTCTGCCAGCAATAGTTGGGAAGTACGGGGCAAGACGCTGGGTATTGTGGGGTATGGCTCCATTGGCTCCCAGCTTTCCGTGCTGGCGGAAGCCTTTGGCATGCGTGTGATGTATTTTGACGTGGTGGATAAACTGGGCCACGGCAATGCAGGGTCTGTGGACACATTGGAAGAATTGCTGGCCGAAAGTGATGTGGTCAGTCTGCACGTGCCACAGTTGCCTTCCACCAGAAATCTGATGGGGCCAGATCAGATCCGAGCCATGAAAAAAGGCTCCTTCCTGATCAACAACGCACGTGGAAACGTTGTTGATCTTGATGCTCTGGCCGAAGCGCTTAAAGATGGTCACTTGCTGGGGGCAGCAATTGATGTGTACCCCAAAGAGCCAAAAGGGCCGAATGATCGCCTTGAAACGCCCCTTCAGGGCATAGATAACGTGATCCTGACCCCACATATCGGGGGCTCTACGGCAGAAGCTCAGGAACGGATTGGCGTAGAAGTGGCGCGCAAACTGGTTGAGTATTCTGATGTAGGCTCAACATTTGGGTCTGTGAATTTCCCAGGTGTGCAGTTGCCGCAAAGCCCCCGTGGAACACGATTCATGCACGTGCACCATAATGTGCCCGGTATGATGATGCGTCTGAACGAAATTTTTCTGCGTGAAACCTGCAATGTTACGGCCCAGTTCCTCCAGACAGATGGGGAAATCGGGTATGTGGTGGTAGAGGCGGATACAGGAAAGAATACGGATCTTGATGATCGGATTCTGCACGCTCTGCGCGAGCTTGACGGAACAATTCGTGCCCGCCTGATCTATAAAGGGCAGTGAGGTCTGCGTTCGGAGTGCGGGAATGATCAATTCCCGCATTCGGAGTTTTGCTTTTTCAGGCATAGAGGCCAGACCTGTCTGGGTTGAAGTCCAGATTTCGTCTGGCCTCCCTGCATTTCTGATTGTCGGCTTGCCAGATAAGGCCGTGGGAGAAGCGCGGGAGCGTGTTCGTGCCTCCTTTACGTCCATGGGCCTTGCCCTGCCCGCCAAGCGGATTGTGATCAATCTGGTTCCTGCGGATATTCCCAAAGAAGGCTCACATTTTGATCTTCCGATAGCACTCGCATTGTTAAGTGCTATGGAGGTTATTCCTTTCGAAGAAGTGTCCCGCTTTGCGGCATTGGGAGAATTGTCTCTGGATGGTTCTCTTAATCCTGTGGCAGGAGTGCTGTCTGCCTCTATTGAAGCGTCTTCCATGGAATTGGGGTTGGTATGCCCGGCCTCTCAAGCTCAGGAAGCGCTTTGTGGTGGAGATATTGCCGTAATTGGCGCGCCCACTTTGCTAAGCTTGATTAATCATTTTAATGGTTTGCAAATAATTTTCCCTCCTCTCTTGGCTATTGCACTGCCAGATTTGCAAGAGGCAGTACCTGATCTTGCTGATATCAGAGGAATGGAAACGGGTCGTCGTGCTTTAGAAATTGCTGCAGCTGGAGGGCACTCCCTTCTTTTATCAGGGCCGCCGGGAGCAGGAAAATCCATGTTGGCGGCGCGTTTGCCCGGATTGCTGCCAGATCTGACACCGAAAGAAAGCCTCGACGTTTCCCGTATTTATAGTGCTGCAGGGTTGTTAAAAGACGGCCGCCCTCTTCGTCGGCCTCCTTATCGGGAGCCTCATCATTCTGCCAGTTTGCCTGCGTTGATTGGGGGGGGGAACACGCGCCCGGCCGGGAGAGATTAGTTTGGCGGATCATGGTGTTCTGTTCTTGGATGAACTGCCGGAGTTTACGCGGGGTGCTCTTGAAGCATTGCGTCAACCGCTAGAGACGGGGCGCGTCAGTATCGCGCGTGCAGCCGCCCACGTTACCTACCCTGCCCGTTTCCAGCTTATTGCCGCCATGAATCCCTGTCGATGTGGCTATCTGGGAGATGCCGAGCGGGAATGCCGGAAGGCGCCTCGATGTGGTGAAGATTATGTCGCCCGTCTTTCTGGCCCACTATTGGATCGTATTGATCTGCATGTTGCCATGCAGCCGTTTACGCCCTTGGATTATATGACTCAGCAACCGGGTGAAAGCAGTGCTCCTGTTGCCGAGCGGGTAAGCGGGGCGCGTATCGTGCAATATGCCCGCCAGAATGGCCGTAAAAATGCGGAAGCTTCTTTGGAGGAGCTTGGTCTTTCTGTTGCAGGACAGGCAATGGCACAAAAAATCTCAACCCGATTTCGCTTTTCAGCGCGTGGATATACACGCCTCCTGCGTGTGGCGAGAACAATTGCGGATCTGGCAGGAGAAGAGGAAATCCAGCCCGCCCATGTGGCTGAAGCCGCGACTTATCGACTTCGAGCTGGGCTGGATTAAGAAAAGGCTTTTTGAGGTCTTCAAACTGCCGTTTTGAAAATTTCAAAAGCCTGAGCCAGGTCGTCCTGCAAATCGGTTGGACATTCCAAGCCAATCTGCAAACGGAAGGCTGGTCCTTGAGGGGCTCCGGTAACAGGATGCTTGCGGATGATGCCGCCGGATGTTGGAAGAACCAAACTTTCATATCCGCCCCAAGACGCTCCGATGCCGAACGTCTTGAGGGAATCAATCATGGTTTCCATGGCATGCTGACTGATTTGGGGGCTGAGCACCACGCCGAACAGGCTTCCGGCTCCTGTAAAATCCCGTTTCCAGATTTCATGTCCCGGACAATCGGAGAGAGCAGGATGAAGAACGCGTGCCACTTCAGGCCGATTTTTCAGCCAGTGAGCAATTTGCAAAGCAGCGCGAGATTGATGCGCCAGCCGTACACCCATCGTGCGTAAACCGCGTAGTGTCAGCCAGCAATCATCCGGGCTGGCAAGTTGTCCCAATTGAATGGAAGCATCCCGCAGCATGTGCCAGTCTTCCTGTGTATTGACGGTAACGGCCCCGGCAATAACGTCGGAGTGTCCTGAAGGATATTTTGTCAAAGCCTGAATGGAAATATCCACGCCGTGCTTGAAGGGCGCAAAGATGCCTAGCCCCCATGTGTTATCCAGCATGAGTTTGGCCTGCCCGGCATGCGCAACGGAGGCCAACATGGACATATCCTGCACTTCAAAAGTATGGCTGCCAGGGCTTTCAGCAAACAGAACCCGCGTATTGGGCTGCATCAGGCTCTGTATTGTCGCTGCATCCGCGCAAGGCGGATAATAAGTGGTCGTGACACCAAAGCGCTTGAGAAGTGTTTCTGCAAAACGTCGAGTGGGTCCATACACGCTATCTGGCAAAAGGCAGTGATCGCCCGCTTTTAGAAAAGCCAGCAGCGGCGTTGTACAGGCAGCAAGACCGGAACTGACAATCTGGCAGTCTGTTCCACCTTCCAGAGACGCAATAATTTTTTCAAGTTCATGCTGTACTGGTGTGCCCATGGCACCGTAGATGTACTCGTGATCATAACGTCTGTGGCCCTGCTTCTGCATGGCATCCAATGACGGAAAGAGCACGGTTGATCCGCGCGTCAAAGGCAGGTTGACGGGAGCCCCCTCCTCATTTTGCGGAGGGCGCCCCTGACGAGTAAGGGTGGAAGAGAGCTTTTCCCATCCTTTACTAACTGGAAACTCTGCGTCCATACCCTTATGCGTCCTTTGTTACGGGGGCGTCCGGTATGGCGCCCCACTCTGCCCATGATCCATCATATAAGGCGCTGTCAGGAAAACCGGCTCTGCATAGCCCCACATTGAGCACACTTGCGGTCATACCCGATCCACAGGTTGTAATGGCTCCTCGGTCTTCAGGTACACCGGCTTCCAAAAAAATGTGCCTAAGTTGCTCCGTTGGCAGAAAACAGCCTTTTTCATCAAGTATCCGTTTGAATGGAATGTTCAGGGCACCTGGCATGTGGCCTGAGGCAAGCCCGGGCCTAGGTTCTGGAGTTCGGCCATAAAAACGATCCGCCGAGCGAGCATCAAGAATAGGGGCTGTGTCATTCAGGATGCAGTCCAGCATGTCGCCCAGCCCCTTCAGGCGTTTATAATGCGGACGAGGCTGATATGCGATCACCGCATGCGTGGAGGCTCTCCCCTCTACGGTGGGCAGGTTATTGCGTTGCCATTCTGGAAGGCCGCCATCCAGCACATAAACTGACTTGTGCCCGAATAACCTGGCCAACCACCAGGCACGGCAGGCGGACGCAACGTTTCCCTGATCATAGAAAACAACTGTATCCGTATCTCTCACTCCTAACTGGCCAAAGAGTTTAGCAAACCGCGCCGGTGTGGGAACAGTATGGGGCTGGGTGCTCTCGGGGTCAGAAAACTCGTCTCCATCAAAATACTGGCTACCCGGAATATGGGCCTGTTCAAAGCGCGTGTAGGGATTGAAGCTCTCGCCTGGTAGAAGAGCTGTTGCATCAAAAAGGCGAACGTTTTCTGAGGAGAGCGTATCGGAAAGTTCATTTACGGAAAATAGAGGAAACATCAGTCATACTCATTCCATTGCCGCAGCATATAAGTATGAAGTCTAACGCATGATCAGGCATATGGGTAAAGCCAGATTGTCTGAATGAAGCGTTCGCTCAAGCAGCTTCTGGAGAGTTATCGGGCCAGTGGGTGATTTGTGTTCCTAATCTGACAGCTCTGATCAGGGATGAGCATAAAAGTGCCAGACAGAAGGCGCTTTCCGTGTTTTACTAGCTACATGGTCAATGGGTCAGGCATCACAATCGAACGTATCATGCTGGGGCTTCTCCTCGGCGGCATTGCTTATGGCTGTGTGATCGTTCTGGCACCTTTTTCTTCTGCCCTCTTGTGGGCCGCCGTGTTGACCTACGCTACCTGGCCCGTTTTCCAATATCTACGGCGGCAGATGCAGCCGGTTGCCGCCAGCATGACCATGGCGGGGCTCTGCGCTTTCTGTTTTGTTCTCCCGTTGGCGTTTCTGGCTTCCGCCACTGTTTCCGCAGGGCCACGGTGGGCTTATCGGCTGAATACTCTATTCAGTGTGTCTCATGAACTGCCTCCCCCACCCCAGTGGCTCATTAAACTGCCCATGTTTGGGCAGGAGCTGGCGGTAAAGTGGGAGCATCTGGCTCACAACGTTGATCATATCGGCGCAGAGCTACGGCCCTATGCGGGGGACATTGTGCAGTCTCTCCTTGTATTGCTCATGCAGGTAGCCAATGGCGCTCTGCATCTGGTTATGGCGTTATTTATAGCGTTCTTTTTCTGGCTCAGTGGCCCGTCTCTGGCGGATACGCTCACGGCGGTTGTTACACGGGTTGCTGGCCCCCATGCTGGGCGGCATCTGCACATTATTGGCGGCACCGTTCGCGGAACAGTTTACGGCATTTTGGGTACCGCAATTATTCAGGGATTGCTGACAGGACTGGGTTTCTGGTTCACTCATCTCTCCGAGCCCGTCATGTTCGGAGTAATCGCATCCTTCCTCGCTGTCTTGCCTGTAGGGGCTCCTTTGGTCTGGGTGCCTGCCGGGCTGTGGCTTATGGCAGATCATCATCTGTGGCGGGGCGTTTTTCTGCTTCTGTATGGTGTGGTGTTTATTTCTGGCGCAGACCATATAATTCGGCCTCTCTTCATTGCGCGGGGCACCAAGCTTCCTTATCTCCTTACTGTTCTGGGCGTTATTGGTGGGGTTCTGGCCTTTGGGGGTTTGGGAATATTTCTTGGCCCCATTCTGTTAGCTGTTGGTTTCACCCTTACTGTGGAATTTGCCGGGCGGGAGCGATCTTCGCTTCTACCCTCTGATGATAAAAGGAGCATGCCTTTATGAGGCGTCATTTTCTTCGTCTCATGGATGGTAGGAAGCGCCATCAGGCTCGCTCTGCTTTGAATTTCGTGGATGGTGAAGGTACCAAGGTTATCAGTTGGAACCTTCTGCGCCGGACGGGCGCAACGGTTCATGATGTGGTCGCCCTGATAGAAACAGAGCAGCCTGATATTCTGCTGATGCAGGAAGCGACGGAAGAGATTGATATGCTTCCGGATATCATGGGGGGCTACTATGCTCGCGCCCCTCTACCCGGGCGTATCCATGGCGTAGCGTGCTGGAGCCGTACACCCTTTGCCCGTGCTCCACGCGCCTGCACCATTCCCTCTGGTGCTGTGGTCAAGCGCCATGCCCAGATTATTGATTACGGCCCGTTTTCTCTGGCTAACGTTCATCTCTCACATGGGCAGATGTTAAATAGGCGGCAACTGCGACGTATTGCAGCGTTGTTGCCGCCTCCCTGCGCTATTTTGGGAGATTTCAATCTGGTGGGCCCCACTCTGGTGCCTGGCTTTCATGATGTTGGCCCGAAAGCCCCCACACATAAAATGGTTGACCTGTTGCCCATTCGTATTGACCGCTGTCTTGTGGATGGTATGGCGTGCCTTAACGCCCGCGTGTTGCCCGTTTTTGCTTCAGATCATCGGCCGATAGCGGTGCGTTTGAAGCCGCTTGTCAGCGTGCTCGCAAAAGTGAATCACAGGTAAGGCATAAACAGGCGAGCTGCTGCGTCCCTTATTTTGGTGAGGCTATGGCGCTTGTCCAGATCATGATGAGTCAGGCGCTTGTTGCGGTGGCGGATCATGAAATCATCCAATATGCCTGCAAGAGTGACATCATATGTTTCCATATTGATCTCAAAATTTAGGCGCAGGCTGCGGATATCAAGGTTTGAACTTCCCACACAGGACCAGGCCCGATCTACGACCATAAGCTTGGAATGGTTGAAGGGAGGATTGACCAGCCAGACGCGAACCCCCGCATCAAGCAAAGGGGAAATATTGGCAGAACATGCCCAGTCTAGCGGTGGGTGGTTGCTTTTGAGCGGAATAATGACATCCACCTGCACCCCTCGCAATGCCGCCAGCGCCAATTCAGACAGGAGGCGTGACCCAGGAAGAAAATAAGGGGTCATGAGTCTGACCTGTTTGCGTGCGAGCGTGATGGCCTGCAGCATGGTGTATTCTATTTTTTCAAGATCTGTATCTGGGCCCGCGGTGACAATCCGCGCTATGGATTGCCCCTCCCCTTCATGTTCCTGAAAATAGATATCGCCATCCAGTTCTTCCTCTGTGGCAAAATACCAGTCCCATGCCATGGCTTCTGCCAACTGTCTGACAATGGGGCCTTCCAGCTTGAAATGTGTGTCCGAAACGGGGTTTTTAGGCTTGCGTGAAATGAGGTTTTCATCGGCAATATTCAGCCCGCCCATGAAACCAATTTTTCCATCTACGACAAGAATCTTGCGGTGATTGCGCAAGTTAAGAAACGGCATACGCCATGGCAGCATGGAATGCATAAAACGCGCACAGGGAATACCAACTCTTCTCAGGCGGCGATACACTCCTGAAATAAAGTAGCCACTTCCAATACCATCAACTAGTACGCGTACTTGCACGCCCCGCTTCTGGGCAGTCGTCAGTTTTTCAATAAACTCACCCCCGATTGTGTCATTGCGGAAAATATAAGAGCAAAGCAGGATGCTTTTTTCTGCGGCATCAATGGCAGCAAGCATGTGTGGGTAAGCACCATCACCATCATGAAGACAGGAGATGGAATTTCCGCCGACAAGCGGGCGACTGGTTAATTTGCCAACCATAAGTGCTAGGGGCGCAAATTGTCCGTCCAGGTCTCTGTTCCATGATGAGTTCTGGGTAGCCTGAAAGCGATGAATGGAGCGACCGCTTACCAGTTTTTTTGCCAGCCGCCGTACCCGATTTATGCCGAACATGAGATACAGGATGGTACCGAGCGCAGGCATCATGACGCAAGTGCCGATCCAGCCTATTGCCGAGGACGTATTCCGTTTTGTAAGCAGAATATGGAGTGAAACTGAGGTAACCAGAACAAAACGTATGACCGTTACTGTCAGCAAAGGTAAATGCGGCAGAATATCAAACGGCATGGTTCTGGGTAAATCCTTGTAAAGGATGAGGCTGTGCGTACGATAACTGACAAAAAGCCCATACAACAGGGGCAGGTTTCATTTGCCCGCAAGGTACGTGGATATGTAGCTTACAATGATGGCCTGTCTGCGGAAGAAACCGTTAAGGTGTCTTGCATGCAGGAGGGCTGGACCATTTTGCTGCAAAGAGCAAGAACGCGACGCGGCGAAATAGATATTGTTATGCGTAAGGATAATTTGATCTGTTTTGTGGAGGTCAAAAAACGCAAAATAGGGAGAGAAGCGGCTGAATGTCTGCTTCCTGCTCAACAGAGAAGGTTGTTTCGTGCAGCCGAATGTCTGCTCGCTCAACATCCTGAATGGTATTATGAAGAACTAAGATTTGATCTCATCACTGTGGATGAGAAAAAAGAAATTGTGTGGATAAAAGATATTATCCGACAGATGTAAAATGAAGGAATTATTCAGCCATTCAAGCACAGAAGAGTTGTAAAAAATCTTTGCTTTTTTACAATTCACAAAAAAGCAAAGATTTCTTCACGTTCTGTATCAGGTGCGATGCCGACGTGTGGTGTGCGCAGTGGCGTGCTTGGGGTGATAAGACACCAGACGCACCATGCTGCGACCGGACGTATGATGGTTGCTTGCAACCTGTCGGGTGGTGTGGGTGACATGGTGGATACGCACAACAGGAGGGGGAGCCGTTAGGGAAGCAAAGGTCAGCTTGCTTGCTTCCAGATCGGAAATAATACGTTCTGCATGTGCAGAAGAACTGACAGCAGCAAAGCCAGCACTCAGGCCAACAAACGCAAAAGCACAACGCACAAACGGAAGACGCATCATCAAAAAAGCTTCCTCACCTCATCAAACTCTTGGGTAGACTACACAGCTACCCAAAGAGCTGACAACTTAAAAATCAGGATTCAGCGTTACAGGCGATATTTTTTTCTTTGAGTAGTGTCTGAAGCTCACCTGACTGGAACATTTCCATAACAATATCACAGCCGCCAATAAATTCCCCTTTGACATAAAGCTGAGGGATGGTCGGCCAGTTGGAAAAATCCTTGATGCCCTGACGAATGGCTGGATCTGCCAGCACATTGATGGATTTGAAGGGCACACCCAGATGAGAAAGAATCTGCACCACACGAGCAGAGAACCCACATTGTGGGAAATCGGCATCCCCTTTCATGAACAGAACAACAGGGTTGGTGTCGATTTCGTTCTGAATATGCTGTTTTACGGTTTCAGACATGATAGACGTCCTTGAATGAGAAAGAAAATGCCGTTTTCAGGGCGCTGAAGTCTGAAGGGCCAAAGCGTGAAGTTTGCCCCCCATGTGACCTTGCAGGGCCTGATAGACGAGCTGATGTTGCTTTACGCGGGAAAGCCCCTTGAACGCTTCACTGGTAACGGAACAGGCATAATGGTCTCCGTCTCCAGCCAGATCATCAATCTTGATCTGGGCATCTGGAAAGGCTTGGCGGATGTAAGTTTCAAGTTCTGTGGCAGACATCGCCATTGGTAAAACTCCTAAGCTGTCTTCTCAGCGTTCCATCAGGGCTGGGAAAAAAGCCTCATGTGCAACGGCAAGGCGCGCTGAAGATATTGTGACGCCACTGGGCAAAATCAAATCATTTCCGCCTGCACGGCCTATCAGCCTAGCTGGCACGCCAGCTTTTTGGGCTCGGTCGCAGAACTCTGTCGCGTTGCTGACACACACAAGATAGCGGGCTTGATCTTCACCAAACCAGAAGGCTTCCGGGCGTATGCCTGAATCTGGGCTTTCCAGTTCGCACCCTACCCGGCTGGCCATAACCATTTCTGCTACCCCGACCAGAATACCGCCATCTGCAAGATCATGGCAGGCCGAAATCGCGCCAATCAGGATTTCGTTACGTACAAAATCACCGTTCCGCTTTTCCACGGCCAGATCAACGGCAGGAGGAGGTCCTTCCTCGCGGCCTAGAATTTCACGTAGCCAGATAGATTGGCCCAATTCGCCCTTTGTTTCCCCAACCAGAACCACATCGGCCCCATCTATCATGCCCAGACCGATGGCCTTGGAGACATCTTCCAGCACACCCAACGCCCCGATTGCAGGGGTGGGGAGAATGGACATGGTTGAGCCATCTGGCTGGCGAGTTTCATTATAGAGAGAAACGTTGCCGCTTACGACCGGGAAGTCGAGCGCACGGCAGGCTTCACCCATACCTTCGATAGCAGCGATAAACTGGCCCATGATTTCCGGCTTTTCCGGATTACCAAAGTTCAGGTTATCCGTCACCGCCAAGGGGCGTGCTCCTGTTGCTGTAATATTACGCCATGCTTCTGCAACAGCCTGCGCGCCGCCTGTTTTTGGATCAGCCTGACAGTAACGCGGCGTGCAATCCGTTGTCAGAGCCAGACCGAGAGAGGTGTCTTCAATTTTAACAATTGCGGCATCAGCCGCACCAGGGCGGCGGACGGTTTGTCCCCCTACCGTGCTGTCATACTGGTTCCATACCCATGCTCTGGACGCAAGATCGGGGGAGCCAACCAATCGCAGCAGCATGGCATCCAGAGAGAGCGGCGCGTGAATGCCATCAAGGGGTGCTGGTGTTTGCGGTTTGGTGGCGGGGCGATCATAAATGGGAGCCTGCTCAGCCAATGGATCAAGCGGAATATTGGCTTCCACATATCCTTTATGCTTGACCACAATATGCCCCGTATCGGTTAGATGACCGATAACGGCAAAATCCAGCTCCCATTTCTCAAAGATTTTGCGTGCAATTTCCGTACGATCAGGACGCAGGACAATCAGCATACGTTCCTGGCTTTCAGACAGCATCATTTCATAGGCTGTCATGCCCGGTTCGCGCTGAGGTACGGCATCAAGATCCAGTTCAATGCCGACACCGCCCTTTCCTGCCATTTCGACGGAAGAAGACGTCAGCCCTGCCGCGCCCATGTCCTGAATGGCCACAATGGCGTCAGTCGCCATCAGTTCCAGACAGGCTTCAATCAGCAGCTTTTCAATGAAAGGGTCACCCACTTGCACTGTGGGGCGTTTGGCGAGCGCATTTTCATCAAATTCTGCGGAAGACATGGTGGCGCCATGAATGCCGTCTCGTCCGGTGCGGGAGCCGACATACACAACCGGATTTCCAACACCTGCTGCAGCAGAGAGGAAAATGCGATCCTTGCGGGCAATACCCACAGTCATGGCGTTTACAAGCGGGTTGCCATCATAGGCGGGATGAAAGTTGATTTCTCCCCCTACAGTCGGGACACCCACGCAGTTACCGTATCCGCCAATACCCCGTACCACACCATCAATGATCTGGCGGGTTCTGGGCGTTTCCAGACTACCAAAGCGCAGCGCGTTCAGGTTGGCGACTGGACGTGCCCCCATGGTGAAGACATCTCGCAGAATGCCCCCAACCCCTGTTGCGGCCCCCTGATACGGTTCAATGAAAGAGGGATGGTTGTGGCTTTCCATTTTGAAGATGGCGGCATAGCCTTCTCCAATATCGACCACACCTGCATTTTCACCGGGGCCATGGATAACCCAGGGAGCTTGGGTCGGCAGGGTCCGGAGCCACTTACGTGATGATTTGTAAGAGCAGTGTTCGGACCACATGACGGAGAACACGCCCAGTTCTGTCAGGCTGGGCGTACGGCCCATAATCTTGAGAACACGGTCATATTCTTCAGGTGTCAGCCCAAATTCCTGAGCCAGAGAAAGATCGACGGTCTTTTTCACCGGACAAAAGCCTCCATCAGACCTTCAAACAGCGGCAGACCATCTTCTCCACCCATAAGCGGATCAACAAGGTCTTCCGGATGAGGCATCATGCCGCAGATGCGTGTATTTTCGCTGATAATACCGGCAATACTGTTGATGCTGCCATTGGGGTTGGTTGTGGCATCCTCGGCGCGCACTGTACCATCGGCTCCGGCATAGCGAAATGCAACCAGCCCTTCTCCCTCAAGTCGTTCCAACGTTTGGGCGTCTGCGGTATAGTTCCCATCACCATGTGCCAGAGGGGTGCGAAAAACGGCACCCTTCTCCCATTTGTGGGTAAAAGGTGTATCTGTGCGTTCAACCCGTAAGTGGCAGTCCTGAGATAGAAAACGCAGATTGGCGTTACGTAGCAGGGCACCCGGAAGAAGGCCTGTTTCTGTGAGTATCTGGAAACCATTACAGACCCCCAGAATGTGACCACCTTTCTGCGCGAAAGACCGGATTTCAGCCATGATGGGGGAATGGGCCGCCATGGCCCCACAGCGCAGATAATCGCCGTAGCTGAAGCCACCGGGCAGCACAACCAGATCAACATCCGGCAGGCTAGTGTCCCGGTGCCACAGCATGGCCGGGGCTTTGCCAGTTACACGCTTGAGCGCGATTGCCATATCGCGCTCACGGTTGGTGCCGGGAAAAACGACAATCGCAGATTTCATTTTTTCACGCTACACGGATAGGAGTCATGCAGGGCGCGGAAGACACTTTCCCCCACCGGCTTGGACAGGCTGTCAGAATGGGCTTTCAGCCAGCCCATAACCTTGGACCGCATGGAAGACGCGTTTTCTGATGGAGGGATACAGAACCCTGCCGGAGCCGAGGCATCTCCTTCATTACGGTCATTGATCTTGGAGAGCGCGCCTGCGTCCGCCATACCTGTGATGTAGGCATCGCACACGCTGGCCCCAGCGGGTTTGGCGCACACGCGGGCAAAATTGCCAGCCTGCATGGGGGAAATACGTTGGGCGTGCCCCGTAACGGGAGCGAGACAGGCCCCGGCAAGTGCAATCAGAACAAGGCGTTTCATCCAAGCACCTCCACCGTGAAATCTTCAATCACCAGATTGGCCAGCAGATCACGTGCCATATCTTCCGCCTGCTTCTGCACGGCGGCGCGATCGGTTCCTGCTATATCCAGTTCAATAATCTTGCCAACGTGAACATCGTTCACACCGGGAAAGCCAAGTGTCTGCAAAGCATGGCTGATGGCTTTTCCCTGAGGGTCCAGCACACCTTCCTTCAGCATGACGGTTACACGCACTTTCATTGATAGAGCCCCTGTTCCTGTCGGCATGATTATTGCAGTGTCTCCGTGCCCTTCAGATCACCGTTATTGCCAGCTTCGGGCAGAATACCCAGACGGCGGGCAACTTCCTGATAAGCTTCCTTAACGCTGCCAAGATCACGACGGAAACGGTCTTTGTCGAGTTTCTCGCTGGTCTGGATATCCCATAGGCGGCAATTGTCGGGTGAAATTTCATCTGCCAGCACAATGCTCATGTCATCGCCTTCCCAGTGGCGTCCAAACTCAAGTTTGAAGTCCACAAGCTGAATGCCGATCCCATTGAACAAACCGCACAGGAAGTCATTCACCCGCATGGCCATGCCGGTCATTTCTTCCAGCTCATGCGGAGCCGCCCATCCAAATGCGATAATATGGTCTTCTGACGCCATAGGGTCGCCCAGTGCATCGTTCTTGTAGTAGAATTCTATGATGCTGCGGGGCAGACGCGTGCCTTCCTCAATACCAAACCGCTTCGCTATGCTGCCTGCTGCGATATTGCGAACAACCACTTCCAGAGGAATGATCTCAACTTCCTTCACCAATTGCTCGCGCATGTTGATGCGACGGATGAAGTGAGTGGGAATACCAATTTCCTGCAGGCGCAGCATCAGATGCTCACTGATACGGTTATTAAGCACGCCTTTCCCGGTAATGATTCCACTTTTGGCCCCGTTGCCGGCAGTGGCGTCATCCTTGAAATACTGCACAACGGTGCCGGGCTCGGGCCCTTCGAAAAGGATTTTGGCTTTACCTTCGTAAAGCTGGCGGCGACGGGCCATGGTCATCCTTACCTGTATGTCACTAGAAACCGATCCCTGATAACCGGTCTGGCGGAAGGGCTGATCCATGCCCTCCCCTGCTCAGACGCCGTCATAGCAGGCTTCGGAAATTGAAGATATAGTTACGCATCCTGCCTTACTGAGCGGGTCCCGGCTCACCGAACACTTTTTCATAAAGGGCATCGATCGCTTTGAGGTGCTGACGACTATCCATTGCTGCATCCAGAACATCTGGTGCAATCCGACCGGAAATTTCAGGGTCTGCGTCCAGATTTTCGCGGAATGTCCGGCATTCTGGTGTGCCTAGCTTGGTCCATGTGGCCATGGCGTTGCGCTGTACAATGCGGTAAGCGTCCTCCCGAGAGAGGCCTGCACGGGCCAGTGCCAGCAGGACTTCGCCGGAATGGACAACTCCCCCAAGGCTTTCAATATTGGCAGCCATGCGATCCGGGTAAACCAGCAGCTTATTGATCAGGCCAGACAGGCGAGCCAGCGCAAAGTCTAGCCCAATGGTGGCATCCGGACAGATGTTCCGTTCAACCGATGAGTGGCTGATGTCGCGTTCATGCCATAGCGCCACGTTTTCAAGTGCCGGGATGGCGGCAGACCGGACAAGGCGAGCCAGCCCCGTCAGGTTTTCGGTCAGGACAGGATTCCGCTTGTGCGGCATGGCGGAAGAGCCCTTCTGCCCGGGATGGAAGAACTCTTCCGCCTCGCGTACTTCTGAGCGCTGTAAATGTCTGACTTCTGTTGCAAGTCGTTCAATGCCGCTGGCGATCACGGCCAGAGTGCAGAAATAGGCAGCGTGGCGGTCACGCGGGATGACCTGTGTGGAAACGGGTTCCGGTTTCAGGCCCAGACGTTCTGCCACATAGCTTTCAATGCGCGGGTCAAGATGGGCATACGTGCCCACGGCACCAGAAATAGCGCAGGTTGCAATCTCTGCCCGGGCGGCTTCAAGGCGGGATTTGTTGCGCACGAACTCGGCGTAATGCCCGGCCAGCTTGAGCCCGAAGGAGGTTGGTTCCGCATGGATGCCGTGGCTGCGGCCAATGGTCAGGGTATGTTTGTGTTCAAACGCCCGTGCTTTCAGCGCTGCCAGAACATCATCCAGATCCTTTAGGAGCAGGTCTGTGGCCTGAACAAGCTGAACGGCCAGACAGGTATCCAGCACGTCAGAAGAGGTCATGCCCAGATGCACAAAGCGGCTTTCCGGTCCGACTTTCTCAGCAAGCCATGTCAGGAAGGCAATCACGTCATGCCGGGTTTCGGCTTCAATTTCATCAATGCGGGCCAGATCGGCATCAGAAAAGGCAGCCAGAGCGGCATCACCCTTCTCACGTACCACTTTTGCGGCGTCTTTCGGCACAGCGCCGTATTCCGCCATGGCTTCACAGGCCAGTGCTTCAATCTCAAACCAGATACGGTAGCGATTTTCAGGTGACCAGATAGCGGCCATGACAGGGCGGGTGTAGCGCGGCACCATAACGCGGTGTTCCTCCTGAGAACGGGATAATGCGCGCTTCTCTAACCGATTTCGGGCTCCCCGTCTTCCCGTAATGAATAAAACTTTGACTTGAGGTAGGCTTTAAGGAATTTCAGTCCATCTGGCGCTGTTCGTCATCCTCTACTCAGTCGAATCGGAGTTTCTGTGCACGGTTTTCTTGATGCCTTCAGTCTGAAAGCAGTGATCGCCTTTTTGCAGGTTGTGTTGATTGACGTGACACTGGCTGGAGACAATGCCGTTGTTATCGGGCTGGTAGTTCGCTCCCTCTCGCCGCATGATCGTAAGAGAGCCATTTTTGCAGGAATTGGGGCGGCTGCGCTCATCCGCATTCTTATGGCGCTGGTGGCGGTCAAGCTTCTGGCAATTGTAGGACTGACACTGGCTGGAGGTTTCCTTCTGCTCTGGGTCTGCTGGCGCATGTATCGTGAAATGCGTTCAGATCAGCATCATGAAGAGAATGAAACTACACGGCCGCCGGGTAGTCTGGGGAAAGCGGTTTTCCGTATCCTGATCGCTGATCTTTCAATGAGTCTGGATAACGTGCTCGCTGTGGCGGGTGCAGCGGCTGAGCATCCCGGCATTCTTGTTATGGGGCTGGTTTTGTCCGTACTGCTGATGGGGATTGCAGCATCTTATATTGCACGTCTCCTTGATCGGTACAAATGGATTTCCTGGGTGGGCCTGTTGATTGTGCTAGGGGTTGCCATTGAACTTATTGTGAAAGGTGGCGGAGAAATCTGGGGGCACATACCTCATTAAGGTGTGAGACTGAAGGAAGCTTCCTTCTTTCAGGTAACGGGATGGCTTGCCAGCCATCCCCGGATGACTCATCTTTCCTGCATGGTGTTTTTTTCTTCTGCGCCGCGAACTTGCGTCGCTCTTCCCCTGATCGCTCTGCTTCTGAGCGGCTGTTCAGCACCGAGTGCTCAGGCACCCACGTCAGCCGCTCAGCCTGCATGGCCTTCCCCCCAACAGGCGGCGGCAGGCACCTCCCCAGTTGATCCTGTGGCTAGCCGTTTGACGGTCTGGCTCAGTCTGGTGGGCTCATCCCATGGCAGTGCGCAGGAATATGCGGATTTTCTGAATACACGGCCAGTCTGGCCCCGTTGGCAGTTGTTGAAACTGCGTATGCAGCAGGCGTTAGCGGAAGAGCAGGATACGGCAATCTTAAGTCGGCTATGCCGCGAGGAACCCCTCACCTACGGCCCTGCCTTGGCTCAGTGTCAGGGACAGGTTGGCGCCTCAGATGCGGCTCTCTCCAAAAAACTTGCAGCGGAAGCGCATCAGGCTTGGATGAACGGGAATGACACTCCCAAGGGCGCAAACGCTCTAACAGGCGCGTTTCCTCAGGCCATCACTCCCGCAGCCTCATGGTTGCGGTTTGAGCGAGAAGAAAAAGCGGGTCTGTTATCTGCCGCCCGCCAGACTATGGCGTATGTAAGTCCCGCGCGTCAGCCTCTTGCGCAAGCCAGAGTGGCTTTGCGTGCCGGGGATGTCTCTGCGCAAACCAGAGTCGCCAGTCTGAACTCCGCTGATGCGTCAGACCCCAGTCTGATTCTTGATTTTGCCCGCTGGCTCCGTCTCCAGAAACGCTATGATGATGCTCTTGCCTTGTGGAAAAGCAAAGGTTTGGAGGCCGAAGCCTCGACTCATCAGGCATCTTTCTGGAGAGAGCGCGACGCTTTGGCTCGAGAGTTCCTGTTGCTTGGTCAGAATGAACAGGCTTTTTTCCTAGCCAATGATGGCGCAAGCAGTGGCTCCAGTCATCTGGACGCTGAGTTTTTGAGCGGCTGGATTGCTTTGCAAAAGCAGAATGCGCCCACCGTTGCCGAGCCGTTTTTCCGGCATCTTGCGTCTTCTTCTTCCTTGATCACCAAGAGCAGAGGATTTTACTGGCTTGGGAGAGTTCATCGTGCTGTCCATGATGAGGCAACGGCGGAGTCTGATTTCCGTCAGGCGACTTCTTACCCCGGCACGTTTTACGGACAGATGGCTGCCGCTGAGCTTGCTGACAACAAAGCCACGCTTCTTACCCCAACTGAGATCCCTGATGATGTTCCGCGCCGCCTGAAGGCCGATCATGATCCTTCAGTAGCGACAGCGGAAACGGTTCGCCTTTCCGGTAGTGATTTGGCACAGGCCGCACAGATTCTCGTCTCTTGGGGAGACCGGCCCCATGCACGGGACTTCCTTGCGCTACTCAGGCAGCAGCTTGTTACGCTCCCTGATAAACTGGCTCTTTCCAGCTTGGCGCTCCAGCTCAATCTTCCAGATATTTCTGTAGCCGTGGCGCGGGATGTGGGTCGAGAAGGTGTTTTTCTTTTGCATGCGGGGTGGCCACAGCCCTATGCGCCCCCGTCCAGTTCCCTGCCCCCAGGGCTGGTTCTTGGTCTTATGAGGCAGGAAAGTAATTTCAACGCGGATGCCGTCAGTTCATCCAACGCCATTGGTCTCATGCAAATCAAACCCTCCACTGCCGGAGATATGGTACCTGCCGCCGGACTTTCTGCTTCTGCGGCTACGGCAAATGGGTTGCATGATCCTGATAACAATATGCGGCTGGGAATGGCCTATCTTGTTCACTTGCAGGATCGGTTTGGGGGTGTCGTACCCTATATAGCTGCCGCTTATAACGGAGGCCCAACCCGGTTGGCGCGGTGGCTTTCCACAGGAGGAGATCCGGGACGGACAGGCGCATCTCAATCGGAGATGATCGACTGGATAGAAGGCATCCCGTTTTCAGAAACAAGAAACTATGTAGAGCGTGTGTGGGAAAATATGACCATTTATGCGGCTCTGGGCCAGAAAACATGAAAATTTCACGCTTTATTGCAACATTTGCCGGGTGTGGTTTGTCACCAAAAGCGCCAGGTACAGTTGGATCTCTTGCGGCGCTTGTCGTAGCGCTTCCCTTTATCAATCGTCCACGTGTGCTCGCAACGGGGGCTGTTGTGGCAAGTGTTGCAGGCTGGTGGGCGGCAGACCGGGCTGGCGAAGGTGAAGATCATAGCTGGATTGTGATTGATGAAGTTGCTGGTATGTGGATCAGCCTTCTGGCGTGTGCTGCGTTCTGTCCGAAAGATAATGTCAGAAAAGACGCTACTCTCATCTGGTCTCTTGTTGCGTTCGCCCTTTTCCGGTTGTTCGACATCAAGAAGCCTGGCCCCGTAGGTGTTCTCGATCGACGCCATGATGCGCTTGGTATTATGGGAGATGACATTGTTGCGGGTGTCATGACCGCCGGATGTATCAAAACGTTGAGGCGACTAGGCAAGTGGTGGAAGTCTTCTTAAGGAGAGTGCTCAATGCACAATGCCACATTTCTTATTGAGTCAGCAGTTTCAGAAGAGCTGTTGGTTCAGTCTTCTCTTACGTTGGATCTGTTGCGAGTAAATCAAGGAAAAATTGTAACGGCGGAAAGCTGTACAGGCGGTTTGGTTGCTGCCGCACTGACCCATCATGCAGGATCGTCAGATGTGACTGAGGGAGGGTTTGTTACGTACTCCAACCTCATGAAACAGGTGGTTCTTGGGGTAAGAGAGACTACTCTCGTACAATATGGTGCGGTAAGTGCTGAGACTGTTTCAGAAATGGCAGAGGGAGCACTGCGTATGGCTCCAGATGCAACCGTTGCTGTATCAGTTTCAGGTATTGCAGGCCCTTCTGGAGGGTCTGTGTCCAAGCCTGTGGGCTTGGTCTGGTTTGCTACTGCCGTAAGAAATGGGCCTACAGTGTCGGATGCCCAGAATTTCGCCGGTGATCGCACGAGAGTAAGAAGCCTTGCTGCCTTGCATGCCTTGCGGCTGGTAGGGCAGCGGCTGGAGAGAGAATAAGAAAACCCCCAAGGAGTTTGCACTCTTCAGGGGTTCGTTCGGAGAGGCAGTTAAATTCTAAAGAGAATAATAGCGTCTTACTGGCCGCCGGTAGGTGCGTTAGCTGGTTCTGTGGTGGAAGGTAGCTTTGGAGCAGCGGGGGCTGGCGGTACAGTCACACCGGTTCCAGAAGCAGGCACTGGCGCATCTACACTCGGGGCTTTCAGCCCGGGGGCTGTCGGGAGCGTAGTGGCGGGAGGTGTTACACCATTGGGAGGTGCAGCTTGCCCACCCTGAGCTGCGGCCAGACTCTTGCTGTTCAAATCATCTGTGGAAGCGCTGCCGTTATCAGCTTTGGCTGATTTATGGGCATGTTCGTATTTATGGCCATGATGAGGGGCTGCAAAAACCGGATGAGCTACCACTAAGGCAGAGGCGAGAGCAGCAACGGCGAAGAGTTTCTTCATGACGGTTTGTCCTTATCCCAGATATTGGAATGATTTTCAGGCTAGAAAACCATTTTCCAACATTTTTGTAATGTATCGAACTTTCGTTCTTTCAACAACAACGTAGCACAAGGCAAAACGTAACCGGCGGGAAACGATTTTCTGTTAAGTAACAGATCTTTCTTCGCGTACTGTTGGGGGGGTACTGATGGGAGGGCCGTAAACATCTTTGGCTCGTCGCAGAAAAGCGGACACCATCAAGCGCACAGCTTCACCAAATACGACCCCGATGGCCGCCTGAAGGATTTTGGAACGAAACTCAAAATCTACAAAAAATTCGACCAGACACCCTTTCTCATCCGGTGTAAATTTCCAGATATTTTTCAGATAACGAAAGGGTCCGCGTTCGTACTGGACGGTAATATAGGTCGGCCTGTCCAGCGTGACGCGAGAGGTAAAGCTTTCCCGGAAGGGACCAAACCCGACTGTCAGGTCGGCAACAAGTTCTTTGGCCGTGCGGGATCTGACCCGGGCTGCCACACACCATGGCAGAAACTCCGGGTAATGCCCAACATCCGCTACCAAGTCAAAAATCTGCTCCGGCCTATACGCGAGAACACGCTTTTCTGCGTGTTTAGGCATCAGACGGTTCCTTTCAGTCGGGCTGCGCGGGATGCCCGTAGTTCTGCGAAGTCTGCATCCGCATGATAGGAAGAGCGTGTCAGCGGACTGGAACTTACCTGAAGAAACCCTTTTACACGCGCCATGGTGCCATACTCCTCAAACTCTGCCGGGGTAACAAACCGGGCGACAGCCGCGTGTTTGACCGTAGGCTGGAGATACTGGCCCATCGTAATAAAATCCACATCTGCAATACGCAAATCATCCATGACTTGTGCGAGTTCCATCTTTTCCTCCCCTAACCCAAGCATCAGTCCGGATTTGGTGAAGATGGAAGGATCAAGCTGCTTTACCCGATCAAGCAGACGTAAGGACTGATAATACCGCGCACCAGGCCGGATGGTAGGATAAAGCCGGGGTACAGTTTCCAGATTGTGGTTGAAGACATCAGGCTTTGCTTCAACAACAACTTCCAAAGCGTTGTTTTTGCGTAAAAAATCTGGTGTCAAAATTTCAATAGTTGTTTCGGGAGAAATGGCGCGTATCGCTTGAATGACCCGAGCAAAATGGCGCGCTCCACCATCAACAAGATCATCCCTGTCCACAGACGTTATGACAACATGACGGAGGCCGAGTTTGGCAACGGCTTCTGCCACCCGTTCTGGTTCATCTACATCCAGAGCATTGGGGAGCCCAGTGGTGACATTGCAGAAAGAACAGGCGCGTGTGCAGATTTCCCCCATGATCATCATGGTGGCATGGCGTTGTGACCAGCATTCCCCAATATTCGGGCAAGCGGCTTCCTCGCATACCGTGACAAGCCTGTTATCCCGCATCAGTTTACGGGTTTCGTGATAGACTGGATGAGATGGCGCTTTAACGCGTATCCACTCCGGCTTGCGGGCGATAGGGTTATCGGGCCGGTGTGCCTTTTCAGGGTGCCGGGTTTTGCTGGCCCCCCCTTTCCTATGATCAATCAACACACGTGTAGACATGATATTACCCGCTAACACCTTAATTTATACCAGAACTGGAACGCCCTTTCCCGAGCGTCAAGGCAAGAACATTCCAACTCCGCTTATCGTGCCATCACACCCACGAGATAACAGAGCAAGTCACTCTTTGGTGTCTAGAAATGCAGTGCGCCACCGTATGCTGCCAGAACGGCTTCATGCATGGATTCAGAAATGGTCGGGTGTGGGAATATGGTCTCTGCCAGTTCCGCTTCTGTCAGTTCCCCGGTGCGGGCAATCACATAGCCCTGAATCATTTCTGTCACTTCCGCGCCGATCATATGGGCTCCAAGCAATTCGCCGGTTTTATCATCAAAAACCGTTTTGATGAATCCTTCGGTTTCACCCATGGCGATAGCTTTCCCGTTAGCAATCAAAGGGAATTTGCCCACACGAACTTTGTAACCTGCCTCTTTTGCTCGCGCTTCAGTGTAGCCAACGGAAGCGATTTGTGGGCGGCAATAAGTGCAACCCGGAATTTTTGTAATATCAATGGGATGGACAGTTTTTCCTGCAATGGCTTCTACGCACATGACAGCTTCATGGCTGGCTTTGTGCGCCAGCCATGGTGCACCAGCCAGATCACCAATGGCATAGACCCCAGGTTCGCCTGTGCGGCATAGGGCATCTGTCACCACATGGGTTCGTTCTACCTTGATCTTGGTGCCTTCCAGCCCAAGATTTTCAACATTTCCTACAATGCCGACGGCAGAGATCACCCGATCAACAGTGAAACTCTGGATTTTACCGTTGACTTCCACCGGGACTGTAACGTCTTGCTCCGTTTTTTTGAATGCGCCGATTTTGGCATTCGTCAGGACCTTCATGCCCTGTTTTTCAAATGCTTTCTGGGCTAACGCACTGATCTCTTCATCTTCTACCGGAAGAATACGAGGCGCGACTTCTACCAAAGTAACGTCGGCTCCCATATTCCGGTAAAATGAGGCAAATTCTGTGCCGATTGCCCCCGAGCCAATTACCAGCAATCTGGCGGGCATGGCATCCGGCACCAGCGCTTCCCGATAAGACCAGATCAGCTTACCGTCAGGCTCTATGCCGGGTAATGCACGAGCCCGCGCTCCTGTGGCCAGAATGACGTGCTTTGCGGTCAACGTGACAGGAGCGTTTTTATCCTGGGTGACAAGAATTTTGCGCTTACCGTCAGGGGTCACTCCATCCAGTTTACCGTAACCGTCAAACACAGGCACTTTTGCTTTTTTGAGCAAATGCGCCACGCCCGAGGAGAGCTGTTTGGAGACCGCCCGTGAGCGGGCCACAACCTTGGTGAAATCGAAGCTGACATTGTCAGCCTTGAAACCGTAAGGGCCGAGATCGTGCAGGAGGTGGTTGATTTCAGAAGCCCGAAGAAGCGCCTTTGTGGGGATGCATCCCCAGTTCAGGCAAATGCCTCCAAGATGCTGAGCCTCTACCAACCCCACGGAAAGCCCAAGCTGAGAAGCTCGGAGTGCAGCCACATAACCACCCGGGCCACCGCCTACAACGAGAATATCAAAATCAGTCCGGCTCATGATCGTCCCCTTGTATCAAATGACCAAAGTCAGGGGAGATTCCACCACTGACCGGAAAGCGGAAAGCCACTCAGCAGCTACAGAGCCGTCCACCACGCGGTGATCAACGGAGAGTGTCACTGTCATGACTGTTGCAATGGCCAGTTCATTTCCCTTCACCACAGGCTGTTTCCGTCCTGCTGCGATGGCGAGAATAGCGGCCTGGGGCGGGTTAATGATGGCCGAGAAATCTTTCACCCCATACATCCCCATATTGGAGATGGAGAACGTTCCGCCTTGGAATTCTTCTGGTTTCAGCTTTCCTGCCCGTGCCCGTTTTACCAGATCTTTGGTTTCCAGGCTGATCTGCTTCAGGCTTTTCTTGTCAGCCTGCCGGACGATAGGGGTGATCAATCCATCGGGAATGGAGACTGCAATAGAAATATCCACGTCATCATGCAGGATCATTGCCTCTTCCGTGAAGGAAGCATTGACCGTTGGGATGCGTTTCAGAGCGACTGCGGCAGCCTTGACCAGCATGTCGTTCACGGAAAGCTTGAACGCATCGGGTCCTTCTTCTGGTGATGTGGCATTCAACTGGGAGCGAAGAGCCATCAGCGCATCCAGCTCAATATCAACCGACACATAAAAATGCGGAATGGTGCTTTTAGCTTCACTGAGGCGACGGGCGATCACCTTACGCATCGTTGAGTGCGGAACGCTCGTGCTACTACCCGCCCCAGCGCTACCCGACTTTGGTGCCGAAGGAGACGCAGACTGGGGCTTGGCAGATGCGTTTTCCACATCCCGCCGAACGATACGGCCGTTGGGGCCTGTGCCTTTTATCGCGGCGAGATCAAGGCCCTTCTGTTTTGCGATCCGTTTGGCAAGAGGAGATGCGAAAATCTTGCGGCCTGCCCCTACAGCGGAGAGCGCAGGTGGAGTCTGAGAGAGGGCCGGTGCGGCCTTGACCGCAGGTTCAGCCGGAGCGGTTTCTTGAATTTTGGGAGCAGTAGAAGCCGCTTTTTGTGGTGCCGCAACGTCCGGAACGGCTTCACCTTCTTCAACCAGAATGGCGATAGTCGCATTGACAGGCACGCCTTGCGTACCTTCTGTCACCAGGATTTTTCCGAGAATGCCTTCGTCCACGGCTTCCACTTCCATGGTCGCCTTATCGGTTTCGATTTCCGCAAGAACATCCCCGCTGGAAATAGTGTCCCCTTCCTTCTTGAGCCAGCGGGCTAAAGTGCCCTCTGTCATTGTGGGAGAGAGGGCCGGCATCAGAACTTCAATAGCCATTGTGTTTTCCTCAGACCAAGCCCTTAACGGCATCTATGATGTGCTGGGGCTGCGGAAGTGCAAGCTTTTCCAGATTGGCGGCAAACGGCATGGGCACATCCTCGCCAGCGATACGCACCGGCGGTGCGTCCAGCCAGTCGAAGGCATGCTCAATAATCTGCATGGCCACTTCCGCACCAATGCCAGCGAACGGCCATCCTTCTTCCACGGTTACCAGACGGCTGGTCTTCTTCACGCTTTCAACAATGGTTGCCGTATCAAGTGGACGAAGAGTGCGTAGATTGATGACTTCCGCCTGGATGCCCTGCTCCGCCAGCTTTTCGGCAGCCTGAAGAGCCGTACCCACCATGATGGAAAAGGCTACAATGGTAACATCTGTTCCGGTACGTTCAATTTTTGCCTTGCCAATCGGCAGGATGAAATCTTCATCTGTCGGGCATTCAAATTTGCGACCATAAAGAATTTCATTTTCCAGAAAGACAACCGGATTGGGGTCGCGAATGGCGGCGCGCAGGAGCCCTTTGGCATCTGCGGCAGACCAAGGCGCAATCACCTTCAGCCCAGGAACATGGGCGTACCAGCTTCCGTAACATTGGGAGTGTTGAGCCCCTACGCGTGCCGCTGCACCATTAGGACCACGAAAAACAATCGGGCAGCCCATCTGTCCGCCAGACATATAGAGGGTTTTGGCAGCAGAATTTATAATATGATCAATGGCTTGCATTGAAAAGTTCATGGTCATGAACTCAACAATGGGTTTGAGACCGGTTAATGCGGCCCCTACCGCCATGCCCGTAAAGCCGTGTTCGGTAATCGGCATATCAATAATGCGCTTCTCACCAAATTCAGCCAGAAGCCCTTGGGAAATCTTGTAGGCACCTTGATATTGAGCCACTTCTTCGCCCAACAGAAATACATCTGGGTCGCGGCGCAATTCAGCAGCCATTGCCTGATTGAGGGCTTCACGAACAGTTATCTCGGTCGTCTCACCCCACTCTCTTTCGGGCTCAACTTCTGGAAGTGAGGAAGACACCGACGCTTGTGCTTTTGAGGGGGCGGCTTCCTCGGAAGGTGCTTTTTCTTGTGGCGCACTCGTCTTGGTAGTAGCAGGGGGGGGCTGTTCCAGATTTTCCGGAACCTCTTCCCCTTCTGCAACAAGAATTGCAATAGGAGTATTGACGGCAACGCCTTGCGTGCCTTCGGCCACAAGGGTACGGCCTAGAATACCTTCGTCCACGGCTTCTACTTCCATCGTTGCCTTGTCGGTTTCGATTTCAGCAAGAATGTCGCCGCTTGAAACGGCCTCTCCTTCTTTTTTCAACCAGCGGGCTAAAGTGCCCTCTGTCATTGTGGGAGAGAGGGCCGGCATCAAAACTTCAATAGCCATAATCGATCAAGCCTCTAGCAGAACATCTGTATAAAGTTCGGCAGGATCAGGCTCTGGGCTTGTCTGCGCGAATTCAGCACAATCATTAACAACGGCTTTGACATCATTCTCAATGGATCGCAGAGCTGTGTCTTCCACTCCCGCATCCAACAGAATCTGACGAACGTGCTCAATGGGATCACGTGTCTTGCGCACGGCATCCACTTCTTCACGTTTGCGGTATTTTGCGGGGTCAGACATTGAATGACCACGATACCGATAGGTCATCATTTCCAGCAGATAGGGGCCCTTGCCTGCGCGACAGTGAGCAACGGCCTCAGAGGCCGCCTCGTGTACGGCGGCAATATCCATGCCATCAATGCGGCGACCCGGAATGCCCCATGGTTCTCCGTTGCGCCAGAGTTCGTGCGATGCAGACGCACGTTCTATGCTGGTCCCCATGCCGTAAAGATTATTTTCAATGACAAAAATGCAGGGGAGCTTGTGCAAGGCTGCCAGATTGAAACTTTCGTACACCTGCCCCTGATTGGCGGCGCCATCCCCAAAGTAGGCGATGGAAACTTCATCAGTTTCCCGATATTTGTTGGCAAAAGCCAAGCCTATTCCTAGCGCGACCTGAGCGCCCACAATGCCGTGCCCGCCGTAAAAATTCTTTTCACGCGAGAACATATGCATGGAGCCGCCTTTTCCATGCGAATAGCCGGTGGCGCGGCCTGTCAGTTCTGCCATAACGCCACGGGGTGTCATGCCTGCAGCCAGCATTTGCCCATGATCACGGTAAGACGTGATAATCTTGTCACCATCTTTGAGAGCCATCTGGATGCCGACGACCACCGCTTCCTGACCGATATACAGATGGCAGAAACCGCCAATCAGACCCATGCCATAAAGCTGCCCGGCTTTTTCCTCAAATCGGCGAATAAGCAGCATATCATGAAACGCTTGCGTGAACTGTTCCCGGGTCAGGGATGGCCCGTTCCCACCAGTTTTCTGAGCAATAGTCTTACCCGCCTCCATGGGCTTTTCCTTTTATGTTTTGAGTGGTCTCAAAGATCTGCAGCACTGTCTTTTGTGAGCATGAGGTTGTCATATAAAGACCGGACTGGTTATCTGCGAAGCATCTAATGTCTTGTTCCTGATAGACTTACTGGGCGTGATAGTCTCCAGATTGACCGCCACTTTTATGAAAAAGGCGAATGTCGGTAATCAGCATACCCCGATCAACGGCCTTGCACATATCGTAGAGGGTCAGCGCAGCAGCAGATACCGCTGTCAACGCTTCCATCTCTACGCCAGTTGCCCCTGTTGTAACAACAGTGGCCGTGATCTCAATCTTGTTATCTGTAGGAACCAGATCCACCGTTACACTGCTTAGCGCCAGCGGATGGCACAGAGGAATGATCTCCGCCGTCTTTTTTGCAGCCATAATGCCTGCAATACGTGCTGTGGCGAGCACATCTCCCTTTGGAGCAGTGCCTGACGTAATGAGATCCAGTGTGGTGCTTTTCATCTGCACCACACCGCAGGCAATGGCTTTTCGTTTGGTTGCATGTTTGGTGGAAACATCCACCATACGCGCCTGCCCTGCTTCATTCAGGTGAGTGAGGTGGGAAGGGTTCGTCACTTCAGGCAAATCCGAGAAGAGCCCGTGCCGCTTTGCCGGGATCAGGTGTGCGCAAGAGGGATTCCCCGACAAGAAAGCCGGTTGCGCCGATTTCCGCCAGTTTCATAACGTCTGCATGCGTTTTGATACCACTTTCAGAGACAATGATTCTGTCAGGTGGCACAAGCGGTGCCAGTTCACACGTTGTCTGAATATTGGTCTCTAATGTTTTGAGATTGCGGTTATTTATGCCAATCAGGAAAGTGTCTAGCGCCAAAGCGCGGTTGAGTTCGTCTTCATCATGCACCTCAACCAGAACGTCCATATCAAGACCTTTGGCATGATCAACGAGGGCTAGAGCTTCTTCATCTTTCAGAATGCTCATGATCAGCAGGATACAGTCAGCGCCCAGCATCCGGCTTTCATAAACCTGCCAGGGATCTAGAATGAAGTCTTTGCGGAGGACCGGCAGAGAGCAGGCAGCCCGAGCAATCTGCAAATCTTCGTTCTGGCCATGAAAGCACGAACTTTCTGTCAGAACAGAAAGGCAAGCCGCTCCTGCCTGCTCATAGCTGGCGGCAATGCGTGCAGGATCATACTCTTCTCGCAAGATACCAGCAGAAGGAGAGGCCTTCTTGATTTCGGCAATCAGGCCAATGGTCCTGTCAGCAGCCTTTTCCTTCAGAGCTCGCCCAAAGCCGCGAGGAGCATCTTTACTCTCCTGCGCTCTGGCAATGATCTCCTTGAGGGGCAGAAGGGTTGAACGATGCTCAACCTCAACTCTTGTCCGCGCGACAATGCGCGAAAGCACATCAGGCTGTTCTTCCGCCTTGATACATGCTTCAGCATCAGTCACTGCATTTGCGGCTGAATTGGGTATTTCGTTCATAATCATCCTGTCACGTTTTGAGCATGCGTCTCAGAAGATGACGTACGCAAACCATTCAACACAGCCAGTGCTGTGCCATCGGCGAGCGGGCGACTGACTTCCACAATGCACTCCCGAAGTGCCTGCGTGTCAATTTCTGATCCCCGCAGAATTGTCCTGCGTCCAGCTACATGGAGCGCACAGGCTGCATTCAAGAGAACAGTATCACGGTAAGGTCCCGGCGCGCCACGGAGAAGCGCTTCCAACGCTGCGGCATTTTCAGCAGCATTTCCACCCTTGATGGCTGCAATAGGCGCACCAGAAAAGCCTGCCATCCCGGGTTCCAGAATTAGGGATTTTTTCTGCCTGTTTTCAAGGGCAATAATCTTGGTAGGACCAGCCAAGGTTACTTCGTCTATCCCCTGCCCTCCTTCTGCGGGTTGCCCACAGACAGCCCAGACACGCTCCGATCCAAGCTGTGCCAGCACATCCACAATGATAGAAAGCCATGCCTCAGAAAACACACCTACAAGCTGGTTCTTTACTCCTGCCGGGTTCACCAGGGGGCCGATGAGGTTGAAAAGCGTGCGGACTCCTAATGCTTTTCTCGTCGGGGCAGCATGACGCATGGCGGGATGATGGTGCGGTGCCGCGAGAAAAACCAGATGATGCTTTTGGAGTTGAGCAGATAAAAGCTGGGGATCTGGGGAGAGCGGTATTCCTAAAGCTGCCAGTACGTCTGAAGCGCCTGACTGTGAAGAAACTGCTCGGTTGCCGTGTTTGGCTACAGGAATGCCCAGCGCGGCCAAAATGAAGGCAGTTGCGGTAGAGACGTTTAATGTGCCGTAATTATCGCCACCTGTTCCGCAGACATCTATTGTGTCCACAGGTGCATGGGGCACAGGCAGCATTCGGGTGCGCAGAGCAGTAACGGCACCCAGCAATTCATCTCCACTTTCACCGCGGACGCGCAAGGCCATTAGGAAAGCGGCAATACGCTCTGATGAAACGCTTCCGTCAACAATGGCCCCGAAGGCTTCTTCTGCTTCCAGAGCCGTCAGTTTCGCGCCGTCACCCAACTTTGTTAGAATAGTGGAAAAAAAGTCGTCCTGTTGGGCACTTTGCAGGGACAAATTGGTTTCTGGCATGTATCAGGCAGCGGCTTTATTAGAGGCCCATGTCCGGGCTTGTTTTAAAAAATTGCGCAAAAGATCATGGCCACAGTCAGAGGCAATGCTCTCAGGGTGAAACTGCACACCTGAGATAGGGTATTGCTTATGCCGCACTCCCATAATGACCCCGTCTTCTGTCCACGCCGTTACTTCCAGTATGTCCGGAATGCTAGCAGGCTCCAGTGTGAGGCTGTGATAACGGGTCGCATTGAATGGATTGGGCAGCCCGGTAAAAACATCCGCTCCATTATGAAAAACGGGACTAACCTTACCGTGCATGGGAACGGGTGATCGCACCACGCTCGCGCCAAATACCTGCCCGATGGCTTGGTGGCCCAGGCAGACACCAAAAATGGGAATAGTGTTGGCTGCGTGTGAAATCAGATCACAGCATATGCCTGCTTCATTAGGAGAGCATGGGCCGGGAGAAAGAACAATGGCATCAGGCTGAAGCGCAAAGGCGTCTTCTACAGTGAGGGCATCATTCCGGCGGACATCACACGTTTCACCCAGTTCACCAAGATAGTGAACAAGATTGAACGTAAAGCTGTCATAATTGTCGATCAGAAGGATCATGATGATATGATGGCCTTATGCTGCCTTCGGGTCAAATAGCATAGAGCGAGACCTTAATTTCCCTGTTGATTTGCGTAACGCACGGCCTCTGCGGCTGCACGGAAGACAGCCCGTGCTTTCTGGCGGGTTTCTTCATATTCTGCTTCAGGCACGCTGTCGGCTACCACACCGCAGCCGGCCTGAACGTGCATCATGCCATCCTTGACAACGGCCATTCTCAATCCGATGCAGGTATCCATATCTCCGCCTGCACCAAAATAACCAATACATCCAGCATATGTTGCTCTACGTGTCGGTTCTATTTCATCAATAATTTCCATGGCACGGATTTTTGGCGCGCCGGTAAGAGTTCCTGCCGGGAATGCTGCAACCAATGCATCAAGAGCTTCCAGATCAGGACGAATACGTCCTTCCACGTTGGAAGAGATGTGCATGACATGACTAAAACGTTCAATAACAAACCGTTCCGTAACCTTGACTGAGCCGGGCAAGCAAACGCGCCCGACATCATTGCGGCCCAGATCAATCAGCATCAGGTGCTCAGCGAGTTCTTTCTGGTCTGCCAGCAAATCCTGTTCGAGCCGCAGATCCTCTTCCGCATCTTTCCCGCGGGGGCGCGTGCCAGCTAGGGGGCGCACCGTCATGTTCCCATCGCGCAGGCGCACCAGAATTTCTGGAGAAGAGCCCACAAGAGAGAATGTGCCAAAATCCAGATGGAACAAAAATGGTGCCGGATTGATGCGACGTAATGCCCGATATAATGCCAGAGAAGGCAGCGGAAATGGCGACGAAAAGCGCTGGCTGGGCACAACCTGAAAAGCATCACCTGCGGCGATATAGTCCTGAATACGTTCGACAGATGCGCAGAATTCCTCCTTGGTAAAAGTGGAGGTTGGCGCTTCAAACGGAGCTGTGGCTGTTTCAGTTTGGGTGACTGGCAATGCGCCATTCAGGCAGGTTCGAGCCTGCCCTAACAAGGCGTGTGCTTTCTCCCACGCCTCATTCGCGGTCTGACCTACCTGGGGACGAACTGGTGCAGCCAGAATGAGCTCATCGCTTACGGTGTCAAAGATTGCGAACAGGCCGGGCCGCATCAGAATGGCTTCGGGAAGTTCAAGATCATCCGCAGGGGCGTTCGGGAGACGCTCCATCTGACGAACCATATCGTAACCTAGATACCCGAACAGGCCAGCAATCATTGGTGGAAGACCTTCCGGCAGATCCATGCGTGTTTGGTGGATCAGAGATCGGAGGCTTTCCAAAGCAGGTTTGTCGCTGGGAATGGGAGGCTGATCAGGGTTATCTGGATTTGTGTCCAGTGTGACAGCGCCGTCATGGCACGCCCATATCAGATCCGGTTTGAGAGCGATAACAGAGTAGCGCCCGCGTGATACGCCACCTTCCACGCTTTCCAGCAGGAGCGTGTAGCGTCCATCCACGCCGTTAAAGTTTGCCAGCCGGATATAGGCTGAAACCGGTGTTAACAGATCTGCGGGCTCTACGGAAAAAACAACAGCCCCCTTGCCTTCACGCCATCTTGCCTCAACTTCATGGCGGGCGGGAGATGCGGCAATCCGTGCGGTCACGCTCATTGCTCTGCCGTTCCATCAAAGCCAAGAGAGGAAAGTGTTGCGCTGACGGCGCGTTCATCAATTTTAGGGGGTGTGTGCTTTGCCAAGGCATCGACATAGGAGGCCACAAGGTCATCTCCTTCTGATTGGCTGAGAGCATCTTTCACGCGCTGGAAAGCAACCAGATCTGCTTTCGGGTCTGGCGTGAATACCTTGGTGACTGTTGCCACCAGAAAACCCGAAGCATCTTCACCCATGATGGACTGCCCAGCTTTCATTTGCGGGAGGTAGTTCATCAGTTCAGAAGGAATGGCCTCGTTGGGCGCTGCGCGTGAAAATGAGAGGTCACGCTGAATAGGGGCACCGCCAGCGACATTGGTGATCCCCCCTTTGCCTCTGGCTGCCGTATACAGGCTGGTTGCATGCTCGTCCGCAGCGTGCTTTCGGGCTTCAGCCTGCCATGCGGCCAGAACGTCTGCCTTTGCCTGCTCAAACGTGCGTGGGGATTCTGGTGTAATGGTATCAACCTGAACAGCGTACCAACTGTTATCCGGCCCTTCCACAAGATTGGGCTGGTTTCCTTTGGGTAGGGAGAAAATTTTCTGCAAAATGGCGTCACGCAGCTTGCCTGAAGCAGGAAGCGGAGCCGGCTGTCGGTCTTGCGTATTGCCCTGAGCATCCAGTGTTCCGGCGGCAGCGGCCGCGCCAAGGTCCGTGGGAATGGAATCCAGCCCCCCACCTGCAATGGCATCCTGAAGCTGGCGGCTCCGTGCGCTGACGACGGCTGGAGCCTGTGCTTTGCGGAATTGGTTTAGGATGTCCTGTTTGGCGTTTTCAAAGGATGTGCTTTTCGGGGCGATGACCTTGTTCACCCGGAACACAACCCATCCAGATTCTGTTTTGAGTGGACCCTGCACTAAGGAAAGAGGAGCAGAAAAAATAGCTTTACTCAGTGTTTCGGATGGAATGGTGGAAGGGCGTGCGCCCGGCATTTCAACAGATGCGCCGCCTTTGGCGGCGGCCTGAACAGCTTCCCAGTCAGCCCCTTTTTCCCACAAGGAGGCAACCGTGTGGGCCTGACTTTCATCTGTGAGGGTGACAACCTGAACATCCCGGGTTTCGGGCACATTATAGCGCGTGCTTTGTTCTTCATAGACGCGCTTCAGATCCTTATCATCCACGATAATTGTGTCGGCTACCGTGGCGGGGGACAGTACAACAATGCGGGCGTGGCGTAGTTCTGGGGAGCGGAAAAGCCAGGGATGGTTCGAATAAAAACGCTGCAATACGGCATCATCAGGCGTTGCGGGCGTTGGCTGCTCCGCAAACGGGATGCGCAGCATATCCACCACATGCGTCTGTAATCCGTAGGCGGACAGGCGTGTCGCCATGGTGGCGGACGCGCTGGCTGCTTGAGCGATGGGCTGAAGAATGGTGCGCGTCGTCAGGTCATCGCGGATCATGTTCAGAAAGCGCTGTTCATTCAGGTTGTGCTCCCTCAACCGCGCATTGAAAATATTCCGGTCAAACTGTCCGTTTGCCCCTTTGAAATAGGGCTGCGCGAAGACTTCATCCCGCACGGCGCTATCAGGCACAGCTACATTCAGGTGACGTGCGGCTTCCATAAGTTCAGCCTGCCCTATCAGCCGTTGCAGGATTTGATGTGCTACCTGCCGACGCATAGCCGGAGGTATCTGAGACGGATCGGAAACCCCCATCTGCTTGGTAATGGCAGGTAGCTCCGCCTGGAAAGCCTGACCCAGATCTGTCGAACTGACACGATTCTGCCCAACTTTGGCGACCACATCGGTTTCGGTGCCCATGTAGCCCAGAACATCGCCCACGCCCCAGCCAATAAAAGCCAGGAAAATGACAATGGCCGACACACGCCCCAGCCAGGATTCAACAAAAACACGACGCAGATAGGAAATCATGAACCCAAGGATCCGTAGAAAAATCAGGAGACCATGCCACAGGCATGCCGCAAACGCGGCACCATAAGCATCTGGCGCTCACTTGACTAGCCGTAACGGTGTTCTGGCGAGGAAACTCACCAGTCGCATCTTGCCCCACAGGGCAACTGTATGGTTTAGCGTGTGGTGCAAGCATAGGGTCTCCTCTTGGCTATATGTGCAATCAGGGTAAGGAAGCGGACATGAGCAGACAGATTATCGTCGGCAACTGGAAGATGAACGGTACTAGCCGTGACTCGCAGGTGCTTGTGCAAGCTCTGCTAGCAGGTCTGCCCCCGTCCGTGCCGGATGTTGTGGTCTGCCCACCCTTTACTCAGTTGGCCTTGTTGAGCGATGCCCTGAAGCCGACTGCGGTGGCTTTGGGCGCTCAGGATTGCCATAAGGATGTCTCTGGCGCGCATACGGGTGATATCTCCGCCTCCATGCTGACGGATCTCGGAGTGTCCTACGTTATTCTCGGTCACTCCGAGCGGCGGCAGGAACATGGTGAACTGGATGAAACCGTTAGGGAAAAAGCGGTGGCCGCAGGCAAGGCAGGACTGACACCTATCGTGTGTATTGGCGAGACAGAAGATCAGCGCGATAGTGGTGAACATTTTGATACGCTGGGGTGGCAGATCAAAGGGTCTCTGCCTGATGGATTTTCAGGTATTCTTGCTTACGAGCCAATCTGGGCGATCGGGACGGGCCGTGCCGCAACAACCGATGAAATTGCCGAAACCATGAAATTCCTGCGTGAGGAGCTGGTTCGTCAGTTTGGTGAAGCCGGCAAGACAATAAGAATTTTGTATGGCGGATCGGTTAATGATAAGAATGCGGCTTCCATTCTGGCCATTACGGATGTAGCAGGAGCGCTTGTTGGGGGTGCCAGCCTGAAGGCCGAGGCGTTTCTTTCCATTATCGGCGCGGCTTCTGCTGCCTGATTTCAGCATTTTACCTGGAATACACCATGACCACTGCCCTGCTGATTCTGCATTTTTGCGTTACCATTGCCTTGATTGGCACTGTGCTTATTCAGCGCAGTGAAGGTGGTGGCTTGGGAATTGGCAGCAGTCAGGGTATGGGAGCGTTCATGTCCGGGCGTGGTACGGCTAATTTGCTGACACGCACCACGGCTGTTCTTGCGGGTTTGTTTATGTTGCTTTCGCTCGTTCTGGCAGTCCTTAACCGTGGTGCTGTGAGTGGAGACGGGCACGATATTCTGGCGCAGCCTCCGGCTGCAACCACTTCGGCTCCAGCTGTAACGCCTTCTGCTCCCCCTGCCCCGGCTCAGCCAGCCCCGCAGGCTGCTGAACCTTCCAAGCCATAAAATGAATTCCTCTCCCTCCATTCCCACAAGGATTGGAGGGATGAGTTGCCTCTATTCCTCTGCGCTTGTTGAAAGCTGCGGAGGAATTCGTGTGTCCACCTTTACCCACCCGGTTCTGTCCGTGTAGGAAGTCTGTCCATGACCCGTTTTGTATTTATCACCGGTGGTGTGGTGTCCTCTCTCGGAAAGGGCATTGCGTCCGCTGCTCTTGCGGCTCTCCTGCAGGCGCGGGGCTATAAGGTCCGGCTGCGCAAGCTGGATCCCTACCTGAACGTTGATCCCGGCACCATGAGCCCTTACCAACATGGTGAGGTTTTTGTGACGGATGATGGGGCCGAAACAGACCTTGATCTCGGCCATTATGAACGGTTTACGGGCGTCAACGCGACCAAGGAAGACAACACGACTACTGGCAAGATCTATTCCGATGTGATCGCTCGGGAACGGCGTGGAGATTACCTGGGGGGGACGGTTCAGGTTATTCCGCACATCACGGACGCCATTAAGGATATTGTTGTCGCGAATACGGATGATGTTGACTTCGTCCTGGTCGAAATTGGTGGCACCGTAGGGGATATTGAAAGCCTTCCTTTCCTGGAGGCCATTCGTCAGCTACGGAATGACTTGGGTCAGGCGCAGACCATGGTGGTGCATCTGACACTTCTGCCGTGGATACCTTCTGCGGGTGAGCTGAAAACAAAGCCGACCCAGCATTCTGTAAAGGAATTGCAGAATGTAGGGATTCAGCCGCAAATCCTGCTGTGCCGCTGTGATCGCGCCATTCCCGACACGGAACGCCGTAAGATTGCAAATTTCTGCAATGTGCGTCCCGAAGCCGTTATTGCTGCGCGTGATGTAGATACAATCTACTCCTGCCCACTCTCCTATCATGCAGAAGGTATGGATAACGAAGTTCTCAGATACTTCGGTCTGCCTTTTGAAGAAGAGCCAGATCTAGCCGGCTGGGGTAAAATTGTTGACGCCATTCGTCACCCGGATGGTGAAGTGCGTATTGCGGTAGTGGGGAAGTATACTGCCCTGCTGGATAGCTATAAATCCCTCAACGAAGCTTTGCTGCATGGTGGGATTGCTCATAGGGTCAAAGTGACCTTGGATTGGGTTGAAGCGGAAGCGCTTGAAAAATCAGATGGTGCCCTTGATCGGCTGGCGGGTGCTCATGGCATTCTTGTGCCTGGTGGATTTGGCGAGCGGGGATCAGAAGGGAAAATTGCGGCCATTCGTTATGCGCGTGAAAATGGAATTCCCTTTATGGGGATCTGCTTTGGCATGCAGATGGCGGTTATTGAATGTGCTCGTAATCTGGCAGGCTTGTCTGATGCCTCCTCAACCGAGTTTGGTTATACCAAAGAGCCTCTGGTTGGTCTTATGACCGAATGGGCCCGTGGTGCTGAGCGCCTGCGTCGGAGTGAAGGGGGTGAGCTTGGCGGAACCATGCGCCTTGGGGCTTATCCGGCTTCCCTGGTGGATGGATCTCGCGTTGCAAAAATCTATAACGCGACGTCTATTCGGGAGCGGCATCGGCATCGTTACGAGGTGAACATTCACTATCGTGATCAACTGGAAAAGGCCGGCCTGAAGTTTTCTGGTCTCTCTCCTGATGGTATTCTGCCTGAAGTGGTCGAATATCCTGATCATCCATGGTTTGTGGCTGTACAGTATCATCCCGAACTCAAGTCTCGTCCTTTTGCGCCGCATCCGTTGTTCTCCGGCTTTGTTGGGGCGGCTCTTGAAAAAGCCCGGTTGGTATGAGCGTCTCCAATCATAATTTTCAGATCAATTCTCTGACGGTTGGCAATGATCAGCCTTTTGTGTTGATCGCAGGGCCATGTCAGATTGAATCCGCAGCGCATGCCATGGAAACGGCAACTGCGCTGAAAGAGATATGCGAAGCTGCCGGAATTGGGCTGATTTATAAAAGCTCATATGACAAAGCGAACCGCACCAGCCTGTCCAGTGCGCGTGGGGTCGGGATGCAGCACGGTCTGCGTATTTTGGCGGATATTCGTGAAACGCTGAAATTACCGGTTCTGACGGATGTGCACGCGGCTGACCAATGTGCACCGGTAGCAGAAGCTGTGGATGTATTGCAGATACCAGCTTTTTTATGTCGCCAGACAGATCTGCTTCTGGCTGCTGGCCAGACAGGAGCTGTGGTCAATGTGAAAAAGGGACAGTTTCTGGCTCCGTGGGATATGAAACACGTAGCCGCCAAAATTGCCTCTACAGGTAATAAGCGCATCATGCTGTGCGAGCGTGGCACAAGCTTCGGTTATAACACCTTAGTCAATGATATGCGCGGCTTGCCGATCATGGCGGAAACTGGCTACCCAGTTGTGTATGACGCCACGCACTCTGTTCAGCAACCAGGCGGGCTGGGTGGAACATCTGGTGGTCAAAGGGAGTTTGCCCCTATTCTGTCTCGTGCCGCCCTGGCTGTAGGGGTCGCTTCCCTTTTTATTGAAACGCACGAAGACCCGGATCAGGCACCCAGCGACGGACCTAATATGTTGCCCATAAAATCACTACCAGATTTGTTGGCACAGTTTAAAAAAATTGATGGATTTATTAAAAGTCTAGCCTGATTCTATTTTAGGAAACTCATTACATTCCAATGAGATAGCGACCTTAAATACATAATATTCCAATAAAAAAGGAGGCTTGTGAGCCTCCTTTTTTATTACACCGTTGATTAGCTTACCTGTCTTACACGTCCAGATTGGCGACTTTTAGCGCATTGCCAACAATAAAATCGCGACGTGGTTCTACTACGTCACCCATAAGCGTGGTGAATACTTGGCCAGCCTCTTCTACATCGCCAATCTTGACCTGTAGAAGTGTACGCATGGCAGGGTCCAACGTAGTTTCCCAAAGCTGCTCGTCATTCATTTCACCGAGCCCTTTGAAGCGGTTAATGGCAAGGCCGCGGCGGCCTTGAGTCAGGAGGCGAGTGTAAAGTTCTGACGGGCCAGCAAGAGAGGCTTCAGTTGTTTCATGACGCAGAATAACGCCTGTGCCGAAGTCTTTCTGTAACCGTTCAAGCTGATTTGTGAGCCAGCGTGCATCGTTACTGCTTAGTGCTGCTGGATCAATGCGGTACACTTCACCTACGCCACGAACATTACGTGCCAGTTCCAGCCCGTCGTCACTGGCGACGGCTTTCCAGCCCCGTTCTGTTTCTGCTGATGCTCCGTCCAGTCGTTTCTGTAAATCAGGAACTCGCTTCTGAAGCGTTGCAAGATCTGACGTGAGGGCGCCCGCCAGAGCTGCCTGCTCAATAATCCAATTAGGAGTTTTATTGGCAAGACGCGTGATGGCCTGAGTAGCCTGTCGGATAAATGGCAGGTCTGCGGCCAGAGGCTCACCTTTCACTTCGCGTCCGTCGCTATAAACGAAGAGTGCGTTGTTAAGGGCTTTATCGAGCAGATACTGTTCGAGAGCAGAATCATCTTTCAGATAGCGCTCCTCGTTCCCTCGTTTGGCGCGGTAAAGCGGCGGCTGTGCAATGTAGAGATAGCCGCGCTCAATCAGTTCCGGCATCTGACGGAAGAAAAAAGTCAGAAGAAGGGTGCGGATGTGAGAACCATCCACGTCGGCGTCTGTCATGATGACGATGCGATGATAGCGGAGCTTTTCAATGGAAAAACCGCCCTGATCAGCCTCACCTCGGCCGATACCGGTGCCCAGTGCGGTGATCAGGGTGCCAATTTCAGCTGAGCCGAGCATCCGATCAAAACGAGCCCGCTCAACATTCAGAATTTTACCCTTGAGAGGCAGGATCGCCTGAAAACGCCGGTCCCTGCCCTGTTTAGCCGTCCCCCCTGCAGAATCACCCTCCACTATGAAGATTTCAGCTTTTTCCGGAGACCGTTCCTGACAGTCCGCTAATTTGCCGGGAAGAGAGGAAATATCCAGCACCCCTTTGCGGCGCGTCAGTTCGCGTGCCTTGCGGGCGGCTTCACGGGCGGAGGCGGCATCCAGTACTTTGGAAACCACAATTTTGGCTTCCTTGGGGTGCGTTTCAAACCAGTGACCAATCATGTCGGCAGCCGCGGCATGCACAACGGGCTGCACTTCAGAGGAAACGAGCTTGTCCTTGGTCTGGGAAGAAAATTTGGGGTCAGGGACTTTTACAGAAAGAACTGCCGTCAGTCCTTCGCGCATGTCTTCCCCAACAAGGGAGTGAGCATCCTTCTTGGCAATGCTTTCAGCATATTTGCCAACAATGCGGGTCAATGCCTGCCGGAAACCAGCCAGATGTGCTCCTCCGTCCCGCTGGGGAATGTTGTTGGTGAAGCACAGCATTGTTTCATGGAAGCTGTCGTTCCATGTGAGGGCAAATTCAACCTTGATGCCGTTTTCCGAATTTTCGAGGCTGCCAGTGATGGGGGGCGTGACCAGAGGCGTGCGTGCGCGGTCAAGCCATTCCACAAAGGCTTCAAGCCCGCCTTCATAATAAAAGGTTTCTTCTTTCTTTTCCTCAGTCCTCTGATCACGCAGAACGATCTTCATGCCTGAGTTAAGAAAAGCCAGCTCCCGCAGACGCCGTTCCAGAATAACAAAATCAAATTCTGTTTTGGGGAAAGTCTGATTACTTGGCTTGAAGGTAACTTGGGTTCCCCGCTCATGCTCTGAGGGGCCGACAACTTCCAGAGGCCCTTCCCGCTCGCCGTGCTGGAAACGGATAACGTGCTCCAGCCCACCACGCCATATCCGCACTTCCATCTTTTCTGAAAGCGCGTTGACAACAGCCGCCCCCACACCGTGGAGTCCGCCTGAAACCTTGTAGGAGTTCTGGTTGAACTTGCCGCCCGCATGAAGGCGGGTCAGAACGACTTCGGCCGCACTGATCCCTTCTTCTGAATGAATGTCCGTGGGAATGCCGCGCCCATTATCCCGCACGGTTACGCTTCCATCCGCATTGAGGGTGACAACGCATTCGGTTGCGTAGCCCGCCTGTGCTTCATCAACGGCGTTATCGATAATTTCAAACGCCATATGGTGCAGGCCGGAGCCATCATCCGTGTCACCGATATACATACCAGGCCGTTTGCGTACGGCGTCCAGACCCTTCAGAACAGAGATGGAGGCTGCATCATATTCTTCTTCCATACCGGCAGATGGCGTGGGCTGAGAAAGGTCAGTCATAAGCGAAGGGTACTCCGGCGAAGAAAGAATAAAACCTGTTTGAATCCTTATACTCCGGCCATTCCACTGAGGCCAGATTGTAAGGCGGCATTTCTCTCTTTATGGCAGAAAATCACCACTTTTCAGAGAAATAAACTGTGCTGTGTCCTGTAATGGTGCAAAGGGAGCCGTGTCTGTTCCGGTCAGGATAGCGGTGGTGTCAAAAGACCGGAGATTTTCCATCAGTGCGCCCCGTCGTTTCTGGTCCAGATGCACAAGAGGCTCATCCAACAAAAGCAAAGGAGCCGTCCCCCTGTGGTCTGTGACGAGCCGGGCATGAGCGAGCACAACGCCAAGCAGCATGGATTTCTGTTGACCGGTGCTGGCTGTTGCAGCCAGTTGGCCCGTTGTGAAATCAGACAGGGAAAAATCGCTACGATGCGGACCTCTAGTTGTGCGCCCTCTTTCACGGTCTTGTTCTCGGGTTGAGGATAATTGCTCTCTGAACCAGTCTTCCACTCCCAAAGCCGGGTGGTGTTCAAGCTGCTTTGTCAGTTCGCAGTCCAGAACGAGAGTGGCGGCGGGAAACTCTCCCAAGCTGGTTTGGGAAAACTGGTTCAGATGCTGCACTAGATCAGCCCGTGCGGCTGCAATGGCTATGGCGTGGCGTGCCATGGAAGCTTCCAATCCAGAGAGCCAGCTTTGTTCAGAATATCGGGTTTGGAGTAGTTTGTTTCGTTGTGTCATGGCTCGGTCATACGCCAGTAGTTGGCGGGTATGATCCGGGGTGACACCCATCACCAATCTATCCAGAAAACGGCGGCGTCCGGAAGCTCCTTCGCTGAAGAGCCGATCCATTTGAGGGGTTATCCACACAGCAGAGAGTGCTTCGTCGATAATTCCCTGAGTGCGGGCTACGCGTCCATTGAGCAGATAAGTGCGTTTGGAAGTGGCGTTGCCAGCAGTCACCCCTGTCGCAAGATCAAGGGTTTCCGCATTCTGGAGGAGACGGGCTGATACACCCCATTCCGTTTCGCCGCTTTGAGCAAGTTCTGTTAAGGAGGCCCGACGGAGCCCGCGACCAGGAGCGAGGAGAGAAAGAGCTTCCAGTAGATTGGTTTTACCGCTCCCATTTTCCCCCGTGAGGACAACGAGAGGACGTTCAGGTGACCAGATCAGCCGGGTATAATTGCGGAAATGGGTGAGTGTCAGTTTGAGCAGCCGGGGCATAAAGATTACCCGGCTAACACTGGAAACACTTGAGGCTACTCCCAACAGGGAGCGAGCGCGCCATAAGCAGCTTTTTCCTTTCTGAAAGGATCATGCAATGGCGCGCATTCAGGAGCAGGATCAGACGCGCATCGGCATCAGCACATACAATGCCGAGGGGCTATCAACATCACGCACAATGGTAGGGGCAGCACTATCCGAGAATGCAAACTCCACCTCTTTTTCGACCTGATCGGTGATATCGTTCAGGTAGCGGGCCTGAAACCCAATTTCCAAAGCCTCTGCATCGTAGGAAATTCGATTGTCGTCCAGTTCTTCCTTGGCTACTCCCTGCTCCGGGCTGCTGGCGGAAAGGGTGAGAAGGCCGGGTTCCAGTGTCAGCTTGACAGGCCGTGAGCGTTCTTGGCTGATGGCCGCCACGCGTGCCACGGCATCAGAGAAATCTTTCTTCCCAACACGAAGGATGCGGGTGTTGTTACGCGGGATAACGCGGTCATATTCCGGAAACGTGCCATCAATCAGCTTGGATGTTAGCATGATGGAACCGGCAGTGAACTGCACGCGCGTTTCAGAAAGGGCCACTTCAATTTCTTCCGGGGCTTCATCAATCAGCTTGCGCAGTTCCGCTACTGTTTTGCGCGGGATGATAACGCCCGGCATTTCAGCAGCTCCTTCCGGCAGGTCCGTTTCCACACGAGCAAGACGATGGCCGTCTGTTGCTACGGCGCGTAGCAGCGGAATACCATCCGCATCAGCAGCATGGAAAAAGATACCGTTCAGATAGTAACGCGTTTCTTCCGTAGAAATGGCGAAGCGTGTTCTATCGATGAGGGAGCGGAGAACGCCCGCATTCAGTTTGAAGCGGCATGGTAGATCACCTGCCCCCATTGAAGGGAAATCATCCACGCTCAGAACGTTTAGTCTTGTGGCGTAGCGATCAGCCCGCAATTGCAATGGGGTGTCCCCATCGGCCTGATCCAGTTCCACCAGCACGTTGTCTGGTAATTTACGTACAATTTCATAGAGAACTGCCGCGGGAGCAGTGGTCGCCCCTTCCCGCTTAATGGTGGCAGGAATAACCTCCACCACCTCGATTTCCATATCCGTGGCCTTCAGGCTCAGTTGCCCATCTGCCGCATGAATAAGGACATTGGCAAGGATGGGAATGGTATTGCGCTTTTCCGCCACACTCTGGATGTGCGCCAAAGCCTTGAGCAGTGTTGTGCGCTCAGCCGAAAACTTCATCTATGCCTCTTCCCTGCATGCCAGCTCCCGGCGGGAATTCATGGGAGCCTGAAAATCATTCCGCCAAAACCTATCAGCCGCCTCAAATCAGTCAATCCTTACGGGCTGAAAATACGGCAGCAAGCATCGGAAAAAACTGAAAAAATCAGCTCTCCAGCATACGCCGTAGCAGCTCCACATCTTCCGCAAATGCTGCATCCCGTTCCATCAGTTCGGCAACGCGGGAAACGGCATGCATGACTGTTGTATGGTCACGGTTGCCGAACTTGCGCCCAATTTCCGGAAGTGAACGGCTGGTCAGTTGTTTGGCCAGATACATGGCAACCTGCCGTGGGCGCGCCACGGCCCGGGCTCGGCGAGCGGATGACATGTCAGTTAGGCGGATGTTCCAGTGTTCCGCCACTTTTTTCTGAATTTCTTCAATGGTGACACGGCGATCATGCGCTTTGAGAATGTCATGCAGCACATCCTGGGTGGCTTCCAGCGTCACAGGTCTGCCAAACAGGTTGGCATGCGCAATCAGGCGGTTAAGGGCGCCTTCCAGTTCTCGCACGTTCGATGTGATCTTGTGGGCAAGAAACTCCAGAACTTTCGCAGGAACAACCACGCCTGATGCGGCAGCCTTTGCTTCCAGAATGGAGATACGCAGTTCAAAGGTTGTGGCATGAATGTCAGCCACCATACCGCAACCGAGGCGGGTTCGTAGTCGGTCTTCAAGGCCAGAAAGGTCAGACGGTGATTTGTCCGCAGACACCACTATCTGCCGTCCTGCATCCACCAACGCATTGAAGGTGTGAAAGAATTCTTCCTGCGTGTTGTCCTTGCCGATCAGGAACTGGAGATCATCAATCATCAGCACATCTACAGAGCGAAGCTGTTCCTTGAACTCCATAGTGGACTGGGAGCGGATGGCGGCAATAAACCGATACATGAACTTTTCTGCCGACATATAGGCCACAGAGACATTCCCGCGCTGGAGCAGTTCAGCCCCGATTGCGTGCATCAGATGCGTTTTGCCTAGACCAACACCGCCATACAAAAATAGAGGATTGAACCCAACACTGGACGGCTTTTCTGCCACGCGACGCGCGCAAGCATAAGCAAATTCGTTTGGTTTGCCGACCACAAATGTATCAAATGTGAAGCGCGTATCCAGAGAGGCGACAATATCACTTTTCACTTCAGGAGCGGTGCGCGGTGTATCCTCAAAGATGCTTCCGGTTGCCGGGGGCGGTGCTGCTTGTGTGGTAGGTTCATCCAGCATGATAGGCGGCGCAACCGGATCTCCGGGGCGGGCAACCTGAAGTTCTACCCGGCGTATGGAAGAGATTTCCTGATTCCACAATTCGCTCAGGCGGTCGCCATATTGACTGCGCACCCAATCGCGCAGGAAGCGGGTAGGCAAAAGGAGAGTGATCTCGTCCCCGTCAATCGGGCCGAGTGCAATTTTGGTCAGCCATGTGCGGTATTCAACCTCACCGACCTCCCCTTTCAGCTTTGAGCAGATACGAAGCCATGACTCCTCAACAGGCTTGCTGTCATCCATGCGTGAGAAGGCGCTTTCATCATCGTCCACTCCGATTGTCAT